>CAVTAL010000001.1:0-202394 GCA_963732635.1 uncultured Alphaproteobacteria bacterium
CAGAGCAGATGCGCGACCTGAAGGCGATGGGTTTCTCCGACGCCCGTCTCGCCAAGCTCGCGAAGATGACCGAAGCCGATGTGCGCAAGGCGCGCAAGACCTTGAAGGTCGAGCCGGTCTACAAGCGCATCGACACCTGCGCCGCCGAGTTCGCCAGCCCAACCGCCTACATGTACTCGACGTATGAGCGGGGATTGACAGACCAGCCGGTTTGCGAGGCTCAACCCTCGGCCAAGGAAAAGATCATCATCCTCGGCGGCGGTCCGAACCGGATCGGCCAGGGCATCGAGTTCGACTACTGCTGCTGCCATGCCTGTTTCGCGCTGACCAAGGCCGGCTTCGAGACCATCATGGTGAACTGCAACCCGGAGACGGTCTCGACCGACTACGACACCTCCGATCGGCTCTACTTCGAGCCGCTGACCGCCGAGGACGTGCTTGAGATCATCCGCACCGAACAGCAGTCGGGCACCCTCAAGGGCGTCATCGTGCAGTTCGGCGGCCAGACGCCGTTGAAGCTCGCGCATGCGCTCGAGGCCGCCGGCATTCCGATCCTCGGCACCCAGCCGGACGCCATCGACCTCGCCGAGGACCGCAACCGGTTCAAGGCCCTCATCGAAGACCTGAAGCTGCTGCAGCCGGAAAGCGGCATTGCCAACAGTCCGCAGGCGGCGCGCGCCATCGCCGACGGAATTGGTTATCCGATTGTGATCCGCCCGTCCTATGTGTTGGGTGGCCGCGGCATGGAGATCGTGCACGACGGCAAGGAGATCGACAGCTACGTTACCCGACTGTCGGCCACCCTTGACCGGCCGTCGGAACTGATCGTGTCAGCTGCCCGACCGCTGCTGATCGATCGTTTCCTGACCGACGCCGTCGAAGTCGACGTCGACTGCTTGTGCGACGGTACCGACACCTTTGTCGCCGGCATCATGGAGCACATCGAGGAAGCCGGCATCCATTCAGGCGACAGCGCCTGTTCGTTGCCACCGCACTCGCTCGACACGGCAACCATCGTGCGGCTGGAAAAGCAGACCCGTGACCTCGCCATCGCGCTCAAGGTCGTCGGACTGATGAACGTGCAGTATGCCATCAAGGACCGCCAGATCTACATTCTGGAAGTGAACCCGCGCGCCTCGCGCACGGTGCCGTTCGTCGCCAAGGTAATCGGCTATCCGGTGGCTGGCATCGCCGCCGAGATCATGGCCGGCAAACCATTGAAATCGTTCGGGCTTAAGCAACGCAAACTGAAGCACATCGCGGTCAAGGAAGCGGTATTCCCGTTTGCCCGCTTTGCCGGCGTCGACCCGGTGCTCGGGCCCGAGATGCGCTCGACCGGCGAGGTCATGGGCCTCGACCGCGACTATGCCATCGCCTTCGCCAAGAGCCAGATGGGCGCCGGGTCGGCTCTGCCAACCTCCGGCACACTGTTCGTCTCGGTTCGCGATGCCGACAAGGATCAGATCCTGGGTCCGGTGCGCGAACTCGTCGACCAGGGCTTCAAGATTGTCGCGACGCGCGGCACCAAACGCCACTTCGACGCCTACGGCATTCCCTGCGATTCGGTGAACAAGGTTCTGGAAGGCCGGCCGCACATCGTCGACCTGATGAAGAACGGCGATATTTCGCTGGTATTCAACACCACCGAGGGAGCGGCGGCACTGGCCGACAGTCGCGACATCCGCCGCACGGCGCTGCTCAATCACATCCCGTGCTTCACCACATTGGCGGCGGCGTTGGCGGTTTCAAAGGCGATTGCCTCATTGCGAGCCGATACCCTTCATGTTGCCCCATTGCAGAGTTATCTCGGGCAACCCAACTAAATTGATCGTCCAGTGCACAAATGGCCAGATCCTCCGGGTAATGCCCGGTTGGGACTGGTCAAAGTGCTGCATTTGCGTGACACTGAGCTTCAAGATCCGGCCGAGCCCGGACAAGTCGAGGAGATGTTTGCCATGGCGATGGAAAAGGTGCCGATGACGGCCGAAGGCCACGAAAAGGTCACGGCCGAGTTGCATCGCCTCAAATCCGAAGAGCGGCCGCGCATCATCGCTGCGATTTCGGAAGCGCGCGCCCACGGCGACCTGTCCGAAAACGCCGAGTATCATGCCGCCAAGGAACAGCAGGGCCTGAACGAGGCCCGCGTCGCCGATCTGGAGGACAAGCTGTCGCGCGCGGATGTGATCGATCCGAGCAAAATGTCCGGCGACACCGTGAAGTTCGGCGCCACCGTCTCGCTGCACGACGAGGACACCGACGAGAAGGTCAAATACAAGATCGTCGGCGAATTGGAGGCCAACGTCCGCGAGGGCAAGGTGTCGATCGCATCGCCCATCGCCCGCGCCTTGATCGGCAAGGCGAAAGGCGAGACCGCCGAGGTGACGACACCCAAGGGCTCCAAGTCCTACGAGATCATCAAGATCGAGTGGAAGTAGCGCCGCAAGGCCAGTGCCGTAGGTGGGGTTAGCGCCGCCATTTCGGCGCGTAACCCAACATTCCCCGGGGATTTCCCAGTTGTTGGGTTTCCGGCGCAAAACGAACCCCGACAACGGGCAAATTGTTCACAAGCTCGAAGGCCGGGGGAGGCGCCGAAGAAAGGGTCAAAGACCTCAAAGCCGCCGTGTTCCCCGATCGCGAGATCAGGGTGATGGTGGTGAAGGATGGGGTGAGGGATGTGAGGGCGGTGTGATGGTATCCGGAAATTAAATTGTGTCCAGCTGGCGCAAGGAGCGCCTCGATGCGCCGACTGCGCAGTAAGGATGCGTTCTAGGTCCGACATTGAGGCAAAGAAGTCGTAATGCAATGGGTGGAGTTGATAAAGGAGGCTCTGTTCGGACTCAATGTAGTCGCATGATCTCTTCGTGATTTGAAACGCGGGGAGTGGACAATGAAGACGAAGGATTTCAATACTTTGCTGACGGCTCTCGGCGCATTGACGCCGGTACAGCGCAACGCGGTGACGGCGGCGCTCAAGGTCGGGCGTTCGGCCAATGACGTTGTCGCTGTGATCGAAGCCGAGTTCGCCAAGGCACCGGCGTGCGGACATTGCGGATCGGAAGCCTTCGGCAAGTGGGGTGCTGCGACGGCGCTGAAGCGCTACAAGTGCAAGGACTGCGGCCGCACCTTCAACGCTCTGACTGGCACGCCGATGGCGCACTTGCGCAAGCGAGAGAAGTGGCTGGAATATGCCCGCGCGCTCGTCGACGGGGTGAGCCTCAGGAAGGCGGCATTGTGTGTCGGCGTGCATCTGGAGACCTCGTTCCGCTGGCGCCACCGTTTCCTCGCCGCCTCGAAGAATGCCAAAGCCACGGCCGTCACCGGCATTGTTGAGGCCGACGAGACCTTCATCCTGAAATCGGCGAAGGGATCGAAGCGGCTTGTCGGTCGCGCTCCCAGGAAACGTGGCGGCACCGCCAAGAAGAGGGGACTATCGACCGATGAGCACGACTGTATTCTCATCGTCCGCGACCGCAGCGGCGCGACCACGGATCATGTTATGCACGATCTCAAGGCTCGCTCGTTCGCGGCCCACCTGCTGCCGATCGTTGCCAAGGACGCCGTGCTCGTGAGTGATGGGCGCGATGCCTACGGTGCCTTCGCGCACGCCGAGGGGATCCTGCACATCCCGATCATCGCCAGTCGCGGCGAGCACGTCTATGAAGGGTTCCACATCCAGAACGTCAACGGCTACACCAGCCGCCTCAAAGGTTGGATGGCCCGCTTCAATGGCGTCGCCTCACGGTATCTGCCAAGCTACCTTGGATGGCGCCGCGCCATCGATCGCCTCGGTGCTGAACTCACCCCCGAACGATACATTCAGGCCGCTGTTCGATGCCCTTCAACATGAAGGCCGAACAGAGCCATAAAGGATGCTATTGCCAATCGAAATTGGTTTGTCGATTCTCTATCCGTTGCGGCTGCAGCATACTTTCTTATTGCGCTTCTCGGAAAAGCAAAAAACTCACAATGGCTCTACATTGCTTTTTTTGCGCCGCCCGCGCTTATGCAGCTACTCATATGGGTCATAATGCTTGTGAAATCGCCGCTACCAGACTCAATAGCGCAAATATTTTTATCGTGCCTACTCACCCCATCCTTTATAATTATTCCAATCATTTTGATACGGCAGATTTTTGATGTTAGATTTGAACGCTTTTGCAATTTGACGCCCCGCAGCGTCTCTTGGCTCGCCGTTTTGTGGGCACTATATTATTGGACTTATTTGGTCGCTAGGTCCTAAAGCTTGAGCTTTACGGGGACAGTTACCGATCTCGACAATCTCATTGTAACTGCGGAGTTTTCGCCAGAACGGTAACTGTCCCCGTCCAACGTCCGGCCAACCAGCTAAATCGGCGCCGCCAACCTCCCCACAGCCGTCATCCCGGCGCAGGCCGGGACGATCGACAAGCCGCTGCACGTGTCATGTGAGCGGAGAAATGCCGCCGGTTCAACGCCTTCATTCCAACCGCAAGCACTACGCAATTGATGTTTGTCGTGTGTCCCGGCCTTCGCGCCCCGCGCGCATTCGCACGACGCCGGGATGACGGCACGGGGTGCGGTGCCGGCGGTGCCAATGAGATTCGATAGCAGTTGCCGACCCGATCGCTGATTTCGCTTCTTGCGGGGATAGTTCGATTTTGACTATTCCACTGCTTCTTACGGGGACAGTTACCGATTTTGACCATCTCATTGTAACTGCGGAGTTTTCGTCAGATCGGTAACTGTCCCCGTCCAACCGTGATCGCTCTCCCGTTCCGGTTTCCCGGAATTTGACCGGCGCTTTTCAGCGCTGGTCAAATATCCGGGATCTTCACCTGCCGTCGCTATGCTCCTGCATGACGCCAGTTTGGCGCACAAATCCGAGCGGGGAAGATCCCGGATATGCGACGCCCGCGTGCCGCGGTCGCCGCATTCCGGGAAACCGGAGGAGGGTATGTGGCGGCGCCGTAATTCATGCTGTGAGCAACAGCCTATGGCGCGTCAATCTGGGTGAGAGTCTCACCTTGATTGTCGCGTGGCAAACAGCCCCCCCACCGAGTTATCCACGCCTCCCGCACCCATGCGATACTGCTCATGTTCCGCTTCACTAAAGGGCGCGCTTCGAAGGCGTTCAAAAGTGCGGAGGCGGAATGGACGGTCCGGAGGGTGTTGCGGTCACGCGCCGCGCCCTGCCGGAGGGTTCCGTGCACCCCACAAGTGTGCGAGTAAAGGGGAAGCCCACACCAGCTCGCTGAAGCACGGGGGGACCCTAAAATCCGTTCGAGCAATGGGGTGGCCCTGGGCCACTTGAATTGAATATCGCGGAAGACCGCCGTGGACCACGGCCACCCCGCTCTCCCTCGGATGAGGGAAAAAAGCTCACCTCCGCAAAACGGCAAATAGGAGCGAACAACTTGTATATACTTGTTTTGTCGAATCAGCCATCACGCCGCAGCCAGTCGGGGTCGCAAGTGTACTGCCGATCTCTAGCCCCTCGGTATCGCGATCGGCACGCCAGGCTCGGACTTGGCGCGGCGGATGGCGAGCGAGGTTTTGACGCTCGCGACATTGGGGGCGGCGGTCAATTCCTTGATCACGAAATCCTGGAAACTGCCGAGATCGGGCGCGACGCAGCGCAGGATGTAGTCCGTCTCGCCCGACATCATGTAGCACTCGCGCACCAGCGGCCAGCCGAGCACTCGGTTCTCGAACGCCCTGAGATCAGGCTCGGACTGAGCGTGCAGCCGCACCATGGCAAAGGCGGTGACGTCAAAGCCCAGCATTTTCTGATCCATCAGCGCCGTGTAGCCGCGGATATAGCCGGCATCTTCCAGCGCTCGCACGCGCCTGAGACAAGGCGGCGCCGACAGACCGACACGTTGGCTCAACGCGATGTTGGTGATTCGGCCGTCGGCCTGCAGTTCTTTCATGATTCGCCAATCAAGGGGGTCCAGGCGCACGCGCATCGGCTGATCCGTAAGTTGGGCTGGGTTGAATTCGCATCCGCGCAATTATCGGAAAGAATGGCGCCTGCCAACCTACCAAATGTTTCCCACACCTGCGGCGGCTGGCACCATCGACAGGCTCGGCGGCACGGGGCAAAAGAGCACCCATGCCAAACAACTCAAGCCTTCACGAGCGCACCCGCCGACCGTTGTCCGGGCTTAACGCCTGGATCATCACGGACGGCAAGATGGGCATGGACGTGCAGGCCCGCGGTCTTGCCCAATCGCTCGACCTTGATTTCCAGATGAAACAGGTCGCGCCATCCGGCATCTGGAAGTGGACTGCGCCGTGGGGGCCGCCCGATCCCAAGGCGCGGCTCGGCAAACCCGACAGCGCCTTGTTCGCGCCGCCGTGGCCCTCGGTGTGCATTGCGACCGGCCGGGCCAGCATCCCCTACGTGCGGGCGTTACGGCGCAAAGCCGGCCCGGCAATGTATTCGATCGTGCTGCAGGATCCCAAGACCGGCCCCAATACCGCCGATCTGATCTGGGTTCCGGCGCATGATCGCCGCCGTGGCGCCAATGTCATCACCACGCTCACCGCGCCGCATGGCTATTCGCCGGCCAAGCTCGCCACCATGCGGCAGCACTGCCCGCCGGAGATCGCGGCCCTGCCGGGTCCGCGCATCGCGGTCATTCTCGGCGGCAAGAACGGCATCTATCGCTTCACCGAAGCCGACGATGACCGTTTCCAGGCAGCTTTGGCCGCCCTGGGTGCCAGCGGAGCAAGTTTCATGATCACGCCATCGCGCCGCAGCCATCAACGGCTGATCCGGGCCGCCGACCTCGCCACTGCGAACCGGCCACGAATCCTGTGGGATGGAACGGGGCGCAATCCATATCCGGACTTCCTGGCCCATGCCGACATGCTGGTAGTCACGGCCGACAGCGTCAACATGACTGGCGAGGCCTGCGCCACCGGTAAACCCGTTTATGTGTTCGTGCCGACCGGCGGCAGCGCCAAATTCAGCCGCTTTCACGATGCATTGCGGGAGGCTGGGGCAACGCGTCCCTTGCAAGGCGAGATCAACTCGTCGGAATGTTGGGACTACACGCCGCTGGATTCTGCCAGCGAGATTGCCGCTGAGGTCGAACGGCGATGGCTGAATAGACGCCGAAATCTCGGTGGCCACGCCTGAAGAACAAGGTATTTCAACGTTTTTGCGAGGTCGCCATGGGGCATCTGGAACTCGATAAGCTGAAGCGTGCGCGGGTCGAAACCCAGCCCTACAATTATACCATCGTGCCGGGCTTCCTGAGCCCAGCGTCGGTGGCGAAGATCAATGCCACCTACCCGAAGATCGAAAAAGGCGGCTCGTACCCGATCGAAAGCCTCGAAGCCGGCATGGCGATCAAGGAAGTGATCGACGAACTCGATTCGCCCGAGTTCGAGGCCTTGATCGCGGAAAAGTTCGGCGTCGAACTCACCGGCCGCCCGAAAATGTACTCGCTGCGCGGCTACACGCGCGCCAAGGACGGACAAATCCATACTGATTCGAAGGACAAGATCATCACCGTCCTGCTCTACCTCAACGAGAACTGGCAGCATGCCGGCGGCAAGTTGCGGGTGCTCAAGAACGGTCACAACGTCGAGGACTATGTTGCCGAGGTGCCGCCGGACAACGGCACGTTGCTGGTGTTCAAGCGCTCGGACAATTCGTGGCACGGACACCATCCCTTCGATGGCCCACGCCGGTCGCTGCAGATGAACTGGATGACGTCGGAGAGTTCACGCGGCTTCCACGCCATCCGCCACAAGCTGTCGGCGGCCGTGAAGAAACTGACGGCGGCTTAGATTGCCCCAGCCAGTCGGAGCCATGCCGCACATGCAAAAAACCCCGCACCGGCTGATCGGTACGGGGTTCATTTTTTGGAGCGGATAAGGCGAAGTCCAGTTCAGTACTTGCCGGCCTGCTGGCCGAAGGTGCGGCTCAGGTCGCGCTCGATGCTGTCGGTCAGCACGCCGCCGTGCATCGAGATGTAACGCTCGATCTCACGCTCGGCCGAGCGCTGACGGGCATCGATGAGGGCGGTCAAGAAGCGCTTGAAAAAGCTGGGACGCGACGCGGCGACAGCAACTTCAGTACGCTCGGTAGATGCCAGATCGGCATTGAAAGTGGTGGCCATTGTAGTTTCTCCTTGCTCAGGATCGATCTCAACTCATTAGCCGGCGGCGCCTCGAACGGGCGACTTTGCGGCTGTTGAGAGAATGGTCCTTGCTGCACATGCGAACAAGGCTTTCGTTTGCGGTGCAGCAATGCTTTCGACGCATGGAGCAACATGAAATTGCTATGAATTTTGTCACATTGCGCGAGTCTTCCACAGTCCGGCAAGACTTGAAATTGTCATACTTCAAAACTGCTGGATCGCAGCATTATAGTGCACCGCAACATAACAATTGAAGATCGCCGTCCAATGCCTTCCAGAACAAAAAGAAACGGGAACCAAAAGGTCCCCGTCCAAAGTCGTCGAGAGCGAATTGCGTCAGATCGATGGCTCAAGCAGCCACTGTGCCTTCCTGGCCAGGGTCGCGCAGCACATAGCCACGTCCCCAAACGGTTTCGATGTAATGCTTGCCGCCGGTCGCCGTCTGCAGCTTCTTGCGCAACTTGCAGATGAACACGTCGATGATCTTGAGTTCGGGCTCGTCCATGCCACCGTAAAGGTGATTTAGGAACATTTCCTTGGTCAGCGTGGTGCCCTTGCGCAGCGAGAGCAACTCCAGCATCTGGTATTCCTTGCCGGTCAAATGGACGCGGGCGCCATTCACTTCGACCGTCTTGGTATCGAGATTGACGCGCAGCTCGCCGGTATCGATCACCGATTGGGCATGGCCCTTGGAGCGGCGAACAATGGCCTGGATGCGGGCAACCAGTTCGTCCTTGTGGAACGGCTTGGTCATGTAGTCATCGGCGCCGAAGCCGAGGCCCTTCACCTTGTCGTCGATCTGGGCATAGCCAGAAAGGATCAGGATGGGCGTCGAGACCTTGGACACACGAAGCGTCTTCAGCACATCGTAGCCGCTCATGTCCGGCAGGCCGAGATCAAGTAGAATGATATCGTAATCGTAGAGTTTGCCGAGATCGACACCCTCTTCGCCTAGATCCGTTGTATAAACGTTGAAGCCTTCGGACTGGAGCATCAATTCGATGCTCTGCGCCGTCGCGCTGTCGTCTTCGATCAGAAGGACTCTCATAGTCTCAAGCCTCTTGTCCCCGGCCCGCAAAGGCCGCTGCCCCGGTGTTTGTGAGCACGCACTGATACTGTTGCTAAGTCGTTGTTAGGAATTTACCGGCCAGAAGTTAACAAACCCTAATCTTGACGTTAAAAAGTCTAGACTAGATTTTTGTGACGAATACTGGCGCCGCGAAACGCGCGACACCGAACCGGACACACCACACCTGCCTCCGCGCCAACGCCGCGCGTGGTTGTATAGTGATCGAAATGTGATGCTGAATTCGATGCGCCCTGATGCCCCGCAGATAACTTGCGGCCACTCAGATGCGCCTCACTTCGGCCCCAATCAATTCCCCACCAAACCGCAACCTGCCCCACGAATCAATTAACAGAATTCGCGTCGGCGCCCTAGAGTCTGAGGTGCTTATTTTGATTTGCGCCAACGGCGGACTCGCACTGATGCCATCCCGCCACAGGGAGAATAATTCTCCTAACCTCTTGGCCTCGGTCAAATAGAAATTATTGTTTTATATCAACGCGCTAATGCGCACCGAGCGGAATTGAACGCTGTTGCGGACGCCGGTCGCGCCAAAGCCACAGCGCGATCGCGAGGTTGACCACGTTCCAGCCAATGCCATGCAGGAAGGCGGCTTGATATGAGCCGGTCAGATCGAAGATTACGCCGGTCAGCCAGCCCCCCGCCGCCATGCCGACGATGGTCGCCATGATGACAAGGCCGACACGGGTGCCGGCTTCGCTGGCCGGGAATTTCTCGCGGACGATGATGGCGTAGCTTGGCACGATGCCGCCCTGACTGAGCCCGAACAGCGCGGAAACAACATAGAGCGACATCAGGCCGTCGAACGGCAGGTAGAGGATCAGCGTCAGGCACTGCATGGCCGAGCCGATAAGCAAGGTGGCGGCACCTCCGAGGCGGTCGGCGACCCAACCCGAGGCGATCCGGCTCACCACGCCGAAGCCCAGCATCAAAGACAGCATTTCCGCGCCCCGCGCCGGGCCGAAGCCGAGATCGGCGCAATAGGCGACGATATGCACCTGTGGCATCGACATTGCCACGCAGCAGGCAAAGCCGGCGACCACCAGCAGGGTCTGCAGCATGGCCTGCGGCGCCGGCGCCGCCTCGGACGTCGACTGCACTGCGGACACGGCCGGTCCAGGCTCGATCGGCGATGGCCGGCGCAGAAGCAATATCAGCGGTAACATGGTGACGAGGCAGAACAGGCCGACGCCGATATGGGTCTGCCGCCAGCCGTAGGCGGCAATGCCGGCCTGCAACACCGGCGGCCAGAACGTGCCGGCAAGATAGTTGCCGCTGGCGCAGATGGCGACAGCAATGCCGCGCCGGCGCCGAAACCAGTGTGAAATGTCGGCAATCAGCGGGCCAAAAGTGGCTGCGCTACCGGCCAACCCAATCACCAAACCTTGAACGACGATGAATTCGGCCAAATTGCGAACCTGCGACGACAAGATGAAGCCGAAACTTAGCGCCAAGGTGGCGATCACCAACGGCCGCACAATGCCCATTCGATCGGCCAGACGGCCCATCAGGATACCGCCAGCGGCAATGCCCAACATCGTCATCGTGTAGGGCAGCGATGCGCCGCCGCGCTGGACGCCGAATTCAGCCTGGATCGTCGGCAGCGCCACCACCACCGACCACAGGCCGATGCCGCCAATGGTCGACAGCAGCAGCGACACTAGAAGCCGCCGCCAAGCGTATGGCCCGTCGATGTCGTCGCCGGGGAGTGCGCTGTGCGCTCCGCTCATATTCTGCGCCATCCGCCCGCGTTTCCTGCCATTGGAATCTCGTTGTCCAACTTGCTAGCATGGAAATTGCGAGCCACACCTCACCTTGCGGTGACGGCTGACATGCATGCGGCACTGCCAACACCGACTGGGGTCCGCCCCGCTGCGTTCACAATCATAGGGTTGTTGACCTCAATCAGATCGTCATCGGAACCGAACGCCACGCATGGCCGCCCTCACACCCGATATCCAGAAAGTCGAAGTCGTCATCATCGAGATGACGAACGCCTTCCGCGCTGAACGAAAGCTCGGCAGCCTCAAGGTCGATGCGAAACTTTCGGTTACCGCGCGCAAATATGCCGAGTTCCTGGCCGCCTCCGACATGTTCTCGCACACCGCCGACGGCCGTCAGCATGCCGACCGGGCCAAAAGCGCCGGCTATCGATTCTGCCTGCTGACCGAGAACCTCGCCTACAATTTCGACGAGCGCGGCTTCGAGACCCGCCAACTTGCCGGCAAGGCTGTTGAAGGCTGGAAAAACTCGCCTGGCCACCTCAAGAACCTGGTCGCGCCGCACGTGACCGAGATCGGCGTTGGCGTCGCCAAGGCGAAAGGCGTTGAGAAATACTACGCGGTGCAGATGTTCGCCCGCCCCGAAGCGCTCCAGTACGCATTCAAGATCCAGAATGGCTTGGCCCAGACGGTCACCTACGCATTCACCGGCCGCCAGCACACGATCGCGCCGCGCGAAGTCGTCACGCACTACCCTTGCCAGCCCGAGACCATCGTATTCGAACGTGCCGGCCCGCCACTGATCGGCCGTGCGCTCAAGGGCAGCTATCAGACCCGCGACGGCGACCTGTTCACGCTCAAATCCTCCGCCAACGGCGGCGTCATCATCGACGTGACATCAAACGTCACCGAGCCGGTGAAGGCCGGTATGTCGGTTCGGTGAAACCACGCTCAGGGAATGGTCTTTGCCGAGCTTGCCGAACGGGCCAACTTGCTGCGAGTGCAGCGATTGACCATCGCGCACCACGTTCTAGAAGGGGCGAAAACACACCATTGTAAGGGATCGGAAAAAATTGCCGCACCGCGTGTCGATATTTGCCGTTGTGTTCATCGCGCAAGCCGTCGGGCTGGCGCTGAGCGCGAAGGCGCAGCCGACGGCGCCGCATTATGACCCGAAGCATATTGCGAAGGACATGGGCACTAGCTCGATGACGCTCGACACCTTTCTCGACCGGCTGATGCTGGCCGAGAGCGGCGGTCGCGACAACGTCGCCAACCCGCGTTCGACCGCCGTTGGGCCATTCCAGTTCGTGGTCGCGACCTTCCTGTCGCTGGCGCGGCGGCATTTCGCGGCTGAGACCGCGGCAATGACGCCCGAACAGATCCTGCTGCTGCGCACCAACCGCGCCTTCGCCCGGCAAGCTGCGGCAGCCTACACCCGCGACAACGCCGTCCAACTCGCCAACGCCGGCGTTGCCGCCACCTGGCCGCATCTCAGGCTCGCGTTCTTCGCTGGCGCCGATGGCGCGATCCGCATCATTGCCGCCAAGCCCGAGACACCGGTCGCTGCCCTACTTGGTGCAGCCGCCGCCAACGCCAATCCGTTTCTGGCGCGGATGACGGCGCGCGAACTGATTGAGCGTTCCGCCCGTGACCTGCAGCAACCGGCTTCGTCCATGGCAGGCCTCGCGGTCGAGCCTGGGCGCAAGTCGAAGCCGAACGCAATCCCGGTGCGATGCGAACTCGGCCTGCCGAGTTGCCGCCGCTGGCTGGCGCTGGCCGAGCGTCGGCAATTGCGGCAGATCGCGGCGGCGAGGAAGGCGCCGCGCGCACCCAGCGGCAGCAAGGCGTTGTGATCATCCGCCGCCGTGGCGTCGGATCAGACCTGGCAGCCGCACCCGCACATCCGGCAGCGGCATCTCTCGGGGATGAAACACGCGCGCCTCCAGAAAGTGTCCCGTCATCGCGAGGCCGGCGATGATGGCATCCCGCGTCACCTCGCTCGGCCGCTCGGCGGTGAGAAACGAGGGCAGCGCAAGCAATCGGTCCTTGTAGGGCTCGCCAGCCTCCCGGCTGACAGCGCGGCCGGTCTTTGGCGAGACGTACAGCAAGTCGAACTTGGCGCCAGTCGCCGCACACGACTTGAGGTCGAGGCCGAAACCCAACTCCTCCAGTAGCGCCAACTCCCAGCGCACGTAGAGCGCCGGCCACACCGTCGCGTCATCGAGGAAACCCAGCACGAACAGCGTGATCTCGTAGAGGTTTGGGTGCGGGTCGCGCTCGGGCACCAGATGGCCCAGCGCCGCGATCGAACTCAGGCCCGCCAGCGACAACGGCTCCTGCATGGCGTCCGAAGCATAGCTGCGGCGCAGTTCCAACGTCGCATGACCGAGGTGCTCGGCGAGCCTGCCCTTCCAGGTTGCATCGACGTGATTGCCGATCTGCAGCGAGGGACGCAGCCGCCGCGAGCGCCCGCCGTGCACCAGCGCGCTGTGCCGACCGTGCTGCCGAGTCAGCAGCTCGACCACGGCCGCTGTTTCGCCATGCGACCTTACCGACAAGATGATGGCTTCGTCGTTCCACTCCATGGTGATTAGTATAGCTCAGAGTCGGGTGCTTGGGTCGCGCCTGCCAATCAGATCTTGATCGCCTTGGCCGGCGGCACCTGGATGACCTTGGGCTCAGGAGCCGGGGCCTTGCCCGGCGCCACTTGCTCGATCACGCAGGGGCGGGCGCGAGCGATGCATATGACCTTGGTGCCCTCGGTCGGCGTGCAGCTAAGTGTTTTCGAATTCGCGATCCGCCAGCTGGTATGGCTGTCGCCGCCAACAACCTTGGCCACTTGGGTCCAGGCTGCGATTGCGCGTTTTTGACCTTCGGCGACACTCGCGGCCAAATGCGGCCCGCTCGACATTTCGGCCTTACATACGCGCACGGCGGCCGAAGCGGCACTTGCACCGGCGAGCAATGTGATCACCGTCCAAGCGGCCAGCAACTTCGCGTCGCGCATGTTGCACCCTTCAATCCTTCGGGAATTCCAACCCGATCTCGCGATAGCGCTCGGGATCGTTGCCCCAGTTCTCGCGAATCTTGACGAAAAGGAACAGGTCGACCTTTTGCTCGATGAGGTGGCTGAGTTCCTTGCGCGCCTCCATCGAGATCTGCTTGATGGTGGCGCCGGCCTTGCCGAGCACGATCTTGCGCTGGCTTTCGCGCTCGACGAATATCGTCTGCTCGACGCGCACGCCGCCATTGCGCAACTTCTTCCACGACAGGGTCTCGACGGTGATCGCATAGGGCAACTCGTCGTGCAGGCGGTGAAAGATTTTCTCGCGGGTGATCTCGGCCGCCAGCATCCGCACCGGCAGATCGGAAATCTCGTCCGCAGGATAGTGCCAGGGGCCGGCCGGCACGTTGTCGGCAAGGAACTTCTTGAGATCGTCGACGCCGTCGCCGCCGAGGGCGGCAATCATGAAGATTTTGTCGAAGCCCTGCTTCTTGGTGATCAACTGCGTCAACGCCAACAGCTGTTCCTTGTCCTCCAGCCGGTCGATCTTGTTGAGAATCAACAGCCGTTTGCCGCGCGCTTGGCCCAGTCGTTCGAGAATTCGCTCGACGTCTTCGTCGAGGCCGCGCGCCGCGTCGACCACGAGGGCAACGATGTCGCCTTCGCCGGCGCCGGTCCAGGCGGCTTTGACCATGGCGCGATCGAGCCGGCGCTTGGGCTCGAAGATGCCCGGCGTATCGATGAATACGAGTTGGCTTTGGTCGTGAATGGCGATGCCGCGGATCTGCATCCGCGTCGTCTGCACCTTGTGACTGACGATCGAGACCTTGGCGCCGACGATGCGGTTTACCAGGGTCGATTTGCCGGCATTGGGCGCGCCGATCACGGCGATGAAGCCGCAGCGCTGCGTCGAGTCCGGCTGATCAGTCATACTGGTTAGTCATGATGGGTGTGTGTCCATACCTTGTGGCTCGTCAGAAAAGAAGTGGCCGCCGCCTGCTCCGCCGCCCGCTTTGAAGTACCTTCGCCATCGGCGGGATCAAAGCCAGCAACTTTTACTTGCGAGATGAATTTCGGCGCGTGGTCAGGGCCCTTGCGCGCCTTCTCCTTGTATTCCGGTAGCGGCAGACCCTTGCCCTGGGCCCATTCCTGCAGCGCCGATTTGGGATCTACCGCGACATGCGGCAGCCCTTCCAACAGCGGGCCCCACAACTTGCGCACGATGTCACGCGCGGTATTGAATCCGGCTTCCAGGAACACCGCGCCCAGCACCGCTTCCATGGCATCGGCCAGGATCGTTTCCTTGCCACGGCCGCCGTGGACGGCTTCGCTATCACTTAGCACCAATTGCGCGCCAAGACCAATCTGGCCACCAATCAGCGCGCAAGTACCACCGCGCACCAACCGGTTGAAGCGCCTGGCGAGATCGCCTTCAGACGCTTCTGGATAAACTTGGCTGACCATTTCGGCGACCGCGAGACCGAGCACGCGATCACCGAGAAATTCAAGTCGCTCATAGTCGGATCGCGGCTGGGCGGCCGCGCGCGCGCTCGAATGCGTCAATGAATTGGTCAGCAGCGACCGATCCTTGAATACATAGCCGATCGCCTTCTCGACACCGGTCGCCTTCTTGGAGCGCAGGAACATGAGACTATCGGACGCGATTGAAGAATCTCGACCAGCGGACATCGAGCGGCCAGGTCCACGGGGTCAACAGGCGGAATGCCTTGGGCTCGTCGAAGGCACCCGAGAAGAAGATGATTTCGGCGCGGCCGACGAGGTTCTCAAACGGCACATAACCGACGCCGTCGCGGATGCGACTGTCGGAGGAGTTATCGCGGTTGTCGCCCATCATGAAGTAATGGCCGAGCGGCACTTCGTAGACCCCGGTGTCGTCGGTCGGGCCATCCTTGTCCGAATCGAGCACGCGATACTTCACACCCTCTGGCAGGGTCTCCTCGAACACCGCGATATCCTTTACAAGCTGGCCATTCTCATAAGTATCGAACGAGCCAACCCGCGTTTTCGGCACCGCTTTGCCATTGATGTAAAGCACGCCCTTCAGCATCTGGATCTTGTCACCGGGCAGGCCGATCAAGCGCTTGATGTAGTCAGTCGAATTGTCGCGCGGAAACTTGAAAACGACCACGTCGCCACGCTTGGGCTGGCTGGCGAAAATGCGCCCATCAAACATGCTGGACGACAGGAAAGTGCCGCCATAGGGCAACGAGTAGCGGCTATAGCCATAGGACAGCTTCGAAACGAACAGGTAATCGCCGACCAGCAGCGTGTCTTTCATCGACCCGGATGGGATGTTGAACGGCTGGTAGAAAAAGATCCGCACGAAAATCGCCAGCGCCAGCGCCTGGACGACGATTTTCGCCGACTCGCGCCAGCCGCCTTCCTGCTCTTGTTGCGTTTCCATCTTGGATCCGGTTTCGATGCTCATGGGCACTGTCTCCTTGGCGCCCGGCGGGCACGGCCGAAGCCCCCTTCGCGGCCCGCCAGCCTATAACTGTTTCGGGATCAAGGCGCAAAGGCGTATTCGCGTGCCGCGCACGGCAACGCGATTTGCACTTTTCACGACTTCCATGGCCCATGCTGCCGTTTGGGTACGTGTGCTCAATTGGACACACCCCATCGACCACCAAACGTCAGTCGACGAACTTGACACTTTTCGATTTGAGCAGCGCGGCCATCGTGTCGAAGTGCGTGATGCCGGTGGCGATCTTTGCCTGCGCGGCAGCCTCGGCGACGCGGATCTGGTCGAGACGCGCCAGCACCTGGTCGAGCATGCCAGCGGGAATAATGACCACACCGTCGCGGTCGCCGACCACGACATCGCCCGACGACACCGCCACACCGCCAGCCACCACCGGCACGCCGACCCGGCCGGGCCCGCTCTTGACGCATGAGTTCGGAGTGATGCCGCGCGCGAACAACGGCAAGCCGATGCCGAGCACGCCTTCGAGATCGCGCGCCATGCCGTCGATCACGATTGCCGTCATGCCGGCGTTGCGAGCGAGCCAGCAGACGTTGTCGCCGACCACCGCGGTATCTGGAAAGGCATCCGCCGCCACGATTACGCAATCGCCGGGTTGGCCGAGTGCCACGGCGGCCAGGATGGCGAGGTTATCGGATGGTCCGGTTTCGGCGGTGATGGCGACGCCGACGAACTGCGCCCGCGCCGGATCGACCGGCTTGATGGCGGCGGCCATTGCGCCGCGCCCGTCCATGGCGTCGACGATGTGACCGGTCTGAGCGCCAACGAGTTTGTCGAGCTTGTCGCGTGAGGGGCGCGTCCAACTCTTCTTGACGACCAACAGCGGCGGATCTTCCAGCATGACACGTTCTCCGTTAGGCGTTACGACCAGAAGTGACAGCAGACCACGTGCCGACGTCAACCGGCAACGTCGCTCGTTCGAAGGCCGCCATGCAGATCTACCTCCCTGTCGCCGAAATGACGATCAATGCCGGGTTACTGCTCGCCATGGGCCTCGCGGTCGGCGTGCTATCGGGCCTGTTCGGCATCGGCGGCGGGTTTATTGTGACACCGCTGCTGATCTTCCTAGGCGTACCGGCGCCGATCGCCGTCGGCACCGGTGCGGCCCAGGTGGCGGCATCGTCGGTGTCCGGAGCGGTCAGCCATTGGACGCGGCGCACCATCGATTTCAAGATGGCCTGGGTGCTGCTGTTCGGCGGCGTCTTCGGCTCGACCTTCGGCGTGGCGATGCAGCGCTGGCTGAAGGCCATCGGCCAACTCGAACTGTTTATCGCCTCGATCTATGTCGTGCTGCTCGGCACTATCGGCACGCTGATGCTGATCGAAAGCATAGAAGCGCTGCGCCGCAGCAAGGCCGCCAAGGCCGCCGGCACAATGACGTCGCGCGGCAGCAGTCATCACAACTGGATCCAGAAGATGCCGCTGAAGATGCGGTTTCCGACATCCAAGTTGTACATCAGCGCCATTCCACCGATCGCCCTCGGCGCGTTCGTCGGCTGGCTGACCGCGATCATGGGCGTCGGCGGCGGCTTCTTGATGGTACCGGCGCTGATCTACCTGCTGCGCATGCCGACCCGCATCGTCATCGGCACCAGCGTGTTCCAGATCGTGTTCGTCACCGCCTACACCACGGCCATGCAGGCTTGGCAGAATTATTCGGTCGATCTGCTGCTTGGCGTTCCGCTGATGATCGGTGGCGTCATCGGCGCCCAATATGGCGTTCGGCTCGGCCAAAAAATGCAGGCCGAGCAGCTCCGGATATTCCTGGCGCTGCTCGTCCTGGGTGTCGCATTGCGCATTACGGTCGATCTCGCAATTCCGCCGAAGGAAGTGTACTCGATCGAGACCGTGATCAAGCGCCAGTAACGCTCGCGGCCGCCTATGCGGCCTCGTCGAATGACAGTTTGAAGCCATGCAGATCGGCGAGCTTCTGGATCGCGGCCTGGGCGTCGGCTTCCGGCATCGCGACGAACGGCGGACGAACCTCGGCCCAGCCCGGATCGCCGCGATAGTGGGCGATGGTCGCCTTCAGCAGCGGGATCACCGGATAGGTCTGGAAGGTCTTGCGCAGCGCCGAGATGTCGGCCTGCATCCTGTCGGCGTCCGGTCCCTGCCAGTTGTCGTAGAGCTTGCGCATGGCGGCGGCGCCGATGTTGGCGGTCGCCGAGATGGTGCCGACGGCGCCAGCCCGCATCCCATCGAGCAGAAACAGCTCGGCGCCCGGGAACAATTCGAAGCCCGGATAGGTCTCCAGGATCGCCTTCATGTTGGACCAGTCGCCCGACAAGTCCTTCAGGCCGACGACGATGTTCGGGAATTCCTTGCGCAGCCGCCCGATCAGCGACAGCGGAATGCCGACCTGGGCGACCGGCGGGATGTGATAAAGATAGACCTTCAACCGGTCGTCGCCGACCTCGTCGATGACGTCGGCGTAGAAGCGGAACAGGCCCTCTTCGCTCGGGTTCTTGTAGTAGAACGGCGGCAGCATCAGAACGCCACCGCAGCCGACGTCAACCGCGTGCTGGGTCAGGATCGCGGTGTCGGTGATCGAGCAGGTGCCGGTGCCGGGCATCAGGTTCGTAGGCTCGATGCCGGCGTCGACCAGATCCTCGAGCAGTTCCATGCGTTCGTCGAGGCCGAGCGAGTTCGCTTCGCTGGTGGTGCCGAACGGAGCAAGGCCCGTGCAGCCATTCTCCATCAGCCATTCGGCATGATCGATGAAGCGATCGGAATCGGGTGCGCCGTCCTCGCCGAACGGTGTCAGCACCGGCGCGATAACGCCGGAAAAGTTTGGTTTAGCTGCCATAGGCTGGAGTGTCCTCGTCATGTTGTCGATCGGGGTGGTCAATGGCGCCATGCGCCATCAGGGCATTGGAATTTCGGGCTGCTTGATCGGGATGTGATACCCTTTCTGCACCGCCGGGCGCGCGGCGATCTCGCGATACCAGCGCAGCACGTTGGGGAAATCCTTTAGGTCGATCGACTGCCATTCGAAGCGCGACGCCCACGGCCAGATCGCCATGTCGGCGATCGAATAGTCGCCGGCAACGAACGCAGCTTCGGCCAGGCGCCGATCGAGCACGCCATAGAGACGCTTGGCTTCCGCCAGATAGCGCTCCTCGGCGTAGGGAGCCTTGCCCTTGTTATATTTAACAAAGTGGTGAACCTGACCCAGCATTGGTCCGAAGCCGGCCATCTGCCACATCAGCCATTCGACGGTGCGCCAATGGGCGTCGCCCTTCGGCGCCCAGAATTTGCCGGTCTTCTGGGCGAGATACATCAAAATCGCACCTGATTCGAACACCGACTGGCCGGTCTCGCTGTCGAAGATCGCCGGGATGCGGTTGTTGGGGCTGATCTTCAGGAACTCCGGCTTGAACTGCTCCTGCTTGTTGATGTCGACCGGATGGGCATTGTAGGCAAGGCCGCATTCCTCAAGCATGATCGAGACCTTGCGCCCGTTTGGCGTCGACCAGGTATAGAGATCGATCATGGCTGGCACTCCTGCCGTTTGATGGTCTGGGGGCTGCGTGGCACGCGACCTCATCCGGCACGGTGCTCAACGCAACATTTTCGTGCACCGTAGACGATGATCACGGTCGAGGGCAATGCCGCCAAGAACCCAACACTGGCATGGCGCGTCTGCACGCACTACACTCGTTCGTCATGAAAACCATCACACTCCTGCGCCACGCCAAGTCGAACTGGACCTCGACACCTTCTGGCGGCGCCCCACCGGCCGACAATGCCCGTCCGTTGGCCCCGCGTGGCGAACGCGATGCGCCGCGCATGGCGAAGTGGATGGCAGCGCACGACATCCGGCCCCAACTCGTACTGTGCTCGACGGCGGTGCGAACCCGCCAGACGCTCGAACTGGTCAAAGGCGCTGTGCTGGCCGATGCCGGGACGATCACCTTCCGCGACGACCTTTACCTTGCCGAAGCCGCGAACCTGATCGAGATGATACGCCGGCTGTCCGACAAGGTCGGTCATGTCATGCTGCTCGGCCACGATCCGGGGATGCACGATCTTGCCCACCTGCTGAGCGGCGCCGGCGACATCGCCATGCGGCGCCTGCTCAGCCTCAAGTTCCCGACCGCAGCCGTTGCCGTGATCGACTTCGATACCGCCCGATGGCGCGACATCGCACCCGGCGCCGGCACGCTTCGCCACTTCATGGCGCCGAAGAGGTTGCCCGACTGACGGGTCTGACCTGCGGGCCACCTCCGTCTCAGCTCTTGACGCTTCCCGCTGGCGCCAGCTACGCCGCTAATTCTCAATAGATCGGTGCAAACAACATGATCCTGCTCATCGATAACTACGACAGCTTCACCTACAATCTCGTCCATTACCTCGGCGAGCTGGGGGCGGTCTGCGACGTGCATCGCAACGACCGCATCACGGTCGACGACGCGTTGAAGATGAAGCCACAGGCGATCGTGCTTTCGCCGGGGCCGTGCACGCCGAACGAGGCCGGCATCTGCCTCGAACTGATCGCCAAGGCGGCTGGCAAAGTGCCCCTGCTCGGCGTCTGCCTCGGCCATCAGGCGATCGGCCAGGCCTACGGCGGCAAGGTGATCCGCGCCGGCCTGCCGATGCATGGCAAGCTGTCGACCATCCGGCACGAGAACAAGGGGCTTGTTCGCTGGCCTGCCGGGCAAGGTCGAGGTGACGCGCTACCACTCACTGGTGGTCGAGCGGTCGAGCCTGCCCGATTGCCTGGAAGTCACCGCCGAGACCAGCCGACGGCGTGATCATGGGTTTGCAGCACAAGACCGATGTCGTGCATGGCGTGCAGTTCCATCCCGAGAGCATCGCCTCCGAACACGGCCACGACATGCTGGCCAACTTCCTCAAGCTCGCAGGGCTAAGCCCGAAGCGTCGCAACGCGCCGAAAGCCGCCTAAGAGAGATCCGACCGATGCCCGCCAAGACACTCAAAGTCCTGATCCAGAAGGTCTCGTCCGGCGCCACGCTCGACCGCGCCGAGATCGAGAGCGCGCTCGAAATCATGACCGCCGGTCACGCGACGCCGGCCCAGATGGGCGCGTTCCTGATGGCGCTCAGGGTCCGCGGCGAGACTGTCGACGAGATTGCCGGCGCCGCCTCCTTCATGCGCTCGAAGATGACGCGAGTGAACGCGCCGCCCGGCACCGTCGACATCGTCGGCACCGGCGGCGACAATCACGGCACATATAACGTGTCGACCTGCGCGTCGCTGGTGGCGGCTGGCGCCGGCCTCAAGATCGCCAAGCATGGCAACCGTTCGGTGTCGTCGATTTCGGGCGCGTCGGACGTGCTGGCGGCGCTTGGCGTCAAGCTCGACGTCGGCCCGGCGGTGATCGAGCGCTGCATCGCGGAAGCCAACGTCGGCTTCATGTGGGCGCCAATGCACCATCCGGCGATGAAGCACTGGGCGCCGATCCGCGGCGAACTCGGCATCCGCACGATCTTCAATCTGCTGGGGCCGATCTCGAACCCGGCCGGCGTCAAGCGGCAGATCGTCGGCGTGTTCTCGTGGCAGTGGGTGGAGCCGGTCGCCCAGGTGCTGCAGGCGCTCGGCGCCGAACACGTCTGGGTGGTGCACGGCCACGACGGCCTCGACGAGTTGACCACCACCGGCGCCACCGACGTCGCCGAACTCAAGGACGGCAAGATTACCGTGTTCGAGGTGACGCCGGCCGACGCCGGGCTGCCGCCGGCCAAGCTGTCCGATCTCAAGGGCGGCGACGCCAAGTTCAACTCGGACGCCATCCGCGACGTACTCGCCGGCAAGAAGGGCGCGTTCCGTGACATCGTGCTGCTCAACGCCGCCGCCGCCCTGATCGTCGGCGACAAGGCCAAGAGCCTGACCGACGGCGTCGCCCTGGCCACCCATTCGATCGAGAGTGGCGCCGCCAAGGCCGCGCTCGACAAACTGATCGCCATCACCACGAGCACCTGATGTCACACGCAAAGCCCCTCGAAGGCCTTCTCGTCGTCTCGCTCGAACAGGCGGTGGCGGCACCGATGGCGAGCCGCCGCATGGCCGATGCCGGCGCCCGCGTCATCAAGCTCGAACGCCCGGAAGGCGATTTCGCGCGTGGCTACGACAAGGTGGTGCACGGCCAGAGTTCCTACTTCGTCTGGCTCAATCGCGGCAAGGAGAGCGCACTCGTCGACATGACGAAGCGCGGCGATCTCGATCTGTTCGAGGCGCTGCTGGCCAAGGCCGACGTGTTCATTCAGAATTTGAAGCCGGGATCGCTCGCTCGCCTCGGCTATTCGTTCGAGAGCCTGCGCCAGCGATATCCGAAGCTGATCATCTGCTCGATCTCGGGCTACGGCGAGACCGGCCCCTATGCCGCCCGCAAGGCCTATGACCTGCTGATCCAGACCGAAGCCGGGCTTGCGGCCGTCACCGGCGGGCCTGAATCACCCGGCCGCGTCGGCGTCTCGATCGTCGATCTGTCGACCGGCAACAATGCCTACGCCGCGATCCTCGAAGCGCTGATCGGGCGCGGTCGCACCGGCCAGGGCTGCGACATCCGGGTTTCGATGTTCGACACGGTGGCGGAATGGATGGCGGTGCCGCTGCTGCATGCCGAAGCCGGCAACCCGCCGAAGCGCGTCGGCCTCGCCCACCCCTCGATCGCCCCTTATGGCACGTTCGACACCCGTGATGGCGACGCCATCCTGATAAGCATCCAAAGCGAACGCGAGTGGGTGGTGCTGGTGCGCGACGTGTTGAAGCGTCCCGGTTTGCTCGACGATCCGCGCTTCGCCAACGGTTCTGCTCGCGTCGCCAACCGGGCGGAAACCGACCGGATCGTCGGCGAATGCTTCGCCAGTCACGGCACGCAAGCCATGATCGACCTGCTCAACAAGGCCGACATCGCCTACGGCCGGGTCAGCGACTTCGATACTTTGCTCGCCCACCCGCATCTGCGCCGCATGTCGATCGAGACGCCGAACGGTCCGGTCCTGCTGCCGGAATCAGCCGCCCAGATCAAGGACGAGCCACGCACCTATGGCCCAACGCCCGCGCTCGGTGCCCACGATGCCGCGGTCCGTGCCGAGTTTCTTGAAGTGAATGCGCCGAAAGCTTAAGGCCAGTCAACCGCCAGTCCTTGCCTTTCGGCAGCATCCACCGGATGCTGGCAGCGGTTGTGCGCCGCTTCGCCGATCCGGCTCAACCGATGGGAACCCGCCGCTCATGAAGACAGATACGCCCCGCCCGATCCTGCTAAGGGAATACCGGCCGCCGTCGTACCTGATCGATACCGTGCATCTCGATTTCAACCTGCACGCGACCGAGACACGGGTCCGTTCCAGGCTCAAGATCAAGCCCAACCCCGCCGTCGCCAAGCCGGGGCCGCTGGTCCTCGACGGCGAAGGTCTGTTGCTCGAACAGGTGAAGCTCGATGGCCGTGCATTGGGCGATGATTGCTACGTGATTACCGCGGACAGCTTCACACTCTCGCAAACGCCGACGAAGCCTTTCACGCTCGAGATCACCACCACCATCAACCCGGAAGCCAACACCGCGCTGCAGGGGCTCTATCGCTCGAAGGGCATCTACTGCACCCAGTGTGAGGCACAGGGCTTCCGCCGCATCACCTATTTCCTCGACCGGCCGGACGTCCTCGCCCGCTACACCACGCGCATCGAAGCCGGCATCGACGAGGCCCCGGTGCTGCTCGGCAACGGCAATCCGACCGAGCGCGGCACGCTCGAACGTGGCCAGCGGCCACTATGCGGTATGGAAGGATCCGCACCCCAAGCCCTGCTACCTGTTCGCCCTCGTCGGCGGCAACCTGAAATCAGTGGCCTCGACCTTCCGCACGATGTCCGGCCGCAAGGTCGACCTCACTATCTACGTCGAGCCCGGCAAGGAAGGCCGCTGCCACTGGGCGATGGACAGCCTCAAGCGCTCGATGGCCTGGGACGAGCGCCGCTTTGGCCGTGAATACGATCTCGACGTATTCAACATTGTCGCCGTGTCCGATTTCAACATGGGCGCGATGGAGAACAAGGGCCTCAACATCTTCAACGACCGGCTGGTGCTGGCCAGCCCCGAAACCGCGACCGACGCGATCTACGAGGCGATCGAGGCCGTCATCGCGCACGAGTATTTCCACAACTGGACCGGCAACCGCATCACCTGCCGCGACTGGTTCCAGTTGTGCCTGAAGGAAGGCTTGACTGTTTTCCGCGATCAGGAATTCTCGGCCGACGAGCGCAGCCGCACGGCGCAACGCATCCAGGACGTGCGTCAGTTGAAGGCGCGACAGTTCCCGGAGGATGCCGGACCGCTCTCCCACCCGGTTCGCCCTGAGAGCTACATCGAGATCAACAACTTCTATACCGCGACCGTCTACGACAAGGGCGCCGAGGTCTGCCGCATGCTGCAGACGATCCTTGGGGTCGACGGCTTCAAGCGCGGTCTCGATCTCTATTTCGAACGTCATGACGGCGACGCGGCCACGGTCGAGGACTTCCTCGCCTGTTTCGCCGATGCCAACGACACCGATCTCAGCCAGTTCAAGCTATGGTATTCGCAGGCTGGCACGCCCGAGGTCATCGCTCACTTCAGTTATGATGCCGCCCGCAAGCGGGCCGAACTCACCCTTGAACAGGTGATGCGCTCAAGTACCGGCGACACCAAGAAGAAGCCATTCCATATTCCCATCAGCGTTGGCCTGCTTGGCGCCAACGGCGGCGATATTCCGCTCACGCTTGAAAACGACGAAACCATCGCCGATGGCATTCTGCATCTGACCAAACGCAGCCAGACATTCCGCTTCACCGGCATCGCCAGCCGGCCGGTACTGTCGCTGCTGCGCGGGTTCTCGGCGCCGGTCAACCTCACCGTCAATCAATCGGATGACGATCTCGCCTTCCAGATCCGCCATGATAGCGACCTCTATAACCGCTGGCAGGCGGGGCAGGACTATGCGCTCAGGGTGTTGATCTCGGCGGTCAAGGATATCCAGGCCGGCAACCGCCCGCCCAAACCGTCGAAGCTGATCGCGGCGCTGGAGGGTTGCCTCGCCAACAAGGACATCGAGCCGGCACTGAAGGCGCAGATGCTGACGCTGCCGGGCGAAGCCGAAGTGGCGCGCGCCATCGCCCGCGACATCGATCCGGCGGCGATCCATGCGGCCTGCAAAGGGCTTCGCCGTCAGGTTGCGACCGGGCTCGGCCCGATGCTGGTCGAAACCTACAAATCCATGGCGGCCCGCGACGGCTACTCACCCGACGCCACCAGCGCCGGCAAACGATCGCTGCGCAACGCCGCGCTGGCGCTGCTCAGCGCACGCGGCTCGGCGGAAGATATTGCCCGCACGCTCAAGCATTTTACCTCCGCCCGCAACGCCACCGACGAAATCGACGCGCTGGCGTTGCTGGCCAATGTGCGCGGCCCGGAGCGGGCCCAGGCGTTCGATCGCTTCCATGACAAATGGCAGCATGATCATCTCGTCATCGACCATTGGTTCGGGCTGCAGGCCGCTTCCTCGTTGCCGTCGTGCCTGGCGACCGTGCGACGACTGACGCGCCACCCGCTGTTCCAGCCGAAGAACCCGAACAAGCTGCGCACGCTGATCGGCGGGTTCGCGGCCAATCCGGTGAGCTTCAATCGCGCCGACGGCCTCGGCTACGAGTTCGTCGCCGAAAAGGTCCTGGAAATCGACGCTTTCAACCCGCAGGTCGCGTCCCGCATCCTGACCTCGTTCCGCAGCTGGCGCAGTCTGGAGCCCGGTCGCCGCAAGCTCGCAAAGCGCGCCCTGCAGCACATCGCCAAGGCCAAGGGCCTGTCGCGCGACGTGCATGAAATCGTCTCGCGGATGCTGGAGAATTAGAACGGAAACAAATTCATTCCGCGTGCGCAATTTCCCCTCCCTGCCTAATTATTCTTAAGGACGATTTAAACTCTCTCGACACCCGAGTCGCTTTGGAGTCAACTGGGTATGCGATTCGGCTGCGTTCTGCCGGGCGCGGGGCACAGCGGGCAATTCAAAAATTTGGCAGGAGATGAGGATGGCGTGGATTACGTCCGCCACCAACGGGACAGGCGTGTCCAACGGGCATCTGCGATTGGTGCAGGCCGTGCTCCTGGTTGCGCATCTGACCTTGCTGGTGGTGATGCTGTTCGACCGCCAGGGCGTGAGCAATATAAAGCAGCAGGAACACGCTCCAGCCGGCATGACGCCGGAGTTCGTTACCAGCTCCACGGGATCAGCCCCGCTCGCCATGGTGTCCGGCCTAATGCTCGCCTTGCTGATGCTCGCCGCCAACCGTACCCGCGCCGTCGCCGCCCGCTCAACCGGCGCGGCCCCGGCGCCTATCAACACCGCGCTCGGCACTCAACCAGCACCGCCTGCCCGATGACGAAGCGACCCAGGCCCATGACGGCCTGCTTGCCCGCCTCAACCACGATCTGCGCACGCCCTTGAATGCCATCATTGGTTTCGCCGACCTGATGAAGGCCGAAGCCTTCGGTCCGCTCGGCAATGATCGCTATCGTGCCTACGCGGACCACATGCAGACCTGCGGCCATGAACTGCTGCGCGCCACCGAAAGCACGCTTGCCATGGCCTCGCTGCTCGCCAATCCCGCCGACGGCGGCGGCGGCGACGTCATCGACCTCGACATGCTGGTCAACGAGGCATGGCAAGCGACCAATCGTAACGATGCCGACAAATGCGTCAGCCTCACCCTGACATTGGAGCCGGATCTGCGCGTGCGCGGCAATTTCCCAGCCCTGCGCCAAAGTCTCGTCAACCTGCTGGGACTTGCCTGCGAGCGCCGCGGCGAGGGCTGCCACGTCCAATTCGGCGCCAACCGCAGTCATGGCCGCGTCTTGGCATGGATCAGCGTATCAGGTGGCAACTGCCATCAATTGGCGCCGCGCACGGGATGCCGTCCGCGCAGCAGCGGCGCTGGCGAGGTCGATGAACTCGCGATCGGCATGTCCCGCACCCTGCTTGGCCTGCATGGCGTGCCACTGGTCGAAACTTGCAATCGACCGGGCGAGTGGACCATCACCATGTCACTAGAAGATGCCGCGCAAGCGGACTTCTTCGAGCAACCAGCCCGCGCCCTGCCGCATTCGATCGTCAGTGCCAGGGCCCCGGGGCGTGACGCCAGCTACTCAACCGCCTTCTTCGGCGGCATGCCTGTTGCCGCGTCGGGATCGGCCTGACCGTGTCCCCGACCGGCTGCTCCGCGGCGCAGTTCGCGCCATTTCAAGAAGCCGGCCCGTTCATCAGCCGTCATTCGGCCGGCAAGTTCGGCGCTGAACCCAACCACTGACTGGCGGATCTTCACCTCGGCTGCCTGTACCCGCGCCTCGGCCGCCAGGAACTCGTCGCGATTGAACGGATCGACCGTGAACAACCGCGCCGCCTCGCGCCTGGCTGCCCGCAATTCCTGGCGCAGCGGACGCAACCCGGCCAACGGGCGCTCCTGGTCAAAGGACTGTCGAACCACGGCGCGCCGGGGCTCCGGCAGTTCCTTCGAATAGGCCATGAGATTGCCCAGCAACCCGCCTGGACCATGCCCTGCCGCCGCATAGCGCACCGGCCATACCGAGCGGGCAACCACGCCCACCACGAACAAGTTGGCGGCGAGCGACGCGATCAGGATCACCCAGACCCATCGCGGCAACGGCCGCCGTTCGGCAGCGTCTGTGCTCATAGCACGTCCTCTTCCGGCGAACCCAAATCGTCGTTCGGCGCCAATGCCAATTGGTCGACATAGCCACCGAGGCCGATTGCGTCGGCGGCGGCATGCAATGCCGGCAGCCCCGTGCTGCCCGGCCCGATTGCAATGCCGACCAGCAAGGACGCTGCCAGCATGGCAGCCGTCACCCAACTGCGCCGCGTCGCCGGCATTGTCGCCGCACTTGTCTTCCTCGATCGGCGGGCCGCTGTCAGCGGCACCACGTTCGATGCGATCTCGGGAGCGCGTGCTTGACTGATGATCCGTGCCGTCAGCGCAGCAACCCGCCGAGCTGTCGAGTTCGGGAGCGACAGCCAGCGCCCGGTCCAACGCCCGGGCAGCAGCCAGCGACCGGCGCGCGGCGGCACCGCTCGCGTCAGGCCGGCGCAGCAAGACGTCGGCACCAGCGGCGCGATCCGCCGGCCACCGCGCGGCATCACCACCGAACGTATCGAGCATCAACTCGAACGCGGCCAATTCAGCGTCACCGTCGAAGTTCATTTTGTCAGCCATCGCAATCCAGCCTCTGCATTCGATCAGTCTTCCAGCAATTGCCGCCAGTCGGCGGCGAGGTTCGTCTTCAAGGTCCGGCGCGCACGCGCCAGCAGGCTTTCGACCGCTTCGTCCGAGACGCCGAGTATGCGACCCACTTCGACCTGACTCATGCCTTCGAAGTGAAACAGCGTTAGCGCCTGCCGCTGCCGTTCCGGCAATGCCCTCAGCGCCGTCTCAACCCGGCCACCGAGTTCCGCCGACGTGAGCGTCGTCAACTGCCCGGCTTCCTCCACTTGTTCCGGCACTTCGTCGGTGACCTCCGTGCGTCGCCCGGATCTGATCCGATCAATGCTCAAGTTCGATGCCACGCGACGCAACCAAGGACCCAATCCAGTGGCGCCGACCTCAAGTCCGGCGGCCTGTC
Organism: uncultured Alphaproteobacteria bacterium; assembly: GCA_963732635.1. Lineage (GTDB taxonomy): Bacteria > Pseudomonadota > Alphaproteobacteria > Rhizobiales > Hyphomicrobiaceae > JAKFWF01. The sequence goes on from CAVTAL010000001.1 coordinate 29,072, forward strand.
GCCACAGCCGCAACATCACCTCCTGGGCCACGTCCTCCGCTTCCGCGTCGTCACGCAGCATGCGGCGGGCAACCGCCAGAACACTCGCCAGATGCCGATCGACCAGCGACCGGAAAGCCGCCTCGTCGCCGACACGGACCCGCTGCACCAGCCCGGCGTCGTCGGCGACGCCCACGGCGGGTACCCGGCTCGCGCCCGGATCTGGCTCATTTACCTTTGCCGCCACGCTCGGCCTCTGGCTGACAACGCCGCCTCCTCCCCGACCGCCCGCATCAACTGCGCCGAAAGTGCCGTGGAATTCTCACAACCATCGGATCAACGTCCGGTTGGGCGCAATTCCGTCGCACTCAGCACACCAATGCCTCGAAGCGCTCGGCAACCTCGGTCAGAACCTGCCGCAACTGGCCTTCCAGGCTCGCAAAATCGGGGGCATCGCCGACCGTCGCCAGCAGGCGCTTCAGGTCTTCCGGCGCCGTCGCCGGATCGAACACGCCCTCGTAGCACAGCCGCAAGATCTGCGTCAGATCGGCCATCAGCCGCGCCGCCGGCCGCAACAGATCGGCATCCACCGGCGCCAGCAGCCTGGCCGCTTCCAGCCGCTGGAACACCTCCGGCGTGTTGGTGCTGAGCACCTCTGGATGCGCTGCGGCATGCACGAGTTGCAGATGCTGGGCGATGAATTCGAGATCGACGAGCCCTCCACGCACCTGCTTCAGGTCCCAGATGTCCTTGGTGCCTTTTTCCTGCGCGATCAGGCCGCGCATCTTGCGCACGTCGTCGGTGATGCTTTGCCGATCGCGCGGCCGGATGAGCGTCGCGTGGATCGCGGCCTCGACCTTGGCGCGCAAGGCGGGTGACCCCGTGATCAGTCGGGCCCGCGTCAGGGCCATGTGCTCCCAGGTCCAGGCTTCCTTCGACTGGTATTCGACGAAGCTCGACAACTGGGTCGCGACCGGCCCCTTCTGGCCGGAGGGCCGCAGACGCATGTCGACATCGTAGAGCCGGCCCTCGGCGGTCGGTGCCGACAGAGCACTGATCAACCGTTGTGTCAGCCGCGCATAGTATTGACTGACCGCCAGCGGCTTCGGGCCATCCGACTGCTGCGCATCGGCGGCGTAGTCGTAGACCACGATCAGGTCGAGATCGGAGGCGGCCGTCATCTCGGACCCACCAAGCTTGCCCATGGCGACGATCGCCGCACCACCACCCTCGACGGTGCCGTGGGTCGCCACGAAATCGGCCTCGACCGCTGCCTGCAGACCACCGATCAACTCCTCGGCCAGCATCGAGTAGGCGCCGCCCGCTTGCGCCGCCCGGATGCCACCGGACAACACGCGCACACCGATGATGAAAGATTGCTCGGCTCCCAGCACCCGCGCCCGATCGAGCTTCTCCTGCAAATCGGCGGCACCGGAGAGTTCCGCCGCTACCAATGCCTGGATCTCTGCCCGCGACGGCAGCGCGCCGACCACCTTGGGGTCAAGCACGGCATCGAGCAGGCGGCGACGGTGGCTCAGGATATTCGCAAGGCGCGGCGCCGAACCCATGATCTGCGCGACCAGCGTCATCAACTGCGGATTGGCTCGTAACAATCCGAATAGCTGCACGCCGGCCGGCAACTGTGACAGGAAGCGGTCGAAACTCGCGAACGCGCCGTCGGGATTGGCGGTCTCAGCCAGCGCCTCGATCAGCAGCGGCTGCACGACGGTCAAACCTTCGCGCGCACGCGGCGAGGCGATCGCGCGATAACGGCCATGATGCCAGCCGCGCACGGTTGCGATCACCTGCGCGGGCTGCGAATAGCCCATGCGGGCCAGCGCCTCGACCGTCGCCGGGTCGTCGGCTTCGCCGGCGAACACCATATTGACGCCGTGGCTGGTGAGGTTCGGACTGTCCTCGAACAGCGCCGCGTAGTGGCCCTGAACGGTCGCCAGCCGCTGCACCAGCGCTTGACCCAGTGCCGCCGTATCGGCGAAGCCTGAGAACCGCGCCAGCCGATCGAGCGCTTCCGCCTCCGCCGGCAGTTCCTGCGTCTGCTCGTCATTGACCATCTGCAGCCGATGTTCGAGACGGCGCAGGAACTGGTAGGCCTCTTCGAGTTCATCGCGCACCTGCGGCTTGATCCAGGCCCGCGCGGTGAGCTTTGCCAGCGCATCGAGCGTCGCTGGCGTGCGCACATCCGGTTGGCGGCCACCGGCGATCAATTGCTGGGTCTGGGCGAAGAACTCGATCTCGCGGATGCCGCCACGCCCAACCTTGATGTTGTGACCGGCGACCGCGATCTCGCCGAAACCTCGGAAGGCATGGATCTGACGCTTCATCGCGTGGATGTCAGCGATCGAAGCGTAGTCGAGGTACTTCCGCCAGATGTAGGGCGACAGTTCGCGCAGCAGGGCGCGGCCGGCATCGAGATCACCGGCCACGGGCCGCGCCTTGATCATGGCGGCGCGCTCCCAATTTTGTCCGAAGCTCTCGTAGTAGTGCATGGCGGCATCGACCGACAGTGCCACCTGGGTCGCGCCGGGATCGGGTCGCAATCTGAGGTCGGTACGGAACACATAGCCATCGCCGGTCCGCTCCTGCATCAGACGAACCAGATCGCGCGTGATCCGAATGTAGAATAGTTGCGGCTCAAGGCCAGGCTTCAGCCGGCACAGTTGCAGATCGTAGAATACGATCAGGTCAATATCGCTCGAATAGTTGAGCTCGAAGGCGCCATGCTTGCCCATGGCAAGCACAATGTATCCGGATGTCTTCTCGGGCGCCGGATCGTCGGGCTCGACCAGCCATTCACCCCGAGCGACGGCCCGCGCGAACAGGAAATGAGTAGACGCTTCGAGCGCTGCGTCCGCCGTGCGGGTCAGCACACTCGTCACCGTCATCACCGGCCACACGCCGCCGAGATCGGCGAGCGCGGTCAGCAATGCGACATTGGTCTTGAAGTTGCGCAAGATCGGCATCAGCGCCTCAAGCGTGCTGACCGTCGCCGCATCGGCCAGAACCTGCGAGCGCCAGATCTCGAACTGCGCTTCCGGCATGCAGTCGAGCAGCCGGACCAGTCGCCCCGGATCGCGCAGCATCAGCGCCGAAAGGTAGGGCGAGCCTTCGAGAATGCCGAGCAATAGTGCACGTACCTTCGGCTCGTCGAACACGGCGCCATCCGGCACGCCGGCCCGCAAATCCGCCAGCCGCGCCTCGGCGGCCGCCAGACCCGGCCCCGTCAGCGGGTGCTCGTTGATCCGCTGCCACAGTGGCGCACCGCTCAATTCGATCATGATCGCGCGTCCCCTTCCCGCGGTAGTGCCAGCACGACGCGCAGGCCCGGCTCATTGTCCTCGATCAGCATACGACCGCCATGCAGACGCGCAACTGCGGCAACGAGGCTCAAGCCGAGACCGGTGCCGGGCCGCGTGCGGCTCTGATCGAGACGCACGAAGCGCTTGGCTACCCGCTGGCGGTCCGCGGCTGCAATGCCCGGTCCACGGTCACCGACCGCAACGCGCACTTCGCGATCGGTGACCTGCAGGCAAACGTCGATGCGCGGTGCGCCCGCACGGACCGGCACGCCGTACTTGATGGCATTGTCGATCAAGTTGGCGAGCGCCTGCCCGATCAACTGCCGGTTGGCGCGCACGGTGACCGGCGGCGCCCCGGCGACCGTCAATTGCTGGCCGGCCTCTTCGGCCACCGGTTCGTAGAGTTCGGCGACGTCGCCGATGAGGGCGCCCAGTTCGAACGGCTCGGCGGTCTTGTCGACGGCGCCGGCCTCCAGTCGGGCAATCAGCAGCAGCGCGTTGAAGGTCTGGATGATGGCGTCGGCGTCCTCGATGACGCGGCCGAGCCCCTCGTCATGGGTCGCGGTTCCCGGTGCCGCACGCAACGCCGCCTCGGCGCGGCTGCGCAGGCGGCTCAGCGGCGTCTTGAGATCGTGGGCGATGTTGTCGGAGACCTCGCGCAGGCCGTTCATCAATTGCTCGATCCGCTCCAGCATGGCGTTGAGGTGGGTCGCGAGATGATCAAACTCGTCGTCGGTACCCGCGAGCGGAATGCGTCGCGACAGGTCGCCGGCCATGATCTTGGCGCCCGCATCGGTGACTTCGGCGACGCGCCTTAGCATCAGCCGACTGGCAATCAGGCCGCCCAGCAGGCCGAGCAGGCTGAGCAGGCCGAAGCCCGCCAGAAACAGCCAGCGGATGCGGTCGATCAGCCCCTTCTGGTCACGCAGGTCGCGAGCGACCAGCAGCCGCCCGCCTCCCGGCAGCGCCAGTGGCATGCCGACCGCCGGCTGACCAGCACCGTACTGGAAAGCTCCGCCTTGCGGCTTGTCGGCGAATTCGCCGGGCCAGTGTTCGAGGTTGCCAGCGAGCCGCGCGCCACTGCCATCGAGCAACAGCAGTAGCGGACTGCCCGATGACGGCGCGCCGGCTCGGGTCTCGATTGCCTGACGCAACGCCGGCAGGCCACCGGCCCGCCCGACATCGAGCAGATGCGCCTGCTCCTGCGCGAGCCCCTGCAGCACCTGCGACGTCAGCAAGGCGTTGGTCTGCCAGAATAATACGCCGCCGACCAGCGCCGCCACCAGCACGAAGCCGGCAACGACGAGCGCGGTCAGGCGGAACGCTGACGTGCCGAGCAGGCGCAGCGCGTTGGCCGCCATGCGCGACACCGGCATCGGGGTGCGGTCAGACGGCGCCATCACGCAACATGTATCCAGCACCGCGCACGGTGTGCAGCAGCGGCGCGCTGAAACCCTTGTCGATCTTGCCCCTGAGGCGCGACACGTGCACGTCGATGACGTTGGTCTGCGGATCGAAGTGGTAATCCCAGACGTTCTCGAGCAGCATGGTGCGGGTCACCACCTGGCCGGCATTGCGCATCATGTATTCGAGCAGCCGGTACTCGCGCGGTTGCAGCACGATGGCCTCGCCGGCACGCGTAACCCGGTGCGACAGCCGGTCGAGGATCAGGTCGCCGACCTGATAGCGGGTCTGGCTTTCCTGCGGCTCGCTGCGACGCACCAGAGCTTCGACGCGGGCGAGGAGTTCGGTGAAAGCGTAGGGCTTGGTCAGGTAGTCGTCACCGCCGGCCTTGAGGCCCTTGACGCGGTCGTCAACTGCGCCCAGCGCCGACAAGAACAGCACCGGCGTGCGTACGCCTTCGGCGCGCAAGGTCTTGACGATGGTGAGACCGTCCTGCTTCGGCAGCATGCGATCAACAATCAGGACGTCGTGGCCGCCTTCGCGGGCGAGGGCCAATCCGTCGTCGCCATCGTGCGCCATATCGGCCGTGTGCCCGCTCTCCTTCAGCGCCTTCTGCAGGAACTGGGCGGTCTCGACGTCGTCTTCGATGATCAGCAAGCGCATGGTCAGGGCCGGATGTCTGGCGACGGATGCCGTCTTCTACCATCAATGGATCGAGGGCGCGTGGTGTTTCCCGACCGGGAAGACCATGCGCCCTCGTGTTTCGCGAGACTGCAACCGTTACCGGCGTCAGCCCTTCTTGGTCACCATCTTGACCGAGACGACGCGGCGCTGATCGCCGGACTTCACGGTCATCAACACGCTCGGACGGCCTGCGTCCTGGGCATTTTTCACCGCCGTCTCGATTTCGACCGGCGAGTTCACTGGCTGGCTGTTGATCTCAAGCACGACGTCGCCTGATTTCAGGCCTTTGACTGCCGCGTCGGACTCGGTACCGACCTCGACGATCTGCACGCCTTCCTTGATGGTCGCCTTCTGGCCCGGCAGCGCGCCGAACGCCATGCCTAGAGATCCAAGCTCCGGCGTGACTGGCTTCGCCGGGTCGACCTTGGCGACTTCGTCGTTGGCGCCGGGAAACTTGCCAAGCTTGACCTTGATGGTTTCCTCCTTTCCGGCGCGCAGCACTTTGACGTCGACCGTGGTGTTCGGCGCGAACTCGGCGATCTTGCGGGCAAGTTCACGGCTGTTGGCGATCACCGTGGTGTTGACCGACTGGATCAGATCCTGGGTCTTGAGACCCGACGCCGCCGCCGGACCGTTGGCGGTCACTTCGTTGACGAGCGCGCCCTTGGCATCCTTCACGCCCAGGCTCGCAGCGATATCCTCGTCGACATCCTGGATCTTGACGCCGAGCCAGCCGCGGCTGACCGAACCAGCGCTCTTCAGCTGCTCAATCACTTCGATCGCGACCTTGGCCGGCACCGCGAACGCAATGCCGACGTTGCCGCCCTGCGAGCCGGGGCTGTAGATCGCGGTGTTGATGCCAACCACTTCGCCCTCGAGGTTGAAGGTCGGACCACCGGAATTGCCGCGATTAACCGCCGCGTCGATCTGCAGGAAGTCATACGGGCCGGAGCCGATGTCACGGCCCAGCGCCGAGATGATACCAGCCGTCACCGTGCCGCCTAATCCGAACGGATTGCCGACCGCCAGCACCCAATCGCCGACGCGACCCTGGTTGGCCGCAAACTTCACCGGCATGAACTTCTTGCCGGTGGTCTTGATCTTCAACAGCGCCAGATCGGTGCGCTGGTCGGTGCCGATCAGCGTCGCCTCGTGCTTGTTGTTCTCGTCGAAGGCAACCGTGATCTTGGTGGCGCCGTCGATGACGTGGTTATTGGTGACGACGTAACCGTCCTCGGAGATCACGAAGCCGGAACCTTGCGACAACGACGGGCGCGGCGGTGTCGCGCCGCTGCCGCCGCCACCGAATTCGCGCGGCAGCTGGTCGAAGAAGCGGCGCAGCGCGTCACCCTCCGGACCTTCCGGGATCATATCCTGCGGACCGCCGCGACCGGGTGCACGCTTGCCGGGCGGTGTCGGCTGATTGCGGGCGACCTTCGGATTGCCGCCGGTCACCGAGATCGACACCACCGCCGGCTTCACCCGCTCGACGATATCGGCGAACGACAATGGCGCACGGCCGAACGGCGTCTGCACGCCGGCATCGGGCGCCTTCTGGGCGAGAACAGGATGCTGCGGGGCGGTCGCCAGCAGCGCCAGCATCGAAATACCCGCTAGCGTGGCGATAACGCCTGCTTTCGACCGTCGCACAACTGGCGCAGAAGTTGCTTCTACCGCTGGGAATGCGGCTTCAAGGCTCGTGAATGACATCCGGCTGACCTTTCCTGGAGTCGACGAAATTGGCTGACCGCGGGTACTTCTACCCGCCTTGAGCCGAGGCTTAGCGAGGTTCGCCTTACGGCAGCCTTGCGGATGAATTAACGATTTGTAATTCTCAATCCTGAAGTTCGAGTACCCGCGTCATGAGTTTGGCTCGCGTCCTGCCCAGAGCACTGTGCGCCGCCGTGGTGGTGGCCGTCGGCGTTGCCGCGCCAGCAGCCCAGGCGGCGGTTTTCGGCGTCGACGACCGTGGCAACGTGCCGGCACGGCACAAGGCGCTGGCCCGCTCCATCGGCCTGTTCTTCAATGCCAAGGCCCGCACCGTCTGCTCGGCGTTCTGTGTTGGTGACGCTGTGATCGCCACCGCCAGCCACTGCATCTTCAAGACCATCGGCGAAGCGCCGCTCGATCCGGCCGATTTCCGCTTCGGCCCGCCGAATTCGAACCCGGCCCAATTGGCCCGTGTCGCCGGCTCGAATAATGGCACCGCCGCCAACAACGTGATCGCCGGCAACATGCGGCTCAACGTCAAACCGCCGATCGACGCCACCCAGGATTGGGCACTTGTCCGCCTCGACCGGCCGGTCTGTCGCGGCGCTGTGCTGCCGGTGGTCCCGGCAACGGCGCCGGAGGTGGCGTTGCGCGCGCGCGCCGGGCATGTGTTCCACGTCGCGTTCCATCGCGACCGGCTGCCGTGGCGCCTGTTGTATGCGCCGGGCTGCCGGGTGGCGCCGGCCTTCGACCAGATCGACCGTGAACAGATCGAACGCGACTTCCGTACCCCCGATCGCCTGCTGCTGCATCGCTGCGGCACCGGCGGCGCGTCCTCCGGCTCGCCGCTGCTGGTCGAAAGTCAGAACGGGCCGGTGGTAATCGGCATCAACGTCGGCACGTATGTGCAGTCGCGCGTCGTACTGCAGGAAGGCAGCGTGCTGTTCCGTTCGAAGCCCGAGGCGATCGCCAATACCGCCGTCAACGCCTCGGCTTTCGCCGACGCCATCGCCACGTTCGCCGCGCGACCGAACATTCAGACCTTGGTCAGCCGCTCCAACCGGGCGACTTCCTCGGCCGACAGCGGCTCGATCGTCTCAGGCACCGCAGCCTCGGATCGCCTCCTGCGCCAGAGCAGCCAGCCGGCCAAAGCCAGCAACAGCACCGGCGTCCCCCACAGCAGGGCTGTGGACCCGGCGACCGGCGGTCTCAGCAGCACGAAGGTTCCATAGCGGGCGACGACGAAGGAGCGGATCGCGGCGTCGCTGTCGCCGGCCTTGAGCCGCTCGCGCACGATAACGCGCAGATCCTTGGCCAACGGGGCATTGCTGTCGTCGATCGATTGGTTCTGGCAGACGAGGCAGCGCAGTTCCGCCGAAATCTCCCGCGCGCGCGCTTCCATGCGGGCATCGGGCAGGATTTCATCCGGCTCGACGGCGCCGGCCGGTCCGGCCGATGCCAATGCCACAGCCAGCCAGATCGCCCGGACGCTTGCCGCTTTTCGCATGTTTCTCACTCCGCCGGCACGACGCCGGGACGAGCACGCAGCCGACGCGGTGCGCCGACCCTGAGGCGCCGATCGCTTAGCGACAACGCGCCGCCGAAAAACATCACCAGCGCGCCGATCCAGATGAACCGCACGAACGGATTGAAGTACAGCCGCACCGCATAGCCGCCATCCTTCTGCGGATCGCCGAGCACGACATAGAGATCGCCGTTCCAGGCATTATGGATGCCGGCTTCTGTGGTGGGCATCGGCGGCTGATCGTAGACCCGCTTCGTCGGATTGAGGGTCGTGACCTTGCGCGCCCCGCGCGTCACTTCGAAGACGCCGACTTCCTCGCGGTAGTTCGGTCCCCGCGCCGGGCCGGTGCCACGGAACTGCAACGCATAGCCGGCGATGTCGACCGTGGCGCCGGGCTTCATGACCAGCACCTTCTCGGATTGGAAGCCGGTCGTCGCCACGATCCCGACTACCATCATGCCGACGCCGAAGTGGGCGACTGCCGTTCCGATCACCGAGCGCGGCAGGCCGGTGAGCCGCCCCCAGGTCTCTTCCCAAGGCACCTGGCCAAGCCGCGTGCGGGTAACGATCTCGGCGACCGCCCCCAGCATCACCCAGACGCCGAGCGCGGCCCCAACCGGCGCCAGCACCGGCCCGCCCCACGTCACCGCGAAGACCACCAGCAGCAGCACCAGCGTCGCGGCGAACGTCAGCATCAGGCGTTGCGTCACGGCGTACAGATCGCCGCGTTTCCAGGCCAGCAGCGGACCGAACGGCATTGCCACCAGCAACGGGATCATCAGCGCGCCAAACGTCATGTTGAAATAGGGCGGGCCGACCGAAATCTTCTCAGCAGTGATCGCTTCCAGCGCCAGCGGATAGAGCGTGCCGACGAACACCGTCGCGCAACTGATGGTGAGGATCACGTTGTTGAGCACCAGGGCGCCCTCACGCGAGATTGGCGCGAACAGGCCACCCTGCTTCAGCGCACCGAACCGGAACGCGAACAACGTCAGCGCGCCGCCGCTGAACAGCACCATCAGCGATAGAATGAACACGCCGCGCGCGGGGTCGACGGCAAACGCATGCACCGACGACAGCACGCCGGAGCGCACCAGGAATGTACCCATCAGCGACAGCGAGAAGGTGAGGATGGCGAGCAGGATGGTCCACACCTTGAGCGCCTCGCGACGCTCCATCACCACCGCCGAATGCAACAGCGCGGTGCCGGCCAGCCACGGCATGAACGAGGCATTCTCGACCGGATCCCAGAACCACCAGCCGCCCCAACCGAGTTCATAATAGGCCCACCAGGATCCCATCGCGATGCCGAGTGTCAGCGCCATCCAGGCAGCCAGCGTCCACGGCCGCACCCAGCGCGCCCAAGCCGCATCCTGCCGGCCCTCGATCAGCGCCGCGACCGCGAACGAGAATGCGATCGAGAAGCCGACGTAGCCGGCATAGAGAAACGGCGGATGAAATGCCAATGCCGGGTCCTGCAGCACCGGATTGAGGCCGTTGCCCTCGGCCGCCGCCGGACTTAGCCGCAGGAACGGATTGGAGGTGGCCACGATGAACAGGCAGAACGCCAGCGCGATCGATGCCTGCACGCTCAGCACCGTGGCGCGCAATCGTTCCGGCAGATTGCCGCCGAACAGGGCAACCGCCGCGCCGAAGCCGGCCAGCATCAATACCCACAGCAGCATCGAACCTTCGTGGTTCCCCCACACGCCCGAGATCTTGTAGATCATCGGCTTCGTCGAGTGCGAATTGGTCGCCACGTTCAGCACCGAGAAATCGGACGTGACATAGGCCCACGTCAGGCACAGGAACGACAGCCCGATCAGCCCAACCTGCGCCACCGCCGCGGGCCTCGCCACCGCCATCATCCGGCCGCTGTCGATGCGCGCGCCCCATAGCGGCACCACTGTCTGCACCAGCGCCACCGCCAGGGCGAGAATGAGAGCGAAGTGTCCAAACTCGACGATCATAATTTTCCGATCAGCCCCCGACCTTGGCCGGCGTGGCAGGGGTTGCGCCACCGGGATGTGTCTTGGCACCTTCGCCGAGCTTGACGCCGCGTTCCTTGAGCGCGCTGGCGACTTCCGGCGGCATGTAGGTCTCGTCGTGCTTGGCCAGTACGCTGTCGGCGACGAAACGGCCACTGGCCTCAAGCCGGCCCTCGGCCACCACGCCCTGGCCCTCGCGGAACAGGTCCGGCAGCATGCCCTCGAACGCGACCGGCACCGTCTTCAGCGTATCGGTGACGACAAACTCAACCTTGGTGCCGCCGCCGCGCTTTACCGACCCATCGGCGACGAGCCCGCCCAGCCGGAAGCGCTGACCGGATTTGACCTTGCTTTCGGCCACGTCACTCGGTGTATGGAAGTATGTGACGGCGTCCTTCATGGCGAACAGCACGAGGATGGCGGCCAGGCACAACAGCCCTACACCACCGCCAATCAGCGCACCGCGTCGTTGTTTGCGTGTCATGATCCCAATCCTATTTCACGAGCGAGCGCTTCGAGCGCGCCCAGTCCCTGGACATCGTCCTTCAGCGCATTGCGAGCTTCGCGAGAGCGCCGCCACTGCCTTCGCGCGATCGCCCATTACAGCGTACGCTCGTAGCACCTTCTGCCATCCGGCGACGTCGCGACCGTCGGCCTTGAGCCGCGCATGCAGTCCCTCGACCATACCAGAAATCATCTGCTGACGCGCTTCCGGCGTCATGTCCTTGGCGGCGGCGATTTCGGCCGCGCCCGGCCCCTTCTCGGGCACGCCGGTTGCCGATTGACCTGTGACCGCCGCAAGTCGCTCGGTCACCGCTTCGCGCCAGGGGGCGTCGGCGGGCGCTGCGGCCAGAATCGCGCGATACTCGTCCGCCGCCTGCCGCAACTCGCCGCGCTGCTCGCGCGCCAGCGCCAACCAGAACCGCGCCTCCAATCGTCCAGGTTCGGCCTTTAGCACCTTCTCGAAGGCGTCACGGGCTTCGTCGGTGACAACCCCATCCTGGGCGCGAATGGCACTTTCGGCCAATCCGATCAGTCGTTTCGGCGTTTCACCGAGCAGGCCGATGGCGCGAGCATAGGCCGCGCGGGCCTCCTCGTACCGCTGCACTTTCAAATAGACCGGCGCGATCGCGTCCCAGCCGCGACCATCTTCGGGCGCCTCGCGGAGGCGCTCCTCGACCTTGGCGATCAGCTGATCTATTTCGGCGGTGCCCGGCTGCGCTTTCGGCTGTGCCTTGGCCGTCACCGTCGGGCCGGCTTGCGGGTCGCTCGGCAGCGAGGGCATACCGAGGCGCAAGTACAGGGCCAGGGCAATGATCGGAACGGCGACGACGATGGCCGTCCGCACCGCCGACGACGGCTCGGATGCGACGGCGGTTTTCGTGACTTGGGGCACGCTCACCTGCGCCAGCAACCGACGCGATATCTCGATGCGAGCGGCCTCGGCTTCGCTGGCACCGATCACGCCACGGGCGAGGTCCGCCTCGACCTCGGACAACTGATCGGCATAGACCGCACGCCGCCCTGCTTCCGTTGTCTCCAACAGCGGTTCGGCCGGCGTATTGCGGAGCAGCGGCCACCCAATCGCCAGCACGGTCACGAGCGTCAGGCAGACAATAGCGAACCACAGAATCATGCGCGTCGATGAACCTCTCGGGCCCGGCCACCACGGCCCCATCGGCCGATTGTGGGTCTGGTGTCCTCTTGGCTCTACGACTTAGGCGCGACGCCTATACCACGCAAGAGCTCTGGAATTCGTCAGGACCCTATGCCGCGTGGCGGGCAACACGCAATTGACAGTCGTCAAGTCCGCCACCGCGCGCTCAGCCGACGTTGCTCCAGGTGCCGTCGGGATTACGGCATGCGGTGCCGCGCATCGCCTGGGGCCGGCCGTCGATGTAGATGGTATGGGTGTAATCGCGGCAATCCTGCGGTCCGCGCTTATACGGAGCCAACGGCACGACTTCGCCATAGCGGCCGTTGTCCGGGTTCTTCCAGTGCGTCCGCTCGCCACTGCGACCACGCTCAAGCGCGGCCAATTCGGCCTGCTGGGCGAGAACGCGATCCTGCTTGTCCATCGACTTGCCGATCTCGCTGCCGACGACACCACCGATAAACGCGCCCGCGACCGTCGCCACGACCTTGCCCGAGCCACGCCCAACCGTGTTGCCGAGCAGACCGCCAGCGACGCCACCGACCACGAGGCCGGTATCCTGCTTGGTCGGTCCATCGGGCCCGCAGGCGACAAGCGACAGCGGTACGAGAAGCACGGCAACGGCGTTGAGCAGGCGCATGGGGTACCTCGACGGGCTTTGAGCGGGAGCCCAAAAGACGGATTCATCAAACCTTTCGATGAAACCCGATTCGGGCGAAAGTTGGTTTCAATGACGCCTAAGAGCCTGTCCTGATAGTTTTCATGGAGTTTCATCGCGCTTGCATGGTCCAGATGGCAGGAGCGTCGGCGCAGCCGATACCCAAAGGTATCGGCAAGGCGCGCGACGAACCAGATGGGCCATGCAAGCGCGACCGGAGGTGGCCCAATCTCGGTCGCCCGCAGCGTCGCAACCCTTGGCCGTAGCTAAGGCTACGACCGGCGGGCTGCTCGTCTTGCGGATCGACTTCGACCTTGGGCCATGAAATCTCATGAAAACTATCAGGACAGGCTCTAAGTCTCGGTCTTTTCGTCAGAACCTGCATTTCGCTGCCGGGCTGGCCGGCTCATACCGCCGGCAGATCGAGGATAACGCACAGCCCGCCATGGCGGGACGCATCGAGCTTGATGCCGCCGCGATAGCTCTGCGCCAGATCGGCGACGATCGACAGTCCGAGCCCGGTGCCCGGCTTGCTTTCGTCGAGCCTCAGGCCGCGCTTGCCGATCTGGGCGCGCTGTTCGGCACTGAGGCCCGGGCCGTCATCCTCGACGGTGATGCGCAAACGGCGCGGTGAACCCGCCCGCTCGGTGGCGCCGGGCGCAACGACAGTCAGGTAAACCCGGCCTTTCGACCATTTGCAGGCGTTGTCGAGCAGATTGCCCAGCATTTCTTCCAGATCCTGCTTCTCGCCCTGGAACTTCGCTCCCTCCGGGCAATCGACCGATATCGCCACCCCCTTGTCGCGGTAGATCCGCTCAAGCGCGCGCTGCAGCGGCTCGATCAGGGGCGTCAGTTCGCTCACCTTGCCGATGGTGCCGACCTGGGCCGCCATCCGCGCGCGATCGAGATAAAGGTTGATCTGGTCGCGCATCAGATGCGCCTGCTGGGCGACCTTGGCGGCGAATGGGCTCTTGTCCTCGTCGGCTTCGTTGGTGATCACGGCGAGCGGAGTCTTCAGGGCGTGAGCCAGATTGCCGACTTGCGTGCGGGCGCGGTCGACGATCTCCTGGTTGGACGTGATGAGTTCGTTGATCTCCTGTTGCAGCGGCGCGATCTCGACCGGCAGCCGGCCCTCGAGCTTCAGCGCTTCGCCTGCCCTAACCCGGCCGAGATTGCGCTCGATGACCCTGAGCGGCGACAAGCCGAAACGCACCTGGAACAGCGTCATCGCCACCAGCCCCAAGCCGGCCAGCGCCAGCGCCATCGCGAGTTTGGCACGGAATTCCGATACTCGCGCCTCGGGCCATTCGATCGGTCCGGCGACCACGATCGAGTAGCGGCGGCCACTGACTTCGTCGCCGAGGCGCTCGATGGTCTCGCCGATACGCACCCGCTGGCCGAGCGGGCCACTGGCGTCGCTCCAGCGGATATCCTGGGCATCGGGCGGAACCCACTGCAGGAACGGCGACGGCAGTTCGAAGGTTGCCAGCGAATTCGACACCTTTCGCGTGCCACCGGGCTCGTCGAGCGGCTTGATCTGCCAATACCAGCCTGAATGCTGGCGCTGGAACAGCGGCTCGCCGACGTCGCCGGGGGTGCCAAGTTCAGTGCCGGTGTGATCGGCGACGTCGGCCTGGATCACCCAAAGCAGGGTCTTGATGCGGTCGTCGAAGCTCTGGAACACCTCGCGCGCGTACATCGAATAGACGATGAACCCGGCGATTGGCAGAACCACCATGGTCCAGCCCAGCGCCGTGGCAAAAAGCCGGAACGCGAGTGAGTTAAGCCGCATCGTCCTCTTGCGCGAGACGATAGCCGAGGCCACGAACAGTCTTGATCAGTTCGCCGGGAATTTTCTTGCGCAGCCGGCCGATGAACACCTCGATGGTGTTGCTGTCGCGATCAAAATCCTGCTCGTAGAGGTGCTCAACCAGTTCCGTGCGCGATACCACCCGGCCGTTATGGTGCATCAGATAGGCGAGCAGACGGTATTCGTGGCTCGTCAGCTTGATGGTCTGCCCGTCGTAGGCGACCCGCGCCGTCGTGGTGTCGAGGCGCAGCTTGCCGCATTCGATTTCGCTCTTGGCATGGCCGGACGCACGACGCACCTGGGCGCGGACGCGGGCCAGCAACTCTTCCATGTGGAATGGTTTAGCCAAGTAGTCGTCGGCACCGGCGTCCATGCCGGCGACCTTGTCGCTCCAGCGATCGCGGGCCGTCAGGATGATCACCGGCATCTTCTTTTCGGCCCGGCGCCACTGCTCCAGGATCGATATGCCATCCATTTTCGGCAGGCCGATATCGAGGATGATGATGTCATAGGGCTCGGTTTCGCCGAGGAAATAGCCTTCCTCACCGTCGAATGCCTTGTCGACGGCGAAGCCGGCGTCGGTAAGAGCCGATACCAGCTGGCGGTTCAAATCTGGATCGTCTTCGACAATGAGCGCGCGCACAAATGACCTCGTCCGGCAAATCGGGCACAGTCGCCCGATGTTTGACCGAGTTTATAGCGCGCCAGTGCCCGCGTTCATAGTCCGCCGCCGCCGGTTCGAGAATTAACCAAGCCGTTGCCCAAATCGAGCCGGCTCAGAACAGGAAGTCCGCTGTCGTCAGCGTCGCTCCGGCACCGACGACGACAATCAGGTCGCTGCCGACGTGCACCTCGGCATGGCCGGCCACATTGTTGATCGTGATCGTGCCGGCGCTCGCGCCCGTGCCCTGCATGTTCAGCTTGTCGATGCCGATCTCGAAATCGAACACGAAGTCGGTGCCAAAGCCGGGCGCGTCGAATACCACGGTGTCGACCGCACCATCGCCGCCGCCGCCACTGTTGGCGTAGATGACGTCAGTACCTGTAGCTCCCCACAGCCAATCAGCACCCGTGCCGCCGACCAGGACGTCAGCGCCGAAGCCGCCCGAGATCATCTCGTTGCCGGCTTCACCCCACAGGAAATCGTTGCCGGCGCCGCCAATGATCACATCATCACCACTCCCGGCATAGACGGTGGCCGCGACCGACTGTCCCGCCGCATTGTAAGTGTCGTTGCCGCCGGCAAAATCGGCCACCCATTCGAAGTGGGTCGCGGCCATATCGAGCGTCAGGCCCGAACTCGCCGTGACATAAAGGGCGTCGGCGCCCGCGCCGCCATCAATGTAGGTATCGGAACCGTCCATGTAGATGACATCGTTGCCCTCACCACCCGAGAGGCTGTCAGCTCCAAGGTCGCCGATCATGATATCTGCGCCGGCGCCGCCAACGACGGTATCGTTGCCAACACCCGCCCACAGGACATCGTCGAAGCCGCCGCCAGTCACGACGTCGTTGCCGCCACCGGCATAGACGGTGACGCTAGCCGTCTGGGTCGATGCGTTGATCGTGTCGCTGCCAAATCCCGCCAGCATCCATTCGATGCTCGTGACCCCGAGATCAATCGACCAGCCGTAGGCGTTGACGCCGTAGAGGTAGTCGGTTCCGGCGCCACCCGCGACGATATCGCAGAATTCGCCGTAGATCGTATCGTTGCCGATGCCGCCGTTGATCGTGTCTGTCTCCTGGGCGAATATGTCGGTATTGCCAACCAGCGTGTCATCGCCATTGCCGCCGGCAAGGATGTCCAACCCGGCGCCGGCGAAGATTACGTCGTTGCCGTCGTTGCCGTTGATGGTGTCGGCACCAGCACCACCGTAAAGAGAATTGGCTATCGCATTGCCGGTGATCGTATCGGCACCGCTGCCGCCGATTGCATTCTCGATCGAGGTGCCGCGCGCGATGGCGATATTGCCGATCTTGCCGCCAACATCCGACCAGGCCTCGGCATTGAGATCGATGCACTGGTTCTGGCTATACCCCGACAGATCGAACGTGTCCGTGCCGCCGTTGTCGAACAGGGTGAGCGCCGGGGCGCCGCGAGCGGCATAAATTGCATCGGCAAATGAATAGAGCTGACCGGCATTCGAATTGAAACCGTAGGTCGTGTCGCCGGTTCGTGTCGTCGTCGAAAGGCCATAGAGATTGCCGATCGCGATGATATCGGCGATCTGCGGCCCCATCACGACACCGTATGTGCCGGTGCCGGCCTCGTCCTGCGCGAAGTAGGACATGACAGTGGTCGCCCAACTGTCGTTTTGATACAGATTATCGACGCCATAGGTCGCATTGCCGTTGTAGGGACCGGCATGACCAAGACCCAGCGCGTGACCGATCTCGTGCAGGTAGGTTTGGAAGGCGTAGCTGCCAAGCGAATTGTCGCCGCCGTTCCAGTCGGACGAGATATGGACAACCGCCGAAGTGCCATCGCTGGACGCTTCGGCAATGCCCGATCCGGAGTTATCGAAGCCGATGCTAGCGCCACCAGAGACCTCGACCAGCGTGAAGCTGGCGACGTCGTCCCAGGCGCGCATCGCGGCCCGCGCCAGAACCTGTTCGGCCGCTGTCAGCCCTTGCACGCTGTAGGTGATCGTGCCGCCCGAGAAATGATTGATCGGCCCACCCCAATACCCGGTCGTCAGGTAGTCAGCGATCTGGTCGAGCGTGTAGGTTGGGATCGCCGGCGCCGTCGCCGCCGACAAAGTATAGGCGCCTGCCGACTGATTGCCGAACACAGCGGCATCCAGATAATACGTGCCCGACACCGTGGCGGTGAACCGGATTTGCAAATCGGTCGAGTTGCCGAAGTCGTCATTAAAGGCAACGAGGGTACTGCTAGAATTATAGAGATACAGAAACGTATCTGCAGGGCCACCCAGGCCCGTGCCATTCATATTCAACAGATAAGTAGTTCCGGCGGTCAAGGATATGGCAAACCAGTCGTGATCGCCGATGGTATCGATGGCGCTCGAAACCGATCCGCCGACCGCTAGGGTTGCGTTCGTGGTTGCATCGCCGGCAATCGTATCGGGCATCGTCGGAAAGCCTGCCTGGAGTTCGAACGGGAACGGCGACGGCCACCGAGACATTGCCTCCGGCAAACGCGTGCCACCTTTCAGTTCGCCAAGCGTAAGGCAGGACGATTAATAACCAGTCTGCTCAATCTTTCGAATTATAGGCAATTGCCTTCGCAGCCGGGCAAATCGCACGGGCGCGAAGGCAAGGACGAAGCCACGACGGGTGGCTAAATCGGATCCCAGGAGAAGGCGTCTTGGCTGCGATCGAGCGGGATCAGGTTCGGCTTGAGCGCCGGATAGGCCTGTTCGGCGATCTTTTCCGGCGTCCAGCCTTCACTGCGATGGACCGAGCGTATGGGGCGGCTCTGGCTCATCAGCAGGATTTCGTTCATGCGGGTGGCGAAGATCTGGCCGGTCACGCCCTTGGCCGCGTCCGAACCTAGGAACACAGCCAACGGCGCGTTCTTGTCGGGCGTCATCTGCTGCAGCTTGGCGACCCGCGCCTTCTGGTCCGGCGTGTCGGCAGGGATCGAGTTGGTCATGCGACTCCAGGCGAACGGCGCGATGCAGTTGGAGCGCACGTTGTAGCGCGCCATGTCGAGCGCGATCGACTTCGATAGCGCGGTGATGCCGAGCTTGGCCGCCGAGTAGTTCGCCTGGCCGAAATTGCCGACCAGGCCCGACGTGCTGGTCATGTGCACGAAAGCGCCGCTCTCCTGCTTGCGGAAGTGCTCGGCCGCCGCCCGGCTGACATAGAACGAGCCGTTCAGATGCACGTTGATGACCGACAGCCAGTCTTCCGGCGTCATCTTGTGGAAGATCACGTCGCGCAGGATGCCGGCATTGTTGACGACGATGTCGACACGGCCAAAGGCGTCCATGGCCGCCTGGACGATCTTCTGCGCCGAACCCCATTCGCTGACACTCTCGGTGCAGATTGCGGCCTTGCCGCCGCGCTGCTCGATGATCTGCTTGGTCTGTTCGGCCGGCGTCCCCGATCCGCCTTCGCCCGTCAGCGACACGCCGATGTCGGCGATCAGTACGTGCGCGCCGGCATTGGCCATGGCGGTTGCGATCTCGCGGCCGATACCACCACCCGCGCCAGTGACGATCGCAACCTTGCCCTCGAGCATTTTCTTATCGGTCATGGCTTTATCCTCCGAATACCACGTGGCCATTGTTGACCACGGTAAGGTCGCGCTCGACGACGCGGGCACGGAATGCGCCGCCGCGCCACATCTCGGTGCGGATGGTCTCGCCTGGAAATACCGGCGAGGAGAACCTCAGATCGAGCGACTTGAACGTCTGCGCCTGATAATCGGCGAGCCCGCGCAGTAGCGCGTGGGTGACGACACCCAGCGTGCAAAGTCCGTGCAGGATCGGACGCGGGAAGCCGGCTTTCGCGGCGATGGCGGGATTGGAATGCAGCGGATTATCGTCGCCGTTGAGACGATAGATCAACGCCTGCTCGGCTCGCGTCGGCAAGTCGATCACGATATCAGGCGGCCCGTCCGGCATGACATGCGGCTCGCGCACCGGACCGGCCGGACCACCAAAGCCGCCGTCGCCGCGCAGAAAAGTGGTCGAGCGGGTGATCGCGATCAACTCGCCCGACGCAGCGTCGCGCAGCTCCTTTTGCGAATACATCAGCGCGCCCTTGCCGGCGCCTTTGTCGACAAGGCCGGTGACGCGGGTCTTGGCCGTCAATTCGCCCTCGACAGGCAGCGGCCGGAACAGTTCGATGCCCTGCTCGCCGTGCACCAGTTTCACCGCGTCGACACCGGTCGCCGGATTGCCAAGCCAGAAGCCCGGATGGCACAGCACCACCGCCATCGACGGCACCGCGCACAAGCCACGATGATGATCGACGAAATCAAGTTGGCGTTCATCGAGCGGGTCCTGGGCGAGGCCAATCGACAGCGCGTACAGCTGGCAATCGCGCTTGCTCACGCGCTGCCGCACCTCGGGAATCGGGAAATTCAGTAAGTGCTCGTAGTTGACAGTCATGTCAGTCCTCGAGTTCGATCACGGCGTCGGCGGCGAATGCGCCTTGGCCCTCGGGCATCGCAAAGACGGGATTGAGGTCGATCGACTGCAGCCGTGGCCCCGCCGCCACCGCGAACTCCGACAGCTTCGACAGCGTCCGTGCCAGCGCCTTGATATCCACTGGCGGCCGGCCGCGCGCGCCGAGCAAAAGCGGTGCCCCTTTGATCGATCGGATCATCGCCTCGGCCACCTGTTCGTCGAACGGACAACGGTGGAGCACCACGTCGTTCAGGATCTCGACAAAGATGCCGCCGAGCCCGAACATCGCGACCGGCCCGAACACCGGATCGCGGTTGATGCCGAGGATGCACTCGACGCCACCGCTCAATTGCCTGGCGACCAGAATGCCATCAAGACGAGCGGCCGGGGCTTTCTCTCGCGCTCGCTCCAGCAGTGTCGCGTAGCCGGCGCGCACCGCCGCGGCGTCATTGACGCCGACCAGCACGCCGCCAATCTCGCTCTTGTGCAGGATGTCGGGTGAGACGATCTTCATCACCACCGGATAGCCGAACGTCGCTGCCGCCTTGATGGCGGCCTCGGCCGACGTGCACACTTGTTCCGGCGCGCAGTCGATACCGGCCGCCTGCAGCAGGCGTTTGGCGTCGGCTTCGTTAGGCGTGACGGCAGGCAATGCGATCGTGGGCAGGGATTTGGCGCCGATCACGGGTGGACGCGCGAATGCCGCGCCGAACCGTCCCATCGCTTCGATCGCGACCACCGCACGGGTCGGGTCCTCGAACACCGTCAGGCCGTCGGCTTCATAGGCCGCGACCTGCTCCGGCGAGGCCAGCACCGATAGCACCACCAGCCGATCGGGATGCTTGACCCGAACAGCGCCAAGGTTCTCGCGCAGCCGCGCCGCCATCTTCGGCGAGCTGCCGGTATAGGTGAAGAACGCCAGCAGCGATCCATAGCCGCCTTCCTCGACAACCGCCTCGGCGAACCTGCCGACCACCGTCGGATCATTCATGATCTGCGCCGTGCAGTCGACCGGGTTCTGAGTCGCGGCGAACGGCACGATGGCCTTCAGCCGCGCCTGCGCTTCGACCGGCATCTGCGGCATGGCGAGGCCAATTTCGTCGGCCGCATCCGAGATCAGCACGCCGGCGCCACCGCTGACCGTGATCACACCGAGCGTATTGTTGACCGGATAGATCCTTCGCGTCGCCAGATGCGCGATATCGAGCATTTCCTCGGTCGAGCGGGCGCGCACAACACCGAATTCCGCGAGCACGGCGCTGATCACCGCATCGTCGCCGGCGATTGAGGCGGTATGCGATTGAGCGGCCGCGCTGCCGAGCTTGCTGCGGCCGACCTTCATCATGATCACCGGCTTCTTGGCGCGGCGGGCGGCTTCGAGCGCGGCAATCAGCGTATCGGCTCGGTTGATGCCCTCGGCGTAGGCAGCAATCACGTGCGTCTCGTCGTCATCGACCATGCGCTGGATGATGTCGCCGAGCGTCACGTCGGATTCGTTACCGGTCATGGCGCAGGCGGAGATCGCGATTCCCCGGCGACGGGCGACGGTGAGGAGATGGCCGCAATAGGCACCCGACTGGCTGGCGATACCGATCGCACCGGGCTCGGGAAAACCGGTGTCAAAAGCGGACATGAAGGTGCCGAAGTAGCCGCGCCTCAGATCGAACGCGCCGAGCGTATTGGGACCGAGCAACCGCATCCCATGCCGGCGCGCTGCGGCGACGATGTCCATCTGCAATTGCTCGCCCAAGCCGCCGACTTCGGCGAAACCCGACGAAAACACAATCGCGGCCCCGGTGCCACGCCGGCCCAGATCCTCGATCGTCTGGCCAACGCTGGCGGCGGCAACCGCCACGATCGCGACATCCGGAGCCGATGGCAAATCGGCAATCGAAGCGTAGGCCTTGAGGCCCTGGATCTCCGCTCGGTTCGGATTGACCGGATAAATTTCGCCCTTGAAGCCGCGCGCCAGCATGTAGGATATCGGCCGGCCGCCGATGCGCAGCGGATCGGCCGAAGCACCGATCACCGCCACCGAGCGCGGCGCCATCAGTTTCGTGAGGCCGCTGGCTTCCTTCGTGGTCATTGGCTCAAACCGTCGCCTGGCTGCCGAGCAGCGCCGTGATCTGGCTCGAGAAGGTACCGCCGTTACCATGGCAGACCGCGACGTCGCACTTTTTCAGCTGCCGCTCGCCGGCTTGTCCACGGATCTGCGTCACCGCCTCGTGGATCAGGAACAGGCCGTACATGCCAGGATGCACGCAGCTCAATCCGCCACCGCTGGTGTTGACCGCGAGCTTGCCGCCGGGCGCGATCGTGCCGCCTTGCACGAACCGTCCGCCCTCGCCCTTCGGGCAGAAGCCCAAGTCTTCGAGAAACATCAAGGTGGTGATGGTGAAGGCGTCATAGAGCATGACGAGGTCGACGTCCTTCTGCGTGAGACCTGCCATGGCGAACGCACGTGGGCCGCTTTCGGCCGCGACCGAGGTCGTCAGATCCTTCATCTGCGTGATCGAGCGATGCGAGTGCGCGCCGCCAGCACCGAGGAAGTACACCGGCTTCTTGGTCAGATCGCGGGCGCGGTCGGCGCGCACCATGATGCATGCGGCACCGCCGTCGGTGACGAGGCAGCAGTCGCGCGATGACAGCGGGTCGGAAACCATCCGCGCCGACAGCACGTCCTCGCGGGAAAGCGGCCCGCGCGCAAACGCCATCGGGTTCATGTTCGCCCATGAGCGCGCCGCGACCGCGATGTCGGCCAGCATCTCGCGCGTGGTGCCGAATTCGTGCATGTGCCGGCTGGCGGCGAGCGCATAAGCGGTGATCGGATGGCGCGGGTTATAGGGCGTCTCGTGCCACTGCGGTTCGCTCATCGAAACGAGCTTGCCGCCGGCGGTGCGCTGGTTCGAGCCGTAGCAGATCAACACCGCGTTGCAGATGCCGGCTTCGAGCGCCAACGCCGCCTGCAGCAAATGCATCTCGAACGACGAGCCGCCGATGTTGGTGCCATCGAAGAATGTCGGCTTGATGCCGAGATACTCGGCCACCGTCAGCGTCGGGAAGGCGTGCGTGCTGGTGGCGGCGCAGATGCCGTCGATGTCGGAGATCTTCAATCCCGCTTCGGCGATCGCGGCAAGCGAGGCTTCGGCCATCAGTTCCGTCGCCGAGCGGCCGTGCGCCTCGCCCCAGCCGGCGGCACCAATGCCGACAATCGCGGTCTTACCCTTGAGAGCATGGGCCATGTCAGACGCTCCCCTTGGCCGGTTCGAAGATAACGGCGGGGCCGTCCTTCAGTTCGACGATCTTGGCCGTCACTTTGGTGCCAATCGCGACCGTTTCGACGCCATCGATGCGGCTCATCATGCGGGGACCTTCTTCCAATTCCACCAGCGCGATGTTGTAGGACGCGTCCTTCGAGCGGTTGACGGTGATCGCATGCACCGTGCCGCGGCCCGAAGCCGCCACCCACTCGAGGTCCATCTCGCCGGTGCCGGGGATCGCAACGCGCGGATAGAAGGTGTGCCGGGCGGTCGAGCGGCTGCGCTGGATCATGAAGCGGCCCTCCTTCAGAAAGGCCTTGAACTGCATTTCCGGCCCTGGACCTGACGGTGTCGTCATCTCTCGTCGTGCTCCTTGCATGCGCGCCTTGCCAATCGGCTTGCCGCAGTCTACGCATTCATAAGTCGGAATGGCAATCGGCATTGTGAATGCTCCTCCAGGATCGAGAACAGGGCGACGTCGGTGCGGTGGTCAATGCCATCCGCATCCTGCAGTTTCTCGGCAGCGCGCCCGAACCGCTCGGCGTCGCGGCGATTTCGCGGGGCACCGGCGTATCGCCGTCGACCACCTTCAACATCCTGAAAACATTGACGCGACAAGGCTTCGTGGCGCTCGACAACGGCGACAAGACCTACCGTCTGGGGCTCGCACTCGCCGAACTCGCATCGAGCTTCGTCGGTGTCAGCCACGTCGCACTCGTGCATCCGGAAATGGAACGGCTGGCCGCCAACTACGCGATGCTGGTCGTGCTGTGGCGCATAACTGAAGACGGTCACATGGTGCTGGTCGACCGCGCCTACAGCGAAAGCACGGTCAGGGTGGATGCCCGGATCGGCTCGCGCCTGCCGATGCTGATCGGCGCGCTCGGCCGTTGCGTCGCCGCCCGCATCGAGTTGCCAGAAGCCGAATTGCGCCGCCGCTTCCAACGCCTGCGCTGGCAGCACGCACCAACCTTCGATGCCTATTGCGCCGACATCGCCCGCGCCCGCCAGCGCGGCTTCGCGCGCGACAACGGCCAGTTGTACAAGGGCATTCAAACCGTCGCCGCGGCCGTGGTCGATGCCGATGGCATTCCACGCTTCGGCGTCAGCGGCATCGCGATTTCCGGCCAGCATACGTCCGCCGATCTCGACCGCATGGGCAGCGAGCTTGGAAGCCTATGCCGTTCCGTCGGCTTGGCGCTCTATCCCGTGTCGAGCGGTTCTTCGGCAGTCACAGGCGCGGCATCGCGATAACACTACAAGCGCCGGCACAGGCGCAGTTCCGTTGGACGAGGGGAGAAGCGCCTTATGCAGGTCAAGAACCCGCAGGACTTTGCGACCGGACTGCTGTTCCTGGCCTTGGGAGCGGCCACGCTTTATATCGGCGCCGACTATGCCATGGGCTCATTGCAGCGACCCGGGTCCGGCGTACTGCCGCGCATTCTCGCATGGGCGCTGATCGCGGTCGGCACACTGTTATCGGCCAAATCCATCGCCGTCGCCGGCCCCGGTCTCGGCAACTGGGCGTGGCGACCGCTGCTGCTGGTTCCGCTTGCCACCATCGCCTTCGCGCTGCTGGTCGACCGCGCCGGCCTTGTCGCCGCAATGGTGGCCTCGATGGTGCTGACCGCCGCCGGCTCCAACGAAACCCGCTGGCGCGAGTTCGCGATCTTCGCCGTCATCATGCTGGTGATCGGAGTCGGTGTGTTCATCAAACTGCTCGGCATGCCGATTGCGATCTGGCCGAGCCTGCCCGGACTGGTGCGGTGATGGGCACGGCAGAGATCTTCTCCAACCTGGCGCTTGGCCTTTCGGTGGCGGCGACGCTGACCAACCTGCTGTGGTGCCTGGCCGGCGCCGTCATCGGCACCGCCATCGGCGTGCTGCCGGGCGTCGGGCCGGTCGCGACCATGGCGCTGCTGCTGCCGGCGACCTACGCACTGCCGCCCGAAGGCGCGCTGATCATGCTGGCCGGCATCTACTACGGCGCCCAGTACGGTGGCTCGACGACGGCGATCCTGGTCAACCTGCCGGGCGAGGCGAGTTCCGTCGTCACCGCGCTCGACGGTCATCAGATGGCGCTGCAGGGCCGGGCCGGGCCGGCGCTCGCGATCGCGGCGCTCGGCTCGTTCTTCGCCGGGTCGGTCGCGACGCTGCTGATAGCGTTCGCCTCACCGCCACTGACGAAGCTCGCGCAGCAGTTCGGACCAGCCGACTATTTCTCTCTGATGATCCTCGGACTGGTGCTGGCGATCGTGCTGGCCAGCGGCTCGCTGTTGAAGGCACTCGGCATGGTCTTCACCGGCATGCTGCTCGGCCTGATCGGCACCGACGTTTCGACCGGCAACGAGCGCTTCACCTTCGGCATCGGCGACCTGTTCGACGGCGTCGGCTTCGTGCCGATCGCGATGGGCGTATTCGGCATTGCCGAAATCATCGCCAACCTGACCAGCACTGAACGCCGGCAACTGGTCAGCAGCAAGGTCGAAGGCCTGATGCCGACGATGGCAGACTTGAGGCAAGCCGCCGCCCCGATCCTGCGCGGCACCATGCTCGGCAGCCTGCTCGGCGTGCTGCCCGGCGGCGGCGCGGTACTGGCCTCATTCTCAAGCTACACGCTGGAAAAGAAGTTGTCGGCGACGCCCGAGAAATTCGGCACCGGCATGATTGCCGGTGTCGCCGGTCCCGAAAGCGCCAACAACGCGGCGGCGCAAACCTCGTTCATTCCGATGCTGTCGCTCGGCATCCCGTCGAACGCGGTGATGGCGATGATGATCGGTGGCATGATGATCCATGGCATCGTTCCAGGCCCGCAGGTGATGGAACAAAAGCCCGGCCTCTACTGGGGCATGATCGTCAGCATGTGGATCGGCAATCTGATGCTGGTCATTCTCAACCTGCCGTTGATCGGCATCTGGGTGACGATGCTGCGCGTGCCCTATCGGCTGCTGTCGATCGCGATCCTGTTCTTCTGCTGCATCGGCGTCTACAGCCTCAACAATTCAGCCAACGAAGTTTTCTTCATCGCCGTGTTCGGCGTCGTCGGCTACGTCATGATCAAGCTCGGCTGCGAGCCGGCGCCACTGCTGATGGGCTTCCTGCTCGGGCCCTTGATGGAGGTCTACATGCGCCGCGCCATGCTGCTGTCACGCGGCGATCCGATGACGTTCCTCAACCGGCCGCTGTCGCAGGCGTTCCTGCTGCTGGCGTTGCTGGCGCTGGTGGCGGTGCTGCTGCCCAACATCCGCCGCGCACGGCAGGTGGCGTTCAAGGAATAGCTGTGCGAACCTTTTTCCATAAGCGGCGCCAAGCCGGACAAGACAACGACAACTCAGGGAGAACCACCATGCATCGCCGCACGTTCTTGAAGGCAGCCGGCAGCGCCGCCGCATCGGTTGGCATCGCCGCCCCCGCTCTCGCCCAAGGCAAGGCCTGGCCGGACAAGCCGGTGAAGCTGATCCTACCCTATCCGCCGGGCGGCTCGACCGACCTCATCGGCCGGCCCTGGGCGGAAGCTCTGACGCAGGCCTTCGGCCAGCAGTTCGTGATCGAGAACCGGGGCGGCGCCGGCGGCATGATCGGCGCCGAGGCAGCATCCAAGGCCGCGCCCGACGGCTACACGTTCCTGCTCACCGCCAACAACACGCTGTCGATCCTGCCGCAGCTACGCAAGACGCCGTACGATCCGTTGAAGTCGTTCGCGCCTGTTGGCCGCGTCGGTGATCTCGTGTGCGGCTTCACGGTGCACCCGAGCACGGGCATCAAGACCTTCAAGGAGCTGATCGCCCACGCCAAGGCCAATCCGGGCAAACTGTCGTACGGCTCCGCGGGTCTCGGCACCGCCACCCACATGCGGCTCGAAATGCTCAAATTCAAGGCTGGCCTCGACATCCTGCACGTGCCCTATCGCGGCAGCGGCGAAGCCTTGAACGATCTGCTCGCCAACAACGTGCAGATGATGAACGAGGTCAACGTCATCCCGCACGTCAAGGCCGGCAAGCTGACCCTGCTGAACATCAACCACGCCAAGCGCCACGCCGAGTTCCCGCAAGTTCCGACACTCGCCGAGGAAGGCTTCTCAGGCGCCGACGTACCGATCTGGTTCGGCGTGTTCGCACCAGCTGGCACCCCGGCCGACATCATCGCCACCATGAACGCCAAGATGCTGGAAATCGCCAAGCAGCCAAACCTCAACACGCAGCTCGGCGCCATCAACGTCGCGATCCTGCCGCAGACATCAGACGAACTCGGCCGGTTCGTCGCCCAGGACATCGCCAACAACGGCGAGCTGATCAAAGCCGCCAAGATCAAGCTCGACGGTTGATCGGTCCCTGCCTGCAATCGCAGGCATGATGTGGCGCAAGCCGTCATTCGGCGCCTTGCGCTTCTCATCCGGATCGATGTTGCATGAGAAGGGAGTGCCAATTCACCGTGGCACTCCGACTGTGGCACCAAAGCCCTGATTTGCTCAGAACATCGCCGGGTGAACGCGGTCGGGCGGGGTGTGCCCGTCGAGGAAGGTCTTGATGTTGATGATCACCTTCTCACCCATGTCGATGCGGCCCTCGATGGTGGCCGAGCCCATGTGCGGCAACGCCACCACGCGGTTGGAGGCGAGCAGCTTCGGATTGATCGCCGGCTCATGCTCGAACACGTCAAGCCCGGCGCCGGCAATCGCGTTCGTCTCGACCAGACGGGCGAGTTCGTTCTCGTCGATCACTTCGCCGCGCGCGGTATTGACGATGTAGGCGGTCGGCTTCAACAGCTTCAGGCGGCGCGCCGACAGCAGATGATAGGTCGCCGGGGTGTGCGGGCAGTTGACCGACACGATATCCATGCGGCTGATCATCTGGTCGAGGCTGTCCCAGTAGGTCGCCTCGAGCTCTTGCTCCACCGCCTCCGGCAGGCGCCGCCGATTGTGATAGTGGATCTGCAGGCCGAAGGCCTTGGCGCGGCGGGCGACGGCCTGACCGATCCGGCCCATGCCGATGATGCCGAGGCGCTTGCCATAGATGCGTTGGCCCAGCATCCAAGTCGGCGACCAGCCG
This sequence comes from uncultured Alphaproteobacteria bacterium, assembly GCA_963732635.1. Taxonomy (GTDB): domain Bacteria; phylum Pseudomonadota; class Alphaproteobacteria; order Rhizobiales; family Hyphomicrobiaceae; genus JAKFWF01. Next base: position 57,208 of record CAVTAL010000001.1, read on the forward strand.
GCCCAGTCGCTGCGCGGCGACTTGAGCGCCGCGGCACCTTCCGTCAACCGGCGCGGCACTGCCAGGATCAGCGCCATCGTCATGTCGGCGGTGTCTTCCGTCAGCACGCCCGGCGTATTGGTGACGATGATGCCCCGGTTGCGCGCGGTATCGAGGTCGATGTTGTCGACGCCGGTGCCGAAATTGGCGATCAGCTTGAGATTGGGACCGGCCTGGGCGAGCACCGCGCGGTCGATCCGGTCCGTCACCGTCGGCACCAGCACATCGGCGACCTTCATCGCCTCGATAAGCTGCGCCTGGCTCATCGGCTTGTCGTCGACGTTGAGGCGAGCATCAAACAGCTCGCGCATCCGGGTTTCGACCACATCCGGCAGCTTGCGGGTGACGATGACGAGGGGCTTTTTCGCCGAGGTGGGCATGTTGGTATCGCTCGCTCCCGTTGGGCAATCTCGGTTGGGCAAACTGGATCAAGGTTTCATGTGGACGCCGCGTGCAGTTACCTTGCACTGACATCCGTCTCCTCGCATCTAACAGATGACTTTGCCGATGACAAAGTCCGCCATAATGACGTGCGAGAGTATTGGCAAGGAAGGCTGCGGGGGTTCGACCTGAAAATCAAGCGACGATCGACGATGATGGCACTGGCCGGCACCGGGCTTACGGCGCTGGCGCTCGGGCCCATGGCCGCCGCCCACGCGCAGACGGCTCCGGCTGGTGAAGTCGCCGCCATCGGCTCCGGCTTGCCGGTGCCACGCTTTGTCAGCTTGAAATCGGACCGCGTCAATTTGCGCAGCGGACCTGGCACCGACTACCCGACATCCTGGGTGTTTCGCCGCGCCGGCATGCCAGTCGAAGTCATCAAGGAATTCGAGACTTGGCGGCAGGTCCGCGATTCGGAGGGCGCCACGGGTTGGGTGCTCGGCACCATGCTATCCGGCCGCAGGACCGCCTTGGTACTGCCGTGGGAAGTTAAATCTGGCCAAGCGGTGCCGGAAGTCGCGCTCAAGGATGCCGACCGGGACAACGGCCGGCCCGTCGCCATGGTCGAGGCCGGCGTGATCGCCAACATCCGCAGTTGCGACAAGCGCTGGTGCGCGGTCATCGTTGGCGATTTCAAGGGCTTCGTCGAGCAGAATAAGCTGTGGGGGGTCTATCCCGACGAGGCGATCAAATAGGCGCCCAAATTGGCTCCACGTTGCCGCCCTTTACTGCTTCGGCACCAATCGAACCACCACGTCGATATGGCTAACCACCATGCCTTCAGGCACCTGTGGCAATCCAGCGACCTGGATCGTATCTTCCGGAATGTCGACTAGCCGGCCCTCGTCCTCGAAGAAGTAATGATTGTGGTCCGACGTGTTGGTGTCGAAATAGGCCTTGGCGCCGTCAATCGCGAGTTCGCGCAGCAGGCCCGCACGCTTGAACTGATGCAGTGTATTATAGACGGTGGCCAACGACACGCGCTCACCGGCCGCGACGACCTCCTGATGCAGCATCTCGGCCGTGGCATGCCTGTGGCCACTACCAAACAGCAGCACGCCCAGCGTCATGCGCTGGCGCGTAGGCCTCAACCCCGCGCGCCGCAGCAATTCCGATACATTCGGCTTTGCCATCATCTCACTTGCTCTCGCCTTGCCATTGCGCCCGGATCGGCTCTTCAGCCCAAGTCCGGTCGACTACGCATACCAACAGGCCGTTTGCAGGGCAATGGGGCGCTTGATCTTGCTTAATCGACTGTCAACAGCCGACCGGCAGCCCTTCGAGCCTCGCGACCGCCGTCATCACGCCCCGCAGTTCAGCAAGTCCGCGCATCCGGCCGATCACCGGATAGCCCGGATGGGTCTTGCGGCCGACATCATCCAGCAGCTCGTGGCCGTGATCGGGGCGAAACGGAATGCGCCAGTCAGCGCGGCCGACATCGCGGCGGCGCTTCTGTTCGTGCAGCAGCGTGCGGATCACCGCCACCATGTCGGTGTCGCCGGCCAGATGCTCGGCCTCCATGAACGAACCGTCCGGCTCCTTGGCGACGTTGCGCAGGTGGGCGAAATGGATGTGGCTGGCGAACCGCTTGGCCAGAGCCGGTACGTCGTTGTGGACGCCGGCGCCGAGCGAGCCGGTGCAGAACGTGACACCATTGGCCGGCGACGGCACGGCATCGACTATGAACTGCAGATCGTCGCCGTTCGACACGATACGCGGCAGGCCGAACAATGGCCGTGGCGGATCGTCCGGATGGACGCACATGCGGATGCCGACTTCCTCGGCGCACGGAATCACTTCGCGCAGGAAGCGGGCGAAGTTCGAACGTAGAGTCGCGCGGTCAATGCCGTGATAGCGAGCAAGCATCGCGCGCAGGTTCGGAATGTCATAGCGGTCGTAAGCGCCGGGCAGCCCGGCATTGACGTTGGCGAGCAGTGCGGCCTTGTCACTCTCGCTGGCTTTGGCGAACCAGTTGCGTGCGCGCGTCACCAGTTCCGGCGCATGATCGGCCTCGGCGCCGTCGCGGGCGACCATGAAGCAGTCGAAGGCGCAGTACTTCACCGCATCAAACTTCAAGGCGGTGCCACCACCCGGCAGCGGGAATGCGAGATCGGTGCGGGTCCAGTCGAGGATCGGCATGAAATTGTAGCAAATCACGTTGACGCCACAGGCGGCGAGGTTGCGCATCGACTGGCGATAGTTCTCGAACAGCTCGTTGAGATCACCCTCGCCGAGCTTGATGCGCTCGTGGATCGGCAGGCTCTCGACCACGCTCCAGCGCAGCCCCAAGCTCGCATCCGCCGAAATCACGCCCTTGCGCTTCTCGATCTCGTCGATGCTCCACACCACGCCATAGGGAATGTGGTGCAGCGCCGTGACGATGCCGCTTGCACCCGCCTGCCGGATGTGGGGCAGCCGCACCAGATCATCCGGCCCGAACCAACGCCATGTCTGTTCCATGAGAGCTACCTCTTGTTATGGCCTCAGCCCGACCAGCCGAGATGACTGAGGAATTCGCGGGTGCGTGCCTGATGCGGCGCATCGAAGATCTGACGCGGCGGTCCCTGCTCAACCACCTTGCCGCGATCGAACACGATGACCCGATGACCAACCCGTCGGGCGAAGCTCATCTCGTGAGTGACGACGATCATCGTCATACCTTCCTCGGCAAGCTGCTTCATGATGTTGAGCACTTCGCCGACGGTTTCGGGGTCGAGCGCCGAGGTCGGCTCGTCGAACAGCATTACTTCCGGGTCCATGGCGAGCGCGCGAGCGATGGCAACGCGCTGCTGCTGGCCGCCGGAAAGCGTGCTCGGATAGGCCAGCGCCTTGTCTCGCAGGCCGACCTTGTCGAGGAGCGCGATCGCTCGCGTTTCGGCGGCCTCTCGCGCCTCACCGAGCACCGTCTGCCGGCCGCAGGCGACATTGCCGATCGCTGTCATATGAGGGAACAGCTCAAAGCTCTGGAACACCATGCCCATGCGTTGGCGTACACGACGACGCTCGGCTTCGGCTTGGGGCATGGGCTTGCCGTCGAAGATCACTTGCCCGCCGTCGACAGTTTCGAGCGCATTCGTACAACGCAACAGCGTCGACTTGCCAGATCCGGACGGGCCGATCAGACAAACAACCTCTCCACGATCGACATGAGCATCGACGCCGTCGAGTACGGTCAACGAGCCGAAGCGCTTGACGACTTTGTCGTAGACGACGACTGGCTTTCGCTCGCTCATTCCTTAACCCCGAACTTGCGATCGATCCAGTCGACGAGCTTGGCCTGCGGGTAGCCGAGGCACCAGTAGATCACTGCCATCACCGTCAGCATTTCCAACACGCGGAATGTCTGCGATCTGACTTGCAGGGCGGCATGAGCGAGATCCCCAACCGCGATCACCGACACCAGAGAAGTATCCTTGAACAGCGACACCCAGGTCGAGGCCAGCACCGGCAGCACCCGCCGCAGCGCTTGCGGCAGCACCACCTGACGCATCATCTGCCAGCGGCTCATGCCCAACGCCAGCGCCGCGTCGAGTTGCCCCTTGCGGATCGAATTGACGCCAGCCCGGAATGTCTCCGAGTTATAGGCCGAGACGTTAAGGCTCAAGGCGATCAGCCCGGTCGCGAATGGCGAGACACGAACGTCGACCAGCATCGGCAGGACATAGAATGCCCAGTAGACCAACAGGATCAGCGGCAGATTGCGGAAGAACTCGACGTAGGCTGTGCCGGCGGCGCGTGCCGCTGCAAACCGTGACTGTCGCAACATTGTGATGGCGATGCCGACAGGCACCGCAATCAGCATTGTCAGCACCGTCAGCAGCACGGTGACGATCACGCCATCAAACAGCAGTGCGCGATGCTGCCAGGCGACGGTCCAATCGAGGTTCATGAGCGCCCCAGATGGGCGACGCGACGGTAGAGCATATCGACGCCTCGGGTGACCGGAAACAGCATGAGGAAGTAGACGATCATGGCAAACGTGAACACTTCCATGGGGCGGAAGCTCTGCGCCGCGATCGTCTCCGACTGGCGCATCAGCTCAGGCACTGCGATCACGGTTGCAATCGCCGTGTCCTTGATCGTGATTGACAGGATCGATCCAAACGCCGGCAGCATCCGCACCACCGCCTGCGGCAGGATGATCTTCGCGATCAGCTGCGATTGCGACATGCCGAGCGCCAGCGCCGCTCGCGTCTGTCCCGCCCGCACCGAGGCAATGCCGGCGCGAACGATTTCGGCAACGTAGGCCGCGATGTGGATCGTCAGCGCAACCAACGCGGCCCAGAATGGCGGCAAACCGCTGCCAGTCAGGATCGGAAAAGCGAAGAACGTCCACACCAGTACGACGAGCACCGGAATCGCGCGCATGCTGTCGACGTAGAACGTCAACAGCAGCGCGAGCCAGCGCGGACCATAGTACCGCGCCAGCCCTACCGCGAAGCCGAGCGTCAGCGAACCCGCGACAACGCATGCCGAAAGCAGCAGCGTCATCATCAGACCCGACGCCAGAAAGCGCCAGTTGTCGAAGATGGGCGAGAAGTCGATGTCCATCACGCCGATATCGTCCAGTGGAATTGCTGCTGCCACTGCAATCCCCTCTCCCCACCTCTTCGGGGGAGAGGGAAAGTGAAGGCATCACCCGTCGACCTCACATCTTGTCGATGATGCCGATTTCGTCCTTGTCGAGGTCGGCTTGCATGCGCTTGGCGACGGCGCGGAGCCAGTCGACGAACGGCGCCTGCCCCTTGTCGACGGCGAGGCCGACCGGCTGCGCCTTCTCGGTGCTGCCCTGGCAGTTGTTCTCCTTCGGCAATGCTGCGAGGCCCTTGACCTTCTTCTGCATCGCCGGGAACGGCACGCGGTTGATTGGAGCTGCGTCGGCGCGCTTGCCCATGATCTCCTCGATCGGCGCGGTGCCCGAGCCGGTCACGGCGCGATACTTGGCCTTTGGAAAGCGCTCCTTGACCCAGTTCTCCTCGGCGCTGCCGACGAAGTAGGCGATGGTCACGTCCGGATTGTTGAGGTCGTCGACCCCCTTGGCGCCGGCGATCTTCGGATTGGCCTCGAGGCCGAACAGGCAAACCGACGTGCGGGAATACAGCACGAAGTCGACGACCTTCAGCCGCTCCGGCGTTTCGGCGAGCGCGGTGATCGACAGATCAACCTGATTGGCGGCAAGCACCGGCACCTTGGTCTCATGGCTGACCAGGACCGGCTGCAATTTCACGCCGAGGAGCTTTGCGTATTCCTTCGATAGCGTCCACGCCGGACCGTACCATGCTTCACCTGAACCGGATGTATTTTCGGCCAACCACGGCAGATTGGCCAGCACGCCAACTTTCAACACACCGGCCTTGCGGATGGCATCGACGCGGGGACTGGCACCGGCAGCCGGTGGCTCCTGCGCCGTAGCGCCCGTGACCAAAGATAACATCGCCGCAGCGGCGGTGCAGAGCATGAGTGAAGTCTTCATAGCGCTTCCTCCGGTTATCAATTCGGTTCTATTTCACCATGCCCATGTGGCGCGGCAGCCAAAGCGTGATTTCGGGCACGAACGTGATCAGCACCAGGGCCAACATCAGCGGCACCAGCCAAGGCAGGATCGCCATCGTGGTGCGCTCGACTGAAAGCCGCGCCACGCGGGCCAGCACGAACAGCACCATGCCGAGCGGCGGATGCAGCAGGCCGATCATCAAATTGAGCGTCATGATCAGGCCGAAATGCACCGGGTCGATGCCGAGCTTCAAGACGATCGGCAGCAGGATCGGCACCAGGATGGTGATCGCGGCGATCGTGTCGATGAAGCAGCCGACGAACAACATCAACAGGTTCGCCAGCAGCAGAAACACCCACTTGTTCTGGGTGAAGCCGAGGATCGCATCGGAAAGGATCTGTGCCGTCTGCGACACCGTGAGCAGCCAGGCGAAGATCGAGGCGGCGGTGACGATGAACAGCACGGAGGCGGTGGTCTCGATGGTGTCGAACGTGGCCTTCGCCACCAGCTTCAGGGTCATCGAGCGATAGCGCACAAGCCCCAGGAACAGTGACCACAGGACGGCTGCGACGGCGGCCTCGGTCGGCGTGAACCAGCCGAGCGTCATGCCGCCGATCAGGATCACCGGCGCCATCAGCGCCATCACCGCCGAGAAATCGAAATACCAGTCGCACGCGAACAGGCAGACGAGGCCGATGCCGACCGCCGCGTTGACCGACATGCCGGCCGAAACCATCAGCCAGATCGCCAGCGGAAAACCGAGCACGATTGCGATCTCGCCCAGTGCGCCGCCAACTTCGCGCCAGGAGAAGGGCGAGTCGCTGCCCCAGCCGTTCTTATGGGCGTAGAACGCCACCGTTCCCATCATCATCAAGGTCATGACGATGCCGGGAATGATGCCACCGAGAAACAGCGCGCCGATCGAGACATTGGCCATCATGCCGTAGATTACGAACGGCAGCGACGGCGGGATGATCGGCCCGAGCGTCGCCGAGGCCGCCGTTACACCGACCGCGAACTCGGTCGAGTAGCCGTGGTCCTTCATGGCCTTGATCTCGATGGTGCCGAGGCCGGCGGCGTCGGCGATCGCCGTGCCCGACATGCCGGAAAAGATCACTGAGCCGATGATGTTGACGTGGCCGAGGCCGCCCTTCATCCAGCCGACCAGCGATACGGCGAAACGATAGATGCGGCCGGTGACGCCGGCGATGTTCATCAGGTTGCCGGCGAGAATGAAGAACGGCACCGCGAGCAAGGGGAAGCTTTCGACACCGGCAATCATGCGCTGCGCCAGCGTCACGTCGGGCGTGATGCCGGTGACGAGAATATAGAGCAGCGACGAGCACGCCATCGACAATGCGACCGGGAGGCCGACGATCATGAGCAGAAGAAATACACCGAGCAGGAGCAGCATGGTTCAGGCCTCCGAGCCGTCGAAGGCGCCGGGGCGCTCGAGGATTGAGTAGCCGCGCCGCCAGTTCTCGTAGGCGACTTGGCATGCGCGCACGAACATCATCACGAAGCCGGCGAATACGACGTAGTAGAAGATCCCCTTGGGATACTGGATCGTGGTCATCGGCTCGTCGGCGACGATGCCGATGAAGCGCCATACCAGCTTGATGGCGTAGGCGAAGAATGCCACGCGAATGATATCGATCGCGGTCGACAGCCCGCGGGCGACGCCAACCGACAAATAGCGGAACAGCAAATCGACCTGAATGTGCCGCGATAGCCGCACGCACATCGCCGATCCCATGAAGACGATGATCACCAGACAGTAGGTCGCGACTTCCTCGGTCCAGGCGTAGCTGTCGTTGAGCACGTAGCGGGTGAAGAATTGCAGAAACACGCTGAGCGCCATCAACCAGAACACCGCGAGGGTGATCCAATCCTCCGGCGCGTAGACGCTGAGATCGGCCGCGTGCGGCTGCTCGTCGAAGGTCCGGGCGAGTTCCTCGCCGGTGACGGGTATGTGGGTTTCAGGTGTGGTCATTAGTTGGCCTGCTGCTTCGAATCGATCGACTCTGCAATGCGGGACGGGGTGCCAATGATCACCACGCGCATCACTACGCGGCGATCCATTGGAGCTCCCTCCATCCTCATGCGTCCCCGGAATTCGTCGCGCCTTCGAGGCGAATGTCCGGGGTCTTTCCCTGCCTCGGCGTGGCAACCTGTTTCCCACCCGAGCCGGGTAAAGATCCCGGACAAGCCCGCCCGCGAATGTGACTCACTCCGCGGCATCTGTGCGGGCTTTCCGGGAACGCGTGGGGAGGTGGTGGTGCTTCATTCGATGACCGGCGTGGAGGCCAATTGGGTGAAGCGGTGCCAGGCTGATGCCAGGCACCGCCAGTCATGCTCACTTCACCGCCTGGATCTTGTCCCAGTCGGCCTTGCGGTAGCCGTAGGTGTCGAACGACGCGTTCTTCAGCACGTTGTCGAGGAAGTCCTTGCGGTCGATCTCGGTGACGCTGATGCCACGGCCCTTGAACACGTCGACGAGTTTGCCTTCGTTGACCTTGATCTCGGCAGTGGCCTTGGAGGCAGCTTCAAGGGCGACGTCGGAGAAGATCTTCTTGTCTTCCGGCGTCAACTTCGCCCACAGGCCGCCGGCGATCACCGTATTCAGATGATCGACGATATGACCGGTCAGCACGATATGCTTTTGCACCTCGTAGAATTTCTTGGCCTCGATCGTGGTCAGCGGATTTTCCTGCGCTTCGACGGTGCCGTTCTGCAGCGCGAGATAGACTTCCGCGAAGGCGATCGGCGCGGTATTGGCACCGCACGCGCGCGGCATCGCAAGGTAGGCCGGCACGTCCGGCACGCGCATCTTCAGGCCCTTCATGTCGCCGCAGGTCTTGATCGGCTTGTTCGACGAGGTATGGCGCACGCCGTAGTAGGTGACAGCGAGAATCTGGTGCGTGGTCTTGTCGGCGTAGCCCTTCGCCAGTTCCTTGAAGATGTCGCTCTTGGTGTAGGCGAGCAGGTGGTCGGCATCGCGGAAGGTGTAGGGATAGTAGGTCACGCCGATCGGCGGATAGCTTTTGGCCGCGAAGCTCGAGCCCGAAATGATGATGTCGACCGAGCCCAGCGACAGGCCCTGGTTGATATCGGTTTCCTTGCCGAGCTGCGAGGCCGGATAGACGTCGATGGTGTAGCGGCCATTGGTGCGCTTGGCGATTTCGCCGGCGGCCCACACCGACGCGGTGTGGAAGGGCTCGGATGTTTCATAGACGTGCGCCCACTTGAGCTTGGTCTGCGCCAGCGCCGGAGCGGCGGCGAGGGTCACGGCGGCGAGCGCCGCAATGGCAGTGATGGTGCGTTTGATCATAGGTGTTTCCTCCTGGTTCGTTTCTGAGGTGGTTGAACTCGGGTCATCGCGGTTTGGCGCTTCGCGCTGGCTCGCGGCGCCAAGGATTCGACGTCGCTGAAGCTCTCGGAAAAGCGCGCCTGTGAATTCTGCAGATGCGCTCGCATCGCGGCGCATGCGCCGTTGGCGTCATGGGCCGCCACCCGATCGCGTATCGCCTGATGCTCAACGAGGGTCGCCTGCCAGCTCGCGGCGTTCTCGAAATAGCTCGCCAGCTGCGCGAAGTAGGGATTGATGCGCTGGTCGAACAGGTCGCCAACGACCGCAGTCACGGCATCGTTGCCGAGGATATCGGCCACCGCGATATGGAACGCACGGTCGACGATCATGCTCTGGGGGCCGGGATGCCGGGCGCCGCGCATGTCGGCCAGGATGCGATCAACCTTGCCGATATCGGCTGGCGTGGCGATCCGCGCCGCCTCCTCCGCCACCGCGCCCTCGATCAGCGCCCGTGCATTCAACAGCTCGAACGGGCCGGCGACTGGAGCGCTCGCGGCCGGCGCCACCGCCGGTTTCGGCAAGACGTAGATGCCGGAGCCGACGCGGATGCGCACCCGGCCATCGACCTCAAGTGCAATCAGCGCCTCGCGCACGGTGGGACGGGAAATGCCGAGTTGCTGCGCCAGTTCGCGCTCGGTCGGCAGGCGCTCGCCGACGGCAAATTCGCCGCTGTCGATCAGTTGACGCAACTGATCGGCGACCTGGGCGTAAAGCCGGCGCGGCTCGACAGAAGTTATGGGCACTTCGTTGGCCCTTGCATGACGTTTCCCCATCGCGACGCCTTCAAGGGCGACGCGTTTGGTCAATTGGTATGACCAATTGACCCAAATAAACGCACCACCGACCGACTGTCAACCAGCGGCGCTGGCTTGGACCACCTGTCGCGCACCGTTGGCGAGCAGCCGGGAATAGGCGTCGCTCACCGCCCGACGAAACGCGTCGATTGCCGGTAGTTCGCTGCCAAACACAGCCTCAACGGCGAGCAGTGCCGCAACGCGCCTTGCCGGATCGGTTCCAGCCTGTGCCAGCGCCGATCGGAACAAATCGCTGAGCGGGTCACGCACGTCGATCGCCTTGCCCTTCTCGTCGATGCCACCGACGTAGACCATCCACGCCGCCACCACGAGCGCGAGACGGTCGATGGGCAAACCCCGCGCCAGCCGCAGCTTAATCGTCGCCAAGATGCGTTGCGGCAGCTTCTGCGAGCCGTCCATGGCGATCTGCCAGGTGCGATGGCGGATCGCGGGATTGTCGTAGCGCGCGAGCAGGCTGGCCGCGTAGTCACCGAGGTTCGTGCCCGGCGGCACCGGCGTGACTGGAATGATCTCCTCCCGCCACAGCGCCTCGACGAAGCGGCGATAAACCGGGTCGGCGGCACAATCGCCAATCGTCTCGTGACCGCCGAGGTAGCCGAGATACGCCAGCGCCGAGTGCGAGCCATTGAGCAGCCTGAGCTTCATGTTTTCGAACGGCGCGACATCAGTCACGAGTTCGGCGCCGACGCGCTCCCATGCCGGGCGTTTGCCGTCGACGAAGCGGTCCTCGATCACCCATTGCCGGAACGGTTCGTGAGCCACCGGAGCTTCGTCGCGCAAGCCGGTCAACCGTTCGGCAGCAGTGATATCGGCTTCGGTCGCAGCCGGTACGATGCGGTCGACCATGGTCGACGGAAACGCGCCGTTAGCTTCGATCCAGGCGGCAAGGCCATCATCGCGCATCGCCGCGAAGTCGCGCACGAGGCCCGCCACCAGACGGCCGTTGTGCGGAAGGTTGTCGCAGCACAGCACCGTGAACGGCGCCAAGCCGTCCGCCCGCCGCCGCGCCAGCGCCGCGACGATCACGCCTACGCCTGAACGCGGCGCGGTTGGATTTTCCAGGTCGTGGTGGATGTCGGGATTTGCCGCCTGCAGTTTGCCGGTCGCCGGATCGTGGCAATAGCCCTTTTCGGTGATCGTCAGGCTGACGATGCGGGTGAAGGGCGCGGCCAACAGCGCCACCGTCGCTTGCGGATTTTCGGCCGTGACCTGTACGCCAGTGACGCAGCCGATGATGCGCGCGGTCTCGCCTGCCGCCTCTCTGGCGACCGCCGTGTAAAGCCCATTTTGCGGCTCCAATTTGTCACGCTGATCGGGCCGGCGCAGGCTGACGCCGATCACGCCCCAGGCCCCGAACTCCTGCTCCAGCACGTCTTCGGTGTAGTCGCACAGATGGGCGCGGGCGAATGCACCGAGCCCCAGATGCACAATGCCGGGCGCGAGGTTCGCACGGTCGTATCCGAACACCCGCGTGCCCGCCCGAGCGCCGCCGAGCGCCTTTGCCGACAGCCTGCTCATCGTACGAACTTGTAGTCGAAGCCATTGCCGAGCGGCGTGACGCGGCCGACCGTCGGGTTCGGGAAATGGATCGGCAGCAGCACCGTCTTGGTGTCGGCGACGGTCTCCAGGAACTTGCGCCGCGATTGCGCGGCCAACGTCTTGTCGGTGCAGAAGATCGTCGACCACTCGGGTTCGCGCGCCTGCAGGGCGTGATGCATCAGGTCGCCGGTAACGACTGCGTGCTGCCCCTTGGAGCGGATATCGACGCAGCAATGGCACTGCGAGTGGCCGGGCGTCGGCGTCAGCGAGAAGGTGTCGTCGAGTTGATACGTATCATCGACCAGCAACGCCTGACCGGCTTCCACGATGGGCCGGCAGTTGTAGGTCCAGACGTTGCCGGGCGGATTCTTGGCCTCCTTGGTCGCCTGCTCCCAGAAGGCGTACTCGCCCTTGTGGAAAATGTACTTGGCGTTCGGGAACGTCGGTACCCAGCGGCCGTCGCGCAGCACCGTGTTCCACCCGGTATGATCAATGTGCAGATGGGTGCAGAACACAAAGTCGATGTCCTCGAATTTCAGGCCCGCCGCCTTGAAATTGTCGAGGTAGGGCTGCTTCGGAAAATCCATCGGCGCCGGGTAGCCCTTGTGGTCGCCGGTGCAGGTATCGACCAGGATGGTATGCTTGGGCGTTCGCACCACGAAGGTCTGGTAGGTGATGACCATCTTGCCCGACACCGGATCGAACACTTCTGGGTCTAGCGTCGCCAGATGCTTCTCGCCCTTCACCGGATCGTAGTCGGGAAACATGTCGGCGGGCTTGCGCCACGGCCCGTCGCGCTCGACGATGCTGGTGATGGTGACGTCGCCTATCTTGAGCGTGCGCATGTCTCGAAGCCTCCCGGTGGTTTGTCGGCAAGGTAGAGGCATTTGGCGCGAGAGGGAACCACGGCACCCAGCATGGCCTGCTCACAGGTGCATAGCGAGCACCGTTGCAGGTCCGATTGCATTCCGAGGCGCGATATCAATTGACCTGCGGCAACTTGCTCGCCTTAGCATTGATCAATGCGGGACGATTAATTTGCGGGGAACAATCATGGCATACACCTATTATATTTACTATCTCGGAACCGGCAACACAATTGTCGATCCCTGGTTTACAGAAACCACGGCACTGATCACAGAAATCGACGGATCGGTTACCAATGCTGGACCGGTCACCGACTTTGCAAATGACATTATCTTGGTAGATCTTCTACAGACGGAAGAAACGGCATTCGCGGGCGGATACACGTCCGGAAGCCATGCCGGAGATTTCCGCATCTACTCGAGACAATTTCTTGACTATTTCTACCTCAGCCAAGATCCTAATCTCACAGTCGGCACTGTGGTTGTCGATACTCCCGGATTCGGCGCGTGGAGTGATATCGACAGCACCAGCATTGCTTTGACCTGCTTCCTGGCCGGCACCGCAATCCGCACCCCTCTGGGTGACGTCGCTGTAGAGAAGCTTGCGATTGGCCAACTGGTCAGCACGCACGACCACCGCGAATTGCCCGTCAAATGGATTGGCCGACAGACTGTGGTGCCGCGCTTCACCGACCCGATGCTGACCGCGCCGATATGCATCAAGGTTGGCGCCCTCGGCGACAATATGCCGTCGCGCGATCTCTACACTTCCGCTGGTCACGGCATGTACCTAGACGGAGTGCTGGCGATTTCGGGCGCGCTCGTCAACGACGAGACGATCGTCCGCGCAACGCCTGAAACTCCAATAATCACATATTATCACATTGAACTCAACGAGCACGCCATTGTTTTTGCGAACGATGCGCCGACCGAGACTTTCGTCGACAATATCAGCCGCGCGGTATTCGACAATGCCGCCGAATATGCGACGTTGTATCCCAATGCCACGCCGATGGCGGCTATGAATGTACCGGTTGTCAAATCGGCCCGTCAGTTGCCGGCGGAGATTCGCACTCGTCTTGCCGAACGCGCATCACTTCTTGGCGACCAGAAGGTCACGTTGGCAGCTTAAACATCGACAATCAGAGCGCACGTGGTCGGCTGAATGCCGCCCCGGTTTGTTTGCGTCGCCTTGACACCGGGACCACCTCCTTCTCAATTGCTGCCATCGATGAGCACAGAGGTGAGCGATGCCCGACGTCCAGAATTTCCTATTTTTCCTGGCTGCAGCGCTACTCGTGGCGATTACGCCAGGGCCGGGAATCTTCTACGTGGCGGCACGAACACTTGCAGGCGGCACAGCGGAAGGGTTGGCATCAAGTTTCGGCACCGGCGTCGGTGGACTTGTCCACGTCATCGCAGGTGCCGTGGGCATCTCGGCGATCGTCATGGCGAGCGCCGAAGCATTCACGCTGCTGAAGATCATCGGAGCACTCTATTTGATCTGGCTTGGCCAAAAAACCTGGCGTGAAGCACGCATTGTCGAGCCATTGGAAGTGGAGACGACTGGGGCGCGTCGGGCGTTTCGGGAGGGCATATTTGTCGAAGCGCTAAACCCGAAGACAGCCGCATTCTTTCTCGCCTTCATCCCACAATTCGTCGACCCGTCCGCGAACCTCGCCGAGCAGTTCATCGTCCTTGGTCTCATTTCGGTCGCACTCAACACCGGCGCAGATGTGGTCGTGACCTATTGGGCGGCGAAAGCAAGGGCCGGCCTCGTCAAGCGACCGTCCATCATAGTCAAGATGCGGCAGATGTCCGGGGCCGTTATGTGCGGCTTGGGTGCTTCACTGCTGTTTGCTCGGCGCTCGGCCTGACAGTCGCAGTTACCTCACTTCGCCGTTTCCGCATCTTCCATAACCATCGACGCAATCGATGGTGAGGCGGTCGTGCGTCCACGGCAGCGCGTTGGCCACCCTTGCCGCCCGCGCGGTTGCATGTTGAGGTCTGGGGCAAACTCAAATCAGTGAGCCCGATACGATGGCAGCCGACACGCCGAACACGCCCCGCGATCTCGACCCTAAGGATTGGGACGCCTTCCGCCGCGATGCGCACGCGATGCTCGACGAGATGATCGATCACATCGCCACCGTCCGCGAACGGCCGGTGTGGCAGCCGGCGCCGACCGAGGTGCGCGCCCAATTCAAGTTGCCGTTGCCACGCCGGGAGCGCGGCCTCGCCGACGTCATGGGTGACGTCAAAGCCAACATCGCGCCCTACACCACCGGCAATATCCATCCGCGCTTCATGGGCTGGGTGCATGGCGCCGGCACGGCCTACGGCATGGTGGCGGAAATGGTCGCCGCCGGCTTCAACATGAATTGCGGCGGCCGCGATCACATCGGCCACGAGATCGAAGCCCAGGTGGCGCGCTGGATGGCCGAAGCCGTCGGCTTCCCGGCCGAGGCGTCCGGGTTGTTCGTCACCGGTTCGTCGATGGCGAACTTCCTCGCCCTGTTGATTGCCAAGTGCGAGGCGGTGGGAACTGAGACGCGCCGCGCTGGCTTGCGCGCACTACCGTCGCAACTCACGGCCTACACTTCGGCGGAAGCGCACGGCTGCATCGCCCAAGCCTTGGAACTCGCCGGCATCGGCTCAGCCAATCTGCGCCGGATCACGGTCGATGCGGCCGGTCGGATGGACCTGAAGGCGCTCGATGCGGCGATCATCGATGACCGTGTGGCTGGCAACCAGCCGTTCCTGATCGTCGGCAGCGCCGGCACCGTCAATACTGGCGCCATGGATCGCCTCGACGAAATCGCCGACATCGCCGCGCGCGAAAACCTCTGGTTCCACGTCGACGGCGCGATCGGTGCGCTGGCGTCGCTGTCGCCAAAACTGCGACCGATGCTGGCTGGCATTGAACGGGCACAGTCGATCGCCTTCGACTTCCACAAGTGGGGACACGTGCCCTACGATGCTGGCTTCCTTCTCGTGCGCGACCGGGACGCCCACAAACGCACGTTCGCGGCACCCGCCGCCTACCTCCAACGCGCGCCGCGCGGACTTGCCGCCGGCGAGACCTGGCCCAACGATCTCGGCCCCGACCTGTCGCGAGGCTCGCGCGCACTCAAGGCCTGGATGACCATCGCGACCCTCGGCGCCGACCGCATGGGCGACGCCATTCTCAACGACTGTGAGCTGGCGCAATACCTGAAGGAAAAGGTCGAGCGCGAACCGCTGCTGGAACTAGCCGCCCCCGTCGCCCTCAACATCGTCTGCTTCGGCGTCAAGGGCGACCACGACGGCACGATCAACCGCGAGATCGTCATGGACCTGCACGAAGCCGGCACTGCCGCACCGTCGTGGACCACGATCGGCGGCCGCAGCGTCATCCGTTGCGCGCTGGTCAACCACCGCACCACGCGGGCTGACATCGACCTGACTTTCAGTGCGATCATCGACCGCATGCATGCGCACAGGAAGCCACAATGAAGCTACTCGCGTTCAGCGATCTCCATCGCGATGCGGCCGTCGCTCGAACGATGGTGGACGCCGCCCGCCAAGCCGACGTCGTGATCGCGGCGGGCGATTTTGCCACCATGGGCAAAGGCCTATCCGACACCCTCGACGTTCTACGCGCCATTTCGGTGCCGACAATCCTGGTCGCCGGCAATCACGATAGCCTCGACGATCTCCGCGCTGCCTGCGCCAACTGGCTGCACGCCCACGTGCTGCATGGCGAGGGCGCATCGCTTGGCGGTATCGAGTTCTTCGGCATGGGCTTTGAAGTCTCAACCGTCGATCGCGGGCCGTGGAACAGCCAAACCAGCGAGGCCGAGGCAACAAAAGCCTTGAGCCCCTGCCCGGCCGGCGCCATCCTCGTCACCCACGCGCCGGCGCATGGCGTCGCCGACCTGCAGGCGAACGGAGCCCACGAAGGCAGCCACGCCGTCCGCGCCATCATCGAGCATCGCCAGCCGCGCCTGCACCTGTGCGGCCACATTCACAATGCCTGGGGCAGCAGCGGCGTCATCGGCCGTTGCCCGAGCCACAACCTCGGACCGCGCGTGAATTGGTTCGAGATTTGAAGCCAAACTACGTCACCACGTCACGCCGAACTTAATCTTGCCGGTGAGGTCCGGTGTCGCCTCGGTCATGCCGAAGAACATGCCGATATCGAGCGTCCCCTTGACGGCCTCGCGGCTCTCGGTCTTGGCGTGCAGATCGGTCTCAAGGTAGAGCACCGGGCCAATGCGGTGTTCCTGGAACGCCACCGGCGTGCCACCGCCGATGTCAGGGATCGTGCCATAGACCTCGATGCCGATCGCGGCACCTTCGCGGATTTCGCGCTTGGCCATCACGCCATAAGTGAAGGCGATGCCTTGGTCGTGGTTGGCGCCGAACGTCTGTTGCAGGAATGGATTAAACGTCAACGAGGCCTTGTCGTCACCGAACTGGATGATCGGACCGAATGTCACTGTGTTGGTTTCGTCCCGGTCGACGCGCACGTCGACGCCGGTATACCAGCCGAAGTCGAAGCCCGGCCGCGCCTTGCCGAAGCGCAATTGCCCCTCGGCACCGGCAGTGGAGAATTTCCAGTCATCGCCCGCCGGCTGGTCGAAGTTGGCCTTTACCCCGAGCCACAGCCAAGACGAAACGCCATAGCCGGCACCGGCTTCGGTGCTGTGCCGGGTCGGATCCGCATTGACCGGGAAGCCGCTCTGCGTCGCGCTGTTCCAGCTGAAGCTCGTCTGCCCCTTGGCGATTTCCGGGGTTTTCACCTCGAACGTGCCGGCAGTGGCGGCAGCGGCAAAGCCCACCATAGTTGCAACCAAAATGGTGCAACGAACAACAATGCTGCGCATGGGATGGCGATCCTGGATTCGCGAGCGATGAGCCGGACGCAGGCACGCATGTGGACAGATGGATAGCACACCCCAGGCACCAGCGTCCGCCGTCAAGACGCCGGTTAGCGATCAGTTCCGCCACAATGACGCTTCCGGGCCACACATTCCAAATTGCCCAAATTTTTTGCAGCTCTTTACCACGACCGAATTGCTGATCAAACATGCGCGACTACGACCGTGGGCTAACTTGCCGCACTGCAAAAAAAGGGCTACGCAACGTTTGGGCGCGCGACCGGTGCGACGCCCTGATCGGTCAAGGACAACCGCAGATGAACGCGCAAGACTCCGCGCCCAAGGGCGATGCAGCAAAGACGGCGACCCTTCTTATCGGCAACAAGCAGGCAGTGATGCCGGTCCGATCGGGCTCGGTCGGTCCCGATGTCATCGACGTCGGCAAGCTGTACGCCAATACCGGCTGCTTCACCTATGACCCGGGTTTCACCTCGACCGCCAACTGCTCGTCGCGCATTACCTACATCGACGGCGACGAAGGCACCCTGCTCTATCGCGGCTATCCGATCGGCGAACTGGCGGAAAAGTCGACCTTCATCGAGGTCTGCTACCTGTTGCTGCACGGTGAATTGCCGAGCCCGGCCCAGCTGACCGAGTTCCGCACCACCATCTCGCGCCACACCATGGTGCACGAGCAGATGTCGCGCTTCTTCACCGGCTTCCGCCGCGACGCCCATCCGATGGCGGTGATGACCGGCACCGTCGGCGCGCTGTCGGCCTTCTATCACGACAGTACCGATATCAACGATCAGCGCCAGCGCATGATCGCCTCGCACCGCATGATCGCGAAAATGCCGACGATCGCCTCGATGGCCTTCAAGTATTCGATCGGCCAGCCGTTCATCTATCCGCGCAACGATCTCGACTACACGTCGAACTTCCTGCAGATGTGCTTCGCAGTGCCGTGCGAGCCCTTCCAGGTCAATCCGGTGCTCGCGCGTGCCCTCGACCGCATCTTCATCCTGCACGCCGATCACGAGCAGAACGCCTCGACCTCGACCGTCCGACTGGCCGGTTCGTCGGGCGCCAATCCGTTCGCCTGCATCGCCGCCGGCATCGCCTGCCTGTGGGGACCGGCGCACGGCGGCGCCAATGAAGCCGCCCTCAACATGCTGGAAGAGATCGGCACCGTCGACCGGGTGCCTGAGTTCGTCAAGAAGGCCAAGGACAAGACCTCGGGCTTCCGCCTGATGGGCTTCGGTCACCGCGTCTACAAGAACTACGATCCGCGCGCCAAGGTGATGCAGAAGACGACGCACGAGGTGCTCGATGCGCTTGGCGTGCGCAACGAACCACTGCTCAAGGTCGCGATGGAACTTGAGCGCATCGCCCTGCAGGACGACTACTTCATCGAGAAGAAGCTCTATCCCAACATCGACTTCTATTCCGGCATCACGCTGCGCGCGATGGGCTTCCCGAAGGACATGTTCACCGTGCTCTTCGCCGTTGCCCGCACCGTTGGCTGGATCGCCCAGTGGAAGGAAATGATCGAGGATCCGGAGCAGAAGATCGGCCGTCCGCGCCAGCTCTACATCGGCAACACCGAGCGCCACTACGTGCCGCTCGACCGCCGCGGCTGAGCCAGCGTCCACTACCGAGTTACGAGGGCCAGGAGCGATCCTGGCCCTTTTGCAGTTTTCCGCTAAGATCGCCTCGCGAACAGGGCCTTTTTTCCCTCTCCCCACAAGGGGGCCGGGGAGAGGGCAAAGCACGATCCTGCTGATTTCTGACACCGCGACCAAGCGACCTATAGCGAGACTTCCCAGATGCCCGCCTCCGCCTTGATGAACGTTATGGTCGCAGCCGTCCGCAAGGCCGGCCGCAGTCTCGCCCGCGATTTCGGCGAAGTGGCGCAACTGCAGGTCTCGATCAAGGGGCCGGCAAATTTCGTGTCGAAGGCTGACATCAAGGCGGAAGAGATCCTCTACCAGGAGCTGAACAAGGCGCGGCCAGCCTATTCGTTCCTGATGGAAGAGGGCGGCGAGGTCGATGGCTCGGATAAAAGCCACCGCTGGATCATCGATCCGCTCGACGGCACCACCAACTTTCTGCACTCGATCCCGCTGTTCTGCATCTCGGTCGGGCTCGAGCGCGAGGGCCAGATGGTGGCTGGCGTGATCTATAATCCGATCACCGACGAGCTCTATACCGCCGAGAAGGGCAAGGGCGCGTTCCTCAACGACCGGCGTCTCAGAGTGGCGGCGCGCACCACGCTTGCCGACTGCGTGGTGGCGACCGGAATCCCGCATCGCGGCCGCGACAATCATCCGCGCTACCTGCGCGAAGCCGAAAAGATCCTCAAGGAAGTCGCCGGCATGCGCCGCACGGGAGCCGCGGCATTGGACATCGCCTGGACCGCAGCCGGCCGCTTCGACGGCTACTGGGAATACGACATCAAGCCTTGGGACATGGCGGCCGGCATCGTGTTGATGCGCGAGGCGGGCGGCTTTGTCACCGACCTCGACGGTGGCAACGACATGCTGACAAAAGGCAATCTGATCGCCGGCAACGACAAGATCCGCAAGGCGCTGATCGCCCAGATCGTACGGCGTCAAAGCCAAGGCTTGAGAGCCTGGCCGCTTCACACCTCCAATTCCATCACGATCGGGCAATGGTCGCTGGCTTTGGGCCGATCGTAGCCGGCACGAGGATAACGCGGTCCGATGTAGCGTGAGGCGCGATAGGGCTGGCCGGCGCGGCCGATCATCGGCACCTTGTCCTGGTTCGACCGCCACAACGCCGGCGACAGCAGGATGTGATCCAACTGGCTGTAGACATCGTCGCGCGGGAAATAGCTGGTCCAGCGCTCGCGTGGATCGGCGATCAACTGGCAAGCATCATAAGCGAACGGCGGATGACCGTCGAAGGCTTCCAAGAGCGGCGTCAGCGCCGAGCGCGTCGACTGACCGGTCATCAGGTCGGGCATGGTTGGATCGCCATCGATCTCGACATAGTCGTTGAGATCGCCGCAGATCACCCACGACGCATCGGCCGCGCTCTTGCCAAACCGCATCTTGATGATGCGCCGCACTGCCTTCGCCTCGGCGAGGCGGATCGGATAGGTCGCCTCGCGATGCGGCGGGTTGGCCTTCAGGTGACAGATGAACATGGTCAGTACCTTGCCGCCGCCGGCATCGACGTCGACCTCCAGACAATCGCGACGAAAAATGCGGTCGTTGGGCCCCGGTCGCCCCCGTTCGTCGCCCCGCCCGCGCCGCTCGCCTTCAATGGCATTGCCCAAGTCCGCCGACCACAGTCCGAAGTCGCGGTAGGTCCAATGCGCATGCGACGTCACCCGCAATAGCGGTTTGCGCGAGAGTATGCCGACATCGATGCCACGCCCATCGTTGCCTTCGATCACGCGCACATACCCGTAATTCGTGGCGCGTTCGATCTCGCCCCGCGCCTCGGCGATCAAGCGCTTGAGGTTGCCGCCAAAGTCGCCTGGCATCGCTTGAGCTTGCTCGCGCAGCGCCGGCAGCTTCTGCTTGATGGCATTGGCGATACGCGGCGCCAGCGACGGCGTCAGATAGACGTCCCGAAAGAGCTGCAACGCCGCCTCGCCATCAACCTCCTGCAGCGCCACCACGTCGGCGTCAGTGTCGAGCAGCGCCTGGGCGGTGAGCTGGCGGGCATCGTCCGACAGCGTCGCCTCGGCACTGCGACGGACGGCCCTGGCCTCCACCGCATTGTCGAACACATACATGCCGACGCGATTGTCACCATCGCGGGTTGGATCTGCGAACTCGGGCCGCGCGAACAGGTTCTCGATGTTGAACGTGGCGATGCGGATGCGGGGCATGGGCGGCTCCGGAGGCTGGGCCGGACGATGCTATCGGGTGGGGAAGGTGGTGTCGATGGATAGGCACGCTCCCTCAACTGCGTTCCCGACGAGCGCGAAGATCGCGAGAACCGCGCGTCTCGCGCCGCTGCCGAGCCAAGCGGCCAGTATAGCTCTGGTTCTCATTTCATAACTTGATAACAAGATCGACAACGGCTCATTGAACTTCGCCTGCGATTTGCGCAGACGGAGTTCATGCACTGCATCTCGCAATACCAACCAAGTCGACTGCTGTGCAGCTGCATTAAAGCGCGCCACATTGGCATCAAGATAGTCCCTTCCCGGACTAGCTCGACGCCGACCGCTGTAATCAGGGCCGGGAACAGCCCCAATCAATTTTATCAATTTGCGGGCCACCGCTCGGTCCGTTGGACCTTCCGCCCAATATGCAAACTCAACTGGCGACATCAAACAGACTCAACGCTCGATATCAGTTGGCCGCACTTTTGGCATTAAAGCGCTCCCTACAGATAGGCCGGCCTCGACCAATTTCCTCACGCCAGGATCATCAAATCGAGTGACTATATCAGTGCCGTCTTTCGTAGGAACCAGCCGATGCACCTCATGGAGTCCAATTCCGGGTGCATCAATGAGCACCTCTGAATGTGTCGTGATCAGCAACGCCGTTTAGAACGCTTTTGCATCCGTGTAAGCATAGAACCAACTGCTCAACGATCGCGTCATGAAGCGAAACTCGGGCTCTTCCAAAAGCAGCGGGCCATGCTCTCTTTCAGCTGCAGCCAAACAAGCCGAGGAGCCGGAGTGTGCCATCGAAGAAATGAACCTCGGATTGGCCCGCAGGATGCGGCCGCCAGTGATGATATTTCGCAATTAAATGCGGCCTACCTCCAGCATCATCCTCATAACTCAACCCGTCGAATTGAGGCACAGCCAGCTTAAGTCCGTCGTTGAGCTTCCGTAAGACGGCTTCTCGGGTCTTCTTTGGCGTTTGCTTCACGCGACGCAAAAAATCGCTCCCGTAAGGATCACCTTCCCGGCTGATGCTATCACGACCGCGGACAATCTGAGGAACGAGATGAAGATATCGAACGTGCTCTGATAAAAACTCAGCCAATGGCCTGAACTCGTGATTCTGTTGAAGTCGCTGCAAGAAAGTCTGCTCCAGCAATCTCTCGTCTCTTAAATCTTCAGCGTATTCACGAGACAGGGAAAACCGGCTTGCCCTCGGAGAGGAATTTCTCTGACCTTATTAGCGGTGGCACACCCTTCGTGGCTTGAAAGCATTTTTGTAGGTCCAGAGGGCCGGATTTGCGTCGTCGCCGACATCCACCTCAATACTAATATCGCTATGGCGAATTGCTTGAAGGCAGCGCAGTGACGACATCCGTGGTCGCTTTTTGACTGCTGTCGCCAATCCGCCCGTCGCAGACGAATGTCAGCGAGAAAACGAAACGCGTCGATCAAATCGATTTGCCGACGCATTCGGACCGATAAAGAAATTTCGCCCCGCGAGTGACGTCGAAGCGATGTGAAATTACGCCGATTGCCAAAGTCTCAGTCGGCAAAGCGATGCCCGCGCCGTTGGCTGAGCACTGGCCGAAGTATTGAATTTGGCGCTGAGTTTGAAATCTCAGTTCTTCGCCTTATCCACCAGGGCCTTTTCCTTGATCCAGGGCATCATGGCGCGGAGTTTCGCGCCGACTTCCTCGATGCCGTGGGCGTCGTTGAGGCGGCGGGTGGCCTTGAACTTCGGCTGGCCGGCCTTGCACTCGCGGATCCACTCGGTGGTGAAGGCGCCCGACTGGATGTCCTTCAGCACGCGCTTCATCTCGGCGCGGGTCTCGTCGGTGATGATGCGCGGGCCGGTGACGTACTCGCCGAACTCGGCGGTGTTCGAGATCGAGTAGTTCATGTTGGCGATGCCGCCTTCGTAGATCAGGTCGACGATCAGCTTCACTTCGTGCAGGCACTCGAAGTAGGCCATTTCCGGCGCGTAGCCGGCTTCGACCAGGGTCTCGTAGCCGGCGCGGATCAGCTCGACGAGGCCGCCGCAAAGCACGACCTGCTCGCCGAACAGGTCGGTCTCGCACTCTTCCTTGAACGAGGTCTCGATGACGCCGGCGCGGCCGCCGCCGATGGCGGCAGCGTACGACAGGAACACGTCATGGGCGTTGCCGGTCTTGTCCTGGTGAATGGCGATCAGGCAGGGCACGCCGCCGCCGCGGCTGTACTCGGAGCGAACGGTATGGCCGGGGCCCTTCGGGGCGACCATGCCGACATCGAGGTCGGCGCGCGGCTCGATCAGGTTGAAGTGGACGTTGAGGCCGTGCGCGAACATCAGCGCGGCGCCCTTCTTCATGTTCTCGTGCAGGTGGTCCTTGTAGATGTCGGCCTGCAGTTCGTCGGGCGTGCACATCATCATGATGTCGGCCCACTTGGCGGCGGCGGCGACTTCCATCACCTTGAAGCCGGCATCCTCGGCCTTCTTCCAGCCGGCCGAGCCCTTGCGCAGCGCAATCGCCACGTCCTTGACGCCGCTGTCGCGCATGTTCTGCGCGTGGGCATGGCCCTGGCTACCGTAGCCGATGACGACGACCTTCTTGCCCTTGATCAGGTTGATGTCGGCATCACGATCATAATATACGCGCATGGGATGTTCCCTCGAGGTGCATGCTTGAGTTGTAGGGTAAATGCGAGATCATATCTCTGTCACACCGCGTAGCCAATCGCGGCGGCGTTTGCCAAGTAAAAACAACGCCGGGGCAGCTATGCAGGCCGAAATGCCGCTTCAGGCGAGCCCGCGCAGCCGATCGAGGCCCGCTTGGGCCTCAGGGCCGCCGATTTCCTGGATTGTCGGCAGCGCCTTGACGAACTCCGGCAGAGCCTCGGCGTCTCTTGAATGGCGCGTGAGATTGGGATGCGGCGGCAGTGCTCCAGTTTGCGGCAGGCGCAAGCGGATGTAGCCGAGTGCAACCGCCAACGTGATATCCGGCTGCAGCAAACGGCCGCCGCCGAGCCAGCCGGTATGCGGCACAAGCGCCTCGAGCGCGGCTACGGCTGTGTCGAGCTGCAGCTTGTTGCGATCAATCCAGGGTTGATGGATGCGTTCGTCCGGCCGCAACAACTGCTCATAGGCGATCGCACCGGCTTTGTCAGTCGCCCCGGTCGCCAGGGAAATGATCTGCAGAGCATGGCGACGCTCGGGCCCCTTCGCCGGCATCAGCGCGCGCGACGGCCCGACCACCTCGTCGAGATGATCGAGAATTGCCGCGCTATCGACCAGGATCTCGCCGTCGTCGAGAACCAGCGACGGCACCCGGCCGAGCGGGTTGATGGTTCGCATCGCCTCGGCGTCGCCGAACACGGAGAGATCGCGGCGTTCGAACGGCAAGCCCAGATGGTGAAGTGTCACCGCCACGCGGCGCACATAGGGGCTGTCGTATTGGCCGACGAGGATCATTGGCGTTCTCCACTGTCACCGCTGCGGCTTGCCGACTATTTCATCAGCACCGGTATCATCGAGGCTACCAGCAAAGCCGCCATCACGAAATTGAAAATGCGCACCCGGCGGACGTCCGCCAGCAATGACCGCAGGCCGACGCCGAAGCCGGTCCAGATGACGAGACAGAGGAAATTTATGACGATGAAAAGCGCTGCCATTATCAACATCGACGACAGGAACTTGTCGGGCACCGTGTAGGCTGCGACCACCGACAGGCAGATCGCCCAGGCCTTCGGGTTGACCCACTGAAACGCGGCGCCTTGAATGAACGTCATCGGTCGCGTCTCGGCTTGTCCGTTACCCGGTTCGACAGGTTTCGAATTCATGATTTTCCAGGCGAGCCATAACAAGTAGACCACACTCACGACCTTGAGCACGGTGTAAAGCTCCGGCACTGCGGCGAACACCTGCCCCAGCCCGAAGCCGACCGCCAGCAGCATCGCCGAAAACCCGACCGTCACGCCGAGCATGTGCGGGATGGTCGCCCGGAAACCGTGATTAACGCCGGACGCCAATACCAGCATCACGTTCGGCCCCGGGGTGCCGGACATGACGACGGCGAAGGCCAGGAAGGCGACAAGCAGGTCAGCGGACATCGGGACTCTGGCGGTTGCGGCGGGTGTCGAGCCCTAACATGGCCCGGCCCCGATCCGCAATTTGCGTTAGCGCGATCCGCGCCTGATCCGTGCCCGATCCAAATGCAACAGGCGGAGCGCGCGTGGCCGCTCCGCCTGCTGTGCGAAATCGGCGCTCGTTCGCGCTTAGCGACCCTGGCTCTCGGCCATGCATTCGGTCATCAGATTGCGCTCGACCCGGATCAGGTCGTCGGGAACCGCCCAACCGGCGGAACGGTATTCATTGATGCGGTCCTGGACGATTGCGTAGGCCTCGCGCGGGTCGTCGGCGCTGTGGATTTCGTCCATGATGACGGCGAAGTCTTGGTAGAGTTTTTCAGTTCTGCGGCCCATGTACTTTACTCCTCTTCAACGATCGCGTGCACGCTCGCGCCAAATTCAGGGCACGGCAAGCATGTGATCTCGCGCCGCAACAACAACATCCGCAGAATTTTGCGCGATTTATTGCCCTTGGCGCCCTTTTTATTTTGCGATGCACAATTGTTGTGCACCACTCTATTCGAGACTTCGCACTAGCAATATGGATAAACCATCACTGTGCTACGTCTCTTGCGGCGGACCATAAGCCTTGATGTGGCCCGAAAATGGCACCCGAGGGACCATTGCGGGGCCTTCCCTTGACCGCCGCTCAATCCCGTTCAAGGTAGCCAAACCGACACACACCATCAGATGCAAGATCACATGACCAAGTGGCGAAATCTCATAACCGACATCAGCGGTATCCGCGTCGGCAATGCCCACGACGATGCCCTCATGAGCGGCGTCACCGCGATCCTGTTCGACGGACCGACGATTGCCTCATGCGTCACGCGCGGCGGCGCGCCTGGCGGTCGCGACACCGGTCTACTCGAGCCCGAAATGACGGTGCCGGGTGTGCATGCCGTGGTGCTGTCGGGCGGGTCGGCGTTTGGGCTCGATGCGGCGGGCGGTGTTTCGGGACTGCTGCGGCAGCAGGGCATCGGGCTTGCCATCGGACCGGCACTGGTGCCGATCACGGTGCAGGCGATCACGTTCGATCTGCTGAATGGCGGCGACAAGAACTGGGGCCGGATGCCACCTTACTGGGAACTCGGCTGGCAGGCGGCCGCGAGCGCGCGCGACGGCGCCTTCGACCTCGGCTCGGTCGGCGGTGGCTATCGGCGCGACCACCGCGAACCTGCGCGGTGGGCTCGGCTCGGCCAGCGCGCGGACGACGAGCGGCTATCATGTCGGCGCCATCGCCTGGTGAACGCTGTCGGCACGCGTAACGGTCGGCGACGGCCCGGAGTTCTGGGCCGCACCCTACGAAGTCGACGGCGAATTCGGCGGCCTCGGATTTCCGGCGACCATGCCGGCCGGCGCGCTCGGGCTGCGCATGAAGGGCCGCCTGCCGCCGTCGACGACGATCGCGCTCGTCACCACCGACGCGATCCTCACCAAGCCGCAAGCCAAGCGCATCGCAATCATGGCCGACGACGGTTTGGCCAAGGCTGTCCGCCCGGCCCATGCGCCGATGGATGGCGACACCGTATTTGCCGTCTCGACGCTGGCAAAGCCGCTCGTCAACGAAGCACAAGACCTGACCGAGATTGGCATGACCGCCGCCGACTGTTTGGCCCGTGCCATCGCCCGTGGCGTCTACGAAGCCGCAGCCGCGCCTGCCGGATGGGCCGGGCCGCCGGCGCACCGCGAAAGGTTCCCGCGCCGATGAGCCGGAGCAGGCTACTGATTGCGACGGCACTGTTCGTGCTCGTCGCCGCCTTGATGGCTTGGCAATACCGGCGCCATGCGCTGGTCTCGGCCTGCATCGAAACCGGTGGCACCTGGGATGGCGCCGCCTGTCGCGCTGATCCTGGCCGCATCATCATTCAGCGCGATTTGCAGCGAGGCTGAGCCATCTAGCGATAGAGATCCGCGCGCGTCGGCGGCAACGGCGGCGGACGCTTGGCGGTCTTCGAGACGAGCGTCTGGAACAGCCGCGCGGTGCCGCGCTCAAACACCAGCGCACAGCCAGCGAGATAGGCAATATAGATGCGATATTTCTCCTCGCCGACAATCGTGATCGCCTCATCCTTGCGCGCCATCAGGCGATCGAGCCACAGGCTGCAGGTGCGGGCATAGTGCATCCGCCAGGCTTCGACATCCTGCACCTCGAAGCCGGCCCGCTCCATGGCGCCAAGAGTGTGGCCGATATCGTCGAGCGCGCCGCCGGGAAAGATGTACTTGGCCAGCGCCCGCTGCTCCGGCCGCAAACGCTCAGGCAACGGAATGCGGCGCGGCTTCTTGGCGCGGCGGAAAATCGCGTGATTGAGGAACAGTCCGTCATCGGCCAAAAGCGAGCGCACCTTCGCCATGTAGGCCGGGATGTTGTCGAGTCCGATCGCCTCGTACATGCCGATCGACGAGATCTTGTCGTAGGTGCCTTCAGCCTTCATGTAGTCGATGAACTCGAATGTCACCTGCCCCTCGAGGCCGAGCCGCTTCACTTTGTCCTCGGCGTAGGCGAGCTGCTCCTTCGACAGCGTCACGCCGTGCGCCTTGACGCCGTAGTTCTTGGCCGCATGGCAAAGCAACGCGCCCCAGCCACAACCGATGTCGAGAAAGCGCTCGCCGGGCTTGAGGCGCAGCTTGCGGCAGATCATGTCGAGTTTGTCGACCTGGGCGGTGGCGATGTCGTTTTCCCAATCGCGGAAGTAGGCACAGGTGTAGACCATCTCGGGGTCGAGGAAGAGCGCGTAGAACTCGTTCGACAGGTCGTAGTGGAACGAGATGAACTTCTGATTGTCGCCTTCCTTGCGGCCCTTGCCGGTGAACTCGCCCTTGAAATCACCCTTCGGCTGCAACCGCCTCACGCGGCGCAAAGAAAAACGGCGCCAGATCGCGGACAAGCCCCAGCTTCTGCAGCGTGCCTATTCTGACGCTGCGGCCACCACGATTGAGCTGCCGGCCGAAGTCGAGCAGCGTGCCGCCCGCGAAGTCGATGCGCTTAGCGACATAGAGTTCGATCAGCATGTCGATCGTGGGCTTGCGCAGCAGCGACGCAACGACGCCCGGATCGGCGATCTTGAGCACGAACGGCCCGGTGGCCTTCGCGCCGAGCGGATGCCGGCTGCCGTCCCACAGTTGCACATGCGCGTCGAGTTCGAGCCTCGCCCCGATATCGCGGGCAAGGCGGATCGCGCGATCCAGTAATCGCTTGTTCTGTTGTTCGTCCATGGCGCCCGGGTTATCAGGCAAATCCGCGGTTCCAGTTACTTCGCCGCCTCCAGGATGGCGGCGACGCCCATGCCGCCGGCGGTGCAGACCGAAATCAGGCCACGCCCGCCGCGCTGCGACAGCAGCTTGGCGAGGTGCGCGGTGATGCGCGCGCCGGTCGCCGCGAATGGATGTCCGTAGGCCAGCGACGAGCCCATCACGTTCATTTTGGCGCGGTCGATGCTGCCGAGCGGCTGATCCCGGCCGAGCATGTCGCCTGCAGTAGGCGCGGATCTTCCCAGGCTTTCAGCGTGCACAGCACCTGCGCCGCGAACGCCTCGTGGATCTCGTAGAAGTCGAAATCCTGCAGCTTGAGGCCGGCCCGCTTCAGCATCTTGGCGACCGCGATGGTCGGCGCCATCAGCAGGCCGTCACCGGCGACGAAGTTGTTGGCGGCGGTCTGGCCGTACGTCAGGTAGGCGAGTATTGGCAGGCCGCGCGCGCGCGCCCACTCCTCCGAGGCGAGCAGCACGCTCGATGCGCCATCGGTCAGCGGCGTCGAGTTGGCGGCAGTCAGCGTGCCCGCTCCGTCTTGTCGAACGCTGTCTTCAGCGTCGCCATCTTGTCGAGGCTGATGTCGGCGCGCACGTTGTTGTCGCGATAGACGCCCGGCGCACGGCACGACCAGATCGTCCATGTAGCCCGAGGCATAGGCGGCGACCGGCCTTCTGGTGGCTTTCGAACGCCAGCTGATCCTGCGCCGCGCGCGTGATCTTCCACTCCTGCGCCATCAGTTCGCAATGCTGGCCCATGCTGAGCCCCGTGCGCGGCTCGGCGACCGACGGCGGCAGCGGCGCCAATTCGGCCGGCGAGAAGCCCTTGAACACGCCGAGCTTGGCCACCGAACGACTTCTGCATCGACACATCGCGCAGGCGGGTTGCAAGTTTCTTCGACACCACAATCGGTGGGTCCGACGTCGTGTCGGCGCCGACCGCGATGCCACACTCGATTTCGCCGGTTGCGATCTTGGCGCCGATGGTCATCGCCGCCTGCAGCGAGGTGCCGCAGGCCTGGATCATGGTGAGGCCCGGCGTCGATGGCGCAAGTTTCGAGCCGATCACCGCCTCGCGCGCGATGTTGAAGTCGCGGCTAGTGGGTGACGACGGCGCCACCGACCACTTCGTCGATGTGGACGCCCGCAAGCTTGTACTTGTCGGCGAGGCCGTTCAGTACCGTCGTCATCATGTCGAGGTTGGTCAGATCGGCATAAAGCGTGTTCGAGCGGCAGAACGGAATGCGGACGCCACCGACGATGGCGATGCGGCGCAGGGTTTGGGTGGTCATCGTGGCCTCGCTGATGGTCGGTCTACTTATTTGTCAATTGCGGGCAGGGATGACTCAAGCACCGCTTCCCAGCCAAACGAGCACTGCAACTCCGATGAGCCCGATCCAACCCGGATGGCGAGCCTTTGTACCGATTGCGACCAGCGCCGATCCCAGCAGCATCGAAAGGGCTATGGCCTGCGCAAATAGAGGATGCGCATATGGCTGCGATGACGGCAGCGCGAGCAAGAGCAGGATCGCTGCCATGCCCCATCCCAACACCGTCAGCACATGCCAGCTTGCCCAAAGGATCCGGACGTTCGATTCCCGCAGCACTCCGCCGCCGTTGGTCGGAATGAAGCCACGATGGCGCATGCGACCGAAGATCATCACCTCGCCGAGCACTGAGTGAACCAGCCCGACCAGAAATGCCAAAATCGCAGCTGCCGTGAAATATGAATTCATGCCGATGGCCTGCTCCTGAATTGATATCAGCCCGGAGCGTCTGTTAGCCTGCGTCGTCACTCAGCCGCCGCGCGGCTCGCCACCGGCGCAGCCTTCGCCTCGTTCGCCTTGAAATGCAGCGGGCCGCCGCGGAACGGCGCGAAGCCGGTGCCGAAGATGACGCCGGCATCGACCAGATCGGCGGTCTCGCACCACGCCTTCGTCGAGCGCGCGCTGGCTTCCGCGATCAGCGGCTCGACCAGTTCGCGGCCGAGGCGTCTCGAGCGTCGCCTTGGTCGTGGCGAGTTCTCGCCCTTCACCGGCTTGCCGTCCTTCCAGACGTAGAAGCCCTCGCCCGACTTCTTGCCGAGCTTGCCGGCGGCCACCAGCTTGTCGAGCGCCGAGCCTTCCGGGTTGTTGCCGAGGATCTTGCCGACGTGGGCGCAGACGTCGAGGCCGACGGTGTCGGCGAGTTCGATCGGTCCCATCGGCATGCCGAACGTGCGCGCCGCCTCGTCGATCTTCTCCTTGCCCTCGCCCTTCTCCATCCGCTTCATCGCCGCCATCATGTAGGGCGCCAGCACGCGGTTGACGAGGAAGCCCGGCACGCTCTTGACGATCAGCGGGAACTTGTCGATCGCGGTGACGAAGGCCGCGCCCTTGCTTGACTTCCTCGTCGCGGCTGCGTCGCGCCGCGCACGATCTCGACCAGCGGCATCTGCGCCACCGGATTGAAGAAGTGGATGCCGATCAGGCGGCCGGGATCGGCCAGCGCCCTCGGCGATGTCCTCGATCATGATCGAGGACGTGTTGGACGCCAGCACCGCGCCGGGCTTCAGCTTGCCCTCGATGCTCTTGAACAGCTTCTGCTTGACCTCGAGCTTCTCGACGATCGCCTCGATGACGACGTCGGCGCGGCCGATGCCGTCGCCCGTCGGGATCGGCGATCAGGCGGGCCTTGGCGGCGTCGCGCTGCGGCCTTGGTCTTGAACTTGCGGGCGAGCGTCTTGGCCTGCGCCGCGATGCCCTTCTTGATCTGCTCCGGCGTTGAGATCCTGCAGCGTCACCTCCATGCCGGAGGCGACGCACCAGCCGGCGATGTCGGCGCCCATGGTGCCGGCGCCGATCACGTGCACGCGCATCGGCTTGCAGCCGAGGCCCTTCGGCGCCTGGGCCTTCAGCTGCTCGGACAGGCGGAACACGCGGCGCAGGTTGCGCGAGGTGTCGCGACACCATCAGCGGCGCGAAGGCGCGCGTCTCGGCCTTCTTCAGCGCCTCGAGGTTGCCGCCGTGCTTCTCGAACAGGTCGATCAGCCGGAACGGCGCGGGATAGTGATCCTCGCGCACCTTCTCGCGCGTCTGCTGCGCGCATCTTGCTCGGCGAGGAAGCCGCGCGCCGGCCACTTGGCGAGCAGCGCCTTCGCGAAGCCGGCGCGGCTTCGATTTGCGCTTCTGCAGCACCGCCTTGCGGGCGGCCCAGCGCAGCTGCTGCGGGCTGTCGACCAGCTCGTCGATCAGCCCCATGCCGCGCGCGGCCGCGGCGCGGATCATCGAGCCGGTCAGCATCGTCTGTCATCGCCGCCATCGGCGCCGGCCTGGCGGATCGAGCGCGCGGTGCCGTTGAAGCCGGGGAAGATGCCGAGCTTGACTTCCGGGAAGCCGACGCGGGTCGCGTCGTCGCGGGTGGCGATGCGGTAGTGGCAGGCGAGCGCCAGCTCGAGCCCGCCGCCGAGGCAGACGCCGTGGATCGCCGCCACGACCGGCACCGGCAGGCGCTCGATGCGATCGAGCATGGCGTTCACCGGCGTGATGCCCTCGATCACCTTGGCCTCGGTGTCGAGCTGCGTCGAACTCGCGGATGTCGGCGCCGACGATGAAGCCCTTCTCCTTGCCGGAGATGAACACGAGGCCGGGATCGTCTTGGCGGCCGCGCCCTTCTCGACGAACTCGACGATCTGCGCCCAGCTCCTCGAGCGGGCGGCGGCCGAGCGCGTTGGCGCTCTCGCCCTCGCGGTCGAACATCGCCCAGGCGATGCCTTCCTGATCGACGGAGACTTCCAGTCCTTGAGGTGTGGCAGTCGGTCATCGTTGCCTCGCTGGCCTCCGTTCGAGGCGAGGCAGGTGCCGCAGTTCCAGGTGGCGCCGCCTGCGACACGTCAGCGGTCAGTGCCGCGTCGTGCGTCGACTCGCGAGAGGCACTGCTCATTCCGCCGCCGACTGACGGCCGGCGCATTGTGCCCGGCTGTCATGTAGTTCGGCCTGCACTTCGGCCGGATCGAAGTGGTCGACGGCGATGACGCGCGCGGTCAGCGCCTCGACCTCGCGCAGCAGCGTTGCCTTCCCCCTCGGTGATGACGCCCTTGGCCACCGCGTCGCCGATCCAGTCGATGCCGTGATAGCGCGGACGGTGCCGTCGCGGATGGCGCGCTCGAGCTTCTTCTCGGCCTCCTCGGCCGCGATCACCTTCTCGAGCGTCACCTCGAGCAGGCCGGTCGGATCGTTCGAGATCCTTCGACACGAAGATATAGCGGGTCAGGCGGTCGCGCACCTCGCCGGGCTCGATGCGCGAGCCGCACGACCTCGTGGCCGAGGCGATCGGGGGCCGGATGGTAGTGGCTGCCGAGCGGGAACACGAGCGACGCGCATCAGCATGCGCGCCCGGCGCGACGGGGAAGTTGTCGATGGTGCCGCGCAGCGCCTCCTGGAAGCGGTAGAGGCCGTTCGCGCCGCGAAGCGCGACGATCTGGCGGTCGGCGGCCGGCTTGCCGTCGTCCTCGTAGCGCTTCAGCACGCAGGAGAGCAGGTAGAGTTCCGACAGCGCGTCGGCGAGGCGGCCGGTGAGCTTCTGCTTGATCTTGAGGCCGCCGCCGAGCAGCGCCACCGTCAGGTCGGCGACCAGCGCGAAGTTGCGCGCCGAGCGCGACAGCTGCCGGTACCATTCGGCGGTGCCGTAGGCCTTCTCCGGCACGTGCGCCGAGCAGGCCGCCGGTCAGGTTGTGGAACAGCGCGCCGAACACGTTGGCGACAGCGAACGCGATGTGGCCGAGGAACGCGTCCTCGAAGGCTGCCAGGCCGCGCTGCGCGTCCGGGTCCTGCACCGCCTGGATCTCCTTGTAGAGGTAGGGGTGCGAGCGCAGCGCGCCTTGCGCGAACGTGATCAGCGTGCGCGTCAGGATGTTGGCGCCTTCGACCGTGATGCCGACCGGCACCATCTGGTAGGCCGACTGCAGGTAGTTCGACGGG
This sequence comes from uncultured Alphaproteobacteria bacterium, assembly GCA_963732635.1. GTDB lineage: Bacteria > Pseudomonadota > Alphaproteobacteria > Rhizobiales > Hyphomicrobiaceae > JAKFWF01. The sequence continues at coordinate 90,818 of CAVTAL010000001.1, forward strand.
CCGTCGCAGATGGCGCGGCCGCCGTGGATGTCCATCGCGTCGTTGACCGAGCGGCGCATGCGCTCGGTCGTCTGGTACTTCATCAGCGCCGAGATCACCGACGGCTTCTCGCCGCGCGCCACCATCGCCGCCGTGACGGCGCGGCGCCGCCTCGTTGACGTAGGCGGTCTCGACCATGCGGGCGAGCGGCTCCTCGATGCCTTCCATGCGCGCGACCGGCAGGCCGAACTGCTTGCGGATGCGGGCGTAGGCGGTGGTGAACGCGCAGCATCGCCTTGGCGCCGGCGGTCGCCGACGACGGCAGCGAGATGGCGCGGCCGGCGGCGAGGCACTCCATCAGCATGCGCCAGCCGTGGCCGGCCATCTTCTCGCCGCCGATCACCCAGTCGATCGGGATGAAGACGTCCTTGCCCCAGTTGGGGCCGTTCGGGAACGCGGCGCCGGACGGCAGATGGCGGCGGCCGATGTTGACGCCGGGATGGTTGGCCGGGATCAGCGCCAGCGTGATGCCGATGTCCTCGCCTTGTGCCGAGCAGCTTGTCGGGATCGAACAGCCGGAAGGCGAGGCCGACCAGCGTCGCCTTGGGGCCGAGCGTGATGTAGCGCTTGTCCCAGGACAGGCGGATGCCGAGCGTCTTCCTGGCCCTCGTGCATGCCGCTGCGCCACGGTGCCGATGTCGCGCATGGTGGCGGCGTCCGAGCCCGAGGTCGGGCCGGTCAGCGAGAAGCAGGGGAACTCTCGCCGCTGGCGAGGCGCGGCAGGTAATAGTGCTTCTGCTCGTCGGTGCCGTACTTCTCGATCAGTTCGCCGGGTCCGAGCGAGTTCGGCACCATGACGATGGTCACGACGTCGGGCGAGCGCGAGGCGATCTTGCCGAGGATCAGCGACTGCGCCTGCGCCGAGAAGCCGAGGCCGCCATGCTCCTTCGAGATCAGCATGCCGAGGAAGCCGTGGCTGCTTGACGAAGTCCCAGATCGCGTCGGGGATCTCCTTGTCGGTGAAGCGGATCTGCCAGTCGTCGATCATGCCGGCAGAGCTCTTCCGTCGGGCCGTCGAGGAAGGCCTTCTCTTCCGGCGTCAGCACGATCGGCGGCACGGCGCGCAGCTTCTCCCAGTCGGGCTGGCCGGAGAACAGCTCGGCGTCGAAGCCGATGGTGCCGGCGTCGAGCGCCTGCTGCTCGGTGTCGGAGACCTTCGGCAGGATCTTCTTGACCATCGCGAAGGCCGGCTCGACCAGCAGCATGCGGCGCAGCGCCGGCATCGCCATCAGCACCGCCAGCAGCGCCGGGATCCAGCCGAGCAGCGACAGCAGCCCGAGTTCCGGCCCATCGTGCGGCCATCGACCAGGCCGCTTTGCCATAGATAGGTCGCGACGACCGCCGCCGTCGCCCACAGCCACATCGGCGCATGGCGCATCGCCAGCGCCATCACAGCGGCGAAGCACAACAGCAGGAACAGCAGCCCGGCCATCGAGCGATCCTCCAGGATGTCGATTAGCCGCGTCAAAAATGGCTGCCCGCAGCCTGACAGATAATCATACATAAGGTTGACGTAAACGTCAAACAACCGGTTGACGTAAACGTCAGACATTATCACGCCGGTGGTTCGGCCAACGCGCGAAGTGAAACTACTCGCAATGCTCAAGATTGGCTAGCCGCAAGCCCGGGGTACGCCTGATTGATCAACGACATAACTCGCGAGCATTCAGGCAACATTCGCTCGCAGCATTGCAAGCGAAGACAACAAGTATCCAAAAATCAGCGGCTTTAACTATTTGTTAACCGAAGCAGTAATGAGTGGAATCGCTGGGCCATCATTGTGCGTCTTATCGTTTCCGATCATTCGCAGCCGCGGTCCAACGGGCAGGCGCGGGAACTTATCTGAGGCACGGACGACCATGGCGACCATCCATCGAATAGACCCATTCGGCACCGGCGGCACAGCCAATGCCGACCGCCGGTCATCGAGCGCGAAATCATTCTATTCCCCGGCGTGCGCTACGAGCGCTGGAGCCGAGACGCAGGTGCCACCGGCCGACGAGCGCCAAGCAGCGCGACCGGCTGGAAATCGCGGAATAGCGCGCCGCGTCACGCCCCGCCCTCAGGCCGCGCGGCAGCACGTCGCTTTGGCCAGCTCGGCGTCGACCTCGGCCTGATAGGCACCCCCTTGTTCGGCGCCCTGATCAGGACGATCCCGTCGGCGCTCGACATCGAGACCTGGGCGAAGCCGGCAGCCAGCCGCGCCTCCGGCAGCACGCCGACGAAGCGATCGCCCGGTGGTAACACCAGCACCGCAATGTCGGTGCGCCGCTGATCCTGGCCGGTGACAACGTAGACGCTATCACCCAACGCGTTGTGAACCGACAGCGTCCAACCGGCTTCTGGCAGCGTCGCGCGGACCGCGTAGGCCGATTCTGCGACATTGAACCGGCACGCCGCGTAGCGGATGTCGGGCGCCTGGAACGCCACAACTTGCGCCTTGGGCGATGGCTGCGGCAACACCCCCATCACATCTGCCGGCAGTGCCGCCGCAAACCGCCTCACCGCTTGCCGAAGCCAGTGCGGCCACGCCAGCGTCACGCAGATATGCACGATGCCGGCGCCGATCAGCGACAGCAGCAGCGTACGCAACCGAGGCGCGGGAAGCGGCGCGGCGTGTCGAATTCGGCCATCGGCCGCTCTCCCTATCGGCACGCGATGCGACGGATCGCCGGCAGACCGCGTGGCCGCCTCGATCTCGGCTGCGGTGCATTGGGCCGGGGTGCCGGGCGCGTCATGACCAGCACGAGACGCCCGGCGCCGCCGGTCGGCAGCCAATTGCCCGGCCGGGCGTCGCGCGCCAGCGTCACGATATAGCTGCCATCCGTGCCGAGCGCGACCGTCCCCGAATTGTAGGCGTGGCGGCCGGCAGTTGGCGATCAGCTTGCCCTTCTCGTCGAACACCGCGATGCTCCACCAGTCGCCGGCGAGGCCGTCGCCCTGCAGGGCGTACTCGCACGATGAATGTAGTCGCTGGCCCTCGTCGTCGGCCGCGCTTCCCAGGTGTGGATGGCGGTGGTACTCAACGGCAGGCTGCCAAGCCGGCTGAAATGGGCGCGCGTATAAGGATCGGCATCGGGCCGGCCGGCGCTCGACCACAACACCCACTCGCCACTCGTCCGGGTGGTGAGGCTGGAGCCGTTCTCGACCATCACCCAGCTCGACCAGATGCCGAAACCGAGCGAGATCGCGACGAACACGGCGATGTTGATCAGCGCGTCGAGCGCACCAACGACCGCACACGTACGCGAACCGTCGCGCGGCCGGGGCCGCGCCCGCTCCATGCCGACGGAGTTTGGCGTCGATCGCTATCGATGGCCATGTCAGGGCTGCCCGCGCGCGACGGTCGACAAGCCGATGCCGCCGTTTCGGCGCGACGGTCGGGCGCGGCCGCCGGAACCGCCGGCCCGGGACCGCGGGCTGCGCCGGATCGGTTGCTGGGACGCCACCCCGGCCTTACGTAAGCCAACGGCGAGCTTCTTCAAGGCTTCGCGCGTCGGCTCCGGCATGATGCTGGCGTTGCGGCGCGCCCCACCTTCGCCCCAGCGCTGGCGCTGGCCGGCTCCAAGCGGCGCGTTCGGCCAGCCGCTGCTTTTCCGCCACCTGGGCCGGATGCGGCGTCAGGCCGGGGATCGTCGGAATGTCCATGCTGGTGTGGGCGACCGACATGAAGTGTCCAGGCCATCGCCGGCAGGCTGCCGCCGGTGATCGTTGTCATATCGGGGTAGTCGTCGTTGCCGAGCCAGACGCCGGTGACGATGCCGGTGAAGCCCATGAACCAGGCATCGCGATAGCTCGAGCTGGTGCCGGTCTTGCCGGCGGCATGCGTGAAGTCGAGCGCGGCGCGCTTGCCGGTGCCTTCGGTGACGACGAGTTGCATCATCTGGTTCATCTGCTCGGCAACGCGCGGTCGATGACCTGGCGGCGCCGGCGGCTCGTCCTGCTCGCGGGCATAGATGACCTCGCCCTTGGAGTTGAAGATCTCGAGGATGGCATAGGGCTTGGCGAGCTTGCCGCCGTTGGCGAAGGTCGCGTAGGCGCCGGTGTGCTCCAGCGGCGTGATGCCGGTATCGCCGAGCGCCATCGAGCAGGTCTTCTTGACGCCGACGACGCCGAGCCGCTCGGTCATCTCGACGACCTTCTCGCGGCCGAGCCTTCAGCGACAGATCGACGGCAGTGGTGTTGAGCGACGACTTGAAGGCATCTGCCGATCGAGCACGGAGCGGCCGCGAGCCGCCGCCGCCGTCGTAGTTCTTCGGCGACCAGTTGCCGCAGGAGCGCGCGCTGTCGCGCACGGTCGATGTTCGAGGTGAAGCCGTTCTCAAGCGCCGCCGCATAAACATAGAGCTTGAACGAGGAGCCCGGCTGGCGCCGCGCGTGGGTGGCGCGGTTGAACTGGCTTTCGCCGTAGTCGAGGCCGCCGACCAGCGCCCGCACGGCGCCATCGGGCTCCATCGAGACGAGCGCGCCGGACCTGCGTTGTGGCCTTGCATGCTGCCGGACGACCGATGTCAGCGCCTGCTCGGCCGCCTGCTGCAGCGCCACGTCGATGGTGGTGCGCGCGGTCAGCACGAAGTGGCCCTTGCCCTCGGCGAGGCGCTGGATCTCCTCGAAGGCCCAGTCGAGGAACCAGTCGGGGCTGTCGGCCGCGCGTCTCGATCACCTTGGCCGGATTGAGGCGGGCGTCCTGCACCTGGCCGGCGTGTAGAAGCCGGCCTCGACCAGGTTCGACAGCACCTCGTTGGCGCGGGCGCGGGCGGCCGGCAGGTTGACGTGCGGGGCATATTTGGTCGGCGCCTTGAACAGGCCGGCCATGATGGCGGCCTCGGCGATGGTGATCTCGCGCACCGACTTGCCGAAGTAGAACTGCGCCGCGGCCTCGACGCCGAAGGCGCCGCCGCCCATGTAGGCGCGGTCGAGGTAGAGCTTCAGGATCTCGCGCTTGGTCAGCCGGCTTTCGAGCCAGAACGACGAGGAACAGCTCCTTGATCTTGCGCTGCAGCGAGCGCTCGGACGACAGGAACAGGTTCTTGGCGAGCTGCTGCGTCAGCGTCGAGCCGCCCTGCACCGTTTCGCCGGCGTTGAGGTTCTGCGACCAGCGCGCGCAGCGTGCCGAGCAAGTCGATGCCGAAATGCTCGAAGAAGCGGCGATCCTCGGTCGCCAGCGTGGCCTTGATCAGATGATCGGGGATTTCGTCGAGCGGCACGGCGTCGTTGCAGATTGATGCCGCGCTTGCCGATCTCGTTGCCGTGGCGTCGAGGAAGGTGACCGAGTACTTGCCGGTGTCCTTCCGCTTGCCTCGTTCGATCTCGAGGAAGGCCGGCAGGGCCAGCATGTAGATGACGACGAGGCCACCAGCGCCGAGCGTCAGCGCCTCGGAGGCCCCTCGTTGGCGACGCTCCAGCCCGCTCAGACGGAAGCGCAGCAGAAGCTCGAAATGGCATTGCAGTGGTCCTTGATCCGTTCCCAGGCGCCGGCCAGCGACGAATCGATCCACGAATCGAGCCGCATCAGCCGCTCAAGCTGATTGACGCCAGCTCGTCGAACCAGTCGCTCAACGCTATTCGCCTCTGCGGCGGCGGCCGGTGCGCGATCCGTCGCGCCGGTCAGAATCGCGGAGACTTCGCGCCTGTCATTTACACCTGACTGAGGCAGCAATGCGAGGGATGCGAGTTTGGCAGAGGCTCCAAAATCGCGATGTTCCGTTCTGGAAGCAGAAGTCGCTCGAGGAGATGACGCGCGACGAGTGGGAGAGCCTGTGCGACGGCTGCGGCCGCTGCTGTCTCGTGAAGCTCGAGGACGAGGACACCGGCGAGATGCATCTGACGCGGCTCGCGTGCAGCCTGCTCGATCTCGGCTCCTGCCGCTGCTCGGACTATCCCGAGCCGCCACGCCAGTGCCCGACTGCATCGCCATCGACCCCGAGAAGGTGCGCTCGCTCGACTGGCTGCCGTCGACCTGCGCCTATCGCTGCGTCGACGAGGGCCGCGATCTCGCCTGGTGGCATCCGCTCGTCTCGGGCACGCCGGACACGGTGCACGAGGCCGGCATCTCGGTGCGCGGCTGGGCCTTGAGCGAAGACCGCGTCAAGCCGGACAATATCCACCGCTACATCATCAAGGATTTCCGCGACAAGGAATGAGGCTCTACAAGTCGTTTTCGAAGGATGGATTGGTGCGCAGCATGAGCGCGCTAACCCGACAAACTTCACGAGCTGCCAATTGTTGGGTTACGGGCGCAAAGGGCGCCTAACCCACCTCCGTCACCCCGCATATACATCCGTCTACTGCTGACCGACATCAAGGCGACGTGGCCTAAAAAAGCGTGACGGCGGGGCAGCCACCCAGGCGCGGCGGCATTGACCGCATTGGGGTAACAAGAGCAAGAAGATGACCGGCAACATGGAGTTTAGGCAAACCCAAAGCATTCCTCCGGATTACGCCCGGACGACGGGTCGCACGTCGCTGGTTTGGCGAGCCTCGGCAGCCCGGGGCGCGTCCCCGACTGTACCTGCCGACCTGTAACCGTCTTCCGCCGTCGATGGTCGCCACCGGTTGGCGTCCCCTCGTGCGCAGTAGTCGAGGGGAAGTATCTCACGGGTGGTGGTGACCGTGGATAACTCGGCGGAAGCGCGAAGTCGTGAAATAGTGAATTCGTGAGGTCGTAGGTGCGAAAACCGTTTATTGGGCCAACGATGCCTCTTGCGATCGAGCCCGCGGACGATCGCTGCAGAGTGTTTCGTATCAGGTGGAGGGTACTGATCTTGGCCACGTCTCGCTCGATCGGGTACGGTGAACGCGATCTGCGAAGCCGGCATGGTACCGGAGGAGCGCCGGTTCAGCGCCGATGAAAAAAGAATACGATCCCCGGTGGTCCTGCGGTGCCGACCAAAGCGGATGGCAGCCGCAGTGCCGGAAGGCGAAAAAGTCATTCGAGTGCAGGCTGCAAGGAAGATGCCCCTTCCGATGCCTCCGCAGCCACGAATTGTGATTGTGGCGGCAGCTGCCGATGACGATCAGCCTGGATGGGCCCCCGCCTGCGCGGGGGTGACGAGTTTGGGGGTGGATGGGCCTCGTCCGGGGCGACGATGCTAGATAGATTATTTCTAGCATCCGATCGAGAGGACGGACTCCGCAGTCGTCTGGCTCGACTCAAGGCGGCATTTGTTAGCGTGGCCGCGGCGCCGTCCTCCGACCCCGCCTCCAGGAAACCCGTCATACCGCCACCACTGCCGCCGCCCTGCCCACGCACGCCCGCGCCGTCATCATCGGCGGCGGCATCGCCGGCTGCTCGATCGCCTATCATCTGACCAAGCTCGGCTGGAACGACGTGGTGCTGCTCGAGCAGGGGCGGCTGTCGGGCGGCACGACCTGGCATGCGGCGGGCCTCGTCGGCCAGTTGCGCGGCCATTCGAGCCTGACCCGGCTGATCCGCTATTCGACCGAGCTCTATGCCGGCCTCGAAGCGGAGACCGGCCAGGCGACCGGCTGGAAGCAATGCGGCTCGCTGACCGTCGCGCGCACCGCCGAGCGCATGACGCTGCTGCGCCGCGTCGCGGCGTCGGCCAAGGCGCAGGGCGTCGACTGCGAGGACTCTCGGCGCAAGAGGCCGGCGAGAAATATCCGATCATGCGCACCGACGATCTCGTCGGCGCGGTCTGGCTGCCGGGCGACGGCAAGGCCAATCCGGCCGACATCACCCAGGCGCTGGCCAAGGGCGCGCGGAGGCGCGGCGCCAGGATCTTCGAGAAGACCCGCGTCACCGCGATCGACGTGAACGACGGCCGCGCACGCGGCGTGTCGGACGGCGAGCAGCACGATCACCGCCGAGGTGGTGGTGATCGCCGGCGGCATGTGGTCGCGGCAGCTGGCCGATACGGTCGGCGTCGCGGTGCCGCTGCACGCCTGCGAGCACATGTACATCGTCACCGGCAAGATCGCCGGCGTCACGCCCGACCTGCCGTGCCTGCGCGATCCCGACGGCTACATCTACTTCAAGGAGGAGGTCGGCGGCCTGCTGATGGGCGGCTTCGAGCCGAAGGCCAAGCCGTGGGCTGACCGACATTCCCGGACGATTTCGAGTTCGGCATGCTGCCCGACGACTGGGACCAGTTCGAGATCCTGATGGACAACGCCATCCAGCGCGTGCCGGCGCTGGAGACGGCCGAGGTCAAGCAGTTCATCAACGGGCCCGAGAGCTTCACCGCCGACAACAACTACATCCTCGGCGAGGCGCCCGGCGGTGACGGGCTTGTTCGTCGCCGCCGGCTTCAACTCGATGGGCATCGCCTCGTCCGGCGGCGCCGGCAAGGCGCTGGCCGAATGGATCGACATCGGGCGAGCCGCAGCTCGACCTGTGGCCGGTCGACATCCGCCGCTTCGCCCGCTTCAACATCAACGGCCGCCTGCTGAAGGACCGCGTCAGCGAAGTGCTCGGCCTGCACTACAAGATGCCGTGGCCGAACCGCGAGCTGGAAAGCGCGCGCCCGTTCCGCCGCTCGCCGCTGTTCGACCGGCTCGATGCCAAGGGCGCGATCTGGGGCTCCAAGATGGGCTGGGAGCGGCCGAACGTGTTCGCGCCCAAGGGCGAGACGCGCGAGATCGACTACGGCTGGGACCGGCAGAACTGGTTCCCCTGGCATGTCGCCGAGCAGAAGGCTGCGCGCGAGGCCGTCGCGGTGTTCGACATGACGTCGTTCGCCAAGATGCTGGTGCAGGGCGCCGACGCCGAGGCCGAGCTGCAGCGGATCTGCGCCAACGACATCGCGGTGCCGGTCGGCACACGGTCTATACCGGCATGCTCAACGCGCGCGGCGGCTACGAGAGCGACGTCACCATCGCGCGGCTTGCCGACACCGAGTTCCTGATCGTGACCGGCACCGCCCAGGCCGTCCGCGATCGCGACTGGCTGCGCCGCAACATCCGGCACGCAAGCGCCGCTGCACCGTCACCGACGTCACCGGCGCCTACAGCGTGCTGGCGGTGATGGGGCCGAGGTCGCGCGAGCTGCTGCAGCGGGTCGGCCGCAACAGGCTCGACAATGCGTCGTTCCCGTTCGGCGCCATCACGACGGTCGAGATCGGCTACGCCAACGTGCTCGCCTGCCGGCGCACCTACGTCGGCGAACTCGGCTGGGAGCTGTACGTGCCGTCGAGTTCGCCACCAGCGTCTACGACACGCTGCACGGGCCGGCCGCGATCTCGGCCTCCCCGACGCCGGCTACTACGCCATCGAGGGCTTGCGGCTGGAAAAGGGCTATCGCGCCTGGGGCCGCGAACTGACGCCGGACATCACCCCTTACGAGGCCGGCCTGGGCTTCGCGGTGAAGCTCGACAAGGGCAGCGACTTCATCGGCCGCGCGGCGTTGATCGAGGCGCGCAAGCAGCCGCCAGCGACGCGCTGCGTGTCGCTCGTCGCCACGATGCCGGATGCGCCGCTGGCGTACGGCGGCGAGTTGCGTCCTGCGCGACGGCAAGCCGGTCGGCGAAGTCACCTCGGCGGCGTTCGGCGCCGCGCTCGACCGCGTCGTCATGCTGGCGATCCTCAAGACCGGCGGCGCGGCCCTCATGAAGCGCGGCTTGTCGGCGCAGCAGTTCGAGGTCGACATCGGCGGCACCCGCATCGCGGTCGGGCGAGCCTCAAGGCCCCTTACGACCCGGCAATGCCATGAGGGGCTGAGGCAGGCAAGATGATCATCGACGGGCCCCAGTACTGCAACTGGTCGCGCAGCATCTTCGAGGAGATGCGCGCCGGCGGCGTCACCGCGGTGCACGTTACCGTCGCCTATCACGAGGACTTTCGCGGCCCGTGCAGCAGATCGCCGACTGGAACCGCCGCTTCATCGATCACGGCGATCTCATCGTCCGGCTCGCACCGCTGCCGACATCGACGCCGCCGCGCGCGTCGGGGCGCACGGCGATCATCTTCGGCATCGCAAAATCCATTGCCGATCGAGAGCGACCTCGGCCTGGTCGAGATCCTGCATGACGCTCGGCATCCGCTTCATGCAGCTCACCTACAACAACCAGTCGCTGCTGGGCATCGGGCTGGCAGGAGCCGCGCGATACCGGCATCACCCGGTTCGGCCGCGAGGTCATCGGCGAGATGAACCGGCTCGGCATGGTGATCGACATGTCGCACTCGGGCGAGCGCTCGACGCTGGAGGCGATCGACCTGTCGGCGCGGCCGATCACCGTCAGCCACGCCAACCCGTCGTGGTGGCGCGAGACCGGGCGCAACAAATCTCGATGCGGTGATCCGGGCGCTGGCCGGGCGCGGCGGCATGCTCGGCTTCTCGCTCTATCCGCATCACCTGAAGGACGGCTCGGCCTGCACGCTCGAAGAATTCACCGGCATGGTGCGGGATGTCGCCGACCGCATCGGCACCGAGCAGATCGGCATCGGCTCGGACCTGTGCCAGGGCCAGCCGGATGCGATCGTGCAATGGATGCGGATCGGCCGCTGGACGTTTCCGCCTCGGACAGCGCCGATGCGCGGGCGACATTTCCGGCGCAGCCCGCATGGTTCCAGGACAACCGCGATTTTGGCAAGATCCGCGACGGACTGGCCAGGGCCGGCTTCGCGGACGCGCGAGATCGCCGGCATCATGGGCGGCAACTGGTACCGGTTCATGCAAGCGTCGTTCGAGCCGAGCCGGCCACACCACCGCGCGAGGACCTGATGATGCGCAACGCACGATCACCCTCAGTGAGACGGAGATCGCGGCGCTGGCCGCCAAGGCGCTGAGCCGCGCACGGCGCCAGCCGCTGCAGGCCGATGCGCTGGCGCGCGGCATCGCCGCGGCCGAGGCCGACGGGATGCGCTCGCACGGCCTGATGTATCTGCCGATCTATTGCGGCCATCTCGACGTCGGCAAGGTGATCGGCACCGCCGTGCCGGCGGTGACGCGCTCGCCGCACCGGGCGTCGTCCGCGTCGATGCCGGCAGCGGCTTCGCCCATGCCGCGATCGCGGCCGGCATGCCGGCGCTGATCGAGGCCGCGCGCGCGCCAAGGCATCGCCGCCATGACGCTGTTCAACTCCTACAATTGCGGCGCGCTCGGCTTCCATACCGAGGCGCATCGCCAGGGCCGGGCTCGTCGCGATCGGCTTCACCAACGCGCCGGCCTCGATCGCGCCGTGGGGCGCGAAGAAGCCGGTGCTCGGCACCAATCCCTGGTCACTCGCCGTGCCGGACGGCAACGGCGGCGCGGCATTCGTGATCGACCAGAGCGCCAGCGTCGTCGCCAAGAGCGAAGTGATGAAGCGGGCGCAAGTCCGGCGAAGCGATCCCGCCGGGCTGGGCGCTCGACGCCGACGGCAAGCCGACCACCGACGCGCAGGTCGGCGCTCAAGGGCACGATGGCGCCGTCCGGCGGCTACAAGGGCGTCGGCTCGGCGCTGCTGGTCGAGGTGATGGCCGCCTGCCTCGCCGGCGCCACGCCCGGCATCGAGGCATCGACCTTCGGCACCAACGCCGGCGGACCGCCAAAAACCGGCCAATGCTTCATCGCCATCGATCCCGATGCCACGTCCGGCGGCGCCTTCGCCGCCCGCATGGCGACGGTGCTGGCCGCGCTCACCGCCGAGGACGGCGCCCGGCTGCCGGGCGCGAAGAAGGCCGCCGCCCGCGTCGCTGCGGCGCGCGACGGCATCGTCGTCGACCGGGCGCATGTACGATACGGCCGTGGCGCTGGCCGGGGCGCAATCATGAGCGACGCCACCGGAGCCGAAGTACGCCTGCCCGGAATGCCGCTGCGCCCGCCAGATGAGGTCATGCGGCTCGCCCGCATGGGCGCGGCGCATCCGACGCGGCTGAGCTTCCTGCGCACGCTGCTGCGCCGGGTCGAGGCCGAGCGCTGGCGGTTTTCCCGGCCGGTCTGGAACATCGGTGAGGACGGCTATGGCCATGCCGTCTACCGCTCGACACGCCCGACAGCACATTGTCGCTGGTGGCGTTCTCGACCTACCTCGCGCCCGAGAACCGCACCGACCGGGTGATCGCGCAGGCCTGGGACTCGAGCTACGTGCTCTACGACGGCATGCCGGACGCGGCCGAGATCGAGCGACTGTCGCAAGCGCGCCGAGGCAGGAGGCGGCGCCGCTATTCGAGCCGCGAACTGGTCCTGTCGCGCGCCAACAGCAGCGTGCGCCTGTTCGATCACGTCGTCGAGGCGCTGGCGCCGGGCGCGCAGCCCGATGCCGAGCTCGTCGATCAAGTCGGCTACCTGATGCGCACCACGGCGGTCTACGGCAACGGCAAGTTCGGCATCGCCGACCGCGACCGCGTGCTCTTCCACCCGGCGCTGCAGGGCCCGTTTCAGGCCGAGATGCTGTCGGTCTGGCTGATCCGCGCAGCTTCACCCTCGATCTCGCCGAGCATTGCGCCCGGGCGAAGTGCGCCGGCGACCGCCGTGCCGCTGCGCGCCGAGATGCGGCGCCGCTTCGGCGTCGGCAACGCCACCGGGCTCGGCATGGCGCCGTTCCTGGTGCGCCATCCCGGCGCTGCTGCACCAATGGGTCGCAGCGCGCGCGAGACGGCGCTCGCCCGCGTGCGCGCCATCGCGCCGCCGGCACGCGACGAATGGCGCGCGCTTCCTCGACGCGCTCGCTGCCGGCTCAGCGTCTCGTCGCCGTCTGGCGCACCGACGATCCGATCCAGGCCGCCCGCATCACCGCGCTCGCCGGCGATCTCGTCAGCCTCGAAGCCGAAGCGCGGCGGCTCGCGTGCAAGTCCCGCGATCCGGCTTGTGGAACGCGATCTGGCTGTGGGCGGCGGCCAATCTCTCGCTCGAAGGCCAGGAATTGACGCTGGCGCTTGCTGCTCGAGCCGCATGGCGCGCTCGTCGACGATCTCGCGGACACGATGGCGGCCGACGAGGACGCGGCCTTCCGCATCGATGGCGCCAGACCTGCGGCGACTGCTGCGCGCCTCGTCGACGAGCAGACGCGTGGGCCCGCGACCTCGACTTCGCGCGCCCCGTCGGCACAGGCCCGCTTCTGGTACGTGTCGGAGGAAAAGCTCGAGCCGCGGCTCGGCGAGCGCGCGGAGGAGCCCGGCGCCGAACTCGAGAAGCCGCTCGCCACCGCGCGCGATGCGCTGGCGCTGCGCGCCGCGCTGATCGCGGAGCCGGCCGATACGCGGTCGCGGCGTTTCTGCTGCGCCTCCCGAACACCGCCACACCGTGCGCCGCATCCAGCAGTCCGTCGCGCCACCCCTACGCCGAGATCCGCGACAATCTGATCGGCGCGCGAACATGCGGGCCGATCGATATCCTGCGCTGCAAGCTCGCCTTCTTCGGCGCCGACGCGCTTCGATCCGCGCTCGGACCAGTGGCTGCGCATCACGCTGTTCCGCGATGCGCCGTTGCCCGAAGACATCTGCGAGCCCGCATGATGATCGATGCCTCGTTGAACGAAGTCGAGGGCCTGGCCGGCAAGGCCGCGCGGGGTGCAGGACTGGCCTGGGGTATGGCTGAGGAGACCGCAAAGGCGGCACGCTGGCTCGCCGCCTGCGGTCTCGACTGGGCGCCGTCGCTGCCCGCGCTGCTCGCGCAACATGCCGATTGGCGGCTCCCTGACGTGCCCGCCGGGCCGCTGCGGGCCGGCGCCCCCGTAGCATGCTGTCGCCGCTGCTGACCGGCGCCTACCTCGACGATCTCGGTGCATCGGCTGGTGACCTCATACTGCCGGCGACCGCATCCGCTGTGGCTGCTGCCGTTTGCCGCCAGCGCCGCCGCCGAAATCGAAGCTGCGGTCGTGCTTGGCTGGGGGGATCTGTCGGTAACGGTATGGCCGTTCAGCGGCGACATCGCCGGCGACTCGCGGCGCTGCATGCGCCACAGGCAAAAACCGTGACATGGGCGCACCTGCCGCCGGGACCGCCGCTGCCCCCGCGCCCAGACGCTGCAGCGCGAAAGCCGCAGTGTCGTCCGCGCCAACGAATGGCAGGCCTTGGCGACCTCGGCGCCCGCACCTACGTGCCAGCGACAGAAAGATCGCGCACCAAGGGCGCCGGCGCCGGTAGGCGGTCGACAACGATTGATCGCTTCGGCGCGGGGGCCGCCGAGAGACGGCTGCGCCGCGCCCACCGCCCGCCATGCTTCAGAACCCGGTAAACGGCTGCACGATGCGGCCGAAAAGGCCCTTGAAGCGCGCCCGCTTCTCGCTGGCGATCAGGCAGATGCAGCCTGCCATCGGATCGGCAATCGGCCGGTGTTCCGCGTCACTGTCGAGATCGGCAACGTCGCCTCTGTTGTACTCGCCGAATTGGTCGCGATAGGAGCCGCTCAAAATCAGACGTCAACTCGGCGCCACCATGACCATGTTCCGGCATCACCTGGCCGGCGGCCACCCGCAACAGCCGCAAATCGCCCTCGCCCGCCCGCGCCAACTTCAACGGCAGGTGCCAGATCCCCATGCCGAGACGCTTCCAGCGAATTTCGTCGATGCGTGCTCCGACCAGCGGTCGCAACGGCTGCGGCACATCGGCCCCCACCTCCTCGATCGCGGCCAATGCCCCGTCCACCTCTGCTTCCATGGCCCGCAACGCCATCTGCGGCACGGCACGGTCGATCGGCATGTCGTCGAGCCGTTCGAACAATGCAACACCGATGCGCTCCATCGTCTTGACCTCGCCGGCGCACAAGGGACACATCGAGATGTGAGCGGCGACGACGGCCGAAAGCTCCTCCGCCAGGCTGCCGGCCGCGTAGCTCATCAAGGTCGAGTCATCGGGGTGATGCTTGATACTCATCTATTTCAGGTCCTCGACCGCCTCGCGGATTTTCTGGTAGGCGAGACGCATGCGCGATTTCACCGTGCCGAGCGGCAGCTTCAATCGCTCGGCGATTTCGCTGTGCGAGAGGCCTTCGATGTAGGACAGCGACACGACCTCGTGCTGGTCGGGCGGCAACGTCGCCAGCACAGCCTGCACCCGCTTGTGCCGCTCGCGCTCGACCACCGCCTCGTCCGGCGGCGCGTCGTCGGACGCCTCTTCGTCATGACCTTCCGGCAACTGCTGCCAGGGCACCTCGCGACGAAGCCGGTCGATCCGCAGGTTGCGCGCGATGGTGAAGATCCAGGTCGCAGCGCTGCCCTTGTCGCTCGAATAGAGCGAGGCCTTGCGCCATACCGTCAGCAGGGTTTCCTGGGCCAGTTCCTCGGCCGTAGCGGCATCGGCGCCGTGGCGCATCATATAGGCCTTGACGCATGGCGCAAACGATTGAAATAGCTTGCGAAACGCTTCCGACATCACTGCGGGACGCGACGCGATTGATAAGTTCGGCCATGATGGATCGGTCCAGGACGCCGACAGGCCCTCCCGGGCCAACGTGGCGGCAGTCCGTGTGACCATATATGACACCGTTTCCCTCATGCAATGTCAACGCAGCGGCAGGCAGTTCCGGATCTGTCTGCCTGGCGCAGCGATCAACCGTGGCGCCGCCGCGGCAAAAGCCGATACGAGGCAGCATGCAGATTTCACTGTTCGAAATAGCGCTGCTGCTGGCGGCGGCCGCCATCGCGGCGCCGATCGCCAAGTGGCTGAAAGTCGGCACCGTGCTCGGCTACCTGCTGGCCGGCGTGCTGCTCGGGCCCGTTCGGCATCGGCAAGGTGTTCTCGGTCTACGAGGCCAAGGAAATTCTGCACACCGCCGAGTTCGGCGTCATCCTGCTGCTGTTCCTGATCGGCCTCGAGTTGCGCCCGAAGCGACTGTGGTCGATGCGCACCTCGATCCTCGGGCTCGGCGGCGGCGCAGGTCGCAGGCACAGCCGCGCTGCTCTGCGCCGGTCGCGATGGCTGCTCGGCCAGCCGATGCCGGCGGCGCTGTTCATCGGCCTGGCCCTGTCGCTGTCGTCGACCGCGTTCGCGCTGCAGGTGCTGGAGGAGAAGGGCGAACTGACCGCCCGGCACGGCCGCGCGGCGTTCTCGGTGCTGCTGTTCCAGGATCTGGCCGCGATCCCGCTGATCGCGCTCGCACCGCTGTTCGCGGTCACCCAGATCGCCAATCGCGGTGCCGATGGATCTCGGCAGCGCCGCGATTGCGCTCGCAACCATCGGCGGCGTGATCGCGGTCGGCCGCTTCCTGCTCGATCCGCTGCTTGCAGCTGGTCGCGCTCGCCAACGTGAAGGAGGCGATGACGGCGACCGCGCTGCTGGTCGTGGTGGCGGTGTCGGTCGTCATGCAGCAGGCCGGGCTGCCGGCGTCGCTCGGCGCGTTCCTGGCCGGCGCGCTGCTCGCCGAATCGTCCTACCGCCACCAGCTCGAGGCCGACTTGAAGCCGTTCGAGGGCCTGCTGCTCGGGCTGTTCTTCACCGCCATCGGCATGTCGCTCAACCTCGGCCTGCTCGTCGAGCAGCCGCTCCGCATCGCGGGCCTCGTCGCCGGCCTGCTGATCGCGTCAAGGCGGCGTGGCTCTATGCGCTTGGGGCTGTGGCAGGGGCTCGGCCGCTGGGGATCGCGGCGGCTGGCGATCGCGATCAGCCAGGGCGGCGAGTTCGCCTTCGTGCTGTTCGCGGTCGGTGCGGCGGCCGGCGTGCTGGCCAGGGATCTGACCGAACTGCTGTCGGTCGTCGTGACGCTGTCGATGGCGGCGACGCCGCTGCTGCTGCTCGCCGACGACTGGGTCGGCAAGCCGCGCGATGCTGGCGCTCGGCGCCTTCGAGCCCATGCCCGAGAACGACGGCCACGTGATCATCGCCGGCTTCGGCCGCTTCGGCCAGATCACCGCCCGCATCCTGCGCGCCAAGCGCCTGCCGTTCACCGCCCTCGACATCAGCGCCGAGCAGGTCGACTTCGTGCAAGAAGTTCGGCTCCAAGGTGTTCTATGGCGACGCCAGCCGGCCCGACATCCTGGCGGCGGCCGGCGCCGACGGGCGCGAGCCTTCGTGCTCGCGATCGACGATGTCGAGGCCTCGCTGCGCGACCGCGCGCGTGGTGCGCGAGCACTATCCGCAACTGCCGATCTACGCCCGCGCCCGCAACCGCAACCACGCCCACCGGCTGCTGGATCTCGGCATCGAGGTCGTCCACCGCGAAACCTTCGCTTCGGCGATCGAAATGGCCGGCGACGTGCTGCGCGGCCTCGGTCAGCCCGAGCGCGAGGTCCGCCGCGCCATGACCATGTTCCGTGCCCACGACGAGCGCCGGCTGTACGAGGACTACAAGCACTTCTCCGACAGCCAGAAGCTGGTGGAGCGCGCGCGCGGCGACGCCGAAAACCTCGAGAAGCTGTTCGACGAGGACGCAGCCGAGCAGGCGACCGCCGACGGGCTCGCCTCGCCGTTGCCCTCGGCCAAGTCGCAAACTACCATGCCGCCCACAGCCATCGCTTCGTCGCCTGGCCAGAAGAACGAAGGAGCACGACCGCATGAGCCGCGTCATCTGCCTGGGGCACGCGGCGCTGGACCGCCTCTATCGGATCGAGGCGTTTCCGCCGCATCCGACCAAGGTGCGCGCGATCGAGCATATCGAGAGCGGCGGTGGCATGGCCGCCAACGCCGCCGCGACCATCGCCCGCCTCGGCGGCAAGGTCGAGTTGTGGAGCCGGATCGGCGAGGACGACGCCGGCGTCAAGATCCGCACCGGTCTCAAGGCCTACGGCGTCGATATCCGCTACGTCCAGATGTTCGATGAGGGCCGCTCGTCGACCTCGGCGATCATCGTCGACGACGCCGGCGAGCGGCTGATCGTCGGCAATCGCGACACCAACATGCCGTCCGGCACCAGCTGGCTGCCGCTCGAGCGCGTTGCCAAGGCCTCGGCGGTGCTGGCCGACGTGCGCTGGCTGGAAGGCTTACGCGCGCTGTTCACACAAGCGCCGCGCCGAAGGCGTCACCACCGTGCTCGATGCCGACCTCGGCGCCCGCGAGGCACTGTCGGAAGTGCTGGAGCTCACCGACTTCGCAATATTTTCCGAGCCGGCGTTGAAGGACTTCGCGGCGGGCCAGGAACCGGAGGCGGCGCTGGCGCGGGTGCTCGACAATGGGACCGCGCCACGCCGGCGTCACGCTTGGCGCGAAAGGCTACCTGTGGACCGACGCACACCGGCACCAGCCGGATGCCGGCGTTCGAAGTCGACGTCGTCGACACCACCGGCGCCGGCGATGCCTTCCATGGCGCCTTCACGCTCGCCTTGGTCGAAGGGCTCGACGCGACCCGAAGTGCCCGCTTCGCCTGCGCCGCAGCCGCATTGAAATGCACCAGGCTCGGCAGCCGCGCCGGCCTGCCCAAGCGCCGCGAGATCGAGGCCTTCCTGGCGCTGCACACCTGAAGGCCAAGAGCGCTCGATCTGCCGGGCGAAGTTGCAAGCAGTAAAGCAGTCAGGAATTGTCCCCGATGCCGCAGTTCGCCTCCGACAACAACGCCGGCATGTGCCCGGCAGCCATTGATGCGCTCATCACAGCCAACGCCACGGGCCACGCCACTGGCTACGGCGATGATGCCTGGACCGCTCGCGCATCGGATATGATCCGCGACCTGTTCGGCACCAAGGCAGAAGTGTTCTTCGTTTTCAACGGTACCGCCGCCAATGCCCTGTCCCTGGCACAGCTCGCCAAGTCCTATAATTCGGTGATCGCGCATTCGTTCTCGCACATCGAGATGGATGAGGCCGGGGCGCCCGAGTTCTTTTCCGGCGGCGCCAAGCTGATGCTCGCCCACACACCGCACGCCAAACTGACGCCGGCAAGCGTCGAGGCACTGGCGCGCAAGCACAGCGGCATCCATCATGTTAAGGCGGCCGCCCTTTCGATCACGCAAGCGACGGAACTCGGTACAATTTACTCAGTCGATGAAATTCGTGCATTGACCGCCATCGCCAGGGCACATGGCCTCAAGGTCCACATGGACGGCACGCGGCTCGCCAATGCCATTGCACGGCTCGGCTGTGCACCCGCCGATGTCACCTGGAAGGCGGGCGTCGACGTACTGTGCTTCGGTGGCGTCAAGAACGGTCTCGGCGTCGGCGAAGCGATCGTGTTCTTCGATACCAAACTCGCGCATGAGTTCGAATGGCGGGTTAAGCAGGCCGGCCAGCTCAACTCCAAAATGCGCCTCGTAACGGCGCCGTGGATCGGCCTGTTGGAAAACAACGTGTGGCTCGCCAACGCGCACCATGCCAACGCCATGGCCGATCGGCTGGCGGCGGCAATCACCAAGATCCCCGGCGTTTCGCTGATGGAGAAGGTCGAGGCCAACGCCATCTTCGCCCACATCCCGCCGAAGCTGCAGGCGGCCGTGCGTGCCAAGGGATGGCGCTTCTACACCTTCGTCGGCGAAACAGGCTGCCGCTTGATGTGCGCCTGGGATACGACGACCGACGTCGTCGACCGCTTCTCAAGCGACCTCGCCACGGCGGCCCATCAGGGATAGCAACCGTCCGTCGATCACGAGCAGCGACAGCGCGATGATCGCGGCACCGATGAAGTGGCGCTGAAGCAGCGCCTCGCCCAGCCGCCAGGCACCGAGTGGAATGGCGAACACCGGGATCAGCAGCGTCACCAGCATGACGTTGTTCGAGCCCGACACCGCCAGGATGCGGAAGAAGACCACATAGGCTAAAGAGGTCGCCAGCGCCGCCAGCCCGATCAGCGCGCCGATCGCTTGAGCACTCGGCGTCGCCAAGGTCCAGGGCGCGTCGATCGCCATCGTCAGCGGCAACAAGATCAAAGTCGAACACGTCAATTGCGATGCGGCCGAAACCAGCGGCGGCTGCCCGCGCAGGCGGCGTCCCCATAGCCCCGAAAAGGCGTACGACAATGCCGCCCCCAACATGCACAGCATGCCGAGCACGCTCGCTGCCTGCCCCAGCACCACCTCGGGACCGACCAGCACCACAACACCCGCAATACCGATCAGCACGCCGGCTAGCTTGTTGGCCTTGAGCTTTTCGTCAGCCGTCATTGCATGCGCGACCAGCAGCGTGAACACCGGTGTCGTGGCATTGATCACCGAGGCCAAGCCGCTCGCAATCTGCTTCTGGCCGGTGACGATCAGCCAGAAGGGAATGACGTTGTTGAGGATCGCCATCACGAAAAACGGCTGCCAGGCGGCCCAAGTCGACGGCAGCCGGTAGCCCAGCGCGTAGGCGATGGGAATGAGGATCGCAGCCGCGAGCCCGACGCGCACCAGCACGATCGTGAACGCCGGCAACTCCCGCACAGCAATCCCCATGAACAGGAAGGAGCAGCCCCACAGGAACGCCAGCAGGATCAGCAGGCCCCATTGCGTCGGCGACATGTATTGAGCAGGTGCGTTCATTGCGGATCCGATTCACTTGGGTGCGGCCTTGTTCCTACCGGCACACGATCGGCAAGGCGACCCGAAAGGAGATTGATGGGCGCACACGCAATACGGGCGGCCCTTGCGAGCCGCCCGTTCGAGTAGATCCGCTTCGGTGCGAGCCGAGGCGCCCTACTGCTTCGAAATCATCGTCTTGAGGTCCGAAGCGACGGCTGCGGCTTCGGTGAACTGCTTGGCGTCGCAGTGGGTTTCCATCTTCGTCAGCATCTCTTCGACCTTGTCGAGCTGATCATTTGGCAGGTTCTTGCCCTCGGCGGCCTGGGCGATATCGAAGGCGACCTTGAGGCAATCCTCGGCGCTGGCGGCGAGCTTGTCCTGAGCGATTGCAGTGCCGGCTGCGAGACCGAGGAACGCGACGGCGGTGATCAGAGACTTCATCATGGCTCTAGTCCTTCGAGAGTTGTTCAATGCGCGGCCGGGTGTTCACCCGATTCCCCCGCCTGGATGGTAGATGGCGTTCGAATATGGCGCTTAGACGGCCCCTGTTGAGATCGCATGACAGGCCGTCACCGCATCAATGACAGCATCAACGGTGAGAGGCCGACATTTCCGGCGCACGGTTGCCATGAACTCCACCTCACACTCTCGTGAGTGAGCCACCGGCCAGGATGCCAGCGAGCGCCGCGCCGAATGCACGATAGTCGTCGATCACCGCGTCGGCGCCAAGGTCTGCAGCCGGCACATCGGTGTAGCCAAACGTCACCGCGATCGACGGCACGCCGGCCGCACGTGCCGTCGATATGTCGGTATTGCTGTCGCCGACCATCACCGCTCGCCTGTGATCGCCGCCGGCAAGCCTGATCGCCCCCAACAGGTGCTCGGGATGCGGCTTGAAGACCTGAAATGTGTCGCGGCCGGCGATACCTTCGAAAAGATCGAGCATGTCGAGCTGGCGCAGCAGCACGCGCGACAGATGCTCGCGCTTGTTGGTGCACACCACCAAACGGCAACCCCGCGCGCGATAGTTGCGCAGCACATCGATGACATGGGGGAACGGATGGCTGTGCACCGCAATATTTGCTTCGTAGTGCGCAAGGAAGTCAGCCAGCATTCGATCGACATCGCTCACCGCGCTTGTCATGCCCGAAATCGCCAGCCCCTTTTCGATCATGGCGCGCGCGCCGAAGCTGATTTCGTCTCGGATCAGTGCCGGTGCGACGGCTGAAATGCCTTGCATCGCGAGCACATGATTGGTCGCGGCAATCAGGTCCGGCGCGGTCTCGACCAGGGTGCCGTCGAGATCGAAGGCGATCGTCAAATCCTTCAGCATCGAAACCTTGCCTGTCAGCGCTTGCGCTTCTTGCCCGAGCCGCGCGCGAATACCGCGACCGCTTCAAGATGGTGCGAATAGAGGAACTGGTCGATCGGCGTCAACTCCACGAGTTCAAAGCCGCCATCGAGCAGGATACCGGCATCGCGCGCCAGCGACGTCGGATTGCACGACACCGCGACCACCTTGCCGACTGTGGATTTCGCGAGCATCGCGGCCTGCGTTTCAGCGCCCGCGCGTGGCGGATCGAAGACGACGGCGTCGAAGCCTTCGAGTTCCTTGCGCGCCAATGGCTCGCGCATCAGGTCGCGGGTACGAATCTCGATCGGTTTCAAGCCTTGCGTATTGCGCGCGGCGGCATCGAGTGCACCGAGCGCGACGGCATCGCTATCGACCGCGAGAACTCGGGCCTTGGCAGCGAGCGGTAGCGAAAACGTGCCGAGGCCCGAGAACAGATCGGCGACCGCCTTTGCCTTGCCGACCGCCGCCAAGACGAGTTCGATCAGCGCGCGCTCGGCCTCGGCCGAGGCCTGCAGGAATACGTTCGGCGGCGGTACGACTTTAACGGTCCCGATGGTCAGGATCGGGTCGCCATGCCGGATCACGACATCGCGGTCAACCGCCAGTCGCAGGATGCGCGCCTTGGCGGTGACATCCGCGAGCATGGCGCGATCAGCGGCATCGATGGCCTCCTTACCGCCCTCGATCGCAACCTCAAGGCCCGTGTCGCAGCGGGTGACCGTCATCCTCATTTCGTCGCGACGTGGCAGCAGACGTCCGGCCAATTGGCGCAGCGCCGGCAAGGCCTCGATGATCATGGGATCGGCGATAGTGCATTCATCGATCGGCAGCAATCGATCGCTGGCGCGTTCGTGAAATCCAATCGCAACCCCAGATGGCAGCATGCGGGCCGAAAGAACAAGTCGCCGCCGACTGCCCGACGAAATCGTCCGCAGCGGCGCCACGGCGGCGTTGATGTCGGCCTTCTGAAACGCATCAACCAGAATCTGGCGCTTCCAGCGCGCATAGGCCGATGGCGTCATATGCTGGGCGACGCAGCCACCGCAGACGCCAAAATGCCGGCATGGAGCGGTTTGCCGATCGGGGCTCGGCTCACTCCGCATGGCAAATCCGCTCGCAGCCCTGGCCCAACGCTCGCCCGGCAAGGCGAACGGCACGAAGACCGTACCCGCCGCACCGCTTGCTATGCCGTCGCCTTGCGCGCCCAGCGCGGTAATCGCAAAAGTTTCGGCGTCAGCCACGATAATGTGCTCCAAGCAGGTATTCCTGATTTCCGGATTTGCCGGGCAGCGGCGAAGGCAAAGTGCCAACCACATGCCAACCTGGCAGCAATCCTATCCAGTCCATGACCTGGCCCAGTGCGCGCGGGCCATCGGCTGGGTCTTTGACGATACCGCCCTTGCCGATTGCCGCCGGCCCGAGTTCAAACTGCGGCTTCACCAGCACCGCCAGCCAGCAGCCGGGAGTTGCCAGCGCCAGCGCCGCCGGCAATGCCTTGGCAAGTGAAATGAAACTCACGTCGGCCACGATCGCATCAATCGCGTCCGGGACAAGTCCGGCATCAAGCGCACGTGCGTCGGTGGCCTCAAGGCTGATCACGCGCGCATCGCCCGCCACGATCGCGTGCAACTGTCCGTGCCCGACATCGACCGCATAGACTTTCGCGGCCCCCCGCTCCAGCATCACCTGGGTGAAGCCACCGGTGGAGGCGCCGACATCAATCGCGATCCGGCCCTCGGCCGAGAACCCAAACGCGTCGAGCGCTGCGATCAGCTTCTCGGCGCTGCGCGCGACGTAGGCATTCGCGCCGCCATCGACGTCGAGTTGCATGTCGGACGCAATCATCTGCGCCGGCTTGTCAGCCACCACATGGCCGATCCGCACCGCGCCGCGCAAAATCAAATCGCGCGCCCGCGCCCGCGTCGCCACGAGGCCGCGCGCCACCAACGCCTGATCCAGCCGCATTTTTTTGTCGATCGCAGTCACCGTCACAGTCGCCAATCTCGGCAAGGCCATCTTCCTCGAACACGAATGCGTTACCGCCGATAGGCCGACGTCGGAATCTTTGAAACCGTTCACCGTCGACGCCGTATATGCTCATACCTACCGACGAGCCCACCGTCTCATCCAGGAGTGAATAGCATGAACCGTCGCCACAATCTGAAACTGTTGGCTGGAGCCTTCGCCTTGACTGCGGCGCCGGCGATTATCGGCCGGGCCCCGGTCATGGCGCAAACGGCGGCGCCGACCTTTACCTTGCCACCGCTCGGCTATGCCTACGAAGCACTCGAGCCGCACATCGACACCGCGACGATGAATTTCCACCACAAGAACCACCACAACGCCTTCATCGGCAATCTGAACGGCCTCGTGGAGAAGTATGCCGACCTGAAGTCGAAGCCGATCGAGGAAATTTTGTCCAACATTTCGGCCATTCCCGAGGCTGTGCGTGGGCCGGTGCGCAATAATCTGGGTGGCCATTTCAACCACACGTTTTTCTGGGACTTGATGACACCCGGCGGCGCCAAGGTTCCCGGCGGCGACCTCAAGGCCGCAATCGACGGTACACTTGGCGGACCGGACAAGTTGATGGAGGCGGTCAATCAAGCCGGCATGACGCGCTTTGGCTCGGGCTGGGCTTGGCTCGTCATCAATAAGGACAAGAAGCTCGCGGTGATCAATACGCCCTATCAGGACACGCCGCACATGGACGCAGGCGCGAAGCCTATCCTTGGCATCGACGTGTGGGAGCACGCCTATTACCTGAAGCACCAGTACAAGCGGGCCGAGTACCTCAAAACCTGGTGGAACGTCGTCAACTGGGACAAGGCGGCGGCCAATTTCAAGAAGGCGTCGGCGTAACGGCGATCGGCGGCTAATTGCCAATCCGACGTTGCCCTCGAAACGAACTAATTGGCATCCTGTTGTACCCTCTCTCCCACCTCTTCAGGGGGAGAGGGAAAATCCAGGGCAATATCGGTTCACAGGCCGGCGACACCTAGTCTACGCAGATCGGCTCTCAGATCGATTTCGCCTTCAATGAAATGCACGGTGTTGAGCCCTAAGCCCTTTGCGGTAGCGATGTTGGGCTCGGAATCGTCGATGAACACTGCACGCGCCGGATCAATATCCCGCTGATCGAGCAGTAGCCGGAAGATCGCCGGATCGGGCTTGATCAGTTTGACCGCACCCGAAACGATCGTCGCATCGAAGGTGGTTAGAAACGGAAACAGCCGGCATGCGGTCGGAAATTTTTCAGCGCTGAAATTGGTGATGGCATGAACCGTGTTGCCAGCCCGCCGCAAATCCTCCAGCACCGCCACGTTCTCGTCGATGGCGCCGTCGAGACAGTCCGTCCAGCGCTTGTCGAGCGCGAGGATGGGCTCGGCATGATGTGGAAATCGCCGCGCCAGCGCCGCCGTCACTTCGGCAAACGATTGGCCCGCGTCCAACTTGTAGTGGTTCTCAACCGCGATCCCGGTCTCTTCAAGAAAACCGGTAATCGCCGCGTCGTCGGGGAACATGCGGCGATAGAGATTGCGCATATCCCAACGGATAAGCACGTTGCCGATGTCGAAAATCACGGTGTCGATCTTGGTCAATCAGTGCCTCCGTCGATGCGTAGGCTCGCGAGCTTTTGGCGGCCATACCGAATTGCAAGAGCCCCGGCGATCACGGGAAGTACACAAGCCACCGCGAACGTCAACCAGAAGCCATTAGGCTGCGTGGCGTAGTCGTAAACAGTCGTCACATCATGGTTGGAGACGCTCAATTCGCCGCTTTTCGCTGCCGCGAGCGCGATGACACCACCGACGAACATCGCGACGCCGCCGAACAATTGCAGCGTCAAGTAGAACCCGAACTTGAACATGTACATGCCCATTGCCGGATCACCGCTTCACGAGTGCCAGCAGGCCGCCGATCATAGGTTTGTCGACGCCAGTGGTGCCGGGAAACGTAATCGGCAGCTTGAGCAGTGATCGAATCGCGAGATAGCCCCACGCCTCGGCTTCGATGGCGTCGCCGTCGAGCCCCACCGCCTCGGCCGGCACCACCGCATTCTGCACCGCCGCCGCCAGCATGCCCATGATGGTCTTGTTGCGGCGACCGCCGCCGCAGATGATCCACAGCTGCGGTTCCTCTGGGAAATGCTCGCGAGCGCGGGCAATCGAGGATGCGGTGAACGCGGACAGTGTCGCGGCACCATCGGCGACCGAGAGATTGTCGCAAACGTCGGCGATGAACGTGTTGCGATCAAGCGACTTCGGCGGCAATTCGCCGAAGTACGAATGGCTGAGATAGAAGCGCAGCGCATCGTCGGCAACCTTGCCCTTGGCCGCCGTCGCGCCGTCGTCGTCGCGCGCTGTTCCCGTGTGCTTCAGCATCCAGTCGTCGATCAGCGCATTGCCGGGGCCGGTATCGAACGCGATCAGATCACCCTCGCGGCCGACGTAGGTGACATTGGCAACACCGCCGATATTGACCACCGCCACCGGCCGCTGCGGGAGTTTAGCGACCAGCGCCCGGTGATAGACCGGCACCAGTGGCGCACCTTGCCCACCGGCCTCGCAGTCCGCCGCGCGCAGATCATGAACCACATCAATGCCGGTCAACTTGGCGAGTAGCGGCCCATCGCCGAGTTGGACGGTGAGCTTGCGCCGCACATGGGTCGTCGAAACAACATTCGGGTGTCTGGCGATGGCGTTTTCCCAGTCAGCAACGTCGGTGGCTACGGTCGCGACAATATCTTTGTGCAGCACGGTCTGGCCGTGAAAACCGATCGCGTTGACACTGGATTTGGCGACCTTGTGCTGTTTCAGGAAGGCCTTGACGGCGCTGGCATGCCGCTCAGTCAACTCGCGCTCGATTGCCGCGAGGCTGCCGGGACGGTCCATGCGACCAGTCAATTCTTTTGCCTCCTCGATCGCCTGCACCAGGCGCGCCCGGAAATCCGCAGCATAGGCGACCGTCATCGATGGCCCGCGAACCACCGCCTGGCCGCCGTCGGTCTCGATCATGGCAACGTCAATACCGTCGAGCGAGGTCCCGCTCATCAGCCCGATCGCCCGCATCCGGTCTGCGCCCGCCGCCTCAGCCATACTTGCCCTCTTGCGCGTTGCGGTGCATGGTCCGCCCCTCAAATCAACACCTTAACAAACGGAGGCGCCGTCCTTGCGGCGCGATACCGATGACCAGCCCCAAGTCCGACTTCCTTCGCATCCTGACAGAGCGCGGCTTCATTCACCAGGGCTCCGATATGGCCGGCCTCGATGCATTGGCCGCCAAGGGCGAAGCCATCGCTTATGTCGGCTACGATTGCACCGCGCCCTCGCTGCACGTCGGCTCGCTGATCTCGATCATGATGCTGCACTGGCTGCAGGCGACCGGCAACAAGCCTATCGCGTTGATGGGTGGCGGCACCACCCGCGTCGGTGATCCGTCCGGCAAGGACGAAACCCGCGCGATCCGCTCGATCGACGAGATCAACGCCAACAAGGACGGTATCAAGACCGTATTCTCGCGGCTCTTGAAGTTCGGCGAAGGCAAAACCGACGCGATCATGATCGACAACGCCGAGTGGCTGGCGCCTCTCAACTACATCGAGTTCCTGCGCGATGTCGGCAAACACTTCTCGGTCAATCGCATGCTCACCATGGATTCGGCGCGCATGCGACTCGAACGCGAGCAAGAGCTATCGTTTATCGAATTCAACTACATGCTGCTGCAGGCCTACGACTTCGTCGAACTGTCACGCCGGACGGGCTGCAATCTGCAGATGGGCGGCTCCGATCAGTGGGGCAACATCGTCACCGGCATCGATCTCGGCCGCCGCATGGGCACACCGCAGCTCTACGCACTCACCTGCCCGCTGCTGACCACGGCATCGGGCGCCAAGATGGGCAAGACCGCCGCTGGCGCGGTGTGGCTCAACGAGGCGCAATTATCGGCCTACGACTACTGGCAGTTCTGGCGCAACACCGAAGACGCCGATGTCGGCCGCTTCCTGCGTCTGTTCACGACGCTGCCGATGGCTGACATCCAGCGCCTAGCCAATTTGCAGGGCGCCGAGATCAACGAAGCCAAGAAGATCCTCGCCACCGAGGCGACCGCTCTCATGCATGGCCGCGACAAGGCCGATGCATCCGCTGCGACAGCGCAAAAGACGTTCGAGCAGGGCGCGCTTGCCATCGATCTTCCGACCATCGAGGTGCCGTTGTCCGACATCGAGAACGAACTCGGCATCCTGGCGGCGTTCGTTACCGCCGGCCTCGTCAAGTCAAACGGCGAAGCCCGCCGTCAGATCCAAGGTGGCGGTCTGCGCGTCAATGACGCAGCCGTCGCCGACGACAAGGCCAAGTTGCGGTCGAGCGATATCGGCCCGGATGGCGTGATCAAATTGTCGCTCGGCAAGAAGAAGCACGTGCTGCTGCGGCCGGTGTGAGACCCACCTAATTCTTGCTGGCGCCCATGTTGGTGCTCCAACCGCCAGACACCTCCGGCACCACTGCGCGTGGCGCCTTGGCGGCCGGCTGGCGGATCGCATCACCGCCGACCGGCGCCTGCGGTAGCTTGACCTTCGGCGCCGGTTTATCGTCGCGGCAGCTGATGCGCGAGTTGGACGGCGCCATCTCACCTAGGCCACGGAAAACGCCGGGCAGAATCATCGACAGCGGATTTACCTATACCTGCGGTTGCGCCGTCGGCCCGACGATCCGGAACGTGATGCCAAGCACGCCCTCGCCCTTCGGGCCGGCAATCAACTGACCGAGGGCCGGCAATTCGCCAAGCGCCGCATTCAAGCCCTGCAGCGGAATGTAGGAGCCGCCGATGTCGACATACTGCGACTTGAAGTCGGCCTTGCCGCGCAGACTGGCGCCGAGCAGCGGCCCGCGCAAATGCGCATCCTCAAGCACGAGCTGGTTGCAACCGACCAGAAACGGCGCCTGCATCAGATAGAATTCGATCTGCTGCCGCTCGACCCGGCGACGCGGCCGATTTCCGCTTTCGGCGTTGCTGCGGGCTTCGTCCGGCGTTTGCAGAACTTCACTGACAACGGCATCGCCCAGGATGCGGAAATTGCGCACGTCGAGCAGACCGGTCTTCTCGGCGGTACCCCGACCGTCGAGATTGACATCGAGACGCATCACCCCGCCTTGCAGGTTCGGGTAGAAGCCGACCATCCGGAACGCCTGCCCGGCATCATCGGTCATGACAACCAACTTGCGCGGCTCATTGGCGGTTTGTTGCATGCCGACTTCGATCGGCTTGCCACCCTCCACCGTGCCTCGCGCCAGCAAGCCGACAAGCTTCTGGCCTCGCCGTGACATCTGCAGCCTGAGCCCTTTCAGCGATATATCGCCGTGGCCGAGCACGTTTTCTATCTCGGCCTTGAGGTCAACGCCGGGTTGATCCTTTTTGATCGGCACCGGCTTCTCCGGCGTCTGGCCAACCGCAAACAGCTGGCGGAAGAAATCCCGACCATCCCAGTATTGCCCGCGTGCCTTCACGTCCCACACGTTGTCGGCGCGCAAGCTGCCCTGCAATTCCATGCGCGACACCAGCGTGAGCGCGAAATTCGGGAAATGAAATTCGACCAGCCGGCCGCGGCCATCGATCGCCATGTTGCCATCGATCGCGATGTCGTCGCCAACAAGTCGGAAATTCTGCAGTTCGGTACGGTTCTTCTGGGCACGCACCACGTCGAACTCAAGCAGCGCTTGCCGTCCGGGCGCCTTGCGCCAAGCCATCGGCTCAATGATGAGTTCGGCGCCCGACAGATCTGCACGCACACGGGTCTGACGTTCGCCATTGCCGCCGCGCGTCATCGTCAAATCGACCGGAATGTCGCCGAGTATAATCTGACTAGTCTCAAGCCCGAGTTGATTGCGGTCGGATGCGTCCAGGTTCGCGCTCAAGCGAAGCGGCGGCTGCTGGTCCTCTGCGGCACCCAATACGCGTTGGAACGCTAGCTTGGCGGTGACGCCTCCGACCAGCATCTGCCCGGTGCCGTTCACCGCGCCATCGCCGACATCGATGTTGATCGTGGCGCCCTGTACATCGTGGCTGCCAATGATCTGCTTGGCACGACCGTCGGTGACCCTCGCCTTGCCCTCGATCTTCATGTCCGACAGTGTCACGCCGGAGATGAGCGGAAGATTGATCTTGAGATTACCCTCGACCTTGCCGTCCAACCCCTCCGACGGCAGGCCGAGTGGCCCCAAACCCAAGCTGTCCTGCTCCAGGTAGTCGACTGCGGACAGCAGCGGGCTCTGAAACCGGAACGCGACTTCGCCGAGCGTCGGTTCGTCATAGATGGCGACGGCGGTGAAGCGGCCGGACTTCATCGCCACCCGGCGATTGGCACCGATCTGCGAACTGGCGTCCGGGATCGAGATTTCAAGACTGTCACCTTCGATCCGCAGCAAAGCGCGCGGCACGTCGACCGGCACCAGCGTCTTGGCCGGAACAAACGCCACGTCGGTCGCTTCGAGCGTCAGCGATACGCGGCGGTTTTCCGGCAACACCACACCCTGGCTGGCGGCAATCGCAACCTTGAAGGTGCCGCCTGATAGGCGTCCCTTGGTAACATGCTTCCCGACCCACCGACGCGCGCCCGGTCCCAGCATGCGCGGCCAGATCGCCTTGGCGATTTCGGCCGTCGCCGGTCCGATGCGCCCCTCCATCCGAAGCGACTGGCGGCCGTCCGCGGTAGTGATTTCGCCCGCGGCTTCCACCTGGGAGCCGCCGGCACGCACGCGCGCTTGGGTCACCGCCAGCACCCCGGTATCGGGCGCGAAATTTCCCCGCAACACCAGTTCTTCCAAAGCGACCGCCGGCACCGCGAACTCATCGCCCGACAGCATGCCGTCGGTGGACTTGATGTCGACCGCCCACACCGATTTGCCGCCAGCGCTGTCAACGGCTGCGATCGACCCGGCGATGGTCGCGTGCCCCTGGTTCCATTGCAGGCGGGACGGCGCGATCACCAACCGGCGGTTGGCGGCATCGAATGTCATATCGAGCGTACCGCCTTCGAGCGGGATCGTCTGCCGCTCGTTACCTGGAATGACGAGCACGCCGCGGCCTAGATCGAGCTTTGCGCTCGCGCCCAGCACGCGCCCTTCCGGACTGAGTTGCAACCTGGCTTGGCCGCTCAGCGGCGCATCAAGCGCTTCAAGGCCGGGCACATCCGGCAGCATTGCCGTAAGTCCGCGCGGCACCAGATCCCGCACCGAGGCTTCCAGCGCGATAGCGTTGGCCTTCTCCCCCTCCTCGACTTTGAATGTCATGCCCCAGGGCCCGCTCGCACTAGCGAAGGTCAGCGAACCTGTCAGAGTACTTCGCTTCTTCTTGTGCTCAAGATCGACGTCTCCTTCGAGCACGGTCCATGCCGTCTGCCGGCCAGCGTGATCGAGAACGACCGTCGCATTGCGCACACCGACCTCACGCAGGAACGATGCCGCATCGCCGCCGCGACGCGCGCGCTGGCTCGTCTCGGTGATTAGGCGCGCGATATCGACCCGCTGCAGCGCCGAAAGTCTTTCTTCGTCGGGCTTGGCATCCGCCTCGCCTGCCGCAGCCGTTGCGGCGTCCTTGGCGGCCGAATCAGCGGACTTCGAAAAGCTGACGCTAAGCCCGCCCTGCTCACTGTAGACCAAGAGCAGCCGTGGTTCGATCAGTACGATCTTGTCGGGCGCGATGCGGCCGGTCAGCAGCGCTTTTCGACTCATACTGATGGCAGCAAGCGGCGCTACCGCGATCGGCGCCCCGTCGG
This sequence comes from uncultured Alphaproteobacteria bacterium, assembly GCA_963732635.1. GTDB lineage: Bacteria > Pseudomonadota > Alphaproteobacteria > Rhizobiales > Hyphomicrobiaceae > JAKFWF01. The sequence continues at coordinate 122,225 of CAVTAL010000001.1, forward strand.
GATCGGTGAACCGTACATTGCGCATGCGAAATTCAACACTGCCGCTGTCGGTGAGGCGCACCAGGGCGTCCTCGATCGCGACGTTGATGCCCGGCATCTCGGCGGCGATGCTCCGACTAATCGGCGCAGCGAGAAACTGCAGCGAAATCGGCCCATTTAGCAATCTGACGTAGCCGATCGATACGGCCAGTACGGCGAGAATCACAACCGGCAAAAGACACTTTGCCACGAACCACGTTGGTCGACCGATCGCGCCCAGCACGGCGCGGCCGGGCGCCCGCGTCCGCGGCTTCGCCGGCACGGTGCGCTTCTTCTTCAATGGCGGTCGCGTCGGCGTATCCACCCTGGCCCGTCCAAACAAACCAAACGTTCCCGGCAGCCGATCAGGCCGCCAGTCGGCGCAAACGAGGTACGCTAGTTCGCGCCAGTATATCATCCCCCTGGCGCAACCAAATCCACATAGCCTACGTATGGGCTGAAAAGCATGCGGAAAAGCGTCAAAAGAAAGGCCCTTACACAATGGTACAGGATGGCGATGCCGCTCCCGATTTTGAAGTGCCCGGCGATGATGGCAAGCCCTTCAAGCTGTCCCATCGGAAGGGCCGCGCGGTCGTGCTCTACTTCTATCCCAAGGATGACACGTCGGGCTGCACCACCGAGGCCCGCGATTTCACCAATCTGGCCGACAAATTCAAGGCCGCTGGCGCCGATGTCGTCGGCGTCTCGCCGGATAGCGTTGCGAGCCATCAAAAGTTCATCAAAAAGCACGACCTCGGCGTCCGGCTCGTCGCCGACGAGGATCAAGCGGTTTCGACCGCCTATGGCGTCTGGGTCGAAAAATCGATGTACGGCCGAAAGTACATGGGGGTCGAGCGTTCCACGTTCCTGATCGACCGAAGCGGCCGGATCGCCATGACGTGGCGCAAGGTGAAGGTGCCGGGCCACGCCGCAGCAGTGCTGGCCGCGCTTCAGGGGCTTGAAGAGTGACAGACGCCATCCCGCTCACCGCGACCGACGAGGTCGTCGCACCGCCAGACCTGGCCCGCGCCGCCCGCGCAATCGTGACGACGCCTGATCTTGATCAGAAAGTCGCGCTCGCAAAGGCCACCGCCAAGGCATGGTTCGGCGGCCGCCTCGCCATAGGCGCGCTTAGTACCTCTGCCCCAATGCCCGACCAGCCCGGCCGCCCGGCGAAGCCAGAACTCATGCTGCCGCGCCATATGCCCCGCCGCTCCACCGGGGGTGAGAAAGGTCGGTTCGCGCTGCTGCATGCGCTCGCCCATATCGAACTCAATGCCGTTGACATGACTTGGGATCTCGTTGGCCGGTTTGCCACGAAGTCCATGCCGCGCCCGTTTTTCGACAACTGGGTGCAGGTCGGCCTTGAGGAAGCCAAGCACTTCGAAATGTTGTCGCGCCGCTTGAAGGAGCTAGGTGGCGCTTACGGCGACCAGCCTGCACATGACGGCCTGTGGCAGGCGGCGCAGGCCACCGGACACGATCTTCTCGCTCGTCTGGCCGTCGTGCCGTTGGTGCTGGAAGCGCGCGGTCTCGACGTTACCCCCAGCATGATCCGAAATCTCGAAGCCGCTGGCGACTTGGCGTCGGCCAAGATCATCGCCATCATCTACCGCGACGAAAAGCGCCACGTCGCCTTCGGCATGAAATGGTTCAGGCACCTGTGCCTGGAACGGAAATTGCCAATTGAACCCACATTTCATCGCATCGTGCGGGAGAACTTCCGGGGCCCCATAAAGCCACCATTCAACGATCGCGCTCGCGCTGAGGCCGGACTGACGCCGGGCTTCTACAAGCCACTTTCGGCGTTCGGTGCCCCCAAATGACACACCTTGTCAGCAAATTGCCAGTCTTCGCGTTACGTTTCGAGTTGGAAGTAGACAAGTGCAGGAATTTCACCGAGATCGGCCAATATGCCATCTAGGCAAGGACTGGGGCGCCGCGTAAAAGATTTATGCTGGCACAGCAGACAATCAATACTTGCAATGACACTGCTGAACATTCTGCCATAAAATACGTCCCGGAGAGTACGCGTCCATGCTGTCGAATTTCACGTCGAAGAGAACTGCAACTGAGAGTGGCCCTATGAGCATCGCTGCGTCCTCGCCCGCCGTTCCCCCAGCGCTGCCCCAGGTCGGCGCCGCGCGTCCCGCCGGCCCCGCCCAGCGCGCGCCGGACAAGATCGCCGCATCAGTGATCGGTCCGGACCTCACGATCCTCGGAAATCTCGTGTCCAAGGGCGAAGTTCACGTCGACGGTGAAGTGCAGGGCGATATCCACGGTTCGCACATCACGATCGGTGACAAAGCCAAGATCACTGGCAGCATCGTCGCCGAGGAGATCGTTGTACGAGGCCATGTCATGGGCTCGATCCGCGGCCGGCGCGTCATGCTGCAAGCGTCAAGCCATGTCGATGGCGACATCTATCATCAGGCGTTGTCGATCGAGCAAGGTGCGTTCTTCGAAGGCAAATCCCGTCGAGCCGAAGACCCGACCGCAGGCGTCGCACGGCCCGAGATCGCCAATGGTACATTGCCAGTCCCAGGCGGCATGCCCGGCGCCTGAGTACAATCGGCTTCAGCCGGCGAACGTAGTTTGAGCTGGCGACCACGATTGCATGGCGATCATTTTCACGGCGGGTCCGGCGCCAATTGCCGCGACCCGTTCTTCGTGGCACGTCAGCATGATCACCTGATGATGCTCGGCGGCAGCTTCGAGTGCGGCGAACATGGCGCCAAACCGCCCGGCGTCGGCATAGACAAGCGCATCGTCCAGCACCAGCGGCAGCGCCTCGCCGCGATCCGCCAGCAAGCGGGCGTAGGCCAGACGTACCAGCACCGCAATCTGCTCGGACGTACCGCCACTCAGGCGATTGCCGGACAAACTCAACCCCTGGCGCGCCAATCCTGACACGGCCAGCACGTCGTCCAGCTCGAACTTGGCCTCCGGAAACACGCCGCTGGCGTAAAGCTGCAACCGATCCACCACCGGTTTCAATTCCGATGCCCGCGCGGCGAGCGCTTCGGCCCCCAAAAGACGCTCAAGCAATTCGAGTTCCGCAACTTCCCGCTGGAATGTTGCGACGCGCGCCTCGGCCGCGCCGAGCGCCGCGCGTGCATCCTCTAGAACCGCCTCGACGCCATCCTGCCGGTCGCGCATCAGCGCACTTTCGAGCCCCGCGATATCGAGTGCGAGTTGCTGGCGTTGGTGCGCGATGCGCGCCTCTGCCGCAACCGCCGCTGTAATTTCGACTTGCAGTGTCGCGACCGCCGCCGGCGCGAGCATCCCGGCCGACCATGCCGACCGTTCGAGCACGGCGGTATTCAATTCTGCCTCGGCCCGCCCCAGGATTTCTTGGCGCCCAGCAAGTTCGCCCGGGATATCGGCCGATGGCGGCAATGCCGCTTCGAGCCGAGCCAATCGCGCCGCCAGACTTTCCTGTTCCGACATCAGCCGCGATTGTCGCCTTGACGCGTCAAGTAGCGCGGTCTGGTTGGCACGTTCCGCGCTATCGGATTGCACCATGGCGCTTCGCAGCGACGACAACTCGGCAGCGAGTTGCGAACGCGATTCCTGCGGCGCCAAGACTTCGGCCGTCATTGCTGCAACGTCGGCTGCCATGGCCGATAGGGCTTGCTCGATGGCGGCTAGGCCGTCCGGTGCTTCGGCGGCAACACGCGCCCCAGCTTCAAGCCGCTCGGCGATCAACTTCTGGCGACGGAAAAGCCGCGCTTCGGCTTCGTCGATATCGCTCACGTTAGCCGACGCCAGACCGGATTGCAGGTTGCGATTTGCGACCATCAGCCGCGTCGTTAGTTCATCGGCCGCCGCCGTTGGCGCGGCGATCGTAATGCGGCCAACCCCCTCGACGTCGAGCACCAAGGTCGGCACTGACTCGATCTCGCCGCTGCCGGTAATCGCGGTGCCGGCAATATGGATGCGACCCGCGCCGCCGGCCGCATAGTCGATCCGCACCTTCGGCAACGACGCGCTCAATTGCGCCTGCAGCCGGTCGCGCTCGGCTTGGGTCCGGCGCAGGTCGGCAACAAGCCGATCAGTCACGGGCTCGGCGGCGAGCGCAGCATCAATCTCGGCGATGCGTTCCGACGCGGTGCGCGCAGACGCCAATCGACGCATGAGATCGTCGCATTTTGAACTGAGCGCTTGCCGCCGCTCGAAGCGGTCATGCAGATCGAGTAGTCTCTGGCAGTCCGCGATCCGCCTGCGCACATCGTCCTGCCGGATTTGATGCGCTCGGCCTTCGACCTCAAGGCGTTCGACGTCTTGTGCGGCCAGCGCCAGCTCCGCCGCCGTCGTGGCAACAGCAGCGCGCAGCCGGTTCCTTTCCTCGGCGCCTGATGTCAGTTCCAGCAAGCGTGCGCGTGCCTGATCACGCGCGGCCTGTTTCGCATCGACCACCAGGTTGGCATTCTCCATCGCCCGCGCGGCCCGCGTGCCGTCGTCGAGGCTCTTGCGCAGCGCGGCAAGCGCGGCCACACGAGCGGTCGCGGCCTCCGGTGCGGCCAGCCGGTCCGCTTCCGCCTGCGCGAGTTGAAGATCGGCATGCCGCTTGGCCGCCGCCTGGGCATCGTTGGTGGCCTTTTCAAACGCGGCTTGCGCCTGATCACGCAGGTCAATCGCAGCCTTGTAAGGCTTGCCGACCCGCGCGCGCGCACGATTGGCCGGCGTAACGAGTTCGTTGAGTGCCTTGGTCGCCGCCTCGCGCACCCGGCGTGCCTGTCCCTCGCCCGCCGCATCGGCGATCTCGTCCTCGATCAAGCGACCAAGGCTCTTGGTGATGTCGCCGTTCTTGTCGTCCTTTGGCAACTCGAGCCCATGCCGCTGACGCACCCAAAGCAGATCCAACAGGCGCTTGCGACCGAGGCGACCGGCCACGAGATCGACGAGCCGGTTCTCGGCGTCCGCGCCACGCAGTGTCTCGCGACCACTCAAGTCGGTGAGTTCCGCAAGCCTTTGCGCCAGATAGCGTTTGCGCAGCCGCCAGCGCGTGCCGCCAAGTTCGAATTCGATCTCGATCAGTGGCGCGCCGCCCTGTACCGGGGCGAGGTCCTGGATCGCGACGGCGGTGCCTGTATACGGCGTCTGAAATACAGTTTCGATGGCGCGGAAAATCGTCGACTTGCCCATCTCGTTCGGGCCAGGCACCACATCAAGGCGACCCGACAGGCCTTCCAGTGCGACGCCAGTTCGGAAGTGCCCGACCTCGCTCAAGCGGACCGCGTGCAGTTTCACGAGCCCTGTCCTTCCAGTTGACGCGAGAGCGCGATCAGGCGCCGCAATGCGCCTTCTGCGATCGCGCTCTCACCATCCGTCGCGCGCATCGCATCCAGATGCTCGGCCACGCGAACCAGTTGGGGATCGCGGAGCGCGGCGAGACCGGCACCGCCGGCGTCGAGCGTCAGTTCGGCGCGACGGGTGACGAGATGAAACAAGCTCGGCTCCAGTAAGGCCAGCCGCGCCGTGATCTCAGCGTCGGTGTCGAACGCGATCGTGCCCCGCAGATCGAGTTCGAGCAGCAGGTTGCTCTTCCCCGCGCCAGCGCCGGCAATTTCGGTTTCAATGGCCGCGAGATCCGTCACGTCGGCGACCGCAACTCCACGCTTGATCCAGCGATGCATCCCGGTCGCAACTCTTTCGACGCGCGGCTCGGCACCGACGCCATCGATCGAAACCGCCAGCGCAAATCCTGGTTCGTTATCTGGAAACTGGTCGGGCTCGGGCGTGCCGGAATACCATACGCCGGGCGCAATCTGGCGCACACCGTGCCAGTCGCCGAGCGCCAGGTAATCGAGCCTTGCCGACGCCCGCCGACCTGGGTCGATACCGACGCTGGCGAGCCCCGAACTGCCAAACCCTTGTGTAGAGCCGTGCGCGACACCGACTCGGATCGCACCAACTGGCGTCGATGCGGCATCCATCCAGGCCGTCGGGTCGCGGCTAACCGCCTTCGACATCAGCGGCGCTGGCAACAAGAACACACCAGCGGCGATTTCAATGGGCTCCGACTTCAGCAGCAGCTTCACGTTGCCGGGCACACCGAGTTCGATGATCCGCTGCCACACACCATCGGCCCGCGCCGGATCATGATTTCCCGGCAGCAGATGCCAGATGCACTGCGGATGATTTGCAAGCTTGGCCAGTGTTGCCCGTAGCGTCGCATCGGCCAGTCCGGGGCTATCGAAGACATCGCCGCACACCACGATGTGCCTCGCCACTACTCTGCCGGCGGCCGCCGCCAGACGATCGATCGCAGTCAGCCGCGCATGCTTCAGAAGGCTCGCCTTTTCAGCGTCAAAGCCACCGAAGGTCTTGCCGATCTGCCAATCGGCCGAATGCAGAAACGTGAACGACATTGCGTGGCCGAGCCCTCGACGTAATCCCGCCTCCGCATTTAGGTTCTATTTTTGTTCCACACAAGGTCATGGCCCCAGTCGTCAACAGATTGCAAGCCATGCCGTGGCGACGGATCGCGGCATCCGGCTTGATCTGATAGGTCTGATCGCATCGGAAGCACGCAGGAGAGCCTCGGGTCATCATGTCGGCTGATGTTGAAACAATCGTCGTTGGCGCCGGCGTGGTCGGTCTCGCCGTCGCCCGCGCCCTGGCCATGAAGGGCCAGGAAGTGATCCTCCTCGAACAGCACGGCTTGATCGGCTCCGAAGTGTCGTCGCGCAACAGTGAGGTAATACACGCCGGCCTCTACTATCCAACCGGTAGCCGTCGCGCCCAATGGTGCGTCGAGGGCAAACGCCAACTCTACCGATTCTGCGCCGAGAACGGCGTCGATCACAGCCGATGCGAGAAGCTTCTCGTGGCAACCAGCGAGGACCAGTTACCGAAACTCGAAGCCATCGCCGCCACGGCGAAGGCCAACGGTGTCGACGATCTGGTTCGGCTAACCGCCGCCGAAGCGATAAGGCTCGAGCCGGCCGTCTCGTGCGTCGCGGCGCTGTTGTCGCCGTCGACCGGCATCATCGACAGCCACGGCCTCATGCTGGCATTGCAGGGCCATGCGGAGAGCCACGGCGCGCAAGTGGTGCTCAACAGCCCGGTGGTCAAGGCACAGGCGCTGACAGGTGGCGGATTTGCGATCACCACCAGCGGCGAGGCGGCGGCGCGCGTCACCTGCAATCGCCTCGTTTTCTCAGGCGGCCTGCACGCGAGCCGGCTCGGCCGCATGCTCAGCTATCCCGCCGGTTATGTTGTTCCAGAAACTTACTTCGCCAAGGGGCAATACTATGCGCTCGAAGGCCGCTCGCCGTTCCAGCGGCACATCTATCCGCTGCCGCAAGGCGCCTGGCTCGGTCTACACGCCACCGTCGATCTTGGCGGCCGCTGCAAGTTCGGTCCCGACATCGAGTGGATCCCCGAAATCGACTACTCGTTTAATCCCGCCAAGCTTGAAAAATTCATCGGCTTCATCAAGACCTACTACCCCGATCTCGACCCGACCGCGATCCATGCCGACTATACAGGCATCCGCCCCAAGCTCTATCGCGAGGGCGAACCTGTACCCGACTTCCGGATCGATGGCCCACAACAGCACGGCCACGCAGGACTCGTCATGTTGTTCGGCATCGAGAGCCCTGGCCTGACGTCATCGATGACGATCGGCGACCACGTCGCCGGACTGATCTGACAGCGCGCCAGACAAGAAAAAGGCGACGCCCATTGCAGGGCGCCGCCTCTTGCGATTCTTCGATTTGCCTAGCGCCTGCGACTTAGTTGCAGACGACGCGGCTCGGCTCGCAAACGCGATAGCCCTTCTTGCAGACTTCCTCGCCGTAGCGATTGATCCAGCAGCGGCCTTCGCGCCAGCTGCACGAGCCGGCGACGCGATAGCAACCATCGCGATAGCCGCGCGCATTGGCGCTGGCGGCGCCGATGGCAACGGCGCCGAGAACGCCGAGGCCGATAATAGCAGCGGTCCGGCCGCCACGGGCTTCGGCGGGCTGCGCCGTCGCCGCAAGTCCAAGGCCAATGGCAACTACTGCGGCCATCGCCGTGCTCGTGAACTTCTTCAACATCGGTTCTGTCTCCCTTGGCTGCATTCGCCTGACTCGATTCATACGCCGCGCTACGGACTGCGTCCACAACCGCGGAAGGTACATTCAAAACAATCTATCCCGCGTTCCAACTAAGTGCACATCACATGAATGTGGCATGAACACGAAGGGAGGCCGGTTAGACCACTGCTCTCACTGCGAAATCCTGGCAATCACCAATGCCAGGGGTAGTGCCGGCCGTGATGATCGGCATGCCATTTCCGATTATGCCAATGGCGGGTGTAACCCCAGGCCGGATAGTACTTCGGCAACTCATAGTGCGGCCGCGCCTTACGATAGCCGGCGGTGCGCCAATAGCCGGAATTGTAGTAGGGGTAGTAGCCGCGATTGGCCGGCCGGTAGGCGTAGGGATCGGTCGCGCCATGCACCAGGTAGACGTGGCGGTAACGCGGGTAATACATGTGGTGTTGAACCACCCGCTCGTGGCCCCAACCGGCTGGCGCCGTGGTTCGATGCAGGTCGGTTGCGGCGGCTGGCGCCGAGCCCAAGAACCCGAGCAGCAGCGCGGCTGCGATCGTCTTGCCTAACTTAATCCAACGCATACTCGACACTCCAAGGAACAGCGCTACGATGTATTAACTCCAATTCACCGCGAATTGGCTAATAAAGCTTTAACATAAAGCTAAAATCGCCAGAGCCGCCCGGGTTCTCATATCGTCGGCTCACCATCTTAATCGAATACTCACCGTCTTTGCTGCACTGTCGAATTTGCTGGAGGAACGGTCATGCCCGTTCATCCGGCCGTCGATCTGCGGGGTAGTCGAGTGACGCGTGAGCCGAAAATCGGGGCACTAGGGCCCGTTCATGACTTGCCGGTCGTCGAGGAGCCACTCGACGAGCCGACCGAGCGCATGAATGCCGCCATGCGTCGCCTTGAGCAGTTGCTGGCCGATCCCGGACCGGGAATCACTGTGCGCCGGCTGACGACTGTCGAACCGGATGCGTCGTCGGCGCCCGTGCAGCTCGCCGACAAGTCTCAGCCAACTACACAACCCCGGCCAGCGCCAACTCGGACAGCCGAAGCACAGCCTGCCGCCAAGCCAATCATCCCTGCCCCGCTCGCGGCCTTCGCCGACAGCCTCGCCGGCCACCTCGGCAAACTCGTTGCCGGCCCAGACAAGCCGCCATCGACTGTTATCCCGGCAGCGCAAAAGGTCATGGCGAACCCGGGCGAAAGCGAGATCCGCGCCGCCGTCCGCGCCAGCAAGCGCGCGTTCGTCGCCACCGGCGTCTTCAGCCTCGTCATCAACGTGCTGATGCTTGCCGGCCCCCTTTTCATGCTGCAGGTCTACGACCGCGTCATGACCTCCGGCAGCATGCCGACGCTGGTCGCGCTGGCGCTGATGACCGCCGCGCTCTACGGCATCATCGGCATCCTCGAACTGGTCCGCAGCCGGGTCATCGTCCGCATCGGCGTCGAACTTGACAACCGCCTCGGCGACCGCATCTTCCAAGCGTCCTTGAAGCGCAGCCTCGTCAATCAGGGATCGTCGCTGCAGGCCTTGCGCGAATTGGACAGCTTGCGCCAGTTCATCGCCGGACCGGGCCCGCTGACGTTCTTCGATGCGCCCTGGACACCGATATACATCCTCGTCATTTTTCTCACGCACTGGACGCTCGGCATCGCCGCCACCATCGGCGCGATCCTGCTGCTGATCCTGGCCTGGACCAGCGAGACCACGAGTCGCCAGCCCTTGAAGGAAGCCGGCAAGGCCGCCGCCCGCAGCATCGAACTCGCCGAGACCGGCCAGCGCAATGCCGAGGCAATCACCGCCATGGGCATGCTAGGCGCCTATCGTAACCGTTGGCAGCAGGTGAATAGCGAAGCGCTCGCCTGGCAACTGATCGCCGCCGACCGCCTCGGCACCATGTCGTCGATCTCGAAGACCATGCGGCTCTTGCTGCAGTCACTGATGCTGGCGATCGGCGCGGCCCTCGCTTTGAAAGGCGAGATCTCTGCCGGCGCCATCGTCGCCGGCACCATCATCTTTGGCCGCGCACTCGCCCCGGTCGAGCAGGCGATCGGACATTGGCGCACGTTCGTGAAGGCGCAGGAAAGCTATCTCAGGCTCGACGACCTGCTGCGCAAGGAACCCGAACCGGCAGTCAAAACCGCACTGCCAAAGCCGAAGGGCCGGCTTGAGGTCTCAGGACTACGGGTGGCAGCTCCCGACACCCGCCAGCTCATTCTCGCCAACCTCAATTTCGAGGTCCATCCCGGGCAAATGCTGGCGGTGATCGGCCCTTCCGCCTCCGGCAAATCGACGCTCGCGCGCTCGCTCGTCGGCCTGTGGCCGCCCTTCGGCGGTACCATCAAGCTTGATGGCGCGAGCCTCGAACAGTGGTCGCAGGAGGATCTCGGCCAGCATCTCGGTTACCTGCCGCAAAACGTCGAATTGTTCGCCGGCACGGTGAAGGAAAACATCAGCCGCTTCCGCGAGGATGCCAACGATGCCGATGTCATTGCCGCCGCCGGGATGGCGCACGCACACGACATGATCTTGGCGCTACCGCAGGGCTACGACACCGAACTTGGCGCCTACGGCACCTATCTTTCCGCCGGCCAGCGCCAGCGCATCGGGCTCGCCCGCGCCCTCTACGGCTTCCCGGCGCTCGTGGTGCTCGACGAACCGAACTCCAATCTCGACCGGCTGGGCGACGAGGCCTTGGCATCGGCGATCGACGGCATGCGCGAGCGCGGTCAGGCGGTGATCCTCGTCTCGCACCGGGTCCAGGCGATCGGTAAGGCCAACACTTTGCTTTACATCGACCGCGGCGTGCAGCGTGCCTTCGGACCGCGCAACGAGGTCATGAAAATGTTCCAGGGCCAAAGCGTCGGCGGCTCGCCGACGCCGAAGCCAGAACCCGCCGCACGCGCCGCCGCCGCCCGATAGCAGATGAGAATGGGAAGCCCCGTGTCGAATTCCGCTGCCCTGATGCCTGCCAATGCCGCCGCGACCGCGCGTGCCGGCCGCCGCAGTGCCACGACCGCCGCCGCCTGGCATGCCACCGAGCGCTGGATCACCATCGGCAATCGAACCGTCTATTGGCTGCTCGGCGGTCTGATCCTGTTCACCTCGGTGTTCTCGATCAGCGGCGCCGTCATCTCAGCCGGCACTGTGACGGTCGAGAGCAACTACAAATCCGTCCAGCATCTCGACGGCGGCATTGTCGCCAAAATCCTGGTGCGCAACGGTGATCGCGTTACCGAGGGAGCCACCCTGCTGCGGCTCGACGATACCGCTGCCCGCACCAATCTCACGGTGGTAAAGGGACGCGTCAACGATCAGTTGGTGCAGCAGGCCCGCCTCGAGGCCGAGCGCGACGGCCAGCCGAAGATGCAATTGCCGGCCGACGTACTGGCCGCCGCCAATGATCCAGCGCTCGCCAAGATCATCGCGACCCAGAAGAGCCTGTTTGACGCCCGCAGTGCCGCTCATCAGGGTGAACTATCGGTGCTGCGCCAGCGCATCGCCCAACTCAAGGCCGATCGTACCGGGACGGAGGCACAGTTCCAGGCGCGCAGCCGCGAATACGAGATCACTTCGCAGGAGCTGGCGAACGTCAAACCGCTCTACGAAAAAGGCTTCGCCAATCAGCAGCGCTATGGCGGTCTGCAGCGTGATACGGCGCGACTTGAAGGCGAAATTGGCCGCCTGAAAAGCGACCTCATGCGTTCGACTGGCGCACTCGCCGAAGCCGAATTGAAACTGTTGCAGAGCGACAAGGAATATACCCAGACAGTCGTCGACGAGCTGAAGAAGGTTCAGGCGTTGCTAGCCGAACAGGAGGAAAGCCGCACGCAACTCACCGACAAGCTGGCGCGCACTGAGATCCGGTCGCCGCGCACTGGCCGTGTACACGCGCTCGCAGCTCACACCGAAGGCGGTGTGATACAGCCCGGCAGCACCATCCTGCAGATCATCCCCGAAGGCGAAAAGCTGATCGTCGAGGCGCAAGTTCAGCCGCAGGACATCGACAAGATCCATCAAGGCCAGACCGCCAGCATTCGCTTCTCGGCGTTCGCCGCCAAGTCGACGCCGAAGCTCGAAGGCAAGCTGACCAACATCTCGGCGGCGCAATTGACCGATCAGCAGAACCGATCCTACTTCACCGCCCAGATCGAGGTTTCGGTTGAAGAATTGAAGAAGCTCGGACCCGGCCACCAATTGAAACCCGGCATGCCAGCGGAAGTCTATATCGAGACCCAGTCGCGCTCGATCCTGAGCTACTTCCTGAAACCCCTAGGCGACATCATGTCGAAGACGTTCAGGGAGAGTTGAGCCGGATGCGCCGTGGCCCGGCCACGCCGCCACCTACTCGCTGAGCGCCGCACTTTGAATACCGCAGCGCTCAGCCTGATCGAACACAGCTGTTGTGAAAGCCGTCAGCGACGTTGCGGCTCGCCGTAGACCTTCATCACGGCTTGACCACGGAACCCTGGCCGCGCCCGATAGACCATCTCGATCTGCCGGATGTAACTGCGCTCACCCTTCAGCGGCACTTCGGTATCCGTACCTGCTGAAACCAGCCGGTTCAGCGTCAAGTCCTCGGTGACACCATTCAAGTAAACGATACGCAGCGAACGCATGAAGATGTCGTTGCGCTGCGCGATCAGGTGCAGGGAGCGGAACCGCCGATCGCGGAACCAATCCTCGTTTTGCCCAACCGTGATCACATCGCGCTCGCCCGTGAAGCCGACAGTTTGCTCGCCAAGCAGTGTCCAGCCGCGCGCGGCATAGATATCTCCCGCCGGTGCGGGCGCAGCAGTACCACCAGGACGACGCAGTCCGATCAACTGCAACTCAGTGGAGCCCGGACGGCGGCGCGGTTCCAAGTTAACCGTCACCGTATCGAGGAGGCGCGTTTCGCCGGATAGGTCGATGGCTCGCGTCTCCTCGCCTTCCTCCATTCTTGCCTCGATCGGCACCGTCTGGGTTTCGCCATTCCGGAACCGGATGACGATGTCGCGCACGCGGACGGCATCGCCGCCCGTCGCCTTCAGCCGGACCTGCCCGAAGCGGCCGTCGCCCCGACGCGACGAGAACACCAATTGGCTCGACGTACGATCGAAGCGCTGCGTGTCGATCTCGCTCCAGCCTTCGCGCTCGACCACCGGACGATCCACCACCACTTCCGGACGACGCTGGACGCGTTCACCGAATACTTTCACCACAGCCTGTTGGAGTCTAAATCCGTCGTTGCCGAACGAAAGGCCGACATTGCCGCGATACTTCATGTCGATCTGCTTCAGGAAGCTACGTTCGCCAGGGAGATCCAACACCAGCTGACCACCGCGTCGGATCAGCTTGTTGACCGTGATATCCTCGCGATGGCCGTTGATATAGACGATGCCGATCGAGATCAGATTGACGTCATTACGCTCGGCGGCGAACCGCAGCGCACGAAAGGCGCGGTTGCGGTACCATTCCTCGCCCTGATTGATGACGATGCTGTCGTTGTCGACGCGGAAGCCGACGGTCTGCTCGCCGAGCAATTCCCAGGCATCCGCCGCGACCGCGCGCTGCGGTTGCGGTCGTTGAGCCTCGGCCAAGGTCAGCGGGGCAGCGATACCCATCATCGAAAGTAGTGCCAGTAGTCTCAGGCGCATTGGTCTCTCCACACCGTTACGGACATTTCCCCTTACTGAATTGTCCGCCCAAGTGCATGGTGTTTTGATGGCGAGAAGGGCATTTCCTGGTTAATTTCCAAGCTATTTTCGTCACCAGCAGAAGCCAGCCCACTCCCGAACAGCGTTCTGCTTCACCACCAGGTGTTCGCTGGCGCGGCCGAGGCACGGCACCGATTTCCAGCATCCAGTGCAACAATGCACATCCCGGACACGCAGGGCCCTTTACGAGTCGAGGTTTGGGTCAAAGGCCCGCCATCACCCCTTCGCGTTCGTCTTGATGTCCGTGAACCGGATCTCTGGGGCGCGTTCCTGGGTCCAGTTGAGCATGAACGTGGAGGGCGCGAAGAACACGAGGTCGCCATCGAGATCCAGCGCCATGGCCGAGCGGTTCTTGGCGGCGAAGGCGTCGAGTTGCTTCGCATCGTCCGCCGCGACCCAGCGCACGGTTTCGAACGAAATCGTCTCGAAGCCGATCGGCAGGCCGTATTCATTCGACAGCCGATCGGCAAGCACGTCGAGCTGCAGCGCGCCGATGACGCCGATAATCGGCTGACTGCCATCGACCGGCGAGAACAATTGCACCACGCCTTCTTCCGCCATCTCCTGCAGCGCGGTGCGCAGCTTCTTCGCCTTGATCGCATCGTCGAGGCGGACGCGACGCAGGATTTCCGGCGCGAAGCTCGGGATGCCGGAGAACTCGATATCCTCGCCCTCGGTCAGCGTGTCGCCGATCCTGAGCGTGCCGTGGTTCGGCAGGCCGACGACGTCGCCGGCATAGGCTTCGTCCGCGATCGAGCGGTCCTGGGCGAAAAAGAACTGCGGCGACTGCAGCGCCATGGTCTTGCCGGTGCGCATCAGCTTGACCCGCATGCCGCGCGTCAACTTGCCCGAGCACACCCGCATGAAGGCGATGCGATCGCGGTGGTTCGGGTCCATGTTTGCCTGAATCTTGAACACCACGCCGGTCATGCGCGGCTCGGTCGCCTCGACCATCCGGGTCGATGCCTTCTGGTTGAGCGGTGGTGGCGCGTAGGCAACGAGCGCATCGAGCAGATCGCGGACGCCAAAGTTGCGCAGTGCACTACCGAAGAACACCGGCGTCAACGTGCCCTCGCGGAATGCTTTCAGATCGAACTTGCCGCAAGCGTCCTGCACGAGGCCAACTTCCTCGCGCCAGCGCGCGGCGACGTCATCCTCCATCAGCGCCGCGATTGCCGGATCGTCGGGACCGGACACGGCAAGCCCATCGGCGTCCTTGTCGATCTGGCGCACGCGCGGGGTCGTCAGATCATAGGTGCCACGGAAATCGCGGCCGCGCCCGATCGGCCAGAACATCGGCGCGGTATCGAGTGCGAGAACCTTCTCGATCTCGTCGAGCAGATCGAGCGGCTCGCGGATTTCGCGGTCCATCTTGTTGATGAAGGTCAGGATCGGGATGTCGCGGAGGCGGCAGATCTCGAATAGCTTGCGGGTGCGTGCCTCGATGCCCTTGGCGGCGTCGATCACCATGACCGCCGCGTCGACCGCGGTCAGGGTGCGGTAGGTGTGGTCTGAAAAGTCTTCATGGCCCGGCGTGTCGAGCAAGTTGAACACGGTGTCGCGGTACTCGAACGTCATCACCGACGTCACCACGGAAATGCCGCGTGCGCGCTCGATTGCCATCCAGTCGGAGCGCGTGTTGCGGTCGGCGCGCTTGGCTTTGACCTGACCGGCAAGCTGGATGGCGCCGCCAAACAGCAACAGCTTCTCGGTCAGCGTGGTCTTGCCGGCGTCGGGATGCGAAATGATCGCGAACGTGCGCCGCCGCCCGATCTCGCGGGCAAGTGGCGTCAGGGCGGCGGAGGCGGTGTCGGTCATTGAATGCGGCTCATGTGTCGTTGGTTGGTCGGTGCGTATATGAATTTGGGGTCTGTCTCAATGTTTGTGGGGGGCAGGACACGGGCAGGACCATCGCCCTGCACCCATTCGAGGGGGGCGAGGCCCCTCGACCTCCCCTTATTTTCACAGCAACTTCCACAACCGCAGGCCTGCCGGTCGGATGATGGGCTGCCGAATCCGCCATATGAAGCACGATAGTGACCGCCAATCGCCAGCCACCCGAGAGTTGAACCCATGACCACCGCCAAACCCGCCGACGTCTGCATCATCGGCGCCGGTTCGTCTGGCGTCGCGGTGGCGAAGGCGCTACGCGACCGGGGCGTTACGAGCGAGCTCTACGAGAAGGGCTCGAACATCGGCGGCATGTGGCGCTACGGCAATGACAACGGCCAGTCGTGCGCCTATCGCAGCCTGCACATCGACACCAGCCGGAAGAACCTCGGCTATTCGGACTTCCAGATCCCGGAAACCAAGCCGGACTTCCTGTCGCACGCCGAGTTCCTGGAGTTCCTCGAAGCCTATGCCGACCGCTTCGGCATTAAGCCGCTGGTGCGGTTCAACCGGCAAGTGACGGCGGTCGAGAAAGCCACCGACGGTCGCTGGACCGTCACCACCAGCGACGGCAGCCAGTACTTATCGGGCGGTGGTGGTCGCCAACGGCCATCTGTGGGACCCGCGCTGGCCGAACTTCCCCGGCAGCTTCAGTGGCGCAGCGATCCACGCCAACCAGTACCGCACAGCGGCACCTTACGAGGACAAACGCGTGCTGGTCGTCGGCATCGGCAATTCGGCGGTCGATATCGCCGTCGACCTCGGCAAGATCGCCAAGAGCGTAACGCTGTCGACCCGTACCGGCGCCCACATCATGCCGAAGTACCTGATGGGTGTGCCGGTCGATCGCTGGGCGCGGTTTTTTGCCCGCAAGCTGCGGCTGCCGACGGTGGTTGCTCGCATGATCATGTCCAAGCTGATCTTCTTCGCCAATGGTGACCAGAGGCGCTTTGGCATTCCGCGCCCGAAGCATCCGATGTGGCGCGAGCATGCGACACTGAGCCAAGACCTGCTGCCGGCAGTCGGCCACGGCCGCATCAAGATCAAGCCAAACGTCGCCAAGCTCGACGGCGGCGCGATCGAGTTCGCCGACGGCACGCGGGATGAGTTCGACGCGGTGATTTACGCCACCGGCTACAAGACGACATTCCCGTTCCTGAAGCCGGAAATATTCAAGGTCGAGGACGGCCAGCCGGTCGACTTGTACCGGCGCATCACCCCACCGACGCAGCCGGGCCTGTTCTTCGCCGGCCTGATCCAGCCGATCGGACCGACCATTCCGCTGGTCGAGGTGCAGGCACGCTGGATCGCCGCTGTCCTGGCCGGCGGCATCGCGTTGCCGAACCCGACCGATATGGCCTCCGAGGTGCGCGACTATCACGACCGCAAGGCGCGGACCTGGCTCAACTCGGCGCGCTACACCCTCGAAGTCGACTTCAACGACTACTCGCGCGAACTGATGCGCGACATGAAGTCCTGAAATCGCCCAGCCGCGGCGAGAATTGGCCGCGCCGGCGACATTGTTGCCTCAAAGCAACGCCCTCGGGCCGGTTCTTCGGCTATCTGTCATGCAGGGACAGTGGCGTAGAGGGGCGTTGACCATGGGCGAAACCGAAAAGCCGAGATTGATCGCCAAGGTCGTCGACTACATTCTCGGCCGCAACACGCTGATCGGCATCGCTTCGTTCATGCTGCTGATCATTTCTGGCTATGCCACATGGCATGGCATGCGCGACTTCATCGTCGGCGTCGCCACCAATGCCCCCGTCGCGACCGGTGGCGGCATGTCGATTTCAAACGACATTCTGGTGGCCGCCGTCGTCATTGCGTTGACGTTTCTGATGTGGCTCGCGCTGCGTGAATCGTTCGGCGCCAAGCGCAGCGTGGTCGAACGCATGGTCACGTTTCCGCTGTATGTGTTCCTCGCCATCTGGTCGATCGGCTTCGGCTACGGCTTCTGGTGGAGCCTGATCTCCGGCGAGGAGGCGACGCGCACGGGCCTCTCCGGCCTGCAGGAAGATGCCCGCGACGCCAGCGCTATTGTCGCGGCACGGCTCGATGCCGTCCGTGCCCAGATCGAGAGCGTATCGGCGTGGTCGGACGGCCAGATGAACCGCGAGGAAACCAGCGGCGGCAGCTGCGGCACGTCGTCCGGCGCCGGTCGCGGTCCGCTCTACAATGCGCGCCGCAGCGTCAGGGATTCCATCGCCACCCTGCGCGACGGCATGACCCGTTCGTGGCTGGAGCCGGTGCAGGTCGATGTCGAGCAATTGCGACAGGCGGCGGCCGTCCTCGGCGGTACAACGGTCGAGGAACGGCAGCGCAATTTCGAGAACAAGGCGTCCGAAATCCGGGGACGCGCCCGCAATATAGCGGCGCGCTCGAACCAGCTCGGCCGCTCGACTGCCGCCGAAATGCGCGCGCTTGCCGCGTCGGTCTCGACCCAGCCTGGTGCGGCCGGATTTTCCTGCTATGACCCGACGCTCGCCGAACGGCTGCGACAGGCAGCCGATCAGGCCGAACAACCGGCGGAATTAAAACTACGCGAGGCAGTCTTCAACGAGGGACCGGCCGGCGTCGCCAACGCGGTCAAGAATCTGTGGCGCAACATGGGCGCCTATGGTTCGAGCCTGTTCTCCTATGTCTTTTCCGGCGGCAAGACCACGCTCGGCCGCACCGACGGCGGCGAGCCAATTACCGGCCGCGACGTGATCGCCCTGCTCGCGACCATCGGCATTGACCTCGGCCTGCTGGCGCTTGCGATCCTCAATCCACCGCAGGAACCGCCGACGATCCGCCCATCCGGCGCGCTGACCCGGCAGATCCGCGCCGCCATCGATACCGCCGTACATCGCGCCGAGGGCGTCGATCTCAATTGGATTCGTGGCCATTTCATCCACCACAACAAGGCGTCGTACCTCGTCATTCCCAACCTCTATGCCTGTGATCCGGCCAACAAGGCGGAATCCTCACGCGGCCTCGCCGTAAACCAATTGGCCGGTGTGCTGAGCGACCTCGACCTCGTGCGCTGGCCGACGAGCGCTCGGAAGTGGAAGCGGTTGCTGTTCAAGAAGAGCGAGTTGCAGAAGCTCAAGGACGAAGAAGGCGGCAACAGCGATACCGACCTCACCGCTATCCGCCGGAAGTGGGCCGAGGAACAGGGCTTCAGCGCCGAGGAAATCAAGAAATATGCGGACAAGCACGCCATCCGCAACCACGGCCTGTTCTCGAAAGCCGAGCGCGCCCTGCAGATCGCCGGCTGGGGCGAGAAGGCGCGCGCCGACATCGAGATCTTCCGCATCGTCGACGCCGAAGGCTCTGACGCCGCTGCTGATGGTCCTCGCAGCGGCCGGCGACGGCGAGGCGGCGCCAGCAAGCAAGTTGCCGGACAAGCCGACCACTTGAGATCGGCGCGGGGCGCAAGATTAATTCTCCGTAAGGGCAGCGGTTGCGACGACGGATGCCTGCGGGCGGCTGCGTTTTCCTGTCATCGGCGCAGTTATAACCCGCCGCCGCAAAGGAGACCCACGATGAAGAAGTTGACGCATATCGTCCTGCCGTTCGCCCTCGGGCTGTCGCTCGCCTCGTCCGCCTTCGCTCAGACGGCTCCGGCGACACCGCCAGCGCCGCCGCAGCGCGAACGGCCGTCGGCCGAGACCATGCAACGGATGCAGGACGGCCGCATCGCCATGATCACCACGGCGCTCAAGATGACCGACGAGCAGAAGAAGCTGTGGGCGCCGGTCGAAGCCAAGATCCGCGAACAGCAGGCCGCGCGCGTGAAGCGAATGGAAGGCATGGGCGCCGGTCGCGGGCCGGGTGCTGCCCGCCCAGACATGGTCGAGCGCATGGAGCGCATGAGCCAGATGATGGCTGAGCGCGCCGAGCGGACCAAGGGCTTCCTGGCCGTGTTCAAACCGTTCCACGCGTCACTGACCGATGACCAGAAGAAGGTGATCGGGCCGCTGATGGCGCAGATGGGCGGCGGCGGTCGCGGCAAGCACGGTGGTCATCGCGGCGGATTCGCGATGCATCATCGCGGCCCCGGCCCGCAGTAGTCGCAGCCGACGCTGAGGCTAACCGGTGACTGGCTTCGGTCAGTCACCGTTCAGCCGGTTCACGCCGCCATGACTTGCATCGGCACGACGTTGTCTACTTCCTCCGTCACCACCTTGAAGCCGGTCAGGGTGTGCGGCCCGAAGGTCTGAAAGATCGGCACGTCACAGGCGTCGCGCCCCTTGGCGATCTGGATGCGACCGATGCGGCGGCAGTTGTGGCGTGCATCGAATGTATACCAGCGACCGCCCAGATAGGCTTCGAACCAGGCGTTGAAATCCATTGGCGCCGGGTCAGCCGGCACGCCGATATCACCCAAGTATCCATTGACGTAGCGCGCGGGGATGTTCACCGCCCGGCACAACGCAATCGCCAGATGCGCGAAATCCCGGCACACGCCGATCCGCTCGGCATGGGTCTGCGATGCCGTTCGCGTCGCGCGCGCATGTTGATAGCCAAACTGAATACGATGGTGCGTGAAATCACAGATCTTCTCGACCAGTCGCGTATCGCGTCGCTGGTTGCCGAACAGCCGCCACGTATCGCTTGCGAGCAAATCCGTATCGCAATAGCGGCTGGCATTGAGATAGGTCAGCACATCGTTCGGGAGATCGCCGATGGGCATTGCCTCAGCGCTCGGGTCACGGGCGTCGAGGACGCCATCATCGACAACCACGCCTGAGAACGAAATTCGGGTTTCGCCGGCCGGTGCCTCGAAGCGACGAATGATGTTGCCGAAACTGTCGACACCGGTGGCAGCACCGACGCCTTGATTGATGATCAGCCTCGGCAGGCCAGCCAAACCACGCGCGCGCGATGGATGCACATCGATCATGCAAACGGTCGGCGTCGGCGCATTGGTGACGAACGACATCTCGCAGCCGTAGCGAATTTTCATTTCTGTTCCCATTACCAGCACGGTCAGTGGGTCTGAAACGCCGCCCCCGGCAATGGGTTCCCTGCGTGAATGCATGGCGGTCCATCGCTCCAATATGATACCGCCGGCCGCGCTCGTGCCGTCACACCATCCCAAAAAGCAACATTTGCGCGCCGATCTACACCGCTTGTTTACGGATGTCGGGCATTCTCATCCCTGTTGAGTGAGTTGCCGATCACTGAGTGTGCGGAAACGGATCAAGTCTCGATCCGACGCGCGACCCGGCCCGGCACGTATCGGTTGCGTCCTGTCGAGTACATCATGACCAAGCGCGTTCTCGTTGTCGATGACGATCCAGTTCAGCGTCGCCTGCTGGAAGAAACAATCAAAAGACTTGGCTTCGAAGTCCGCACCGCCTCGTCTGGCGAGCAGGCTGTCGCCATTCTCGAGAGCGCCGAGCGCGCCTCCATCTCCCTCGTTCTCCTCGATCTCGTGATGTCCGGCCTCGACGGCATGGGCGTTCTCGATCAGGTTGCCGCGAAACCCGGCATGCCGCCGATCATCGTGCAGACCGCGCATGGCTCGATCGACACCGCCATCCAGGCGATGCGGGCTGGTGCCGCCGATTTCGTGATCAAGCCGGCGAGCCCCGAGCGGCTCGAAGTCTCGATCCGCACCGCGCTCAAACTCGAGGCGCTCGCCGTCGAGATCGTGCGCATCAAGAAGAAGGTCGAGGGCACCCTCACATTCTCCGACCTGATCGTGCAGGGCGACGCCATGGCCCGCGTGATCGCGCTCGGCAAGCGCGCCGCCTCGTCGACCATTCCGGTCCTGATCGAAGGCGAAAGCGGCGTTGGCAAGGAATTGATCGCACGCGCCATCCAGGGCGAGAGCGATCGCGCCGGCAAGCCATTCATAACCGTCAACTGCGGTGCCATCCCCGAGAACCTGGTCGAGAGCATTCTGTTCGGCCACGAGAAGGGTTCATTCACGGGCGCCACCGACAAGCGCATCGGAAAATTCCAGGAAGCCGACGGCGGCACACTATTCCTCGACGAAGTTGGCGAACTGCCGCTCGAAGCCCAGGTCAAGTTGCTGCGCGCGCTACAGGAAGGCGAGATCGACCCAGTTGGCGCCAAGAAGCCGGTGAAGGTCAACTTCCGGCTGATCTCGGCGACCAATCGCGACATGATCCAGCTGGTCAAGGACGGCAAATTCCGCGAGGACCTTTACTATCGCCTTAACGTGTTCCCGGTTTGGGTGCCACCGCTGCGCGAGCGTATCGGCGACGTGCCGGAACTGGCCCGCCACTTCCTTGCCCGGTTCGCCGCCGAAGAAGGCAAGCGAATCTCCGGCCTATCCGACGATGCCAAGCGCTTGCTGACGAGCTACAGCTGGCCCGGCAACGTGCGTCAACTTGAGAACGCGGTCTTCCGCGCCGTGGTGCTGGCCGACGCCCCCGAACTTGGGGTCGACGAGTTCCCGCAGATCGCGGCTCACGTTGAAGGCTTCAATGCCGTGGTTCCCGCCGCGCCGACCGTGCTCCAGAAGCTGCCCGCCTTCACCGGTACCGCCATGATCGGCGCCGAGGATACCGTGCCACAGACGATTTCGGTGGCCGCCGGCAGCACCCGCAATTCGCTCGGCATTTCGGCAATCGACGAAGCCGGCGAAATCCGTACCCTCGAAGCCATGGAAGCCGACATGATCCGGCTGGCGCTCGGGCGCTATCGCGGCCACATGACGGAAGTCGCCAAACGCCTGAAGATTGGCCGTTCGACGCTCTATCGCAAGATGCAGGATTACGGTCTCGAGCAACACGCCAGCTGACCGGCGTTCAACCGAAAATGCAAGAGATTCAAGGACGCGGTGTTCATTCCCCGCGTCCTTTTCGCAGGCAAATTGGCAACGGCGATCGTGGAAAGCCGTCGCCGCCGCGCGCCCGCCCCAATCATCCGGCTATTCAAGACTGAGCGCGTCCGCTAGCTTGCCGCCGCGTCTCGTGGAGTACCGTTGCTATGCGTTTGCGTTCGACCCTTGCAGTATCATCGTTTGCCGCGCTGGTGGCGACGGGTGCCTTCGGCACTCAGGCCTGGTCGCAGACGTTGTCCGACCCGGCCGCCAAATTGGCTCGTGTCGAACTTGATCCGGTCGCAGCACCAACCACGGCGGAGTCGAAACCAGCCTCGGCCTCGAACGATCCGGTCGTCACACCGGCACAGACCCCGACTGACGCGGTCAAGATCGAAGACTTGCCGCCGGTAGTGCCTTCGGCAGATCCCGTTTCGAGCCCCGCTCCCGAGCCGATCGCCACTCCAACGACGGCCAACATGACCGCCGACCCGATCGCCGCCGATGTCCGCCAGCGATTGGCCAAGATCGGGCCAACACTTGTAAAGGACGAGCGGCAGGCGCTGCTGCAGTACTACGCCGTCGACGGCGCCAAACCGCTTTGGGTTACCGACAAGGCGCTGTCGCCGCGCGGCATAGCCCTGCAAGCCGAACTCGGCAAAGCTGACGACTGGGGCCTGCAGGCGAAGGACTTCGATATTCCAGGAGCGCTGGCGTCAGACGCCACGTCCGAACAACTCGGCGAAGCGGAAGTGAGGCTCAGCATTGCCGCTTTGAAGTACGCGCGCTTTGCCCGTGGCGGCCGCGTCGATCCGACCCAGCTATCGACGTACCTCGACCGCAAGGCACAGCTGCTGCCAGCGAAGCGCGTGCTCGAGGAGTTGCGCACGGCGGCCGAGCCCGACGCCTATCTGCGCGGCCTGCATCCGCAGCATCCGCAATTCGAGAAATTGCGTCAGGCATTTCTGACGCTACGCGATGCGCCAGCCGCGCCCGCAGCTGCTGTACCCGATGCCGCGCCTGCGCCGAAGGGCACCAAGCCTGCGGCCCTGCCCGAACGCGGCAGCGCGCGCAAACTGATCGCCAACATGGAAATGTGGCGTTGGATGCCGACAGATCTCGGCAACATGTACTTGATGGTCAACGTGCCGGAATTCCAGTTCCGCCTCGTGCGCGGCGGCGAGGTGATCCACACCGAACGCGTCGTCACCGGCAAGCCTGAAACCCAGACGCCGATCTTCTCCGACATGATGGAGACGGTGGTCTTCAAGCCGACCTGGAACGTGCCGGACTCGATCAAAGTCAAGGAATTGCTGCCGGCGCTCGCCCGCAACCCGGCCGCCCTATCGCGTCAGGGCCTGAAGGTCTCCTACAAGGGTCAGGAGGTCGATCCGACTACCATCGACTGGGCGACCACCGACATCCGCGCCCTGCACGTGTTCCAGCCGCCGAGTGGCGACAACGCGCTCGGCATCGTCAAGTTCCTGTTCCCGAACAAGCACGCGGTCTATCTGCACGACACGCCGTCAAAAGCGCTGTTCAACTCCACCCGCCGCACCTTCAGCCACGGTTGCATTCGCGTGCGCAATCCGGTGCGCCTCGCTGAAATCCTGATGGAGATCGACCGCACCTGGAGCCCGGCGCAGGTCAAGGCCCAACTCGCGCCTGGCGCTGCCGATAACAACAACACGACGTTGACAAAGAAATTCCCGGTCCACATCGCCTATTTCACGGCTTGGGCGAACGATGCCGGGGAAATGCAATATTTCCCCGACGTCTATGCCTACGAAACCAACGTGCACCTGGGTCTCGAAGGCAAATCGCACCTGATCGTCAAGAAGAAGGAAGAGAACCTCGGCGCGATCCGCGCGGCCAACATTGGCCCGATGGTCGAGTCGAAGCCCGTTTCCTCGCCAGCCAGTCGCGAATGGATGAAGAAAATTTTCGACAACAATTGAATTGCCTGCGGCCCTTTACCGGGCAGATCTTGCGGTAACTGGGTACTGCCGGAGTGATCGCAGTCCGTCCGAACTTCGGACTGACTGACACTTCCCATGTCCAATTGGTCGCGCTACGCTCCGCTCATGACACGCGCTCGTAAACCGTTACTGCCAAAGCCTGCGGCAAAGTCCCGATCGATCAAGGGCAACAAGATGCGTGACAAATCGCGTTCTTCGAAGTCCGGCTATCTGGATGGCCAGCTTTTGATCGCCATGCCATCGATGACCGACAAGCGGTTTGCCCGCTCGGTCATCTATATGTGCACGCACTCCGCCGATGGCGCGATGGGATTGATCGTCAACCAACGAGCCAAGCACATCAGTTTCCCGCAACTGCTGCAGCAGCTCGGCATCGTTACCAAGACAGTCGCCGAAACCGTGCCGCCCGGCATCCTGCTGCAGGACGTCCACGTTGGCGGCCCGGTCGATACCAAGCGCGGTTTCGTCCTGCATAGCGCGGATTATCATGCCGCAAGCAACACACTGCCAATCGATCAGGAGATCAGCCTGACGGCGACGATCGACATCCTGAAAGCCATGGCGCACGGCACCGGTCCCGACAAGGCGATGCTGGCGCTCGGCTACGCCGGATGGGCGCCCGGCCAGCTTGAGGCCGAGATCCAGCACAACGGCTGGCTACACTGCCCGGCCGATCCGGACATCATCTTCAGCCGCGACATCGACCTGAAATACGATCAGGCGCTGGCCCGCATCGGCATCGATATTTCGCATCTCGTCAGCGAAGCCGGTCACGCCTGACAAACGGGCAAGGGTAAGGCTGCGTCCGTCCAGGCGACACCTTCGAACGACAACGGCGGGTGGCCAGAACAGGCACCCGCCGTTGTCAATTCATGGTGTTGCCAGCGATGGAGCCTCAGCTCCGACTGGTTTCAACCTCGCCACGGTCGACACGACGCGAGAACTCGGTCTGCCCGCCGGCGGACAGAATGCGGGCCTGCTCGACCCAATTCTCGCGCTCGATACGACCCTTGAAGTCGAGCACCTGACTGACCCGGTCGATGTCGGCCCCGGACCAGTTGGCTACCTGGGCGTAAGTTGTCACACCCATTGAATTCAGCTTTTTCTCGATCAGGACGCCGACGCCGCGAACCCGCTTCAGATCATCATGGCCCGACGACTTGGCACCTATCTGCGGCGCGTAGGCCTCCGACCGAACCGACCGCATGCCCGACAGATTGCTGGCTCGCGGACCTGAGGCAGCATCAGTAGCAGCTGCAGCGGTTCCTGCGGCGGCGGCAGTAGACGCGACAGCAGTCGCGGCCGTCGTGCCGCTTTCCACCGCCGGCTTGACTGCGGTGTCGCGAATGGCATCGGCGAGCCGGCTCGGACGCGGCGTATCGAGGGGAGCGGCTGCCGACTTGGCGACCGCAGTGCGCTGATCAAACTGCCGCGAGTATGAGGTATCCCCGCCGCGCGACAGAGTCGCCGCCTGCTCGACCCATCCTTCGCGCGCAACCCGGCCCTCGTGGCCAAGCAGCCGGTCGATCCGGCTCATATCGACCGGCGACCAGCCGGCGATCTGGCTGAAGCGGCTGACGCCCTGCACATTCAGCAACCGCTCGACCTCGGCATTGATACCGCCGATCCGCTGCAAATTATCCCGGCCCATGCCCGATGCGACGCCGACGCCGGCAGCGGCGGCAGCAGCCGTTGCCGCCGCCATGCCAACCGTTGATGGTGATGGCGCCGGCGCGGCGGCCCTCGGCGGAGCGACTGGAGCCGGAGCCACGGGCGGCGGCACGATCGCGGCTGGCGCTACTGGCTTCGCGACCACTGGCGCCGGCGCGACTGGGGCTATTGGTGCTACCGGCGCAACCGGCGGCGTCGGTGCCGCGGCAATCGGCTTCGGCTGCTGCGAAAATGCGGCGCGCGACTCGACCTGCGGCGGCGATGCCGGCACGACCGGCGCCGGTGGTGCCGCTGGCGTTGCCATCGGCTTAGCCACACCCTGGTTCGGTGAAGGGGCGGCGGCTGCGACCTCGCCGCCAGCCTTGCGGCGCGCATAGGCGGTCTCCCCGCCACGGGCAAGAATCTGAGCTTGCTCGATCCAGTTTTCCTGCTCGATCCGGCCGGTAAACCCGAGTTCGCGCGAAACCCGTTCTACGTCAGCGGGCAACCACCCTGCGATGTCGCGATACCGCGTCACACCGAGCTTCACCAGCCGCTGCTGCAACGATTGATCGATGGCACGGATACGGGTGAAATCTTCCGCCACCACGATCGGAGCTGCCGCCGGGGCAATCGGTGGAGCAAGCGGCGCAGAAACCGCCGAGGGTCCGGCGCCACTCGAGGCGGCCGGGAGATTCTGGTGCACCGGCGGAGAGACCGGCACCGCCGGTTTTGACGCGGCAACCGCGATCGACGGCGCCAGTGCGGCGGCGGCAGCGGCAGCTTGCGCAATCGCCCCTGCGTTGACCGTCGTCGTGGCGGCGACGGCCGGCGGCGGGCTGGCCGGTGCGACAGGCTTTACGGGCGTGGCGGCGATGGTTGCAGCCACGGCGGGCGCCGCCTGGACAGGTGCGGCGACGGGGGCGGGGGCGGGGGCGGGCGCGGGACGTGCCACCGGCTGCGCCGTCACAACCTGTTTCGGCGCCGTGGTCAGCACCTCTTCGAAGCGGCTGGCGGCGTCCGAGGCAGCATGCGGCGCGGCGCGCTCAATCGTCTCCAAGGCGATCGGCCTCGGATCCGGACGGCGGGTCGGCGGCGAAACATGTAACCCAGTGTCGATCGGCGCGACCGTCGCACGAGACACCGCGCCCGCCGGTTGAAGCGATGCCACATCGTCCGCCTCGCCGAAGAACGAGCGCCGGACAAGGCACGCGACCCATGCGCCAAGGAAGTATGCGCACAACAACAGCGCGGCGGTCTGCAGGATCAAGGTGGTCATCGGTCACAACTCACTGGTGCATGACGATTGCAAGGCGTCGAACATAAGGGCCGCGGGGCCAGGGCGCGCGGAAGTTTAGTCTTCGACGCGACCACAGGAATACCAGCCGACGAAGATGCCGATCAGGAAGACCGCGACCACGTACCAGATCAGTTTCATGAAGAGATAATCCACGGGACCCGACGCTCCTTGTATTTGCTTGTTCGACTAGGCGGATGGCACAGCTTGAAGCTATTGGGCAGCATCCGCATCTCAGCGGGCGCGCCCGATCGTGCTCAATCGCTCTTCACTTCGAATTCGATGCGCCGGTTCCGCGCACGGTTCTCGGCCGTATCGTTGGCCGCGACCGGTTGTGTCTCGCCGTAGCCGACAGCCGTCAAACGGCCATTGTCCACGCCGGCCTTGATCAAATATTCCAGGACCGAGCGCGCGCGCCTGTTCGACAGGTTGCTATTGCGCTCGGGCGTGCCTTCGGCATCAGTATGGCCCTGGACCTCGATACGCGCCGATTTGCAGGTCGCCATCACATCGACAATCTTATTGAGCGTCGCATTGCTCGCCCGGTCGAGTTCGGCACTCGCACGCTTGAAGTTGATTACGCCTTCATTCTTCACCTGGGTCAGCAGAACCTGGCAATTGATGGCGGCTGAACGGGCGGGCGATGGCACCGGCGCAGGTGGTGCCGAAGGAACAACGACGGCCGCCGACGGAGCGACAACCGGCGCGGGCGCGGGTGCGACCGGCGGCAGCGGCGGCGGTGCGGCGGCCGCAACCTTGCGCGCTTCTTCGGCGGCTCGCGCTACGGCAGCTTCGGCCGCTTTGCGATTAGCCTCATCGGCAGCCGCCTGGGCAGCGGCATCGGCACGGCGCTTCAGTTCAGCGGCGGACACGCCGGTGAAGTTGATCCGGACATCGGCAGCGCACGCTTGTCCGGCCGCACTCTGCACTTCGGAGCTCAGTCCTTGCGACAGTGGCTCGTTATCGGTGGCACCGTTGAGCGTCATGTTCCGACCGGTGATCTGCAGTCGCCCGGTGCCCAACCGACCGATGCCAAGCAGACCGGATTGCACGCACGACTGCCAACCATCAGTGGCACCATTTGCGATTTCGAGCTTGTCCTCGACCCGCTGGCCCGGCAAACGCATCTTGACCATATCGAGAACCGCCGTCCGCGCGGCTGGCGACGGCACGTAACCGGTAAGCGTCACCAGTCCGTTTGTAGCCGTCAAGCTGGTTGTGAACGGATCGATCGTCTTCAACGGCGCTTCCTTGATGCGGAGCGCTTCGGTGGTCTTGAACGATCCGGGAATGTCGGACTTCAGTGCCCGGCGCACATCCTCGGCGACGGCCGCATCGGCGGCCAGTCCGGCAATGCTGAGTTGGGCATCACGCACGTCGACGCTACCTTCCTCCAGCCGGCCCAACCGTGCGATCGAGCCCAGCACCGCTTGCAGCCAATCCTTCGGTTCGCCGGCCGCGATCTGCAGCCGGTCGACGACGGCAAGCTTCGGGAACGCCTTCTTGGCGGCAGCGAAAATCTCATCGCGCCCGCGCTCACTTGGCACGTAGCCGGTCAACTGCACTTGATTGCCGGCAAGCTTCGCGCCCCACACGTAGGGCTTGACGATTGGCGGCGTGACTTTGTCGCTACGCAGTCGGATGCCTTGCGGCATGCCAGTCTGCAGCGCCGATTTCACGCTTTTGTAAGCGTTCAGATCCTCCGCCTCGCCCTCAATCAGCAGATTGGCAGCCTCAAGATCGACGCGACCGCCGGGCTTCAATCCGGCCAATTGCTTCAAGCCGTAGCTGATGCCGCCTTCCCACAGCGCCTGGGCCGGAGCGCCGCGCGCCGTCTTCATCCGATCATCGATATCGCGGCTCGGAAACGTCGCCTTGGCAGCGCCGACGATCGCTTTGCGGGTCGCTGGCGACGGCACGAAGCCCGACAGCCGTATCCGACCGTCGCTCTGCAACTGCGCGCCCCAGACGTAATTCTTCTCCTCCTCGAGCAAACGTGACTGATCGTCGGCCGAGCGGACGCCCCACACCGACCGCGCAATGCCGGCAGCCCGCAACTGGTCGCTGTTGTCTAAAGCTTCGCCGATCACCGTCGCGTCACGGCCGGAAAAGGCAACAGTTGCCCAGGAATGGCCGGCGGCGCCGAGCGCCAACTCAGTCTGTCGTTTCAGATCAGCCTCGATGCCAGCGAACGTGCCGCCGACGTGCATTATACCACCGAGACCAAGAAGCGGGACGAGCCCCCATGCCCAACGCAACGGATTGCATTTCATCGCCACATCACTACTCCCGAACCCTCGTCGGCCGCACTCTACGGTCACCCCAACCACGCCCGCGGCACAGCAACAATGGCCGCTGCTCGACGCAGCCCAAGCCTGCGCGAACCAAGCCCCCAATGCATAGGTGACCACTAAGATCGAAACAATTATAAACAACGTGTTGACGCAAGGGAAGGGAACGGGGCGTGCAGAAAGATGCCACAGGGCAACAGGCTTCGCCCATCCCAGGCGCACGTTTTCGGCCTTGGCAGTGATTTTGCCTCCAACCTCGCGCAACCAGGATCATCTGTTGTGCGCCCGGGACAAAAATCATAATCGGACCAGACGCGACCAGCAGATGCCCGCTCGCGCGCCTTTCAACGATCCGACAGGAGTGCGTCGCATGTCCGATGAACAGCCCCACGTCACGCAGCTCTATCGCTATCCGGTGAAGGGACTGACCGCCGAACCGCTGCAGCAGGTTACGCTCGCGGCGGGTGAAGGGCTGCCATTTGACCGCGCCTACGCGATCGAGAACGGGCCCGGCCGGTTCGACCCGGCAAACCCGCAGCATCTGCCCAAGATTGCATTCCTGATGCTGATGCGCGACGAGCGGCTGGCGACGATCGAGGCGCGGTTCGACGAAGCCAACCAAACACTGTCGATCCTGCGTTCGGGCAAGCAGGTCGCCAGGGGAGATCTGCGTACGCGCCTCGGCTGCTCGATGATCGAGCAGTTCTTCGCCGCCTACATGAAAGGCAGCCTGCGCGGCGCGCCGCGCGTGGTCTCGGCGCCCGGCCACATGTTTTCCGACGTCGCGACCAAATGCCTGCACATCGTCAACTTGGCTTCGGTTCGCGATCTGGAACGCATCGCCGGGCGAAAGATCGATCCACTGCGCTTCCGGGCGAACGTATACGTGGACGGAGTGGAGCCGTGGGCGGAGCTGAAATGGCTAGATCGCGAGATCGCGATCGGCGACGCGAAACTCGCGGTTTTCAAGCGAACTCAGCGTTGCGACGCAACGAACGTAGACCCGGTCACCGCTGCCCGCGACATGGCCCTGCCAGCTCTATTGCTGCGGACCTGGGGCCACAGCGACTTCGGCATCTATGCCACGGTCACGACGGCCGGCAGCATTGCCATCGGCAATACCGTCGGCCTGTCGTAGCACGCTCTAGATGCCATCCTTGTCGATTGGATCGACGACGGCCGCTGGCACCTCGGCGGTGTCGGCAGCCGGAACCTCGCGACGCGGGCGACGAACCGGGCGGCGAAGAAACTCCGGTTGCTCCTGCTGTCCGTCGGCAAAACGATCCGCCGCTGGCGCCGGCGCGGCACGGCGACGTGGCACAGGGGCCTCACGCGGAACCGGAGCTTCGCGGGCGATGATTGGCGCGACCTCAGCCTCGACCGGTGCCATCGCCGGCATCGGCGCATCAACCGGCAACCGCTGCGGCTCGGGTGCCATCCGCTCGACCGGCTGACGGTCCTGGGCTTGTTGGCGGTCTTGCTGCGGCCGCTCCTGATAACCGCGCTCACCCTGACCGCGATCCTGATTCTGGAAGCGATCATAGCGCTCGCGGCGCTCGGGCCGATCGGTGCGAGGTTCGGGGCGTGGCTCATCACGATTGGCGGCGTAACCGCCGCGCTGGCCTTCGGCGAAGCGCTCGCGGCGACCGCCATCGCGGTTGCCGTCCCGATCCCGGTTTACATCGCGATTACCGTCGCGGTTGCCGTCCCGGTCACGATTGCCGTCGCGATCCCTGTTCCCATCCCGATTGCCGTCGTTGCGACGGGGCTGGCGATCGTCGTAGCCCCGGGCCGGACGGTCGTCGCGCGCCTCGCGGCCGCCGCGATCATCGCGTGACTGCTGGTCAACCGGACGATCGGCGAAGCGCTGCGGTTGTTGATCGAAAATCCCCGGTTGCGGTTCCTGCCCGCGGATCAACGTGTCATTGCCCGAGGCGCTGTCATCACCATCGTCGTCGCCGTCGTTGCCGCCATCCTGGGCTTCACCTGGCGAACGCTGACGATACTGGCCCTCGCCACTTTGCTGTTGCTGTTCGCGGAACGCCATGATGATGCGGTTGTAGTGCTCGGCATGCTGGAAGTAGGCCTCGGCCAGTACCGAGTTGCCGGACGACTGCGCATCGCGCGCCAGCGTCATGTACTTCTCTGCAATATGGGCAGGATTGCCGCGAATTTTTACGTCCGGGCCGTTCGACTCATAGCTCCGCGCCAGTGGGTTCTGACCTTTGCGGTTATTGTTGCTGTTGTTATTATTGCTGTTGTTGTTGCTGTAATTGCTGTGCCCACCATTGTTGTGGCGACCACGGCCCCTACGGTTCTGTTGTCCCTGCCTCATAGGCTTCCGATCTCGGTGTTCGAGTTGTCTTCGAATTTCTGATTCAGAACTCAGTGTGCACTCGCATCCACTGTCGCTAGTTCACAAATACCTGGACTAGGCGGCTTCGGCTCATGCGTTCACGGCGCGACACGGATCGACCGCTGTACGGCAAATCACCGTGTCAGCCTGTGTCATCTCCGCAGTTCGCAAGTGTCTTTCGATTGCCTTGATCCTGAAGATCCAGCGCCATCTCCTGGCGCCAACGTACCCCGCATACGATGCGAAACGGGCTGCCGAACAATCCGGTTGCCATGGCGCGGGGTTTCAACAGCCCCACTGCGCCCATCCGCTTATTTCGCGGACCACACTCGTGTGCGATTTCAAACGCACCGTCCGAATGCACGCATTCAATTCAACGCTTGTGACCATATCGTGGCCAGCGCACAATTCCAATAGCTTTCTGCGCCAACGTTACCGTCGTGTTGTTTGCGCCACACATCGCACGTTGCCACCGAGGTCGGCAAACTGCTCCGGTGCCGGCCAGCCCATGGCATGCCCAGATTCAGCAAACATGGCCGCGACCGGTACCGCCTGATCATGTCCAACTTCGAAACACACATAACCTGTTGAAATAACGCATGAAACTCTAGATGATTAGCCTACGATAGAAGGCCAGGCCGTCGCCGCCGCCATCAAGTGCAAGCATCGGATCGAAGGTGCGAACCTCGGGCGCGAGAAGCTCAATCTCGGCGCTCGGGATGTAGGGCGGATTGGACACCAAGATGTCGAATGGCCCTGCAATTCCGGCCAAACCGTCCGCCAACAACAGTGACATTCTGGCCGCAACACCATTGCGATACCCATTTCGCGCCGCGACCTCCAAGGCGTCGGCGCTGATATCGCTGCCAAGGCCGGTCGCGTTCGGCAATTCGACCAGCAGAGAGATCAACAGACAACCGCTGCCGGTACCGACATCCAGAATGCGCCAAGGCCGCAGCCTGCCACCGTTCGTGTCGACATAGCCCAAGACCGCATCGACCACGGTCTCGGTATCGGGCCTCGGATCGAGGGTCGCGGGCGTAATCTCGAACGTGCGGCCGTAAAAGTCTCGCTGGCCTAGAATCCGCGACACTGGTTCGCGGCTGATGCGCCGCAGGGCAGCAGCCGTCAAAGCGCCGGCACGATCACCGAGCGGCTGCTGGGGCGCCGTGATCAGGCGCGCCGCTTCCAGTCCGAGGACGCCGCACAACAGCAGCCGAGCATCGAGGTCGGGCGTGTCGACGCCAGCGTCCATGAACGCGCGCTTCATGGCGACCTGCGCCTCAGCGCAAGTCGTGGCGGCATCGAACCGGCAGCCTCCTTGCTCCGACGATTCGGCGGCCATCACGCCGCCCCCGCCATTTCGGCCAGCAGTCCGGCCTGATGCTCCGTCGTCAAGGCATCAACCAACTCATCGAGCGCGTCGCCCTGCATCACCGCGTCGAGTTTGTGAAGTGTCAGGTTGATGCGATGGTCGGTCACCCGGCCCTGCGGGAAGTTGTAGGTCCGGATGCGTTGCGAACGATCGCCGGATCCGACCTGATCCTTGCGCGCCGCCGAGCGCTCGTTGGCGATGCGGTCGCGCTCGGCCTCGTAAAGCTTGGATCGCAGCACCTGCATGACGAGGCGGCGGTTTTGATGCTGCGACTTCTCCATCGACACGATGACGATGCCGGATGGAATGTGGGTCAGGCGCACCGCGCTATCGGTCTTGTTGACGTGCTGTCCACCCGCGCCCGACGCCCGCATGGTGTCAATGCGGATGTCCTCCGTCTTGATCTCGATGTCGACTTCCTCGGCCTCGGGCAGCACCGCAACCGTCGCCGCCGACGTGTGGATGCGCCCGCTGGCTTCGGTCGCCGGCACACGCTGCACGCGATGGACACCGGATTCGAACTTTAGTCGCGCGAACACGTTGCGCCCAGTGATCGAGGCTACCACTTCCTTGTAACCGCCGAGATCGCTTTCCGACATCGAGATCACCTCGACCTTCCAGCCGTGCAGGTCGGCATAGCGCGAGTACATCCGGAACAAGTCGGCGGCGAACAGCGCCGCCTCGTCGCCGCCGGTGCCAGCGCGCACTTCAACGATCGCGCTACGGGCGTCGGCCTCGTCCTTGGGCAACAGCAGGATGGTAAGTTCCTGAGCGCGGGCTGCGATTTGCGGCTTCAACGCTTCCGCCTCCTCGCGCGCCATCGCCGTCATCTCGGGCCCTTGCGACGCATCGGCCGCCATCGCATTGAGGTCGGCGAGCTCCGCCTCGCTCGCCCGCAATGCCTTGATCGCATCCACCACGGGGCCGAGTTCTGCGAATTCCTTTGATAGCTTGATGAACAGCGGCTGCGCCAGCGGCGTCGATAGCTGGCCCTGGAGAGCTTCCCAGCGGTTGACTAGGCGGTCCAGTTTCTCGGTGGGTACGGTGATCATGGCAATAGGTCTCGGACAGCGAACGACACGACAGCAGCGGGCAGTGGATGAGCCTCGCTACAATTCGATGCTGTCGCCTTCCGCGAAGCTGTGCAGATCAATCCGCAGACTGCCCGAGCGGGTCGCCAGCCATTCGTCCATGCGCTCGGTGAGGCGCGCACAATCGAGCGAGCGCAGCATTGCCTTGACCGGCCCGATCGACGCCGGCGACATCGAGATCGACCGGAAGCCGATGCCGAGCAGCGCCATCGCGGTCAACGGCCGGCCGGCGAGTTCACCGCATAGCGTCACCGACTTGCCGTGGCGGCGACCGGCGTCGACGATCGACTTCATCGCTTTCAGGGCCGGCACCGACAATGCGTCGTAGCGATTGGCGACGCGTGAATTACCGCGATCGGCGGCGAACAGGAATTGCATCAGGTCGTTGCTGCCGACGGAAATGAAATCCACGCGCGGCATCAGGGCATCCAATTCGAACAGGATGCTCGGCACCTCGACCATGCAGCCGATCCGCACTTCCAGTGGCGGTGGCCACCCGCCTCGCTCGGCCATGATCGCCTGCTCGCGCTCGATCAGCTTTCGGGCAGCGTCGATTTCGGCGACCGAGGATACCATCGGGATCATGATATTGAGCGAACGCCCACCGGCGGCGCGCAGCAGCGCCCGCGCCTGGGTACGGAACAGTCCCGGCCGGTCAAGCGACATGCGGATCGCGCGCCAGCCGATTGCCGGGTTCTCCTCCTTCGGCTGCCGCAGATAAGGCAGCGTCTTGTCACCGCCGATGTCCAGCGCCCGGAACACCACCGGTTTGCCGCCGGCTTCCTCCAGGATCTGGCGATACGTCAGCGTCTGCCTCTCGAGGCGCGGAAAACTGTCCGCCACCATGAACTGCAGTTCGGTGCGAAAGAGACCCACGCCCGCCGCGCCGGATTCAGCCAGATGCGGCATGTCGACCAGCAGCCCGGCATTGATCCTGAGTTCGATCGCTTCGCCGTCCTTGGTCACCGACGGCTGATCGCGCAGCGCCCGATATTGTTGCTGGCGACGGGCACGGAAGCGGGCCTTGTCGGCATAGGCCGCGATCACGTCGGCCGGTGGGCGCAGATGCACTTCGCCTGTTTCGGCGTCGACGATGGCGGCGTCACCGGTCGAGACCCGCTCGACCAGTCCCTTGGCATTGCCGACGGCGGCAAGCCCCAAGGCCTTGGCGACGATGGCAACGTGGCTTTGGCCGCTGCCGTCCTCGACGACGAGGGCTCGCAACCGCGACCGATCGTAGTCGAGCAACTCGGCCGGCCCCATGGTGCGCGCAACCAGGATGGTGTCGAGCGGCAAGTCCATGTGCTCGCGGGCGGCGCTCTCGCGGCCAGCCAGGATGCGCAACAGACGGTCCGACAGATCGTCGAGATCGCGCAGCCGCTCGCGCCAGTATGGATCGTTCTGGCGCAGCATGCGCGAGCGCGTGGTGTTCTGCACCCGCTCGACGGCGGCCTCCGAGGTCAGGCCCTCCTTCACGGCTTCGCGCATGCGGCGCAGCCAGCCCTTGTCGTTGGCGAACATGCGGTAGGCTTCCAGCACGTCGCGGTGGGCGCCGGCCATCGCCAACGTCTCGTGCGCCAGCAATTCGTCGAGGCTCGAGCGCAACTTGATAACGGCCGCCTCCAACCGCTGCACTTCGGCGACCGGGTCGTCGGACAGTAGCTTGGTGACCACCACGCGCGGCTCGTGCAGCACGATGTGGCCGAGCGCGATGCCCTCCGACATCGGTTCGCCCTGGATCGCGGTGGTCTGCGAACGGCCGATATCAAGTGCTGCGCCAGCGCCGGCGACCGCACCCGAAATAATCTGCTCGGCAACCACCATCGCGGTTGTCTGCAGCACCTCGACGTCTTCCTCGGTATAGACACGCAGGGTGCGGTTCTGCACCACCACCACGCCGTAGACAGTGCCGCCACGGATGATCGGCACCGCCAGCAGCGAGTGATAAACCTCCTCGCCGGTTTCGGGTCGGTAGGAGAAGGCCGGATGGTTCTGTGCGTCCGGCTCATTGACCGGGATCGCGAGTTCGGCGCAGCGTCCGACCAGGCCCTCGCCACGCTTCATGCGCGTGTTGTGGACCGCGTCCTTGTTCAAGCCTTCGGTGGCGAACAGTTCGAGCGAGCCGTCCTGCCGCTTGAGGTAAATGGAGCAGACTTCGGCGACCATGAGACCGGAAATCTGACGGACGATCTGGTCAAGCCGCGACTGGCCATCGCCTTCGGTGGACATGATTTCCCGAAGGCGCCGCGTAATGACACGGAGCGCCGATTCGTTCGACGGGTTGCGCGGCTCATCCCCGCGTCGCGTCTGCATGACTGACTGCCGTTTGCCCCTCCGCTCCTGGAAGCGGTGTTAAGCGCCAAGGCCGCAACCGGTGCCGACGGCGCCGATCGCTAGACCATATCGTGTCCTGACACCGCCATGACCGGCGGTGCCTGAAATGCGTCAGCCCTATTCCTTGTCGAGCCCATAGAGCGTGTGCAGTGTGCGGACGGCCAATTCGGCGTAGGCCGCGTCGATCAACACGCTGATTTTGATTTCAGAGGTAGTAATGGCGAGAATGTTGATGCCCTTGTCGGCAAGCGCCTTGAACATCATGGCAGCGACGCCCGCATGGCTGCGCATGCCGACGCCAATTACCGACACCTTGACCACGTCGGCTGAACTCTTGACCTCGAAGAAACCGATGTCGGCCTTGGCCTCCTTGAGAACCTCAAGCGTGCGCGGCAGTTCGGCCGCCTGCACAGTGAAGGTCATATCGGTATGTTTGCCGTCTGCCGACAGGTTTTGGACGATCATGTCGACGTTGACGTTGGCCTCGGCCAGAGGTCCGAAGATGCGCGCGGCAATGCCGGGCTTGTCGGCAACCTTGACGATCGTGACCTTGGCCTCATCCTTGGCGTAGGCGATGCCGCTGACGACTTGCTGTTCCACGATCTCTTCCTCGTCGCAAACGATTGTACCGATTTGTTCCCAGTTGTCGCCGTTGCCGACCGCCGGCATCGCGTCCGGCGCGACGAAGCTAGACAACACGCGCGTTCGCATCCGGTGCACCATGGCCAGCTCGACCGAGCGGGTCTGCAGCACCTTGGAGCCGAGCGAGGCCATCTCCAGCATCTCCTCGTAGGAGACCTTGGTCATCCGGCGGGCCTTCGGCACCACACGCGGATCAGTTGTATAAACGCCGTCGACGTCGGTATAGATATCGCAGATGTCAGCCTTGAGCGCGATGGCAAGCGCGACGGCGCTGGTGTCGGAGCCGCCACGGCCGAGTGTCGCGATGCGGTTGCGCTCGGGCTCGATGCCTTGAAAGCCTGTCACCACCGCGACCTCGCCGCCAGCCAGTCGCTTGCGCAGCTCGGTGCCGTCGATCTTGATGATCCGGGCCGAGCCGTGCGCCTTGTCGGTGATGACCGGCACTTGCCAGCCCTGCCATGAGCGTGCCTGCACGCCGATCGCCTGCAGGCAGATGGCGAGCAAACCGGCGGTGACCATTTCACCGGAGGCGACAATCGCGTCATATTCGCGCGCATCGTGCAGGACGGAGGCTTCCCGCACCCAGCCGACAAGCTGATTGGTCACGCCTGTCATGGCCGACACCACCACGGCGACCTGATTGCCGGCATCGACCTCACGCTTGACGTGACGGGCTACGTTCTTGATGCGTTCAACATTGGCGACGGATGTGCCGCCGAATTTCATAACAACTACAGCCATCGGTCTCGTCCCTGGACATCCGCTCCGGATGCCTTTCGTCACACGTCAAAAAAGCCGCAGTCGATCCGCGCGGCCTCGGCTCGTGCAAGCCGCGGCCCGGGCGACCGAATTTACCCTGATCCAGGGTACTCATAACCAGATCGCGACGCCCCCGCAACATGCCTGTCCAAGGTTTGACGAACGCCCGGCGAGGCGTCATGAAAGGACATGACCGACACCGCGACATCCCCCGCCGCCAACATCGACGCGGCCGAACTCGACCGCTTCGCCAGGCTCGCCGACGACTGGTGGAACCCGAACGGCAAATTCAAGCCGCTGCACAAGCTCGGGCCCGCCCGCCTGGGCTTCATCCGTGATCGCGCGAGCGCACATTTCAATCTGGCGCCGAAGGCATCGAAGCCGTTCGCCGGCTTGACGATCCTCGACATCGGCTGCGGCGGCGGGCTGATCTCCGAGCCGTTGGCAAGGCTCGGCGGCAAGGTGACCGGCATTGAGCCCGCCGAAGCCAACATTGGCGCTGCCCGGCGCCATGCGGAAACGAGCGGCCTCACCATCGACTACCGCGCCGCCAGCGCGGAGGATCTAGCCGCCGGCGGCAGCCTGTTCGATATCGTCGTTTGCCTGGAAGTGGTCGAACATGTGCCTGATCCGGCGGCGTTCGTCGCGACCTGTGGCCAGCTCGTACGCCCAGGCGGCCTACTGGTCCTGTCGACCATCAACCGGACGATGAAGGCCTATATGCTGGCAATCGTCGGCGCCGAGTACGTGCTGCGCTGGTTGCCGGTCGGCACCCACCAATGGGATCGGTTCATCACGCCACAGGAACTCGATGGCCACGTCCAGGCGGCCGGCCTCAACGGGCTCGCCTGCGAAGGCCTCGTCTACAATCCACTCGCCGACCGCTGGTCGCTCGGCCGCGACACCGACGTCAACTACATCGGTGCGGCCGCAAAACCCGCCTAATGCAGCGTCCGCGATACCGGCTGCCACAGCGCCTGGGCACCAACCGGCGCTGCTGTCGGGTCGCCCGCAATCGAAGGCGCCGCGCGATAGCCTTCGACCACGCGCGAGAGGATAGCCTGGATCGACACGACGTCGTTGGCCTTCATCGCCAGTCGAAGTGCGTCCAGCTCCCGAGCCAACTCGTCGGCGGCGAGGTACGGCTCGTCACTGCGCAGGATTCGCGGATGCTCGGTCGGGGTCTGGCTCCCGCCGATCAGCAACTCCTCGAACAGCTTCTCGCCGGGGCGCAGCCCGGTGTATTCAATCTCGACATCGCCCGTCGGATTGGCGTCGTCGCGGCATTCAAGCCCGGCCAAGCGGATCATCGAGCGAGCAAGATCGTCTATCCGTACCGGCTCGCCCATTTCAAGCACGAACACCTCGCCGCCGACGCCAAGGCCCGCAGCCTGCAGCACCAATTCCACCGCCTCGGGGATCGACATGAAGTAGCGGATGACGTCGCGGTGGGTGACGGTCACTGGGCCGCCGGCCGCGATCTGCTTGCGGAACAGCCGCATCACCGATCCGGAACTATCGAGCACGTTGCCGAACCGGACGATGGTGAAAATGCACTCGCAGCCCGGATCGCTGGCATGGCCCTGCAGAATGAGTTCCGAGAGCCGCTTTGATGCCCCCATGATGTTGGTCGGCCGCACCGCCTTGTCGCTCGAAATCAGCACGAAGCGTTCAACCCCATGCCGGCGCGCGACCTCGGCGAGCACGGCGGTGCCAAAGACGTTGTTGTCGAGTCCGACCACCGCGTTGGATTCGACCAGCGGCACATGCTTGTAAGCGGCGGCATGGCAGATGGTGTCGACGGCGTGCGCGACGATGACCTGGGTCACCAATGCGCGATCGTGAACCGATCCGAGGATCGCCACAATCTCCGGACTGTGAATATCGGACCCCAACTGACGGACGATGTCGCGCGCCTCCATATCGATCTCGTACAGTGCGGACTCGGCGAGTTCGAACAGCACAATCTTGCGCGCCCCCTGCCGCACCAATTTGCGGACCAGTTCGGCGCCGATCGACCCGCCGGCGCCGGTGACCATCACGCACTTGCGCTGCGCCGCCCGGTCGATCAACTCTGAGATGGCTGGCGCCGGATCCCGTGTCAGCAAGTCCTCGACCTCGACTTCCCGCAAGGCGCTGACGTTAACCCGGCCCGACGCCAGATCGTCGATCGCCGGCAACACTTGGACTCGGACCGGAAACCCCTGCAGCCACTTCAGCGTTTCCGCCCGCTCCCGCCGCGTCGCCAGCGACTGGGCGAGATAGACGCATTTGACGCCGTGTCGCGTCACCATCGAGGCGAGCTTCTCCGGCTGGTAGACCTTCACACCGGCAATATATTGCCCGACCAGGGACGGTGTCGTGTCGAGAAATCCGATCACGTTGCTGTCGCCCGCCCGACGTAACGACTCGAGCAATTCAAGACCCGTCTGCCCGGCACCGAAGATCGCGACCGCAGTCGGATTGGCCTTTTCCCGCAGTAGCGCGAACCCGGCCCCCTGCAGCAGCCACGCAGCCATATGCCGGCTGCCGTAGATCAGAGCCGATGCGATGAACCAATAGAGCACCACCGCCGATCGCGGCACGCCCTTGAGACCACTCATCAGAACGATCAAGGCCCAGAACAACACTGACAGCCCGAGGTACAACAGCACCTTGGTCGTGCCCTTGGCGCCGATATAGCGTGTAACAACGCGATAGACGCCACCATAGAAGAACACCACAACCGCAATAATGGGGGCGGCAGCGAACAACATGGCGAGTTCGATCGAATCGGGGACGTAAACCCGCAAATAGCGGAACGACAGTGCCAGCCACAGCGCCAGCGACAGTAACAGCATATCGTTGAGGACCAAGGCGACGCGCTTGTGAAACCGCGGCAGGTTGACCAGCCACGTCCGCACCAGGGCGAAGTTCCTTTGGATCAAGCCGACTTTCAATTTCCGGTCCCCGCGCAGAACGCGCCACCGCCGAAGTGCGTCACCCACTACTTCGGCTAATCCGCCCACACACTCATTTCAATCAATCAATAAGCAAAACTGTTAGTATTCATACGGCAGCAAGGGTCGGCAACACAACACCGCTCTGTAATCAATGGGTCGAAACCCACAGAGATAGCCGGTTCATGTGACAAGCGGCCGACGCGGCTGCAATTGCCCGATCAGCCTGAGACACAGCCAGATCGCGGCCAATCCGAACGGGATGCCACCCGCCATATTGCCGAGCAAAATCCCTTTCGGCCCCGCCACATAGCCACCGAGCATGACGAAAGGAACGGTGCCGAGCGTCGCCCGCGCCCAGTTGAACCAGGTCGACAGGTGCGCTTTGCCCAACGTGTTGAATGCCGCATTGGCGATGAACAGTGTGCCCAGGAACACGAACAGTGGCGCCACCCAACGACAATTGAACAGGATGAGTTCAGCGGCCTCGCCGCGCGCGTGAAACACATCGACCAGGGTATCGGCGAAAACCGCCAACAGCAGCCAGGCGACCGCCGTGAAACCGACCGTGATCACCACGGCATCGACCACGCTGCGTCGTACCCGCTCGTGCTCGCAGGCGCCAAGATTCTGGCCGAGAACCGGACCGACCGAACCTGACAGCGCGTACACCAAGCCAAAGGCCACCGGCATGATTCGGCCGATAATCGCCCAACCAGCCACCGCATCGTCGCCGTGTCCCGCGATCACGTAGGTCACGTAGGCATTGCTGATCGGGTTGGCGATGTTCGCAGCCACCGCCGGCAAAGCAATGCCCGCAATCGCCCGCGCGTCGGCGATCAAGGCCCCTATGCTCGGCGCCGCCATCAGATCATGAACCCGCATCACGCCATTAAGCCCGATGACCATGATGACAATGCGGGCAATCACGGAGGCAATAGCGGCGCCTTGAATGCCCAACCCGAAGCCAAAAATGAAAATCGGATCGAGAATAATGTTCACGATCGCGCCGGCGAGCGTGACGTACATCGCCCGGCGCGGATCGCCAACCGAACGCAACACCGCGCCCGACGTCATCCCGAGTGCCAGCGGTGGCAATGCCGGAACCAGAATGGATAAATACGAAACGGCCAGCGCATGCGTGCGGCCGGTGGCGCCAAGCTGCTTCAATAGCCAGGGTACCGAAAGCCACAGCAGGAACGCCAGCACGGAGCTGACAATGACAGCGGCCAGATGCGTGTTGGTCGCACGCCGCCGCGCCTGATCGAGATCCCGCGCGCCGATAGCCGGCGCCACCAGCGCAGTGGCCGCGATCGCCAGACCAATGCCGATCGAGGTCGCAAAGAACAGGATCGAACTGGCGTAGCCGACGGCGGCGACGGTCTCGACATCCTTCAACAGGCTGAGAAAGTAGATATTGGCAAGATCGCCGATGAAAATCGCCATCAGCCCGACGGCGCTGGTGCCGGCCATCACCAGCAGGTGGCCCATGATGGAGCCGGTCACGAACCGCGGTGCGTCAGTGCCAAACCCCGATCGACTAACAGTTGCAAGCTCGTTGGCGCGACCGGTCATCAGTGCAACACCCACTTACAATTCAAATTCAATACTGAACTATAGTACCCGCGACAGCCGGAAAGCGGCCGCAGAATATCCGGCCGAGTTCCAACGCATCAACCGCAAGAACAATCCTATCAGCGAGAGCCGGCCCATTCGCCATAGGTCTGCCGTGCCATCTCGAACACCTCGCCTTGGCGGCAATATTGCGCGCCGGCAAGGCGACCGATTGGCCGATAGGTCGCGGTATCAATGTGGAGGTTCACCGGATCAACCAGACCGGCTCGCGCGTGAATGCGGACCACCTCGCCGATCAGCAATTCTCGGCTGTTCGAAAAGGCGAGCGACACCGTCTTGCGGCACTCTAGCGCAAAGGGTGCGGCGGCGATCCGCGGCACCGGTACGCTGACGCCCGGCAGAGTTTGAATGCCCAGCGCCTCGATCTCGCCGACGGCGGGTGGGAAGTCGATGGCGCAGTCGTTCATTACAGCCGCCAGCGACTCGTCGACCATGTTGACGACGAAATACTTCGCCGCCGCCAGATTGCGCGTTGTGTCCTTCGGCGTGCCGTCTGCCTTGTGCTGCAGGCCGAGCACGATCTGCACTGGATCGTCGGAAAAGACATTGAAGAAAGAGAACGGCGCAGCATTGACGCGGCCGTCCGCATCGACCGATGTGACAAGCGCGATCGGGCGCGGCACGACGATACCGCACACGAGCTTATACCGGTCACGCACC
The DNA here is from genome assembly GCA_963732635.1 of uncultured Alphaproteobacteria bacterium. Classification (GTDB taxonomy): domain Bacteria; phylum Pseudomonadota; class Alphaproteobacteria; order Rhizobiales; family Hyphomicrobiaceae; genus JAKFWF01. The sequence goes on from CAVTAL010000001.1 coordinate 165,683, forward strand.
GCGAGTTGCGTGAGATCAAAATCGGTCGCTGACATTGATTGTCCTATTCGGGCGGCAAGATAACGCCAGTTTGGCTAGTGATTCGACCATAGTGCTCGATACGGCGATGGCGGGCAAAATCAAAAATCGTCGCCTTGCCGAACCGCGTGGCATCAAGATCGCAGGCATGGACGATGATTTCGTCGTCCTCGGTCTTGGTCTCGGCAACCACATGACCGTCGGGGTCGACGATCGCCGAGCAGCCGAACATGTGATGGCCATCTTCCGAGCCGCACTTGGCGACTGCCACCACCCAGGTCGAATTCTGGTAGGCGCCGGCCTGCAACGACAGCTTGTGATGAAAGATGCGGCCTTCAGGCCCTTCGGCCGGCTTCTGCGAGTTGACCGACGGCGTGTTGAAGCCAAGCGTCACCATCTCGACACCCTGCAACCCCATTACGCGATAAACCTCCGGCCAACGGCGATCATTGCAAATGCACATGCCGAAAATGCCGCCCATGGTGCGCCAGACCGGGAAGCCAAGATCGCCCGGTTCGAAATAGCGCTTTTCCAGGTGCTGATGGGTGCGTTCGGGGTCCAATTCCGAGTGCCCCGGCAGGTGCACCTTGCGATACTTGCCGACGATCGTTCCACTGCGGTCGACGAGGATGGACGTATTGAAGTGGTGACCATCAGGCGTCAGTTCGGCGTAGCCGAAGGTGAAGCCCATGCCGAGCGCCTTGGCGCGATCGAACAGTGGCTGCGTCTCCCGACCCGGCATATCGCGCTCAAACCACTGGTCGGCCTCGGCGCGGTCGGCATGATACCAGCGCGGGAAAAACGTGGTCAGCGCCAACTCGGGGTAGACCACGAAGTCGGCGCCCCGGGCTTTGGCCTGCTCCATCAGCGCGAGCATGCGCGCCACCACGGACTGACGATTATCGGCCTTGTTGATGGCGCCGAGTTGGGCGGCGGCGACAGTGACCATGCGCATTGATGCATTCTCCGGTGGGCGAAAGACGGTACACCATTGTGCCAGCGCCGCTAGGCTGCGTCACCGCCTGCCGATGCAGACGAGGGTCGCACCGCGATGATTGTCACGTTGTCCTGATGCGGTTCCCGCAGTTCGAGTACCGCCCGAATCAGCGCGTCGGCAACCGCCTGCGGCCCAGCTTCGGCATAGCCGGTGACGATGCGCGCGATCTCCGCCTCCTCAAGGGTATGAATGCCGTCACTGGCCAGAATGACATAGTCGCCATCGTCGAGCGCCAGCGCCTTGCGCGACAGATCGACGAGATCGAGTTCCTCGCCGGTCACCGCCGAGCGCAGCATGTGCCGCCGCGGATCGCTGCGAGCGGCCGCCTCGGTGATCTTGCCCTCGGCTGCAAGTTGATCAAGCGCCGGGGCCAGCGAATGGTCTTCGTTCAGCAGCGCGATTTCGGCGCGGCGGTAGAGATAGAGCGGGCTGTCACCGACGCTGATCCACTCAAGACCATCGGGCCCGAAAGCCGCACCGACCAGCGTCGATCCCATGCCCGATAGTCCTGGCGTCTCACTGACGATCTGGGCGATGGCTGTGTTGGCGGCGTCGAGCGCGGCGCCAAGCCTGACCGGCATGGCTGCGCCCGACGCGTTGAAGCACTCCATGAAAGTGTCGAGGACGAGCCGGCTGGCGGTGGCGCCGCCAGCATGCCCGCCCATGCCGTCGGCAAGCACCGCCAACATCGACGCGACCGACCGCGCGCCGGGAAAAAACCCGGCGGCGTCTTCCTGGTAGCGTCGCGCCCCTTGCGATGTTGCGGTGGCGGCCTCGAAGTGCATCATCAGTTTGGCTTGTCGGCTAGCTCTGACCAGTCGAAATCCGCTCCACAGAACGGCACGAATACGAGTTGCGTGCGGCCCATCAGGATGACGTCCATGGCAGCGAGCCCGACCGCCGCCGTCGGCCGTTTGCCGTTGACGGACACGATATTGGTCTTAGCAAGGTTGGGTACGAACAGGAAGGCGCGTTCGGCGCTGTCGTATCGGATATAGGCCTGCTCCTCGGACGAGATCGCGTCGTCGCCGAAGTCGAGTGCGACGCGCTGGCTCGCGGCCCGGCCGACCGTGTTGTTGCCTTCGAAGATCGGCCGGAAAGAGCCGAGCCCAGGTCCGCCGACCACGACCAGCCAGCCCACCACCGGGTCTTGTTCGAACTCGCCGCGCGCGACCTTCGGCTTGCCGCGCAGGATCTGGGTGCGATCGTCGCTGGCCGGTGCCGCCGATTTCTTAGGTGGTGTGTTATGTGGCGCGCCGCGCAGTGCCCGCGTGGTCGGCGCGGCCGTCTCATCAACGTCGAGCTCAGCTTCTGCACGGACCAGCGGCGGCACATTCGGCGCGCCGGCGCGGGCCTCGCGCACGGCGTCGGCGGCGGCCGGCAGAGGCTCACTCCGACGGATCAGTTGGGTGGCAGCTGGATCCACGACAGCAGCCATCGCCTGTGAGCCGTGATGTTCGAGCCGTGGCGGTGACTTGTCCGCCATCGCCATCGGCTCCGGACGCGTCTCGTCACGGCTGGCCGCCGCCAGCGCATCGCGCAACGATCCGAGGAACCCGGACTGTGCCCGTCCGATCATGCCCTTCGAGTCACTCATGTTGTTCTCCCTTTGCGACTTCCGCCGATTTCATTGTTGAAGAAATACCGTCACGCCGGCTCGGCTTCGAACCTAAGCTTCACCACGCCAATCCCGATCTGGTCACCATCGCGCAGCGCCACTTGATCAACCCGCCGGCCGTTGACCGTGACGCCATTGCCAGCCTGGCCGCTTAGATCGCGGATCACGAACTGCGCCTCGGGCGTCCGGTGCAGCACCGCGTGATGGCGGTGGACAGTCGCGTCATCGAGTTGCAGATCGTTGTCATTCTCGCGACCAATGCTGAGCAATTCGCGCGGCAGGGCACGTCGCATCGGCGTCGGTCCATCGATGGTGAGCCAGCCATCACATGGCCAGCCCAGCCCCTGCGCGGCGGCAAGTTCGGTGCGGATCGCCGCGGGCTCGGCTACCGGCGCGGCGCGCGCCGCCAGCCAACGGTTGAACAAATAGCCGGCAAGGCCGAGAAACGGCACAACGGCGAACGCGGCGATGCCGGTCATGAGTGCCGGCGCACGCGAATAGCCATCCTCGGCCCAGCGCACAGCGACTTCGACCACCTGCGCCGCAATCTCGCGCAGATGATCAAGACCGAGATCCATAGCCGATTGTGCGAATATAACGGCCATTGCGCCCACACCCCGCTCGCGCTCGACAGCAAGCGCCCGGCCGAGCGGCGAAACGCCCCTCGTGCCGTCAATTGTTGCCAATTGTTGCGAGTAGTCGGCGGGCATCGCGGCAGTATCATGGCCGCCGCGCGTCCATCAGCCTTCAAAAGGCGTTGCGGTAGGCCTTCGGCGACACGACCGTCAGGATGACAATGTAGAGATCGAGCGCCAGTGACCAGTTGTCGATGTAGTAGAGATCGTGCTCGACGCGTGCCGCCATCTTGTCGTCGGTGTCGGTCGCGCCGCGCAAGCCGTGCACCTGAGCCCAGCCGGTGATGCCGGGCCGGACGTTGAGCCGGCGGGGATACATTTCGATGCGCTTCTCGAACAGGCGATCATGCGCGATGGCGTGTGGCCGAGGCCCGACAATCGACATCTCGCCTTTCAGCACGTTGATCAACTGCGGCAGTTCGTCCAGATTGTAGCGGCGCAGGATGCCGCCGATGCGGGTAACACGCGGATCGTTGCGGATCGCCTGCTTCACATGATCGCCGTCGTCCTGCACGCTCATGCTGCGGAACTTGAAGATGCGGAACTCGCGCTGGTTATAGCCGAGCCGCCGCTGGCGGAAAAACACCGGGCCGGGACTGTCCCATTTGATCAGTGCCGCGATGACGGCGAACAGGCCGCTCAGCACGACCAGCGCCACCGCCGCAGTCAGGATGTCGAATGCGCGTTTGCCAAGCGACTGCAATGTGCCCATCGGCACCTCGGTGAGCGAGAATGCCGCCACCGGGCCAACGCGCTCGATGCGAATGCCGCTGAACCGTTCCGCAAGGCGCCCGGCATCGAGATGGATCGAAACCGGCAGCAGCGTGAACGCCGCCACACAGGCATCGACGAAACCGGCATGTGACCAGTCGGACAGCAGAACAATGCCGTCGATCTCGTGCGCCCGCGCGCTCACCACCGCGCGCTCGAGCAGCCCCTCAAGCAGGGCTTCATCCTCTACGCTGGTCGGGGAAAGTGCTGCCATCGGCACCGCCGTCACGCAGGCGACCTCGACGGTCGAGCGCATTCGCCCGTGTGCCGTGTTGAAACGCTGAATCTCGTCCGGTGTGCCGATCAGCATCAGCCGTTGGCGAGCAAGCCGGCCGACGGCGAGTGCGCGCCGCGCCAACGCCCGCATACCCAGTTCGAGGCCGACCAGCGTTGCGCCGCCAAAAACAAAGAACAGCAACAGCCAGCCGCGCGAAAACGTCGCCGTCGATTTAGTCAGGAACGCCACCACTGCGAGTGCGAAGAACGCCCAGGTCCAGACCAGCATCAAGCGGCCGAGGCGCGGACGAGGCGCCAGATAGCGATCGGCGCCGAGTTCACTGCGAAACACGAACGGCAAGATATCCAGGAACGCGACCAACACGCCGATCGCCAAGAAGCTGCGATAGCGCCCGACATTGCCGTACACATACAGATGATAGGCAACGCCGCTGGCGACACATACGAGCACAATCGCCAGTGCGGTCAACGTCGCGACCGCCAGCGGAAAGCCTAAATCGCCGAGTACCCAACGCCCCTTGCCGCGATCGCCGCTCCCGCTCGGGATACCATTGACGTCGACGCTGCGCCGAATGCCGCCGATTCTTTGAACGCCACTCATAGCGCACCTGTACCCTTGTAACCTTGCATCACGATCGCAAACTCAGGATTTTTTGACGCGGATCGAGCGCGTTGGCCCGTCCACTTTTGATGCGCCGATCAACGGCACGATTTTCGCAAGTCCCCCCGCAGCCGATGCGACCGGCCTTGCGGCCCTGTTCGACCGCTTCATACGTGAAGAAGGCCGGACAGCCACGAGAAAGGTTGCTAGACTGTTAAGAGATGTCGTTAAGGGAAGCCCGTTCCCTTAGCAATAGCGAAACACATTCAACGCCAGTGAGTTATGTCGCAGTTCTCATCCAACGAATTATCAGCTTCTCCACTGGCGCGTATTGACGGCTGGAGCATCACGACAGCGACGCTCGATGCAGCGATCAAGGCCATCGCCGACCGGGCCGAACATGCCGAGAGCTTTACGGTGTTCACTCTGAACCTCGACCATTTGGTAAAGCTACGGCAGGATGCGGCATTCCGCGACGCCTATGCCCAGGCCTCGATCGTCACCGCCGACGGCGCACCCATTGTCTGGCTGTCGCGCCGGCAAGGCGCCGATGTCAGGCGTACCACCGGCGCCGATCTGGTGCTGCCGATGATCGACGAAGCGGCCCAGCGCCAAATCCCCATCTATCTGTTCGGCTCAAGTGGCGGCACCTTGGCCCGCGCTGGCCGCGCCTTCTCCGACCGCACCAACGGTTTGATCGACATTGCCGGCACCGACGCACCAGCCGCCGGTTTCGACCCTTGCGGCCGCGATGCCGATGCGGCAATCGCTCGCATCGCAGCCTCGGGCGCCCGCATCGCCTTCATCGCGCTCGGTGCACCGAAACAGGAACTCTTTGCCGCCCGCGCCAAGGCGCAAGGGGTGCGTTGCGGCTTCGTTTGCATCGGCGCCGCACTCGATTTCATTGCCGGCGAGCAGATCCGTGCACCAAAGTTCATGCAGCGGACCGGCACCGAATGGCTGTGGCGGCTGGCTACCAACCCGCGGCGTCTGGCCGGCCGCTACGCCGATTGCGCGGTGCTGCTTGCCGATCTCGCTGTCGTGCAGCCCTTGCGCCAGCGGCTTGCCGGACAACATCACTGACCCGAGCAAACCAATAGCGGCAACATATACAGCGTTCACCGATCGATGGTAACGACGGCTGCGGCAATGCCTTGCGCCACGCCGGACTTGCCGTCATCACACCCTGCCGTCGAACACAATTGTCACCAACCTGAGAGTTCCGGCCCCAGTGACCCGTTACATACCTCTCATACTCTTTACCGTGCTGACCAACGCGGCAGCCCAGATCATGCTCAAGAAGGGCATGCTCGCCCTTGGCGCCGTTACGCTTGAAGCCGGCCTGTTTCAAACCGTGTTCAGGATCGTGTTCAATCCGTGGGTATTCCTGGGCCTGTCGACGTTCGTCATCAGCATGGCGTCGCACCTCGTGGTGCTGAGCCGCGTCGAACTATCCTTCGCCTACCCGTTTCTAAGCCTCGCCTATGTCGTGGTCGCAGCTTATGCGTACTACGTGTTCAAGGAAGACGTTAACAGCCTGCGGATCGCCGGCATCGGCCTTATCTGCCTCGGCACCATCCTGATATCGCGCTCGTAACAACCCAGAGAAAAAACCGTCATGCGTCACATCATCATCGGCGGCGATGGCTTCGTCGGCAATATCCTGGCGGCAAACCTCGCTGCACAGGGCGAACAGGTGATCATCGCCGACATAATGAAGAGCGGGCACGAGGTCTACGGCCGCGTTCCCTTTGTACATTTCGATGTCACCAAGCCCGAAACCTTCGCCAGCGTCGACCTCCTGCCCGACGACATGGTCTACAATCTGTCGGCCAAAATGCTGTCGCCGATCATGCCGAAGGCAAAACGGTACGAGTTCTTCTACCCGGTGAACTATTTCGGCACGAAGCACATCCTGGAATGGATGGAAAAAGCCGGCGCCAAGCGCCTCGTGCACTATACCACCGACATGGTGTACGGCCATTCAGTGGTGACGCCGCAAAAGGAAGATCACCCGTGCGCGCCGCTCGGCCATTACGGCCAGAGCAAACTCGACACCGAGACGCTTGCCGCCGAGTATCGCAACAAGGGCTTCCGCATCTCGCTATTCCGGCCGCGCCTGATCATCGGACCGGGTCGCCTCGGCATTCTCGAGAAGCTTTTCAAGTTGGTCGACGCCAACCTTCCTGTTCCGATGATCGGGTCGGGCCGCAACCCTTATCAGTTTGTGTCGGTGTTCGATTGCGCCTCCGCCGCCGAACTCGCCTGGAAAGCGGGCGTGCCGAACGAAGCCTACAATCTCGGCTCGGATACGCCGCCATCAGTGCGCGATCTGCTCGGTCGCCTGGTCACGCACGCCGGCAGCCGCTCGATCTTGATCCCGACGCCGGGCTTCCTGGTCAAGATGACGCTCAACGCGCTCGACGCCGTAAACATGCCGCTGATGGACCCCGAGCAGTACCTGATCGCCGACGAGGAATGCCTTCTCGACTGCTCCAAGGCCAAGCGCGAACTCGGCTGGACGCCGAAGTTCCGCGACGACGACATGCTGATCGCAGCCTACACCGAATACCGCGCCAAGAAAGACGGCCGCAATCTTGCTTCGCATAGGCCGCAGCCCGTCTGATCCAGCTGAGAGTGAACTCGCCCATGACCACGACATCGCCAAGCCCCGTGAAGGCCGAATGCAGCGATCATCTGATCGCCAACCGCACGCCGAAGCCGGCCCTGATCACGGTGGAAGAAGCCAAAGCGCTGCCGACCCAACAGATCATCGATCTGTTCCAGGCCCATCTAAATCCGGGCCAGCTGCATTTCATGAAGCTGCTCGGCTTCCACAAGGTCATCATCGACCGCGCCGAGGGCATGCATTACATTACCCGTGACGGCCGGAAGATACTCGACTTCTTCGGCGGCTTCGGCAGCCTCGCCTTCGGCCATAACCATCCGCGCATCCTGGCCGCCCGCAAGAAGTTCCAGGACGAAGGCCGCCATGAGATCGCGATGGCCTTCATGTCGCAATACGCCTCGGCCCTGGCCCACAATCTCGCGCAGGTTTCGCCGGGTGACCTCGACATGGTGTTCCTCGGCTCGTCCGGTTCGGAAGCCATGGAAGCGGCGCTGAAGGTCGCCGAGCAGGCGCAGGGCCCTGAGCGCTCGAAAATCCTTTATGCTGAGAATTCGTTCCACGGCAAGACCAAGGGAACGCTCGCCATCACCGACGGACCGCTCTACCGCTCGAACTTCGACCTCTCGTCGAAGAACGTGAAGGTGCCGTTCGGCGACATCGAAGCCATCCGCCGCGCGCTCGAATCCGACAAGTCGATCGGCATCGTCTGCTTGGAGACCATCCAAGGCGGCGGCGGTATCAACGTCGCGCCACCGGCCTTCTGGCAGGAACTGCGCCGCCTGTGCGACAAGCACAATGTGCTTTGGATCGCCGACGAAGTGCAGTGCGGCCTCGGCCGATCGGGCAAGTTCTACGCTTTCGAACATGCCGGCGTGGTGCCGGACGTGACCGCGCTCGCCAAGTCGCTCGGCGGCGGCAAATGCGCGATGGGCGCCATGATCGCCAGCACCAAGGTCTACATGAAGGCCTATGGCACGCCGAAGACCGCGCTGATTCACGGTCCGGCGACGTTCGGTGGCATTGGCGAAGGCTGCATCACCTCTATCGAGGCGCTCAACATCCTCTATGACGAGGGCCTGATCGACAACTCCGCCGAGCAGGGCCAGTACCTGCTCGACCGGTTGAAGGAGCTGCAGGTCAAGCATCCCAAGCTCATCAAGGACGTGCGCGGCCAGGGCCTGATGGTCGGCCTCGAATTCCAGGATTTCTCGCAGACACTGCCGTTCATGCTGAAGCAGGCCGTGTCTGTGCTCGACGACAAGCTCAAGGGCTCGCTCGCCGGCTTCATCGGCTCGCACCTGCTGCGCGACTACAACGTGTTGGTTGCCTTCACCGAATACAACCGCAACGTCATCCGGCTCGAACCGCCGCTGATCTGCAAGCGCGAGGACGTCGACACCTTCATCGCGGCGATGGATGACCTGCTGTCACGCGGCATCGTCCGCATCGTCGGCGACTTCATCAAGAATTACGCGAAGGGCTAACCGCTAGCGTAAAGCCCCAACTCCTGCCCCGCTGGCAACGGCGACAACAATCGCGCGACCTCGGCGTCGCTGACTTCGGCCAGCGTCGCCGGGTTCCACTTCGGCGCCCGGTCCTTGTCGACCAGCAGGGCGCGGACACCTTCCGGAAACTCGCCGTCCTCAAACAGGCGGCAGCAAAGCCGGTACTCGACATCGAGGGCGGCTTCGAGCGACGGCAGCGTGCGCGCCTGCCGGATCGTCGGCAAGAGTGGCCTTTAACGCCCTGGGCGACTTGCTCTTGAGGCCGGATAGCGTCTTCGCGGCCCACGGGTTGCCGTTGCGTTCCAGCGCGGCAAGGATGGACTCGACGCTCTCTCCCGCGAAATCACGATCAAGATCCGGCGCCAACGCCTTCAATTCGCTCAGTGGCGTGGCGCTGGCGAGCGTCGCGATGATCTGATCCAGATTTGTCCGGTCAGCTTCGCGCAAGGCAGCTAACAGTTCGTCGCGCTGCTTCGACAAAATGAACGTATCGGCGAAGCCGCGCGAAGATCGCGTCGGCGCCCGACATCCGCGCCCCGGTTAGTCCGAGATAGGTGCCGACTTCGCCCGGCGCGCGCGCCAGCAACCAAGTGCCGCCGACATCGGGAACCAGTCCAATGCCAGTTTCCGGCATCGCCAGCATCGAGCGTTCGGTGACGATGCGGTGCGAGGCATGGGCCGACAATCCAATGCCACCGCCCATGACGATGCCGTCCATGATCGCAACAAACGGCTTTGGATAGCGCCCGATCATTGCGTTGAGGCGATACTCGGCCGACCAGAACTCGCGCGCGAACGCGGAGCCCTGCGTCCGGCTCTCGTAGAGCGACATGACATCACCGCCGGCACACAGCGCCCGATCACCAACGGCGTCGAGAACGACAAGTTCGACTGCCGCATCGTCGCGCCACTCCGCCAGCGCCTTGGTGATCATCCCGACCATCGGCGTCGTCAGCGCGTTCAGCGCCTGCGGCCGGTTCATGGTGAGGCGGCCGGCACGGCCTTCGCGGCGGATGATGACGTCGTCGCTACTCATGGTCGGATCGATCTCGAAATCGTGATTGAGGTTGAGAGGGCCGTCCGGTTTGGCATCGCATCGCGAACTTCGTCAACCAAGTCGCAGGCAATGGCTGTTGCGACCACCCATTAACCACCCAACGGCGACATTCGGTTCCGTTTGGCTAGGTCAAGCATCTGTGAGTTGCACAAAACACCATCACCGCGCAAAGCAACCGACAAATTTTCGACAACAATTCGACAGCGTCACATGCCCTTTTTGCAGATACTCGCAGTCACCTGAATTTACACGATGTGGAACAATACCTGTTCTATTTGGCTTGCCCAATCACCAACTTTAGTATACTGTCATCTGAGTAGCGCTGTCCCGAAGATCCCCCCCTCGTGGCGCTACGTCCCCCGCCCGCAGCCTCCCCCCGGCTGCGGGCATTTTGTTTTGCGCTTGCCGACACGCGTTCCGCGCGCCGGCCGGCAAGCGCGGGACACCGGTGTCCCGTCGCGGGCGGCCGGCTCCCCGGAGGGGAGTCGCCCGCGACCAGCCAAAACGCGTGTCGGCGCGCACCAGTCAAGAAGCCGAGGTCTTCATCACGAACGGATTGCCGCTGTTGCCGGTCGCGGTGTTAACCCACACGCTCTTGGTGTGCAGGTACTCGTTGATGGCATCCATGCCGTTCTCACGTCCCAGGCCCGACGACTTGTAGCCGCCGAACGGCATCGAGAAGCTGACAGCGCGGTAGGTGTTGACCCACACCGTGCCGGCCCGAATCTTCTTCGCCATGCCGAGCGCGCGGTTGAGCGACTGGGTCCACACGCCCGAGCCCAGGCCATAGATCACGTCGTTGGCGATCTGCACCGCCTCGGCCTCGTCCTTGAACTTGATCACCGACAGCACCGGCCCGAACACTTCTTCCTGGGCGATGCGCATGCGGTTGTTGACGCCGGTGAAGATCGTCGGCTTGACGAAGTACTTGCCGCCGCCTTCGGCTGCCGTGGCCGGCCCCCCGCCAAGTGCGCAATGGGCGCCCTCGCCCTTGGCGATGTCGATATAGCCGAGGATCTTGCTGTACTGCGGCGGCGTCGTCACCGGGCCGACCTGAGTATCGAAGCTCTGCGGGTTGCCGAGCTTGGCGGTCCGGGCGACGGCCAGCAGCTTCTCGACGAACTCGTCGTGGATGCTCTCCTGCACCAGCAGGCGGGAGCCGGCGACGCAGGTCTGGCCGGTGGCGGCAAAGATGCCGGAGATCGCGCCGTTCACCGCGTCGTCGATGATCGCGTCGTCAAACACGATGTTGGGCGACTTGCCACCGAGTTCCAGCGACACCTTCTTGAACGACTGGCCGGCCAGCGAGGCGACGCGCGCACCGGTCACCGATCCGCCGGTGAAGGCGACCTTGGCGACCTTCGGATGCGTCACCAGCGGTTCACCGGCGGCCGCACCATAACCTGTCACCACATTCACCACACCAGCGGGCACGCCGGCTGGCTCGATCACGAGGCGCATGAATTCCAGCAGCGAGGCGGAGGTATACTCGGACGGCTTGATCACCGCCGTGCAGCCGGTGGCGAGCGCCGGCGCGAGCTTCCAAGCGACCAGCAGTAGCGGCGAGTTCCACGGGATAACCATGGCGCAGACGCCGACCGGCTCGCGCAGGATATATGCGAAATGGTCGGCCTTATCGACCGGCACCACCGCGCCCTGGATCTTATCGGCGAGGCCGGCATAGTAGTAGTACCACTGCGGCATGTAACGCAGCTGCGCCTGCATTTCCGAGATCAGCTTGCCGTTATCGCGCACTTCGATCTCGGCCAGGTAGTCGCCGTGCTGCTCGATCAGCCCCGCGATCTTGCGCAGCAAGGCGCCGCGCGCGGTCTGCGTCATCGCCGGCCAAGGGCCGCTCTCGAACGCTTTGGCGGCGGCATTGCAGGCCTTGTCGACATCGGCCGCATCGCATTCGGGCACCTCGGCCCAGGCTTCGCCCGAATAGGGATCGTAGGTCTTGAAGGTCTTGCCAGAGGCGGCGTTGCACCATTTGCCGTCGATGTAGGTCTGGAAGCTCTTGAGCTTGGCTGGGGTGTCCTGCATGGCGTCCTCCTGCGACTTAACGGCGATAATCGCCCCTATTTTGCCGGCACGAAACGCCATCGACCAGCGACCGTCAAGCGGTGTGCTGCGCAGCACAGCCACGCAACCTGAGCAATGGCATCGTCCTGTCATCGGCAACGGCGTCGCGCACGCCCCCACGGAGAACACGACCATGGCCAAGACCATCCGCCAAGACTGGTTCGACTGGCTCGACAACACCCTGGTCGGCAGCGACCCGAACGACATCGACGAAGAGTTCCGCGGCGGCGGCGGCAACGACAAGATCGCCGGTGGCGTCGGCGACGACTGGGTGCGTGGCGGCGACGACAACGACAAGCTGTTCGGTGACAATGGCGACGACACGGTCGATGGCGATGCGGGCAACGATTGGCTGACCGGTGGCGCCGGCACCGACATTCTCAATGGTGGCTCGGGCGCCGATCGCCTCTTCTTCTCCGGCCAGGACGCATACAATGGCGGCTCCGGTACTGACGTGTTCGACGCCCGCACCCTCGGTTATATCGACGTTGTCGCGTCAGGCGGTCACAACCTGACGACGGTGATCTCCGATACCCAAGGTGTTCGCATCGGACTCGAGAATGGCGTCGCCGAATTCCGCGGCACCGGCTCGGCCGCCAACGAGGACCATTACGGCGAAGGATTGCTTGGCATCGGTCGCGGCGTCGCCAGTTTCTCTTCCATCGAGCAGTATGACCTCACCGACTTCGGCGACTATTTCGAGGGCGACAACACATCCGACGTCATCAACGGGTTCGCCGGCAACGACGTCATCGAGGGCAAGGGCGGCGCCGACACCATTAACGGCGGCACGGGGATCGATACGGTCGAATACGGCTCGCAAGGCCTCGAAGGCTTTCTCGAGCCGGTCGACAACTCGAATAATTTCGGCGTCAATGTCGATCTAGAGCGCGGCACCGGACTGCTTGGCGATGCCGAGGGTGATGTCTACACCTCGATCGAGAACATCCGTGGAAGTGCGTTTCTCGACGCCTTGTGGGGCGACGATGGTGTCAACAAGATCATGGGTCGCGGCGGCGACGACTTCATCGAGGGGCGCGGCGGCGCCGACATACTCGACGGCGGCACCGGCATCGACGAAGCCATGTACGCAAGCTCGACCGCCGGCGTGAATATCGACCTCTCGCGCGCCACGCAGCTTTTCGGCGACGCCCAGGGCGACCAATTGATCGACATCGAGAACGCATCCGGCTCCGCATTCAGCGATACCCTGCGCGGCAACAGCGGCGCCAACAAACTGAGCGGCCTCGATGGCAGTGACATCATCGACGGCGGCCACGGCAACGACATCCTGATCGGCGGCGGCGGCCTCGGTGTCGACACGGTCAGTTTCGAGAGCTGGGACCCAACCGGCCTAAGCATCACGCCGACGATCAACATCACGCTCGGCCAGAATGGCGGCGTCGGCCATGCCACCGAAACGACGTCGTTCTTCAATTCATTGACGCGGCAGTTCGTCACCACCACCGAAACCGACGACCTCTACGGGTTCGAGAACGTACGTGGCTCGAACTTCCGCGAGACCATCACCGGCAATGAGCTCAGCAACGTGCTCAGCGGCCGTGGCGGCGATGACACCCTCAACGGCGGCGGCGCCACCGACCTGCTGTTCGGCGGCGAGGGCCTCGACATCCTGACCGGCGGCGCGGGTAGCGACATCTTCCAGTTCCTCAGCGTCGCCGAGTTGCCGATCTTCGGATTTTCCAGCGGCCAGGCCGTGATCCCGCTGGAGCGGATCACCGACTTCCAGGACGACGGCCTCAACCAGGACGTGATCGACCTGTCGGCGATTCGCACCTCCACTGGCGGCCGCCTGTTCTTCGGCGACAGCGACGCCAACTTCTTCGAACTGGGTGAGGTCATGGTGTTCACCGACATCGCCGGCCGCACCCTGATCAGCGCCGACATCAACGGCGACGGCGGCCTCGATTTTGCGATCGCCTTCGACCAGCAGATCAGCACGCTGGACCGCAGCGACTTTATTTTCTGAGGGTCGACAAGGGCCTTTGTCTGACAACATGGAGCGCGGCGACCTACCGGAGGTCGCCGCGCCGATCCACACCGCTCAGCGGCTGACGATCTTCCAGCCGGCGGCCTGGGCTTCCGATTCCGAGCAGAACCAGCGCTCGCCGCGCCCTGGCCGCACTTTTGCGCCGCCGTAGACCGGTTGCCACGGCATCACGTAGGTCTTGGCGTCGCCCGCCACCTGCCCCTTGATCGGGCAACCGTCAGGCGCGGCTTTGGCTGCGACTTCCCAAAGCTTGGCGCGATAGTCGGCCGGGCGTTCAGCTTCGCCGCGCCACAACCCAAGCTTCTTTTCCTTGGCCTCCGCTTCGACATCGCCATAGCCAGAGAACAGGCCGCCTTCGGAGAACGCCGCGCCTTCTTTCACCAACGCCGATCCGATATCCTGTGAATTGCCGGTGTTGACCGTCTGGCAGGTACCAAGCGAGCGTCCGGCTGGATCGGCGCCGGAGACCTCGCAGCGCACACTCTTGGCCTTGACGATGCGCAGCAGTGCTGCTTGGGCGGCCTCGCCGCACGCCCACTTCTTTTTGTTGGCACCGACGCACTTCTGATCGGCCTCCGGGGCCTCGACGCCGGCGAGCCGGATCGTCGTGCCATTGATGCGAAGCGCATCGCCACCGAGCACCGTCGCGCGACCTTCGATCACCTGCACCGCGAACGGCCGGAAGTTGGCAAGGCCACTCAGCGGCGACGTGCCGGACCGGGTTGCTGCGTAACCGCCCCCCACCATCACCGCCACGAGCGTCGCGATGCCCAATCCACGGCGTTGTGTCACGCTCAGCCGTCCGAGCGCTGGAATCGCGCGATAGAGCCGGCCGCTGATCCCCTTAAGTTGCACCAGCATTGACCACTGCGTGTGTCCCGCCAGCAGTGGCATCACCGCCGCGACCAGCGCCAACGTGCCGACCAGCGCAATCAGGATGGTCTCGGCCCGGGTCCCGGCGCCACGCGATCGGGCGAACGCGGCATGAAAGGCCACTACGCCGACGAAAGCCAATAGCAGCAGCAGTGGGCTACGGCCGAGGCGCTTCGAATAGGGCTCAAGCTGCGACCAAAGACCGCCGCTGCCAGGCGCAATCACGCGTTGTGCCGTACGGGCCATGGCTCGTCCCCCTGTGATTGCACCCTTGATGATCATCTGGATCGCCGAGATCGCGCCGTTCCAGGCCATCACGGCGCCACTGCTGCCAGCGCTGACGCTAGCGCGACCAGCATGCTTCAAACCGTCCGCCGCGACTTCCTTGACATCGAGTATGCGGGCGCGACGGTCCTCTCGTCGCAGCTTGATCGTCGTGCGCACATACTTGTGCCACTCGAAGCCATCTTTCTTGCGGCCCCAACCGAACATTCAGCCTCCCCGACCCGCGGTCACCACGACTCGCTTTCGCGGCGAACGTGTGCGCGAAATGGGGCATCGCCGAGGCAGCGTTAATCATCCACAGTTGCGGGCGGCCCGTATGCTGGGGCATATCAACAATTCAGGGCTATTCCGCCCCGGGAAAGCATATGCATGACAGCTTATGATGCGAAGTATCTGGCGCCGCCCGCGATCTCGCCGTTGTTCCGCCAACTCGATCCCGCGCCGCGCCTGTTGATGGGGCCAGGCCCGGTCGACGTCTACCCGCGCGTGCTGCGTGCCATGTCAGCCGCCGTGCAGGGCCAGTTCGACCCCGAGTTCACGGCCGTCATGAACCAGACCATGGCGCTCTATCGTGGCGTCTATCGGACCAACAACGAGCAGACCTTCATGGTCGACGGCACCGCGCGAGCCGGCATCGAGGCCTGCCTCGCGTCAATCGTGGCGCCGGGCGAAAAGGTGTTGGTGCCGATCTTCGGCCGCTTCGGGCATCTCAAGGTCGAGATCGCGACACGCCTCGGCGCCGAGGTGGTGTCGGACGAGATTGAATGGGGCACGGTGTTTACGCCCGATCGCATCGAAGACCTGATCAAAAAGCACCGGCCGAAGGTGGTGGCAATCTGCCAGGGTGACACCTCGGCGACCATGCTGCAGCCGCTTGAGCACATCGGCGCCATCTGCCGCCGCTACGATGCGCTCCTCTATGTCGATTGCACCGCCTCGCTCGCCGGCAACCCGTTCGAGACCGACGACTGGCAGATCGACATCGCCTCGTCGGGCTTGCAGAAGTGCCTGTCGGGACCGCCCGGCATCTCGCCGATCACCTTCAACGATCGCGTGCTGGACATCCTCAAGCACCGCAAGCACGTCGAGCAGGGCATCAAGGCGCCGGGTATCGTCGAGGGTAATGGGCCGGTGATCCGTTCCAACTATTTCGATCTCGCGATGCTGGTCGACTACTGGTCGCCGCGCCGCTTGAACCACCACACCGAGGCGGCGAGCATGGTCTACGCCGCCCGCGAGTGCGCCTGCGTGGTGTTGGAAGAAGGCCTCGAAGCCGGCATCGAACGTCATCGGTTGTCATCGAAGGCCTTGCGCGCCGGCCTCGAAGCGATGGACCTGACACTGTTCGGCGACGCAAACAACCGCATGTCCAACGTCACCGGAGTCGTCATCCCGAAGCAGGTGAGGGACAGCGAGAAGGTGCGCGCCGAAATGCTGAACGATTTTGGTATCGAAATCGGCACTTCTTTCGGGCCGCTGCATGGCAAGATCTGGCGTATCGGCACCATGGGCCACGTAGCCCGCAAGGCGAACATCCTGCGTTGCCTCGCCTCGTTCGAAGCGGTGTTGAAGCGCAATGGCTACACCGCACCGGCAGGCAAGGGCATCGACGCCGCATATGCGGTTTACGGGGAGGCGAAAGCGTGAGCGACAATCCAGACGCCCCGAAGCGCCCGTCGCTGCTCGCTGGTCCACCGACCGTGATCAACATCGGCCTCGACCGCTTTTCAACTGATCTGCGCGAAGCTGGCGTCGCCGTCACCCAAGTCGCCTGGCAACCTCCGGCGCGCGGCAACGCCAAGCTCGCCGCGCTGCTGGCGAAGCTGGGGAGTTGATCAACATAGCTGTCGCCCCTCGCTGCGCTCCATCCTTTTAGCTCCGTCATCCCGGCGAAGGCCGGGACCCACGACAAGCCTCAGCAAAACCGCTGCACACGAAAGAAATGAGATGCTGCAATATCCCATGCTTCAACTCGCGATGAGTTCGCGGATCGTTGTCGTGTGTCCCGGCCTTCGCCGGGATGACGGCTTTGGGTGGGCGAGCTTTTGCGTATTATCCCGGCAAACGAAAACCCCATGAAACAGATCGAAACCGCCAACGCGGAAGCGGTGCGGCGCATCCTCAGCGGTGATCCGGTGCTGGTGGACGTAATCCCGGCTGGCGAGGCGATCCCTGAACTGAAGTCGGGAAAGAAGATCCTGCACGCTGGCCCGCCGATCGAATGGACACGCATGTGCGGGCCGATGCGCGGCGCGGTGATGGGCATCGCCGTGTTCGAGGGCTGGGCGTCGGACCTGGAGGATGCGGAACACAAAGCAGCCGCCGGCGTCTTCGAGTTCCACCCCAACCATCACTTCGCAGCCGTCGGCCCGATGACGGGCATGACGACCGTCAGCCAGCCGCTGATGGTGGTCGAAAACCGCGCCTTCGGTAATCGCGCTTACTGCGCCATCAACGAGGGCCTGGGCAAGGTGATGCGATTCGGCGGCAACGACGCCGAAGTGCTCGCCCGCCTCGGCTGGCTGCGCGACAGCCTCGGGCCATCGCTTTGCCGTGCGCTGAACGAAATGGGCGGCATGCCGCTCAAGACGCTGGTCGCGCGTGGCCTCACCATGGGCGACGAGATGCATCAGAGGAACGTCGCCTGCTCGTCGCTGCTGCTGCGCCTGCTGGCACCGGCCTTGGCGCGCACGTCGAAGGACGCGAGCGAACTTTCCCGCTGCCTGGACTTCATCGGCCGCAACGACCAGTTCTTCCTCAACGTCGCAATGGCGATGGGCAAGGCAATGACCGACCCCGCTCGCGACATTCCGAACTCGAGCATCGTCACCGCCATGTGCCGCAACGGCACCGATTTCGGTATCCGTGTTTCCGGCACCGGCGATGAATGGTTCACCGCCCCCGTCGAGATGCCGACGGGTTTGTACTTCGCAGGCTTCTCCGAGGCCGACGCCAACCCCGACATGGGCGATAGCGCTATCGTCGAAACGATCGGGCTCGGCGGCTTCGCCATGGGTGCGGCGCCCGCCGTGGTCGGCTTCATCGGCGCCGGCCAGCCGTCGGACGCCGCCCGCTTCACCCGCGCCATGGCCGAGATCGCCCACGGGCCAAATCCGGAATGGACGATCCCCTCGATGGACTATGCCGGCGTGCCGACCGGCATCGACATCCGCCGCGTCGTCGAGACCGGCATCGTGCCGACCATCAATACCGGCATCGCGCACAAGAAGCCCGGCGTCGGTCAGGTCGGCGCCGGCAACGTCAAGGCGCCGATCAAATGTTTCGAGGACGCCCTTGTTGCGTTCGCGACCAAAATGGGTGTGCAATGAGCGTGATCCGCAACGAAGTTCGGCGCGGCGCCTACCAGGAACTCGGTCGCCCTGATGCGGATCGCACGCGCAGTACAGGCGCTCGACGGCGTCGAGGTCGCGGGCCTGATGATCGGCACACCGGCAAACCTCGAAATCCTGAGCGAAGCGGGCGTGCTCGATCCGCAAGGCGAGAGCGCCGGTCCGGGTGATATCGTCATTGCGTTGCGCGCAAAGTCGGCGGCCCAAGCCGACGCTGCGCTCGCGCAAGCGCGGCAGTTGATGGACCGCCCGCGTGCCTCGGCCGGCGCCGGTCAATCCTGGCAGCCGCGCACGCTGCGTTCGGCGCTCGCTGAGACACCGGCCGCCAACCTCGCGCTGATTTCGGTGCCGGGCGACTTCGCAATTGCCGAAGCCCGCAAGGCGATCCGCTTGGGGCTCGACGTGATGATCTTTTCCGACAACGTGCCGCTTGCCGATGAAGTCGAACTGAAGCGCGAGGCCCGCGAGTCTCGGTCGCCTCGTCATGGGCCCCGACTGCGGCACGGCGATCATCGGCGGCGCACCGCTCGCCTTCGCCAACGTCGTGCCATCAGGCGACATCGGCATCATCGGCGCGTCCGGCACCGGCATTCAGGAAGTGTCGTGCCTGATCGCCCAGGCCGGACGCGGCATCAGCCACGCCATCGGCACCGGTGGCCGCGATCTGAAATCAGAAGTCGGCGGCATCACCACGCTGATGGCGATCGACCTGCTCGATGCCGATCCGGCGACCAAGCATGTTGTCATTGTCTCCAAGCCGCCCGCCGCCGAGGTGGCAGCGATCGTATTGGAGCGGGTGGGGCGCAGTTCCAAGCCGTTCACGATCTGCTTCTTGGGCGATAATGGCCGCGCGATGCCGAGAAACGCGCGGGCAGCACGCACGCTCGCGGA
The DNA here is from genome assembly GCA_963732635.1 of uncultured Alphaproteobacteria bacterium. Classification (GTDB taxonomy): domain Bacteria; phylum Pseudomonadota; class Alphaproteobacteria; order Rhizobiales; family Hyphomicrobiaceae; genus JAKFWF01. Next base: position 185,243 of record CAVTAL010000001.1, read on the forward strand.
AGCAGCCATGCTCGCGGCCGGCGCCGCGCCAGCCGAAAGAGAACAGCGCACCAAGGCACTGCGAAAAGGCGTCATTCGCGGCCTGTTCGCGGGCGGCACTCTTGCTGCCGAAGCGCAATTGGTTGCTCTTGCCAACGGACTTGCCGCCGCCTCGAACGCGCCGGTGCCGGGCGCGGTCGCCCTCGGCGACTTGTCGAAGCAGCACACCATGCTCGACCTCGGCGCCGACGAATACACGCGCGGCCGCCCGCACCCGATGATCGAGCCGGCGGTACGCGACGAACCACTGGCTGCGGCACTTACCGATCCGTCCGTCGCCGTGATCCTTCTCGACTGCGTGCTGGGCTTCGGCGGCCACATCGACCCGGCCGGGACATCTGGCCTCACGACTGCGTGATCGCCCGAAAGACGGCCCGATCATCGTCGCCTCGGTCACCGGCACCGACGCCGATCCGCAGAACCGGTCGTCGCAAGTCGCCAAGCTGGAAACGGTAGGCGTGATCGTTGCTCAATCGAATGCGAGCGCTGCCGGCATGGCCGCCGACGTCGTCCGTCGTGGCGGTTGAGCTACGAGCGATCTCGATCGGCGCGCGGGCGGCGCGATTGCTCGGCTCCCGCACCGACTGGACCGTTGCCGCCACCTTCGAGCGCTCGTTCTACATCCGCAGCGGCGACGCCTTCATCTGCATCGGCGACGCCAGCATCGGCGACGGGCCGCTGAACGTCGTCACGCCCACAGGTGTCATCCCGGGGCTCGTCCCCGGGATCCATTGCGCCACGACCTCGATACCAGACATTGCTTCACCATGGGTCCCGGCAATGAATGCCGGGATGACAGCAGTGGGTGGGCATGACGGGAGATTTGGGCTCGGGCTGCGCTTCGCAAACGGAGTCGCACTTTTCGCCAACGACACCTGCGTATGGCAACCGCCGCTCTGGCCAACCGCCGCACCGGATGCCCTCACGAACGTTCGACTACGCGCGTTGATCGTCGCGGCGACGACGACCGCGCCGGCCGAGAGTTTCCTACACGTCTTGCCGGCCAACCGCCCCGTCGATGCGCTTGGCCGAAAGGCACGGACCGGCATGGCGGATTTGCGCGCGGCGCTGCGAGATGCGACTAGCGAAAGTTGCGAAACCGCCGTCACCATCCTCGCTGGCCTCGGCCACGGCCTCACGCCCAGCGGCGACGATATGCTGGCCGGTGCGCTGCTGATGCTGCACGCGCTCGGCCACGCCGACAAGGCCGCCGCCCTCGCCGATGCCGTCCGCCGCATTGCCCCTGCCCGCACCTCGCCGCTCAGCTTCGCGCTGCTGGAACCGGCCTGCGACGGCGAACCCAACGCGGCCGTCCATCGCGCCATCGAAGCGCTGCTGACCGGGGCCGCACCCGCCGCCGTCATCGAACCGTTGCTTAGCCTCGGCGCCACCAGTGGCTTCGACATCCTTGCCGGCATGCTGATCGCGGCGGGAGCCTAGCCCGACCTTCTCATAGGCTCGTGGAGCGTCATCGCACAAGCACGAGTCGATCCGGCAGGAGCGCGCCGAAAAGCGTAGCTGTCGCATACGGTTGAGGCGCGCGACGCAGCGGGCGGCAGTGATTGTGCGACCCAAAGGGCGGGGCAAATACGATGACAGGGTGCGTCGCGACGCTTGACCATAGATCGGCTATGCTCGGCGCGCCGCTCCTGCCCTGTCATCGTATTTGCCGCCGTGCCGCCCGCGACCCTATGAGAAGGTCGGGCTAGGCCGTCGCCGCCACCTTGGCCTTCTCGATTGCGAGATCGCGGGTCGCCGCCAGAACCACCTTGTGCGCGCGCAGGAAGCCATAGGTGTGGAGCGCACGGCGCGGCTGGCCATCGAGGCCGCACATCAACAGCTGGCAGCCGTGCTTCTCGCTCGACTTTGCCAAGTCCTCCAGTGCCGCGATTGCCGTCGCGTCGATCAGCGGCACCTGGCCCATGTCGAGGATGATCGCCTTCGGATACGGCATCACGCCTTCGAGGGCCCGCGCGATGGTCTCGGCGGCGCCGAAGAACATCGGCCCGCGCATCTGGAAAAGACGCACCGACGCCGGCAAATTCAACCGGCCGAGCAGACCTTCCTCGTCGTCGCTATGCGCGCGCATGGTGGCGCCGTTGGCCTCCGCCATGCGATGCACGAACAGCACGCTCGCCATCACCACGCCGACCGCGATGGCGACGTCGAGACTGACGAACACCGTCAGCAGCCAGGTTGCCGCCAGCACGAGGGCGTCGTCGCGCGGCGCCTTGCGCAGGAAGCCCATGATCTCGTGCACGTCGAGCAGCCGCCAGGCGACATGGATCAAGACGGCCGCGAGGCACGGCAAGGCGAGATAGGCCGCCAACGGGGCGAGTGCAACCATGGCGATCAGCACGAACACCGCATGTAGGATCCCCGCCACCGGCGTCTGGCCGCCAGCCGAGATATTGGCGCCGGTGCGTGCGATCACGCCGGTCGCCGGCATGCCGCCGAACATGGGCGAGGCGATATTGGCGATGCCCTGCCCCAATATCTCGACGTTCGAGCGATGCCGTCCGCCGGTGATGGCGTCGGCTGCCACCGCCGACAACAGGCTTTCGACGCCAATCAGGAAGGCGAAGGTCAGCGCGCTCGGAAACACGTGGCCGATCATGGTCGGCGACAGGTCGGGCAACGTTGGCACCGGCAATGATGCGGCGATGCCGCCGAAGCGTGAACCGATGGTCTCGATCGGCAGGTGCAGCGCCGCAACCGCCGCCGAAGCGCCGACGACCGCAATCAGCAGCCCCGGCCATTTCGGACGCCACTGCTTCAAGGCCACGATGGCACCAAGGGTTAGCAGTCCGACGACCAGCGCGCTCGGATTGAAACTGTCGCGGATCGCCCACATCGCCTTGATCTTGGGTACGATGTCGGCGGGAACGTCGCCCTTGAGGCCCATCAGGTCCTTCAACTGGCCGATCGCGATCAACGCGCCGACGCCGCTGGTAAAGCCGAGGATCACGGGGCCCGGCACGTATTTCACGTAGGTGCCGACCTTCAGCAGCGCCGCGACTACCAGCATGAAGCCGGCGAGGAACGTCGCGGTCAGCATGCCGGCCTCGCCATACTTGGTGACGAGGCTGGCGATGATGACGATGAAGGCCGCCGCCGGTCCGCCGATCTGATGCCGGCTGCCGCCGAACGCCGAAATCAAAAAGCCCGCCACCACGGCAGTGATCAGCCCCTTGTCGGGCGAGATGCCGGCACCGATCGCGATTGCCATCGACAGCGGCAAGGCGAGGATGGCGACGGTGATGCCAGACAGTGCGTCCTGACTGAGCCGGCTCGCGGGGTATCCCTCGCGCAGCGCGATCACGAGCTTCGGCGTGAACGAGCGCAGGTATGAGGCGAAGTCGAAGCCAGGCTTGGGCGGTCGGATGCTGGTGTCAGTCATGGCAGCGCGTGTCCCGGTCGTCGATGATCCCCGTGTCGGCTTACTCCCTCCGGGGTGTGGTTGTCAGCCCTTGGTGATGACGCGGGGACAATTGGCGATCTCGGCGTCGGGGCCGAGGTAGCGGGTGATGAGCGTGTCCCCGCATCTGCCCGGCACGGTCTTCATGACGCGGGCGGTTCGCGCTTCCGGCCGGCTCCGCGACAGCGGAGTCGGAAGCGCCAAGCAAAAAGTCGGCCGAGTAGGCGTATTTGTAGACCAGCGCGCCAATCTTGAGGCATTGCGCAGCTTGTTCTCCGCCGACCAGCCGACGGATGTAGGAGCGCCCGGTCGCGCCGCCATTGCGGGTGATCAGGTTGCCGTTGACGTCGTGGCCAAGCGCGATGGCGCCCTCTGAGACTAACCAGCCTTGCGCATCGCCTCCATATCCTTCACTGCCGTCTCAACGGCTTCCAACCAATATTCCATCATCGCGGCATCCATTGGCTCCTCATCGACACTCAACCGCATTGCTCCAAGCCACATCTTGAGATCTTCCGACGGCACCACTTTGTCCAACATCTCAATAAATCGATACGCAGCGACGAATGCCGTCTTAATGTCGACCGTCTGTTGCATTATTTCCATCCTGGCCTATTCGGCGATGCAATTTCCGTATCTTTGCTAAAGGCTTTGGGGCTGTCATTATGACCACCATTGATTATTGATCCACCTCTCGTCTGTGCCCAGCCTTGCTTGCCATTAGCCAAGGCTGTCGCGGGCGATCGTCACGCGGTTCAGGTGACGCTCGGTTAACAGTTCGCTACCCGTCTAGCCTGCGCTTTGGTCGCATAGAGGTCGCGAACTTGTTTGCCCGGCCATATTTCAAGTCCTGAAGCCGCTTTTCGATATGGATAGCGCTCCACACCGCTGCACGTTCTAGTTTGTCCGCCTCCTCAAATGTAATCTCCGGACCCTTGTTTCCGTCTTCTGTTGAAGTTATGCGCCCAGTATAAATATCTTGCATAAAAAAATGTTGTCTAACTTCAACATCATTGACATTGCGGCCAACTCGCATCCAATTGTCAGACTTTATCGCGTCGCGCATGACAAATAACCTGAATGCTACGTCCATTTGTCTCAAGTCAGACGGCATGTTTTGATTTTCGTCGAAGTATCTATAGAATTCGCAAAGTGGAAATTCCAGCAATCGCGCAAGCCCATAGCACCGTTCGCTAATTTTTATGCGATACAAGTCTCCTATTCTCCACCTCGCATTATTCATTGTCACCACCACCTTTAGCCGCTCCAGAACTGCCAGCTGACGGCCCGTCAAAATTGCTCGGGTCTTGCGCAGCGTCACTATACCGGAGCGCACTGCGATTATTACAAGCAACACCTCTGATCTTGTTTCCCGAGTTGCCACCATCCTTAATAGATTTGCCATTGCTGTCAATATTGGACTGCTCGCGACCGCAAATGGCATCAGGACTTACTGACGATGATCCAGGAAAGTCGGGACAAAGTCGGGGACAGTTACCGATTCCGACCAACTCACTGTAACCAATCGCAATTCGCTAGATCGGCAACTGTCTCCGACCAAAGGTCAATTCACGCCGCAGCACTCCGCTCCCACCTCCCCACAGCCGTCATCCCGGCGGAGGCCGGGACACACGGCTACTCGCAAATTATGCAGTGTAAGCGGCGTATCCGGAAATCTCAGCAGCGGTAATCATTGAGATGCGGGCGCTCGATGGTCCGCATATCATTACTCACATCGCCCTCGCTGCTGCTTGTCGTGTGTCCCGGCCTTCGCCGGGATGACGGCATTGGGTGGGTTGGGCACTGCGGTTTGGCCGCACCAGTTGATCCACGGGCATTGCCGGTCCCAGCGGGCATCGGCGAAATCCCACATGCCGATTACGGGGACAGTTACCGATTTCGACCATCTTATTGTAGTCCCTCGCAATTCGCCAGATCGGTAACTGTCCCCGACCGCTTCCTACGGCGTGCCCCATTCTCTCCGCTGAATCCCCGGGCGCGGCGCGGCAGCGCCTCGACCCGGGGCCGCGTCGGCAGCGGTTGTGCGATCAGGTTGCCCAACGCCTTGGACGCGATCCCGGCTACGCCAACTGCCGTGGGCGTTCCGGGAAGGCAGTTGAAATGTAAGAGTTCACCGCTCACGACGGCACGGCTTGGCGATTTCAAAGCCTCACCAATTCACGACCTTACTCCCAGCAATGCTCGCCGCACTTCCCCTCTCCCCGTCCTTCACGGGGAGAGGGCAGAGGACCGCACGCGAGTGCGGTCCGAGGGTGAGGGGCGGCCGCTTGCTCGAATCCAATGCCAACAGGCACCATGACCGATGTTGCGAACACGGAGCAAGCAGCCGCCCCTCACCCTGACCCTCTCCCCGTACGCGCGAAAGGCGCTACGGGGAGAGGGAAAAGTGCCATGCGACGCCTCGACCACCACTCACCACTCACGACCTCACGACTCTTCCCTCCCACTTGCTTCACGCCCCACCGACTTATCCACGCCTCCACGCCCCATGCGATACTGCCCATGTTCCGCTTCACTAAAGGGCGCGCTTCGAAGGCGTTCAAAAGTGCGGAGGCGGAATGGACGGTCCGGAGGGTGTTGCGGTCACGCGCCGCGCCCTGCCGGAGGGTTCCGTGCACCCCACAAGTGTGCGAGTAAAGGGGAAGCCCACACCAGCTCGCTGAAGCACGGGGGGACCCTAAAATCCGTTCGAGCAATGGGGTGGCCCTGGGCCACTTGAATTGAATATCGCGGAAGACCGCCGTGGACCACGGCCGCCCCGCTCTCCCTCAGCTCGAGGGGGAAAAAGAAAATCAAACCTCAAAGGCGATCGGCAAACACCGAATGACTTGTATCAACATCACAACCACGGACTTTCACCCGCCTTGCGCTACTGCGCCGGCGCCGGCTTTTTCACTTTCACGAACTTCATTTTCGGCTGGTTGGAAATGTCGACGGTGATTTCGAGGTCGGGCTTCATGGCGTAGGCGAGGGTCTGGATGTGGATCGGCACATAGATCATCTCGTCCTGCAGAACCTTCCAGATCGCAGCGATCGTCTGGTTGCGCCGGTTGAGATCGGTTTCCTGGCTGAGCCCGTCGATCAGCTTGTCCATGTCCGCATTGGCATAGCGGGTCGCATTCCAACCGCCCTCCTTGTCGGTCCGCGAGTGGTACAGGAACGAGAGGATGTAGTGGCTGTCGAAGGTCGGCACGCCCCAGCCGAGCAGATAAAGATCGGTCTCCGGCGGGTTGTGCTCGATCAGCGGAAAATAGGTCGCCTTGGTCTGCGCCACCACGTTGGCCTTGATGCCGATGGTCGCGAGTTGGACGGCAATCGCCTTGCAGATCGCCTCGTCGTTGACGTAGCGATCGTTGGGACAATCGAACGTGATCGAGAAGCCTTCGGCATAGCCTGCGTCCGTCATCAGGGCCTTGGCCTTCACCGGATCGGCGGGCGGGATGATATCGAGATCCTTCGAGTAGCCGTTGACGCCGGGCGGCACGATCGTGCCCGTCGGCAGCGACTGGCCGCGCATGGTGGTCTTCTGGATCGCCGCGCGGTTGACGGTCATGTTGATCGCCTGACGCACGCGCTTGTCGGCCAGCGGATTGCGCCCCTTGACGTCCGAGCCCTTCAATTCCGCGCCGCCGACATTGAGACCGAGAAAGATCGACCGGTTTTCAGGCCCGACGTTGACCACAAGCTTGGGATTGGCGCCGACCTTGTCGATCTCGCCGACCGGCACGTCCTGCACGAAATCGACCTCGCCCGAAATCAGGGCGGCGATCCTGGGCCCGTCGGCCTGGATCGGCAGATAGGTGATCTCGGTGATTTCGAGCGGCACCTGGCCCTTGCCCCAGTAGCTGTCATTGCGCTTGAGCAGGGTCTTGACGCCGGGCTCGCGGCTGACCAGCACATAGGGACCGGTGCCGTTGGCGTTGAGCACCGCGAAGTTGTCGCCCTTCGACTTGAAGTCCTGCACCTTGACGGCGCCGTGCTTCTCGACCCAGGCCTTGCTCATGATGAACAGGTTATTGAGGTTCGACGGGAAGATCGGGTTCGGGCCACGGGTCTTGATCCGGAGGGTGTGATCGTCGACCTTGACCATGGCGTCGACCGCCGACAGCAGCGACTTCATGTCGGAGGTCGGCTGGCGCGCGCGATTGAACGAGTAGATCACGTCGTCGGCGGTGAACGGGCTGCCGTCGTGAAACGCGACGCCCTTGCGCAGTTTGAATTCCCACACCAGCGGGTCGCTGGTGATCGCCCAGCTTTCGGCGAGTGTACTGGCGGCCTTGCCCTGATAGTCGCGGATGATCAGCGGTTCGTAGATCTGATGGACCAGGGCATGGGTCGGCCCTTCATTCTGGGCGTGCGGGTCGAGCGTCAGCGCGTCGCCGGAGCGGGCCCACTTGATCGCGCGCGCATCGGCGCCGGAGGCGATCCCGAATGCGACCGCCGCGACCGTCAGCAGGCGAAACCAGGGTCGCAAACGCATCGCCATCCCGATTTACTCCCCGCCACGTCTTGCTGCGTCCAGGCCTCGTCCGGCGATGATAGCCACGCTTTCCCCCCCTGTCACGGCACAAGGACGATCGGCTTGGATTATGTGGCCGCATGGACGTCAATCTGCGAACAAGCTTGCAGTGCTGCGCACGTGTGGTAGCAATTCGTGGCGCAAAGAAGTTGGACTTCGTCGCTCGGGCACGAGCACGAGGTACCGACCGCGTAGAGCCCGACCAATCCGGGCTTGGGGGGACTAAGCCAATTTTCCTAAGGAGGCGACGGTGCATAGCGCCGCTGCAAGGATGGACATACCCGCCACATCGGCTGCCCTCCCGGCCGCACTCGATCCCGCGCGGACAGCGCCGATCCTCGAAATCGACGACCTGCACGTTCATTTCGAGACCCAGGCCGGCACCGTCCGCGCCGTCGAGGGCATCACCTACGCCGTCCGACCCGGTGAAATCGTCGCGATCGTCGGTGAAAGTGGTTCGGGCAAATCGGTGTCGGCGCTGGCCGTCATGCGGTTGCTGCCGCCGGCGACGTCACGCATTCGCAAGGGCCGCATCCTTTTCCAGGGCCGCGATCTGCTTACCCTCGACGACGAAGCGATGCGGCAGATCCGCGGCCGCGACATCGCGATGATCTTCCAAGAGCCGATGACGTCACTCAATCCAGTGCTGTCGATCGGCCTGCAGCTTATGGAGCCGCTGTTCATCCATTTGAACATGAGCAAGGCACAAGCCCGCGCTCGCGCCATCGAACTGTTGACGCTGGTCGGCATTACCGATCCGGAGAGTCGCCTCGCCCAATATCCGCACCAACTGTCGGGCGGCATGCGGCAACGAGTGATGATCGCGATCGGGCTCGCCTGCAATCCGAAGCTGTTGATTGCCGACGAGCCGACGACCGCGCTCGACGTCACCATCCAGGCGCAGATCCTGGAGCTGATGAAGGATCTGTCGCGCAGGCTTGGCATCGCCGTCGTGATCATCACCCACAATCTTGGCATCGTCGCCCGCTACGCCGATCGGGTGAACGTGATGTATGCCGCCCGCATCGTCGAGAGCGGACCGGCCGAAGCGGTGTTTGGCGCACCGACGCATCCTTACGCGCGCGGCCTGCTTGGCGCCGTGCCACGCCTCGACCGCCCGCGCACGATGAAGTTGCAGACGATCGAGGGCGCGCCGCCAAATCTGCTCAACCCACCCGAAGGCTGCCGCTTCAAGCCACGCTGCCGGTTCGCGATCGACGCTTGCGCGGTTGCGCCCGAGCGGATCGAGATGGCGCCGGATCATGCCATCGCCTGTCACCGCTGGAGCGAGATCGCAGGCCTCGATACCGAAGCCCTGACCATGTCGGCCGGCTCGAAGTTGGAGGCAGCGCCGTCAACGGGCGCGCCAATCGTCGACATTCGCGGCGTCTCGAAGCACTTCAAGGTCGGCGGCGGCCTGCTGCGGGCAAAGATGGTTGTGCGCGCGGTCAACGACATCACGGTGTCGGTCAATGCCGGCGAGACGCTCGGCATCGTCGGCGAATCCGGCTGCGGCAAGTCGACCCTGGGACGCGTCGTCCTGCGCCTCGACGATCCGACGGCCGGCGAGATCTTTTTCGAAGGCGTCGATCTGGCCCACCTCGGTCGCGACGCCATGATCGACGTCCGCAAGAAGATGCAGGTGATCTTCCAGGATCCCTATTCCTCGCTCAATCCGCGCATGACCGTCGGTCAGATCATCGCCGAGCCGATGCGGGTGCATGGCATCACACCCAGCGCCGACTGCCCGGCGCGGGTCGCCGAACTGCTGACGCTGGTCGGCCTGTTTCCCTACATGGCGCTGCGCTATCCGCACGAATTGTCGGGCGGCCAGCGCCAACGCGTCGGCATCGCCCGCGCGCTCGCCGTCAATCCGCGCGTGATCGTCTGCGACGAAGCCGTGTCCGCACTCGACGTGTCGATCCAGGGGCAGGTGATCAACCTGCTCGAGAACCTGCAGGAAAAACTCGGCCTCACCTACATCTTCATCGCCCATGACCTCGCGGTCGTGCGTCACATCTCGAGCCGCGTCGCCGTCATGTATCTCGGCCGCATCGTCGAACTCGCCTCCGCCGACGACCTGTTCCGCGACCCGAAGCACCCCTACACCCGCGCATTGCTCGAAGCCGCACCGGTGCCGGACCCGGTGGTCGAAAAGGCCCGGCCACGCGTGATCATCCGCGGCGAACTGCCGAGCCCGCTGCGGCCGCCGTCCGGATGCGTGTTCCATCCGCGCTGCGCCATCGCGCGGCCAAGCTGCAAGATCGACGTACCGAAGCTCGATGAACGCGCCAGTGGCCACTTCGCCGCCTGCCCGCACACCTGAAGGAGGTTCGATATGAAGCGCGTGGCTAGTATATTGCTAGGTGTGGCAGTTGCTGGCGTGTCGCCTGCACTGGCGCAGACGCCAAAGGCTGGCGGCACACTGAATTTCGCGGTCGTCGCCGAGCCGCCGAACTACGACTGCCACGCCTCCACAACCTTCGCGCTGATCCACCCGATCGCGCCGCATTACTCGACACTGCTGAAATTCGATACCGCGCAGTACCCGAAGGTGATCGGCGACCTCGCCAAGAGCTGGGAGGTTTCGGCCGACAAGCTCAGCTACACCTTCAAGCTGCACGACGGCGTCAAGTTTCACGACGGCAGCGCTCTGACATCGGCCGACGTGAAGGCGAGCTACGACCGCATCGTCAAGCCGCCAACCGGCGTGATCTCGGCGCGCACCGCCTATTACGGCGACGTCGCGGCGATCGAGGCGCCCGATCCGGCAACGGTCGTGTTCAAGCTCAAGACGCCAGTCGCCGGCGTGCTCGAAAGCCTCGCCTCGCCCTACAACTGCATCTACTCGGCGGCGAAGCTGCAGGAGAACCCACGCTACCCTGAAAACAACATCATGGGTACGGGCGCCTTCCGCTTCGTCGAACACGTCAAGGGCTCGACCTGGGAAGGCCGCAGGTTCGACGGCTACTTCCGCAAGGGCCTGCCGCATCTCGATGGCTTCAAGGCCTACTTCGTAAAGTCGAGCGGCGTCGTTCCCGGCATGCTCGGCGGCCAGTTCGACGCCGAATTCCGCAGTCGCAATCCGTCGGAGTTGGCTCAGCTTAAGGAAAAAATGGGCGATCGGCTGACCGTCCATGAAGGCCCTTGGGTCGGCAATCTCGTCGTCATCTTCAATACCAAGCGCAAGCCGTTCGACGATATTCGTGTACGGCAGGCACTGACGCTCGCGATCGACCGTTGGGGCGGCAGTCAGGCGCTGTCGAAGATCTCGATCCTGCGTCACGTCGGTGGCGTGATGCGGCCGGGTTACGATCTGGCGCTGCCGGCGTCGGAGCTGGAGAAGCTGCCAGGCTTCGGTCGCGACATCGAAGCTTCGCGTGCGCAGGCGCGCAAGCTGTTGAAGGAGGCCGGAGTCGAGACACTGTCGTTCAAGCTGCTCAATCGCAACATCGCCGAGCCGTACACGCCGGGCGGCATCTACGTGATCGACCAGTGGAAGCGGATCGGCGTCACCGCCAGCCACGAACAGCTCGAAACCAAGCTCTACGTCGACAACACCACGTCGGCAAACTTCGATGTGGCGATCGAGTTCGTCAACGACTTCATGGATGACCCGACGGCCCAGTTCACCAAGTTCCTGACCAAGAACGCCTCGCCGGTCGGCTACTCCGGACATGAGGATCGCAAGATCGACGGCATGTACGAGCAGCAGCGCCGCCTCGTCGACCCGACGGCACGCAAAGCCTTCGTCAACGACATGGAACGGTATGCCCTGACCCAGGCCTACGTGGTGCCCTTGATGTGGTTCCACCGCATCATCGCCAACAACGCCAAGGTCAAAGGCTGGAACTTCACGCCCAGCCACTACGTCGGCCAGGACCTCGTCGAGGTCTGGCTGGATCAGAAATAGCAGTGCGCCACACGCGCGCCGATCAATCGACAAGGGAGTACGGATCACAATGAAAGCAGCTCTGAAACTTGCCCTCGGCTTCACGCTGTCGCTCGGGCTCGCCAGCCCCGCACTGCAGGCGCAGACGCCGAAAAAAGGCGGCATCCTCAGCTACGCCGTGGTCGCCGAACCGCCGACCTACGACTGCCATGCAACCGTAACGTTCGCGACGCTGCATCCGGTGCGGCCGCACTATTCGGGCCTGCTCAAGGTGACCGGCGACGTCAACAAGAAGCTTGAAATCAAGGGCGATCTTGCCGAAAGCTACGAGACGTCGAAGGACGGCCTGACCTATACCTTCAAGCTGCACAAGAACGTCAAGTTCCACGACGGCACGCCATTCACGGCGGCCGACATCAAGGCCACATACGAGCGCATCATCAATCCGCCTGACGGCATCGTTTCGGTCCGCAAGGCACTGCACACCGACATCGCCTCGATCGAGACGCCCGACGACTATACGGTGGTGTTCAAGCTAAAGTCGCCGAACGCCTCGATGGTCAATAACTTCGCCTCGCCCTTCAATTGCGTCTACTCGGCCAAGAAGCTGAAGGAGGACCCGAAGTATCCCGAGAAGGCGCCGATGGGCACTGGCCCGTTCGTCTACGTCGACTACGTCAAGGGCGCGACCTGGGAAGGCAAGCGCTTCGACGAGTACTTCGAGGCCGGCAAACCTTATCTCGACGGCTACAAGGCCTTCTTCGTCAAGGCCAACGCCGTGGTGCCGGGCATCCAGGGCGGCCAGTTCGACGTCGAGTTCCGCGGCCGGACACCGAAGGAGCGCGACCAGCTGGTCGACGCGATGAAGGAAAAGGTGACCGTGCAGGAAGGTCCATGGACCACCAGCCTGCTGCTGACCTTCAACACCAAGAAGAAGCCGTTCGACGACGTCCGCGTGCGGCAGGCGCTCAGCATGGCGGTCGATCGCTGGGCCGGCTCGGCGCCGCTATCGAAGATCTCGATGCTGAAATATGTCGGCGGCTTCACGCGCGCCGGTTCTGAATGGGCGCTGCCCGAAGCCGATCTCATCAAGTTGCCAGGCTATGCCAAGGACGGCGCCAAAGCGAAGGAGGACGCAAAAAAGCTGCTCGCCGCCGCCGGCGTTACCAGCCTCAAGGTCAAGCTCGTCAATCGCAACATCGCCGAGCCTTACACGCCGGGTGGCATCTTCGTCGTCTCCGAGTGGAAGAAGATCGGTGTCGAGACCGAGCACTTACAGCTCGAAAACAAGGCTTACTTCGAAGCCCAGAAGACGGGCGATTTCGATGCCACGATGGAGTTCATCTCGGACTTCGTCGACGATCCTTCGCTGCAATTCGTCAAGTTCATTTCGGCTTCGAAGTCGCCGGCCAATGTGTCGGGCGCCGAGGATCCGGAACTCGACGCCCTGTTCGCCAAGCAGGTGATGACGGTCGATCCGGCCGAACGTCGTAAGATCACGCACGCGTTCGAAAAGCGCGCCATCACGCAGAGCTACTCGATGATGCTGTACTGGTGGCAGCGCATCGTCGTGATGAACAAGAAGGTCAAGGGCTGGGAACTGCACGCCAGCCACTTCACCGGCCAGGATCTCGCGGGCGTTTGGCTCGACCAATAGGCGACAAGCAACAATGATCCTTTTCCTCGTCCGCCGCCTCGCCCTGCTGATCCCGACCCTAATCGGGGTCGCGGTGGCGATATTCTTCCTGATCCGCGTCGTACCCGGCGATCCGGTGGTGGTGAAGCTGCGTGCCGACGGCGCGGCGGTGACCGAGGAAACGATCCAGGCCGAGCGCAAACGGCTCGGCCTCGACAAACCGCTGATCGCTCAGTTCAGCGACTATGTCGTGGGCCTGGCCCACTTCGATCTCGGCAACTCGCTGTGGACCGGCCAGCCGGTGATGAAGGAAATCTCGATCCGCTTCCCGGTGTCGCTGCAGGTCGCGATCATGGCCACGTTGATCGCGATCTCGATCGCCATCCCGCTCGGCATCCTGTCGGCGGTCTACCGCGACACCTGGATCGACTACGTCGTGCGAATACTCGCGGTGTCGGGGCTGGCCATCCCCTCGTTCTGGCTTGGCATGCTGATGATCATGGGGTTGTTGGCATGGAAGGACTGGTTGCCGCCGATCGGCTACGTGTCCCCGTTCGTCGATCCGATCGCGAGCTTCCAGACCACGATCATGCCGGCGCTATCGGTTGGCTATCGCTACGCCGCGATCGCCACCCGCATGATGCGCTCGGCTCTCCTCGAAGTGCTGCGCGAGGATTACATTCGAACGGCCCGCGCCAAGGGGCTGTTCCAGTCGCTGGTCGTGCGCAGGCATGCGCTGCGCAACGCACTCCTGCCGGTCGTCACCGTCATCGGCCTTGAGTTCGCGTTCCTGATCGGCGGCCTCGTCGTTACCGAGCAGGTGTTCAACCTGAACGGCATCGGCAAACTGTTCGTGGACGCGACCACCCGCGGTGATTTCAACATGATCCAGGGCCTGGTCATGCTGATCGCGGTGGCCTTCATTCTCATCAACCTCGTGGTCGATCTGCTCTACGGGCTGCTCGATCCCCGCATCCGGGTAAGCTGACCATGGCCGACGTCACGATCACGCCCGGCACCGTCAAAGCCGCCGACGTAATGCCGAAGCGACCCAATCCGGTCATGCACTTCATTCGCTCGCAGCCGCTCGGCTTCGCCGGATTGATCGTGATCCTGATTTACGTTGTGTCGGCCTTGGGCGCGGCCTGGATCGCGCCCTACGACCCGGAGGCGATCGACTTCTCGGCCATGCTCGGCGCCCCCAACGCCGAGCACTGGCTCGGCACCGACCAGTTCGGCCGCGACGTGATGAGCCGCATCATCTATGGCGCCCGCACCGCGCTCGCGGTCGGCATCCTGTCGTCGCTGATCGGCTGTTCGCTCGGCGCCCTGATCGGCGCCGCGTCCGGCTACTGGGGCGGCCTCGCCGACACCATCATCCAGCGCATCGTCGACATCATGCTGTCGTTCCCGATCATCGTGCTTGCCATGGTGGTGGTGGCGGTGCTCGGCAAATGGCCGGTGTTCGGCGTCGATCTCAATCTGATCGCGGCGATCGCACTGACGACCATTCCGCGGATGGCGCGCATCGCCCGCTCGTCGACCTTGTCGCTGGTGCAGATGCCGTTCATCGACGCCGCCCGCGCCGCCGGCTTCGGCGATGCGCGGATCATCTGCCGGCACATCCTGCCCAACATCATCGCGCCGTTCCTGATCATGTCGACGGCCTTCGTCGCCCAGGCGATCCTGCTTGAAGCCTCGCTGTCATTCCTGGGACTCGGCGTCACCGAACCGACGCCGGCCTGGGGGCTGATGTTGTCCGGCGCCAGCGCCGACTTCTACAAGAGCGCGCCGTGGATGATCCTGTTCCCCGGCCTCGCCATCACGCTCGCCGTGTTCGCCTTCAACATGTTCGGCGACAGCCTGCGCGACTGGCTCGATCCAAAGATGCGCGGGTGATCGGTGCCGACGCTGGGTTGCAGTGGCTCCGAGCGGGCCGGCGTCACCGAAACGATCGCGGCGGCGATAAAGGCTGCAGCTGCGATCAGTCCCAGCAGGGCCGTCTTGATATCGCTGTGAACAGTCATGATACTCACCTTTGGTGGTGCTGGCTTGAGCACGCCAGCCTTGGATGACCAATCCCTAGCGCACGGCATTTGAGCCGGGCCTGAACACGCCGTTTATCCTGGGTTCATCTTGACTGGCTGCTCACGCTTCCCACTATGGGGCAGCGCGCCCGAGTGCTTCACCTGGGCCAGCGCAAAGCTCGATTCGATGCTGGCGACGCCGTCGAGACGGGTCAGTGTCTGCTTCAGAAAGCGCTCGTAGTCGCTGAGATCACGGGCGACGACGCGCAGAAGATAGTCGCGCGTGCCGGTCATCAGGTAACATTCGACCACCTCGGGCCAGCGCCGGACAGCGGTTTCGAACCGCTGCATCGCATCCTCGCGCTGGCGTTCGAGCTTGATCGATACGAACACTGACACTGGCAGGCCGACCTTGGTCTGGTCGATGACGGTGGAATAGCCTGTGATGACGCCCGCCTCCTCCAACTGGCGGATGCGGCGCAGGCACGGACTGGTGGTAAGACCGACCCGCTCGGCAAGCTCGGTGGCGGTGAGCCGGCCGTTCTCCTGCAGGGCGGCCAACAGGCGACGGTCGATGGCATCGAGGGGCATGTTGGCGCTTTCATCTAGTTTTGATGCGTTTATAACCCGAATTGGCAAAATGCGCATCGAGTTTGGTAAACATCGCAAATTATCGCCACGCAAAATCCGGTACGACTTGGACAACAAGGCAGGAAACGATGAGCGATCAACCGAGCAAGAGCGGCGGCATCATCACGCTGGCAGATGTGCAGCGCGCGGCCGGCGTCATCAAGGGCCATGTCCTCGATACCGACTTCGACCACAGCCGCACACTTTCCGAGCTGACCGGCGCCTCGATCTGGCTCAAGTTCGAGAACCTGCAGTTCACCGCTTCGTTCAAGGAGCGCGGCGCGCTCAACAAGCTCACGAGCCTCAGTGCCGCCCAGCGCTCGGTCGGCGTCATCGCCATGTCGGCCGGCAACCATGCCCAGGGCGTCGCCTATCATGCCAAGCGGCTCGGCATCGCGGCCACCATCGTGATGCCGGAGGGCACGCCGATCGTGAAGGTCCAGAATACGAAAGGCCACGGCGCCGTGTCATCGTGACCGGCGCCACGCTCGAGGAGGCGGCCGCATTCGCCCGCCGAGGCAAAGCGAAGGGCTCGACCTTCGTCCATCCTTACGATGATCCGATGATCATCGCCGGCCAGGGCACGATCGCGCTCGAAATGCTGTCTGCCGTGCCCGACCTCGATACGCTGGTGGTGCCGATCGGCGGCGGCGGCTGATCTCAGGCATCGCCATCGCCGCCAAGGCGTTGAAGCCGTCGATCGAGATTATCGGCGTCCAGGCCGCCCTGGTGCCGGCGATGTACAATCGCATCAAGGGCACGACGCTGCCCGTACGTGGCGACACACTGGCCGAGGGCATCGCGGTAAAAGACGTAGCGCAGCTCACCGAAGACATCATTCGCGCCAACGTCGACGACATCCTGCTCGTCACGCGAGGCGCAGATCGAGCATGCGGTATCGCTGCTGATCAACATCGAGAAGACCGTGGTCGAAGGCGCCGGCGCCGCCGGTCTCGCCGCCGTCGTCGCC
>CAVTAL010000002.1:0-67392 GCA_963732635.1 uncultured Alphaproteobacteria bacterium
CATCGAGCGTCGGAATTTTTGGACGTTCGGCATCCAGGCCTGGAATTTGGCTACGGCCTCAGACGGCTTGATCAAAACTGATCGGTGAGCACGGCGCTGAGGCCGCAGACGTTTGCCATGGCCTGTTGATCAGCCGGAAATTGGTTCGCGCCGTCGCAGTTCTGCCTCACGGCAAATAGCCCTCGAACGTCGGGGCGTCGGCCCACTCGGCGGCAGCCTTACGGTCGGCTACGGTTTTTACCGTCCAGCAGAATAGCGGCATTTCGAGGCCCTCGCGCAGGAAGCGCGTCACCGGCGTCGGCAATGCCTTGACATCGTAGCTGATGAAGCTCGGTTGCACTGGGCCGCATTCGAGCAGGTGTGTGAGGCGATAGGCGCGCTCGGCGCTCAAGGTGTCGAGCCACCAGCCCTCGCCCTTGTAGATGCCTGATACGATGCCGCGCGGCACCTTCGGCGCCAGTTCGCGCATCCGCGCCATGACGACCGGATCGAACGACATCAGGCCGAGCGGGCCTTTGTACTCCTGGACCAACCCGGCAATCGCCTTGAGGAATTTAGGCCGAGCCGGTAGCCAATCGCTCTTGATCTCGACCAGCAGCGGCACTCGGCCACCGACCAATTCCAGAAAGTCGGCAAACGAAATGATGCGCGTGTCTTGGCCCCGATAGCGCAGCCTTTTCACATCCGCGCATCCAAGGGCGTTGATCGGTCCATTGGCGTCAATCAACCGGTCGACGGTGAAATCGTGGAACACCATCGGCGTGTCGTCGTTGAGGGGCTGCAGGTCGCATTCGATGCCGTAGCCGTGTGTGATCGCCGCCTCGAACGCCGGCGCGGTGTTCTCGATGATGCCCTTGGGCGCATCGTGTAGGCCACGATGAGCGATGGGTCGGAAAAAAGTGGTTCTGTCGATCATGGCCGCAATTATGGACCAACCGAGGCTAGATTAGCCACGTTTGATGCACACATAGCGTCCAGATATTGTGTCGCGGAGGTTTAGGGCGGCCTTTGCAAGCGCGCCCTGCCGCTCTAACCTCTCACCTGACTTGAAGTTCACGGCATTAGCGAAGGACATCGACGGATGGCGCCAGCTTTGAGATATGCGGCCTTCGCGGGGCTTGCATCGTTTCTGTTCCCGGCCTTCGCTGCGGCCGCGACGGCAGCCGAGCTGGTCGGCCTCGCGGCCCACCGGGCAGTGTATGAGATCACGCTCGACAAGGCCAAGGCTGGCGGCGGCGTTTCGGAGCTGACCGGCCGGATGGTGTACGAACTGACCGGCAGTGTCTGCGAGGGCTACACCCAGACAATGCGCTTTGTCACCCGCATGACCGGTCAGGATGGTGAGGCTACGATCAACGACCTCAGGTCTTCGACCGTCGAGGATGTCGGAACCCGCAATTTCAAGTTTTCTTCCAGCCAGTATCGCAACGATCAACTCTCCGAAGCAGTTGCTGGCGACGCCAAGCGCGAGACGGGCGAGGCACCAACCAAGGTAGTGATCACCAAGCCGAAAAAGCATAGCATCGACGTGCCGGCGAGCGCGCTGTTCCCGGTGCAGCATTCGATCGCGATGCTGGCGGCGGCGCGGGCCGGCAAGTCGATCTTCGCAGCCGATCTCTACGACGGCTCCGAAAAGGGCGAGAAGGTCTACGCCACCACCGCCGTCATCGGCGGTCGGCAGGCGCCAGGCAAGAGCCCGAAAGCGCCGAACGTCAAGAATGCCGAAAAGCTGGATACGCTGGCCGCTTGGCCGGTGTCGCTCAGCTATTTCGACAAGAAGGCGGATAAATCCGATGCCGCACCTTCGTATGAGTTGGCGTTCCTGTTCTTCGAGAACGGCGTCAGCCAGCGGCTGTTCATCGACTACGGCGATTTTTCCATTCGCGGCGCCTTGAAGGATCTGGTGTTCCTCGATACGCCTCCTTGCGACAAGAAGCCGTGAGCGGAGCGAAGCGCAGATGAACTTCCAGCTTTCCGAAGACCAGCAGGCGATTCAGGAAACAGCCCTCGCCTTCGCCAAGGAGCGGATCGCGCCGTTCGCATCGGAGTGGGACGAGAAGAGCCACTTCCCGGTTGATGTGATCCGCGAGACGGCGGCGCTGGGCATGGCGACGATCTACGTGCCGGAAGCCAAGGGCGGTTCCGGCTTGAAGCGCATGGATGGCGCGCTGATCTTCGAGGCCTTGTCCTACGGCTGCCCGGCGATTGCGGCCTACATTTCGATCCACAACATGGTGGCGTGGATGCTCGGCCAATACGGCTCGGCCGGCCAGATCGCCGAGTGGATGCCGAAGCTCAATTCGATGGAGTGGCTGTCGAGCTACTGCCTGACCGAGCCGGGTGCCGGTTCCGACGCCGCCGCAATGAAGACCAAGGCCGAGCGGGTCGGCGACCACTATGTCCTCAACGGGACCAAGCAGTTCATCTCCGGCGCCGGCGTCGCTGATTTGTATTTCGTGTTCGCGCGTTCGGGCGGTGAAGGCGCCAACGGCGTATCGGCGTTCGTGGTGCACAAGGGCACGCCCGGCCTGTCATTCGGCGTTGTCGAGCGCAAGATGGGCTGGAACGCGCAGCCGACCAGGGCAGTGATTTTCGAGAACTGCAAGGTGCCGGTGGCGAACCTCGTCGGCGAGGAGGGCAAGCGGCTTCAAGTTCGCGATGTCGGGGCTCGACGGTGGCCGGGTCAATATCGGCGCCTGTTCGCTCGGACCTTCGGCGAGCGCGCTCGACAAGGCGCGGGCCTACATGTTCGAGCGCAAGGCGTTCGGCCAGGACTTGAGCCAGTTCCAGGCGCTGCAGTTCAAGATCGCCGACATGGCAACCAACCTCGAGGCCGCGCGGCTGATGATCTATCGCGCTGCCGACGCGCTCGATCGTGCCGACCCCCAGGCGAGCATGTATTCAGCGATGGCCAAGCGCTATGCCACTGATCTGGGCTTCGAGATTGTCAACGAAGCGCTGCAGATCCACGGCGGCTACGGCTATCTGAAGGACTACGGGTTAGAGAAACTGGTCCGCGACCTGCGCGTCCACCAGATCCTCGAAGGCACCAACGAGATCATGCGCGTCGTGATCGCAAGGAAGGTGCTGGGCGGGAAATCGGGGGTAGGGGCTGCACAGCAGCAGGCGCGTTGATGCGACAGTGCAATACGCATCGCTCGGGCGACGTCATACCGCTGACTATCAATGCGGCTATCGCCGGGGAAGTTGTCGCGTTGCCGGATCTGGTCGAGGATGAAAGCGTTCTGACTTTCGGTCGATTTATGCAGCAGCCACTGACGGCATCGATGACGCATCAACGACCAATTCGGCTTCTATAGGCCGCTGTCGTCACACAAATCCCTGAACAAAAAAGCCCGCGAGGCTTGTCGCCCCGCGAGCCAGAAATCTCACTCATCCATACCCGCCTCAGCAGTCTTCGCGGACCTCGAGCCGGCGGCAGGCCCAGTTCTGGCCGTCGTCGCAGCGGCGTTCCAGTGCCGGGCAGCTCAGGCCGTCGCCGCCGCCAGCGATAATAGCGGCGCTCGCCGCTGTTGGCGCGGGCGGCTTCGATGGCAATCGCGGTGCCGACGACGGCAGCGGCAACGCCGAGTCCGATATTGCGATTGCGGTTGGAATTGCGCGGGCCTGGGCCGGGCTTCACCACCACCACTTTCGCACCCGGCTTCACAAAGACCTTCTTGGTCGTGACCTGTGCGCTTGCCGCGCCCACGCTTGCGGCGATCAGGCAGAGGCTGAGCGCACTTGCGACTGCTTTGCCGATAAAGGATTTTTTCACAGACGTATCTCCCGCTATTTGTGACGCCCACCGACCGGGCATGCCCGTGATGAAGCCGACCGCTGGCGCTGGTCAAATGTGACCTTTTCATGGCACCCAATGACAGGCAATCAACAAAGTGCGCCAAACTGGCAGTGGCATATTCTTTGTGTTGAACATCGTAAATTGTGGGTCGCGCGATCTACAACTCATGTTGGTTGCCGCCGACACGCAACGTATTGGAGATTGTTCATGCCAAAATTCGCTCGAGTAGCCGCAGGAATTCTCCTGGGGTTCGCGATCGGTGTAGCAACGGGCGTGGCGCTGATTTCGCTATTCTCCGGCAACACGCACGACAAGAGCGCTGAAATGGCGATGACGTCGGTCTTTGTTGCGGGGCCGGTCGGCGCCATCCTCGGATTATTCGTAGGGCTGTTTTGGAAAAGGCGCGCGGTACCGGGCGACCGTTGAACGCCGAGCCGCAGGGGAGACATTGGGATGAACCTGTCGCCCGACGTGATGCGATACCTCATCTGGGTCGGCGTTGTCGTGCTGGGCATGATGCTCGCCGAAGTCGATCGTCGCGTGATCGGGCGTTGGCTGTTCGGTTTTCTGCTTGTCGCTGGGGTTGTGGGCGGGCTGGCTCTGACGGTCGTCAGCCCGTTCAGCTTTGGCGGATCGAGTTACTACATGGAGGGCGTCATTATTTCCGCTGGATCTGCCATGGCACTGATCGGCTATCTCGCCGCTGCCCTGGCCAGATTTCTGACGCTGCGTCTCAGCAAGTAATCGGGTCGGCCACCTTCCGCCGCAGCAAATACCGGTGGCGACCTTCGAGCACGAGAATGCCCTTCTGGTTGTGCACGGTGCTCTTCAATCCGATCACGCCTGTCGTGCGGTTCGGTGTCAATTCGTCGACCTCCAGTGCCGGATAGAGCGTGTCGCCAACGAAGACCGGATGCAGGAAGCGGCTCGACTGTTCGAGGAAGGCTTTCAACGACTCTTCGATCAGATGCGGAAAGATGCCTGCGCCGGCGACGGTCTGGATCGCGACTTGATAGCCGTGCGCGAGCATGCCGGGCATGCCACGCGCCTTGCAGTATTCGACGTCATAGTGAACCGGGTGGTTGTCGCCGCTCGCCGCCTGGAAAGCCAGGAAGATCGCGTCCGTCATCGTGCGGCTGGGCAAGGGAAAGCGCTCGCCAATCTTGAAGTCGTCGAAATAGCGCTGCTCCGCGATCATGCGATGGCGTCGGGGATCGAACGGCTGATCGGTCATGGTGAAACCGGTTCCTTGACGCGTACCATTCGTCGAGATCGCCGATTTATCCCTTCAGCCGCTCCAGCAACTCGCGGATGTCGTCGCGTCCAGGCCTCGGCATCGGTGCCCAACTCGGCTTCGTCCTTCAGTTCGGAGTTCTTGAGGATGCGGGCGACGCATTTGCGGGCGCCGGACGCCAAGTCGGCGTCCTCAATCTCGCCCTTGTGCTCCTTGAACGCCGTGATGACGTTCTTGGGCAGTCGCGAAGTATCGTCGTCGCGGGCGGCGGCGACCATCTCGGCGGCTGCCAGCGCATGCGCTGCATCGGTGCCCTCGATATAATCGGTGGCATCCATTTCAAGCAAGGTGTCGAGGGCGGTCTGCACCGAGGCGAGGCCGTCGGATTCGAAGGCCTCGAGCCACTCGACCGCATCGTCGAGATCGAACGTCACACTTGCCGCCATGGGGGAACTCACCTGTCCTCGTGCATTTGCGCACCCCCATAGTTGCGTTCGGCGGGGAGATCAAGAACCCGCGCGGCACCGCATCACTTGAAGCGGCGGGCGCTCTCCTCCAGTACATCCTCAAATGTACGCAGTCCGGTGGTTGGACTCGACACCAGCACTGCCATGTTGCCAGGCTTATGCTCGTTCTTGAGCATGCGCACGTGCGCCTTGGGGATCTGCAACCAGGGAAACACTTCCGACATGCAAGGATCAACGCGGCGCTCGACCACCAGCTTGTTGGCCTGAGCCGCCTGCAGCAGATTGGCAAAGTGCGAGCCCTGCACGCGCTTCTGGTGCATCCACAGGTAGCGGGCGTCCATCGTCAGCTTGTAGCCCGTGGTGCCGGCGCAGATAACGACCATGCCGCCACGCTTGACCACGAATACCGATACCGGGAAGGTCGAGGCGCCGGGATGCTCGAATACGAAGTCGACGTTATTGCCCTTGCCGGTGGTCTCCCAGATGGCGGCGCCGAACTTGCGCGCTTCCTTGAACCAGGTGCCGTATTCCGGCGTGCCGATGTCGGGCATTTCGCCCCAACAATCGAAGTTCTTGCGGTTGATGACGCCGCGGGCGCCAAGCTGCATGACGAAGTCGCGCTTGTCGTCGTCGGAGACGACGCCGATGGCATTGGCACCGGCCGCCGCGATCAGCTGTACCGCCATCGAGCCAAGGCCGCCCGAGGCGCCCCAGACCAGCACGTTGTGGCCGGGACGCAAGACGTGCGGGCGATGGCCGAACAGCATGCGATAGGCGGTGGCGAGCACCAGGATGTAGCAGGCGCTCTCTTCCCAGGTCAGATGCCTTGGGCGTTCCATCAACTGGCGGTCTTGCACGCGGGTGAATTGCGAGAACGAGCCGTCGTTTGTCTCGTATCCCCAGATGCGCTGGGAGGACGAGAACATCGGGTCGCCGCCGTTGCATTCCTCGTCGTCGCCGTCATCCTGGTTGCAGTGGACCACGACCTCGTCGCCGACCTTCCAGCGCTTGACCTTCGAGCCGACCGCCCAGACGATGCCGGAGGCATCCGAACCAGCGATATGATATGGCTGCTTATGACCGTCGAACGGCGAGATCGGCTTGCCAAGCGCTGCCCACACACCGTTGTAGTTGACGCCGGCGGCCATCACGAGAACCAGCACGTCGTGGCTGTCGAGCTCCCAGGTCGGCACCACCTCGACTTGCATCGCGGTGTCGGGACTGCCATGGCGCTCCTTGCGGATTGCCCAGGCGTACATATTCTTTGGGACATGGCCCAACGGCGGAATCTCGCCGACCTCGTAGAGGTCTTTCAAGGGTGCGCCAGCGGCGGCCGATCCTGTCGTGACGGTTGAAGAACTGGCCATTGCGGCACCCCCCGTTTTGGCCCCGGCATCGACGGTTGCGGGGGCGTAATGTTGCAACGCAGCAAGATCACACACAGATGTGGTGACGTTTCAAGCATTTTTTTACCAGTTTGATAGACGGCGCAGCTGCATTGTGCCGCGCCGAATTACGTAAACGGCCAATTCATATTGTTAGGATACGTTTTCGATAGACTGAAAAAATGCCGAAGCTGCGGCCTGTTCGGGGGCGGGCCACACAAGGCAAACGAGGCGCGAGCCATGCAGTTATTTATCTCTCAGATGTTCGCACTCGATACCAATGGACTAACATTGGTGGTGCTGATTTGCGCGCTCGGTTGCCTCATCATGCATGCGACGCTGCCGGTGCCGATTTTGGCGTTCTTCAGCTATCCGATACTTGTCGTCAGTGCGCTGGCAACCCGTGTGCTTATGACCGGCACCAATATGGTGGTCGGCCTTGAGCGCGGTCCAGGTATCGCGTTGACCACCGGCATCGGCATGGTCGTGGCCTTGATCGGTATCGTGGCTATGGTGCGGATCATGATGCTGGTCCGCGATGTCACCGGCAAGCAGCCGCGACTGTTGCGGCAATCCAAGGAATAGGCACTCCCAGGCCAGTCTGACAGCCTCTCAGGCGAAGGGCGTATTCACAGACGGCTGATTCGGATTATGGTCACCATATCGCAGTTGCGAACAAAGGTGACTCATGGCCGCCAAGCCCGCGCCGTCGAAAGTTGATACAACCGAAGCTGCGCCGCAGCGCGACCAGCCCTGGCTGTTCCGCACCTATGCCGGCCATTCGACGGCGGCGAAATCCAACGAACTCTATCGGCGCAACCTCGCCAAGGGCCAGACCGGGCTGTCGATCGCCTTCGATCTGCCGACCCAGACCGGCTACGACAGCGACCACGAACTCGCCCGCGGCGAAGTCGGCAAAGTCGGCGTGCCGGTATCGCACATCGGCGACATGCGGGCGCTGATGGCCGATATCCCGCTCGGGGCCATGAACACCTCGATGACGATCAACGCCACCGCCGCCTGGCTGCTGGCGCTTTACGTCGCCGTTGCCGACGAGCAGGGCGTGCCGCGTGGTCAACTGACGGGCACCATCCAGAACGACATCATCAAGGAGTACCTGTCGCGGGGAACTTATGTGTTCCCGCCCGAGCCATCGCTGCGGCTGATCAAGGATACGGTGGTGTTCTCGTGCGCCGAGGTGCCGCGCTGGAACCCGACCAACGTGTGCTCCTATCACCTGCAGGAAGCAGGTGCGACGCCGGTGCAGGAACTGGCCTTCGCGCTCGCCACCGCTATTGCCGTGCTCGATGCGGTGAAGGCGTCGGGCGCGGTGAAGCCGGAAGCGTTCGGCGCGGTCGTCGGCCGCGTCTCGTTCTTCGTCAACGCCGGTCTCAAGTTCGTCACCGAGATCTGCAAGATGCGCGCTTTCGTCGATCTATGGGACGAGATCTGCGTGCAGCGCTACGGCGTCACCGACCTCAAGCACCGACTGTTCCGCTACGGGGTGCAGGTCAACTCGCTGGGGCTCACCGAACAGCAGCCCGAGAACAACGTCTATCGCATCTTGATTGAGATGCTGGCCGTCACGCTGTCGAAGCGGGCGCGGGCGCGCGCGGTACAATTGCCGGCCTGGAACGAGGCGCTGGGTCTGCCCCGGCCGTGGGATCAACAGTGGTCGCTCAGGATGCAGCAGGTGCTGGCCTACGAGACCGACCTGCTGGAATACGGCGACATCTTCGACGGCTCGGCCGAGATCGAGCGCAAGGTCGAGGCGCTCAAAGGGCAGGCCCGCGCCGAATTGGCGGTGATCGAGGGCATGGGCGGCGCGGTGGCCTCGATCGAGTACATGAAGCGGCGTCTGGTCGAAAGCAACGCCGAGCGGCTGCGCGGCATCGAGACCGGCGCCCAGGTGGTGGTCGGCGTCAACCGCTGGACCGAGACTGAAGACTCGCCGCTGTCGGCCGGTGACAGCCAGATCGAGGTGGTCGATCCGGCGCTCGAAGCCGAGCAGATCACGAAGCTAAAGGCCTGGCGGGCAAATCGTGATCAGGCAGCCGTCGCCAAGGCGCTGGCCGAACTGGAAGCGGCGGCCCGGTCGGGCAGCAACATCATGGAGCCGTCGATTGCCGCCGCCAAGGCCGGCGTCACCACCGGCGAGTGGGGCACGACGCTGCGCCGGGTGTTCGGCGAATATCGCGCGCCGACCGGCATCGGCCGCGCGGCGACCGTCACCAACGAGGGTTTGGTCGCGGTGCGCGCCCAGGTCGAGGCGGTTTCGAAGGGGCTCGGCCGGCGGTTGAAGATCCTGGTCGGCAAGCCCGGCCTCGACGGTCATTCGAACGGCGCCGAGCAGATCGCGGTGCGTGCCCGCGACAGCGGCATGGAAGTCGTTTACGAGGGCATCCGGCTGACCCCGGCGCAGATCGTCCGCGCGGCACTGGATGAAAGCGTCCACGTTGTCGGGCTGTCGATCCTGTCCGGCTCGCACCTCGCCCTGGTCAAGGACGTCATGGACCGGATGCGGGCCGAGGGCATCGACGACGTGCCGGTGGTGGTCGGCGGCATCATTCCGCCGGACGATGCCCGCGCGTTGAAAGCCATGGGCGTGGCCGGCGTCTATACACCCAAGGACTTCCAGATCAACGACATCATGGCCGATATCGTGCGGCTGGTGGAGAAGGCGCCGCAGGCGGCCTAACTAATCGGTCTGTCACGCAAATCCGTTGACTTCTCCACCGACTTGCCAGATAAACCGGCCGAACGTGAGCGCACTTCGCGCCCGCGCAACGAGCGCTGCCCGAGGCTTGCATCCGACTATCAGGTGCCTTCGAAGTCCGCGGATCTCACGATCTGCGGCGCCATAGGGCGCGGAAAACGATGGGAATTCAATCATGTACGCTGTCATCAAGACAGGCGGAAAGCAATACCGCGTCGCCGCCGACGAAGTTTTCGAGGTCGAGAAGCTCGAAGGCGATCCGGGCTCGGTTGTCAATTTCGGCGAAGTCCTCATGCTGGGCGGCAACGGTGGCGTCACCGTCGGCAAGCCGATGATTTCGGGCGCGTCGGTGACCGCCGAGATCCTTGAGCAGGGCCGTGGCCCCAAGCTGATCAACTTCAAAAAGCGCCGTCGGAAGAACTCACGCCGCAAGAAGGGCCACCGTCAGGACCTGACCACCGTGCGCATCCTGGAAGTCCTGGCCAGCGGCCAGTCGGCGTCCAAGAAGGCCACCGGCGTCGGCGTCATCGCCCGCGCGTTCCGTGGCAACGGTCGTTCGTTCGAAGTTCTGAAGTCTGCCGAAGGCGGTCGCGGTGACGACCTGTCGCTGATCGGCGGCGTCGGCCCGAAGTACGTCGAGGCGCTGAACAAGGCCGGCATCTTCCACATGTGGCAGATCGCGGCGATGACCAAGCAGAACATCGCGGCGCTGGAAGCCTCCGGCCATTTCGGTGGTCACATCACCAGCGGCGAGTGGGTCGACCAGGCCCAGGAGCTGATCAACGGTCGCCCGCCGCGCGCCAAGATCGATCAGGCCAAAGCCTGAGCCGCTAGAGAAATATTCAAGGCGCCTCGCGCCGTCACGAACACGACATTCGGATAGGATACTGAACCATGGCACACAAGAAAGCAGGCGGCTCGTCCCGCAACGGTCGCGACACCGCAGGCCGCCGCCTCGGCATCAAGAAGTTCGGTGGCGAGCACGTCATCTCTGGCAACATCATTTGTCGCCAGCGCGGCACCCAATGGCACCCCGGCAGCAACGTCGGCATCGGTGTCGACCACACGATCTTTGCGGTCACCGAAGGTACCGTATCGTTTGCAAAGAAGCGCAACGGCCGCGTCTACATCTCGGTAGACCCGATGAAAGCCGAGGCAGCAGAATAAGGCGGATGAGCCAGTCAGTTGCTCCCGCCTTAAGGTCCCCACCAAAGGACCTCGAGACGGCGAGCAGACGACAGGCTCGAAGTTCGATGGCGGCGCCGAGGCGCTCCTGACAACTTCGCCTCCAGCTCGACGGACCCGAGGACGGTGGGATGACCACCGTCCTTATTTTTTGGCTCCGCGCTAAGGAGGTTTCCTTATGACTGCAAGTATTCAGGGCGACGCGTCACATCTATTCCCTTGGGTCACCCGCGACGAGGTGTTCCGCATCGAGACGCCCAGGCTGTGGCTGCGCTGGCCGCGGCTCGCCGATGCCGATGCGTTGCACGCGATGGCGGCGCACCGCAGCGTCGCCGAGATGACGGCGACCTGGCCGCATCCGTTGCCCGAAGGCGAAGCGGTGAGCCGCATTGCCTCGGCGCGTGCCGTTAACGCCGAGGGCAGCGGCCTCGTGCTGGCATTGACCCTGAAGCGCGAACCCGACCGGCTGATCGGCCAGATCGGCTGCAACGCGCTTGCCGCCGAACACCTGGGTCTCGGCTATATGATAAGTCCGGCATTCGAGGGGCGGGGGCTTGCCACCGAAGCCGTGCGGGAATTCGTGCGCGTGCTGTTCACCCACACGCAATTGAAGCACATTGCCGCTTCATGCCGGGTGATCAATCCGGCGTCGCGGCGGGTGCTTGAGAAAGTCGGCTTCCAGTTCATCCGGACCGGCGCCTTCGAGACGGTGGCGCGCGGCACCGTCGAGACAGATTTTCTGGAGCTTGGGCGGGCCGATTGGATGCACAAGCTCGCCGCCGTGCGTCGCGCGACGCTGGAGGCGAACATCCCGCGCCCGCCTGCCGGCCGTGACATATCGGTGGCGGCGGGCGTCAAGACGATGATTTGAGGCTGAAGAGGATTAACGTGTCGTGACGATCGAAATCGACGGCAAGCTGCTGATCGAATGGGGCATCAAGCCGGGGCCAGCATTCAAGGAGGCTCTGGCGCGTGCCCGTGCGCTGGCTGCGGCCGGCCAGGAACTCGATGAGATCCGTGCCGAAATCGTCTCCGCTTTCCCGGCGCCGACGGTGATCGCGCGTGTCGCCACTCGGCCCTTCGGCGAGGCGATCGCGGCGACCAACGCCGAGGACGAGGCCAACATCGCGGCCGTCCGCAAGCACATGGTCGATCTGATGCGCTGCCCGATGATCGAGTTCGGCGCCATCATGCCAGACGCTTGTCCCTCGGGGCAGGCGCCCGGCACAATCCCGGTCGGCGGCGCGGTCGCTTCGCGCGCGATCCATCCGTCGTTCCACTCTGCCGATATCTGCTGCTCGATGTACGCGTCGGTGTTTCCGGCCGGTACCGCGACAGGCGAATTCATGGATGCGCTCGCCGCCTCGACGCGGTTCGGGCCGGGAGGGCGCGCGCCCGAAACACAGGTGCGAGATGCGATCACCGACGAGATCGAGGAAACGCGCAATCCGTTCCTGACGCAGCTCGTCGGCCGTGCCAAGGCGCAACTCGCCGACCAGGGCGACGGCAACCACTTCGCCTTCCTCGGCGCCATGACGGTGACGCCGTACCTGAAGCAGATGCTGAGCGACAACGGCCAGTCCGGACTCGTCGCGGCGCTGGGTGAGCACGCGCGCGTCGATGTGCTGGTGACACACCACGGCAGTCGCGATCTCGGCGCCCAGGTCTACAAGCGCGGTCTTGCCGAGGCGGTGAAGCACGTCGCCAAGGTATCGCC
Organism: uncultured Alphaproteobacteria bacterium; assembly: GCA_963732635.1. Taxonomy (GTDB): domain Bacteria; phylum Pseudomonadota; class Alphaproteobacteria; order Rhizobiales; family Hyphomicrobiaceae; genus JAKFWF01. The sequence continues at coordinate 12,507 of CAVTAL010000002.1, forward strand.
CGAGACGCCGCAGCAGCAGGCCTGGCTCGATCCCGACAGCGAAATCGGTGATGCCTACTGGCAGGCGCTGCAGTATGTCGCCCGTTGGACCAAGCGTAACCATCAGCTGGTGCATGAGCGCACGCTCGGCCGGCTCGGCATTGCGCGCCTGGCCGAATTCGGCAACGAGCACAACTTCGTCTGGAAGCGGACCGATGGGCTCTACTACCACGGCAAGGGCGCGACCCCGGCCTGGAAGGACGAGGCTGGTCATCCGCTGCTGGGCCTGATCCCGCTCAATATGGCCCAGCCGATCCTGCTGACGCTCGGCCGTGACAACGCCAACTTCGCGAGCTTCTCGCCGCATGGCGCGGGCCGCAACAAGAGCCGTACGGCATTGTTACGGGAGGCGGGGCTGTTCGGCGTCCATGGCCAGGAATTCATCGACCGCTCGCGGGCGATGGTCGACGAGCAGACCGCTGGCCTCGACATCCGGTTCTTTTATGATCGGCCGGACGTTTCGGAAAGCCCGATCGCCTACAAGAACGGACCGCAGGTGCAGGGCCAAATCGCCGAGTTCGGTCTGGCCGACGTCGTTGGCGCAATCCGGCCGAAGGGCTCGATCATGGCCGGCGACTACGACAAGCCATGGATGAAGAAGCGCGGGTAACTCCGCCCTTCTTTCAATCTCCCGCCCGGCTACGCGGTCATGCTATCTCAGATCGAAATCCGGGGGAGACGACGATGACCGAGGCACTGCATTTTCCTTTTCTCGCCGCGCCGCTGCGCGTCGGCACCAGGACGCTCAAGAACCGCATCGTGATGGGCTCGATGCACACCGGGCTCGAAAGTGCCACGGATGCTGCGAGCTACGTGCGGCTGGCGCGGTTCTATGGCGAGCGGGCAAAAGGCGGCGCCGCTCTCATCGTCACCGGAGGGTATGGGCCGAATGCGGCTGGCCGCCTGACTGACGAGGATCAGCCGTTCTGCTCGGCCGAGCAGGTGAAACTCCACCGGCCGATCACCGACGCAGTACATGCGGCCGGCTGGCCTCATCGTGCTGCAACTCGTGCATGGCGGCCGCTATGCCTACCACGACGAGGCGGTGGCGCCCTCGCCGATCCGCTCGCCGCTGAATAAATCGGCGCCGCGCGAACTTTCCGCGCCGGAGATCGTTGCCACCATCGCCGACTATGTGACGGCTGCCGGCCTCGCCCGCGAGGCCGGCTACGACGGCGTCGAGATCATGGGCTCTGAAGGCTACCTGATCAGCCAGTTCCTGGCGCCGCGCACCAACCATCGCACCGACGAGTGGGGTGGCAGTCTCGAGAACCGCGCGCGTTTCCCGATCTCGGTGGTGCGCGAGGTGCGCGCGGCGTTGGGGCCGGATTTCCTCATCGTCTATCGCCATTCAATTCTGGATCTGGTCGAGGGCGGGCTCGCCTGGGACGAAACGGTGTGGGTGGCTCAAGCGGTCGCGAGCGTCGGTGCCGACATGATCAACACCGGCATCGGCTGGCACGAGTCGCGCATTCCGACGATCGCCGGCGCAGTTCCGCACGCGGCGTTCGCGGCAGACGTCGGCCGCCTGAAAGCTGCGGTAAATATTCCGGTGGCGGTCGCCAACCGCATCAATTCGCCGGACATCGGTGAGGCGCTGCTCGCTGCGGGCACCGCCGATCTGGTGTCGATGGCGCGGCCGCTGCTGGCTGATCCGGATTTCGCGATCAAGGCGTTCGCCGGCCGCGCCGATGAGATCAACGTCTGCATTGCCTGCAACCAGGCCTGCCTCGATCACTATTTTGAAAGCAAGGTGATCAGTTGCCTCGTCAATCCGCGCGCGGTTGACGAAGCCCGCTACGACCTTGCACCGGCTCCTGTTCGAAAGCGCATCGCGGTGATCGGCGCTGGCATGGCGGGATTGACGGCCGCGATCGAGGCTGCGCGGCGCGGTCATTCTGGTCACCGTGTTCGAAGCCGGCGACCGCGTCGGCGGGCAGATGCTGCTGGCGGCCCGCGTGCCGGGCAAGGCCGACTATGCCGAGGCCGTGCGCTCCTATGAAACGCAGGCAAAGCGGCTTGGTGTCGAGTTCAGGCTGCGGCAGCGCGTTGATGCGGCGGCGCTGCTGGCCGAAGGCTTCGACGCGTTCGTGATCGCAACTGGCGCCAAGCCGCGTCGCCTCGAGATACCCGGCCACGACGATGCACGCGTCATCAGCTACGAGGCGGCGCTCTCAGGCAGCGCCAGGGTCGGTCACCGCGTCGTGGTGATTGGTGGCGGTGGCATAGGTCACGATGTGGCGTTGGCCCTGGCGTCGGTCGAGGGCGAGGATCACTCTCCCGCGGCGTTCGCTCGTCGATGGGGTGTCGGTGGTGCGCCGCAACCGCCCAAGGCTGCCCGCGAGGTCACGTTGCTGAAGCGCCAGCCGGGGGCATTCGGCCGCACGCTCGGCAAGTCGACGGGCTGGATCCTGAAGCAGGAGTTGCGCGATCTCGGCGTCGCCCAGATCGCCGGTGTCACCTATGAGCGCATCGACAGCCAAGGCCTGCACATCTCGGTCGACGGTGCGCCGAGGGTGATCGCGGTCGACACCATCGTGGTGTGCGCGGGCCAGGAGCCAGAGAACGCACTCGCCGACGCGTTGAGGGCGGCGGACAAGCAGGTTCACGTTATCGGCGGCGCGAGGCTCGCCAGTGAACTCGACGCCAAGCGCGCCGTCATGGAAGGCACCACGGTCGGCTGCACGATCTGAGTGCGGATACCGGTACCTTTGGTGTAACTTTGACGCCGACTTCGTGCTAGCGGGACGGACATCTAGGAATTGCGAGGACAACTACGATGCCGATCATTGGGAAACCCGTTGTGCGCTTTGCGCCGAGTCCGACCGGACGGCTGCACATTGGCAACATCCGCACCGCGATCCTGAATTGGCTGCTGGCCGCGAAGCACGGCGGCACTTTTATTCTGCGCCTCGATGATACCGATCTCGAACGCTCCAAGGAAGAACACGTCGAGGCGATCCGCCGTGATCTGACCTGGCTCGGTTTGACGTGGGCGCGCGAGGAGCGCCAGTCACTTCGTTCGGCGCGCTATGCCGAAGTCGCGGCCAGTCTCAAGGCGTCGGGGCATCTTTACCCCTGTTACGAGGCGGAGGATGAACTCGATCGTCGCCGTAAGCGCCAGATGGCGCGCGGCCTGCCGCCGACCTACGACCGCGCCGCATTGCGCTTGACCGACGCCGAGCGCGCCGCGCTCGAAGCGGAGGGGCGCCAGCCGCATTGGCGGTTTCGCTTGAACAACTCCGAAGGCAGAGACAATCTGACGCCATCACCAACGTTGGTGAACTGGGTCGATCTTGTCCGCGGCGATCAGTCCGTCGATGTCGGCTCGCTGTCCGATCCGGTGCTGATCCGCGCCGATGGTACGTGCCTCTATACCTTCACCAGCGTTGTCGACGACTGGGACTTCGGCGTCACTCACATTGTGCGCGGCGAGGACCACGTCACCAACTCCGGTGTGCAGATCCAGATCTTCGAGGCACTGGGCGCTGAAGTGCCAAAGTTTGCTCATCACAGCCTGCTGGTCGGACGCGACGGTCAAGCGCTTTCGAAGCGGCTCGGCGCACTTTCGATCGAGGGACTGCGCGACGACGGCATCGAACCGATGGCGGTCGCCTGTCATGCGGCGCTGGTCGGTACATCGGACGCAATCGAGATCTACCCTTCGCTCGAGGCGCTGAGCGTGCCGTTCGATCTATCGAAAATCAGCCGCGCGCCGGGCCGCTTCGACACCGAGGATCTGGTGGCGCTCAATGCCAAGCTGCTGCATGGCACTGCATTCGCCAGCGTGTCGCTCCGGTTGTCGGCATTGGGTGTCGATGGCGGCGAAGGGTTCTGGAACGCGGTGCGCGGCAACCTTCAGCGACTAGCCGACGCGAGGCGCTGGTGGGATATCGTCGCTCACCCGACCGCCCCCGTAATGGAGAATGCCGCGTTCTGCGCCGAGGCGGCGCGGTTGTTGCCGGACGAACCCTGGTCGCCGGCGACCTGGGACCAATGGATCGGCGCGGTTAAGATTGCGACTGGCGCGAAGGGGCGCGGATTGTTTCATCCGCTGAGATTGGCGTTAACCGCTCAGGATGCGGGACCCGAACTGAAGCATTTACTACCGTTGATGGGCAAGGCGCGTGTCTCCGCGCGGCTCTTGGGTCAAACTGCGTGATTGATGGCGCTATCACCTTGCAATTGTCACGGCATGGGTCCATGTAGCTGTTTGCCGGTGTGCATCGCGTTGATGCGCACCCTCAACTGCCTCGGCTCAAAGTCTCGCGCGACTAATTTGTCTGCCCATGTCTTTTCCGAACTCTTGAGATCCCGGTGGCCCGAGGCGTGCGGTCCATCTGCTGGCTTTCCAACACACGCGCATCTCGTTTCGGAAAAGGACTACCCATATGTCTCGCATTACCGGCACCGTTAAGTTCTTCAACGGCGCAAAGGGCTTCGGCTTCATCCAGCCGGCTGATGGCTCCAAGGACGTCTTCGTGCATGCCACCGCTCTCGAGCGCGCCGGCATCCGCAGCCTCAACGAAGGCGACAAGGTCAGCTTCATTCTCGAAGACGACCGCAAGGGTCGTGGCAAGCAGGCCGGCTCGATCGAGCTCGCTTGATCTAGAATTTGGCTCGCTGAGCTGAGTTTCGACGCCGTCTCGGGGGAACCCGGGGCGGCGTTGCTCGTCTGGGCTGGGAGGTCGTTGAAGGTAATTTACTATAACTCTGACGGTGATGGAGCGGTTGCGCCGTTATGCTTGCGCAATTCACCGCGTATAACCTAGTGGGTGTACTTAAATTCTTGTTGCTTTCTCGCGCGACACTGTTCTGCCTGTGGTCTGGGTGGTGGCAACAAGATTCGTCGTGAGGCTCGCTGCGAGCGCGCGGGTTGAGCGAGTTGCTCGAAGGGGAAGGCTGGCGAACGATATGAAGGCGCGCATTCTGCTGAAGGCCGACAGGCCAGGGCGGTGAGGCTGGACGGACGAGCGGATCTGCGCGGCGCTCGACACGAATGTCGACGGTTTCGCGCATGCGCGAGAAGCTCGTGGAGGAGGGGCTCGACGCGGTGCTCACGCGCAAGAAGCGGGCGACGCCGCCCGTGGCGGCGATCTTCGACGGGGAGGCGCAGGCCAAGCTCACCGCGCTCGCCTGCAGCACGCCGCCTGCGGGCTTCGCGCGCTGGACGATCCGGCTCCTGGCGGAGCATGTCGTGGAGCGCAGAATCGTGCCGGCCGCGCATTTCAACACGGTCGGCCGCGCGCTAAAAAAAACGCACTGAAACCGCACCTGAGCGAATACTGGGTGATCCCGCCGCAGGCGAACACGCCTTTGTCGCGGCCATGGAGGACGTGCTCGACGTCTACAAGCGCCCGCACGATCCGGCGCGCCCGCTGGTGTGCCTCGACGAGGTGTCGAAGCAGCTCACCGCCGAGGTCGCGGGCGCCGGTCCCGATGCAGCCGGGGCAGCCGGCGCGCACGACTACGAGTACAAGCGCAACGGCACCGCCAACCTTCATGCTGTTCGCCCGCTCGAAGGCTGGCGGCACGTGAAGATCACGGACCGGCGCACGGCCATCGACTATGCGCAAGTCCTGCGAGAGTTGAGCGACGTGCACTTTGTGAAGGCCGAGAAGATCGTGCTCATGCAGGACAATCTGAATACGCACGCCAAAGCTTCACTCTACGAGGCGTTCGCGCCGGCCGAGGCGCGCCGTCTCGTCGAGCGGTTCGAGTGGCACTACACGCCCAAGCACGGCAGCTGGCTGAACCTCGCCGAGTCCGAGCTCGGCGTGCTCTCGCAGCCAGTGTCTCGCCCGGCGCATCCCCGATCGCGCGACGCTCGAAGAACGAGGTGGCGGCCTGGCTGGGCGCGCAATGCGACGAACGCGAAGGCCAATTGGCACTTCACGACGACGGATGCGCGTGTGAAACTCAAGAGCTGTACTAGGGAAGGAAGTAGGGTTTATTGCGAAACCCAGCATAGTGAGGATTGCCGTGGCATCACCGGTCTTTTTCGTCAGATCGAGAGTGAGTGCGGCATTGCTGGTGGCGGCCATCGTGGCGCTTCCTGCCTGGACCTCGACGGCGCAGAAAGCAGACACACCGTTCGCGACCTTGACCGGCACCTGGAGCGGCAGTGGGCAGGTGCGGATCGAGGGTGGCAAGAACGAGCGCATAACATGCAAGGCGTACTATACGCCAAAGGACGGCGGCGTCGGCGTCGGCATTGCCCTGCGGTGCGCATCGACCAGCTACACCATCAACCTGCGGTCGACGCTGACATCCTCCGGGGGGCGCGTGACTGGCAGTTGGGAAGAGCAGACCTTCAGTGCCAGCGGCGACGTCGTCGGCCGTGCCAGTCCTGGCAACCTCGCCGTGGCGATAGCGGGTGGCGGCCTTAGCGGCTCGATGTCGGTCTCGTTCGGCAGCAGCACCCAGCAGGTGTCGATCAATACTTCCGGCAATGCACTGCGCGGCGTATCAATCAGCTTGTCGAGGATTTGAAGCCGTTCAGGTGTCATGATCGGGATGCTGCCGGGAAGCCAAATGCGCAATCCGCTCGGGCGGCATCCAGTCGGCGGTTGCCTGGCCTGGCAAGGTGCACAGATGCTCGAAGCTCGGCAGGCGACTTTCAGTGCCATACTGCACCGTAACCGGCACCCGCTCGGGATGGTCAAGACTGCCCAAGGTGATCGAAACCCTGTCCTTATCGAGCGAACGATATGTCAACGGTGTGCCGCAATCGCCGCAGAAATCGCGGGCAATAACTTCCGAGCTGTTGAAGTGCCTCGGGGTGCCGCGGGTCCAGGAGAATTCACCCCGTTTCACGCCGCCGAATGCGCCGAACAGGTTGCCGCTCGCTTTTTGGCACATGCGGCAATGGCAAATCGACGCGTTATTGGGCTGGGCAAAGAGCGCGTAGCGAACGGCGCCGCACTGACAGCCACCGGTGAGCAACGGCTTGGCATTCTCGGTCATGGGTTACCTCCACGGCTTTGGCGGCGCTTGTGTCGGCGATCGGCAGCCTACAACCAATCGTCGAGAAAGTGTCTGCCTTGCCGATCCTCGACTTCGATAACCCAAAGGTCGGGATCGAACTCGGCCTGACGCGCGAGATAGCTTTCGACGTCGGCGTCAGTTGCTTTTGCGGCATCGAGGTGCAGCGACCATTGTCGATCGGTCTGACCCTCGTCGAAGCCAGCCGGCGCCGGGCCATACAACGCTGCTTTTCCATCGAGATGCGCGATCTTGATAAAAATGGCGCCGGCATCGTCGTCGCCGTGACGGACCACCATCGCCGGCGCCCCCGCTGAATTGCAGCGACGAACGTAGCTCTTGGCCCAGATCTCGGATTTCAGACGCATATGATGGAACTAGGCCGAGTAATTCCCCGATGCAAGGGCTGCAGTCGAAGCGACGGCTAACGCAGCATCGGCGCACGCCCGGCGGCGGTGAGCCGCGTCAACCTGGCGACCAACGGACCGGATATGCGCCCGCTGGGAGCGAGGTTCTGGTCGGTCTCAAATTCGCGTATCGCCCGCTCGGTGTCGTCGTTCATGCGGCCGGACACCTTGCCGAGATTGTATCCGAGCGCCGATAATGATTGCTGCACCATGCGCATCATTTGTTCGGGGCGGGCGCGCTTTTCCTTGGGCAGCGCCTGCCACTGTGCGTTGATCTGGCCAGCGGCCTGGGCCGACACGCCAAGCACGATCGCCTTCATCACGGCTTCGGTGGGCTCGCCAGTTGGCGGTAGGCCGTGGTCGTGCTCCCAGGCCATGATTGCGGCGCGCGTCACGGCGCCAGCGACACCATCCGGCGTGCCGGGTTCATAACCGCGAGCCTGCAATTCGCGTTGGATCGCGGCGATAACCTCCGGTGCGTCGCCGGCTGCCGCGACCGCCGGGTCAATGGCCACAGTCAAGGGCTTGCGGTCGCTCTTGGCCCTGGCTGCGCGGCTTTCGCCGGAATCGGTGGTGACGTCACCATCGGCTGCGCATTGATGATCATTGGCTGACTGCTGGTGCCGGCGGGTGCGGTCGCGGCCCGCTCGGCGGCCGGCTCGGCCAGCGATTTGTTTGGCGCTCAAGAGTGGCCGGCGATTGTTCGCCTTGTTGCCGGCCTGCTGGTCCTGAAACAACATGATATTGCCCGCGACGCCCGCACTCAGCAGGACGAAGGCACAGACGGCAAATCTGGCATGGGTTGGTGTCATCGATAGCTGGATCCGAGCAGGGAATGGCCGCCACCGGAGCACTATGAAGTAAGGCTCGTAAACGGGCTGTTAACCGGCCTGTCCGAGCATCCGGAAACAGTTCGAATTTGATGCAATTTAGAGGCAAAGTGCATCGCTCAAGTATAAGCAACTGTAAGTTGTGTTTGGTAAGGTTACGGTCGATAGGGGTCGCCTTGATGGCGATCCCTTTGGAGCAATGGGACGACCGACCATGTTCATACTTCGTGCAGCATTCGGCTTGGCGGTTGTCGTCATGCTTTTGCCGACCGATGAAGCTCAGCAGGCCAAGGTTGCGGGCTCCGCCGGCGCTGCGGTGGAGCGTGCGGCGAGCTATTGCGAGCGCAATCCGGCGACCTGTGCCGCTGGCGCGGAGCTGTGGGCGACCTTCCTCAAGAAGGCGGAGTTCGGCGCCAAGCTCGCCGGCAATATGCTGCAGGACTATATGAAGGGCAGCGCCCGCAGCGCTGGCGCCGAATCCGACCGGCCGCAGCCGCTCGATCCGAGCCATCGGCCGCAGCCAGCGCCGGCACGGGCAATCGAGCCGGGACGCGGCACGCTCGCCCGAGCGACATGGCGCCGGCCTGGCGCGGTGGCCTGACCCGCACCGGCACGTGAGTGCAGCAGACTGAGCAGGCCGACACGGCACGAAATGCCCCTTGCGGTGGCGCCGGGCGAGGTCATATGTCGAACGAGAAGCCGCGCCAGTTGGGCGCGGCCTGTTCGGGAACCAGGCACGCCATGCCGATCGACCACATTCGCGACGATTTCGAGGTTCTCGACGACTGGGAGGACCGCTATCGCTACGTGATGGAACTCGGCCGCGCCATGCCGCCGCTCGACGAGGCGCTGCGCACCGACACCAACAAGGTTCGTGGCTGCGCCAGCCAGGTGTGGCTCGCCTCCCGTGTAGCCCCGACCGCCGGCGGCGGTGACCGGACGCTGGTGTTGGCCGGCGACAGCGATGCCCATCTCGTGCGCGGTCTCGTCGCCATCACCATCGCGCTTTACGAGGGCGTGCCGCTCGCCGAGATCGTCACGCTCGATGCCGAGGCGGCACTTGCCACACTCGGCTTGAAGGAGCATTTGACGCCGCAGCGCTCGAATGGCCTCGCCTCGATGATCAAGCGCATCCGCGCCGATGCCGAAGCGGCAATGCAGGCTTGAGGCCGAGCGGTGATGCGGCCGTTGCTCGGGCTGTCGGCCAATGCAAGTCTTGCGGCCGCACACGTTTCAAGGAGACCGAGGCCCATGACCGATACCGTTCTGGTTGAGCGCCAACATGGCGTGACCACGATCACGCTCAACCGGCCAGCGCGCCTGAACAGCTTCAATGTCGAGATGCATGATGGCCTGTCGGCGGCGTTGTCGGAGGTCGAAAGCGATGTGGATTGCCGCGCCGTAATCCTGACCGGTTCCGGTCGTGGCTTTTGCACCGGGCAGGATCTGTCCGAACGCGCGGTGACGCCGGGGGCACCGCGCCGTGATCTCGGAACGAGCCTCGATGAGCGTTACAACCCGTTGATCCGGCGCATGCGCAAGCTGCCGAAGCCGATCGTGATCGCCGTCAACGGCGTGGCGGCGGGGGCGGGCGCCAACCTGGCGCTGCAGGGCGACATCATCCTGGCGGCGCGGTCGGCGAAATTCATCCAGTCGTTCGCCCGGATCGGACTGATGCCGGATGCCGGTGGCACGTGGTCGCTGACCCAGGTGGTGGGCGAGGCGCGCGCGAAGGGGTTGGCGATGCTCGGCGAGCCACTGACTGCGGAACAGGCGGCGCAATGGGGCTTGATCTGGAAAGTGGTTGACGACGCTGAGTTGATGCCGGAAGCGCAGCGGATTGCCGCTCAACTCGCTGCGCAGTCGACGGCGGCGCTCGCCACGATCAAGCAGGCGATCCATGCCGCCGCGACCGCGACGCTCGATGCCCAGCTCGATTGCGAACGCGATGGCCAGCGCACGCTTGGATACGGCGATGACTATGCCGAAGGGGTCGCCGCATTTCTGGCTAAGCGACCTGCGGTGTTCAATCGGGGAGCTTGACGGCGATCAGGACGCGAGGGCGGCACTGGCGCACCATACACGACCGCGAGATTAGTCGGTTTACCGACGCCGAGTGACGACCTCGCCGTGTGGGCGGCGAGGTCGTCATTTGAGACCGGGGCGGGGGCCCAGTCCCAAATTTCGGCGGGCAGAGAGCGACTTAACGCAAAACACGCTCTTCTGAACTTGTCGCTGCTTGCGCTTCGTTCGGTATTCTCGTCGAGCGCTCACTGCCGACTTGAAGGGAACAACGTATTCGCCGCCCGCTTATTCCCAGCCTTCCACACGAAGTTTGATTTTTTTGCAAAAGCAATTTTGGTAAACGTGCTTGGCCGCTAAGCCCAAATTCCGCCGCGATCAGGCATGAGGACTGACGGAATAGATTGTCCCGCTGCGACGTGATTTAGTTTCAACTAATTGAAATAGGTGACCGAGCGTCCGATTTTGCGGCGCAGAACAGCACTGGGGGGGACGATATGATTGATCTGTCGCTGTTGGCTACGCGGATGGACCGCCGCGCCTGCGGGCAATTTGCCGTTTTCGACACAAGCGTGGGGCGGCCTGATGGCATCGCCTTTTGCCGAGACGGGCAATGAAACCCGCATTCCAGGGCATGGCTGCCGCAATCGCCCAGTCAAGTCGGAAGTTTCGCCGTTTCATCCCGGCTGTGAACGCCGCCATGTCCTCGAACGCGCGAGGGGGCAATGCCGCACGACATCTACTGTCATGAAAAGGGCCGGACGCCGATGAGGATTTTGAGCCCCACCGATGAACCAATCGCGGGTCGTCGAGGAAATGGTGCCGAGACCAGCGGAATATCCGGGAAGGTGGACCGTTGTCTTCCCGAACAGCAGCGGGACCGAATGAACGATGATATGCGCGAGGAGTTGGTTCGGCTTCTGCCGCGCCTCAGACGCTTCGCTTATTCTTTGAGCCGAGACGGTGACAGGTGCAACGACCTTGTTCAGGAAACGTGTGCCCGTGCGCTTTCAAAGCTCGATCAATGGGAGCCTGGAACCCGCTTCGATAGTTGGTTGTTCAGGATCGCGCAGAACATCTGGTTTGATCGGATGCGATCGGAGAAGTCCCACGGCCAGACTGTGGATATCGACACCGCCTATGACATCGTCGATACCGATGGTCGGGACGTGACGGAAAGCCGGTTGACCTTGCAGGAGGTCAATCGGGGCATCGCCAAGCTGGCGGCCGATCAGCAGGTCGTGGTGGCGCTGGTTTGTGTCGATGGCATGTCCTACAAAGAGGCCGCAGAGGTCTTGGGGCTGCCGATAGGAACAGTCATGAGCCGCCTGAGCAGGGCGCGACTCGCTCTACATCAGGTGGTGTTCGGTGACACATCAGGCGACGACGGTGGTAAGGGATCGGGGTGGCAACGTGGCCGAGTTAACCGATGAAACATTGATGGCCTACGCCGATGGCGTGCTCGACATGGCTGAGCGCGCGCAGGTTGGTGCGATCCTGGCGCAGAATCCGCAGCTGATGGCAAAGGTTCGCCAGTTCGAGCACACCGGGCAACCGATCCAAAGGGCTTACGATGCAGTTTTAAGCGAGCCGGTGCCAGCCGTGTTGCTTGAACAGGTTCGCCGCACGCCCATTGGTGGCGCGACGGCTGCGGTCGCCGACTTGGCTGCGGTCCGCCGGGCTCGCGACGAGACCAACAGCAAGTCGAATGCAGGCACGACCACTAGGCGTGGCCAGCAGCTTTCCTGGGGCGCGCTCGCAATGGCTGCATCCGTCTGTGCCGTAATCGGCACGGGCGCCGGGTGGGGTGCGCGATCGGCGGTGGAATCGAGGCAGGCGCAGGAGCGTACTGCAGCGCTGGTTCAAATCGCCGTCGAGAGCGTCAGGAGCGAAAGCGAAGTCGCGCTGCCGAATGGTGCGGCAGGTGTGGTTCGCGTAATGCCGGCAGTCACTTTTGTCGACAAGGAGCAGCGTTTCTGCCGGCGCTATCGTTTGACCGACGATACGCTGTCCGTCTTGGAAGGCTTGGCGTGTCGCGATCAAACCGGTTCATGGCAGGTACTGGCGCAGCAGGCGCTCGCTCAGACGGCGCACGGCAAGGTTGATCCCGGCATAAAGACGGCAGGCGAGACGGTCGGGGAAAGCCTCGGCGCCATGGTCGGCAAGATTATGGATGGTGACTATCTGGCCGCCGATCGCGAAGCTGAGTTGATCGCGCGAAAGTGGAAGCCCTGAGATACAAGCGTGTCGGCTGTTGGCTTCCTGGTCGTCGTCTGACTTGAGTGCTGGAATTCATCACGGGGCGTCGGCGCAAAATCGCCGGCGCCTCTTTTGCGTTGCCAATTCCGGCAGGCTTGAACAACGCAAGCCGCCGCCACTTTTAATAACGCCGCCGCAGCCGCTGCCGAAGGTTCACGATCGACAACGGACCACGCGCCAATGATGACAATGATGCCAATGATGATGACGACCGGTACGCCGCTCAGGGTTTACCGGACGCGAAGCCAAAACCGACGCTTGAGGCCCCAACACCGGCGGGCAACGTCGTCACTGGGTTGAAGGTCGGCGCTCGCGCCACCTCGCCACCCGATGATCCCGAGCAACGCGTCGGCGCCATCATCAAGCCACGCCCGAACACGGTGTCGCGCCCAGGCAATCCTAGATCCTTGAATTCGATGGCCGCCAGAACCAATTCCTTGGTCTTGTGCTTGACTTGCGCATAGACGGTGGCGACCACCGCAGTGGCAAACGGTACCGCAAATGAGGTGCCCGACTGGAAGCTTTCCTTGCTGTCCGGCAGCGCCGTCCAGACGTCGACCCCGGGTGCGGCAGCGTCGATGTAGTCGCCACGGTTGGCCTGGCGATAACCACGCAGATCCTTGGCAACGGCAGTCACCGCAATGACAGTCTTGTAGGCCGCCGGGTACATCGGCGGCGCGGCTGGGCCTTCGTTGCCGGCGGCAGCGACGAAGATCATGTCCTTCTTCGCCAGTCGCTCGATGGCTCGTTCCATCAGTTCGTCGTGCGGGCCGGCGACACTCAGATTGACGACCTTGACCTGCTCCTTGGCCATCCAGTCCAGTGCCGCGAGCAGTGACGCCGTGTCGGCCAGCGGCTGGCCGTTGGCATCGGCGTGGAAAATGTCGGCGACGCGGAAGTTGGCGTTTGGCACGAGGCCGGGCGTTCCGCTTTGCGAGGCGCCGGCCATGATTGACAGAATGCCGGTGCCATGCCCAGAAGGCGCCGCGCGGCGACCCTTGCCGATGAAGGTCTGGGCCTCGATCCGCTTGTCGCCGAAGGCCGCCCGCAACGCCGGATGATGTTGATCGACCATCGTGTCGATCATGCCGATGCGAACGTCCTGCGAGCAGCTCTGCAATTGGGCGTCCCAGCGGATCGCCTTCATGCCGAAGCAACGCTCGGCGTTGCAGCCACCGGTCGCAGCCGGTTGCGGCGTGCGGCGTTGGGCAGTGCCGTCCGGATCGGCGGCGGTCGCGGCGCGGATCGGGCGATAGATTTCATTGAGGGCGACCGAAGCATTGCCACCTGGTTGTCCGAGTACCTCCCTGGCGCGCATCGCATCCATGCCCGGCGGCGGCAACAGGCGCTGAAGCGTCATGTCCAGGTTCGGCAGCAGTGTGGTCTGCTGAAGTTTAAAGCCAAGGCCGTGGGCCCGGCCCATCATTGCCGGGCTCATGTTGACGGCGAGAACCTCGGTAGCGGGCAGCCGATCTGGAAACGGGTTCGGCCGAACCTGCTGCACGGATTTGGGTAGGATCTTCTTGTCTGCGGGGGCCCCGGCCGGGTTGGTCGCCGACTTAGTCTGAGGCGCGGTCGCCGACTTCGCAGCCTGGGCGTTCGGCCCTTGCGCCGGGCGTATGGCGGGCACCGGCGTTGACGCGGGCGTCGGCTGCGCCGGCTTGGTTTCCTTCGTTTCCTTCCGCTCAGCCTTCGCGGGTGCCAATCGGTTGAGCCACTCGGCGATGGTGTTGGCCGGCTGGACCTCGACGCTTTCCTTTTCACTCGGGTCGGCGCGCCGCTCGGCTTTACGCGTGGTGTCGTCGCTCTTGGACGACTTTTCGTCGCTATCGGCGTTATCCGACTTGTTCGCGGGCGCGGCGGCGGCCTTGCTATCGGTCTTGCTGTCGGATTGGTCACGTGTAGTTTGCGACCGGCTGCTGTCCTGCTGACTTCTGGCTCTTTCCGCCGCCCGTTCCTGCTGTTCCCTGGCCCTTTCGGCGGCGCGTTCTTGCTGTTCCCTGGCTTTTTCAGCTGCACGTTCCTGCAGTTCCCGGGCCTTTTCAGCGGCGCGTTCCTGCATCTCACGAAGGCGGTCGTTGTCTTTGCTGCCGGCGTGGGCCCGAATCCCGGTGTTGACAACACCGACGGTCTGAACGACCGCATCGGCGATACCGAATACCGTCACGGCAATCACGGCGAAGACGTAGCTCATTCGCCAACGCCGCGCCGAACGAGCCCGGTCGGCCCGAGGCGATATCGATTTCGAATTCATTCCGCCCCCCATGTCGGCGTCCTCGATCGCATTGCAGTTAACAATAGGCTGATTGGCGTTCAGCTACCACACCCGAATTTTACCAGTACCCGGGAATATTTTGCCACTGTGGCCGTTATCCCTCTTGGCGAAACAACCAATAGCCATGTGCTCGCGATGAGCTGTGATGGTTCAAGGCTGAAACCCATTTTGGTCGACGCCTGCCATCAGACCAGCTTCACGTTCTTCAGGGGTAGCGACCGCGTCGGTTTGCCGGTGGCGGCATGGATCGCATTCAGCACCGACGGCGCGACGACGCAGATGGTGGGCTCGCCGACGCCGCCCCAGAAATCGCCGGACGGCAACAGCACCGTCTCGACTTTTGGGAACTCCGCCAGTCTCAGGATCTCATAGGTATCGAAGTTGGTCTCGACCATGCGGCCATCCTTGACGGTGACCTCGCCGTACAGGGTGGCGGCAAGGCCGTAGGCGACCGAGCCTTCGACTTGGGCTGCGACCTGATCCGGGTTGACGACATGGCCGCAATCGAGCGCCAGGATCAGACGGTGGACCTTGAGTTTTCCCGTCGCTGCGACCGAAACCTCGGCGACCGCCGCCGAGTAGCTGCCGTAACCCATGAACTGGGCGATGCCGCGATGCACGCCCGGTGGCAACGGCTGGCCCCAGTCGGCTTTGGCGGCGGCGGCGTTGAGCACCGCCAGATGCTTCGGATGCTTGCCCATCAGCGCGCGACGAAACTCAAGACTGTCGCGGCCACTGGCGCGGGCGACCTCCTCGATGAAGCACTCCATGTAGACGCCGTTCTGATTGGTGTTGACGCCGCGCCACGGGCCAACCGGCACATGAGTGTTGCGCATGGCGTATTCGATCGTCAGGTTCGGCACGGTGTAACCCAACTGATTGTCCGGCGTCGAATACAGCAGCCCCTGCAGCTGGCGGTCGTCGCGGCCGTCCTTGATCGCGCCCGGCGACAGCCAGGAATTGATCGACTGGCCGGAAACGCGCAAATGCAGCGCGGTGAGGTTGCCGCTGGCGTCGAGACCGGCTGCCATCCGGCATTGCGAAATCGGCCGGTAGAAGTCGTGCATCATGTCTTCTTCGCGCGACCACACGAGTTTGATCGGCGTGCCCGGCAGCTGCTTGGCGATCGCGACGGCTTGCCGGACATAGTCCTGGGTGCCGCCGCGACGGCCAAAACCACCACCCAGATCCTGCTTGTAGACCTCGCACTTGTCGAGCGGCAGGCCCGATGCCTCCGCGAGGGCCGCGTGCGAGGCTTCGCCGTTCTGGGTCGGCACCCAGATCTCGGCGCGCTCGGGCGTATAGCGCGCGGTGCAGTTCATCGGCTCCATGGTGGCGTGCGCCAGGAACGGCGTGCTGTAGACCGCTTCGATCCTTTTCGCCGCCGTTTCGAGCGCCTTGGCAACATCGCCGACCGTGTTGCCGGCGTGCACACTGCCGGCGCCGGGTGCGAGCCCCTCCTGCAGATGCGCGGCAATGGTTGCGCTCGATACCTTGTCGTTGGCGGTTTCCTCGTATGTGATCGGTAGCGCATCGAGCGCCTTCTTGGCGTGCCACCAGGTGTCGGCGACGACGGCGACTGTCGAGGCATCCACCTTCACGACCTTCTTCACGCCAGCGAGGCCGGCGATCTTGGCTTCGTCATAGCTCTTGATCTTGTTGCCGTGCACGGGCGCGGCCTTGATCGCGGCGTTGAGCATGCCTGGCAGTTTGACGTCGATCGCAAACTGCTTGGCGCCGTTCAACTTCGCCGCCGTGTCGAGCCGCTTCAACGGCTTGCCGGCGAGCTTCCAGGATTTCGGGTCCTTCAGCGTGATCGACTTCGGGTCGGGCGGGGTGAGCTTCGCCGCCGCGTCCGCCAGTTTGCCATAGCTGGTCTTCCGCTTCGACGCGGCATGAGCAACGACGCCGTCCGCGACCGTCAGTTCGGCGGCGGGTACTTTCCATTGCTGGGCGGCGGCTTCGAGCAGCATGATGCGGGCGGCGGCACCGCCACGGCGGACATAGTCGTGTGACATGCGAATGCCGCGGCTGCCGCCGGTCGACATTTCACCCCACACGCGCTTGCGGGCGTGGCTCTGGCCGGGGGTTGGATACTCGTAGCGCACCTTTTTCCAGTCGCATTCGAGCTCTTCGGCAACGAGCTGCGCGAGGCCGGTGATGGTGCCCTGACCCATCTCCGAGCGCACGATGCGAATGACGCAGGTGTCGTCCGGCTTGACGACGACCCAGGCGTTGACCTCGGCGCCGGCGGCGGCAGGCCCCTTCTGGGCGGCTGCCTCTGTGATGCCGTCGGGAACATGGAAGCCGAGAGCCAGACCGCCCACGGTGCCAGCGGCGCCGACGACGAAGCCGCGCCGGGACAGTCGCTTGTCGCTCTTGCTGGTCGCCGCCATCGCAATGGCCTCCCCGGGTTTGCTTATCGATCAAGCTTAGTCCGGTGCGTTCGTTTCCCACAATGGTGCTTCGGCACTCGCGTCAGGCGGCGCGAGTGCGCTATAGCCCTGTTCTCAAGCGTATCGTCCTCCCGTGATCACCAACAATTGAAGGCCCCGTGCACAGCCCGGCGCACAAATTCTGCGTCGCCCCCATGATGGATTGGACGGATCGGCATTGCCGGGTGTTCCATCGTCTGCTGACGGCGCGTGCGGTGCTTTATACCGAGATGGTGACGGCCGAGGCGATCATCCATGGCAAGCGCGATCAGCTGCTGGGGTTCGACCAGAGCGAACATCCAGTCGCGCTGCAGCTTGGCGGCTCCGATCCGGCCAAGCTCGCCGCTGCTGCGTCGATCGGCGAGCAATGGGGCTACGATGAGATCAACCTCAACGTCGGCTGCCCGTCGGACCGGGTGCAGGGCGGCAACTTCGGCGCCTGCCTGATGGCGGAGCCGGCGCTGGTCGCTGCGTGCGTGGCGGCGATGCAGGCGGCGGTGAAAGTGCCGGTGACCATCAAGTGCCGCATCGGTATCGACGATCAGGACACCGAGGCCGACTTCGAGCGCTTCATCAGCACCGTCGCCGATGCCGGCTGCCGCATCTTTATCGTTCATGCGCGCAAAGCCTGGCTGCAGGGATTGTCGCCGAAGGAGAACCGCGAGATCCCGCCGCTCGATTACGATCGCGTCCATCGGTTGAAGTTGGCTCATCCGGAACTCACCGTGGTCATCAACGGCGGCATTGGTGACCTCGATCAGGCGGCCGGCCACCTCGCCCACGTCGATGGCGCAATGATCGGCCGCGCCGCCTATCAGACGCCGTGGCTGCTGGCCGACGTCGATCATCGGCTGTTCGGCGCGCCGCCCTCGACACGAACGCGCGGCGACGTGCTGCGCAGCCTGCTGCCCTATATCGAGCAGCACATCGCTCGCGGCGGCCGGCTGCACAATGTGGCGCGGCATGTCCTCGGCATCTATCACGGCGAGCCCGGTGGCCGCGCCTTCCGCCGCCATCTGAGCGAGCAAGGGGTGCGCGCCGGCGCGACGGCTGCCGTGCTCGAAGAGGCCATTGCGATTGCCGAATCCGCGCGGCAGAAGTCGGAATGCCCGGTTGCGCGATCGCGCTCCGGCTGCGCTGGCGGAGGCAGATCGTTGACATCAGGGTTGTTTGCTGGGGCGGTGACTCTGGCGCCGCTGCTGGCCTTCTTGGCCGTGGGCGGGCTCACGACAGGCTTTCTCGCCGGCCTGTTCGGCATCGGTGGTGGCGGCATCCTGGTGCCGGTGCTGTACGAGGCGTTCGGCGCCGTCGGCGTCGATCCAGCGATCCGCATGCACATGGCGGTAGGCACGTCGCTGGCGGTCATCATCCCGACCTCGATGCGGTCGTTCATGGCGCATCGGGCGCGCGGCGGCGTCGATGTGAGCGTGATCTGGCGATTGGCTTTGCCGGTGATCGCGGGCGTTCTGATCGGCATTCTGGTCGCGAAATCGAGCCCGTCGGCTGTACTCAAGTGGATCTGGATCGTGTTTGCGCTCCTGCTGTCGTCGAAGCTGTTCTTTGGCAAGGACAGCTGGCGGCTCGGACGTGAGATCCCCAAGAGCCGGCTTGTAGAACTGTACGGCGTCGCCGTCGGCTTCATCTCGACCATGATGAGCATCGGCGGCGGCGCCTTCATCGCGACCTTGATGACACTGTATGACCGCCCCCTGAAGCAGGGCATCGGCACGTCGTCCGGCTTCGGGCCGATCATCGCCATTCCCGGCATGCTGGGCTTCATGTGGGCCGGCTGGCGATTGATGGGCACCGACGTCGCGGCCGGCGGATTGCCGGTGGGATCGCTCGGCTTCGTCAATCTGATCGCGGTCGCCCTCGTCGCGCCGCTCAGCGTGCTGACCGCACCGCTTGGCGCACGCGTCGCCCATGGTGTATCGAAGAGAACACTCGAAATCGCATTTGGCTGCTTCCTGCTGGCGGTCGCCTCGCGCTTCGTGGTGGCGCTGATCTGGTGAGGAGGACGCTGATGCGCATGTTCGGTGCAGTGCTGGCACTGCTGATGTCTTGTGCTGCCGTCATGGCGCAAACCGCGCCGACCTTGCCGCCGGTTTCGGGTCCGATCGAGCCCAAGGTCGTGCCCAAGCGCTCCGACGACGGCATGTTCCATCAGGCCTGGGCGGTGACTTCGTTTCTCGACCTGCGCGAGGACGCCGCCGAGGCGAAGTCCGGAGCCAAACGCTTCGCCGTGATCTTCGAACAGCGCGGCTGCATCTACTGCACCAAGATGCACACCGAGGTGCTGTCGCAGCGCTACATCAACGACTACGTGCGCGACAATTTCGCGATTGTGCAGCTCGACCTGTTCGGCGCGCGCGAGGTCACCGACTTCGACGGGAAGAAAATGAGCGAAGCCAAGTTGGCCGAGCGCTGGGGCGTGATGTTCACGCCGACCATCGTATTCTTCAAGGACGATCTGCCAGCGGACAAGACCGCGTGGGGCCAGCCGCTGGAAGTCACCCGCATGAGCCTCGGCTTCGGGCCCGCGACGTTCTACGACCTGTTCGTCTGGGTACGCGCGAAAGTCTATGAGACCGACCGCAACTTCCAGCGCTTCCACGTCGCGCGCATGAACGAGCGGGGAAAAAGCGGCGTTGCGGGAGAGTGAGCGGGCCTGTCGGCTGGTGATACAAGTTAAATCGCCCTTTCGTGCTCCGCGGCATCAGTGCTTTTTCATTTTCCCCTCGATCGAAGGGAGAGCGGGGTGGCCGTGGTCCACGGCGGTCTTCCGCGTTCTTGAATTCAAGTGGCCCAGGGCCACCCCATTGCTCGCGGATTTTCGGCTGCCCCCCCGTGCTGACGAGCTGGTGTGGGCCTACCCCTTGCTCGCGCCAAGAAGGGGTGCACGGAACCCTCCGGCAGTGACAGCGCGTTACCGCCCACGTCCGGACCGTCCATTCCGCCTCCGCACTTTTGAACGCCTTCGAAGCGCGCCCTTAGTGAAGCGGAACATCAGCAGTATCCATGGGTGCGGGAGGCGTGGATAAGTCGGCGGTGCGTGAAGCCAATTGAAATGGTGAATTCGTGAGGTGGTGAGTGGTAAGAACGGCGCCTGGCCTTCAGCCGGCACCGTCTGGCCGTCCTGTGAGGAATGGAGTTAGCGAGCAGCCGTGTGCTGAGCGGAAGCTACGCGATGCGCATCTGGGTACGCACTGAAAGCCACTGCGGCCGTAGGTTGGGTAGCGCGGCCACGGAAGGTGAGATATGATCAGCGGTGCTGAAATCCGCGCGTAACCCAACGTCTGTTGGCCCTCTCAAATCTTCTGATTGTACTCGCCGACCTCCGGGCACTTCGCTGAGAGATACCCGTCGATATCCGCGAAGATCGCGCGCATGTTGGCTTCCGACACTGGGCTTTCGACGACGACCACCAGCTCGGGCTTGTTCGATGAAGCCCGCACCAGGCCCCAGGTGCCGTCTTCCAGCGTCACGCGCACGCCGTTGACGGTGACGAGATCACGGATCTTCTGGCCGGCGACCTTGGCTCCCTTGGCCTCCAGATCCTTGAAGTGGGCGATGACGCGATCGACGACGCCGTATTTCACTTCATCGCCGCAGTGGGGCGACATGGTGGGTGAGCCCCAGGTCTTCGGCAGCGCGCGATGCAGGTCGGCCATGGTGCGCCCGTCGGCGCGATCGAGCATGTCGAGCACGGCGATGCCCGCGATCAGGCCGTCGTCATAGCCTTTGCCGAGCGGCGGCTGGAAGAAGAAGTGGCCTGATTTCTCGAAGCCGACCAGCGCCTTCACTTCGTGCGTGTGGCGCTTCATGTAGCTGTGGCCGGTCTTCCAATAGGTGGTGGTCGCGCCGTTGGCCTTCAGCACCGGATCGGTGACGAACAGGCCGGTCGATTTCACGTCGGCGACGAACTTCGCGTTCTTGTGGATGGCCGACAGATCGCGGGCGAGCATCACGCCGACCTTGTCGGCGAAGATCTCGTGGCCCTCGTTGTCGACGACGCCGCAGCGGTCGCCGTCGCCGTCGAAGCCGAGGCCGACATCGGCCTTGTTCTTGACGACAGCCTCGGCAATGGCGTGCAGCATCTTCATGTCTTCGGGGTTCGGATTGTAGCGCGGGAACGAGTGGTCGAGTTCGACGTCGAGCGGGATCACTTCGGCGCCAAGGGCCGCCAGCACTTGCGGCGCGAAGGCGCCGGCGGTGCCGTTGCCGCAGGCGGCGACGACGCGCAGGCGGCGCTTCAGTTTGGGCCGGTCGGTCAGCGAGGCGATGTACTTCTGGGCGAAGTTCTCGACGAAGATATAGCGGCCGCCGACGCGGGTCTTGGAACGGCCGTTGAGGACGATTTCCTTCAGTGCCGTCATCTCGTCCGGGCCGAACGTCATCGGCCGGTTCATGCCCATCTTGATGCCAGTCCAGCCGTTGTCGTTGTGGCTGGCGGTGACCATGGCGACGCCCTCGACGTCGAGCGCGAACTGCGCGTAGTAGGCCATCGGCGACAGCGCGAGGCCGATGTCGTGCACCTCGGCGCCACCGGCCAGCAGGCCCATGATCAGCGCCTGCTTGACGCTGCCCGAATACCAGCGGAAGTCATGGCCGACGACGAAGCGCTTCGGCACGCCGCGTTCCTCGAACAGCGTCGCGAGGCCGAGCCCGATGGCGTTGAGGCCCATCAGGTTGATTTCTTCCGGGAACAACCAGCGCGCGTCGTACTCGCGGAAACCGGTCGGCTTGACCAGCGGCAGGCGCTCGAAATCGGCGGTGTTGGGCTTCAAATCGGCGCGCGGGGTCGGAAACATGCGGTTGACCTTTGTTAACCATGACGGGGTTCGGCGCCACCCATAGCGGATCGCTGCCGCCACGCCAAGCGGAACGCGTCTATACGGCGCGTTCGAGGGGGCCGGGCCCCATCGAGCGGGTATGGGCGGCAGCCGATGTCGCGCAGCGACGGCCTTCACCGCATGAAGTGCAGCTTCGTGAACTTGCGGCGGAAACGCTTGGTGTCCTCGGCGATGGCTTCGGGTGCGTCATTGCCGAGCAGGCCGCGGGCGATCAGGGCCGCCAACTCCGGCATGTCGGCGGGGCCCATGCCGAAGCGGACGATTTCGGGCGTGCCGAGGCGCAGACCGTTCACGTCACCGGCGACGGCGGCTATCGGCAAGCCGATGCCACAAGCGAGGATGTTGGCCGGCCTGAGCTTCTTCGAAGCGGCTTGGCCGCCGCCGAAGCGAGCAGCTTCGATCGCCAATTGGTGCGAGGTGGTGGCGCCATTGGCGGTCTTGAACACCGGCAGGCCGCGCGCTTCCAAAGCGGCTGGCGAGCGCCGCCGCCGTGTCGGCCATGTGCTTGGCATAGGCGCGGCCATGCACCTTCCAATCGAGCATGGTGATGGCGAGCGCCGCCGTCTTGCCGACGTCGAAATTGGCGGTGAGGCCGGGATAGGCGATGGCGTCGAGGCGTTTGGTCAGGTCGGCGTCGTTGCTGACGATCAGGCCGCCGGGCGGACCGCCGAGGCTCTTGTAGGTGCTCATCGTCATCAGGTGCGCGCCCTCTTCGAGCGGCTGCTGCCAGGCGCGGCCGGCGATCATGCCGGACATATGGGCGGCGTCGAATAGCACCTTGGCGCCAACTTCATCGGCGATTTTGCGGATCTCACCGATCGGGTGCGGCAGGAGATTGAGGCTGCCGCCGATGGTGATCAGTTTGGGCTGCAACTTCTTCGCCATGGCGCGGAGCCGATCGAGATCGACGGTGTAATGTGCCGCATCGACCGGCGCCTCGTGGATTTCGACGCCGTAAAGGCCCGCCGCTCCCGCGCCGTGGTGGGTGACGTGGCCGCCGATGGTGCCGGGCGGCGCGATAATGCGATCGCCGGGCTTGCAGGTCGCCATGAAGGCGTAGAGGTTGGCGAGCGCCCCCGAGCCGACCCGGATCTCGGCGTATTTGGCGCCGAATACTTCGGCTACGAGTTCAGCGGCGATCACCTCGATCTTCTCGATCGCCTCAAGGCCCATCTCGTACTTGTCGCCGGGATAGCCGAGCGAAGGGCGTTGTCCGAGGCCCGCGCCCATCGCCGCCTCGGCCTTCGGGTTCATGACGTTGGTTGCCGGATTGAGGTTGAAGCAGTCGACCTCGTGGATTTTCCTGTTTTCGGCGATCAGCGCATCGAGGGCGGCGGCGGTGGCGTCCACCGGTCGGCGCGCGGTGTCGGCGGCTATGCCCTGGATGTAGGCTTCGCAGGCGGACGGGACCCAGGGGCGGGGGCTGAGCGCGGCGTGGGTTGTTGTGTCGGGCATGGGGCGTCCACTAGGCTGGGGCAAAAGTTGCGATGGGAACTCTCGATGCGCATCCTCCACGCCAGCGCCTATGCCGTCCAGCCCTGGAAGAACGGGGGAGGCATGACGACCGAGATCGTCGCGTCGCCGCCCGGTGCCTCATTTGACGCCATTGACTGGCGGATCAGCATGGCGCGGGTCGAGAAGGCGCGGGCCGTTCTCGATGTTCATAGGCATCGACCGGTCCCTCGGCCTGCTGGAAGGCGAGGGATTGGTGCTGGCCATCGGCGGGCGTGGCGAGATTGACTTGAAGCCGGGGGAACACCCGGCGGTATTTCCCGGTGACGTGCCGGTCGCGGCGCGATTGCCGGGCGGGCCGATCCTCGATCTCAACGTAATGAGCAGGCGCGGCCACTGGCGGCATCACCTGTCGCGCGTCGGTGTGTGCGGCCCGTTCGAGTTGACGCGTCGAGGTGACTTCACGATCGCCGTCGTGCGGGGCGCCAGCGGAACGGCCGATGGCCAGCCGTTTGGGGACGGCGATACAATCATCCTTGATGAGACGAGCCGGACTAATGCGGCTCGCCTCGATCTCACTGCGCCATGCACCCTGTGGGTTGCCGATCTATGGCGGCTTTAATCAGCGTCCGCTGTTGCGCTCCTTGTCGCGCTGCCAGTAAATGAACAGCACGGTGGTGGCGGCGGTCAGCAGGATGGTGGCGAAGATGTCGCCGCGCTTGATGAAGTTCATCCACGTCGCGAACAACTGCGCGAAGGTGCCGCGATTGGTCAGCAGGCCGTTGGTCACCATCAACAGGCCCATTACGCCGGCGCTCAACGCCGCGCCCGAGGCGACTTGCACCGTACGCTTGATGGCTTTGGTGACCGAGAATTTCTTACCCGGCATCACCAGCATCGTCTTTACGTCGGCCATGGGTCGCTCCTTCAGGCTCAAGATATGAGTTCTCAGGATAGCTGATTCGACATGTCGGGTTGTAGCCGGCGGCAAATTACCATCCGGACGTGTGTCAATTCGGACTCTGTTATGGCTGCCTGCCTCAACCCGTCAGCTTCGCCATGGTGGCTTCATCGACGTCGATGTTCGAAAACACGTTCTGAACGTCGTCGTCATCGTCGAGTGCGCTCAGCAACTTGAATACCGACTGCGCCCCGTCTTCGTCGACGCGGGTGGAAAGGGTCGGCTTCCAGATGATCTTGGTGGTGGCGGATTCGCCGAGCTTCGATTCCAGCACGCCGGCAACGGTGCCGAGGCTCTCGAAACCGCAGACAATGGTGTGGCCGTCGGCGTCGCTGGTGCAATCGTCGGCGCCAGCATCGATGGCTGCTTCCAGAATGGCGTCGGCGGAGCCGGCCTTCAGCGGATAGACGATTTCGCCGACATGAGCGAACATATGGGCAACGGAGCCGGTCGAACCGAGATTGCCGCCGTGCTTGGTGAATAGCGCTCGAATCGCGCCGCCGGTTCGGTTGCGGTTGTCGGTCAGGGCCTCGACAATGACGGCAACACCGCCGACCGCGTAGCCCTCGTATCGGATGGTCTCGAACGCCTCGCCATCACCGCCGGCGGCCTTCTTGATGGCGCGGTCGATGTTGTCCTTGGGCATGTTTTCGGCCCGCGCGGCCTGTACGGCGAGGCGCAGGCGCGCATTCATGGTGGGGTCCGGCAGGCCGGTTTTGGCCGCAACCGTGATTTCGCGCGCGAGCTTGCCGAACAGCTTCGATTTGGCCGCATCCTGGCGACCCTTGCGATGCATGATGTTCTTGAATTGTGAATGTCCGGCCATTTGCGCCTCGTGTCCTGTCGCCTCGCCGGTTGATCGCCGGGGAAGAGTTTCGATAGCGTTATAATTCGGGGCAGCGGCGAAAATCCACCAACACCTGCGTCTTAGACGTAACAGTTGGCACGGCAACGAAAAAATCCATCTTGCCGGATTGCCGCGAAGCAGCGATGCTCTTTTCACCGCTCCTTGCCCAGGAGCCATCAGCAAGGCCCTCAATCAGCCGGGGGCCGCTCGCAACGAGGACGGCATCGGGTCCATACGGGACTGCCCTCTCGGCGATGATAACTGCAGCCACGCAGGCCAATTAAATCTCTCTCTCGATCCAAGCCAGCGGCTCGGTAGGTGCCAAGACACCACCGAGCCGCACTGGCATGATGGCGGTAGCCAAGCCGGACTTGTCGTCGATTTCGACAGCGACGCCAGCCAGGGTGGCGGCGCCATCCGATGGCGTGAACCGCTCGTTGGGGATGCGGGTCAGGAACCGGTGTACCGGTTCGGTGGAATCCATGCCCAGCACCGAATCGTAATCGCCGGTCATGCCGGCATCAGACATGAACGCCGTGCCACCGCGCATCACCCGATGATCGGAAGTCGGTGCATGCGTATGGGTGCCGACCACCGCCGAAACGCGACTGTCGAGGAAATGGCCGAGCGCCTGTTTCTCGCTGGTCGCTTCGGCATGAAAATCGACAAAAATCGCGTCGCAGCCCTGTTTCAGCTTGCAGGCGGTGATTTCGTTGTCGATGGCGCGGAACGGGCAATCCATCTCGTTCATGAATACGCGGCCGAGGGCGTTGATGACGAGCACGTCAGCGCCGTTGGCGGCCTTATACAACCCGGCGCCGCGCCCCGGCGTGCCCTTGGGCAGGTTGAGCGGCCGGACCAGTTTTGGCTGCCGGCTGATGAAAACGAGCGCATCCTTCTGGTCGAACGCGTGATTGCCGAGCGTGACGCAATCGGCGCCGGCTTCCAGGAATTCGCCTAAGATCGCCTCCGTGATGCCAAAGCCGCCAGCCGCGTTCTCGCCGTTGACGATGACGAAATCGAGCGCATAGCGCTTTCGCAGCCGGGGCAGGGTTTCCAGCAGCACCCGGCGGCCAGACCGGCCAACGATGTCACCAACGAACAACAGGCGCATTCAGCATTCCATAGCAAGGTGCCGAGCCCTTTGCCCGGCGCGAAGTTCTGCTTCTGAACGTCGGGCGCGGCCTGTGCAACAGGGAATTTCGGATAAGGCGGCCGTGGGCGGGTTCAAACAGCATGCCCGGCTCTCGCTGGTCTGGTCGGGAGATCCGTGCGAAGAGTGTAGCCAAACGTGCGTTAACATCATGGGATCGCCCGGTGGCGCCGCCGTTACGCGAGATCAGGTTGCCGATGGTGTCATAGCCGAGCGCGATGCCGCCGGCCGCTTGGTCGCGGCGTGCGGGCGGACGGCGTTCAAACCCTGGGCGGGCTAGACATTGCGCCGACCAGGCTGTTCGACAGCATGTCGTGAGCGCTGTCCCCGGCCTTCGCAAGGCCGGCTACGAAATTCGAGCATTACTCAACTGTGCTGCGTAGCCTGCAATATTGCTCAACGCCACGCCTTCGGTCGAAGTCGCGCTGATCTCCTAGTGCGATCACCGCACTGTTCAACTTGCGGGCGACCATTACATACGATGAAACAAGGTCGCGCAGTTGGGCATCCAGGCCCGTTCCTGCAGGGCACGATCGAGAAGCGCCCCAAAATTTTAAATGCAAAACATCTTTAGATCTACTTGCAATGACTGAAAAATCACCATCGAAAAACCTGAATGTTACCGGGCGGCCGCCTTATTCGTCAATTCCAACAAGACTGCCCCCATTGCTCCATTACGGCCACAACGAGGTCATTCCAAACGGTACCAGGAAACGCTAGGTCGTCGTGAGACAAATTTATGTTGCCCCATACCGCACCAGACGCAGCTTGATGAAGTGTTGTTATATCCAAATTTATTATCAAGGCACGTTCCTCGTTTGGAGTACGTCGGCTCGTTGCAATCGGGCTGCATCATAGTCCGACCTACAGTGACAGTGACCGATGTGCACATGCGTCTACATTCTATCACCTTGAAAATGTCAATCAATTGGTCATTCGGCACAAATTGCAGAACAAACAGCTCTTTGAATGAAGAAGCTCTTAACAGCTCCCCGCGAGGTTCCCAAGCATATCGCCAACCTGGGCTTAACTTAGATCGTGGGGAGAACTGCAAGAAGCGGCCAATTGCGAGGGAATCCGCGATTATATACGCCTAGGTTTGCCCACCAAGCTCCTGAAGTACTCGTCAAACTCCTCGAGTGCGGCCTTTAAAGTCGAAGCGATATGATACATTCTGCATTTGCGATTCGTTGGTAAAATCCATTTCGGCCATTGGCCAATTCCGAGAGCGACGTCGGCCAGTGAATCCATGATCCTCCTGTTCAGCTCCTCGGAGGCCGACGGCTGCCGACCTATTCAATTGGGCCTTCATTTGCGAATATGCGCACGAAGCCCCTGCGAGCAAGTCCGGCCATGGCATGGCATATCTTGCACATTGTATGGCCAAATCACAATTTTGGTCCTCCATCACTTCACGAGATCGGTGACTGTCCCCTCCCGAGTTGCATCTTAATCTAGTCGCAAAATGCGTACACTTTCAATCTGAAAGCCTCTGTAGAACAACAGTGCACAAAAGACTTGCATCGCAACTTCCGCATCGTCACATATGCGCGCTTCTTCGTAGAGATTTTCGCCTCGCATAACAACACTATGATCATCAGGCCAAGAGCCATGCCGGGGATCTGTCACTGGCCACCAGTTGTAGCAAATCTCCAACACGATACTTCTACTGGCAAATCGACCATTTTCATCAGATGCGAAACTGGCCGCAGCATGAAGCTGAATATCGATACTCGCTTCCTGAGCGCAGGATGGGCAGAAGGCCGCAATACTTTAGAACATTGAAGGCGCTCATGGTTTAATATCTCTGAATAAGAAAGCCTATTGCATTCAGTGCCTTGGAGAATTGATCGTCACTTGTAACGACAGGCTCTACGGGGACCGATTTCCGAGTCAGTTGCCCATCCCATTGCAATTGCTAGTCATTTTCGAGAACGGAAACTGTCCCCACCCGAAGGCAATTTTGATCACTCGGTTGTAATTGCTGACCATTCCCCATATCGGTAACTGTCCCCATCCGCCTACGGGTTTCCCGGAATTTGACCGGCGCTTTTCAGCGCTGGTCAAATATCCGGGATCTTCACCTGGCATCGCTATGCTCCTGCATGACGCAAGTTAGCGCACAAATCCGATTGGGGAAGATCCCGGATATGCGACGCCCACTTCCGTGGTCGCCGCATTCCGGGAAACCGGAGGAGGGTATGTGGCGGCGACGAGATTTCTGACCACTTGCGGGGACGGTCGCCGATGGTCACCGGCAAACATCCCCTCAGCCCCGCCTCAGAAGTTCACCTTGTCGCCGCCCTTGAGTTCGAGCATTTCGCGGGCTTCGTCCGACGTCGCGATCTCGAGACCCATGTTTTCGATGATCGAGCGTACCAGCGTGACTTGCTGGGCGTTGGTCTCGGCGAGCTTGCCGGCGCCAGCCCACAAACTGTCTTCGAGGCCGACGCGGACGTTGCCGCCCATCGATACCGACTGCGCCGCGATCGGCAGCTGATTGCGACCAGCGCCGAGCACGCTCCAATGATATTGGTCACCGAACAGCCGGTCGGCGGTGCGCTTCATGTGCATCACGTCTTCCGGGTGCGGGCCGATGCCGCCGAGGATGCCGAACACCGATTGGATAAAGAACGGCGGCTTGACGATGCCGCGATCGGCGAAGTGGCGCAGCGTGTAGAGGTGGCCGATGTCGTAGCACTCGATCTCGAACCGGGTGTTGTTCTTGGCGCATGAGGTCAGGATACCCTCGATATCCTTGAACGTGTTCTTGAAGATGCGATCGTCGGACTCGGCGAGATAGGGCTTCTCCCAGTCGAACTTGAATTCCTTCTGGCGCGCCAGCATCGGGAAGAGACCGAAGTTCATCGAACCCATGTTGAGGGATGCGACTTCCGGCTTGAAGAACGCGCACGGCGCCAGGCGCTCGGCGATACCCATTGTCGGCGCGCCGCCAGTCGTGATGTTGATCACGCAATTCGACCGCTGCTTGATGACCTTGAGAAACGGCGCGAACGCTTCCGGCGATTGGTCGGGCTTGCCGGTCTTGGGGTCGCGGGCGTGGACGTGGACGAGTGCCGCGCCGGCCTCGGCGGCGCCAATCGCGGCGTCGGCAATCTCTTCCGCCGTAATCGGCAAGTGCGGCGACATCGACGGCGTGTGGATCGCGCCGGTCACGGCGCAGGTGATTATGACTTTCCGCTTCTTGGCCATCTGGGCTCTCCGTCGAGGCTGACTGTGATCACAGTTGCCCTTTGTGCGCCGCCAAGGCCGCAGCCGTCAATGCGCCGCGCGACGGAACATCGCCGAGGCGAGCAGCCCTGCGCCAACCGCAACCGCGACCGTGAACAGGCCATAGAGCAGCGGCTGGTCGAACGCGAAGTTGTGCAGCAGGCGCTCAAGGCCCTGCCGCTCCAGGTTGACGCGGGCAGTATAGGTCGACAACAGCTGCCCCTCGCGCAGCAGGTGGATGCGCGCAACCAGCGGTCCAACAGGTACGTTGGCCGGCAATTCGATCGAGGCGCGGAACAGACTGCGGCCGATGAAGGCGACGCCGTATTCCTCGCGCACGTAGAGGCCCTCCTTCTGCTTCAGCCGGATCACCGCCCCCTTGAACTCGGCGAGGTCGGCGGTTGAAAGTCCCGTCTCCCAGCCGCGAATGGGGGTCATGCGGACCTGCTCGAAGCCGATGTCGGTGTCGCGCAGCAGGATCGGATCGGCGACCTCGTCGAGCGGGCGGGTGGAGGCGATGGCGTAATAGCTCGGCACGGCCTCGAAGGTGACTGATTGGGTGTTGATCCAGATGCCGCCGACATTGCTCTTGCGGCGCGAGACCAGCCGCGTCGGCGTGCCTTCGAGCACGATGACGACGTCGTAGAGCCCGGATTCGGCACTGGTCTGGCGGCTGTTGTCGACGGCGCCAAAGATGACAATCTCGGTTCCGGTGAAGCTCGACGTGATGGCGACGGAGCGGGTCGAAACGTCGGCCTGGACAGTCTCGCGCAGTTCGATCGCGGGCGGCGGGGCCGGCGGATTGACGACCGCCGCACCCGGCTGGACAGGTGCCACGGGCGCTGCCTTGGGCGCCGCCGCGGGGCGAGGTGTGCGCTTTTGCTGATTGGTCGGCACCGACTGCTGGGCGGCGGCCCAATCAAGTGGTGCTGGCAGCAGCAGCGCGAGCAGCGCCACCAACGCAGTCCTGATTGTTGATTTCATCATCCGCGCCTCCCGATCGCGGTGGCGATCGAATAGAATTCATCTGGCCGGGCGACGAGGCTCCAACCGATCCTCAAACACACCAGAAGGACGAGCCCGGCAAGCAGGAAGCGCAATTGCTCTCCCTTTAGCCGCTGACCGGCGACCGCGCCGAACTGGGCGCCAACCACGCCGCCGACCATCAGGATCAGCGCCAGGACGACGTCGACGTTCTTGTTCTGGTCGGCGTGCAAGATGGTCGTCACGGCAGTCACGAACACGATCTGGAACAGTGAAGTGCCAACCACGACATTGGTCGGAACACGCAGCAGGTAGATCATGGCCGGTACCATGATGAAGCCGCCGCCGATACCCATGATGGCGGCCAGAACACCGACGAATGCACCGATCAGGAATGGCGGGATCACACTGATATTGAGTTTTGAATGGTGGAACCGCAACTTCAATGGCAGTCGCTGGATCCAGGCATGATCGTTGGCGTGCCGTGGCGCCGAAGCCTTGCCGCTGCGATCCTTGCGGATCGTGTTCATGCTTTCGACCAGCATCAGGGCGCCGATGATGCCGAGAAACGTCACGTAACTGACTGCCACCACGATATCGAATTGACCGCTCTTGCGCAGTTCACGCACCAGGATGACGCCGATCGTCGAGCCGACGACGCCGCCGGTCAACAGCACCGTGCCCATGCGGAAATCGATGTTGTTGCGGCGCCATTGCGCGACCGCGCCTGATACCGAGGAGGCGACAATCTGGGCGCCCTCGGTGCCTACCGCGACGGCCGGCGGAATGCCGGAAAAGATCAGCAGCGGCGTCATCAGGAACCCACCGCCGACGCCGAACATGCCGGAGAGGAAGCCGACCGCCGCACCCATGCCGAGGAACACCATGATATTGGCGGACATTTCGGCAATCGGCAGGTAGATGTGCATGCGCGCGGACAGGCTCTTAAACGTCGCGTTCAACTACAATTAACCGATTGGCGCCGGTCGGAACGGTCGGTTCGGCGCGCAAACAAACTTTGGCCCCGCGCTCGGCAAAGCGCTTGGTTCAGTTAGTCAGGTTCATCAAGGTATTAATCCCGCAGCCTGAAAGCTGGTCAACGGCAATTGTCGACGGATCGGCGGCTGGGCGTGGATCGGCGTCAAATTTCTGCATGCGCCATCTGCGGTGTTGCAATAGGGACGCGGCGTCGATATAGAAGCGCAATCCCCTTTCATTCAATCGCTTAACCGCCGCCGCGCGATTTCCGGGCCGGCAGCAGGAGAGACCCTATGACCGAGCGCAAGCCATTGATGCCGAAAGCGACCGCCGTGTGGCTGGTCGAGAACACGTCGCTGTCGTTCGACCAGATCGCGCTGTTTTGCGGCATGCATCTGCTCGAAGTGAAGGGCATTGCCGATGGCGATGTCGCCGCCGGCATCAAGGGCATGGATCCGATCGCCTCGGCGCAGTTGACCCGCGAGGAGATCAAGCGCTGCGAGGAAAACGAGGGCGCCAATCTGCGGTTGGCTGCCTCGAAGGTCGAGGTGCCACCGGTCAAGACCAAAAAGGGACCGCGATATACGCCGGTGTCGCGTCGTCACGATCGCCCCAATGCCGTGCTGTGGCTGCTGCGCAATCACCCGGAGTTGAAGGACAGCCAGTTGATGCGCCTCGTTGGCACCACCAAGCCGACGATCGCTCAAATTCGCGATCGCACGCATTGGAATTCGCCGAACCTCGTGCCGCAGGATCCGGTGACGATGGGGCTGTGCTCGCAGATTGATCTCGACGCCGAGGTGCGCAAGGCGGCCTTGCGAGCGGCCAAGGAGCGCCGCGACGCTGGCATCCCCGAACCCGATCGCGGCGGCACGCTGCTACCGACCGCCGAGACCACCGGCTTCGGTGGCGCATCGATCATCCAGCCCAAGGAGAAGGCGGCGCCCAAGGAAGAGACCGAGGCCGAGGAGCAGGCGCGCGTGTTGGCCAAACTCAAGGGCTTGTCGGCCGGCGACAAGGACAAGGGCGCAGACGAAGAGTGATGTGGTTTGGTGGCGCTGCTGGACCTCGGCAGCTCACCGCCGATCTGCTATACGCTGCCCTTATCCAGGCTCCGTAGCTCAGCTGGATAGAGCACTCGCCTTCTAAGCGAGATGTCGCAGGTTCGAGCCCTGCCGGAGTCGCCAATTTCACAATATTACTGCAATCGCACTGCAGAGGTCAGGGGGGTCAATTCCCCTCGGTTCCACCAATATCCATGGGCGTTTAGAGGGTTAGTCCTTGCCAAGACCACCTTGCCGGGTAAGGTGCCGCCCAGTCGGTTGTCCTGCTCACGCAAATCAGACATGTTGGATGCAACCAACACAGGTGCACCCATGTTGCCCAATCCGACGATGATTATCCCGGCCATGACGACCATGGACGAAATCCCACAGGTGGATCGGCTGTTTCACGTTGCCTTTCGCGCGCTCAAAGCCGAGGAAGCGGCTGGTCGGCTCTCGAAATGCCAACTGGGGTTTGACCCAACCGCCCTGGGTGCCAAGGTGCTGCACTTGACGAAGGTGGAAGGTAGCTCCTTCAAGCTCAGTATTGCGCGGGCCGACCCGAGCGAGGTCGAGCAGAGTTCGGACTGAGGGTGAAGACGGCCATGGCCAAGCGGAACTTCGTTGTCACAGTGAAAGAGCGCGGCCCCGTTGAGCCGCATGCCTATCCGCTTAGTGCCGGCTGGGCGAACCATCTGCAGCGGTGCGTTTGTTTGATCAGCACCCGCATTGGCATGGCATGGGGGAGTTGATTGAAACGATCAACCCGATCATCCGCGGCTGGGGCAATTACTACTGCCGCTCCCACGTCAGAAAGCGCTTCCATCAACTGGATGGATGGATCGTCCGACGGCTGTGGTCGCATCGCACCAAGCGATGGCGAAACACATGCTGGAAGGATTATCCCACCAAACGGCTGAGGGGCGAGTTCAAGCTGGTCCATCTTGTCTCGCTGATCCCTTCACTTCAGACCTCAAGACGCCATTCATGAAAGCGGAATGCGGGAAAACTGCACGTTCCGTTTGAGCGGCGGACGGAGGCCAGCCCTTCAGTGGGCGCCTCCTCCGACCCGACACCATCGAAGCCGGGTAACTCCGGTGGAGGGAAGGACCCTCACTTCTGGTGCGCTTTCGAAGCAGTCGAGGAGAGGGATATTGGCGATGAGCCTGGCAAAGCCCGAAAAGATCCGGACGCTGCAGAGAAAGCTCTATGTTAAGGCGAAGGCGGAGCCGGAGTTCCGCTTCTATCAGCTCTACGACAAGGTCTGGCGCGACGACATTCTTGGCCACGCCTACGCGCTCGCTCGTGTGAACGACGGCGCGCCGGGTGTGGATGGAGTGACGTTCGACCAGATCGAGGCGGCGGGATTGACGGAATGGCTTTCCGGCTTGCGCGAGGAGTTGCGCAACAAGACCTATCGATCCCAACCGGTGCGGCGGGTGTTGATCCCGAAGCCCGGCGGCGGCGAGCGGCCACTCGGCATCCCGACCATTCGGGATCGGGTGGTGCAGACCGCCGTCAAGCTGGTGATCGAGCCGATCTTCGAGGCGGACCTCGAGCCCAATACCTACGGCTATCGGCCCAACCGGTCGGCGGCCGACGCGATCAAGCAAGTCAAGAACCTGCTCTGGGCTGGCCACACGGATGTGGTCGATGCCGACTTGTCCAAGTACTTCGACACGATTCCGCACAACGAACTCATACAATGTGTTGCGCGGCGCATCGTGGATCGGACGATCCTGAGCCTCATCAAGATGTGGCTGAAGGCACCGGTCGAGGAACGAGACAAGGATGGGGCGCGGCGGATGACGGGCGGCAAGGCAAGCAAGCATGGCACGCCGCAAGGCGGCGTCATCTCGCCGTTGCTCGCCAACCTGTACATCAACCGCTTCCTGAAGTTCTGGCGCATGCAGGAGAAGACGCGGGCCTATCGAGCTCACATCGTCTCCTATGCCGACGACTTCGTCATCCTCAGCCGCGGTCACGCGGACGAGGCGCTGGCGTGGACGCGCGGCGTCATGCTCAGGCTCGGCCTCACCCTCAACGAGGCGAAAACCTCGCTGAAGGATGCCCGAAAGGAGCGGTTCGACTTCCTTGGCTACACGTTCGGCCCGCACTGGCGGCGACGGGATGGCAAGCGGTATCTGGGCTACAGTCCATCGAAGAAGAGCATGGGACGGATCAAGGACAAGATCGGCGCTCTCCTGGTTCCGGGCAACCAGGGCTCTTGGGACGACGTGCGCGACAGGCTGAACCGCTTGACGCGGGGTTGGTCGGGCTACTTCAGCCACGGAACCCTGAGCCTGGCCTACCGGGACGTCGAAGATCATGTCTATGATCGGGTGCGCAACTTCCTCAGACGGCGGCACAAGCTGCCGGGGCGTGGCACGCGGGAGTTCTCCGGCACGCGAGCGTTCGGCGAACTCGGCGTCCACCGTCTCCGGCGCCCAACGTCGGCGTTGCAGCCGTGAGCCTGACACGAAGCCAGTCGGAGAGCCGGATGCGGGAGACCTGCACGTCCGGTTCGATGAGCGGGGAGAGGAAACGGGACGCTGGCTTCAGGTCAGCGTTGCCGCGCCTCTCCTCGACTCTACTGCAGCTAGCGTGGCAAGCGGTGTTTGGTCCGGCATATTGCGCATGTCATTGACGTACTGATGTTTACACGCCTTATCTGTCGTTGCGCCAGCGGAGCGCGGCGGCGAGGCCTTGCTCTTTGCGGATTCGGTTGAACTCCATGCGATCCGGATTTTCCTCGGCCTCAATGCAAATGTCGGTCTCCAGTGCCGCGAGCAGTGCCTGACGCATCCCCATGATCTCGTAGCTGCGGTTGATGGCGCGTTTGGTCAGGCGCACCGCCTCCGGTGCCGCGGATGCGAGCGCGCGGGCGAGTTCCATCGCGCTGGCCAGCACTTCCGCGTCCGCGACCACGCGGTTGACTAGACCTGCCTCCAGCATGCGCCGAGCCGTGAGCGTGTCGTCTCCGGTCAGCAACATCTCTTTGGCAAGCTTCGGGCCGGCGAACCACGGCAGTAGCATCGCGACGATGCCCGAGCCGAAGCGAACCTCCGGCTCGCCAAATCGCGTGCCCTCGCCGGCGACCGTGACATCGCAGGCAAGTGCCAGCTCGAATGCCCCTGCAAGGCAGTACCCGTGCACTGCGGCGACGGTCGGCTTCGGGCAATCCCAGAACTGCATGATGAAATTGAAGTCCGCTTCGAGCACGCCGCGCCAAGCCTCGACTCCGCGCGTGCCGCGGGCGATGCCCTCCTTAAGATCAAAGCCAGCAGAGAATGCGCGGCCTACCCCATGCACGAGAATGGCGCGCACGTCTGGATCGGCGGCCAGCTCTGCAAGAGCCGCCGTAGTTTCAGCGACGACCGCACTTGAAAATGCATTGAGCGCATTAGGTCGGTCGAACATGAGGACGCCTATGCGGCCTTCCCGGCGGATCTGAACGGTTGCCTCTGGCATTGCAGCCTCCGAATGAGCGCTTTGCGGCTTACGATTTCATGCGCAAGTTCTGTGGATCATAGAGTGGCTCGGTTGCGACAATGGCTCTTCTGCGTTCGCCGAAGATCTCGATCTCGAGCCGATTGCCGGCAATGGCCTCGGCGGCACGCACATAAGCGAGGGCTATCGAGCGTCCGATGCGGTAGCCGAAGCCGCCCGACGTGACGATGCCGACCCGTCTGTCTTGTTTGAATACGGTCGCGGTCGCCGGGGCGTCGGCGTCGCCTGCATCGACCAACAGCGCCACCAGCCGATCCGCCGGTCCGCCCGCCGCCTTTTCGGCGCACAGCGCATCGCGACCGGGGAACGCTGGCTTGTCGAGACGCACGAAGCGGTCG
Organism: uncultured Alphaproteobacteria bacterium; assembly: GCA_963732635.1. Taxonomy (GTDB): domain Bacteria; phylum Pseudomonadota; class Alphaproteobacteria; order Rhizobiales; family Hyphomicrobiaceae; genus JAKFWF01. The sequence continues at coordinate 49,108 of CAVTAL010000002.1, forward strand.
AGCCCGGCTGCGAAGGCGGAGTAGTCCGTCACAAGCTCCTGCCGCCAGGAGCGGTAGCACTTTTCGAGCCGCATCGAATCCATGGCGTAGAGGCCGAAGCTGCCAAGACCGACTTTGGGGCCGGCGGCGGACAGTCGATCGAAAAGTACAGGCGCATCGGTCATCGCAACGTGCAGTTCCCAACCGAGTTCGCCGACATAGCTGACCCTGATCGCCGTCACCGGCACGTCCGCCACGCGGATTGTACGCGCCGCGAGCCACGGGAACGCTGCGTCCGTCAGGTCGGCATCGGTCAGCCCGGCCAGTAGCTCCCGTGACCGGGGTCCAGCGACGATCAACGTCGTGAGCGCGGCCGGTTGCTCATCGATAGTCGGATTGCCGCGAAGGTGGCGGGAGAGTAGATCGCGATCGTACCATTCCGCGCTTGCAGCGGAGAGCAGCCAGAAGCGATCCTCCGCCAGCCGCGTGATGGTGAACTCGCTCGCTACCCCGCCGCGATGGGTCAGGATGTAGGCGAGTGTCGTGCGGCCGACCCTAGGCAGCGCGCCGGCAATTGCCGCATCGAGTGCCGCGGCAGCATCGGGACCCGATACTTCGAAGCGTGTGAAGCCCGCGAGTTCGGCGAGCGCAACGCCTTCACTAGCGCCGCGACACTCGTTGGCGATGGCAGCTGTGAAGGCTGGCCGGCGCAGTGTCAGCTTTTCCTGCAGGGTTGCCTCTTGCGCCGATCCGGCGAACCAGACGGGCCGCTCCCAGCCGTTGCGCGCGCCGAAGAGGGCGCCCCGCTGCTGCCAGCGCTCGTGCAGCGTCGATACCTTGGCTGGCCGGCCAGCGGAGCGCTCTTCGAAAGGGTAGGAGATCGCATACTCGCGCTGATAAAGTTCGACGGCCTTGGCGCGGGTATATTCGGGCGTTGCGTGCGCGGTGAACCGGCGCGGGTCGAGCGACCAGAGATCCCACTCTGCCTCGCCCTCGACGACCCAGTCGGCGAGAGCCTTGCCGGCGCCACCCGCCTGGACGATACCGAATGAGAAGGCGCAAGCCTCGAAAAAGTTGGTGAGCCCAGGTGCCGGCCCGATCAGCGGATTCCCGTCGGGCGTGTAAGGGATCGGGCCGTTGATCACTTTACGCACACCGATGGAGCCCAGGATCGGCACGCGGGCGCAGGCGAGCGCAATGTGCTGCTCCAAACGCTCAAGGTCGTCGGGGAAAAGCTGAAAGGCGAACCGCTCGGGAATGCTTTCGAGCCAGTGCGGCGTCGCTTTCCATTCGTAGGGGCCGAGCAACAGTGCGTCGCGCTCCTGACGTAGGTAGTAGCTGTCTTCCGGGTCACGCAGCAGCGGCAGCTTTGCGCCGCGCCCGGAGAGTTCGGGAATGGATGCGGTGACGAGGTACTGGTGGGACATGGCGACGGACGGGATCGACCGACCCACCATCGCCCCGATCTCTGCAGCGCGATAGCCGGCGGCATTCACGACGATCTCGGCGGTGACCGGCCCGGCGGTCGTCTCGATGCGCCATTCCCCGCCGGGCAGTCTCCGGATGGCGGTTACGCGACAGCCGCGCTCAATTCGCGCCCCGAGGTTACGGGCACCCTTGGCGAAGGCCTGGGTCAGTTGGGCTGGATCGATGTCGCCGTCGAGGGGGTCCCACTGGCCGCCCGCGAGGCCATGCAACTCGATGAAGGGATAGCGCGATTTGATGTCGCCCGGCGTGAGCATCTCGAAGTCGATGCCCTGGTGGCGCGCCATCTCGGTGACATGGCGGAACTCGTCGATGCGATCGCGGGTCTGAGCCAGACGGATCGCTCCCGTGACGTGGTAGTTGATCGGGTAGTCGACGGCGGCGCCGAGGCCTGCATAGAGCCGGGTCGAATAGCGCTGCAGCTTCATGATGCTCCAGCTGCCTGAGAAATTGGGGCAATTGCCGGCGGCGTGCCACGTCGAGCCGGCAGTCAGCTCGTCCATCTCCAGCAGCAGGCAATCCGTCCAGCCACGCTTGGCCAGATGGTAGAGCGAGCTGCACCCGACGGCGCCGCCGCCGATGATGACGACGCGGGGATGACGGGCGACCTCGGTCACGACGAGCCTCCGGGAGTGCAATCGATGAACCCAAGATCGAGGCCGGCGCTGCGGGCTGCCGGCCTCGAATAGGCTATTTCTTGAGCTGGAACTTCTGCCAATCGGCCTCATACTTGGTCAGATAGGCCGCCGACTGCTCGTCGTTGAAGATCACCGCGTCCTTGACGTTGGTCGGGTGCGTGACCATCTGCAGAGCCTGCTCGGGTGTCGCCTTCGCCGCCGATTTCTCGAGCGTGGGGCCATAGGTGCCGATCGGGATCAGGCGGTCCTGAGCTTCCTCGCTGATCGCGTAGTTGATCACCTCCATGGCCAGCGCCTTGTAGGGCGTGCCCTTCGGCACGATGAAGGCGTTGCCCCAGGCGATCGCGTCCTTCAGCGTCATGGCGACGGGGCTGTGCGGCCTTCTGCGCGTCGAGGATGCGGCCGTTCCACGCCATCGCCATCGCGACCTCGCCCGTCGACAAGAGCTGCGGTGCCTGCGCGCCCGTGGTCCACCACACGGAGACGTGCGGCTTGATCTCCTCCAGCTTCTGGAACATGGTCCGGATCTTGTCGTCCGTGAAGGGATAGATCTGGTCGCGCGGCACGCCGGCTGCCCGCAGCGCGGCCTCGTAATTGTAGTGCATGCGCGAGTAGAGGCTGCGCGGCCCGGGGAAGTCCTTTACGTTCCAGAAGTCGGCCCAGGATTTTGGCTCCTTGCCCGGCCGGGAAGGCCTTGGTGTTGTAGGCGACGATGGTCGCTCCGGTCGAGCTGTAGACGCCGAACTCGGCCTTCCAGGCCTTGTCGAGAGCGTCGTTCTTGATCACCGAGTAGTCCATCGGCTCGGCGAGATTCTGGTCCTTGGCCTGGTACATCCACTGGCCGCCAACCGTGACGAGATCCCACTCGACGGCCTTGGCCTCGACCTGGGCCTTGATCTTGGCGTAAGTCGTCGGCGAGGCTTCGGCGAACTTCATTCCTTTCTTGGCGAAGAACGGCTCGATGAAGGCCTTCTTCTCGGTCTCCTGCAGCGCGCCGCCCCACGACACGAATGTGAATGGCCGCGAAGGCTGAGCCGCAGCCCGCCCGCTCAGCCCTGCCGGCAGCAGCGAGGCCGCACCCGCCGCGGCGCTCGCCTTCAAGACTTTCCTGCGATCCATCATGGCTTGCTTCCTCCGGTTTTGTCGGTTTCTCTTGTGGTTTCCAGCAGGCGGACGCTCGACGGGTCCCAGCGGAGCCGCACCTGATCGCCGGCCTTGATCGCCGAGAGCTTCATCTGCCGCATCCAGACTTCGTGGCCGCCGGCGAGCCTGACGCGAACGGCCGTCAATTCGCCGAGATAGACGGTCTCGGCCACCGTGCCGGCAAGGCCGGGTTCTCCTGACGGCGGCGAGCGAGAAGTCCTCCGGCCGCACCAGCAGCGTGGCGTCGTCTGCGTCGGGCAGGTCCGGGTGGCTCGACACCTGCCAGACCTGATCGCAGCCCGCCACGCGAAATGTAACATCCGCCGGCCTGCGCTCCAAGATCACAGCCGGAAGCAGGTTCGAACTCGCCGAGGAACGTCGCGACGAACACGTTGCGCGGCGAGCGATAGAGCTCGGTCGGAGTGCCCACCTGCTCGATGCGCCCCTGGCTCATGACCGCGATGCGATCCGACATGACGAGCGCTTCCTCCTGGTCGTGCGTGACGTAGATGGTCGTACGCCGGGAGGCGAGATGCAGGCGGCGAATCTCGAGCTGCACGTGCTTCCTGAGCTGCCGGTCGAGCGCGCCGAGCGGCTCGTCCATCAGCAGCAGGTCCGGTTCGATGACCATGGCGCGCGCCAGCGCCACGCGCTGCTGCTGGCCGCCGGAGAGCTGGTGAATGGCACGCTTGGCGAAACCGTCGAGCTTGCACCATCGCGAGCGCGGCGCCGACCCGGCGCGCGATCTCGTCCTCGGGCCGATGGCGGACGCGCAGGCCATAGGCCACATTCTCGTGCACGTCGAGGTGGGGAAACAGCGCGTAGCTCTGGAACACCATGCCGATTTTGCGCCGGCGCGGCGGCAGAGCGGTGATGTCTCTCCCGCCGAGGAGTATCCGGCCGCCGTCTGGCGCGAGATAGCCGGCAGCGATGTTGAGCAGCGTGGTCTTGCCGCTGCCCGAGGGGCCGAGCAGCGTCAGGAATTCGCCACGCTCGATGGTCAGCGACGTCGGCCAGAGCGCACGGAAATCCCCGAAGCTCTTGTGAATCTTCTCGAAGATCATGCCTGCGTTCGACGAGGTCTCGCTCATGCGTCGCGTCCCTTTCCGCGCGCCAGTTGAACGAGAAGGAACGTCACCATGGTGGTAATCAAAATGACTGTCGAGCCCGCCGCAGCGACAGGCGTGAACTCGACCCGAATCTGCTCCCACAGCTTCACCGGCAATGTCTTGGCCTCCACCCCAGCGAGGAAGATCGAAATCACGACCTCATCGAACGATGTTATGAAGGCGAAGGCCGCGCCTGCTGCGAGCCCTGGTCGGATCGCAGGCAGGATAACCGTGACGAAAGATGCGCCAAGGCGAAGCGCCGAGGCCGGCGGCCGCTCGCGGCAATGCCGGATCGAGGCGGTTGAGTGATACGCCGACATTGAGCACTACGAACGGCAGGCAGAGCAGGGTGTGGCCCAGTGCCAGCCCGAGCAGTGTGCCGTGTAGGCCGAGCCGACGCATGGCGTAGTAGAGCGCGATCGACGTCATGATTACTGGCACGATGAGCGGGGCCAGCATTAGGCCCGTCAATAAGCCGCGCCAACGGCCGCCGACACGCTCGATCCCGATGGCTGCCAGCGTGCCTAGTGCGACGGAAATGCCGGTAGCGAGGAGTGCGATCTCGAAGCTGGTCGCGATCGCGGAAAGCCAGCTGCTGTCCGTCAGCAAGGCCTGATACCAGCGCCCCGAATAGTGCTCGGGCGGGATCTTGATGAAGGAGGATTGGTTGATCGAAGCCGGCACCACGGCAAAGACCGGCAGCAGCAGGAACGCAAGGACCAGCGCTCCCAACATCTGCGCGGATCGACCGATGTTGCCAGTTCCCCTCATCGTGGATCCACGATCTGCTGCAGGGGGATGAACCGCGCCGTCACGGCGAGGATCGCCAGAATGATGGCGAGCAGCGTGAAGGACGCCGCCGCCGCGAGTGGCCAAACCAGCCGCTCGTTGACGAAATTGTCGATCAGCATGGCGACCGTCAGATTGTGCAGCCCGCCGAGCAGCGCCGGCGTAATGTAGAATCCGAGCGACAACAGAAACACGAACACCGCACCCGCTGCGACGCCGCGCATTGTTAACGGCAGATAGATCCGCCAGAATGTCTGCACATCTGAAGCGCCGAGGCCGTCGCTTGCCATCAGCAGACGCTGGTCGACTTTCAGCATAGCCGCATAGATCGGTAACACGGCGTACGGCAACAGCACGTGCACCATACCGAGATGCACGCCGAAATCGTTGAACAGCATCTTGATCGGCGCCTTGGTCGCGCCGCTCCACTGCAGCAAAGTGTTGACCGGTCCATTGCGCTCGAGCAGTAACATCCAGCTGAACGTGCGCACCAAGACGCTGATCCAAAACGGTACCAGCACACAATAGAGTGCGATGCTGAGCCATCTGCCTTCTAGCCGCGAGAGCAGGAAGGCCGTCGGATAGGCCAACAGGACGCAGAGCAGCGTCACCGTCGCGGCGAGCCGCAGGGTGTTGAGGAACACCTCGATAAACACCTCGCTGCGCGCCAGCTCGGCATAGGCCGAGAGAGCGCCCTCTTTCGGACTGAAACTCAGAGAAAGTAACTGCGACAGAGGCGCGATGAAGCATCCGCCGAGAAACACAAGCACTGGCAGCAGCATCGCCCACGTCGCGATGGCGCGGCGCGCATCGACGCCGAACTTGGCGAACGCACCGCCTCCCGTCACGTTTGCGCAGCTGTCGCCGCCTGGCCCTGCCATCTTGGTCCACGCCCTACCCGTTCGCTGCCTAACATCTACCAGCCGGTATATACCTCGAGGCCGCGTTTTCTGATCTGGCCACCGATTACCACGCGCTGGATTTCGGACGTCCCTTCCCAGATACGATCGACGCGCACGTCACGATAGAGCCGCTCGATCGGACACTCACGCATGTAGCCACGACCGCCCATGATCTGAAGTGCCTTGTCGACGACCCGGCCCGCCATCTCCGAGCAGAATAGCTTCAATGCGCTCGCCCGAGCGTGCACGATTTTTCGGTCGAGTCCCCGGTCCATCTCGGCTGCCAGCCGGTAGAGCATCGACTTGCCAGCATAGATATCAACCGCCATGTCCGCCAACATGAACTCGATCGCCTGGAAATCGCGGATCTGCTTGCCGAATTGGACGCGCTTGGAGGCGTACTCGTTGGCGACCTCGGCGGCGCGAATGGCAGCCCCCAGCGTGTGGGAAGCGATCTGCAGCCGCGCCTCGACGAACCAGTCCTTGGTCAGCTCGAAGCCCTGGCCGATCCGGCCCAGCATCTTGTCTTCGCGCACGCCGAGGCCGTCGAGCTTCAGCTCGGCATGGTCAAACGCGTAATTGTGCATGAACTTCGGCGAGCGGATGTGCGTGAGGCCATCAGCAGGTAGGTCGACGAGGAACAGCGTCGGCTTGTCGGGATCGCCGTCCACGTGCGCGTGCACGATCATGAAGTCGGAGGCGCAATAGGATGTGACGAACCACTTCTCGCCCGTCAGCCGCCACACGCCGTTCTCGAGCACGGCCTTGGTCTCGACCGCGCGGTTGTCGGAGCCAGAGCCCGGCTCGGTGATGGCGAACGCACCGCGACGGCGACCCTGGTTGCAGGGAACGAGGTAGTCCTTGCGCTGCTGCTCGGTGCCGAACCGCAGCGACACCGGCGGCCGCCATACGCAAGTCCAAAGCCCGTTCGTCGCGCGGCCGAGCTGCTCCTCGATTACCGTCTGCTCGAGCATCGTCAGGCCGAGACCACCGTTCTCCTTGGTGTGATTGATGCCGGCGAGACCCCAGTCGCGAACCGCCTGGCGGACGGCCTCGCGCCGTTCTTCCGGCAGTTCGCCGTGTTCCTCCACGATGGGCTCGAGCGGCAGCAGCACCTCGTCGCAGAACTTGCGACCAAGGGCTGCCAGCTCCCTTTCTCGTTTGCTCAGTTCGATATCCATCAGCTTCCACCTTTGTTTGCGATCACCAGCGCATCGACAGCGAATACGCCTGCCGGACTGGCGATGACGGGATTGACGTCGACCTCGCAGAGCACGTCTGCGAGGCTGGCGATGAGGACGGAGAAGCGGCTGATCGTCTCGGCAAGTGCCGCGAGATCCGATGGCGCCCGGCCGCGTGCGCCGGCGAGCAGGCGGGCGATGCGAAGCTCGTCCAGCATCTCGCGCGCCTCGTCGGCGGAGATGGGCGCGAGCGCTGCAACCTTGTCGTCCAGGATCTCGATGAGCGTGCCGCCTGCCGAGATCACGACCACCGGGCCGAAGCTCGGGTCGATGATCGCGCCGACGCCGACCTCGACTCCCTGGGGCGCCATGGCCGCAACCACCACCTCCTTGCCCAGACGCCTCGCCAAATCGCCGTAAGCCGCTGGCGACCGCCGCGGCATCGACCAGTCCGAGATGGACGCCACCGACATCCGACTTGTGTGCGTGCCCAGCGGCCGTCTTGAGACCACCGGAAAGCCGATCGCTGCCGCTGCCGCGACGGCTTCCGCCTCACTCGCGGCGGCATGAGCCCCCACGACCGGCACCCCGAAATCGCGCAGCAGGCTCAAGCCCTCGATCTCGCTGAGCTGGCCACCGGTCATGAAGTCGATTGCGCCAGCGCTCAATGATCGGCCGATGACGGGACTTGCCGGCGGAGCGGATCGCTCGCGCTTGCGGTCGCGCCAAGCGAAGCCGCGCTTCAAGGTGAGCAGGGATTCGCGCGTGCCTTCGAGCACCGGAATGCCATCGGCTGCGAGCGAAGCCGCCAGATCGTGGTTGAACGTCTTGGAATAGTTGGTCGCGATCATCACAGGCTTGGCCGTTCCTGCCGCCACCCGTCGGGTCGCCTCGATGAGGCCGGCGGAATACCAGTAGCCTTCGCGAACGTCGGAAAAGAAGACGCCGACCGCGACCGCCGGGTCGGCGACCAACGTCCCGAACGCACCGACGAACCGGTCGACGAAATTCCGCGCCGTGCCCCAGGCGTCGAGTGGATTGTCCGCGATCAGGCCTGGATCGAGATGCGGTTGGATGGCGTTCCTGGTCGCTTCGGAGATGGGCGCGAACCCGATGCCGATCCGCTCGGCCATGTCCACGACCATCTCGCGCTCGCCGCCAGAGTCGTGAATGCTGCCGATGCCGCCTTTGCCGGCCCGCACCGGATGGTCGAAATAGAGCAGCGCCGCCGCCAGTTCGTCGAGGTCGTCGACCACGATCGCGTCGTAGCGCCTGCACATGGCGACGAAGGCGAGATCGCTGCCGGCGAGCGCGCCTGTGTGGCTGAGCGCCATGGCAGCGCTGCGGGCCGTCCGCCCCACCTTAAGCACCACGACGGGGATGTCGCATCGGCTCGCAGCCTCAAGTGCGGCCATGAAACGCTCCGGCTCGCGCACCTGCTCGAGGAAGAGACCGATCACGCGCGTATCGGGCTGCGACAGCGCCCAATCGATGATATCGGCTGCCGTGGTCGTCATTTCCATCCCACTGGAGATGCACAGCGAGAAGCCGAGCCGCCGGTCATTGTGGGCCAGGGCCGAGAACGCCGATCCCGACTGGGCGATGAAGACGATGCCGCCGCGGCGCAGACCGGGCGGGGAGGGAAAGCCCGCGACCCTGAGCCCGATGGAGCGATTGTAGAAGCCCATCGAGCTACCGCCGCAAAGGGCCAGTCCGGCCTCGCGTGCCTTGCGCGTCAGACGGTCGGCGAGGCGCGGCTCGCTGTCGACTTCGAGTTGGCACGAGCCGAATATCGTCGCGGCCTTGGCCCCGTGCGCGATCGCCTGCTCGAGGCCCGGCTCGAGCTGTTCGGCAGAAAGCGCGAGCACCACATGCTCGGCCGTCGCGGGCAGCGCGTCGAGAGAGGGGAAGCACGGCAAGCCCCTCGATCTGCGAGTAGCGCGGATTTACGGGAAGGACGCTGCCCTCGTAGCCGTCGATGCGTGCCATCTGCACGAGCGCAAGCCCGTTCGAGTCGACTCGCGCCGAGGCACCGACGAGAGCGATGCTCTCTGGGCGCAGCAGGGCGTCGAGGCGATGCCTCGCCGGGGCTCTCCTGGCGTCTGCAGCAGAGCGTGTCATGGCTGGCGGATTCCGTCGGAAACGGTGCGTGCGACAGTGGCCTACCGGTCTCGATAGACCAGCTCAGGATTTCCCGGACGTCGAACCAGCGACAGGCATATTCTGGACATGCAAGATGCACTTTTGGACATCGCTGCGCGGCTGCGCAGCGTTCGGAACGCTGCCTCAGAGCAACTTCTCGGGATCATGCATCGACTGATCCGGATGCAGATCGAATATCGGCATCAGCCGCAGCGACGTGCGAGGCTCGCCACCTCGTCCGCGCCGCTCACCACCCGGCGAGCAGCCGAACACCGCGCGATAGCTGCGCGCGAACGCGGGATAGGCGCTGTAACCGCAGGCCTCGGCCACCGCCGAAAGCTCCAGCGTGCTGGAGCGCAGCAGCTTGCGGGCGCGCGACAGCCGGATGAGCGCGTAAACGTCGGCGGCGGTGCTCGCGAACACCTCGCGGAATTGTCGGTCGAGCTGGCGGCGTGACAAGTCGAGCCGGCGCGCGATGCTCTCGACCGACACGGGCTCCGAGATCGACCGCTCCATCATGCGGCAGGCATCGTGGACGGGTTGTGGCACGCGGCTGCCCGACAACGCCATGAGCCCGCTCTGGAGCTCGGTCGCATCGCGCACCCACGGCGCCTGCAGCAGGTTGGCGACCCTGAGTGCGATGTGCTCGCCGCACTCCCGGGCGACGATGTGTGCCATGAGATCGAGCGCGGTGAGCCCCCCCGCACAACTGACGCGCGTCGCCGTCGATGTGAAGACGTTCTGCACGAATCGGACCTTCGGGAACATCTCGGCATAGACTGGCAGATTGGCGTAGTGTGCCGTCACCGTATGACCGTCGAGAGCGCCGGACTTGGCCAGATGGTAGACGCCGGCCTCCATGCAGCCCAACGCCTTGCCGTAGCGCGCAAAGCGGCGCAGGCGCTTCTGGGTTTCGGGCTTGAGGTGCTTGTGGGGCTTGAAGCTGCCGCACACCAGCAGCAGGTCGAACTCGGCGAGGTCGGCCAGGGCCATGTCGGAAGCGAGCCCCAGTCCGCAGCTCGACGGTATGGAGCGCGTCGTGTCCGTGACGATGAGCCACTTGAAGCGGGGCTCCTCCAGGAGCGAGTTGGCGACGCGCAGCGTGTCGATGGCACAGGCGACGTTGACGAGGGAGAATTCCGGGGTCAGCAGGAAGGCTACCGTGTACATCGTCTGACCTCGTCGTCACCTTTGGAAGCGGCCAAGGTCGCGCAAAATCTCGCGCGCCGAGTTGTGACCGGGGAGCCCGCTGACGCCGCCGCCGGGATGAGCGGAGGAGCCACATTGATAAAGTCCAGCGATGGGGCTCCGATAGTCGGCATAGTGCGGAGCGGGCCGCTTTAAGAAGAGCTGGTCGGCCAAGATCTCGCCGTGGAAGATGTGGCCGTGCGGCGAGCCGATGATGCGCTCGATGTCGGGCGGCGTCAGCACCTGCATGCCGACGATGCCATCCGAAAAGCCGGGTGCCAAATCGTCAATGACGCGGATCGCGTTCTTGGCAAAACCCGCCTTCTCATCCTCGGTCCAGCTCTTGCCCTTGAGAGCGTAAGGTGCATGGCCGCCGAATACGTGCAGTACATGCTTTCCGGGTGGTGCGATCGTGTTGTCGACGAAGCTCGGCGCAACTGGGGTCAAGAACGGGTTTCTCGACCAGTCTCCGTTCTTGGCGTCGTCGTAGGCTTGCTCGAGATATTCGACGGTCGGGCCGATGTGCGTATAGGTGGGATAGGCGAAACCGCATTCGGCAGGGTCGAAGCCGCGGTAGTGCGGCAGCCGCTCGCAGGCGATGTTGATCTTGAACGCGCTCGAGAACGTGCGATAGCGCTTGATCGCGGCAACAAAATCGTCGGGGAGAGCCTTCTCGTCGACGAGTTTAAGGAAAGTCACCTTGCAACTCGCATTGCTCGCGACGATCGGGGCCGCGATGCGCGTGCCGTCGGCCAGCGTGACGCCGGTCGTGCGACCGCCCGAAGTGTCGATTGCGACTACGTCGGCATTGGTCCGCACAGTCATGCCGTGCCGCTCGCCTGCGCGCGCGATGGCCGTGCTGATCGTTCCCATGCCGCCGCGGATAAAGCCCCACCCACCTGCGCCTGCGTGCTCGCCGAGTAGATGGTGCACGGTTACATACGCCGTGCCAGGGCTCTTTGGGCCGGCGAACGTGCCGATGCCGGAGTAATAGGCGAGAACTGCCTTCACCTCCGTACTCTCGAACCACCCCGAAAGGAACTCGTCGGCGCTTAGCGTCAGCAGGTCGACGATGCGGTGGAAAGTCTTGCCGATCTTGCGATAGCGCCACAGGAACGACGACAGATCCTTGAAATCGCGCCAGCTGCGCTTCGTCGGATCGACGGGCGTCTCGAGGATGAGCTTGCGGATGACCTTCACGGCCTCGCCGAGATACCTATCGAACTCCGGGTAGATGTCGGCATCTTTGCGCGAGAAGCGGGCGAAGCTCGATTGTGTGCGCTGGATATTGTCGGAGAAAATGATATGTCTGCCGTCGGGCAGCGGTCCGAACATGTCGGAAGCAGGCAGAACCTCGAAGCCGTGGCTGCGCAATTCGAGGTCGGCGATCACCTTCGGATGCATCCAGCTCATAAGGTAGGAGAAAACGGAGAACGTGAAGCCTGGGACGATCTCCTCGCTCACAGCAGCGCCGCCGATGACATGGCGCCGTTCGAGAACCAGTGTGCGTAAACCGGCGCGGGCTAGATAGGCCCCACAGGTCAGGCCGTTGTGCCCGGCGCCGACGACGATGGCATCATACCGTTCGACCATTACCCGTTCCCCGACCAGCGCAGGCACTTCAGCAACACTGATGCGCCGGGCGGTTTTCGTCTAGTGCCGATGAGCCAGCATCACTTCCGCGCCGGGCTACATCAGGCTTTTCACTGCTTCGATGCTGTTGAAGATATCGATGTCTAGCCAGCGATGGGTCACCCTGCCGGTCGAAAAGTCGACAATGACGCCGAGACCGCCCGCGTCGAAGTCGAAGTCGAAGAATGACGGTGCGTTGATCATTCCTCGAGCGCGTCGGGAACAGCCAGGGAGCTTTTGGATACAACACATCGCCGAGCGCGAGTGTGCGCTGCACAACGCCGACCATGTGCACGGACAGCGGCAGGTCGAATTCGCGCCCCGATCTCATCTTCGGAATGCGAATGGTGCCTTTGTCGAGGGCGACCCACTTACAAACGCGGCATCACGCCGGTCACAGTCAGTGCCTCATGATTGTGTCCGAGGTGGGTGCCTCACCGTGCGCAACGAGGTCCGAGAACGCCCGTCAGCCGATTGATCGAGGTCACCGGCACCGCCATCCCGGCAGGGACTTCGCGCCGACCGTTTCCTTGCCGGATTGGATGAACTCAGGTTTCCGTGTTCGCGTCGTTCGTCAGGTCTTCGAGGGAGGACCTTTCGTTCCAAGTATCGTCTGTGAACATCGAAGCTGACCCTGAGCTGCCATCGCCACCGTCGTGACGCTCGTGATCATGGGCGCACTTCTTGAGGGGCTACCGGCGCTGCTGATCTTCGGGTCGCTGCTGTTGCCGATGGCCCCGACGTTTAGCGTCGACCCCATCCAGTTCGGCATCGTCATGATCATCGCCATGGGACTTGGCGCGTTCGCTCCACCGTTCGGCGTCGGAATGTTCGTGACGTGCTCGATCTTTGAAACGACGATGGAAAACGCCGCTCGGCACATGATGCCTTATCTAGTGGTACTTGTGGTCGGGCTCTTGCTGATTGCGCTTGTACCTTGGTTCAGTCTCGTGGTTCCTCGGGTGCTGGGGCTCGTGTAGCGGCAGGCGATCTCGCGAGCATGTTGCCCAAAGGTGTCGTTGTAGAGGTATGATGAATGAAGATGCCAAAAATCGCTGACGTCCAAGCGCATGTGCTTGAAGCTCCGCTATCGCAGCCGTTCGGGTGGTCATTCAATCGCACGGACGTGCGCTCGGGATGTCTTGTTGAAATTACCACAGAAGACGGCATCTCCGGATGGGGCGAATGCTTTGGGCCGGCTCGGCTGAATGCGGCGGTTGTCAACGCATTCCGACAGCACCTCATCGGGCAACCCGCTCTCGCTACCGAGCTGCATTGGCAAAAGCTTTACGGTCTGTTCCGTGACCAGGGCCAAAAAGGCCTTGTCGTGACGGCACTCAGCGGCATTGATATCGCGTTATGGGACCTCAAGGGTAAGGTGTTCGAAGCGCCGGTCTGGCAACTGATGGGCGGCGCACTGCGACGTAAAGTTTCCGCCTATGCCACCGGCACCTACCGGCTCTCTAGCGGCGACCCGCTCGACTACATCGTGCGCGAGGTGAAGGGTTATGTCGACGATGGGTTCTCGGCCGTCAAACTCAAGATCGGCTTCGACGTCGCCGAGGACGTCGCACTCATTCGCGCAGTGCGTGATGCAATCGGTCCCAAGGTCGGGCTGATGTTGGATGCGAACCACGGCTATGACGCCATCGAATCCATTCAGCTCGGCAACAAGGTCGCGAACCTCGACATCGGCTGGTTCGAAGAGCCGGTCGTGCCCGACGATCTTGGCAGCTACTGTGAAGTCCGCCGTGGACAGCCTATTCCGGTCGCCGGCGGCGAATGCGACTATACCCGCTGGGGCTTTCGCGAGATCCTGACCCGACGGGCCATGGATATCATTCAACCGGATACGGCCGCGGCCGGCGGGCTCAGCGAGTGCAAGAAGATCGCTGACATGGCGGCCGCCTTCGGTATTCGCTATGTCCCACACGTCTGGGGCACAGGCATCGGTCTCGCCGCAGCGCTCAATCTGCTCGCCGTACTGCCGCACAATCCGATGCGTTTGATGCCGCTTGAGCCGCTACTGGAGTTCGACCGCTCGGAACACCCGTTCCGCCAAGCCATTCTTAAGGGCCCGATCGAACACGACCGCGGCGTGGTAGCGATTCCGGATGGCCCTGGCCTCGGAATCGAGATTGATCGGTCAACACTTGACCGGTTCGCTGTTCGCGCCAAACGTGACTCGTGAAGCAAAGCTAAGGATCGATCCACGGCCTATGCTGTAGTGGTGGATGTCAATATATGATTGCGCCGTCACGTCCGCTGCTGGAGAATGCCGACGCCGCATCGACCATCGACGAATCTTGCTGCTTGTGGCCCGACTCGACGAATGGCGAGGAGCACATTGCCGGCTGCTTTCTGGCACTGCTGACGTAGCCGCGGCCGTCAAAAGCCCTATGACCAAGAGCTACTCCTTTTGTTTCAACGCTTTCGCGACTTCTTTGGGCGCTGTTGAACCGGGGTGGGGTTCTCCGTCAAGCGTTCTTCGGGGACGAACGTCACTCTCATCCCCCAACCGGCGTAACTCTTGATGACTTGCCCGAACTCGGCCCAAGACAACTCGTTACCATCAATGTGCACAGTGACCTCACCATCCTCGCCGCCATCGTCAACGTAACACCGGATGACTTCGGCGAGCGGTATGATCTGGTCGATGTCCTTGCGGTACTCGATTTGGGGAGCGCCCGGCAGCATCTCGGTCACCGTTCGGTCCCAGCTGCTGAGAAGTTTCTCCTGGGCGGACATCACACCATTGAAGATGTCGATGATTTCCTTGTCCGTCATTCCCTTGATCTGAGCCCCGATTGTGAGCCGCGTGTCTGAAATCATGGGGTCCGCGTACTCGATGATGGCATCGTTGCCATCGCGCGTGATGCGCACTTGATCCTGCACGGCAGGAATTGGCCGCTTCTTGCGCGTCGACGGCTTCACCGGGGCCTCACTGACAACGGAGGGGCAGAGCCGATGGCCCCGCCCCAAAAGTTCAGACGTCAATTTTCTCGGCTATCTCGATGGCGTCGTCAATCTCGACACCAAGGTAGCGCACGGTGCTCTCAATCTTGGTGTGTCCCAAGAGTAATTGTACGGCCCTTAAGTTGCCAGTCCGCCTATAGATCAGCGTAGCTTTGGTCCTGCGCAGGGAATGCGTGCCGAACTTCAGAGGATCGAGACCGATGCCGGCAATCCATTCGCCGACCAGGCGCGCGTACTGTCGCGTGGTCAGGCCGCTGTCAACACCGCGTCTACCAGCGAACAGGAACTGGCCGGGGCGCCTTCCTGCAATTCGAAGATGTTCGTCGATGGCTTGTCGGGTTTGCTCGGTCAGCTCGAACCGCACTGGGCGTCCGGTCTTCTTCTGACGAACCGTCGCCCGGTCGAGGGCGTAGCCATTGGGCGCTACGTCGTCGACGCGGACGGCTACCACGTCGCAACCACGCAACTTGCTATCGATGGCGAGATTGAACAGTGCAAGGTCGCGGGTGCGTCGCCCAAGTTGGAGCCTCGTCCGGATCGACCACACATGCCCCTGTCGGAGTGGAGGCTTCGCGCCGATCAACTTGCCCTTGTTCCATGGCGGCCGGCGTGGCGGTTTACCAGTGGGTGTCGTGTGATTGTCGTTGTCGTTCATGGTCAGTCTCCATGGTTGGAAGTCTGACCAGGATGCGGTCACCATCGTCGATCCTGTTGATCCGGCGGCAAGCTTTTGTCTACTTCTGTCGTGAGATGGTTAGCGAGCGAGCCGGCTGGCGGCGCGTTTGCCCCAAAACCAATAAGACGTTTACGTATGCGAACCTCCGCTCATGCCGAGGCGGGATGCTAGGGCATGGCAATTATGGGCGATTGCATATTGGCACCATGAAGAAATCCTGCATTGTGAGCAGACTCGGCGCCGATGTGCGGTTGCCGCGCTCTAGCGCCATGTGAAAGACGCCTATCATGCAACATCGCAATCTCGGCACGTCGGGCCTTCGCGTTTCCGTGGTCGGGCTAGGGTGCAACAATTTTGGCGCCCGTATCGACGACGCAACGGCGAAATCAGTGATCCACAAGGCGCTCGACGTCGGCATCAATCTGTTCGACACCGCCGATATCTACGGCAACGCCGGTGGGTCCGAAACGACGATGGGCAGCATCCTCGGCGATCGCCGTAAGGATATTGTGCTGGCGACCAAGTTCGGCATGGCGATGGGTGCAGGTGAATACACCTCCGGGGCTTCGCGGCGCTACATCGTGTCAGCGCTGGAGGCGAGCCTGAAGCGGCTGAAGACCGACTGGATTGACCTCTACCAGCTTCACCGACCGGACCCACTGACCCCAATCGACGAGACAATGCGCGCGCTCGACGATCTCGTTCGTTCGGGCAAAGTGCGCTACATCGGTTGTTCGAACCTTCCGGCTTGGCAGTTGATCGACGCAAGCTGGACCGCCGTTCACAACGGCCTGACCCCATTTATTTCGGCGCAGGACGAATTGAGCCTCGTGGTGCGCAAGCACGAGGCCGAGCTACTGCCGGCCTTGGCGGCCAAGGGTATCGGGCTGCTGCCATATTTTCCGCTGGCTAACGGACTATTGACCGGAAAATACAAGCGGAACGCTGCGATGCCGGCAGGCGCGCGCATGACGAAGGCGACCGACCGCGCGCAGCAAGTGCTGACCGAAGACAATTGGCGCATCTTGGAAAGCTTGACCGATTTCGCCGCTGCTCGTGGCCACACGATCTTGGAACTGGCCTTCAGCTGGCTCGCCGCCAAGGCGCCGGTGGCCAGCGTCATCGCTGGCGCAACCAGTGCAGAGCAGGTCGAAGCCAACGCGAAGGCCGCGTCGTGGGCCCTGACACCCGACGAAGTGGCCGAGATCGATAAGATTGCGACCAAGGCCTGAGGAGGCTGCGAGGGCTCAGGTCTGCACGTGTACCGTTGCCGATATGCTGGTCCGCAGAGATTGTCCGAAGTTGAGACCATCACGTCGATGTGCGGCAAGCGCTTCTTGACCGGTTGCTTTCGGGAGCAATCGATGTGTTGCGGCAATGATGCTAGATCGACGCCGCCACACCTGGGCGGCCCGAGGCTTCACCCGATTCCGGCAGCTACCGCCTCAAAGGCCATTTACGAGAGTATGCTGGGTCTCATTGATCCGTATAAGAGGCATTGCGGGCTCATTAGTGTACAATAGGGGTTTCACCCCATCTAGTCTCGCGGCTGCAAGCACACGAGTTCCATCGGTCGCACGTTCACTCTGCACGACGCGGATGATACCTTGTGCACTGTCGATGTCGCCGACCGCAAGTCGTGTCACCTCGCCGGCACGCAACCCGCAGCCGTAGCTGATGGTCAGCATGACGCGTGCTTTCAAGCTCGGCGCCATCGTGAGAATGCGGTTCACCTCATCCGGCGCCAGCACGACTGGCACCTTTTGCGGCTCCTTGAGATGATAGATCTCAGCCGCGAGATCGTTCCGCCGCAGCGTCACCTTTAGCAAGAACTTCACCCCGTCATGATGCGGTTGCGATTGCAGATCGTCAGACCTTCGGTTTCGATCAGCGACAGTTGGAACGCGCGCACGTCGTCGGCGGTCGCCGTCTCGGGCGAGCGCTTCAGGAATGCGGCGAACCGCTTGCAGGCGTGAATGTGGCTGCGCTCGGAATGACGACCGAGCTTACGGGCACGCATGTCGTCGATCATGCGCTGGCGCAGTGGGCTGACCATCGGCCAAGTGGATGAGGTCATGGCAGAACTCCTGAGTGAGGTTACGGGGACCTCGATCTCAGAACGGCGGCACACCCACCGTTATCGCTGTTCTCTCAACTGGTTACCGACCCATCAGGTGAGCGCCCGCCTCAGCGGGCTGTCGCGCAGCGACTTCGTGCCCTGGCCCACATCTTCTGAGCGTGCGCAGAGCAATTGCCGACGCGACCGGGGTAAGAGCTGCCGAAGTGCGGCCAGCCGTCGCAAAATGTCTCTTGCTGGGGGTAGGGCTGCCGGTCAGCGCGAAGGCGGGAATTCACGCCCATGACCCGCAAGAGAAGTGGCGACCACCAACCTTGCGCGTCGCGATCGTGTCCGCTTATGATGAACGCGTCGGGAAGTGGCACGGG
>CAVTAL010000003.1:0-245450 GCA_963732635.1 uncultured Alphaproteobacteria bacterium
TCGAACCCGTCTTCCAAGATTGAAAATCTCGTGTCCTAACCGATAGACGAAGGGACCATCGGCGCTTCCTATAGAAAGGTTTGGCGCCGCTGGCAAGGCGTGTGTGAAGTGGCCAATGGTTAAGCCGCCACTTCCGTTCCAGTGTCCTTGCCGATTGCGATTGCGCGGATCGCCAGATGACGTCGGAAGGACGCCGGCAACTGGCGGGGAGATTTCACCGTCGGCAGGTCGAGTTGGACCGTCGGACGGGCGTCCGGGTACAGCGCCTTGTGTTCGGCGGCGTTGTCAAAGATCTCGCGCGGGACGTTGTCGCAGAAGGTCTCGGTGGCGGCGCCCTCGGCGAAGATCACCACGTGCTCGTCGAGTTCGATGTGGAAGTAGGTAAAGCGCTCCGGAAGCCGCGCCATGCGGTAGACCGAGGTGCCGTTGACCAGCGCGCCGGCAATGACAAGGACGCCGTCGAGCAGCATGGCATGGCCGGGCGAGGTATAAAGGTCGCGGGCCGGCAGGCTTTGCCCAAGCGCGCCGGCCGAGATGCACACCGGATGCGCCGTCAGCGGGTCGGCGAAGCGCGAGACGATGGTCTGGCGGCCGATGAAGCGCACCGGCAGCGCCCGGCCGTCTGCGGTGGTGATCATGTCGCCAATCTCGAGATTCTCCACAGCCGTTTCGCCCGACGGCGTGCGGATCATGGTGCCGGCGAGGAAGCAGACGGGGGGCGTGGTGGTGCCGTTGAGGTTGAGCACCTGAGTGAAGACGCCAAATCCGGAACCGTCGGTGCCGTTGCCATCATAGAATGTTGCGAGGACTACCCCTTGGCTGTTAACGGCGGCCTGCTCGCCGTACTGATTTCCGATTGTTGCTGTATTGAGTAGAAGCTCGTCCGAAACGATCGCGCCATTGCTGTCGATCATGCGAGCCTCGGCGCCTTCGCCATTGCCATCGAGGCCGCGCCATGTGTAGAGCACGCCACCATTGGGCAAAGCTGTCGGGTAAACGGCCCAGCCGATTGAGACGCTGGTAGTCAAGACGGTCGCTTGGCTAATTGCGCTGCCATCCGAGGCCAGGATTTTCGCATAGAGTGTTCCGCCGACCGTCCAAGCGATCGCGATATGCCCTTCGGTCGTGACCGAAACATGCGGCCAGTTCTGGCCGGACGGACTGCTTGGGCTCAGAGATACATCCGAGCCGAGCGGCGTGCCATGACTGTCGAAGAAGCGGCCCTGTATCAGCCCGCCTTGTGACCATGCGGCAAAGGCTTGGCCGTTGGGAAGCAGGACAGTATCGATCTGCGAGTGATAGCCGATATCGGCGGTTGACGCGCTGACGAGGGTGGCGCTGCCAACCGCATTGCCGGTTGCATCAAAGCGCTGCAAAATCAGGCCAGTGCTGTTCTGGTCGTAGAGCAGGCCATAGCTGCCGTCACTGAAAGCAATGACTTCCTTGTTCACGAACTCATTGTAGGTACCGCTGGCAACAAAGAATGGGTTGCCAACCTTGAGTCCAAGGGCATCGTAAGCCTGCACGCCAATATCGACAAAGCCGTGAGCGGAGTAAGAAATAATAAAACCACCGTTTGGCAGTGCTGTCGCATAAATGTATCCATCAATGCTTTCTGGAGATGCAATGACGTCCGATCGGATGCTGCCAGCGGCACTAATTATTTTTCCGAATGCGGGTGCCGACGTTGAGTAAAATAGCACGTCGCCATTTGCAAGTTTGAGTGAACTATGATTGTAGCCGTAGGAGTTTGGCGTAATATCGAATTCAGAACCCTCCTTGATGCCGTTGGCACTGAAAAATTGCCCCTTCATCATGCCGACTGCTGCATCGGTCCATGTGACGATGAAACGATCATCGGCAAGCGCAACTGTATCAGTATGAAGCTGGTCGCCAGCCGACAGCGTGTTGACCTGCACATTCCCGCCAACCTTCTCCGCGCCCTGCCAGAAGCCGCTCTCGGCCAAATCGACGAGGAAGACGTCGGAGGTGCCATTGGTGTCGCCGCCGACGAGGTTGGTGGCATCCGAGGTGAAGGTTACGAAGCGGCCGTCGTGCGAGATTGAAGGCGTGTGGCTATGGCCATTGCCCTGCGTTCCGTCGGTCGCTACTGAAACGCGTGTGATCCTGCCTGTATCGACATCCTTGACGAAGATGTCTTCGAAGCCATTGGTATCGTCGTCTACGAGGTTGGTTTGCCGGCTATTGAAGACGACATAGCGACCATTGTCTGAGCTGGACGCAATGGGGCCCGCGTCAGGACCAGTAGCAATGCTACCATCTGCCCGCGAGCTGACGAGGACAACCTCTCGAGTCGAAAGATCAACGCGATAAACGTCATTTATGCCGTTTGTATCGCCTGGTACAAGATTGGAAGCGTAACTGATGAATACTGCATATTTTCCGTCCCCAGATATATATCCATCGTGACTATCGCTGTTTCCGCCAGTTGTCGGGCTTCCAGAAGCGCTCGACGCGCGAATTATTTCTCCAGTGTTCAGGTCTTTGATGAAAGTATCGTAGGTGGCTTGGTCGCCTGCGACGAAGGCGCCATCGCTGTAGAATAGCGCGAAGCGACCATCAGCCGATATTGAGGGGGCGTTGGTAGAAAGAAATCCCAATTGCTGGCCAGACGGAGTGGTGTTGGCGAGAACGGTTTCGCCCGTTAGGTAGTCATACCTCGCAATTGGCCCGCCATTGCCGCCAGGCTGAGTGTAGAGGACATATCGACCGTCGGCGGATGCCGAGATCAGGATGTCATTCGCATCGCCGCTGTGGGTAGTCGGTCCAACATCGATCTGACCAGTTGCAATTTCCTTGCGAATGAGTGTCGGCGTCGAGCCCTGTCCAGAAAGTTCATTGGCAAAAGTCCGATAGAAGACGTACTTGCCATCTGCCGAAATCGTGGCGTCAAAACTTTCAGAACCCGCCTGCGCGCCTGCGCTCGATGTGCTTACCCGGCTTATCAGTCCGGTTGACCGATCGAGCAGGAAAATATCTCTTACGCCGTTTGTGTCGCCGGCGACGAGATTGGATGCACCACTTTCGAATACGACGTAACGATCATCTGCGGAGAACGCAGCCTTGTTTGTAGCGCTCGCCCCATTCCCCTGAACGCCGCCCGCGCCGACGCTGATCCGCTGAATGCTCATCTCGAAAATTCCCCACCCTATGATCGCCGGATCGCAACACAGCTTCACCGGCGCCACTATCGCCAGTGCCGTGATGCAGCTTTTCCCACACGGTGAAAGGTCTTAGTCGGATGACATCTGGACGGAGCAAGGTGACTACCCAGTTGCTCGCAAACCGTCGGCACTTACCCCCACAACGCGCATAACGCCGGATGCACGATGCTGCCATCGTAGCGCAGGCCGCCGTCGCGGTCGGCTTTCAGCAGCAGCGGCCCGTCGAGATCGACCCACTTGGCGCCGGGTGTCAGCAGCATGGCGGGTGCCATGGCGAGCGAGCTGCCGACCATGCAGCCGACCATAATGCCTAGGCCGAGTGTCTTTGCACGCGCCGCCAACAACAGCGCCTGAGTTAGGCCGCCGGTTTTGTCGAGTTTGATGTTGATGGCGTCGTAGCGGCCGACGAGTTCGGCGACCGTTCGACTGTCGTGCACGCTCTCGTCGGCGCAGATCGGCACCCGGCGAGTTAGCCCCGCCAAGGCCTCGTCGCGACCGGCGGGCAGCGGTTGCTCGATCACCTCGACGCCGGCAGCGGCGCAGGCGGCGACGTTGGCGTCGAACAAGTCCGGCGTCCAGGCTTCGTTGGCATCGACGATCAGCCTCGAGTTGGGTGCCGCGGTCCGCACCGCCGCGATGCGTTCGACATCGCCCGCGCCGCCGAGCTTGATTTTGAGCAAAGGTCGGTGGGCGGCGATCGCTGCCGCTGCAGCCATCGCGTCCGGCGTGCCGAGGCTGATGGTGTAGGCGGTGACGCAAGGTTGTGGAGCAGCAATGCCGGCGATCTCGTGCACCGGCCGGCCGCTGGCCTTGGCCTCCAGGTCCCACAGCGCGCAGTCGACGGCGTTGCGGGCGGCGCCGGCCGGCATTTGGCTCTGCAACTCGATGCGGGTCATGCCGGCGGCGATGGCGTCCGCCTGGCGGGTTATGTCGGCGGTTACGCCTTCGACGGTCTCGTTATAGCGGGCATAGGGCACGCACTCGCCGCGCCCGGTGTTTGCGCCCTCGGTGATGGTGGCTGAGACCACCACGGCCTCGGTCTTCGAACCACGGGCGATGGTAAAGGTGCCGGCGATCGGAAAGCGTTCGACGGCAACGGTGAGAGTTCGCATGTATCCGTCTCCGCCGGGATGCTGGGGGTAGGTCCATTGCAGGAGGTCGTTGGCTTCGGATAGCGTGTCGTGGTGTGTGGATGCAATGGCTGGTCGCAGCAACTTGGGACCGACGATCAGCGCGCCATCCGCATGTGACCCGTGCGATGCTGAGCCTCGCGGTCGGCACGATTGCTGTTGTAATGAGATTGTCCGGCCAATCGTCTCGTCACCAACCGCGAGTGCCTCACGCATGACGTCACCGCCCATCATCAAGCATTTCTACGAGGACCTCGTCGTCGGTACGACGGTGCAACTCGGCTCCAGCACGGTATCGAAGCAGGAGATAATCGCCTACGCCCAGGCATTCGATCCGCAGCCGCTGCATCTTGACGAAGAGGCGGCGAAGGCGTCGATGATCGGTCGATTGTGCGCTTCCGGATGGCATTCCTGCGCCATCTTGATGCGGCTGCTGTGCGACAGCTTTCTGCTCGAAGCGGCGTCCCTCGGTTCGCCGGGGATCGAGGAGGTCAAGTTCCTGAAGCCGGTGTTTCCCGATGATCGCCTGTCGCTGCGCTATACCTGCAATTCCAAACGCCCACTCGCGTCGCGCCCGAACGTCGGCCTTGCCCGGCTGCTGTTCGAAATGACCAACCAGGCCGGCGACGTGGTGCTGACCTGGGATTGCAACCAGCTGATGGGCATGCGCCATGCCACCGTTGAGGGAGCACGGCCATGAGCATCTATTTCGAGGATCTCGAGGTCGGCCCGGTCACCGAACTGGGTAGTCATCGCTTCACCCGCGCTGAGATTGTCGACTTCGCGTCAAAGTTCGATCCGCAGTTGTTCCACATGTCGGAAGAAGGCGCCAAGGGCTCGCTGCTTGGCGGGCTGTGCGCCTCGGGCTGGCACACAAGTTCGGTGTGGCTGCGCTATATGGTCGACAATCGAATGCGGCAAGGCCAGCTGATGCGGTTCCGTGGCGAGCGGCCGGCGGCTTATGGTCCGTCACCGGGCTGCGAGAAGATCCGCTGGTTGAAGCCGGTTTTCGTCGACGACGTGATTCGTTTCACGACACGGGTGCACGAGAAGCGTGACGTCAAATCGCGGCCGAACGTCGGCCTTCTGATGTCGCTCAACGAGGGCCACAACCAGAACGGCGAGCTGGTTTTCTCGGTGATTTCGAAGATGTTCGTCGAGCGTCGCCAGCCGCTCACGGCATCGTAAAGGTCCCCCGCGCCTTGCGGACCGCCGCGCCGTCACGGATCAGCAGTGCTTCGCCGTGATAAACGCCTGTCGGCCAAGGCGCGGCCCCGCGTCGCTTCTTGCCGACCTGTGCGATGTAGATCGCCTTATCTCGATCGACTGCCTCGCCGGGCAATACCGCTGCGAAACCCTCTGGCCCCTTGAGGGTAATCTGTACGCGGTCGCCGCCACGCAGGTGCGTCAGCCGTGCGAAGAACATCAACGCGTCGCTCGTCGGTGCCACTTGCTGGCCGCTGGTGTGGTCGAGTTCGAGTTCAGCCCAGGTGAGCGGCCGAGCGGCAAAGCCGGTCTGCAGGAAGATGCCGTCGGCATAGGGGAATGCGCGCAGCACGCTATCGTCGAATAGCGCCGTCGTTGCCGCGCCTTCGCGCAGGCATGCGCCATCGGGCGCTTTGCCGGTAAACGGATCGACGGCCTTGCCATTTTGGCGCACGGTCAAATGCAGATGCGCGCTGTCGGCCAGGCCCGAATAGCCGACGTCGCCGAGGGGCGTGCCGCGCTCGACTTGCTGTCCGGCGGTGACCTTCACCGAGCCCTGCCGCATATGGCAATACTGGGTTTCCCAGCCGCCGCCGTGGTCGATGACGACGCCGTTGCCGCATTCCCGGTTCTTGATGGCATCGCGGCCGACCTCGCGCGGAAAGGCATCCGCCATGCCGTCGCGCCGCCCCTTCACCACGCCTGGAGCCGCGGCGACGACGGCGATGCCTTGCCTGGCGGCAGCCGCCGACAGCACGCGAAAGTCGACGCCGTCATGGCCTTTGTAGGTCGAATGTCCGCAACGGAAATCCTGGGTGCCGGCTTGTGGCGCCACGTCGAAATAATGCTGGATGAAGCAGGTCTTGTCCGGTTCGCAGGCGACCGGCAAGCCGAGGCGCGGTGCTTCGGCCCCGGCTGGTCTGCCACTTGCGAATACAAGCGTTACCGCCACGAGCAGTTGCGCGGCGCGGCGGCAGGGTCTAGCAGTGGCGCCGATAAATCCCATAACCAACAGCATCCATAACGGTGGCCCCATGAAAACGCATCAGCTCCTGCTCCTCCCCGGCGACGGTATCGGCGTCGAGGTGATGGCCGAGGTCGAGCGCATTCTGAGCCTGGTAAACAAGAAGAGCAACGCCGGCCGCTTCGAAACCACGTCCGACCTCTGCGGCGGTGTGTCGATCGACCAGCATGGCACCCCCCTGACCGATGCGGCGATGGCGAAGGCGCAAGGCGCAGGCGCTGTACTGTTCGGTTCTGTCGGCGGCCCGAAGTGGGACAAGGTCGCCTATCACCTGCGCCCCGAGGCCGGCCTGCTGCGCCTGCGCAAGGAAATGGACCTGTTCGCCAACCTGCGTCCGGCGATCTGCTATCCGGCACTCGCCGAGGCGTCGTCGCTGAAGCGCGAGATTGTCGAGGGGCTCGACATCCTCATTCTGCGTGAGTTGACCGGTGGCACCTATTTCGGCGAGCCGAAAGAAGTGGTGACGCTTGAGGACGGCCAGCAGCGCGCGGTCGACACCACGGTCTATACCACGCGCGAGATCGAGCGCATCGTCCGCGTCGGCATCGACCTTGCCCGCAAGCGTACTGGTAAACTGCATTCGGCCGAGAAGCGCAACGTGATGGCAACCGGCGTATTGTGGAACAAGGTGGCGACCGCGACCCACGCCGCGCACGGCGCCGGTGTCGAACTGCATCACATTCTGGCCGACAATTGCGCCATGCAGCTCATCCGCAATCCGAAGCAGTTCGATGTTATCGTCACCGACAACCTGTTCGGCGATATCCTGTCCGACGAAGCGGCGATGATGACCGGCTCGCTCGGCATGCTGCCGTCGGCCTCGCTCGGTGCGCCCGATGCCAAGACCGGTACCCGTAAGGCGCTTTACGAGCCCGTGCACGGTTCGGCGCCGGATATCGCAGGTCAGGGCAAGGCCAATCCGATCGCCACCATCGCCTCGTTCGGCATGGCGCTGCGCTACTCGTTCGACATGGCCAAGGAAGCCGATTTGCTCGACAAGGCCATAGCCGGCGTGCTGGCGCAGGGCTTCCGTACCGGCGATATCATGCAGCCCAATATGCGTGCCGTCGGCACCACAGAAATGGGTTCCGCGATCCTGAAAGAAGTCGAGCGTCTGATGAGCTGACGATAACCTCGGGCCTGTGCCTTGCTTCGGCCTTCGAATCGCACGCTGGTTCGGGGTGGATGAAGATACCCGGAGGCACGGGCCTGATGCCGGACGATTTTGAGTCACGTTTCGTCGCGTTCGCCGAACGCACGATGCGGATCAAGGCGCATTGCGCGGGTGACGACGCCACGCGCATCTATCTCGTAATGCCGTTTCTTGAGCTGCTCGGCTACGACGCGGGCGATCCCTCGGTGATCGTGCCGGAGCACTTGGAGGCGATCAATTTTGCGATCCTGGTCGACGGCGAGCCGGCAATCGCGATCGAGGCCGCCGGCACCGCGCGGCCGGTCAATCAAGTGTACCCGCGATTGCGCGCCTATTGCGAGGCACAGCGCTCGGTCAGGATCGCCATCGCAACCAACGGCGTGGTGTTCGAGGCATTCACCGACAGCCAACAAGCGAACGTACTCGATGACGAGCCGTTCATGCGGCTCGACCTCGCCAGCGTCGCCAATGGCGAAATCGGCAGCGAAGCGCTTGAATTCCTGCGGAAGCTGCGTGCATCGGCATACAATCCCGATGCCATCGCCGAGCAGGCGTTCGCGCTGGGCCTAAGAGATCGATTGAAAGCATGCCTGCTCGCCGAATTCCGCAACCCGTCGGATGCGTTCTGCCGGCTGCTGCTGGAACAGATCGGCATTCGCAACGTGCGTACCGGAGCGATCACGCATCACTACCGACCGATCCTCAAGACGGCGATGGAGCAGGCGATAGTTGTGCCTGTGGTGCAGGCGTTGCGGCGTTTGTCGGTGGCATCCGATGGCATTCCCGCGGCGAACCAGATCGAGGTGGATGCCGCGATCGAGGCACCACGTCAGCAGGGCGCGTCGACCGCCGAACGCCTCGGCCAAGAGTTGGCCGCATTCGGCCGGCTCAAGCGCCGAAGTGCGTGACCTCGGCCGCGCCTATGCGCTAGTATGACCCGGTCGAACTCGATTGCAGCATCCGGGGATCACAGCACTCACATGACAGCAAAGCAGCAGGCCGCGCACGACTGGTCGTCGGACGTGTTCGAGGCCATGAATGCACGGTCGATCAAGACTGTGTGCACGATTCCAGATGGCGGCCTGACGCGCCTGCTCAATCTGGTCAAGGCGGCCGAGGACATGCGGCTGGTGACGCTGACGACCGAGGAGGAGGGCATTGGCGTTTCAACCGGCCTGTGGCTCGGCGGCAAGCGCTCGATGGTTGCCATGCAGTCGTCGGGCGTCGGCAACTGCATCAATGCCGTCGGTTATCCGCTCACCCTGCGCGCGCCGCTGCTGCTGCTGGTGACGATGCGCGGCCAATGGGGCGAGTTCAATCCGTGGCAGGTGCCGATGGGCCAGGGCACGCGCACCGTGCTCGAAACCATGGGCGTCAAGTGCTTCCCGGTCGAGAGACGCGGCGGAGGTCGGCGAGGTGTTCTGCCGCCGCCGCCGATATGACATTCAACGGCAACCAGTCGACCGCGGTCCTGGTAAGCCAGCGCATCATTGGTGCAAAGGGGTTCGGCCAGAAATGAGCAAGTCAGCAACTTCCACGGCCGGCCGCTCGAACAAGATCCAGCGCCGCGCTTTTGTCGCCGAACTCCTGAAGCAGCGCGCCGGCGCGCTGGTAATTCCGGGCCTCGGCAGCGCCACCTGGGATTGTTTCGCTTCCGGTGATAGTCCGGAATATCTATATTCCTGGGGCGGTATGGGCCTCGCGCTGCCTACTGCGCTTGGTCTCGCCCTCGCCCAGCCCGAAAAACGCGTTCTGTGCCTGACCGGTGACGGCGAACTGATGATGGGCATCGGCTCGCTTGCGGTTGTTGCCGATCAGGCGCCGAAGAACCTCGCCATCCTGGTGCTCGACAACGAACACTTCGGCGAGACCGGCCGGCAGTCTGGTCTTACCGGACAGAAGACCGATCTGGCGGCGGTCGCCAAGGGCTTCGGCATTGCCAACACCTTCCTCGCCACCACGCACGAGGATATCCCGGCGCTGGTGAAGCTGCTGTTCCACGCGCCCGGGCCATCCCTTGCCATCGCCAAGATCGCGCTCAGCGAGGATCCATGGGCGCTGCCGGAGAAGGATGGCGCGGCGATTGCCCGTCGATTCCAGATCGCGCTCGGCGTCGCCAAGGCTTGAGGCTACGGCCTCGGAGGGACGTGTGGTGGTCAGCAATCTGTCGACGATCGGATTCGAGTTCGACGACGACGCCGGCTTCCAGGCGACCATGCAGCGTCTGGCGGCCGAGGCGTTCGAGCGGTTGGCTTGTGATCCAGGCGATTATGCGATTTGGCGTTCGCGGACCGGAGCCGAAATCTGGTTCCATCTCACTGGCGATCGTGATGGAACTGGCGCCCTGGCCGACCGTGAAGCGGTCGGTCTGACGCCGTTTTTCGAGGGCCTAAGCGACGTGCCGGTGGAGATCGTCGAGACCGTCATTCGTCCCGGCGATAATGACTTTGAAGGCGCCTTTCTGGCTTGGGTCGCGCCCGACGAGGCAACCGGCCTCGGTGCCCATCAAATCGTGTTCGACGCGGTTGATTTCGCGGCCCACTGCGATCGGCCAATGCCGTTCCTCGCGCGCGCCAAGCTCACCGGGTTCGCACGCGATATCAAGATACTCGGGCCGGCCGATGCGTCGGCACTGGCGCGTTCCGCTTCGAGCGCCCGGGCGTTCATGCCGCTCGGTCTGTTCGCCGATCGCGACCCGCATGCCGATGGTCCGGTCAATCCACCATCGTCGCATGCGCTGCTGACCGGCACCGTCGTCGAGCACTCCCGGCTGCAGAATGAGGAAACCGGCGCGCCATATCACTGGTTTCTGGTGCAATGCGCCGACGCCACATTTGATATCGTGGCCAGTCCTCAACTGATGCCGGCCAATCTGTCGGCCGGCGCGCTGGTCCAGGTTGGCTGCCTGTTCTTCGGTCGCCTGATTGGCTGATCGTCAGAGTTATTCCGCGCGTTTTCGCCGACCCTGGGCCTCCCGGAATGCAGCCCGGGTGGTTGGCAGGGTGATTGAACTTGGTTGCATTTCGGCCGTAGTCTGGCCTGTGCGCAAGTCGCGGCAAGCGGCACGCACGAGCGTGGAAAGTCGTGGAGGAAACGAATGACAAACTTCAATATGTCGCGTCGCAATGCCTTGATCGGTGGTTCCGCGCTTGGTGCTGCTGGTTTGATCGGATTCGGGCCAGCCGAAGCCAAGGCGCCGCTGGTCAAGACCCAGGCGCCGCAGTTCTACCGGTTCCCGATCGGCGAGTTCCAGGCGACGATCGTGTCGGACGGACCGCTGCCGCTCGGCGAGCCGTCGGAGTCGATGAAGGGCATCACCAAGGACGAGATCGGCAAGGCGCTTACGGACAACTTCCTGCCGACCGGCGGCATCACGCTTGAGCAGAACTTGATCGTCCTCAATACCGGTTCGCGCCTCGCCCTGTTCGACAGCGGCATGGGCACCAGCAAGATGTTCGGCCCGACCACCGGCCGGTTGCTGTCGAGCCTCAAGCAAGCCGGCATCCAGCCCGGCCAGATCGACGACGTGATCTGCAGTCACGCTCATATCGACCACATTGGCGGTCTCGCCGACGCCAAGGGTAAGCGCTATTTCCCGAATGCCACGATCCATATCAGCAAGGCCGACTACGATTTCTGGACCGACGAGAAAAAGCTCGGTGACAAGGCCAGCGTCGATTTCGTCAAGCATGCCCGGCAGAATTTGTTGCCCTACAAGAACCGCATCAAGTTCGTGGAGGATGGCAAGGATGTCATTCCCGGCGTTCAGGCGATGTTCGTGCCCGGTCACACCGTCGGTCACACGATCTTCATCATCAAGTCGGGTGCGAAGTCGATGGTTTACACCGCCGACATTACGCATCACCAGATCCTGCTCACTGAAAAGCCACGCACCGAGTTCGCATATGACACCGACCCGAAGCAGGCGGTGACGTCACGGCTCAAGGTGTTTGACATGATCGCCTCGCAGAAGCTGCCGATGCTGGCTTATCATTTCCCGTGGCCGGGCTATGGCCATCTGTCGAAGCAGGGTGACGGATTCCGCTATTATGCCGAGCCGATGGAGTTCGTGAAAATCCCGCCGAAAAAGGCATAAATTTCCGTACGGAGCGAGTGGGCGACGGCCGCTTTGACAAGCGGCGGTCGCCCATTCACACAGTCAAGGAACATTGACCACCCATGCCGCAACCCGTCACGCTCGTCACCGGCGCCAGTCGTGGCATTGGTGCCGCCATCGCCGCCGACCTCGCCGACAAGGGGCACCACGTCATCGGCCTGTCGCGATCGAAACCGGCGGCGTTCAAGGGCGAGTTCATCGCCGTCGATCTCGGCGATGCGGCGGCGACCAACGCGGCGCTGGCGGATATCACGCGGCGATACAAGGTCACGCGGCTCGTCAACAATGCCGGCGTGGCGCTGGTTTCCGAACTTTCGAAGACGTCGAGCGACGACTACGACATGATGATGAACCTCAATGTGCGGGCGCCGGTGCTGGCGATCCAGGCGGTGCTGCCGGGCATGCGCGAGGCGAAGTTCGGCCGCATCGTCAACATCGGCTCGCGCGCGGCGCTGGGCAAGGAAACGCGGGCGGTCTATGGCGCCACCAAGGCCGCGATCCTGGCTTTGACCCGCACCATCGCGCTTGAGAATGCGAAATTCGGCATCACCGCCAACTGCATTGCGCCGGGACCGGTGGCGACTGAAATGCTGATCGCCAACTACCCGGCCGGCTCACCGCAGCAGGCCGCGTTCCTGAAGCAGATCCCGGTCGGCCGCATCGGCACCGCGGCCGAGATCGCGCACGCGGCGGCCTATTTCCTCGATGATCACGCCTGGTACACGACGGGGCAGGTATTGTACGTGTGCGGCGGTATGTCGATCGGGCAGGTGCCGATTTGAAGCCCGTTCCATTGTTCAAGACCCGCATCACCGAATTATTCGGCATCGAGCATCCGATCCTGTGCGGCGGCCTGATGTGGCTATCCGACGCGAACTACGTGGCCGCGAGCGTCAACGCCGGCGGCATGGGGTTCATCACCGCGCGCACGTTTCCAGATCCAGATGTCATTTCGAGCGGAATTGCGCAAGTGCCGCGTACTGACCGACGGCAAGCCGTTCGGTGTCAACCTCTACCTGACGCCGCGCGAAGCCGACAACACGTTCATGAAGGGCCACACGCGCATCCTGCTCGACGAGGGCGTGCGCCACGTCGAAACGTCCGGTCTGCCGCCCAAGGATCTGCTGCCGGCTTTGAAGGAAGCCGGTGCGATCGTGATGCATAAGACGTCGACGGTCAGGCACGCGGTAAGCGCGGCGAAACTCGGCGTCGACGCGGTGGTCGTGGTTGGCGCCGAGTGCGGCGGCCACCCCGGTCTGCAACTGGTCGGCACCTTCGTGCAGACGCCGCTCGGCGCGGAGCGCATTTCGATACCATTCGTGGTCGGTGGCGGTATCGGCCACGGCAGCCAGATCACGGCGGCGCTGGCAATGGGTGCCGACGCGGTGATTCTTGGTACGCGCATGTTGGCTGCGGCCGAGATCAACGCGCATGCTGCCTACAAGTCGCGCATCATCGAGGCGGACGAGGGTTCATCGCGGCTGATCATGCAGAGTTTTCGCAACACCTATCGTGTGCTCGACAATGCCGATGCGCGCAGCGTGTCGGAACTGGAAGCGGCCGGCGAAAAGGACTTCGACAAATACCGGCCGTTCGTCGCCGGGCCGCAGCAGAAGCACGCTTATGATACAGGCGAGTGGGAGCGCGGCGTGCTGTCGATGGGCCAAGCTGTCTCCTTCACCCGCAAACCGCAGACGGTTGCCGAGATCTACGTACAACTGCTCGCCGAAGCGGACTTCGCGCGCCGCCGGCTCAGTACGCTCGGCATTTCATAAGCTGATCCACAGCTTTCGGCCGCCGGCACCTCCCACTGAACACGCGAATCTGATGCTCAGAGAGTTCGGATCTCGTGCTGCGTCGACTGGGGGTTTTGGGCCATGGCGAACTTCACGACGCATATCGCAATCGGCACCGTGGTGAGCGGCGCGTTGGCGACGCTGACGCTTGCCGCCGACGTGATCGCGCCCGAGAACCTCGTCGCCGTCACCATGGCCGGCGTGCTCGGCAGCGTGCTGCCCGATATCGACCTCAAGGAAAGCCGTCCGGCGCAGGCGATGTTCGGCGGCCTTGCCGTGTTCTTTTCCTTCGTGGTGCTGTTCACGGTCGCCTACAAATTCTCGATCGCCGAAATGTGGATGATCTGGCTAGGCACGCTGATCGGTGTCCGCTACGGCGGGCAGGCGTTGTTCCATATGTTCTCGTATCATCGCGGGATCTGGCACTCGGTGCTGGCCGGTGTGTTCTTCTGGTTCCTCACCGCCATTACCTTCAAGTACGCGCTCAATCGGCACGAGGGCGTCGCCTGGCTCGCCGGTGGCTTCTTGTTTATTGGCTACATGACGCACCTCGTGCTCGACGAGATCTACAGCGTCGATGTGCTCGACGTGCGTATCAAGTCTTCGTTCGGTACCGCGGTGAAGTTGTTTGACCGCAAGCGGATGACGGACTCGGCGATCGTTGCCGTCGCCACCGTGGCCGCATTCATGTTCACGCCGCCGGCCAAGACATTCGTCGACGGCATGATCTCTCGCGACCTATGGGCGAGCCTCAATCAAAAGCTGTTGCCGCGCGACAAGAACTGGTTCCGCGTCATCAATCTCGCCGAGGAGCCGTCGATCGCTCCGCCAGGCGTGCCGGCGCGGGCAGACGGCACGGCCGCGGCGCCGGTGGAGCCATCGGCCATTACCACCGGTACAATCGCACCGCCGCAGAAGTAGCGGTGGACGCACTCTCCTGATAGCGTCGCACCAGGGCAAGAGATATTGCCGGAGGGGCGCAACTTGGGGGAACTGCTGGCATTGCCGGTTTGGGGCGTGGCCCTGCTGGGCCTGTTTGCCGCCGTCGGCCTGACTGATCGAGTCGATTGCGCCGGCGGTGCGCGGTTTCATGGCCATGCGCCGCGAGCGCGCGATTGGTTCGCTCAACGAACGACTGGCCCTGCCGATCGCCCCGTTCAAGCTGGCCGGCCGCCGAGACCTGGTGGCGCAGTTGATGCTTGATCCGACCGTGCAGTCGGCGGTGGCGGCCGAGGCGCGCGCTACCGGCGAAACGGTTCGGGCGGTAGAAAGGCGCGCGCAGCGCTATGCCCGCGAGATCGTGCCGGCATTCAATGCCGCGCTGTATTTCCGGGTCGGAACGCGGCTCGCGCGCAAGTTGTCGACGGCTCTGTATCGGGTGCGCGTCGGCGCCAGCGATATCGCAGCACTGCAGGGGATCGAGCCGGGCGCGGCGGTGGTGTTCGTGATCAACCACCGCTCGAACATGGATTACGTGCTGGTGACCTACCTCGCCGCGCGCAGTTCGGCCTTGAGCTACGCCGTCGGCGAATGGGCGCGTGCGCCGGGCCTCGCCCAATTGATCCGGCTGATGGGCGGCTATTTCATCCGTCGCGGCAGCGGCAATCAGCTTTATCGCCGGGTGTTGGCACGCTACGTCCATATCGCGACAGCGTCCGGCGTCACCCAGGCCGTGTTCCCGGAAGGCGGCCTGTCGCGCGACGGTCGGCTGCAACCGGCGAAACTCGGACTGTTGGCATATATGGTCGCGGATTTCGATCCGGCGGGGGCGCGCGACATCGCGTTCGTGCCGGTCGGCCTCAACTATGATCGGGTATTGGAGGATCGAGTGTTGCTCGCGGCGGCGGCCGAGGCTGAACCGGGCAAACGGCCGCGATTTGCATTTCGATTGCCTGTCTTCCTGGGCTTTGTTGGCCGCACGATTGGTGGGCGGTTGATCGGGCGTTGGTATCGCAATGGCTATGCCTGCGTCAGCTTTGGCAAGCCGGTCTCGCTGCGGCAATACATGCGGGAGCAGGCGCTCGACTTTCGGATTATGCCGGAGCCGGTTCGTAACGAGCGGATCGCCGGGCTTGCCGCGGTTCTGATGGCGGAGGTCGGCCGGGCAGTGCCGGCTCTGCCGGTCTCGCTGGTTGCCGCCGCTTTGCTGCGCGCCGATAAGCGCTCCTTGTCCACTCTTGATCTCAAACTGGCCGTTGCCGCGCTCATGGTCCGGCTCCGGGAAACCGGCGGGCAGGTCTATGTGCCGCGCGCCGACGAAGAATACGCGGTCGATGTCGGCATGCGCATGTTGGAGCTACGTCATATCGTCGCCAATAACGACGGCGTTGTCGAAATCGTCGCTGGTCAGGAGGAATTGCTCGGCTACTACGCCAACGCGCTTGAGCATATGCTTGGCCGATAGGTCGGCGCTAGGCATGCGGCGGCATTCAGCGCATGGGCTATCAGGCGGCTGCAGTCAGTCTCAGATGCTCGAGGCCGGCGAGATAGTTCTTCACCAGATCGTCGACCATGGCCTGCGCCGTCTCCGAGGTAATGCTCGAGAGTTTGTCGGCCGTGGCTAGCGAAGTTATGCCATGCACACCAGCCCACAACACGCGTGCCGACCGTGCGGCGATCGCCGGTTCGGCGTGGGCAATCATCGGCTTCAATACGTCCTCGACACGCTGCAATAGCGCGTTGAGCTTGTGCTGGTACCAGTCGGGGACCGGGACCGCCGCCGGCAGATGATGTTCAAACAGCAAGTTCCACAAGCGGGGGCGTTCGCTGGTAAAGGCAAGGTATTCACGGGCCAGCCGCAGCACGCGCCCGTGTGCCGGTCCATCCTTGGGCAGGTCGGCGAGACGGGCATCAAGATCATCGAGCAGCCGCGCCTCGACCTGCAGGATGAGGTCATCCAGGCTGTCGAAGATATTGTAGATCGTGCCGGGTGAGTAACCCACCGCGCGGGCAATCTCTCGTGCCGAAAGGCCCGTCAGACCGTCTGATACGATGATCCGCTCACTTGCCTCGATGATCAGAGAACGCAAGCCTTCGGGAGTGTGTTCTGATCGTCGGCCCATTCCAACCTTCACTTAATGACCATGTCATAAGTGAAGGTTTATAAATCCGTCGCACGCGGAAGCAATCGCCTAACTATCTCATTTCACGGCACAATAGATATGCCGCGACAGGCGAAACGCCGACGGGACGCCGTGGCCGCGCGGTTTGACGCGCCTCAGGTGACGGTGCAGATCGCGGCGCCGTTGTACTGGATCATGCTTGAGACACGGGGCTTCAGATAGAATTTGTCGGCAAGCTTGGTGAGCCCGGGCATGTAGTGCGAGAAGATCAGCGGCGTGTAGTCGTACTCGACCTCGGCCACCATGACGCTACCACCCTTGTCGACGATATCCGCGCTCGGCAATGGATAGACGGTTCCGTTCGCATACGTGTGAGTTCCGCCGTGGAAATTGTACGACCAGCAGACCTTGGTGATGGTATTGTCGGTGGCCTTCGCACCGACGCTGACGAGCGTGATCTTCAACTTCGAGGCGTCATAAGGCTGCATCAAGATCGTCGCGATCGACATGATCTGATCGAGCTGGGCGGTGGTGACCGATTTTTCGCGCGCCACGAGATCGGCGGTCGAACTCGCGATCTGAGTGACGCGGCGGTCGACGGTGATCGCCTGGCTGAATTCGACCGAGCCGATGAACAGCGTGAACATGATCGGCACAATCATCGCGAACTCGACGGCGGCAACGCCGCGCTCGTCACGCTGCGATCGCCGCAGGAACTTGCCGATCGCCAACTTGGTGTGGCTCATTGAGAATATCTGCATGGTCAGAGTTCCGACTTTCCGCGGCTTTCGACGTCTGCGTGCTGCGAGCTGCACGCCATCAGTTATAGGGCTCGATCTTGAATGTGGTGGAGGCCATGATCAGGGCAGCGCCGTTACCCATCGAACTGAGTGTCAGGAACGGAATTTTGCCCGCGAGATCCCATTGCAGGCACGCCGTGACGAGCATGATCTGGTTGGCGGCTCCCGGTAGATAGGCGCTGTCTGCGTCTGGTGTGAGGTTGCCGCCGCCGTCGGTGCAGCTCGGTTGGACGATGACCTCGCCGAGGTTGTATTTCTGGACATTGACGCGCAGCTTGCCGGCGCAATCGATGTAGCTCTGAATTGGTGCGCAGACGTTAGACTTGAACTGGTCCTTGGTCATGCCCGCGGTCTGGGCTTCACCGGTGCGAAGCTGCCGCGACGCCTGTTCGACCGCATTCTCAAGTGAGAACGTGGTGAAAAAGAAAAGACCTACCGCAATGATGCCGAATAGCAGCGCCATGAATGGGAATGACACCATGGCGAACTCGACCGCAGTGGAGCCGCTCTGATCGCGACGCAGGTCGGTTGCGCGGCGACCGAGACGGCGATGCGCCTGGCGCCAAAGAATGGAAAGTTCATTTGACATCGTACGCATACCTCAAGCCAACGAAACCCACGGATGGCTCCACCAGAGAATACGAAAAATCTAAACGACTTGTTTATCTCCGCCTTTATGGTTTGGCATGGTTATGGACCCGTTTACGATTGGCCCATCGTGCAGCAGCGCCGCTGTGACTTCGAGCGCCCCGCGTTCGATCGTTGCCGTCATAGGTGCCATGCTTGCGCATGAGGCGGACCGCGTAACCGCCTTGCCCGGGCAACCGATTCGATGCGAGATTGGCTAGCCATCTCGCCCTGTCGCGAGGTCGGACCGTCGGTGGTGGTGGTCAAGAGCAAGCGCAGTCAGGGCGGCGGAACCATTGATGCAGAAATCCGTGCAATCTGAGCCCGTCGCCAGTGTCTTGCCGAAATCGGCAGTGGCTTTTCCAATCCTGCTGGCGCTTTCCTTCGCGCACCTGCTTAACGATATGATGCAATCGCTGGTGCCGGCGATCTATCCGGTGATCAAGAGCGCCTACAACCTGGATTTTGGTCAGATCGGGTTGATAACCTTTGCCTTCCAGCTCACTGCTTGTATTTTTCAGCCGATGGTTGGCTGGTACACAGACAAAAATCCGCAGCCGTATTCGCAGGTCGCCGGCATGGGTTTCACCATGGTCGGCTTGATCGTGCTGGCGACTGCCGCCAGCTATCCCTTGCTGCTTTTGGGGGCGGCGCTGGTTGGCACTGGCTCGGCGGTATTTCACCCCGAGGCCACGCGATTGGCGCGGCTCGCGTCGGGTGGACAACATGGGCTGGCGCAAGCGCTGTTCCAGGTTGGCGGTCAGGCGGGTGGAGCGCTTGGCCCGCTGCTGGCGGCTTTCATCGTCGTGCCGCGTGGACAAGGCAGTCTGGCCTGGATGTCGCTCGCCGCACTCCTGGCGATGCTGGTTCTCGCGCATGTCGGCCGCTGGTACACGCAGCATAAGCTCGCGGCAGCGAAGCCCAAGCCCAAGGTCGCAGCGAACATGAGTTCGCCATCCAGGCCCACTCACAATGTGGCTCTGGCGGTCGGCATTCTCGTCGTCTTGATGTTCTCGAAGAACGCCTACACGTCGAGCTTCAACTCGTTCTACACGTTCTACCTGATCGAACAGTTCAAGGTTTCCGTGCAGACTTCGCAGATGTTGCTGTTTCTATTCCTGGCGGCGACGGCGCTAGGCACCCTCGTCGGCGGCCCGCTCGGAGACCGTATCGGACGCCGCCGCATCATATGGTTCTCGATTTTGGGGGCGTTGCCGTTCACGCTGCTCCTGCCGCACGTCAATCTGTTCTGGACCGGCACGTTGACGGTGGTCATCGCGATGATCATGGCGAGCGCGTTCGGCGCCATCCTGGTCTACGCCATGGAGCTACTGCCCGGCCGGGTCGGCCTGATCGCCGGTCTATTTTACGGCCTATCGTTCGGCCTCGGCGGCATCAGCGCGGCAGTGCTGGGTGAGATCGCCGATCGGACCAGCATCGCCACCGTATTTAATATCTGTGCATTGTTGCCTGCGGTCGGCCTGCTGGCCTGGGCGCTGCCGGAAATCAAGAGTGCATCAAAGTCTTGATTGGGCGCTCAAGCCGTCATTTCAGTCGCCTCGATCAGGATCGGGGTCGCGGCATTCAGCAGCGCCACAAGTGCAAGGCCGCTAAGAACGGCCGCCATGCCGATCAGCACGGGATAATTGGCAATGTCGGCCATGTTCAGTTTGTCGAGGGCACGCATGGCGAGCAGTCCGCCGTTGAGGCCGCCGGTGGCGCCAAGCAGTGTCGAGGCGATGAGCTTTTCCATCGGCGGCTCCAGTCCTTGATTTGATCTGGGAATCACAATGACACGCTTTGGATGAACATTGGCTGCACGTTCCGGCAATGCGCCGGAAACCATCGGCAACCAACGGAAGTTTTCGGCGCCATGTGCGTTGCCCATGATGCCGTACCCCTACCAACGTCGGCCCTTGCGCCCTCTTGCCGGAACGGCTGCGAGGGTGTTGAAACGCGGAGCATATGCTGACCGGTGAGCGTCACGTTGAAGTGCGGCGTCCGGCGAGATTGGTGCGATACCATGGAGGCTGTTCGATGAGCCGTTATGCCGAGGTCTACCAGAGCTGGCAGCGCGATCCCGAGACCTTCTGGGCGGAGGCCGCCCACGGTATCAGCTGGTACAAGACATGGGACAGGCCGTTCGACCCGTATTCGGGGGCCTATGGCCGCTGGTTTCCCGGCGCCGAATGCAACACCGCCTACAACTGCCTCGATCGCCATGTCGAGAGCGGCCATGGCGACCGGGCGGCGCTGATCTATGACAGCCCGGTCACCAAGAGCACGCGGACCTATAGCTACGCGCAGTTGACCGACGAAGTAGCGACCTTCGGCGGCGTCCTGCAGGATCTGGGCGTGCGCAAGGGCGATCGCGTCATCATCTATATGCCGATGGTGCCGGAAGCCGTGATTGCCATGCTGGCGTGCGCCCGCATTGGCGCGATCCATTCGGTGGTGTTCGGTGGCTTCGCCGCGGCCGAACTCGCCACCCGCATCGATGACTGTTCGCCGGTGGCGATCGTATCGGCATCATGCGGCATTGAGGGTAGCAAAGTCGTTGCCTACAAGCCCTTGCTCGACAAGGCGATCGAACTCGCCACGCACAAGCCGAAGGTTTGCGCGATCCTGCAGCGGCCGATGGCGGAAGCTTCCCTGATGCCGGCGCGCGACTACGATTGGGCGGTGCTGGTGGCCGATGCCAAATCGCGCGGCCGCAAGGCCGGATGCGTTGCCATCGCCGCCACCGATCCGCTCTATATTCTCTACACCTCCGGTACCACCGGCCAGCCCAAGGGCGTGGTTCGCGACAACGGCGGTCATATGGTGGCGCTCAATTGGAGCATGAAGAACCTCTACGGCATCCAACCGGGCGAAGTGTTCTGGGCGGCCTCGGATGTAGGCTGGGTGGTCGGTCACTCCTACATCTGCTACGCGCCGCTGCTGGCCGGCTGCACCACTCTCGTCTACGAGGGCAAGCCGGTTGGAACGCCGGATGCAGGCGCCTTCTGGCGTGTTATCGCCGAGCACAAGGTGGCCGCACTGTTTACGGCGCCGACGGCGTTTCGCGCGATCAAGAAGGAAGACCCGACCGGCGCGCTGATCAAGACCTACGATCTTTCCAAGTTTCGAACCCTGTTCTTGGCCGGCGAGCGCGCTGATCCGGAAACCATCCGTTGGGCCGAGGAGAAGCTTTCGGTGCCGGTGATCGATCACTGGTGGCAGACCGAGACCGGCTGGGCGATCGCGGGCAATCCGGTTGGCCTCGGTGCATTGCCCGTCAAGCATGGTTCGCCAACGGTGCCAATGCCGGGCTACGATCTGCAAGTGCTGGACGAGAAGGGCAAGCCGGTCGCGCGCGGAACGACCGGCACGCTGGCGGTCAAGCTGCCGCTACCGCCGGCGTGCCTGCCGACGCTGTGGAACAACGACGCTCGATTCCGCTCGGGCTATATCTCGGATTTCCCTGGCTACTACTCGACTTCGGACGCGGGCTTCATCGACGAGGAAGGCTACGTCTACGTGATGGCGCGCACCGACGACGTCATCAACGTTGCTGGTCACCGCTTGTCGACAGGCCAGATGGAAGAAGTCGTCGCCCGCCACAAGGACGTCGCCGAGTGCGCCGTGGTCGGCGTTCACGATTCGATGAAGGGGCAGATCCCGGCCGGCTTCATTGTGCTCAATTCCGGCGTTGATCGCCCGGCTTCTGAGATCGAGGCGGAGGTGATCAAGTTGGTTCGTGACACCATCGGACCGGTGGCGGCATTCAAGCAGGTGATGGCGGTCAATCGCTTGCCGAAGACCCGTTCCGGAAAGGTGCTTCGTGCGACCATGCGGCAGATTGCGGATGGAGAGACGCCGAAGGTGCCGGCCACCATCGACGACCCACATGTCATCGAAGAAATCACCGCGACGCTGACCGGGCGCGGGATGGTGAAGCCGGCGGACAAGGCTTAGTCGCGACGTTCGCATGCGATAGTGTTGCGTCCCAAACGAAAGATTCCGGCGTCAGATGGAATTTCGTATTGGAAAGACGCAAACAAATTATTGGCGGCGCCATCTCGATCATGAGATTGGCGCCGCGAGAATTCCTCGCATTCAATTCCGGCGGGCCTCAGTTTGAGGCGGCGCCGCCACCTTCCGACGCGCCTTCGGACGCCTTAAGCTTGCGCTCGGTGTTGGCCGCAACGCTGGCGAAGTAGGCGGGATCGTCG
The DNA here is from genome assembly GCA_963732635.1 of uncultured Alphaproteobacteria bacterium. Lineage (GTDB taxonomy): Bacteria > Pseudomonadota > Alphaproteobacteria > Rhizobiales > Hyphomicrobiaceae > JAKFWF01. The sequence continues at coordinate 22,315 of CAVTAL010000003.1, forward strand.
CCGATGGTGATGGACGGATTGCACTGCGGCGCACAATTGTAGCTCTCGCGCTTGGCGCCCTTCTGAAGATTGACGACCCGGACTTCGTCGCGCTGCACTAGGACGCGCTGATCCTGGATGATATTGCGGTCGGCATCGAGCGAGATGATGTTGGTGATGCCGAACGACTTGCCGGTGACCACCAGCAGGTTGCCGCCTTGGACGGACACGTCGGCAATCGTTGGATTGCCGATGATGATTTCGGCGGCTGGCCGTGGCAGGCGCAGCAGCTGCGATTGATCGTATTTCACGATCAGGTCGTTGGCGCGCGCCGCCGGGATTTCCAGAGCCACCGCCGCCAATGCGGCCGACGCGGTCAGGAATACCGAGATCGGGCTGGACAGGCTACGACGCTGACGGAATGCAAATGCTGACATGGCGGTCAAGTTCCTCCGGCTTTCGGGGTGTAGCCCCCACAACACTCCAAATTGGTGAAAGAACTGCAAACGGCTGAACGATTCTGGTGCGAGGCAGCCATCGTCATAGACGCTGCTCGACAAAACACTCCGGTTTAGGCGGGTGGAAGCTGGATTTGCTTGCGGTTGAGCCAAACTACTGTGGGCCGGATGACGCGCCGGCACGTGATTACTTGTGCTTTTGATCTGCTGCGGAAGTAATGACGCTGGGCAATATTTGATTGATTTTGAAGTTTACAATTCGTTATCCAAAAAAACGTGGTGAGCCGGAAGAATAGCCATGCACATTAATGTGCAGGTAGGAATTTAATGTTTGGTGTTGTTCTTGTCGTGATGCGTGAGTTGCTTTGTTTTGCGAGGGGGATCGTTGTTGGTTGCTGGTCGTTAATACATTTTCCTGGCAAAATAACCTGATGTTAATACCTGACGGCTATCTTCGTAAGTGTTCGGACGGCACCGCTGAAAGCGCCGCTGAACGGGAGCGCTAAAGCGCAGTCAGTCAACCTGTTGGAGTACCCTAGTCATGAAGAACCTCATCGCCCGCTTTGTGAAGTGCGAGTCCGGCGCCACCGCCATCGAATACGGCCTGATCGCCGCCCTGATCGGCGTGTTCATCATCACCATCGTCGGCGAAGTCGGCACCGCCATCAAGGACACCTTCACCTCGGTCAAGACCGGCCTGAAGAGCGTGCAGTAATCTGCTGAGGGGCTGCAGAGCCTCTCGCACCGGGTCCTTGCGATCTGTCACCGCCCAGTCGGAAACGACTGGGCGGTTTCTTTTTGCGCCGAACCGGATTTCGCCTGCGTTAGTGTTTGAGTAGTCATATTTCGTGAATCGGCTTTCTTCCGCGAGGGGTCGAGGTCGACCTAAATGTCATTTTAAACGATGGCGGATATCCTGATCCCAAGTTCGAAATTGAAGTTCGATCGAAGTTCAATTGGACTGGGTGCAATCTAGCAAGTCAATCAACAGGAGACATAAGTCATGAAGAACCTCATCGCCCGTTTCGTGAAGTGCGAGTCCGGTGCAACTGCCATTGAATACGGCCTGATCGCCGCTCTGATCGGCGTGTTCATCATCACCATCGTCGGCGAAGTCGGCACCGCCATCAAGGACACCTTCACCTCGGTCAAGACCGGCCTGAAGAGCGTGCAGTAAGCTGCCGCAGTCTGGTTGCGCGAATTGCGCGATCCAAAGTGATACCGAAAGCCGCTCGATCTCATGGATCGGGCGGTTTTTTTGTTTGCTGGGCAGGGTGTCAAATTGAAACATGAATATAAAAAGTTTGAAGAAAGTAATTGAAGTGTAATGTTTGCGAAACGCTGTTATTAAAGTGGATGTTAATCGATGGGGTGTAGTGTCCGTAACAGTTCAAGATCGAGTGTCGAATACGGCTCGAATGAACTGGGGAGCAAGCCCCGGAAATGAAACCCATTGGGAGTACCTTAGTCATGAAGAACCTCATCGCCCGCTTTGTGAAGTGCGAGTCCGGCGCCACCGCCATCGAATACGGCCTGATCGCCGCCCTGATCGGCGTGTTCATCATCACCATCGTCGGCGAAGTCGGCACCGCCATCAAGGACACCTTCACCTCGGTCAAGACCGGCCTGAAGAGCGTGCAGTAAGCTGCACAGGGTCAGGCATTCTGGCCATGTTCACGACGGAGGGCGGGCGCGAACAGCGTTCCGCCTTCTTTCGTTTGGTGCCAGCCATTGCGATGTGATGTCTGTTCAATTTTGGCTCACTGCTACTAAGCTTTATTGGGCACCGGCCCGCAAAGTGTGAAAAATAATAGGCGCAACGCACGAATAGGTCGGGTCGTTAATAGTCGCCGGTTTAGATTGGCGGCGGAAATTGCGGGCCCCGTGCCTGGAAGTGGTTGCTCGAAGAAGTCAGGGAGAATGTCGATGTGGGAACTTCTTGGTCGGTTTGGGCGTGATGAAAGCGGCGCGACCGCGATCGAATACGCTCTGATCGCCGGGTCGATCGGCCTGGCGATTGTCACGGTGGCGCTGGAAGTCGGCCAGAGCATCGTCGACGTGTTTACTGCCGTGAAGAACGGATTTCCGTAACGCGGCGGCCGGTTCTCCGGCTTTTGCAGCAGTGTGGCTCGTCTGTTTGGATATAGCGTCCCATGTTTGATTATCCCCTCCTGATGGTGTTCCCGATCGCAATGGCGTTTGCGGGTGCCATGGATCTGTTCACGATGACGATCCCCAATCGGGTTTCGCTCGGGTTAATAGCGGCATTCACATTGGCAGCCGTTTTCGTTGGCATGCCGATGATGACCATCGTCAATCATGTGTCTGCTGGCGTGCTGTTCCTTGGCATCGGCATATTCATGTTCTGCATGGGCTGGCTCGGCGGCGGCGATGCCAAGCTACTGGCGGCGGCGGCATTGTGGCTCGGCTTCGAAAGCGTGATGCCCTATCTGGTGATGGTCACAATCTGCGGTGGCCTGCTGTCGGTTGCCATTCTCTTCTACCGCAGCATTATCCCGCCGGTTTGGATCATGGGGCAGGAATGGGCCATGCGTCTGCATGATCGCAACGGCGGTATTCCCTACGGTATCGCTCTCGCGGCGGCGGCACTGTGGGTTTATCCCTCGACGACCTGGTTCTCGGCGCTGGCCGGCTGAACTTTCTGCGGCTGCTACAACTGAAAGTGCGGTCGACATGGCTCGCACCTGCAACGGTCCGCAATGCGGGCCGTTTGCGCGTTCGCGGCGGTCCATCCCAACACTATTGCCGCTCCACGGAGCGAGACGGATCAGGCGGCGTGCGCGCGACGGACCGTCTGAAGGAGACCAGCAATTCGCGGCGGCGAGCTCCAAAAGTGCACGTTGATTAACCTGGTGTTGAGACTTGGTTGACATAGTGAGCGGTATTCGAGGTCGTTTGCGACCACTTAAGGGACCAGCTGCGCCATGAAGAAAGCACAATTGATCGGAATTTCAGTTGCAGGCGTTGCCGGTATCCTCGCGTTCGTGCTGATGGGCAGCATGCTGAAGGCGCCGCCGAAGCCAGCTCCGGTCGTCGAGCGTCCGGTCGACGCGGTCAAGGTGCTGGTCGCGCGCTCCGATCTCCCGCTCGGCACGTTCACCACCGAGCAGAGCTTTCGCTGGCAGGACTGGCCCAAGGATGCCATCAGCCCGAGCTTCCTGACCAGTCAGGCGAAGCCCAACGCACTCGTCGAATATTCCGGTTTCATCGCCCGCGCGCCGATCCTGTCGGGTGAGCCGATCACCGAGAACAAGGTGATCAAGCCCGGTTCTGGTGGCGTTCTGGCGGCGATCCTGCCGCCTGGCATGCGGGCGATTTCGACCAAGATCGACGAGAAGACCGCCGTCGCCAAGCTGATCCTGCCCAACGACCATGTCGATGTCATCCTGACGCAGCGCAAGCGCACCAAGGGCGGCACCGAGGAAATCGTCAGCGACACGCTGTTCCGCAACGTCCGCATTCTCTCCATCGGCCAGCAGATCGAGGCCAAGGAAGGCAAGAAGAACGCCGACGGCAGCGTCGCCACACTGGAGTTGACGCCGAAGCAGTCCGAACTGCTCGCGCTGGCCAACACGATGGGCGAAATCTCGCTGGCGCTGCGTTCGGTCTCCGATCTCAACGGCGATGGCCCGTCGGCCAACGATGAAATGAACAAGAAGGATCGCGGCAACTCGGTTCGCATCCTGCGCTACGGCGTGAAGTCACGCGCCTACGGCGTCAACTAACCGGGGCTTCGCGTTCGGCATTAGTCGGGCGTGCGAGTCCAGTCCCTGCCAGTACCTGTATGCGTATGTGTTTGCGTCTGAGTGCACCCCTCGTTTTCGGTAGCTCGTCAGAAGGCTCCATACCCATGCGGAATATTACGACGATCGCCAAGGGCCTAGCCCTGGCCGGCATCTGTGGCCTCGTCGGTGGCTTGGCGCCTGCGCTGAGCAGCGGCGACGCGCTTGCGCAGAGCACAGGCAACAGGAAGCCCACGGCCGTGAAGGCCGAGGGCAATCCACAAGATCTGCAGCACCCGAGTGGTCTGCAATCGATCATGCGCATCAGCGAGGCCGGATTGCCGGCGCACAAGAAGCTGCGGATGGGGCTGAACAAGTCCACCGTGCTCGAAGTGCCGCGCCACCTCCAGGATGTCTTGATTTCGGACCCGAGCGTCGTTGACGCCGTGGTCCAGACTTCGAACCGCATCTTCCTGCTGGCAAAGAAGAGCGGCGTCGCGAACGCATTCTTCTTCGACAATCAGGGGCAGCAATTCCTCACCCTTGAGCTTTACGTCGAGCGTGACGCCTCCGGTCTCGAAGGCATGCTGAACCGGCTGTTGCCCGGTTCGAACATCAAGATCGAGATGATCAACGAAGCCGTCGTGCTGAACGGCAGCGTGCGCACACCGGTCGACGCCGCACGCGCGGTGCAGATCGCAACCCAGTTCGTCGCTGTCGAAATCACCCAGCAGAGCGCCGCCGGCACGACCGGTAATACCGACGTCAGGGCCTCCGCTTCGGACGCCAAGGCAAAGGTCATCAACCTGCTCGCCATCGAAGGCGAAGACCAGGTGATGCTGCGTGTGACCATGGCCGAAGTGCAGCGCTCGCTGATGAAGCAGATGGGCATCAATCTTGGCGCCCAACTGACGAGCGGCAACTTCACGACAACCTTGCTGACTGCGAACGCACTGCCGCTGACGGCTGCGGCCGGTCTCGGCAGCTTGCCCATCCGGGCATCAATACCTCGACCTGCAGCGGCACGATTTGCGGTGGCGGTTCGCTTTGCAACTATAATCCGGGCCCCGAGCGCGAATACGTTCGGTAACTCTGGTCTGAGTGGCGGCTTTGGTACTTCCGATGCACGGATGACGCAGGCCATGCGCGCCCTCGAACGCGACGGTCTGGTCAAGACGCTGGCCGAGCCGAATCTGACGGCCGTTTCCGGTGAAACCGCGAAGTTCCTGGCCGGTGGCGAATATCCGGTGCCGGTGGTGGATACGACCGGTGCGCTGTCCGTCACCTACAAGGAATTCGGTGTCAGTCTGTCGTTCACGCCGGTTGTTTTGTCCGAGGGCCGCATCAGCCTGAAAATCGAAACCGAAGTCAGCGAACTTTCGAACAATGGTGCGGTGACGCTGAGCAACATCTCGATACCCGCATTGAAGAAGCGGCAGGCGAAGTCAACCGTGGAACTGCCGTCTGGCGGCTCTCTGGCGATGGCCGGCCTGATCTCCGACACCATGAAGCAGAACATCGATGGCTTCCCAGGGCTCAAGGACTTGCCGGTACTCGGCACCCTGTTCCGCAGCCGTGACTTCATCAAGGAAGAGACCGAACTGGTCGTCATCGTCACACCCTATCTGGTCCGACCGACTGCGCGTAGTGCACTCGCCCGCCCCGACGATGGTTTGGCAGCTGCAACCGATATGAAGGCGAATTTCCTCGGTCACCTGAACAAGATCTACGGCAAGGGCACTGCCATGCCGGACGGCGGTCTCAAGGGCGACTACGGGTTCATCGTTGAATAAGGCCTCGGGCTGGAGAACATGTCATGACCTACAATAACGCACGAAATGCTCCGGTTGCCGCCCGTTCAGGCCGCGCCAACAGAGGCCTCGCCGTCAAACTCGCGCTCGTCTCGGCCGCGGCCTTGATGATCGCTGGTTGCAAGCCCGGCGAGGAAGGTCCCCAGGTGGCCGGCTGGAGCGTCGTCGATCCGACGCAACGTCACCCGATCCTGGTGTCGCAGCAGCCATCCAACCTGTCGATGAAGGTGCCGCGCGGATCGACTGGCATGTCGCCGCACCAGCGGGCCCAGGTGGTGGATTTCCTCAACCGCTATCGTGGTGGCGACAGCGGCAACAGCAAACTGGTGATCGCCGCCCCCAGCGGTTCGCCGAACGAGGTCGCGGCCATGCAGGCGGTGGCCGAGATCCGGCATCTGATGCGCGACAGCGGCTTCTCGGAAAGCTCGATCACGGTCGAGGCCTACCACGAGGAGCGCGATCCGCAGCCCGCGATTCGTATCTCGTATCTGCGCTTTGTTGCCGAAGGCCCCGAGTGCGGCCGCTGGACCACGAACCTCGCGGAAGAAACGAAGAATTTACCCTACCCGAACTTCGGTTGCGCGACGCAGCGCAACTTCGCGGCGCAAGTTGCGAACCCCGCCGATCTGCTCGGTCCGCGTTCGATGACGCCGTCGGCAGCCGATCGTCGCGATGTCGTTTGGGGAAAATACATAAAGGGCGAGTCTACTATCTCGACCAAGCAGGCGGACGAAAGATCGACCGTCAAGGGCGCGAACTGATTGTGAATGCGAGGGAGTTGATATCATGACCAGACAGGCCCATGCAGCCGCGGCTACGCTTGCCGACGAAGGTGGCAGTCTCGCCATCTATGACGACAATATCGCCGAGGTTAACGAATCGTTGGCCAAGGCGCGGCCAATCCCCCGCATCTCGATCCAGGCGTTCTGCGAGGACGCCAGCACGGCCGAGGCGCTGCAGGTGGCGGCGGAGGATCGCCGGCTGTCGAAGACGCACGTCAGCCTGCACATGGGTGGCGCGCCGGCGGCGGTTGCTCACTATCAGGAGAGCCCGACGCCGAACCTGATCGTCATCGAAAGCTCGCTGCCGCGTTCGCAGATGGTCGGCGAACTCGATAAGCTGGCCGAGAGCTGTGACAGCGGCACCAAGGTCGTCGTGATCGGCCACGTCAACGACGTCATCCTCTATCGCGAGTTGTTGAAGCGCGGCGTCAGTGAATACCTCGTTGCGCCCGTCACGCCGATCCAGCTGATGGAGAGCATCTCCAATCTCTACAACAATCCGGACTCCGATCCGGTCGGCAATGTCCTCGCCTTCGTCGGCGCCAAGGGTGGTGTCGGCTCGTCGACGATCTGCCACAACGCCGCCTGGACCCTGTCGGAAGTCCTGAAAAGCAACGTCGTGATCGCCGATCTCGATCTGGCTTTCGGAACCACCGGTCTCGATTTCAATCAGGACCCGGTGCAGGGCATCGCCGAAGCGCTCGGCAGCCCGGAGCGCCTCGACGAGGTGCTGCTCGATCGGCTGCTGACCAAATGTTCCGAGCATCTGAGCATCTTCGCGGCGCCGGTGCTGCTTGATCGCGACTACGATCTATCGGCCGAGGCCTGCACGACGGTGCTCGACGTGGTGCGCCAGAACGTTCCCTTCGTCGCCGTCGATCTGCCGCACACCTGGACGTCATGGACGAAGCGCATCCTGCTCAGCGCCGACGAGGTGGTGATCACGGCGGTGCCGGATCTCGCCAATCTGCGCAACGCCAAGAACATTGTCGATCTGCTGAAGCAGTCACGCAACAATGATGGTCCGCCGCATCTGGTGCTCAACATGGCCAACATGCCGAAGCGCCCCGAGATCAGCGCCAAGGAATTCGCCCAGAGCCTCGATCTGAAGCCGACGGCGATCATCGAGTTCGACGCCGAGACCTTCGGTCAGGCCGCCAACAACGGTCAGATGATCGAGGAGCTCAACAAGAAGGCCAAGGCGGTCGGCCCGATCCGCGATCTGTCGATGGCCTTGGCTCATCGCAAAGAACAGCGGGTCGAGCCGAAAAAATCTTCAATGCCGAGTGCGCTCGGTCCGCTGCTCGAGAAACTGAAGTTCAAGCGCTAAGGAGAGCCGGCCATGTTCGGTCGCCGCACTAACGATCCCAATGCGCCGAAGAAGGCGTTGCCAGCGACACCACCGTCGACGGGGGGGGCACCGAAGGTGCAGGAACCCAAGGCCGTGCCAGCGGCCGCTGCACCTGCGCCAAAGGCGCCGGAGCCCGTCATCGAGACCAGTCGCAAGCACTCGGAAGAGTACTACGACGTCAAGACAACGGTGTTCAACGCGCTGATCGATACCATCGATCTGACGCAGTTGGCCAAGCTCGAACTCGGCTGCGGCGCGCGAGGAAATTCGCGACATCGTCAGCGAGATCATCCAGATCAAGAACGTGGTGATGTCGATCGCCGAGCAGGAAGAACTGCTCGAGGACATCTGCAACGACGTTCTGGGTTACGGTCCGCTCGAGCCGCTGCTGGCGCGCGACGACATCGCCGACATCATGGTCAACGGCGCCGCGACGACCTTCATCGAAGTCAACGGCAAGGTGACCAAGGCCGGCATCCGGTTCGCCGACAATGCGCAGCTGATGAATATCTGCCAGCGCATCGTCAGCCAGGTCGGCCGCCGCGTCGATGAATCGAGCCCGATATGCGACGCGCGCCTGCCCGACGGCAGCCGTGTCAACGTCATCGCGCCGCCGCTGGCGATCGACGGCCCCTGCCTCACCATTCGTAAGTTCAAGAAGGACCGACTGCGGCTTGAGCAGCTGATGAAGTTCGGCTCGATCAGCCCGCAGGCCAAGACCATTCTTGAAGTCATCGGTCGGGTCCGCTGCAACATCCTGATCTCCGGTGGTACAGGCTCGGGCAAGACGACGCTGCTCAACTGCATGACCGGCTCGATCGACGCGGACGAGCGCATCATCACCTGCGAAGACTCCGCCGAACTCCAGCTCCAGCAGCCGCACGTGGTGCGCCTCGAAACGCGCCCGCCCAACCTCGAAGGCGAGGGCGAGATCACCATGCGCGATCTCGTCAAGAACTGCCTGCGTATGCGACCTGAGCGGATCATCGTCGGCGAAGTCCGCGGACCTGAGGCATTCGACTTGCTTCAGGCCATGAACACAGGCCATGACGGTTCGATGGGCACGCTCCACTCCAACAGCCCGCGCGAAGCCATCAGCCGTCTTGAATCGATGATCATGATGGGTGGCTACTCGCTGCCCCCAAAGACCATCCGCGAGATGATCACCGGCTCGATCGACATCATCATCCAGGCCTCCCGTCTGCGCGACGGCAGCCGCAAGGTGACGCACATCACCGAGGTGGTCGGCATGGAAGGCGAAGTCGTCACCCTGCAGAACCTGATCGTCTACGAGATCACCGGCCAGGACGCGAACGAGAAGCTGATCGGTCGTCACCGCTCGACTGGCATCGCGCGTCCGCGCTTCTGGGATCGTGCCGAATACTACGGCGAGCAGAACCGTCTGGCCGAGGCGCTGGCGTCCTCGGAAGTCGCTGATGACGACGGCAACCCGATGGGAGAGGGACATGGCTGACGCAGATCCAATTCAGCTGATGGGCCTTCTGCTCGGCGCGATCGCGGTGGGCGGTTTGGCGCTCGCGTTGATGTGGCCGTGGCTTTCGGGCGAGAAGACGACCGAGAAGCGGATCGCCAACGTCACCGAGAACCGGCAGAAGCGCACCACGCGTGTGATCCAGCAGGAGCAGCTGTCAAACCGCAAGCAGCAGGTCGCGGATACGCTCAAGGATCTTGAGAACAAGCAGAACCAGAAAGAGAAGCTTTCGCTGCGGGTAAGGCTGCAGCGTGCCGGCCTCGAAATCACGCCCAAGGCTTTCTGGATCGCGAGTGGCTGCAGCGGCGTGGCTTTCGCCGTGGCGATCATGGTGTTCGTCTCGAATGCGCCGCCAATCGCGGCGGCGGCCGGCGGTTTCGTCGGCGCCTTCGGCTTCCCGCGCTGGGTTCTGAAGTTCCTGACCAAGCGTCGCCAGAACAAGTTCGTCAACAACTTCGCCAACGCCATCGACATCATCGTGCGCGGCGTGAAGTCCGGCCTGCCGCTCAATGAATGTCTCAGCATCATCGCGCGTGAAAGCCCGGCGCCGCTGAACGAGGAATTCCGCGAAGTCGTCGATCAAAGCCGCATCGGCATTCCGCTGAACGAATGTCTCGATCGCATGATGGGTCGCATGCCGCTTCCCGAGGTCAAGTTCTTCGCCATCGTGATCAGCATCCAGCAGCAGGCGGGCGGTAACCTGTCCGAAGCGCTGGGCAACCTCTCGGGCGTGCTGCGCGACCGGAAGACACTGACCGGCAAGGTCAAGGCGCTCTCCGCCGAAGCCAAGGCCTCGGCGATGGTGCTCGGCGCACTGCCGTTCATCGTCATGTCGATGGTCTACATGTCGGCGCCGAAATATATCGCGGTGCTGTTCCAGACCATGATCGGCAACTTCATGCTGGCCTGCGCTGCGGCCTGGATGACGTGCGGAATTCTGGTGATGCGCAAAATGATCAACTTCAAATTCTAAACCATCCGCCGGCGCCCTCCATGGCTCGGCTTCCAAGTTAGCGACGGCGACGACCAGGTGCTGCCATGATGGATTTCATCGAATTGGTGTTGAGACCGCAGATGCTGGTCATGACGCTGGCCGCCGTGGCCGCGTTCGCGACGGTGTTGACGATCGCGATGCCGATCATCTCGCGGGATCGCATCAGCCAGCGCATGAAGGTGATGGCGACCGAACGCGACAAGATGCGCACCATTCGTCTTGCCGAGCTGAAGAAGGACGGTCCGGGCACGGCCAAGCTGCGGCAGGCCCCGAAGGGCTTCATGCAGCAGCTGGTCGACATGCTGGGAGTGCGCAACTACTTCGACACCGAGGAGTTGCGCGATACCCTGAAAATGGCCGGTTTGCGTGGTCAGGCGCCGCTCGTCGCCTACAGCTTCTTCCGGCTGGCGATGCCGCCGATCGTGACCCTGCTCGCCCTGTTCTATCTGTTCGTGGTGATGCGCAGCCTGCCCTATCCGCCGATGGTCAAGGTGATGATGGCATTCGGCGGCGGCTTCCTCGGCTTCTATTTGCCGAACCTGTTCCTCTCGAACATGATCGGACGACGCCAGCAGGCCCTCAAGGACGCCTTTCCGGACAGTCTCGACATGCTGTTGATTTGCGTCCAGGCCGGTATGTCGATCGAAGCGGCGTTCGGCAAGGTGGCCAGGGAGTTGGGCAGCCAGTCGATCGAACTCGCCGAGGAATTCAGCCTGACGACGGCCGAACTGTCGTACCTCTCGGATCGCCGTATCGCATTCGAAAATCTCGGCAAGCGTACCGGATTGCAGGGCATCAAGGGCGTCGCGACGGCACTGATCCAGGCCGAACGTTACGGTACGCCAGTGGGACAGGCGCTGCGCGTCATGGCCAAGGAAAACCGTGAATCACGTATGCTCGAAGCCGAAAAGAAGGCCGCCGCGTTGCCGCCGAAATTGACCGTGCCGATGATCATCTTCTTCCTGCCGGTGCTATTCGTGGTCATTCTCGGACCGGCGATCATCCAGGTCATGAAGCTCGGTTGAGGCGGTGCGCGGTCGCGTCCATGCAGTGATGTAGCGCTGCAACGTCAAGCCCATTCTGGCTGACCGGTGTGTTGCGGGGATAACCTGCGGCATTGCCACTCGCCAGCCTTGTTGATGCCGCACCAGCCGGCATATTGAGGGGGTGATACACCCCGGTCGCTGTGCGCGTATGGCCAGGGGCGTGGTTCAAGGACCCCAAGCCATGACTACACTGCAGTCCGCAGCGCAAAACCAGTTGCGTCAGTTCGTCGAGCAGATCGAGAACCTGGAAGAGCAGAAGAAGGCGCTTTCCGACGATATCCGCGACAAGTTCCTGGAAGCCAAGGCGGTCGGTTTCGACGTCAAGGCGCTGCGCCAGATCGTGCGCCTGCGCAAGAAGACCCGCGACCAGCGCCAGGAAGAAGAAGGCATCCTGCAGGTCTATCTGCACGCGCTCGGCATGCTGCTTGAGGATATGCCACAGGCACCATCCCATATCGCCGATGAAATGATGGACGCCGCGGAATAGTCCGCTGCGTTCGCGTTTGACATCGAGCCGCTCCTGATGCGTTGATCCGGCCAATCATCATGGGGCTGGAGGAAACATCATGGATATGGGCATCAAGGATCTGCGCGTTCTGGTGACGGCGGGAGCCGGCGGCATTGGTCTTGAGATTGCTCGCGCCTTCGTGCGTGAGGGCGCCAACGTCTATGTCTGCGACGTCGATACGCAAGCGCTCGCCGAACTGGCCAAGACCGACCCGAGCGTCAAGGGCGTCGTCTGCGACGTGTCGGATCGCGGCGCGGTGGCAAAGCTGATCGACGACGCGGTCGCGCACCTCGGTGGGCTCGACTGCCTCGTCAACAATGCCGGCATCGCCGGCCCGACCGGCAAGGTCGAGGAGATCAACCCGGAAGACTGGGACCGTTGCATCGCGGTCGATCTGACGAGCCAGTTCAACTGCGTGCGCCTCGCCGTGCCGCACCTGCGCAAGTCCAACGAACGCCAGCATCATGAATCTGTCGAGCCAGGCCGGCAAGCACGGCTTTCCCCTGCGCTCGCCCTATGCGGCGGCCAAGTGGGGCGTGATCGGCTTCACCAAGTCGATCGCGATCGAGCTCGGCCCGGATGGCATCCGCGCCAACGCGCTGTTGCCCGGCCTTGTCGCCGGCGACCGCATCCGCCGCGTGATCGAGGCCAAGGCCCAGCAGAACGGCCGCACCTTCAAGGATCAGGAAGCCTTCATGCTGCAGTTCACCTCGCTGCACGACTACGTCACGCCGCAGCAGTTGGCCGACATGGTGGTCTTCACCGCGAGCCCCCGCGGCCGCACTATCTCCGGCCAGGCGATCTCGGTGTGCGGCGATACGAATATGCTGGGGTAGGGTGCGGTGGGGTGGGCGTTCAAGCAACCCACCCACAGCCGTCATCCCGGCGAAGGCCGGGACACACGACTACGGGCCGTGGGGCGGTGCTGATGAAAGCGTCGGAAGTGGCGACCAATGCCATAACACTCGACCATCACGAGGCGGATGCTTGTCGATCGTCCCGGCCTTCGCCGGGATGACGGCGGTGGGGAGGAGAGCGCCGTCGTTCCGAGTTCGCCTGAGTTGGAAAGACATCGCACTTCGCCCTCTCCCCCGCCATTTCGGGGAGAGGGCAGAGGAATGCCCGTCAGGGCGGTCCGAGGGTGAGGGGCGGCCACTTGCTCGAACCCACTATACGCCCGCGCCAAGTCCGATGTTGCGACCACTGAACAAGCCGCCGCCCCTCACCCTAACCCTCTCCCCCTGAAGAAGGGGGAGAGGGATCGTCCGACACCCGCGCGTCCGGACGATCTCGGAGGGTTCGGCGGTGCGCATCGAAGGCGACCGGGCCGTAGGTTGGCGCAAGGCCACCCAATCGCGGTCGAAACCTAGCAACGTTGGACTGCCCGAGAAGTGATGGGTTACGCTGAGAGTCGGCGGGTGCGCATCGTCCATAGCGGAATGCTTGGAGTCGGTTTTGACCAACAACCAGACTTAATCGTGCGGTTCGCTGAGAGTGTCCCGATAGCTCTTTCCATTAGGTTCAGCATCTTGCCTTTTACCGCTGTAGTTCCTACCGAACTGAAGCCGTTTTGTTCGTAAAACGAGATCAGCCTCGTGTTGGCGAGGAAGCAATCAAGTCGAGATCTTGGTTAGGCCGCGCTCGCGGCCCATGTTCGACAACCATTTCAATCACAGCGCTGCCAATGCCAAGTCCGGCTTTGCTACGTCGAACCGCGAAGGTGTGAAGGTACGATGCTGTCGCCGGTTTCCCGCTCACCCCAAAAGGCGTGATCCTCATAAAGAATGCGAAAACCGGAAACAGGCTCGTCGTCAGCATACGCCAAATATAATTCGCCGCGATTTATGCGGGGTAGCAACCAATCGTCGTCGAACGGCCCACTCCATCCCTCTGACCCGACGTTTCTTCTGCCACGTATTCGCTTCTTCCAATAGAGACGCGAAATCCTGCCTCGTCTCGATAGTGGTCAGTCGAATTTGGATGTTCATGGCGATGTGGTCGCAGTAGGCGTCCGGCAGGCAGGAATGGGCTTTTAGCAATCAAGCGCCATTGGTTAGGGTCTGCAAGGGGGCAAAAAGGCCGACCCGCTTCCTCGTAAGCAGTAAAGGCGCCCACCGTCGGTCTCGACGTAGGTTGGGTTAGGCCGCGCAGTTGCGGCCGTAACCCAACGACTTCGACCGCCCGTGAAATGTTGGGTTACGCGCGGAAGGCCGCGCTAACCCAATCTACGGTTCACGTCGGCCGCACCCGCCTGCGTGGCCGACCGTCCGTCTCGGTGGTGACCACGCGCACTGGCAGTGTCACCACCGCTTCCAAATTCGGGAACGCCTCGACCGTATTCGGAAACCCCATGGCGTTGACGAAGTGCTCCTGGAACCTGGGCTCGATCGCGGTTTCGATTTTTTCGATGCGGGTGACCAACTCTTCCACTTCGGCGCGATGGCGGCGAGACAGCAGCGCCATGCGCGCACCGGTGCCGGCGGCGTTGCCGACCGAGGCGACGCGGTCGAGATCGCAATCCGGGATCAATCCGATCACCATCGCGTACTTGGGCTCGATGTAGGAGCCGAAGGCGCCGGCGAGCTTGATGCGCTCGACCGTCGAGACGCCCATGCGGTCCATCAGCAGCCGGCAGCCGGCATAAAGGGCTGCCTTCGCCAGCTGGATCGCGCGCACGTCGCCTTGCGTGACAGTCAGCTCCTGGGCGCCGCGCCACAGCACATAGGACGCGGTGCGCCCCGTCGCGATCATGCGGTCCGAGCGGGCCGACAAGCTGCCGTCGACGATGCCGTCCTGGCGGATGATGCCGGCCAAGTACATCTCGGCCACCGCCTCGATGATGCCGGAGCCGCAGATGCCGGTGACGCCGAACGCGTCGGTGCCCTCAGCGAAGCCCGGCTCGTCCGACCAGGCATCGCAGCCGATCACCTTGATGCGCGGCTCGAGCGTCACCGGATCGATGCGCACCCGCTCGATGGCGCCGGGCGCTGCCCGCTGGCCAGATGAAATCTCCGCGCCCTCGAACGCCGGGCCGGTCGGCGACGAAGCCGCCAGCACGCGGCTGCGATTGCCGAGCAGAATCTCGGCGTTGGTGCCGACATCGACAACGAGCGTGGTCTCGTCGTGCCCCTGCGGACCTTCCGACAAGGCGACGCCGGCCGCATCGGCGCCAACGTGACCGGCAATGCAGGGCAGGATGTAGACCCGTGCCGCCGGGTGCAAGATGCAGGCCGAGGTCGCGCGCCGCCAACCGCTGCGCGCCCGACACGGCAAGCGCGAACGGCGCCTGGCCCAATTCGGTCGGATCGAGGCCTAGGAACAGGTGATGCATAATCGGATTGCCGACGAACACGGCTTCGAGAATGTCGGTGCGGGCGATGCCGCCCTGGCCCGCGACGCGGTCGATCAACGCCTCCACGGCCCCGCGCACCGCGATGGTCAGCGCCTCGCGGCCGTCCGGGTTCATCATCACGTAGGACACGCGGCTCATCAGATCCTCGCCGAAGCGGATCTGCGGGTTCGAGGTGCCGGCGGATGCCACCGTGCGGCCGCTGGCGAGGTCGACCAGATGGCAGGCGATGGTGGTCGAACCGATGTCGCAGGCGACGCCGAACAATCGATCATCGCCCACCGGACGCACGTCGAGCAGCAGGGCCGAGCCGCCGCCATCCTGATGCACGACGGCCTGCACGTCGAAGTTCGCTCGTCGCAGGATGGCCTGAATGCGCGGCAACAGGGTGATGTCGCAAACCGCCGGTGGCAAACCATGCTCGGAAACCAGTTTTGCGATCAGCCGGTCGGTGTCGCCAAGCGGCTTGTCCATGTCGGGCGGATCGAGCTTCACGGGATATAGCGCAACCGCCACGTCGCGTTCGATGGCGCGCGCCTCGGACCGCTTGCGCACCACCTGGGCGTTGATCGCCACGTCGGCCGGAATGTCGATCACCACGTCGCCGTCGACTCGCGCCTGACACGACAGTCGCCGTCCCGCCGGCAGCGAACGCTTCGAGGCGTAGCGCTGTTCGACCTCGTTGAAGGCGGTCAGGTTCTCCAACCGGCTTTCGATGCCGTGCTTGGCGAAGTGGCCCTGCTCGGGATGCACTTGGCAGCGGCCGCAGATGCCGCGCCCACCGCACACGCTCTCGACGAACACGCCGAGTGAGCGCGCTGCTTCCAGGATCGGCGTGCCGACCGCGAAACGCCCGCGCCGGCCGCTCGGCATGAACAGCACGAGCGCGTCTTTCGGCTGAACCGGTGAACTGTCGTTTGCCATATGCGTCTTCAGGCCTTGCCGCCGTTGGCGATCAGTTGCTTGAGGCGATCCATATCATAGGCTGAGAGGAGCGCGGTAATGGCGGCGTCGGCCTCGGCTGCGAGATCGTCGCTGCAGGTTTCCGGCGCGCCACGGCGCCACTCAGCCAAATAGGCGTCGCTGTCCTTGGCGCCGGTCGCCATCGCGCAGGCGTCGATCGCCTTGATGAACTGCTCCGGCAGTTCGCGCTTTTCGGCGCGGCGACCTTGGCGGATGATCACCTGGGCCGGGATATCGCGCCAATAGACGATGATGCGCTGGGCGGCGGGTTGGGACATGTGCTGGCTTGTTCCTCGGCTTGTTGCCGCTCAGACTTGGCGGCGCCGCGACATCCCGCCGATGGCGGCAAGGCGACCGAAGTTGAACGGTTTTCGACGGATCTTCGACAGTGCGTCGGATATTGGACAGGCTATAGTCGAAGACTGTCGGATTTGTCACAAGCCCAAGCCGCACGAGGACCCATGCCCACCCTTCAGGCGATGCTCAAACAGCGCCCCTATCTGCTGGCCGACGGCGCCACCGGCACCAATCTGTTCCACATGGGCCTGACGTCCGGCGACGCGCCGGAGATCTGGAACGAGGAGCATCCCGACCGTATCAAGGCGCTCTACAAGATGTTCGTCGATGCCGGCGCCGATATCATCCTGACCAACACCTTCGGCGGCAACCGTCGGCGCCTCGCCCTGCACAAGGCCGACGGCCGCACCCACGAGATCAACCGGCATTGCCGCCAAGCTTGCGCGCGAGGTCGCCGACGCCGCTGGCCGTCCGGTGGTGGTGGCCGGCTCGGTCGGGCCGACCGGCGAACTGTTCGCGCCGCTCGGTCCGCTCGATCACGACGAAGCGACAGCCGTTTTCGTCGAGCAGATCGAGGGCCTGAAGGCCGGCGGCGCCGACGTCATCTGGATCGAAACCATGTCGGCGCTGGAGGAAATGAAAGCCGCTGCCGCGGCGTCAGCCAAGTGCGGCATGCCCTACACCGTCACCGCGAGCTTCGACACCGCCGGCCGCACCATGATGGGCATCACGCCGGAAGCGTTCGCGCAGACCATTTCGGAACTCGATCCGAAGCCGCTGGCCGTCGGCGCCAACTGCGGTGCCGGCGCGTCGGACACGCTGGGGTCGATCCTCGCCATGACGGCTGCCTGCCCGGACATCGTGGTGATCTCGAAGGCCAACGCCGGCATCCCCCGTTATCACGAGGGCCACATCCACTACTCCGGCACGCCCGAGTTGATGGCGACCTATGCCGGCATGGCGGCCGACGCCGGCGCCCGCATCATCGGCGGCTGCTGCGGTACTTCGCCCGAGCATCTGGCCGGCATGCGCAAGGCACTCGACGCCCACCAAAAAGGCCCGCGTCCAGACCACGAGGCGATCAAGGCGAAGATCGGCCCGTTCCTGCACAAGCCGGCGCCGACCAGCGGCGGCGCCATGGAAGGCCGCCGTCGCCGCACTTGAGGCGCGCCGCGCTTGCGGCCATCGACGGAATAGTATCACCTTGGGCTCGACAGCCTTCGAACCCGTGTTCGCATACAGGGAAATAAATATGGCCGGCGGCGACGAAATCATTCTCAAGGACCTCGATGACGCGGCGCTGGTCGAGCAGATGCACCAGGATCTCTACGACGGCCTCAAGGATGAGGTGGTCGAGGGCGTCAACATCCTGCTCGGGCGCGGCTGGACGCCCTACAAGACGCTGACCGAAAGCCTCGTCGAGGGCATGCGCATCGTCGGCATCGACTTCCGCGACGGCATTTTGTTTGTGCCGGAAGTGTTGCTCGCCGCCAATTCCATGAAGGCCGGCATGGCGGTGCTTAAGGCCGCTGCTGATCGAGAGCGGCGCGCCGCGCCAGGGCAAGATCGTGATCGGCACGGTCAAGGGCGACATCCACGACATCGGCAAGAACCTCGTCGGCATGATGCTGGAAGGCGCCGGCTTCGAAGTGGTCGATCTCGGCATCAACACCGACGTCGACAAGTTCCTGGCCGCCATCGCCGAGCACAAGCCGGACATCATCGGCATGTCGGCATTGCTCACCACCACCATGCCCTACATGAAGGTCGTGATCGACACGCTGAAGGAAAAGGGCCTGCGCGACGAACTGATCGTCATGGTCGGCGGCGCGCCCCTGAACGAAGACTTCGCCAAGGCGGTCGGTGCCGACGCCTACGGCCGCGATGCGGCGGTGACGGTGGAGTTGGCCAAGGATTTACTCAAGCGGAAGCATAATCAGCGGGCGGGGGCGTGAGGGGCAGTGGTAGGGCTCGTGCTTTTTTGTAGGTTGGGTCAAGCAAAGCGCGACCCAACACGGCTTGCACCGCTCGTGAATGTCGGGTCGCGCAAGTGGGCTTGACCCAACCTACGTCCGGCTCAGTGCTCGATCGGCTTGACCTTTTCGCCGTAGGTCTGGTCGTACCAACTCAAATAGCTCTTCGCCCAGTCGAACCAACCCGCGCGCCATTCGTAAACTCGTTTCAATGCCTCGTCGGGAGGCGGCGCACTGAACAGGCGCGGCATGATGCGGCTCAAAAACTTGAACGCCGAAATGATGCTGGGTGGGATCTCTGGCAAAGGCTCAGGGTAGGATTCCAGCCCCTTTCGCGCATGCGTGGCAGCATTTTCGTGCTCGCCCTTGTTGGCCAGCAATTGCGCCAGCATGGCGTGCATGTCGAACGAGACCGGATTGGCAGCCAGGGCTTCACGGCAGGCTGTGATGGCCTCTTCGTTGCGACCGGCCCAATGGTAGCAATCCGCAATCAATTCGAGTGAGTTTTGATCGGATGCATCGCCTTTGAGGCCAGCGCGCAAGTATTCTATAGCCTTGTCAAATTCCTGTCGTCCCACCATCCGGGCGAAGCGCATTGTAAACGGGTGAGACACTGGATTTTCCATGCTAGGCATGCAATTCGTTTAGCAGCGGCCCAATAACGGGTTGTTAAACTGGGATGTTCCCGGCCTATTTCGGCAAATTGGCGGAAGACGGGCGCAGTGCAGTCACCGCCCGTAGCTGTTGGGTCGCGCAAGCGGGCTTGACCGAACCTACATTCGAGGCCTGCCGATGCAGGTTGCGTCATTTGCGACACCTTCTTCCCCTCTCCCGAATCGGGGAGAGGGCAGAGGCCGGCCCGGATGTCAAAGGCCGTTTGCTGTTAGAGCATCCGGCCGAGGGTGAGGGGCTGTCGTCGGGTCGTGCGTTTTTTGTAGGTTGGGTCAAGCAAAGCGCGACCCAACACGGCTGGCACCGCCCGTGGATGTTGGGTCGCGCAAGCGGGCTTGACCCAACCTACGTCGTGAGGAGCGGTCATCACGGGGTGGCTGCTGCAAGTTTTCGGTGGGCAGTTCGCACAGCATCGAAAAGTTCACCAACCGCGACAAGGCAATCGTGAAACTTTACAGCCTTGCCTAGCCACTCCACACCATCTCCACTACCAATTAGCGTTGAGAATTGTGCGGCGTAGTTTGGGACCAAGCGCTTGCCACGATCCTTCCCCTCCAGGTGCTCATCAAAATGCTCGCTGGCGTTCCGCAAATCTGCCAACCAAGGCAAGGCAGCATCGAACACGCTGAGCGCAATCTGCATATCCTCCTGAACAGGTGGAAGTCGTTGGACAAGCTCCGCTGATCTGCGAAGTTTTCTCAGCGAAACCAAGAGGAATTCAAAATCCGTGACCCATCCTAGCGGGAAATGCTCATTGCCAAGCTGGCCTATACGCTGAACTTGAAGCTCAGCAGCATGAGCATAAAGGTTGGCAAAGTGTCTGGCTTCTTCGGCCAGCATGAGATTTCGAGCGACCGCATCTTCCATGACTTATGCGTCCCGACCCTGATGTGTCCGTTGCAGAACCCCCAGGACGGGACCACGGAACTTCATCGCGGTCAAACTTCCGTGCAGAGTTACTAGCAGCCCTCCGCCACCCGCAGACACCCGCCCCATTCCATGCGATACTTCCCCGCATCGAACCTCGGACCCCCGCCCGATGCTGAGAACCAAGCCACCGACGATGACCGCCGACGAGTTCCTGGTCTGGAACCTGTCGCAGGACGAGAAGTACGAACTGGTCGATGGCGTGCCGGTGCCGTTGCACGGGCAGCAGTCGGGCGCGGTCAGCCGGCATGATGTGGTTGTCGTCAACCTGATCGTGGCATTGGGCAATCGGCTCAAGGGCAAGCCGTGCCGTCCGACCACCAGCGATCAGGCCGTGCGCACTTCGATCAGGCAAATCCGCCGCCCCGACGTGACCATCGAATGCGGCCGGCCCGAGCCCGACGACCTCGAAGTGCGCGAACCGATTGCCGTGTTCGAGGTGATCTCGCCCGGCAACCGGCCGGTCGAGATCGTGCGCAAGGTCGAACAGTATAAGCGCCATCCGGCCATCCGCCACATCGTCCTGATCGAGCCCGCCATCGTCAGCGTGACGCGCCTCTCCCGGGAGGTCGATGGTTCCTGGAGCGACACCACGCATAGCGATCTGAACGACACGCTGTCGATCGATCCTCCCGGCGTCGAACTGCCGCTCACCGAGATCTATGAAGGTTTGTCGCCGGTGGAAGACGCCGGGAGCGAAACGTGAAGCCGGCCGCACACCCCCGCGCCCTCGTCATCACCTGCGGCGCGCTGGTGCGAGAACTGCAATTCCTGATCGCGCAGGCTAAGCGCGGCGACATCGACATCAAGGCGATCCCAGCGACCTACCACAATCGGCCGGAGAAGATCGCGCCGGCGGTCGCCCGCCGCATCGCCTGGGCCCGGCCGAAATACGACCGCATCTTCGTCGCCTACGGCGATTGCGGCACCGGCGGCGAACTCGACAAGCTGCTGGCCCGCGAGCAGATCGAACGCCTGCCCGGCGCCCACTGCTACGCTTTCTTTTCCGGCACGGAAGCCTTCACCGCGCGCGGCGACGCCGACATGACGAGCTTCTTTCTCACCGATTTCCTGACCCGCCATTTCCAGTCGCTGGTAATCCGCGGTCTCGGCCTCGACCGGCATCCCGAACTCATGCCGATGTACTTCGGCAATTACAAGAAGGTCGTCTACCTGTCGCAATTGCCGACGCCGGCAACGATTGCCGCCGCCGAGGCTGCCGCGACCCAGCTTGGATTGGGCTTCGAGCACCGCCACGTCGGCTTTGGCGACCTTGCACGGGCGGTTGCGATCTGACGTCGCGGTGACTTGCCTCGACGCGGACGAAACGCGCATACTCAAAGCCCAGAATGACCACCGAAAAGGAACTTCCATGCCCAGTGATCGCAACTTCGCGGCCGATGCCGCCAGCCTCGGCCCCAAGACCGACTTTTCGCGACGGGCCATGATGGTGACGACACTCGCCACCGGCTTCGCCGCCGCCGTGCAGCCGGTCGCGGCGCAGACCACGATCACCACCGACGGCACCGGCATCGAAGCCGGCGAGATCAAGATCAAGACCGCCAGCGGCGATATTCCGGCCTACCGGGCGATGCCGAAGACCGGCAGCAACCTGCCGACCGATCCTCGTCGTGCAGGAGATCTTCGGCGTGCACGAGCACATCAAGGACGTCTGCCGCCGCCTCGCCAAGCTCGGCTACTTCGCCATCGCGCCGGAGCTGTACGCCCGCCAGGGCGACGTTTCGAAGCTGAAGATCATCGACGAGATCCGCCCGATCGTCGCCAAGGTGCCGGACGCCCAGGTGATGGCCGACCTCGACGCCGCCGTCGACTTGGGCCAAGGCGTCGGGCCGGGCCGACGCCGCCAAGCTCGCGCATCACCGGCTTCTGCTGGGGCGGCCGCATCGTCTGGCTCTATGCCGCGCACAACAAGAACCTGAAGGCCGGCGTCGCCTGGTACGGCCGCGTCGTCGGCGACACGACCGAGCATGCACGCCCAAGCACCCGATCGACCTCGCGCCGAGCCTCAACGCGCCGGTGCTCGGCCTCTACGGCGGCGCCGACGCCGGCATCCCGGTCGACAGCCTCGACAAGATGAAGGCGGCCTGCGCCGCCGCCAAGAAGAGCTGCGAGATCGTCGTCTATCCCGACACGCCGCACGCCTTCAACGCCGACTATCGCCCGAGCTATCGCGAAGGAGCCGGCCAAGGACGGCTGGGCGAAAATGATCGCGTTCATGAAGGAGCGCGGCGTGGCGTAGGCGGCGGGGACGGCCGGTCCTCAATACCGCACCACCGGCGCCAACCCTTTTGCATCCCGTGCCAAGAGAGCCGGCAGCTTCGCAGGCGCATCTTCGAAGGCGACTTCTTCGGTGATGAGCGCGTCGAGGCGGTCGTCTTTCAGCAGTTCGAGGGCGGCCTCGAGGCGGCGGCGGTAGCTCCAGCGAATGCGGCGGCCGGCCGAGACGTGGCCCACCTGCGATGAGATCAGCTTCAGGCGGCGGCTGTGGAAGGCATCGCCCAGTGGGGCGGCAACGGTGCCGGCGCCGTACCACGACAGCTCGACCACGGTCGCCTCCATGCCGGCGGCACCGATCGCGGTCGCGAGGCCTGGCGCCGAGGCGGAGGTATGGAACACGACGTCCGCATCATGCGGCGAGTGGGCCGGCTGGGCGAACCGCATCCCCAGGCTCTCGGCCAGCGCCCGCCGCTCCTCGGCGACATCGACCAAGGTCACTTCGGTGCCTGGCAGTCTGGCGCTGAGATAGCCGACCAGCAGGCCGACGATGCCGCCGCCGACCACCACGATATGATCGGCGGGTGCCGCGCCCGAATCCCACAGCGCGTTGAGCGCGGTTTCCATGTTGGCGGCAAGCGTCGCCCGGCGGATCGGCAGGCCATCGGGGAGTGGCGTTGCCATGTTGGCCGGGGCGATGAAGCGATCCTGATGCGGGTGCAACACGAATACCGGCCGGCCGATCAACTGTTTATCGCCGGCCTCGACGATGCCAGTCGCGCAATAGCCGTATTTGACGGGAAAAGGGAAGTCGCCTGCCTGCATCGGCGCGCGCATCCGCTCCCACTCAGCCTGACCAACCCTGCCTGCCATGACGAGACGTTCGGTGCCCCTGCTGACGCCGCTGAACGAGGTTGCCACAAGCACCTCGCCTTCCGCCGGTTTCCGCAGTATCTCATCGCGCAACTCGACCTGCCCTGGGGCGGTGTACCACAGGGCGCGGGCGGAAGACGGATCGGGCGAGCGCGCCATTTCGAGTTTCCATTCGAGGACGTATGACGATGACTGAGGGTCAGGGCGTTTCCGCCCCGATGAACGTGAGGCGAGACGCAACCGTGCTTACTACGCCAGCCGGCATACAGTCCATGGACGAGCTTCGCCGCCGGCGACTGCTGGTCGCGGGGCTCAATATCGTGACCTGGGTCGCGCTGATGTGGGGCGTCGCGCGAGTGCTGGGCAGCGGCGGCTGGACCACGCTCGACGTCGTGCTGTTCGTTGCGTTCGCGTTCGGCTCGCCCTGGACCGTGCTCGGCTTCTGGAACTCGGTGATCGGGTTCTGGCTGTTGCACATCGCGAAAAATCCGATGGAGCAGGTCGCGCCCTTCGCCGCTGCCGGTGACGTGGCCACGCCGATCACCATCCGCACCGCCATCATGATGACGCTGCGCAACGAGGATCCGGCCCGCGCCTTCCTGCGCCTACGTACGGTGAAGGCCAGCGTCGATGCCACCGGTGAGGGCAAACAGTTCGACTATTTCATTCTGAGCGATACCAACGAACCAGCCGTGGCCGCAGCCGAAGATGCAGCCGCCAAAGTCTGGGCCGCCGAGGTTGGCGAACCGGGCCGTGTCGTCTACCGCCGCCGTACCGTCAACACCGGTTTCAAGGCCGGCAACGTGCGCGAGTTCTGCGAGCAGTGGGGGGCCAACTACGAGATCATGCTGCCGCTCGACGCCGACAGTCTGATGTCCGGATCTTCGATCGTGCGGCTGACCCGGATGATGCAGGCTCATCCGCGGCTCGGCATCCTGCAGAGCCTCGTCGTCGGCATGCCGTCGCAGAGCATGTTCGCCCGTATCTTCCAGTTTGGCATGCGGCACGGCATGCGCACCTACACCATGGGTCAATCCTGGTGGGTCGGCGAATGCGGTCCGTTCTGGGGGCATAACGCGCTGGTGCGCATCAAGCCGTTCGTCGAGCAGTGCCATCTGCCGATCCTGCCCGGCAATCCGCCGCTCGGCGGCCACGTACTCAGCCACGATCAGGTCGAGGCAACGCTGATGCGCCGCGCCGGCTACGAGGTGCGCGTGCTGCCCATCGAGGATGGTAGCTGGGAAGAAAACCCGCCAACGATGCTCGACTTCGCCAAGCGCGACGTGCGCTGGTGCCAGGGCAACATGCAGTACGTGAAGTTGCTCGATTTGCCCGGCCTCTACCCGATGAGCCGATTCCAGCTCGTCTGGGCGATCCTGATGTTTCTCGGCATACCCGCCTGGACGCTGATGATCGGCCTGTCGCCGTGGGCGGCGTATCAGGCCCAATCGGTGGCGGATTTCCCGAGCGGGCTGGCAGCATTCCTCTACGTCGCATTCTTCGGCATGTACCTGTCGCCGAAGATCGCCGGCCTCGCCGACGCGGTGCTGACCAAGGGCGGCATGGCGCGTTACGGCGGACCGCTGCGATTTGCCGTCAGCGCCGTGATCGAGATCATCTTCTCGTTCCTGCAGGGCGCGGTGTCGACCATCCGCACCACCATCTTCATGATCGGCCTCGCCTTCGGCAAGTCGGTGACTTGGGGCGGCCAGTCGCGCGACGCCTACGGTATCTCGTGGAAGACCGCGATCTCCGATCTGTGGCCGCAATTGCTGTTTGGCCTCTTGGTGTGCGGCGGCCTCTACGCCGTGTCGCCGACCGCATTCTGGTGGAGTTTGCCGCTGACCGCCGGCTATCTGATTGCGGTGCCGTTCGCGGTGGTGACAGCCTCGCCGGCCATGGGCCAGTTGTTCAAGCGCCTAGGATTGAATGGCATCCCGGAAGACTTCGACACGCCGAAGGAAGTGTCGGCGGTGCTGGGGAACCAATAGGCCGGGGCTCCTCAAACGGCGACAACAGTGGTAGAGTATTGGCATGAACGAGCGCGTCACAGCCATTATCGAGCAGGCCCGCAAGCTCACGCCGGAGGAGCAGCGGGAGTTGCTGCATCGTTTGCTGTCAGATGACGAACCCGCCGAGGGCACGCCGGAAGAGATCGAGGCGGCCTGGGTGGAGGAGTGCGAACGGCGCGTCGCAGCCTATGAGCGCGGCGAGACGACTGCGGTTGATTTCGATACCGTGATGGCCCGTGCCCGCGCCTTGTTACGTCGCAAATGAGGATTCGGCTTCTGCCGGAGGCGGAGCGGGAAGTGCTCGACGCCACTTCGTACTTGGCCGATCAATCCGAAGGTGCGGCGGAGCGCTTCCTTGAAGAGCTGGCTGATGCCAAAGACCGCGTGCTTCAGTTTCCAAATGGTGGATCGCGAATAGGCAAAGGTGCGCGGCGCCTTCTGTTCAGGCGTCATTCTTATCAACTGATCTATTGTGTGACGGCGGATGAGATCGTTGTCATCGCCGTCGCCCACCTCTCCCGGCGCCCCAACTACTGGCGCAAGCGCGAGACATGACCTAGCCGCTGATCTTCGTTACATCGGCTCAGCGGATTGAGCGGGCGAACGGGTCCGACCCGTCGTCCCTGGGTTTGGCGGTTGTCTTGGGCTCGGCAGCTTTCTTGGTATTGGTTGCGACCGGCCTCGGTTTGGCCACCGGCGCAATCACCACCGAAGGCGTCGGCTGAGGCGTGGTTGCGGCGGGTGCGACGGGCACTGCGATCTTTGGCATGATGATCATCGGCGCGACTGTTGGAATGGCCGGCAAGTTGTTCGAGGCCGGCACGCAATTCGTCGTAATGTTGGCCGCCGCATCGCAAGTCGGCATGCCGGTAAACGAGGGCATGACTGGCACGCCGGGCGACGCCAACGGCGCGGCTGCGACCGGAACGCCGGGGAGCGGCTTGGGTGGCAGCAAGATTTGTTCGCCATTGAGGAAGTCGGTCGCCAGCTTGGTCGATGTCAGTTCGGTGCTGCGCAGCCATCGGATGCTGGAATGGGGCGTCGACAACAGCATCGGCATCACAGCTTCAGCGATGCCCATTTCCACGAAATATGCGGTGATCTTCTTGTAGACGGCATCCTCGGTCGGCGTTTCATGCTTGGCGCCGACGGTCCTTTTCTCCGAGATCAGCTGTTTGTGCTGCTGCACCTGCACGCCATATTGATACTTCGTGGTGACGCGATACTTGAGCTGAACCTGGGTGATGGTCGAAGCAATCTTATGCAGGCCGACGTAGGCTCCAGCGCCGACATAGCGGCGCGTGCCAGCGGCCAGAATGAAGGCGCACGACGAGGCGCACTTCGACAGCCGCGACTGCGGCATTGCCAGGTGAATTGCGCGGGCCTTGAATGTGGTGCATACCGCGTCGGTCTTCTCGCACTGCTTGAACGCGGTCTTGGTCACGATCACGTCGAGCCCCTTGGCGCGGATCATGCGGCCGATCGCCAACGCCTCATTGACCGCCCCGCCGGTGGAGTCGATCAGGATCGGCAATTTTCGCTTGCCCAGCGAGTTGAGCACCTTTTTGAATTGCTGCGGCGTCGAGGCGTCGATTGCGCCTTGGGCCGAGATCCATTCGAGGCATTGCGGTTCACAGCCAATCTCTGTGCTGCGGGCGATGACGACCTGCATCGGTTGCGAACCGGGCTTGGGCTCTTCCTTGGCGAGCAGAACAGCCGGCACGGCCATCAGCGCTGCGAAGACAATGACCGCACATGCCACGGAACGCTCGAACATGCACTTCCCATCCTGCCCCGGTGAAACGCCGGTGGGCCTAGCCGCGGCACGCTGAACATGCCATGGAACCGCCATCGCGCGGCCTGTATAAATCTATAGATGTGATGTGGTCGGAGCGCAAATGCCGTAATCCGCATCGGCCGAAAAAAAAGGATCAGGTTCGCCGTGAGCACAACCGCTTTGGATCATCGTCTCGCCACGCTCCGCGCCGATCCCGCGCTCGCCAATCTGCGCCGTTCGCTCGACGTCTACTATGGCGATGCCGCCCGTGATGCGGCGATGGACGGGCTCTATGCCGGGTTCGTCAAACCGGGCGATCTGGCGTTCGACATCGGCAGCCATGTCGGCGACCGGATCGGTGCGTTCCGCCGTTGCGGCGCGCGGGTGGTAGCGCTCGAACCGCAACCGGACTGCGCCCGGGTGATCGCTGAAATCTATCGCGGCGACACGAACGTGACGCTGGTCGAGAGCGCCTGCGGGCCGAAGCCCGGCCGCCTGACGCTGCATATCAATTCCGCCAACCCGACGGTGACCACGGCTTCGACCGACTTCGTCAAGGCGGCGGACGGCGCCGGCGGCTGGGAAGGGCAGAAGTGGGATCGCGCCATCGAAGTGCCGGTGACGACGCTCGACGCGCTGATCGCGGCCCACGGAAAGCCGGCGTTCGTCAAGATCGACGTCGAGGGCTTCGAGGCCGATGTGCTTGCGGGCTTGTCGCAGCCGCTGACCGCGATGTCGTTCGAGTTCACGACGATCCAGCGCGATGTCGCCTACGCCTGCCTCGATCGTATCGGTGAGATCGGTGCCTACGAGTTCGACCTCGCGCTCGGCGAAAGCCAGACGTTCGAGTTGGGCCATGGGTGAGCGCGGCCGAAATGCGCAAGTTCATCGCGAGCCTGCCGCATGAAGCGAACTCGGGTGATGTTTATGCGCGGGGCTTAGGTTTGCACGCCTGACACTTAGGCCGACAGGATCTCAGTACCGGCCACGTAGGTAAGAACCGAGGTCATTGAGGTGTCGATTGGTTTGGAGATTTAGGCAACGCCTCACTCGAGCGGACAGAAAACTTCGTGGGGCTTTGCGGAGGTGGCAATAGCCATGAATATAGATTTCTGGGCGGCCCGGCATTAGGTGGATACTTTGTGGTTCAATGATCCTTTCTGTCACAACTCCGTCCGCGTCCACATATTCGATGAAGAACGTGGTTTGTCCGGGACGGGACGATTAAGGCCTCATTCCAAGTTCGATAATTGTGAGGTTGGGTCTCGACCTCGTCGACCCAATTTTGATGTTCAAGCCATGGGGCGTGATCGGTGGGCTTTGGGGGGACGAATGCCACGATCGCCAACCGGTTAGTAATTTCTTGATCCAGTTCATCAACTTATCTCCTAAGTCGGGTGTGAACCTTCAAATCCCGCAAAATCTCGCGTGCGCAGTTGTGGCCGGGGGCGCCGGTGACGCCGCCGCCGGGGTGGGCGCCGGAGCCGCAGAGGTAGAGGCCCTTCACCGGCAGGCGATAGTCGGCGTGACCGAGAATGGGCCGGGTCGAGAATAACTGGTCGAGAGATAATTGGCCGTGGAAGATATCGCCATCGACGAGGCCGAAGCGGTGTTCGAGATCGAGCGGCGATAAGGCTTGGCGGGCAATGACGCTGGCGCGGAAGTTAGGCGCGACGGCGGTGACGGTGTCGATCACCACGTCGGCGAAAGCCTCGCGTTCGGCGGCGTTCTCCCATGAGCGGCCGGCGGGCAGTTTCGGCGCCACGTGCTGCACGAACAGGCTCGCAACATGCTGGTCTTTGGGTGCGAGTGTATCGTCGAGCGTCGAGGGGATCAGCATTTCCACCACCGGATGCTTCGACCAGCCATGCTGCCGCGCATCGAGATAGGCCTGATCGAGGTATTCCATCGACGGGCCGATGACGATGCCGGAGCCGTGGTGGTCGGCCTGGACCTTGCCCGGCCGGCATTTGAAATCCGGTAGCTCCGACAGTGCGACATTCATGCGGAAGGTGCCGGAGCCGGTCTTGATGTTGGTGAACCGGGCGCGAACCTCAGGCGATACCGCATCTTCGGCGACGTAAGCGCGGAACAGCAACTTTGGCGAGATGTTCGATGCCACCACCCGCGCGCGGATTTCCTCACCGGAAGCGAGGACGACGCCGGTGGCGCGGTCACCCGTTGTACGCAGCATGGCGACGGCTGAGTCAGTGCGGATCTCGACGCCGCGTTCGCGTGCGGCTGACGCCATGGCCTGGGTGATCGCGCCCATGCCGCCGATGGCGTGGCCCCATACACCGGACTTGCCGTTGACCTCGCCGAAGCAGTGATGCAGCAGCACATAAGCCGTGCCGGGTGACTGCGGCGAAGCGTAGGCGCCGACGATGCCGTCAAAGGCGAAGGCGGCTTTCACATGCGAGTTCTCGAACCACTGGTCGAGATAGTCGCTGGCGCTCTTGGTGAAGAGATCGACCAGCAATCGCTGATCTTCGAGATTGAGGCCCATCAGCCGTCGGCCGAGTCCGGCATTGCGGATGATCTCGATCAACCCGCCGCCGGCATTGGGAGGGGTGCGCAGCAAGAGATCGCGCAGCACGGTCGCCGCCCGCTCCAGCGCCTCATCGTAGGCCGGCAACCGTTCCGCATCGCGCTTCGAGAACGCTGCGATCGCCTCCTGCCGCTTCTTCAAGCCGTACGGCATCAGTAGGCCGCGGGCATCGTCGATCGGCCAGAAGTTGGCGACCGGACGCTCGACGATGCGCAGCCCGTGCCGCGCCAGTTCGAGGTCCGCGATCACTTTTGGATTGAGCAGACTGACGGTGTAGGCGGCGACCGAGTTGCGAAAGCCTGGATGGAATTCTTCTGTCACCGCCGCGCCGCCAGCGACCGCGTTCTTCTCCAGCACGACCACCTTCAACCCGGCGCCCGCCAGATAGGCGGCGCAGGTCAATCCGTTGTGGCCGCCGCCAATGATGGCGACGTCGTGAAATTCGGGTGTCATGCCCGAGTTGTCCGGTGATTTGGGCTGAAATGCAATAATGCGGGTCGCGTATACGTTGCTGGTGGGCGACCCCTGGTGCTACGAAAGTCGAAACACCTTGCCCCACCCTCGGAGATCCGTCGCAAATGTCGAAGCCAGCCCTGCTGCAGACCGGCCCCATGATGTCGCTGATCGAGACCGAGATCGGCAAGGCTTTCGACGTGCACAAGGTGCCGACCCCGGCCGATCTCGAAAGCGTGGTGGCGAAATGCGCCGACAAGATCGAGGCGATCTGCACCGGCGGCCACACCAACGTGAAGACCGACGCCGCCTTGATCGCGCGACTGCCGAAGCTGAAGGTGATCTCGAATTTCGGCGTCGGTTACGACTCGATCGACGTGCCGGCGGCGGCCGCGCGTGGCGTAATTATCACCAACACGCCGGACGTACTCAATGAGGAGGTCGCCGACACCGCGCTTGGTCTGCTGCTGATGACGGTGCGCGAACTCGGCGCCGCCGAACGCTATCTGCGCGCCGGTAAATGGGGCACCGACGGCGATTATCGCCTCACCCCGCAGTCGCTGCGTGATCGCACACTCGGCATGGTCGGTTACGGCCGCATCGGTAAGGCGATCGCCAAGCGGGCGGCGGCGTTCGGCATGCCGATCACCTACTTCGGCCGCACCAAGCAGGCCGATGTCACCTATCCGTTCTATACCGACATCGTTGCCATGGCGCGCGACGTCGATACGCTGATGGTGATCACGCCCGGTGGTCCGGCGACGAAAGGCATGATCGGCAAGGCGGTGTTCGAGGCGCTCGGCCCGCGCGGCATCGTCATCAACATGGCGCGCGGCACGGTGGTGGACGAAGCGGCGCTGATCGAGGCCCTTCGCAAGGGCACCATCTTCGGCGCCGGCCTCGATGTCATGTACAATGAGCCCACGATTGATCCGACGCTGATGACGCTGCCCAACACGGTATTGCTGCCGCATGTTGGCTCAGCCTCACAGTTCACCCGCAACGGCATGGGCCAATTGGTGGCCGACAATCTCAAGACCTACGCCGAGCGCAAACCGCCGCTGACGCCGGTGCCGGAAACGCTGTTCAAAGGCTGGTAATCGATTAGCGCCGGCTAAAAAACATCCTGGTGCACGCGATGCGTGATTGATCCTGTCGGCCGCGACCCCTATGTCACAACGTGCCGCTCGCGTCCGGGATTGTCGTCCATGATCAACGTCGCGTTCCTGCAGGAACTGATGAACACGGTTGCCGAGCAAGGCCGGCAACTGCTGCCATGGCCGCTGCGTGGCGTATCGGCCGACGACGATATCGAGAAGCTTGCCGAGGCGCTGGTGTCGAACCGCGGCGAGGCCTCGGGCGTGGTGCTGGCGCGGGAACTCGTCAACCGCTATCGGTCGGCCGACATCGACGGCAAGCGCGCGTTTTTCAAATTTCTGGCTCGGGCCATGCAGCCGGACCGTGAGCACGCCAAGGCAGCCGCTGCGGCGTTCGCCAGCGACCCGTCCGACGCCACGCTGGCGCGACTGCAGGCGGCGGTTGAAAGTCCTCGGCAAGAGTTCTTCAGGCGGCTCAATCTGGCGCCGGGGGCGACTGCCGAGATCGTTGCCATGCGGCGCGACCTGCTGCGGTTGCCGAAGGGTGACTCCGGCCTCGCGGTGGCACTGGCCCAGGTTGATGGCGACCTGAAGCATTTGCTGTATTCGTGGTTTAATCGCGGATTTCTGGTGCTGCGCCGCATCGATTGGCAGACGCCGGCCGCCATCCTCGACAAGATCATCGCCTATGAAGCGGTGCACGAGATCCAGGGCTGGGACGACCTGCGCCGCAGGCTCGATCCCGCCGACCGACGCTGCTTCGCGTTCTTCCATCCCTCGCTGATCGACGAGCCGCTGATCTTCGTCGAGGTGGCGTTGATGAGCGCAACACCGTCCGGCATCGCCGACGTGCTGCAGGAAAAACGTAAGACCGCGACGATTTCGCCGGCACCGACCACGGCCGTGTTCTATTCGATCTCAAATTGCCAGGAGGGCCTCAAGGGCATCTCGTTCGGCAATTTCCTGATCAAGCAGGTGGCCGAGGAACTGGTCCGCGAGCACCCGTCGCTGAAGACGTTCGTCACCCTGTCGCCGGTGCCGAACTTCGCTCGCTGGCTCGATCGGGTGCGCGCCGACGCGAGCGCCGGCATCGTCACGGCGGCCGATCGCAATGCGCTTGCCGCTCTCAATGATCCGGGCTGGGTCGATGCGCCGGGCGTGGCGGAAACCGTCAAGCCGACGCTGATGGCGCTTGCGGCGCACTATTTCCTGTCGGCGAAAACCGCCGAGGGGCGGCCGGTCGACCCGGTCGCCAGGTTCCACCTCGGCAATGGCGCCCGGCTGGAGCGGATCAACTGGCTAGGTGACGTTTCGCCGAAGGCGCTGGCGGAAGCGCACGGTCTGATGGTCAACTACAAGTACGAGTTGAAGGAAATCGAAGCCAATCACGAGGCCTATGCCAACGACGGCACCGTGGTTGCGTCCAAGATCGTGAGCGGGTTGCTTCGCCGCGACGACAGGACGAAATCGCCGCCGGTCGTCAAAAAGCTAGCCGCTCCCCATCGCAAGACTGCTTCGTCCGTCTTGGCGGCCGACGAGGATTAGCAACATCCTGCATGCTTGTGCGTTTGCCGTCGAAATGCACAATAGGCGGGCAAGCCGATCAACTTCGATAACCTCTCGAGAGACGCTCATGCGCTACGACGATCAGGACCGCGAAAGCAGCAATGTCGAGGACCGCCGTGGCCAGGGCGGTGGCGGCATGTTCGGTGGCAGCGGCGGTGGTCTGCAGATCCCGATCCCGATGGGCGGCGGCGGTCGCGGCGGCTTCAGCCTCACCACCATGCTGATCATCGGCGCATTGATGCTGTTCTTCGGCTTCAACCCGCTCGATCTCCTGCGCGGCGGCGGTGGCATGCCCGACATGTCGGGAATGCCGCAGATGCCCAAGGTTGATCCTGGTAGTCAGGCCGGTGGCCAGCGCAGTCCGTTCGAGATTCCGGGGCTGCCGAGCGGGCAGCGCAAAACCGCCGATACCGACGAGATGAAAAAGTTCATCAGTCGCGTGCTGGCCGATACCGAAGATGTCTGGAGCCGCGTGTTCAAGGGGTTCGGCAAGACCTATCAGGACCCGAAACTGGTGATTTTCGACCGGGCGACGCCGACCGCCTGTGGCACCGGCCAGACCGCCATGGGGCCGTTCTATTGCCCGCTCGATCGCAAGGTCTATATCGACTTGGCTTTCTACGAGGAACTGAAGCGGCGGTTCAACGCTCCGGGTGATTTCGCCCAGGCCTACGTGGTGGCGCATGAAGTCGGTCACCACGTCCAAACCATCCTCGGCATCGCCGATCGGGTGCAGCAGATGAAGGAACGCGCCGACCAGCGCACCGGCAATCGCATCCAGGTCCGCATGGAACTCCAGGCCGACTGCCTCGCTGGCGTCTGGGCAAAATTGAATGATCAATTGAATCGGCGATTGCAGCCGGGAGATATCGAGGAAGGCCTCAACGCCGCCTCGCAGATCGGCGACGATATGATCCAACGCAACATGGGCTCCGGTCGCGTGGTCAAGGACGCCTTCACGCACGGTTCGTCGGCGGCACGCGTGCGCTGGTTCAGCACCGGCTTCAAGAGCGGCAATATGCAGGTGTGCGATACGTTCAATGCGACGCAGGATCAGATCGACTAGATCGATCCACCGCGGATTTTAGTCTCGAGCGGTATCGGCGGACGCAACAAAAAAGCTCTGGCACTTCGCGTGCCGGAGCTTTTTCATTGGTGCGCCCGAAGTGGTTTGCAAAGCCGCTTGCGCCTGCCCGGTCTACAGCGCGTTGCCGCCGAAGCCGGTGACGCGGCAGGCGACCTTCTTGGCCTTGAGCTGGGCGCACACGCGGGACGCCTCCTCGGACGAGGCGATCGGGCCAGCGACCAACTGATAGGGCTGCCCTTCGCCACTGTTGGTGTAGCGCGGCTCCAAGTTCTTCAGTGCCGCGCCGTGGCGGTCGGCGAGCAAGCTCCAGTTGAGCCGCAATGCATCGACCGACGGTCCGCTTGCCAATTCGAGGGCTACCGCCGCCGCCGGTGCCGAGACCTTCACCGCTCCTGGTCCAAACGTCATCGGTTGAGCCGGCGCCGTGGCAATGGGAGCCGGCGGGGCAGGTACGCCTTGCGCCGGGGGCAGCTGAATGCTGCCGGTCGCGATTGGGTTGGCGGGCGCATTCAGCACCGTCACCGGCGGCGCTGCAGCCGTTGGTTGCGCAGTTGCCGCGGCTGGGATGATATCCGCCACTGGCGCGACACTGGTCTTCGCCGCAGCTGCCGCCTGAGCTGCCGCCGTGCGCTCGGCGGCTTTCTGGGCCCGAGCTTCGGCCTGCCGTTGCGCGAGTGTCTTGGGCACAGCCAGCTCCGCCGTCACCGGCGCCTTGACGCGCTCCTCGACAGCCACGAGGCGCTCAATCACTTCCTTGTCGCGTGACGCCGTCGACAGCACGGCGGTCCGCAAGGTCGACATATCCTTTTGGATTTCACTGACCGATTGCTTCAGGCCGCTGATGTCGGTTGCGAAGCGCGAAACCGACTTTCTGATTGTCGACCGCCGGTGCCTCGGAGGGGCTGGCGACCAGCTCGCTCATCATCGCCGGCTGCAAGGCCAGGGCGATCATGTACGTAAGCGCGACTGCGGCCAAAACGGTCCATGCGCCAGCGTAGTACTTGGCGAACTTCGCTGTGGGGCGTGGCCGGCTTGAGATGGGAGCCTGGATCATGGAAACGTTCCGTTGCGAATCACTTATTGGTTAACGAAAGGTTGTTGTTCGTTGGGGTGAAGGGTCAATGTCGGCGTGCGGCAAAACCCGCCGCAACTGTGGACAGTGGCGGTACTGCTGCTACAAGCCGGCATGGTTCTTGCCCGGTTTCGCCTTTTGGTGCCGCTGGCGCCGGTCGTTAATCGAACGAGGCAATTCGATGCCAACATTACCGTTCCAAGCCATTGTTCTTGCCGCTGGCAAGGGCACGCGGATGAAGTCGGCGATGCCAAAAGTGCTGCACCGTGTCGCCGGGCTATCGATGCTGGGCCACGTCATCGGCTTGGCGCGTGCGAGCCAGTGCGACCGGCTGGCGGTGGTTGCGGGGCCTGGCATGGAGGATGTCGCCAAGGAGGCACTGCGGTGGGCGCCAGAGGCCCGGATCTACACCCAGGAACAGCAGCGCGGCACCGCCGATGCCGTGCTCGCCGCACGCGAGGCGATCGCGGCGCATCCGGGCGACGTCATCGTGCTTTACGCCGATACGCCGTTGATCCGATCTGAGACGATTGTGCGACTGCGGGCGGCGCTCGATGCCGGCTCGGCAATCGCGGTTCTGGGTTTCAATGCCGCCGATCCGGCTGGTTACGGCCGGCTGCTGACCTCGGCTGATGGCACCCTGCAAGCAATTCGCGAGCACAAGGACGCATCGGCGGCCGAATTGAAAGTGGGCTTGTGCAACTCGGGCGTGCTGGCGTTCCGCTGCCCCGATCTGCTCGGCCTCCTCGACCGGATCGGCAATGCCAATGCCAAGGGCGAATTTTATCTGACCGACGTGGTCGAGATCGCGCGCGCCGCCGGCTTGCGTTCCAGTGTCGTGGTCTGCGACGAGGACGAGGTATTGGGTGTCAACGCCCGCGACCAGTTGGCCGTGGCCGAGGGGATTTTTCAGAAGCGGATGCGTTCGCGGGTGATGGCGGACGGCGCGACGCTGATCGCGCCGGAAACCGTTTGGTTCAGTCACGACACCAAAGTTGGCCGCGACGTGACCATTGAGCCCAACGTGTTCTTCGGCCCTGGCGTCACGGTCGAGGACGGCGTCGAGATCAAGGCGAATTGCCATTTCGAGGGGGCGCGTATCGGCAGCGGCGGCCGCATCGGACCGTTCTCCAGGCTCCGGCCCGGCGCCGTGCTCGGTGCCGACGTGCATATCGGCAATTTCGTCGAGGTGAAGAACGTCGCCATGAGTGCCGGCGCCAAGGCCAACCACCTTGCTTACCTTGGCGATGGCACGGTTGGTGCAAAGGCTAACATCGGTGCAGGCACGATCTTCTGCAATTACGACGGCTTCAACAAGTCGAAGACGACCATCGGCGATGGAGCTTTTGTCGGCTCAAATTCCTCATTGGTGGCGCCGGTCAGGATCGGCGCGGGCGCCTATGTTGGCTCCGGCAGCGTGATCACCAGGGATGTCCCCGACGATGCCCTGTCGCTCGAACGGGCGCCGCAGGAGACCAAGGAAGGGTGGGCGGCGAAATTTAGGACGCTGATGTTACGCCGCAAGGCTTCGAAGAAGGTCTGAGAAGTCCGGCAATTGCGGCCGGCTCCGCGTAGCGGAGTCGCAATTGGCAACAAAAAGTGAGTTGAGCTTGAGACTGCGACGCAACTAACCTGATTGCGACGCGCATCCGACAGGGGTTTTGCACCATGTGTGGCATCGTTGGGATTCTCGGCAAGCAGGCGGTCGCCGGCGACATCGTCGAGGCGCTGCGGCGGCTCGAGTATCGCGGCTATGATTCGGCCGGTGTCGCCACTGTCGAGGACGGCCATCTCGAACGGCGCCGCGCCGAGGGCAAACTGCGCAATCTTGAGGCACGCCTGCACAATCAGCCGCTGCAGGGCCGCACCGGTATCGGCCACACGCGCTGGGCGACGCATGGCAAGCCAGTCGAGCGTAACGCCCATCCGCACATGAGCGCCAAAGTCTCCGTCGTCCACAACGGCATCATCGAGAATTTCCGCGAGTTGCGCGATGAGTTGACCGCCGATGGCTACAAGTTCGAGACCGAGACCGACACCGAGACTGTCGTGCACCTGCTCACCCGCGAGTTGGGCCGAGGCTTGAAGCCGGTCGAGGCGGTTGCCAAGATGCTGCCGCGCCTGCACGGAGCGTTCGCGCTCGGCATCATTTTCGCCGGCAACGACAACCTGATGATCGGCGCCCGCAACGGCCCGCCGCTGGCCGTCGGCCACGGCGATGGCGAGATGTATCTGGGGTCCGACGCGATCGCGCTCGCCCCGTTCACCGATCGCGTTACCTACCTCGAAGACGGCGACTGGGCGATCCTGACCCGCGACGGCGTCGAGGTTCGCAACGTCGGTGGTGCTCGCGTCGAGCGGCCGATGATCCGCTCGGCGGCTGGCTCGATGCTGGTCGACAAAGGCAACCATCGCCACTTCATGGCGAAGGAAATCCACGAGCAGCCGGAAGTGATCGGCCATACGCTGGCGAACTACATCGACATGGCCGAAGGCAAGGTCAACTTCCCCGATATGGGCCTTGATCTCGCCGGCGTCACGCGGGTGACGATCTCGGCCTGCGGAACCGCCTACTACGCCGGCCTTGTCGCCAAATACTGGATCGAGCGCTATGCCCGCATTCCGGTCGAAATCGATGTCGCCTCCGAACTGCGCTACCGCGAGGCGCCGCTGGCGCCGGGCGGCCTCGCCGTGTTCGTTTCGCAGTCGGGTGAAACGGCCGATACGCTCGCCACGCTGCGATATTGCAAGTCATCGGGCCAAAAGATCGCCTCGATCGTCAACGTCCGCACCTCGACCATCGCGCGCGAATCCGATGCCATCCTGCCGACGCTTGCCGGTCCCGAGATCGGCGTCGCCTCGACCAAGGCGTTCACCTGCCAGCTTTCAGTGCTGGCTTGCCTCGCCATTGCGCTCGGCAAGGCGCGCGGCAAGATCTCCGACGCGCTCGAACAGGAACTGGTGACGGCACTGACCGAGGTGCCGCGTCACATCGCGACTCTGTTGCGCGACGAATCCACCTACGAGCAACTTTCCCACTATCTCGGCAAGGCCAAGGACGTGCTTTACCTCGGCCGTGGTTCCAGCTTCCCGCTGGCGCTCGAAGGCGCGCTGAAGCTGAAGGAAATTTCCTACATCCACGCGGAAGGCTACGCGGCGGGCGAACTCAAGCACGGCCCGATCGCCCTCATCGACGAAAACGTGCCGGTGATCGTGGTGGCACCAAAAGACGAGTTGTTCGAAAAGACAATCTCCAATGTGCAGGAGGTTGCCGCCCGTGGCGGCCAGATCATTCTGGTGACGGATGCCGAATCAGGGTCGGCCGGATGTCCGGTCCACGCCCACATTCAAATGCCAATTGCACACCCGTTCACAACTCCGTTGATATATGCGGTGCCGGTCCAGCTGATGGCCTACCATACCGCCGTATTCATGGGCACGGACGTCGATCAGCCGCGCAATCTGGCGAAATCGGTGACTGTGGAATAGTTACCCAAAACAAGGGGCTGGCGGCCTGCTGAACGGCCGTCGATTTGCCTCATTCCACTGTTTGACGTAGCGTAGTGTCGGTTGAGGGAGGTGCTGCGTATCTGCGGGTCCGAGGGGTCACGACGATGATGGCATGTAACATGCGCACATCGATTGCGCGCAAGATGACGCAGTTGACGATGCTCGCTGGCATGGCGGGCGTGATGTCGTTTGCGCCGTGCGATAGCCCTGTATTTGCCCAGCAGGCGGCGCCAGCGGCTGAGCCGGCGGCTGCAGCAGCCCCCAAGAAAGCCAAGCAGAAACCAAAGTCCAAGCCGGCATCGCAAGAGGCCAAGGCTGCCAAGAAGGATCCAGCGGTCGCTCAAGCGCAGATCGATGCTGGCGTCGCGTCGCTCCAGGCCGGCAAGGCCGACCTCGCTGTGCAACAGTTCTCGTCGGCGCTGACCGGTGGCAGTCTGCCTTCGAACCTGATGGCGCGAGCGCATTACCAGCGTGGCATCGCCTATCGCAAACAATCGAAGCCGGCGCTCGCCATTTCCGATCTGACGCATGCGCTGTGGCTCAAGAACGGGCTCAACGAAACCGAACGCGCCGACGCACTGCAGAACCGGATTGCAGCCTACCGCGATGCCGGCCTGCCCGACCAGGAAGATGCCGGAGGCGGGAGCAAGACTGCCGGAATGCGAACGGCGGCGACAGACACTTCGTCGGCGACCGCCAGCACCGGCAGCATCAATGCCGCCAAGCCGTCAGTTGGACTGGCGCCGACCCCGGAAAGTGCGTCGACTTCAAGTGGTGGTGGGCTCGGTGGCTTCTTCGGCAATCTGTTCGGCGGTTCGAGCAGCAGCAATGCTGCCACTGAAAGTGCTGTGGCTCCGACCGCCAAGGTCGAACCCGCCGTCTCCGCATGGAGCGCCAACACCGAGGTCAAACCGGCATCGGCCGCCCGATCGGCAAAGCCGCCGGCTGCTGCGCCGGAAGCCGCATTGCCGTGGCAGCAATCGGAGGCGGCAAAGGCCACACCGCCGGCCAAGCCGACCCGCGTTGCTTCGGCTGCGGCAGGTGCCGGCGCTGCCGGCAAGGCAACAGGCCGCTATCAGTTGCAGGTTGCCCAATTCAAGACCGCCGACGAAGCGCAAGCGGCCGCTGCCCGGATCAAGCAGCAGTTTATTGGCGAATTGGCCGGCCGTGAAGCGACTGTCACCGCAGTCAACGCTGGTGGCTTCGGCACGCTGCATCGGGTGAGCTTCGGGCCGTTCCTCGATCCCGCCGAATGGAAGTCGCTCTGTCCGAAGCTGCTTAGCGCCGGAAGCGATTGCCAACCGTTGACGCAATAGCCGCAGTGTATGTCGAAAGTCTAGGCTTTCCCGTCACTTCGCCAGAGGTTAGACTGGCGTAAAGTCGGTTGCGGGACGAGTTCGAGTAGATGAAGCAAAGCGTGCCACCCCATAAGGGGACGGGAGAACAGGCGAGCGAGCCTGTCGCGAAGTCGGTGCTGGCGAAATTGAGCGAGCCGGCGCCTGGCGACCAAAGCATGCATCTGGGCTCCCGGCTGCGGAATTATTTTCTGACCGGCCTGCTTGTGGTCGGCCCGATCACAATCACAATTTATGCGCTGCACTGGTTCGTCGGCTTCGTCGACGCCTGGGTAAAGCCGTTCGTGCCGAGGGCCTACGACCCCAACACCTACCTGCCGTTCCAGATTCCGGGCATCGGTCTCGTGATCGCGATCCTCGGCCTGATGGTAATCGGTGCGCTGGCTGCCAACCTGCTAGGCCGAACGCTCATCAGTTATGGCGACCTGTTCCTCGGTCGCATGCCGATCGTGCGCAACGTCTATCGCGCGATCCAGCAGGTTTTCGAGGGCGTTATATCGGCGGCGGGGCCGACCGCCAATTTTCAGAAAGTGGGGCTGATCGAGTTCCCTTCTAAGGGCCTGTGGTCGATCGTGTTCGTGACCGGCGAGACCGTCGGCGAGATCGCGGCCGTGAAGCCTGGTGGCGCCGAGGATCTGGTGACCGTGTTCATGGCGACTGGCATCGTGCCGCCGACCGGCTTCGTTTGCTTCGTGCCCAGACGTTCCGTGACATTCCTCAACATGAGCGTGGAGGACGCCGCCAAGATCGTGATCTCGGCCGGCATGGTCACTCCCGACGCACAGAAAAAGCTCTCCGAGATGGCGGCCGTGGCGGCGAAAGCCAAGCTCAAGGGCAACATCCCGACCATCACCACGCCAGCGGCGTGAAGGCAGTCCCTTCTACGCCTTCCGCGCTTCGTATGCTGCGCCCTTGTCGAAAAGGCGATCCCGCGGGATGTTGCGGGCATGACCGCCGGTGACGGCGCCGGGCAGCTTGACTGCAATGTCACCGGCGAGGAACAGCTTGTCGAGGTCGATGCCGGTTTCGACGCCCATGCGCGCGAACAGGTAGACCATGTCCTCGCTGGAAATATTGCCGGTGGCGCCGGGTGCGAACGGGCAGCCGCCAAGGCCGCCGACCGAGCCGTCGAACGAGCGAATACCGGCATCCATGGCGGCGAGCACATTGGCGATGCCGAAGCCAGCCGTGTCGTGACCGTGGAAGGTGAAGGTCGCGTGTTTGCCGAAGGTCTTGATCGCCTTCGCCGACAGGCTCTTCACATGATGCGGCAGGGCCATGCCGGTGGTATCGCTGAGAGCAAGTTCGAAGCCGTCGCGTAGCGCCACGATGCTCTCGATGGTCGCTAGTACCGCAGTCTCATCCATGGTGGCGGCGAATGGGCAGTGAAACGAGGTCGCGAGCCCGATGCGGATCTTGAGTTGCTTGCCCGGATCGATTTCGGTCAGCGTGGTCTTCAAGTCCTCGATCGAGGCCTTGGTCGGCCGCCGCACGTTGCTCATGTTGTGCGCGTCCGACATCGAGATCACGAACTCGATGTCCTTGATGCCGGCGGCGAGCGCCCGCTCAGCACCCTTGGCGTTCGGCACCAGCACCATGCCGCGAATGCCTGGGATCGGTCCAAGCTGCTTGACCACGTCTTCCATGTCGCGCATCTGCGGGATCGCCTTCGGCGACACGAACGAGCCGATTTCCATGCGCTTGAAGCCGGCCGCGATCAGCGCCTTGATCAGCGCCACCTTGGTTTCGGTCGGCACATATTGCGGGATGTTCTGCACGCCGTCGCGCGGACCAACTTCGACGAGTTCTACCTTGTCCATGACGTTTCCTGCCGATTGAATGGAATTCGTTGGCTGGCAGGCTAGGCCTCGGCACGCCACATCACAAGTATCGAGCGGCGTTGCCGTGCGCCGGATGCGGGCCATGCATGCCGAAACGGGGTTGAGCGGCGAACCGCGCCTCGTGCAATGGTCGCGCTCAAAATTCCTCGGAGGAGACCGATAATGAGTGCCGCCCCCCGCCAGCCACTGTCGGGCTTTCGCGTAGTCGACCTGACGCGCGTCCTTTCTGGTCCGTTCGCTACCCAGATGCTCGGCGACCTCGGCGCCGACGTGATCAAGATCGAGGCGCCGGAAGGCGACAGCGTGCGCGGCCAGGGCGCGGCGCGCGACGGCATGAGCTGGTACTTCGCCGGCTTCAACCGCAACAAGCGCTCGATCGTGCTCGACCTCAAGTCGCCCGACGGCAAGGCGGCGCTCGAAGCTCTGATCAAATCCGCCGACGCGCTGGTCGAGAATTTCCGTCCCGGCGTGCTGACCCGTCTCGGTTTTTCCGAGGCGCGGTTGCAGGAACTGCGACCCGGCCTCGTCACCGCCAGCATCTCCGGCTTCGGCGCCGATGGCCCCTACAAGGACCGGCCGGCATTCGATTTCATCGCCCAGGCAATGAGCGGTTTCATGAGCACCAACGGCCGCGAAGAAGACCCGCCGTTGCGCGCTGGCCCGCCGATCAGCGACCTTGTCGCCGGCATTTATACAGCCCTCGGAGTTACCGCCGCGCTGCTTGGTCGCGAACGTCATGGCGGCCACGAACACGTCGACGTCAGCATGACCAGCGGCATGGTCAGTTTGCTGGCTTATCTGGCATCGAACTACTTCGCGACCGGCGAGATACCGGTGCGCTCCGGCAACGATCATCCAATCGCCGCACCCTACGGATTGTTCAAGACGCGTGACGAGCCGATCGCGGTGGCGCCGAACGACGACGTGTTTTTTGGACGCCTGATGGATGCGCTGGGGCTGTCGCACTTGAAGGCCGATCCAGAGTTTGCGTCGAACCCTTTGCGCGTGAAAAACCGCGCGCGACTGAACGCCGCGGTGGAGGCGGTGCTGGTGCAGAACACTCAGGCGCACTGGATCGAGCTGATCAACGGCGCCGGCATCCCCTGCGGGCCGGTGCACGGCCTTGCCGGTGTTTTCGACGACCCGCAGATCAAGCACCAGCAGATGGCGCTCGACATTCCCCATCCGGGCCATGGCACGGTGCGGGTGCTCGGTTTTCCGATGAAGTTTGCCGAAGCGCCGTGCCAGGTGCGCTATCCAGCCCCCGACCTTGGGCAGCATACCGCCGAGGTGCTGGCGGAAGTGGGCTTGAAGCCGCCGCATGCTGGTTGAGCACGCAACTACAATTGCGGCGGCGACTGCAGCATAAAAATTTTGCGCAGCGCACAAAATCTGGGCGATGATTGCGCTTGTCAGAATTCAATGCAAACCTCTACCCTCATCGTCGGCAACAGACGGGTCCTCAAGGAGGTTTCAAGTGAAGCTCACACGTAGAACGGCACTCAAGTCGATGGGTGGCGCAGGCTTAGTCGGCCTTGCCGGATTCCCGATGCCAGCCATCAGCCAGGGCGTCGCCGCCAA
Source organism: uncultured Alphaproteobacteria bacterium (assembly GCA_963732635.1). Classification (GTDB taxonomy): domain Bacteria; phylum Pseudomonadota; class Alphaproteobacteria; order Rhizobiales; family Hyphomicrobiaceae; genus JAKFWF01. The sequence continues at coordinate 65,667 of CAVTAL010000003.1, forward strand.
GGCGTTGAAGTTCGTACCGCAGGCGAACCTCGCCAATTTCGACCCGATCTGGGGCACGCAATACGTCGTGCGCAATGCCTCGGCGATGGTCTGGGACATGCTGTACGGTGTCGACGACAAGCTGACGCCGAAGCGTCAGATGGTCGAGAGCGAGGAAGTATCCTCGGACGGTCTGACCTGGACGTTCAAGCTACGCGAAGGCCTGAAGTGGCACGACGGCGAGAAGGTCACGGCCAAGGATTGCGTCGCCAGTCTCACGCGCTGGTGCAAGCGCGACCCCATGGGACTGTTGATCTCAGCCCTCCAAAAGGAGCTGACCGCGATCGACGACCGCAGCTTCAAGTGGGTGCTGTCGAAGCCGTTCCCGAAGATGCTCCTGGCGCTGGGCAAGAACAACACGCCCTGCGCATTCATGATGCCAGAGCGGTTGGCCAAGACCGACGCCTTCCAGCAGATCACCGAATACGTCGGCTCCGGTCCGATGAAATTCGCCAAGAGCGAATGGGTGCCGGGCGCCAAGGCGGTGTTCGAACGCTTCGCCGACTACGTACCGCGTTCGGAGCCCTCCAATTGGCTGTCGGGCGGCAAGAAGATGCTGGTCGACCGCGTCGAGTGGGTGATCATGCCCGATGCCGCGACCGCATCGGCCGCGCTGCAGAACGGTGAGATCGACTGGTGGGAAATTGCCTCCACCGATCTCGCGCCGATCCTGAAGAAGAACAAGAACATCAAGCTCGATATTTCCGATCCGCTCGGCAATATCGGCTCGTTCCGCTTCAACCACCTGCACGCGCCGTTCAATAACGTTAAGGCGCGGTTGGCGGTCATGACCGCGCTCAGCCAGGAAGACTACATGCGCGCGGTGATCGGCGACGACACCAACCTGTGGAAGACCTTGCCGAGCTTCTTCACTCCCGGCACGCCGCTCTACACCGAGGTCGGTGGCGACATTCTCAAAGGGCCGCGCAACATCGAGGCCGCCAAGAAGCTGCTCGCCGAGAGCGGTTACAAGGGCGAGCCGATTACCTGCGTCGTGGCGCAGGACCAGCCGCTGTTGAAGCCGATGGGCGAAGTTACCGCCGACTTGCTGAAGAAGATCGGCATGACGGTCGACTTCGTCGCGACTGACTGGGGCACCGTCGGTTCGAGGCGCGCCAAAAAGGAGCCGCCGGGCGCGGCCGGTGGTTGGCACATGTTCCACACCTGGCATGCCGGCGCCGATTGCGTGAATCCGGCGAGCTATACTGCAATTCGCGCCAACGGCGACAAGGCCTGGTTTGGCTGGCCGAACGTGCCGTCGATCGAGAAGGAAGTCGACTGCCTGGTTCGATGCCAAGAACCTCGACGAGGAAAAGGCCGCTATTGTGCGTCTCAACACCGAGGCGTTTGCCAACGCGGTCTACGCGCCAACCGGCTTCTTCCAGATCTATCAGGCTTGGCGGACGAACGTGACCGGCATCGTCAAGGGACCGCTGCCGTTCTTCTGGGATGTGAAGAAGGCCTGACGGATTATCCCCTCTCCCCGTTACTGCACGGGGAGAGGGTTAGGGTGAGGGGCGCGCCACTTGCGCATTGAGTTGCCAGCCGCCCCTCTCCCCGACCCTCTCCCCTTCGCGCGCCGAGGGCGATCCAATTCGTTACGCGCGTCAGACGGGCGCGAAGGGGAGAGGGAGAATAAGAATGCTCGCCTACATCCTGAGACGCATCCTGGCGACGATCCCCGTTATGGCGGTGGTCGCGCTGATCGTGTTTTCGCTGATCTATCTCGACCCGTCCGACCCTGCCGCCGCCAATGCAGGCGATCAGGCGACCGCTGAGGACATCGCCCGCATCCGCGAGGCGATGGGCCTCAACCGGTCGTTCCACACCCGCTTCTTCGAATGGTCGTGGGGCGTGCTGCACGGTGATCTGGGCTTATCGATCCTGACCAAGCTGCCGGTTTCGGGCATGATCGCGCAGCGTATCGAACCGACGCTGTCGCTGATGCTGCTCACCCTCGTCCTCGCCATTGTCATCGCGGTGCCGATGGGCGTCATTGCCGCCTGGAAGCGCGGCACCTGGATTGATACCGGACTGATGGCGTTGGCGGTGGTCGGCTTTTCGGCGCCGGTGTTCGTCGTCGGCTACGTGCTGATCTACCTGTTCGCATTGCGCTGGGATCTGCTGCCGGTGCAAGGCTACACGCCGTTCGCGCAGGGCTTCTGGCCGTGGCTGGAAAACCTGATCCTGCCGTCGCTGGCGCTTGGCTTCATCTATATCGCGCTGATCGCTCGCATCACCCGGGCGACCATGCTCGAGGTACTGAGCCAGGACTACATCCGAACCGCGCACGCCAAAGGCGTCGGCCGCCGCGATATTCTGTTCCTGCATGCCCTGAAGAACGCGGCGGTGCCGATCGTCACCGTCATCGGCATCGGCATCGCGCTGCTGATCGGTGGCGCCGTGGTGACCGAAAGCGTGTTCGCCATTCCTGGTCTCGGACGGCTGACGCTCGATTCGATCCTCCGGCGCGACTATCCCGTGATCCAGGGCGTCGTGCTGCTGTTCTCGTTCGTCTACGTGCTGGTCAACCTGTTTATCGACCTGATCTATACCGTGCTTGATCCGAGGATCAGATATTGAGCGTCATGCCCCCGACATCCGAAGCCAAGGGCGCGGTCTTCATACCGCCCGAGGCCGTCTACCCGCCGCGCAAGCCGCGCGGGCCGATGATGAACTTCATGCTCACCCACCCCAATATCGTGATCGGCGGCGTGCTGCTGCTGATCCTGCTCGCCATCGCCGTGTTCGCGCCATTGCTGACACCGGTCGATCCGACCGCGATCGCGCCAGCCAAGCGTAATCGCGCTCCGTCGGCGGAATACTGGTTCGGCACTGATCAGGTCGGGCGCGATCTCTATTCGCGCGTGCTCTACGGTACCCGCGTATCGCTGCTCGTCGGCTTCTCGGTGGCGATCATCGCGTCGATCATCGGTCTCGTCATCGGCCTATTCTCCGGCTTCTCGCGGTTCGCGGACTCGATCGTCATGCGCATCATGGACGGCCTGATGTCGATCCCGCCGATCCTGCTCGCCATCGCCATGATGGCGTTCACCGGCGCCAGCGTGAAGAACGTGATCACCGCCATCGCCGTCGCCGAAGTGCCGCGCGTCGCCCGTCTCGTGCGCGGCGTCGTGTTGAGCCTGCGCGAGCAACCCTATGTCGATGCCGCGATCGCTTCTGGCACGCGCACGCCGTTGATCATCTGGCGGCATATCCTGCCCAATACCATGGCCCCGATGACGGTGCAGGCGACCTATATCTGTGCCTCGGCCATGATCGTCGAGGCGATCCTGTCGTTCATTGGCGCCGGCACGCCGCCGACCATCCCGTCCTGGGGCAACATCATGGCCGAGGGCCGGGCGGTGTGGGAGGTGAAACCCTACATCGTGCTGATCCCGGCGCTCTTCCTCTCGGTGACGGTGCTGGCGGTCAATCTGCTCGGCGACGGTCTGCGCGACTGGCTCGATCCGCGCGGCGCGAAGGGACATTGAGATAATGGCGCTGCTCGAAGTCGATAACCTCAGAACTCATTTTCGAACCCCCGGCGGCATCGTTCGCGCGGTCGACGGCCTGTCGTTCCACGTCGAGGAGGGCGAGGTGCTCGCCATTGTCGGCGAGTCCGGCTGCGGCAAGTCGGTCACGGCCATGTCGGTGCTGCGGCTGATCCCCGATCCACCGGGCCGAAGTGCCGGCGCCATCCGCTATCAGGGCAAGGATCTGCTCGAATTGCCGGAAGCCGACATGCGCAAGATCCGCGGCAACGAGATCTCGATGATCTTCCAGGAGCCGATGACGTCACTCAATCCGGTGCTGACCATCGGCCGCCAGATCGGCGAGACGTTGATCCTGCATCAGGGGCTCGGCAAGGCGGCAGCAATTCAGCGTGCCATCGACAGCCTGAAACTCGTCGGTATTCCCGAGCCGGAGCGCCGTGTGATGCAGTATCCGCACGAGTTGTCCGGCGGCATGCGGCAGCGGGTGATGATTGCGATGGCGCTCGCCTGCTCGCCGAAGCTTTTGATTGCCGACGAGCCGACAACCGCGCTCGACGTTACCGTGCAGGCGCAAATCCTCGACCTGATGCGGCAGCTTAAGGCCAAGATCGGTTCGGCGATCATCCTCATCACCCACGATCTCGGCGTCGTCGCCGAGATGGCGCAGCGCGTTGTCGTCATGTACGGCGGCCGCAAGGTCGAAGAGGCGCCGGTCAACGCCCTGTTCGCGACGCCGCGCCATCCCTACACGCGGGCTCTACTCGGCTCGGTGCCGAGGCTCGATCCGCACGACGGCAGCGAGATCAAGGCGCGGCTCGACGAAATCCCGGGCGTGGTGCCGTCGCTGCGCGAGGAAATTCCCGGCTGCATCTTCGCGCCGCGCTGCAATTTCGCGACCGACCGCTGCCGCTCGTCCTATCCGCCCTTGGTGGCCAAGGGCGGCGGTCACGCGGTCGCCTGCTGGGAATCCGACAAGCTGCTGGCAGGTGCCGCATGACCACCGCAACCGCCACTACCTCGACAGCGCCCGTGCTGGCCGTCCGTAACCTCAAGAAGCACTTCCCCGTCCGCAAAGGTCTGCTCGGCCTGACATCGGCGCCGGTCAAGGCGGTCGATGGTGTCAGTTTCTCGATCGGCCCGGCCGAGACGCTGGGGCTGGTCGGCGAATCCGGTTGCGGCAAGTCGACCGCTGGCAAGCTGATCCTGCGCCTGATCGAGCCGACCGAAGGCGAGATCGAACTCGCTGGCAAGCGCATCGATGGTCTGTCTCGCGGCGAGATGCGGGCTGAGCGGCGCGGGCTGCAGGTGGTGTTCCAGGACCCCTATTCGTCGCTCAACCCGCGCATGCGGGCGGTCGACATCGTCGGCGAGCCGTTGCGCAACTTCGAGCCGATGCTGAAGAGCGAGATCGAGGAGCGCGTCGCCTACCTGTTCGGCAAGGTCGGCCTACGCGCCGATCAGCTCTCGCGCTATCCGCACGAGTTCTCAGGTGGTCAGCGTCAGCGGTTGGTCATCGCCCGCGCGTTGGCGTTGAACCCGAAGGTGATCGTCTGCGACGAGCCGGTGTCGGCGCTCGATGTGTCGGTGCAGGCGCAGGTGATCAACCTGCTCGAAGACCTGCAAAAGGAATTCGGGCTCTCGTATCTGTTCATCGCCCATGATCTCGCGGTGGTGCAGCACATCTCGCACCGGGTGGCGGTGATGTACCTCGGCCGCATCGTCGAAATCGCCGACAAGAAGACGCTCTATTCGAAACCGCAGCATCCCTACACCGAGGCGCTGTTATCGGCGGTGCCGGTGCCGGACCCGACGGCGAAGTCGAAGCGCATCATTTTGCAAGGCGAAATCCCGAGCCCGATGAACCCGCCCAAGGGCTGCCACTTTCACACCCGCTGCCCCTACGCCGAGGCGCGCTGCCGCATCGACGAGCCGGTGCTGAAAGAGGTAACCCCCGGCCAGTTCGCCGCCTGCCATTTGCGGGGGTAGAGGCTTTGCACCACGCGTAGCGGTGCCTGGCTTCAGCCTGGCACCGCCGGTGGTATGGTGCCAGGCTGAGGCCAGGCACCGCCGAGCGCCAGAGGAATTCGATGACACAATCCGCATCTGAACTTGTTCGCGTCGTCGTCAATGCCAAGGCGGTGCCGCGTGATGCCGCCTACACCGCCGCCAGCGAGACGGCCTTACCTGCTGCCGGCTTTGAGGCCGCGCACCGTGAAATCGCCAGTTGGCCGGGCTATGCGGCCACACCGCTGATCGACCTGCCGGGGCTCGCCCGCGAACTCGGTCTGGCGCAAATTCTCTACAAGGAAGAACGCCACCGCTTCGGCCTCAACAGCTTCAAGGCGCTGGGCGGCGCCTACGCGGTGATGCGGGTGCTGGCGAAGGAACTGGCCAAGCGTGGCGTGAAAGACGTCGTCACGTCGAAGGATCTCGCGGCGGGGCGTTGGCGCGATCTCACGTCGACGATCACCGTGGCCTCCGCCACTGACGGCAATCATGGCCGCTCGGTCGCCTGGGGCTCAGCGATGTTCGGTTGCCGCTGCGTGATCTTCATTCATGCGGCGGTGAGTGAGGCACGCGGGCAAGCGATTGCTGCTTACGGCGCCGAAGTGATCCGCGTCGGTGGCGGCTATGACGACAGCGTCCGGCATACGTTCGCGCAAGCCGCTGAGCACGGCTGGTTCGTGGTGCAGGACACCGGCACCGATGCTTACGAGGAAGTCCCGCGCGATATCACCAGCGGCTACGGTGTAATCGGTCGCGAGGTGCTGGCGCAGGCATCGACGCCGCCAACGCACGTGTTCGCCCAGGCTGGCGTCGGCGGACTGGCGAGCGGCGTGCTGGCGACAATGTGGTTGGGCATGAAGCAGCGTCCGCTTTTCACCGTCCTTGAGCCGACTCGCGCCGATTGCGTGTATCAGAGCATCGCGCGCGGCGAGCGCACCGACGTCACAATAACGGACGAGACGGTTATGGCGGGCTTGAGCTGCGGCGAAGTCTCGACACTGGCCTGGCCGGTGCTGCGCGACGGAGCGGCGGCTGCCATCGCCATCGACGACATATTCGCGCTCGAGGGTATGCGCCGGTTTGCGAAGCCGCTGGCCGGCGACCCGGCGATCGTCGCCGGCGAATGCAGCGGCGGCGCGCTCGGTGCGTTACTGGCATTGAAGGACCGCGCCGACCTGCGCGCGGCGCTGCAACTCGATGCCACCTCGCGCGTGCTGCTGATCGGCACCGAAGGCGACACCGACGCCGCGATTTATCACGAAGCGGTGGGGATGACCGCCGCCGAAGTCCTTGCCCAGAATGGAGACCGTTCATGAGCCGCATCCTCACCGTCGCCGCCGCCCAGATGGGGCCGATCCAGCGCTCGGAAAGCCGCGGTTCGGCGGTCGAGCGCATGATCGTCATGATGCGGCAGGCCAAGGGCCACGGCTGCGATCTGATCGTCTACCCGGAAGCAGCGCTGACGGCGTTTTTCCCGCACTGGTGGATTGACGACGAAGCCGAGATCGACAGCCACTTCGAAGCAGCAATGCCGGGCAACGAAACGGCGGTACTGTTTGCCGAAGCCAAGAAGCTCGGCATCGGCTTTCACCTGGGCTACTGCGAACTAGCTCACGAAGAAGGCCGCAAGCGCCGCTTCAACACCGCCGATCCTGGTCGACAAGTCAGGCGCGATCGTCGGCAAATATCGCAAGATCCATTTGCCCGGCCACCCCGATCACAAGCCCGCCAATGCGTTCCAGAACCTGGAGAAGCGCTACTTCGAGACCGGCAATCTCGGCTGGAAGGTGTGGCGCACGATGGGTGGCAACATCGGCATGATGATCTGTAACGACCGGCGCTGGCCCGAGAGCTATCGCGTCATGGGCCTGCAGGATGTCGAGATGATCGTGCTCGGCTACAACACGCCGAAGCACAATCCGCCGGCCCCCGACCACGATCGCCTCGGCAATTTCCATAACCAGCTCGTCATGCAGGCCGGCGCCTATCAGAACGCCACCTGGGTGGTCGGTGTTGCCAAGGCGGGTATCGAAGCTGGCGTCGACCAGATCGGCGGCTCGTGCATCATCGCCCCGACCGGCGAAGTCGTGGCTCAGGCGGTGACTGAGGGCGACGAACTCGTGGTCGCGCGCTGCGACCTCGACATCGGCAAGAGCTACAAGGCGTCGACTTTCGCCTTCGAGCGCCACCGCGAGCCGCAGCATTATGGAATGCTCGTCGAGCGCAAGGGCGCGAAGCCGCCGGAGTAAGGCTCGCATTTGCGGCAGTCGGACACCACATTGACACTCGTCAGCAAGGCTGGAGATCGATATGGGCGAGTTCACAATCAGTCACGCCGAGTCCGATGGACGCGGCCGCTACTCGGCCCGTGTCGATGGCTTCGTTGGCGAGGCCGAGCTGACCTATATCGCGGCGTGGTCCCGACCTCGTCATTGCGCATCACACCTTTGCGCCGCCGTCGATGCGCGGCACCGGCGTGGCGCTTGCACTGGTCAAGCAGCTGATTGCCGACGCCCGCACGCAAGGCTTCAAGATTTTGCCAACCTGCAGCTACATCGCGGTGCAGGCCAAACGGCATCCCGAGTGGGCGGATGTGATCTCACAGTAGACCGATGCGAGGTTTGGATCGCACCCTACCCCGTCAGATCCGCGACCAGCATGTCGCGCTGCTCTTTCGAGACTTCCGGCTTGATGCCGAACCATTCGGTGAAGCCGCGCACCGCCTGATGCAGCAGCATGTCGAGGCCATTCGAGGTGGCGAAGCCGCGCGCCTCGGCGGCTTTCAGCAACTCGGTTTTGAGCGGCACATAGATGATGTCGCTGACCACCGCGCCATCACGCATCTCGCTGATGTCGATATCGAGCGGCAATTGCCCCTTCATGCCGAGCGGCGTCGAGTTGACGATCAGATCAGCCGACTTCAGCAGGGCAGGGATCTCATTCCAGTGCGCCGGTTTGATTGACGGACCGAAACGGTCGACGAACTCGACGGCTTTTTCGTAAGTGCGATTGACGACGTAGATCGCCTCGATGCCGCGCTCGACGAGGCCAAACACCACGGCGCGGCTGGCACCACCTGCGCCCAGCACGACGGCGGTCTTGGTGCGCTTGTCCCAACCCGGCGCGCAACTGTCGAGCGCGCCGATGAAGCCTTCGACGTCGGTATTTGTGGACTTGAGTTTGCCCTCGCTCAGCCAAACCGTGTTGGCGACGCCGACCTTGCGCGCCCGTTCGTCAGGCTCGGTGAGTTTCAGCGCGGTTTCCTTGTGTGGCATGGTGATGTTGGCGCCGACGTAGCCGTGCTGGGCGAGGCTCAGCAAGAAGGCCGGGAATTCCTCCGGCTTCACGTCCTCGGCGCGGTAGTCGCCGTTGATGCCGTATTTCTTGATCCAGTAGCCGTGCAGCTTGGGCGAACGCGAGTGCTTGGCCGGCCAGCCGATGACGCAAGCCGCGCGTTTTGGTGCAGTCATGAAAGTTTTCCCCGTCGGTAAGTTCTAGGCTTTCGCGACCAGCATATCATCAACGCGGACTGAAGCGCCGGTTTGCGACGAAATGCTGATAGCGAGCGTGGCGGCCAGCGTCTTGGCGCCATTGCGACCGTCGAGCACAGGCTTTTCAGTGCCGCGAATGACGCCCGCGAAATTGCGCATCTGCTCGTAGTAGGGATCGGCCGGTTGGATCGGCTCACGGCGCTCGGTCATCGGCAGCCCCCAGTTCTGCTTGTCGGCGTCATACCAGCGATGGTGAAGGGTCGGCACGCTGAGGGCGCCGAGCGTGCCCGTCACCATGTAGCTGTCGTTTGCCTGGTAGGGATAGAACGGGTTCTCCTGTGAGGTGCACTCCCAGTTCCAGGGCGACGCTGCTGTGTCGGATATGATGAGCGTTCCAATGGCGCCACTCTTGAACCGGATGACGGCGCCAGCGGTGTCCTCGACCGCGAATCCGCGCACGGCATTGGAGGTGGTGGCCTGGACGGTTTCAATGTCGCCGCACATCTGCCTGAGGCAGTCGATATCGTGGATGCCGTTGATCAGCACCACGCCGCCGCCGGGCTCGCGGCGCCAGGCGAGGTCGTGATAGCCCTTGGGCTTGTAGGCGAGCCAGACGGCGTTGGCCGCCACGACCCGGCCGATGCCGCCGCCCTGGATGATCTCGATGGCGCGGCGCATGATCGGATTGTGCCGGCGGTGATGGCCGGTCATGATCGCGACACCAGCCTTCTCGCCGGCCTCGACCAGCTTCATGGCGCTTTCGATGGTGTCCGAAATCGGCTTTTCGACGATGATCGGGACGTTGCGGGCGATGCAGGCGAGGCCGTTGGCCACATGCATCTGGTTCGGTGTCGCGACGATGACTCCATCCGGCTTGGCCTTGTCGAGCATTTCCTCAAGCGTCGGGTAGACGGGATAGCCGAGGTCGTCGCCTTCCTTCTTGGCGGCGGGCGACGGGTCGGCGACGCCAGCGAGCGTGTAGAGCGGGTTAGCTGAGCGCAGCACCTCGATGTGCTTGCGGCCGATGAGGCCGGCGCCGATGACGCCGATGCGGACGGGGCCCATGCGGATGTTTCCTTTCTGAGCGGTGAACCTGTTTGCCTTCTTCCCCTCTCTTCCGCCACTTCGGGGAGGAGGGAAATCTAAGCGGTGAAGTGGCTGGCCGACATGATCTTCGGATCACGCGGCACCTTCGGTGCGAATTGCATGCGCTCGATCACGTCGCGGCGGACGTCGACGCCGGGGGCGACTTCGATCAGCGTCACACCGTCGGTGCCCAAGCGGAACACGGCGCGTTCGGTGACGTAAATCACCTCCTGGTCGCGCTTCAGGCCTTGCGCGCCCGACCAAGTGATCTGCTCGACCTTTTTGACGAACTTGGTCACCTCGCCATGCCGCTTGATGTCGAGGCGGCCGTTGCCGATGCCGAGGTCGGTACCCTTGGCGTCGAAGGTGCCGCAGAACACCACCTTCTTGGCATTCTGGGCGATGTCGATGAAGCCGCCGGGGCCGACCGGCATGCCGCCGAGCTTCGACACGTTGACGTTGCCAGCCTCGTCGATCTCGCCGAAGCCGAGGAATGCCATGTCGAGGCCGCCGCCGCCGTAGAAGTCGAACTGCGACGGCCCGTCGATCATCGCGCTGGCATTGCGCGCATAACCGAACAGGTTGCCGGTGAGCAGTTCACCGCCATAGGTGCCGTGCTCGATGGTCTGGTAGTATTTGTCGATCTCGCCGCGCTCGGCGATGATCTTGGCGATGCCGTCGGGGATGCCGAAGCCGTAGTTCAGCACCGCGCCGTCGCGAAGCTCGTCGGCGCCGCGCCGGGCGATCACTTCGCGCACCGTGAACGGGGTGGGTAGGATCGGCGACGGCGGACCCTTTTTCTCGCCCGACATGGTCGGGTCGTAGACCACGTCGTAGCCCATGCGCTGGCCCGGATCGACCACCACGGCGTCGACGAGCGCGCCCGGCACCCGCACCGCCCGCGCCGGCAGCTGGCCAACCTGGACGGCATTGCGCACCTGCACGATGACCTTGCCGCCACTGTTGTGGGCGGCGAGTGCTGCCGCGTAGACATCGACGTTGGCCGGCTCCTCGTCGAGGCTGACGTTGCCGTGCGCGTCGGCGTAGGAACCCTTGATCAATGCCACGTTCACAGGGAACGGCAGGTAGCGCATGTATTCGCGGCCATCGATGGTGGCGATCTCGGCAAGGCTGCCCTTGGCGGCTTCGTTCATGCGGCCGCCATCGACGCGCGGATCGCAGAAAGTGCCGAGGCCGACGTGCGTGTGGAGTCCGGGTCGGCCGGCGCCGATCTCGCGGAGCAGTTGCATGGCAACGCCGCCCGGCAGCACGAATGCCTCGATCTTGTTGGCGCGGGCGAGTTCCTGCATGCGTGGCGACCAAACCCAGTGGCCGCCGATGACTTTGCGCACCAGGCCCTCGTAGGCGAAGCGGTTGACGCCGCGCACCTTGCGGTCGCCGATGCCGAGCGAATGAACCAACATCAGGTTGCGCGGATGATTGGTGGCGAGGAAACGCTTTTCGACCGCCTCGTGCAGCGCCGACGCTTCGACGAGGCCGCCGCCGCCGCCGATCAGCGCCACGGTGTCGCCGTCCTTGATCAGCTGCACCGCCTCGTCGGCGGACATGAACTTGTTGATGGTCATCAATCGGTCCTCAGTAGGTGGCGCGGCCGCCGGAAACGTCGAATACGAAGCCGGTGGTGAAGCTGCAGGCGGGGCTCGCGACCCAGGCGGCGAGTTCCGCGACGTCATCGACCTGCACCAGCCGGCCCATCGGAATCTTGGCCTTCATGTTGCGGATGTGCTCCTCGGTCATCCCCTTAAGGAGGTCGGTCTCGGTGATCGCCGGCGCAATGCAGTTGGCGGTGACATTGCCGTCGGTCAGTTCTTTTGCCAGCGCCTTGGTGTAGCCGATGACGCCGGCCTTGGCGGCCGAATAGGCGCCGATGTTGGGCACGCCCTCCTTGCCGGCGATCGACGCGATCTGGACGATGCGGCCGTATTTCTTCTCCCGCATATGCTTGGCCGCGAGCCGCGAGGTGTAGAACACCGCCGTCATGTTGATGGCGACAACGCGGTCCCAGTCTTCAAGCGGGTACTCCCACGACGGTTTGATCGGGCCGTTGATGCCGGCGTTGTTGACCAAGATATGGATCTGGCCGAATTCGGCGACGGCGGCATTAAACGCTTTCTCGACTGCCGCGTGATCGGAAATGTCGAGGGCAGTCACGCTGGCGGCGGTGAAGTCCTTGACCTCCTTCAGCGGTGACACGTCGCGATCCCAAACGATCACCTTGGCACCGCGCGATTGCAGCACTTTCGCGATGCCGAGGCCAATGCCGCGGGCGGCGCCCGTGACAATCGCAACCTGACCGTCGACTCTGGTTTTCATGGTGTGATCCTTAACTCGCTGTGGGGTGCGGCCAATGCCGGCGCAGGAATTGGGCGCTGGACCGCATATCCGGCTCGGGGTCGCGCGTCTTGCATTCGCACGACATCGTGCCGTCGTAGTCAGCCTTGCGCAGTTGCTCGATGAACGCGTCGTAAGGGTAGCTGCCACTGCCCGGATTGAAGCGGCCGGTGTCGGCGAGGTGGATGTGTGCCAGCCAGTCCTTATTGTCGACCAGTGTCTCGAACGGCTCGCTTTCCTCGTCCATGTGGAAGAAGTCGGCGAGCACGCGGATCTCGGAACGGTTGATTTTACGTGCGTAAACGGCGCCCTCGGACACGCTGTTGATGATATTCGATTCCTGCCGGCAGAGCGGCTCGATGACGAGCGTGCAGCCGGAGCCGCGCAAGTGATCGGCCGCCAGCCCCAGTGCGTCCAATATCTGCGCCTCGGCGCGCGCCCGTTCGAAGCCTTCGGGCACGTTACGCGCCCATGCACTGCCCATCACCACTACGCTGGCCTTGGCTGCGGCGAGCAATTGCGCGGCGCGTGCGAGATAGGTGTCGAGACGATTGCGATCGATTGCTTCGCCGACGATCCGCATGTCGCGTGGGAAGAAGTAGTTGAAGGCAAGCGTCGGCAACGGGCTCGCGACAATCGCTTCGCGACAGGCACGCCGCTCGGCTTCGCTGCCTTCGAGCGACTGCGCGGCAAGCGGTAGTTCCACGTAATCATAACCGGCGCTCTTGACGAGCCCGGCTTGATCAATGGTTGCGCACCACCCGATCAGCATTTTGCCAGCCTCACTTGTTCTTCACCCACTTGAGAATGTGTTGCCCCACCGCGATCAGCGTGCCGTCCTGGTTCTTGATGGCGATGTCGCCGACCGACCGCCTCGTCTTGGTGTCGACCGAGCTGATCTTGTAGTCGACGGTGATGGTGTCGCCGAAGAACACCGGCGCCAGGAAGCGGATGCGGTCGTAACCGAGCGACACCGGCGTCTCGTCGGCATCGGCGCGGCTTTCGGCGATGACGAGGGTAGAGGCGGTCGACATGTAGCCGACCATCAGCGCGCCGTGTGCCTGCAGGCGACCGTAGCTCGACTTCTCCATGTAGGCCTTGTTGGTGTGGTTCGGCGAAAAGTCGCCGGTGATGCCGGCAAAGCCGTAGACGTCGTACTCGCCGACGGTCTTGGTGAAAGTCGAAGTGTCGCCGACCTTGACGTAGAATTGGGACATGGGGGTTCCTTGTTCCTGATCTAACATTGTTGACTGCTGACTGAGATGGCGCACCGCTCAATCCCACCCCGTCCGTCATTCCCGCGAAGGCGGGAACCCAGACAACGGGCAGGAATTACTCTGTCAAAGGCTAAGTGATCTGGACCAGCAGCGTGCGAGCCGGCAACTACCGCTCGCGTTGCAACTTGACTGGGTCCCCGCCTTCGCGGGGATGACGTCATTGGGTGGGGCATGGAAATTCAGCGTCCCCGCCATTTCGGCTTGCGCTTTTCGGCGAAGGCGCGCTGGCCCTCCTTGGCGTCGTCGCTCGCCAGCATTCGTTCGGCGGCGGAATAGGTACGGCGCAACGCCTTCTCGAGGTCTGGTTCGCTCAGGCTCTCGATCATCACTTGCTTCGAGGCCTGGATGGCGAGCGGGGCGCCTTCGAGGATCTGGTTTGCGTACCAGCGCACGCGGTCGCGCAACTGCTCTTTGGGGACGGCGTCGTTGATCAGGCCCATCGCCTTGGCTTCATCAGCCTTGATGCGCCGGCCGGTCAGGATCAGGTCCATTGCCTGCTTCAGCGGCATGTTGCGGGCGAGGCGCTGCAGGCCGCCGCCGCCAAGTGCCGCGAGACCGACGCGCGGCTCCGGCAACGCAAACTCAACATGGTCGGCGGCAATGGCGAGATCACACGCCGCGATGATCTCGACGCCACCGCCAATCGCCAAGCCGTTCACTGCGGCAATCACCGGCTTCAGCAACCCGAAGCGGTGCGAGATGCCACCGAACCCGGTCGGCGGATGATCGTCGGCGTTCTTGATCGCGCGCTCCTTCAGATCACTGCCGACGCAGAACGCCTTGTCGCCGGCCCCTGTGATCACGGCGACATGCAGATCGGTCGCGGCGGTGAAAGCGTCGAGCGCTTCATGCAGTTCGCGATGCGCCTGGGCGTTGAGCGAGTTCATCGCCTGCGGGCGATCGATGGTGATCCACAGGATCGCGCCGTCGCGCTCAGTGCGAACTTGGGGGCCGGCGCTCACGATTTGGCCCCGGCTTTCGCTTCAATCAGGTCGGCCATCGCCTCGACCGCAATGGGGTAGCCGTTGACGCCAAGACCGCAGATCAGAGCCGTCGCCGCGAAGGTTGTGAACGAATGGTGGCGGAACGGTTCGCGCTTGTGCGGGTTCGAGATGTGCAGCTCAATGATCGGCTGCTTGATCATGTTGAGCGCATCGAGGATCGCGACCGAGGTGTGCGTAAAGGCGGCAGGATTGATGATGATACCGGCGCAGCCTTGGATACCGCCATGAATCCAGTCGATGATCTCGTACTCGCGGTTCGATTGATGGAACGAGACCTCTAGTCCGCGCTTATTGGCGCGCTCGCGGCACAATTCCTCGACCTGCTTCAATGTGGTCGAACCGTAGATGTGCGGCTCGCGGGTGCCCAGCAGATTGAGGTTCGGGCCATTGAGAATGAGGATCGTTTTCGACATGGCGGAGTCTCCTAGGCGAGCTTGATGCTGATGGCTGGTAGGGTGCCGAACCTTGCGACCAAGGTTTGGCCGGGGCGGATCGGGGTCGGCAGCGATGACGAGCCGGTCAGCACGCAGGTGCCCACGGCCAGGTCGATGCCGCGGGCGCGCAGGTCGCTGAAGGTCTCGGCGGTGATGTCGAGCGGGCTGCGGCGGTAGGAGCCGGTGTAGATCTGAAGCTCCGGGCTGTCGTCGATGTGGGCGTCGATCGCCATGGTTTCGAGCGATAGGTTGCGCCAGTCGGTGACAGCGGCGCCGAGCACGGCGGCCCCGCCACCGCCGTTGTCGGCAATGCCGTCGAAGGTCCGGGCTGCGCGGTTTCCCGTGCCCGGCGCGTAGCGCACGGCGGCAAGTTCGATCGCGGGATGGAACGTGACGATGGGCGCCAGTTCCTGGGCGGTCACCGGCCCATTGCCGGCTGGCAGCGGCTTGGTCAGTCGGAAGGCGAACTCGCACTCGACCTTGGCGCCCTTGAACAGCCGGGCATCGACCACGCCATTGGTGTCAAAGCAGCGGTCGGCGAAGATGCGGCCGGGCAGCGGTCCGTCGTGACCTTCGAACATCTGCACCGCCTTGACCGTGGCGCCGACCTTCCAGCCGACGACCCTAGTGCCGATCAGCGCGGCCATGCGATCCTGGATGGCATAGGCGTCGGCGCGCGAGGCTGGCGCCTCATCGGCCGCAGGCAGTGGAATGGTGCCGCCGCTCTTCCATGCGGCGGCCAGATCCTGCGCTAGCTTTTCCCATTTTCCGGACATCGATGAGCGTTTCCCGAATGGTTTTGGCTGGTCGGTGCTATTTCAGGTATTGCGCCTGCAGCCCCTTCACCAGCGCCACCATGGTGTCGATGGTCGGTGTCGGGATGCCGTGCTTGCGGCCCAGTGCCGCCACCGCGCCGTGAATGGTATCGATCTCGGTCTGTCGCTGGCGGATGATATCCTCGCGCATCGACGATTTGGCAGTGCCAGTGCCGCCGCCGGTGGTGTCGACCAGTTTGAGCATCACCGAGCGGGCTTCGGCGATATCGAGATCATGGCCTTCGGCTTTTGCCACCTGGGCCGCTTCATCAAGTGATTTGAATGCCACGTTAGCCAATTCAGGCACCGCCATGATCTCGAACGAGCGCATATCGGTTACCGCCGAGATGGCGCCGAGGGCAACGTTGCCGAGCAGCTTCTTCCATTTGTCGCGCATGATATTGGCGCTGGCTGAAACCGGTAGATTGTGCCGGGTGAAGGCGGCCGCGATCGCGGTGGCGCGCTCCGAGATGCCGCCAGACCTTTCGCCGATATGGGTCGGCAGGTCGCCGAAGTTGCGCACTACGCCTGGCGCCTCGACAAGGCCCGCCTGCGACGTCAGTCCCGCCATTATATTGCCGGCGCCGATGATCGCGCCGATCCGGTCTTCATTGCCGAGACCGTTCTGGAAGCTGATGGCGACGGTTCCGCCGCCGTTGCCGAACAGGTGCTTGATGCTGCCGGCCGCGGCCTCGTTCGCGTAGGCCTTGCACTGCACCAGGACGACGTCGGCCCTGGCGATTGATCTGGCGTCGGTTGTCGCTCTCAGTTTGATGCGGCGGTCGCCGCCGACACCGACCATGCGCAGTCCGCCATTGTTGATGGCGCCAACATGCTCGGTCCAAGCGTCGACCAGGGTGACCGACAGTCCACCCTCGGCCAGCAAGCCGCCGAACAACCCACCCATGGCACCGGCGCCGACGACGACTACTTCCGGCTTGTCGAAAGACATTTTCGTTTCCTCGAACCTGGGCGTGCAAAGCCGCAATTCGCGGTCATTTGTTGGTCGATTGTCTTTGAGGCAGTCGATGCGGCTGTCAACGTGGCTTGCGGCAAGTCTAGTGTGCGCAAAACGCGGCGCCCTTCGGCCAGCGTAAATCATAGTTCGAGGTGATTGTGGTTATAGCAGCTATTACCGCGCATGGCCGCGTTGACACTGCCCGTTGCGTTCTACACAGTGCAGCCAAGAAAAAAAGGAATGATAGCACACGGCTAGTGCCAGTAGTGCTCGCGGTTCGAAGGGGAGTTGAGCACGGCCAGTCGAAATCGAAGCAATATGTTTGCTTGCTTGCCGGCGGGCTATCGCTGCGCATCAAAAAAATTCAACGGAGGAAACCAGGAATGAAACTAGGCAGAAAATTGCTCGGTTGTGCGGCCATCCCAGCGATGGTGCTCGGCCTGTCGACGGTGCCAGCGGCCGCCCAGGACGGCGTCATCCGCATCGGCGTGTCGTTGCGCATGATTGTCGAGAACGGCCTGCGCTACGGCCAGATGACCAAGGATGAGCTTGAAAGCGTCAACGCCACCGGCGGCATCAATGGCAAGAAAATCGAAGTGACGCTGCTTGACGACGAGTGCAAGCCGGACAAGGGCATCGCCAACGTCAACCGCTTCATCAACCAGAACAAGGTGCATCTGGTGATCGGATCGACCTGCAGTTCGGTGTCGATGCCGATGGTTGATATCACCGCCAAGGAAGAAGTGCCGCAGATCATTCCGCACTCGACCAACGCCAACATCACCAAGAAGGGTAGCGCCTGGGTATTCCGCACTTCGGTGTCGGAACGCTTCTACGCCTCGGTGCACGCCAAGTATCTGTCGGAGAACGTCGGCAAGAAGGTCGCCTATCTGTTCACCAATGACGGCGCCGGCATCGGCTTCGCCAAGGACTACATGGCCTTCATGAAGAAGACCTACAACGTCGATCCGGCATATGAAGCGCAAATGCAGGAGAGCGATCTCGACTTCCGCGCCCATCTGCTGAAGATCAAGTCGCTCGGCGTTGACGTGTTGGCGATCGGCGGTCAGCTCGACGCCATCGCGCGCATCGCGCAGCAGTCGATCGAGGTCGGCATTCCGAAGAAGGTTCGCCGCGTTGCCGCTTCCGCCGCATCCAATGCGCCGGTGCCGGAACTCGCCGGTGACGCTGCCGTCGGTCTGACGTTCGCCGCCGCCTTCAATTGCAAGGACGACCGGCCGGTGGCGCAGGCATTCGTCAAGATGGTGCGCGAGAAGTACAAGGTCAATTGCCCCGACCACGATTTCAGTCAGGCCTATGAGACCGCGCAGATCGTCAAGCTCGCTCTCAAGAATTCCAAGCTCGGCCTGACCGATGCAACCTTGAAGGCTGACCGCACCGCTATTCGCGATGCGCTGGCCGGCATCAAGGATTTCAAGGGCCTTGCGTCAGGTCCGATCAACTTCTGCGCCGAGCCGACACCGCAATGCCGTGACGGCAATCGTGCTGGCATCCTGGTCGAGTACACCAAGGGCGGCAAGGATTTCGACACCGGCATCCTGGCGCGGGTCACCTTCGATCCCGGCTTCGGGCTCTGATTGATTGACTTGGCGCTGCTCGTCCTCGCGTGGCGCCAGTAGACTACCCATAGGTGTCATCCCGGGGCTTGTCCCCGGGACGGACACATGGTGCCGCAATCCAAACATTACGCATGTGGCACGATGGCTCCCGGCAATAAATGCCGGGATGACACCGGTGTGGTGGCAATATCCTAGTTTCAACATGCTGGTCCGGTCTGAAACCGGCAATGGGTCGATCGTGCAGGACAACGTCAACGATACGAAGTCGCCGTCCGCAGTCGGCACAGAGGCGCCCACTTCGTGGTTCGCGTCGGTGCACCCGATCGTGCCCTGGATCGTGGCCTGTCTCGCGCTGCTGCCATTGCCGCTGGTGCTGAGCAATGCCTACACGCAATATGTCGTCAACGTCATGGCGATCAACATCATCCTGGCGACCGGTCTGAACATCGTCAAAGGCTTCGCTGGACAGGTCACCATCGGCCATATCGCGCTGACCGCGATTGGCGCCTACACCTCGGCGGTGGCCTCGACCTACCTCGGCATTCCCTTCTGGGGTGCGCTGCCGATCGCCATACTGGTGACGGCATTGGCCGGCGCGATCGTCGGCATCCCGTCGCTGCGGCTCGAAGGCGCCTATCTGGCGCTCGCCACTCTCGGCCTCGGCGAGTCGGTGCGTATCATCATCTCCGGTACCGAATTCCTGGGCGCCGGCATCGGCTTCGAAAATATTCCACCGCCCTTCTTCTTCGGCAAGTCGCTCGGCGACCATCGCGCCTACTATTATGTCGTGATGCCGGCGATGCTGCTCGGGCTGTACTTCTCGTTCAGCATCCTGCGCTCCGACATCGGCCGTGCCTTCAAGGCGATCCGCGAGGATTTGCTAGCCGCGGCGGCGAGCGGCGTCCATGTCGCCAAGTACAAGGTGATCGCGTTCGTGTTGTCGGCGATCTACGCCGGTTGCGCCGGCAGCCTGCAGGCGCACATGGCGCCGGGCTTCCTGCATCCCAACAGTTATACGCTGACCGAAATGGTAACGCTGCTCCTCATGGTGGTGTTCGGCGGTATCGGCCACATCTGGGGCGGCGTGATCGGCGCGATCTGCGTGACCATTATCGATGACCTTACGCGCGACTACTACACCTACCGCATGATGATGTTCGGCGCGGTGATCGTGCTGACGGTCATCTACATGCCCAAAGGCATCGGCGGCATCATCGACAGCTTCCTGGTGCGCCGTCGCTTCAAAGGAATCCGCGAGGCCAGTATCGCCAAGCGTCAGGCCGCAGAGGCGGAGGCGAAATCCAATGCTTCTTGAAGTCAAGAATCTCACCAAGCGTTTCGGCGGCTTCACCGCGATCTCGAACGTCAACCTGTCGGTCAAGCAGGGTGAGGTGCGCGGCATCATCGGCCCCAATGGCTCCGGCAAGAGCACGCTGTTCAACCTGATTTCGGGCGTCTACCGGCCCGAGCGTGGTTCGAGCGTGGTGTTTGACGGCCAGGACATCACCGGCATGGAGTCGCATGACATTGCGCGGCGCGGGGTGGCTCGCACATTCCAGATGCTGCGCATTTTCGCTGGCATGAGCGTGGTCGAGAACATGATGGTCGGGCATCATGCCTTGATCCCCTACAACACAGCCTCGGCCGTGCTCGGCACGCGGGCTGTGTGGCGTGACGAAAAGAAGCTGCGCGCCGAGATGATGGATCTGCTGTCGTTCATTGGCCTCGCTGATTTCGCCGACATGCCGGCCGGCGAGATGTCGGGCGGCCAGCGCCGGCTGCTGGCACTCGGCCGCGCGATGGCGGCGAAGCCGAAGCTGTTGATGCTCGACGAACCGGGCGCCGGCCTGTCGCCGACCAACGTCGATATCCTGCTCGAAACGGTGCTGGCGCTGCAGAAGCGGTTCGGGCTCACCGTCATCATCATCGAGCACATCCTGAAGCTTGTGATGGATACTTGCCAGACAATCAGCGTGCTGGAGCACGGCGAGAAGATCGCCGAGGGCACGCCGGCCGAGATCAAGGAGAACCATGCCGTGATCGAAGCTTACCTCGGCAAGGAAATGAAGGACGAGGAAGTCCGCGCCTAC
This sequence comes from uncultured Alphaproteobacteria bacterium, assembly GCA_963732635.1. Classification (GTDB taxonomy): domain Bacteria; phylum Pseudomonadota; class Alphaproteobacteria; order Rhizobiales; family Hyphomicrobiaceae; genus JAKFWF01. Next base: position 86,297 of record CAVTAL010000003.1, read on the forward strand.
ATGCGTTCGGCGTGATGCGGCCTTAAGCCCGGAGTGTGAGAGCTAACATGCTGCAGATCAAGGACCTCGTCGGCGGCTACGGCAGCGTGCAGATCCTCAATGGCGCGACGCTGAAGGTTGCGCGAGGCCAGATCGTTGCGCTCTTGGGCGGCAACGGTACCGGCAAGTCGACATTGTTGAAGGCGAGCTCGGGCATCATCAAGCCATGGGGCGGGTCGATCACGTTCGACGGCGAACGCATCGACGGCTTGCGGCCGGACGCGATCGTGCGGCGTGGCCTGGTACAGGTGACGCAGGGCAAGGAAGCGTTCCCCGGCATGACGGTGGAGGAGAACCTGCGTCTTGGCGCCTACGTCGTCGGTGATCGCACCAAGACGGCGGCCGCGCTCGAACGCGTCTACAGCTATTTCCCGATCCTCAAGGAGAAGCGCCGGCAGTTGTCCGGTACGCTGTCGGGCGGGCAATTGCAGATGGTGTGCATCGGTCGCGGCCTGATGTCGTCACCGAAGATGATCATGCTTGATGAGCCATCCGCCGCGCTCGCGCCGCAGATCGTGATGGACATTTTCCGCACCATCTACCGCATCACCCGCGACGGCATGACGGTGCTGATGGTCGAGCAGAACGTGCGCATGGCGCTGCTGCTTGCCGAGTATGGCTACGTCATCAAGGACGGCGTGATTCACCTTGAAGGCCCGGCCGATCAGATGATCCACGATGATAACGTCCGCCTGTCTTACCTCGGCGGCACCGTCGCCAATCGCGAAGGGAGTCTCTAGCTCCAATGGAATTCGTCATTGATCTCGTGATCATCGGTGTCTCTGTCGGCATGGTCTACGGCCTCGTTGCCCTGGGCATCTCGCTGATCTATTCCGGCCTCGACATCGTGCATTTCGCGCATGGTGAAATCTACATGATCGGCGCCTTCATCGGTTTGACCCTCTACAAGACCGTGGGCTTGCCGTTCATTGTCGCGTTCATCCTGGCGGTGATCCTGACGGGCCTCGTCGGCGTCGTCATCGAGCGGCTGTTCTACCGGCGCCTGACCAGCGGCGGCGGTGGCTACACTGTTGCCGGCATGGGCATGGTAATCGCCGGCTTCGGCATGTCGATCGTATTGCAGAACGTTGCCTTCCTGGTGTGGGGTCCGAAGCCGCTGCCGTTCAACGTGTCGTTCGGCATGCCGCTCGAGATCGGCAACCTCGCCTTGCCGATGTCCTACGTCTGGATCATCGTCACAGCCCTGGTCTTGATGTTCGTGCTGAACCTCGTGCTCAAGCGGACGATGATCGGCCTCGCCATTCGCGCCGTCGCCTACAACAAGGAGATCGCGTACCTTTCGGGCGTCAACGTGCCGCTGATGATCTCGATGATCTTCGGCATCGCCTGTGCGCTCGGCGGTGCCGCCGGCATCCTGATCGCGCCGATCAACTACGTGCAGGTGCAGATGGGCATCGGCATTCTGATCAAGGCATTCGCGGCGGCCGTCGTCGGCGGCTTCGGCAGCCTGCCCGGAGCCGTGCTCGGCGGCCTGCTGGTCGGCGTGGTCGAAAGCCTAGGCGCCGCCTTCATCTCCGGCACCTACAAGGACGTCTACGCCTTCGTGCTGCTGATCGTGGTCATGATGGTGAAGCCGTCCGGCATCCTCGGCGTCGCGGCGAAGGTGAAGGCCTGAGACGCGGCCCTTGACGCCCCAATGCTCCAATCTCACGCTGTCGATAGTGGCAGCGACCGGGGGAACACGTCATGCAGGCCGAGACCAGCCAACTGCTCGAATCCCTGCGCGCCGGACACACGGGCAAGGTCGTTACTGCCCGCGAAGCGGTGCGACTGGTTCGTTCCGGCAGCACCATCGCCACCGGTGGTTTTGTCGGCATCGGTTTTCCCGAAGGCATTGCGGTTGCGCTTGAGGAGCGCTTCCTCAGCGGCGCCAAGGACAGCCCGGACGGTGTCGGCGAACCGCGTGACCTTACACTCGTCTACGCCGCCGGCCAGGGCGATGGCGGGGAGCGCGGGCTCAACCACTTCGGCCATCCGGGCCTAGTCGCCCGCGTCATCGGCGGCCATTGGGGCTTGGTGCCGAAGCTGCAGGCGTTGGCCGTCGCCAACCAGATCGAAGCCTATAACCTGCCACAGGGCGTGATCACACACCTCTATCGCGATATTGCCGGCGGCAAGCCGGGTCACCTGTCGCGCGTCGGCCTCGGTACCTTCGTCGACCCACGCCACGGTGGCGGCAAGATCAACGAGCGCACCACGCGTGACCTCGTGCGCATCATGGAGATCGATGGCGAGGAATACCTGTTCTACAAGGCGTTCCCGATCGACGTCGGCATCGTGCGGGGCACCACCGCCGACCCCGATGGCAACATCACCATGGAGCGCGAGGCGCTGACGCTGGAGGCGCTCGCCATTGCCACCGCGGCGCGCAACTCCGGTGGCCTCGTCATCGTCCAAGTCGAGCGGCTGGCCGAGCGCGGCAGCTTGAATTCGCGACAGGTCAAGATCCCCGGCATCCTGGTCGATTGCGTGGTCGTTGCGGAAAAGCCCGAGTATCACCAGCAGACGTTCGCCACCGCCTACAACCCTGCCTTCGCTGGCGAGATCCGGGTGCCGACCGACGCGCTACCGGTGATGGCGTTGACTGAACGCAAGATCGTCGCGCGGCGGGCGGCGCTGGAACTGAAGACCAACGCAGTCGTCAATCTCGGCATCGGCATGCCGGATGGCGTCGCCACGGTCGCCGCCGAAGAACGGGTCGCGGACTTGCTGACACTGACAACCGAGCCGGGCGTCGTTGGCGGCTTGCCGGCGGCAGGCCTCAACTTCGGCGCCGCCATCAACGCGCACGCCATTATCGATCAGCCGAGCCAGTTCGATTTCTACGATGGCGGCGGTCTAGACCTGACCGTGTTGGGCCTCGCCCAGGCCGACGCCGAAGGCAATCTCAACGTTTCCCGATTTGGACCGCGACTGGCCGGCGCCGGTGGTTTCATCAATATCAGCCAGAATGCGCGCAAGGTGGTGTTCGCCGGCACGTTTACGGCCGGTGGTCTCGACATCGGCGTCGACGCGGGGCGGCTCGTCATCCGCCGCGAAGGTCGTGCCCGAAAGTTCGTCGCGGCCGTCGAGCATCGAACCTTCTCCGGCGCCTATGCCCTCAAGCGCGGCACGCCGGTGATCTACGTCACCGAGCGTTGCGTGTTCCGCCTCATGGAAGGCGGGCTAGAACTCATCGAGGTCGCGCCTGGAATCGACATTGACCGCGATATCCTGGCGCACATGGACTTCGAGCCGCTGGTTCGCGATCCCAAACCGATGGACGCGATCATTTTCCGCGATGCGCCGATGGGCCTGCGCGAGTTGATGCTGGCAATCCCGTTCGACAAGCGCTTCGCCTACGACCGGGAAGCCAACGTGCTCTACATCAACTTCGAGCGCTTTGCGGTGCGCACCAAGGCGGACATCGCCATGGTGGCGGCGGCGGTCGAGGCTCATGTCAAGCCGCTCGGCCACAAGGTCTATGCCATCGTCAACTACAACAACTTCTCGATCGAGCCTCAGGTGTTTGACGCCTACAGCGCCATGGTGAAGGGCCTCGTTGACAACTATTACCTCGACGTCACCCGCTATGCGACGTCTGGCTTCCTGCGCATGAAGCTGGGCGAGGAATTGCAGAGCCGCGGTGTCGCGCCGCATATCTACGAGGCGGCCGAGGACGCGCGCGCGCATCTCAAGAATGGCTGAGGCGGAGCGCTCGTGCCGGCGTCTTGATCCGGCGCAATGCCGAGCGGCCCGCGCGGGCCTAGCCATGAAGCTGGCAACGGTTTCGGCGGGTACAACGATATGCGGCGCACGGCGGTGGGTTTGGGGTTTGGCATGTTGCTGGCCATTAGTGCTTCGGCATTGGCCGATACGCTCGCCGACTGCACCCAGTCACGCAGCCTCGAACTCAAGATCAAGGCCTGCACCGACGTCATCAAGGACAAGGCCTTCGGGCCGAAGGAGGCGGCACTTGCCTTTCGCCACCGCGCCGGCGCGCGGGCGGAAGCCGGCGCCTTCGAGGACGCGCTCAACGACTATGCCCAGGCGGTCAAACTGAACCCTGCCGACTCGGCGGCGTTGGCTGGCCGGGGACAGGCGCGGCTGGCACGCGGTGACGTCGACGGCGCGCTTGCAGACTACAACGAGGCACTGAAGATGGTGCCGAACTCGGTGCCTTATTTCATTGCACGCGGTCACGCGCGGCTGGTCAAGGGCATGAGCGATCTGGCGGTCGCGGATTTTTCGGAAGCCATTCGCTTGAACCATAAAAGCGCGAGCGCGTTCAACAATCGCGGGTTGGCTTACCGAAAGCTTGGCAAACTCGACGAAGCGGTCGCCGACTATACGCAGGCGATCATGCTCAATCCGATCTATGCGCTGGCCTACAACAACCGCGCTTACGTCTATGAAGCGCTTGGCCGCAGCCAAGAGGCGATGGTCGACTATGGCCGCGCACTGGTGCTCGATCCGAGCCTGATCGGCGCCGCGAAGGCGCAGCGGCGTCTGGGCGGCAAGGCAGGCTTCGTCGATGAAAGCGATCGGCTGGTGCGCGAGGGCCGGGCACTGGTCGAAGCCGCTTGCAGCCGATGCCATGCCACCGGCCTCACCGGCGCCAGCCCCAACAGTAAGGCGCCGGAGTTCCGGATTCTGCAGCACCGTCACCCGGTGATGGCGTTGCGCGAGCCCTTGTCGCGCGGCATCGCGGCGCAGCATGACGAAATGCCGAAATTCGCATTCAAGGACGCTGAAATCGACGCCATCGTCGCCTACATAAATAGCATGCCGACGACAACAAAACGGTGAACCCCATGGCCATTGCGCCGCATCACATCGAGTCCCACCATCGAGATGGGTTCCGTGTCGCGATCATTGTCGTCGTCCTTGCGTTCCTGGCGCTTCTTGCTTCGGCATTGGTCGCGACCGGGCGGGCGCAGGAATTGGGCGACGCGCGCGCCGGCCAGGCCTATGCGCAGAAGATCTGCGCCGAGTGCCATGCCGTGCTTGGCTCCGAGGCAGCGTCGCCGGTTGCTAGGGCGACGCCGTTCAAAACTGTGGCGAATACACCGGGCATGACCGGCACGGCGATCGCGGTGTGGCTGCGCACGCCCCACCCAACCATGCCGAACCTCATGGTGGCGCGCGACGATTTGGAGAACCTCGTCTCCTACATTCTCGATCTGCGCGAAAAGAAATAGGTCTTTCGACCCAACTCAGGAGCACTCCATGCAGCATTATCATGCCGTCGTCTGGCTCGATCATCGCGAAGCCCGCGTCTTCTTCTTCGATCGCAACTCGTTCGACGAGGTCGAATTTGCCGCCAAGGCTCCGAACCAGCAAATGCACCACAAGAGTGGCAGCATCGCCGGCAAGCGCACGCCGGACGACCAGCACTTCTTCCACGAGATCGTAAACGCGCTAAGGCCGGCGAAGGAATGGCTGATTACCGGCCCCGGCAATGCCAAGCTCGAACTCGTTAAGCACGTTCACAAGCATGATCATGCCCTGAGCGACCACATCGTCGGCGTCGAGACCTCCGATCACCCGAGCGACAAGCAACTGGTGGCGCATGCCCGCAGCTACTTCAAAGCCGCCGATCGGATGCGCCCGTAGCTGTGACAATCTCCACACTATGTGGTGATGGACGTGCGCCCAAACTTGTGACAGCATCGTCATACGAACCAAAATAGGAGCCTCGAAGGCCATGAGCATCACTCTCGCCGGCATCCTCACCGCCACGTTGGTCGTGCTGATTGCCAGGGCCGCCAGTCGGCCGGCGCGGGCCCGGGTTGCCGCCAAGCGCGGTCAGCGCCGGAGCTAGGTTCAGTTTTTCGGACATGAAGTGAAATACCTGCCGGAGCGGCTCCGCCGTTCCGGTTCGGTGCGCGCCTTGACGCTGTGCCGGCTTTTGTTCAAGTGTCATTCAATATTCCCGGCGATGGGCCGGGACCGTCAGCAACTATGCTCTACGCATGAACAGGTTAGATCGAATGTTCGGAACTCGCGGCGAGGCGCGTGTGCGCTACGGTGACGGCGAGTTCAAGGTTCTGAGCAACGGCGAGTTCGTGCGTTGCGCGGTGAGCGGTCAGCCGATTCCGCTGGCCGAGCTGCGCTATTGGAATGTCGAACGTCAGGAGGCCTATGCCTCCGCCGCCCTGTCGCTGCAACGCCACCTCGAGGTGCGCGCGCGGGCCGACGAGCGTCGTTAGTCGGCAATGGGTTGGGCTGGGGCGCCAATTGCGCTCGCAACCCAACAACTTCCTAGCCCATGAAATGTTGGGTTACGCGCGGAAGGCCGCGCTGACCCAACCTACGGCTGTTCCTCGATACTCACGCCGCGCCCATGTGATGCTTGGCGGCCTCGCGGGCGGCGTTTACGACTGCAATCGCACTCATGTTGAGCAATCCGCGCACCGTCACCGACGGCGTGACGATGTGCACCGGTTTGGCGGCGCCCAGCAGGATCGGACCCAATACCACCGCGCCCGACACCACCTTCAGTAGATTGAAGGCGATGTTGGCCGAATCGATATCGGGCATGATCAGCAGGTTGGCCGCACCTTTCAGCCGCGAATGCGGGAAGATCTCATCGCGGATGAACGGCGATAGCGCGGAATCCGCGTGCATTTCGCCTTCGACCTCGAGTTCGGGTGCCCACATGTGAATGGTTTCCAGCACGTCGCGCATCTTGCGTGCCGACGCGGTGTTGTCAGAACCGAAGTTCGAATGCGACATCAGCGCCACCTTCGGCACCAGGCCGAAGCGGCGAACTTCATCGGCGGCGAGCAAGGTGATCTCGGCCAGATGCTCGGCGTCGGGCTCGTAGGTGACGTAGGTATCGGCCATGAACAACGGCCCGGTCGGCAGGATCAGGCCCGATACGGCAGCGAAACCGCGCACGCCGCCTTTCATGCCGATCACCTGGCCGACATGGCGCAGCTGCGTCTGGTAGCGCCCGACCGCGCCGCAGATCATGGCATCGGCATCGCCGCGCCTGAGCAGCAGCCCGGCGGTCACCGTCGAGCCGCCGCGCACGATGCGCCGCGCGTGACTGGGGGAGATGCCCTGCCGTTCGACGAGGCGCTCGTATTCCTCCGTCATCGCCGGCACGCGCGGGTCGGTGTCCTGGTCGAACACCTCCAGGTCCTCGTCGATCTTGAGGCGCAGGCCAAGGTGGGTCAGCATGCGCTGGATCACCTTGCGCCGGCCAATCAGGATCGGCCGGCCGAGTTTCTCCATGATCACCTGCTGCGCCGCCTGCAGCACGTAAGGGTGCTCGCCTTCGGCGAAGACGAGGCGCTTGGTCTCCTTGGCGTGCTCGATCTTGGCGGTGTCGAACAGCGGCTTCATCACGAAGCCGGAGCGGTAAACGAACCGCGACAATTTCTCGCGATAAACTTCGAAGTCGGCGATCGGCCGCGTCGCGACGCCGGTCTCCATCGCCGCGCGGGCAACGGCCGGCGCGATTTCCAGGATCAGGCGCGGATCGAACGGCTTCGGGATGATATAGTCGGCGCCGAACACGAAGGTCTCGGCGCTGTAGGCTGACAGCACCACGTCGGAGGCTTCGCTCTCGGCGATCGAGGCCAACGCCACGACGGCCGCCTTCTTCATCTCCTCGTTGATGGTGGTGGCGCCGACGTCGAGCGCGCCCCGGAAGATGAAGGGAAAGCACAGCACGTTGTTGATCTGGTTCGGGTAGTCGGTGCGGCCCGAGGCGATGATGGCGTCCGGTCGCACGCTCTTCACGTCCTCCGGCATGATCTCCGGATTGGGGTTGGCGAGCGCGAAGATCAGCGGCTTGTCGCCCATCGACGCGACCATGTCCTTGCTGATCACGCCGGCGGCGGAAAGCCCCAGGAACACATCGGCGCCCGGCATGACTTCGGCGATGACGCGGGCGTTGGTCTCGCGCGCATAGGGCTCCTTGTAGGGGTCCATCAGTTCCTTGCGGCCCTTGTAGACGACACCCTTGATGTCGCAGACGAAGGTGTTTTCATGTTTGAGGCCGAGGCTGACGAGCTGGTTGAGGCAGGCGAGTGCCGCCGCCCCCGCGCCCGAGCAGACGAGCTTCACGTCGGCGATGTTCTTGCCGACCACCTTGAGGCCGTTGACGATGCCGGCGGCGACCACGATCGCGGTGCCGTGCTGGTCGTCGTGGAACACCGGGATCTTCATGCGGGCGCGCAACTGGCGCTCGATCTCGAAGCACTCCGGGCTCTTGATGTCTTCCAGATTGATGCCGCCAAAGGTCGGCTCGAGCCTAGCCACCGCCTCGACGAACGGCGCGATCTCCTTTTCCGCGATCTCGATGTCGTAACAGTCGAGGCCGGCGAACTTCTTGAACAGAACCGCCTTGCCTTCCATCACCGGCTTCGACGCCAAGGGCCCGATGTCGCCCAAGCCCAGCACGGCGGTGCCGTTGGTGATGACGCCGACGAGGTTGCCGCGCGCGGTATAGCGCACCGCATTGGCCGGATCGTCGAAGATGGCCATGCAGGCGTGGGCGACGCCGGGCGAGTAGGCAAGGCCGAGGTCATGCTGGTTGGCGACTGGCTTCGTCGCATGGATCGCGATTTTGCCCGGCGGATCAGCCTCGTGATAGTCCAGAGCCTGCTGGCGCAAGTCGTCTTGAGGCATAACCCCTCCCTCGGAAACGTGTTGCGACTAGCTTGCACGGTGGGACGGGATTTGGAAGGGGCGAGGGTTGTCCCGGCTCGACATTAGGGGCTGATCTTGGGTCGATCGAGCCCGCGTAGACGACTTGGTTTGACCGAAATCCGACGTGCCTCCTACCATCTCCGGTTCACACAGGATCCTCGACCACTGTCCAGTGGATGCGGGTGGGCATCCGAAGTTCCAACAAGGAGACCAACCGATCGGCGTGGTCCAAGGATATGTCGAAACGGCGCTCGCCGGAGGAGTGTGCGAATATGTCAGCATAAGGATTGTTGTATGTATCGATTGAAAGGAAATGACAAGGTTACGCGCTGTTATTGAACGACGTTCTGTTTCCGCCTCGATATAGCTTCAACGCCGACAGCATGCCGCGGCTCGGATTGACGAGCGTGCGCGGTAACAGGGGGGGCGATGTTGGAGCGTTTGTCTTACTTAATTTCTGCCTCGACCATACCCGCGCTGCTCGGAGGTTTCGTGTTCGTTATCTTCCTTTGCGCTCGGCATAGTTGGCGTGTGGGCGGAACCGATGACCGGCCCGGTCCAAGAACATGAAGCCGATCCCAATAATGGAGGCGGCGCTGGCGCGGCGACTAAAATCGCGTGGTGACCTGCGCTTGCTTGGCATTACGGTCGAACGTCACCAGTCGGGAGGAGTGGAGTTGGCGTCGGCTGGCAGGCGCCTCGGCACATGGCATTGGCGTGCGAAAGAATTCGTATTCGAGCCGGAAGGTGGCGGTCGGCACATTACTGCTCACACGATCCTTGGAGCAGTGGCATTGACCGCATCCTTGTTGAATGGCGACGATTAGTATCGCGGTCGCGTGAGACCTAAGTTCAAACAGCGGAGCGACGGGTTGCTGATATTGATCATCCCATTGTAATTGCTAGTTGTTTGCCTGAGCGATAACTGTTCCCTTCGTCGTCCTTCCGTCCCCTGCCGCACCGCCAATGCAAATCGTCGCAAATGAGACATCGGGCATGTCGCGCACGCGATAGTCTCAACGGAGCCTCGCGGCGTTGCCAGCAGCGCGCCCCGCCGATCATCGGAGCCTTGAAGCCCATGACCCCGACCGACACCCTCCGCGCCCTTAACCTCCGCCGCCCCGACCACAGCCTCACCCAGCCGTTTTATCAGAGCCCGGACCTGTTCCGGCTCGATCTCGAACACATCTTCTACCGCGACTGGATCTTCGCCGGCCACGACTGCGAAATCGAGAAGCCCGGCGACTATTTCACCATGCAGCTCGGCGACTACGCGATCATCGTTGCGCGCGATGCAGAGGGCCGGGTGCGGGCGCATCATAACGCCTGCCGGCATCGCGGCTTCAAGGTCTGCGACGCCGCCAAAGGCAACGTGAAGCGTCGGTTCGTGTGCCCTTATCACCAGTGGTCCTACGAGCTCGACGGCAGCTTGGCGCGCACGCGCGGCATGGGCGCCGACTTCGACGCTTCGAAGCACGGCCTCAAATCCGTGCATGCCGAAAGCGTGTCGGGCTGGATATTCATCTGCGTCGCGGCCGAGGCGCCGGACTTTGCGGCGTTCAGGGCTCTCGTTCAGCCCTATCTAGCGCCGTATGATCTCACCAACACCAAGGTCGCGTTTGAATCCCGCATCATCGAGACCGGCAATTGGAAACTCGTGATGGAGAACAATCGCGAGTGCTACCACTGCGTCGGCTCGCACCCCGAGCTGTGCCGCACCTTCCCGGACAGTCCCGTGCATGCCGGCGTCGAAGGCGCGAAGGACGCGCAACACGTCGCCGATTTCGTCGCCAAATGGGAAGCCAGTGGCTTTCCCGGCAAATTCCGCATCGCCGACGACGCGCAATACCGCGTCATGCGGCTGCCGTTCCTCGATGCCGCGCGCTCGATGACCATGTCCGGTGAGCCGGCGGTGGCAAAGCGTTTGGGAAAGGCACCCGAAACCGAGAACTGCGGCGATGTGTTGCTCTATCACTATCCCTCGACCTGGAACCACATCACCGCCGATCATGCCATCAGCTTCCGGTGCTTACCCGTCAGCGCCACCGAGACCGAACTCGTCACCAAGTGGCTGGTGCCGAAGGACGCCGTCGAGGGCCGCGACTATGACTTGAAGACGCTGACCGAGGTGTGGATCGCGACCAATGCCCAGGACGCGGCCCTGGTCGAACGCAACGCCGAGGGCATCCGCTCGCCGGCCTATGAGCCCGGACCATATTCGCCGGTCCACGAAACCGGCGTCACCCAGTTCGTCGATTGGTATTGCGGTTCGCTCGAAGGGCGCCTCGGCGGCGAAAAGGCCAAGCTGCGCGCGGCGGAGTGATCCGCGAGCGAGCTCCTTCGGGCACCACCCGTGGAATGTTGGGTCGCGCAAGTGGGCTTGACCCAACCTACATCAGAACACGCCCTCTACAGTGAACTACACCGGCACGAAGGCATCCGCCGCGTCGTTGAGTACCGACAGTTCGCCGGTGGCGATATCGAAATAGGCGCCGTGCAGGGCAACGCGGCCCTTCGATTCCAAAATCTGAATGCACGGGAAACGTGCGCAGATTGGCGAGCGAGGTCTTGATGCCCTCGCGCTCGAGTGCGGCGCGCTGCTCAGGCCCCGGATGAATATGGCCCTTGGCGAGGATCTTCGCGCGCGCCTCGTCGAGCATCGACATCCAGTTGCGGATGAACTGCGCTTCCGTCTGCCGCGCGGCATCTTCTTCAAGGCACGCCCTAACGCCGCCGCACCCCGAATGGCCGAGAATGACGATGTGCTTCACGCGCAAATTCAGCGCCGCGAACTCCAGCGCCGCGCTGACGCCGTGATAGCGGCCGGTGGTCTCGAACGGCGGAATGAGATTGGCGACGTTGCGCACGACGAACAGTTCGCCCGGCATCGCCGAGAAGATCGTTTCGGGATCGCAGCGGCTATCGCAGCACGACACCACCATCACCTCCGGGTTCTGGCCGAAGGTCGCCAACTGCTCGTAATGGTCCTGGTTCGGCTGAAAATGCCGGAACTTGAAGCGGCGATAGCGGTCGGCCAGAATTTCCGGGAAGTAGCTCAAGGTCGGTCTCCTTCAACGGCGGCGCGCGCCCGTCCCGCATATAGAGCGTCGCCGCTCTCGACGGTAGATGATACAACAAATGTTCGCCCTTCGTTCGCCACAAGGACATGTCATTCAATGTGCCGTGGCCGACGTGGTTAACCCATTGTTAGTCGCCATCCGTTAGGGAATGATTCATTGCTTCCGGCAGCTTGTTGCTTTCGGTCGCGGGTTCGTCGTGTCTGTCGTCGTTGCGTTGGGAAAGAGTGCTGATCATGGGTCAGGTCCGTCGCGTGCGTGCGCCCTCGAAGCGTGCTGCCGAACCGTTCGCCGCCAACCGCATCCTGCGTGGTGACTGCCTCAGCGAACTGGCCAAGATCCCCGACGCGAGCATCGATCTCGTGTTCGCCGATCCGCCCTACAACCTGCAACTCGACGGCGACCTGCTCAGGCCCAACAATACCGTGGTCGACGGCGTGCATCAGGACTGGGACAAGTTCTCGAGCTTTGCCACCTATGACCAGTTCAGCCACGCCTGGCTCGCTGAGTGCCGCCGCGTGTTGAAGCCCGATGGCGCACTGTGGGTGATCGGCTCCTATCACAACATCTTTCGCCTCGGCGCCGAGCTGCAGGACCAGGGCTTCTGGCTGTTGAACGACGTCATTTGGCGCAAAACCAATCCGATGCCGAACTTCCGTGGCCGCCGCTTCACCAACGCGCACGAGACGCTGATCTGGGCGAGCCGCGACCAGAACTCAAAGTACACGTTCAATTACGAGTCGCTGAAAGCGCTCAATGACGACCTGCAGATGCGGTCGGATTGGCTGTTCCCGATCTGCTCGGGCCCGGAGCGGCTGAAGGACGACGGCGGCCGTAAGGCGCACCCGACGCAGAAGCCGGAAGCGCTGCTGCATCGCCTGCTGCTCGCCACCTCCAACCCCGGCGACGTGATCCTCGACCCGTTCTTCGGCACCGGCACGACGGGGGCAGTGGCAAAGCGACTCGGCCGCCGCTGGATCGGCATCGAGCGCGATCCCGATTACGCCAACGCCGCGCAGGAGCGCATCGACAACGTGCAGCCGTGGGGGCCGTCGGCGCTCGAAGCACTGCGCTCGAAGCGGGCCGAGCCGCGCGTGCCGTTCGGTACCATCATCGAGCTGGGTATCCTGACGCCGGGCAGCATGCTCAGCGACGAGCGCGGCCGGTTCCGTGCCGAAGTGAAGGCCGACGGCACGCTTGCGACCGGTGGCTGGCAGGGCTCGATCCATCGCCTCGGCGCCCAGGTGCAGGGCAAGACCGCCTGCAACGGCTGGACCTTCTGGCACTACATGAACGGCAAGACGCTCGCGCCAATCGACCTCCTGCGCGATCAGGCCAAGCGGCAGCTGGGCCTGGACAAGCGGCCGGCGTTCGTGGCGGCGGAGTAGGGGCAAAGGGTCAGAGCTATACTGATCGAATGGAAGGCTCAACTTTGCGGCGAAGGAGGAATTCGGAAACGGTCCCTCTATGGCGGCCTATCTCTTCGGCTTTTCCTTTTCAGCGCAATACTTGATGATCAAGCCATCGGGCAGGCGCTTATCCTTCAAGACACATTTCGCGGTCTGTTTTGCGTTGTGCTTTCCGAGTTCAGTCCTTCCGGTCGAGAAAACGCTGTCTGAATTCTTCTCGGCGGCTTCCACTGGCGATCCAGTCTTGGGGGGTGCGGCTGCTGCCACAGACTTCTGCGTGACCGCAGGTTTCGTGGTACGGGGGATTGCCTTCGGGATCGACGATGTGGTCCTTGCCGTTCCCTGGAACCACTTCAGTATCCATGAGGCTGCTGGCTTGGCAGCTTGTGCCTGCGCAAGAGAAACCTCGACCGAGGCTACGAGCAGCAGCATTGCGGCAAGTAAGAAACGCATGGGATTCTCCGCGAAAATGGGCAGCGGCATCAAAAATTCCGTGAGCTGCATGGTCAGGCATAGATGATACACGACACGTGCTCGCCAGCCTGACATTAAATGAGGTCGGTGGGGCAAATCCATAGCTGTGCCCGATAGAGACGCAGAGTTATCCACGGCCCGAACCCCCGGGTCGGGGGCACCGGTTGCCACTGTCAGTGCCAGTCAGCTCTCACTTGCCCAATCGGTGACCGTCCCCGATCGTTTGTATAACGCCCCTGCAATTCCGGTACTTGCATGCGCGCGCGCGTCTGGCATGGTGCGGGCCTGCCAAGAAACGCCCGAGGAAGACGCCCCATGCCTGATGCCACACAGCCCCTGAAGACGCGCTCGGGCGGCCACATCCTGATCGACCAACTCGCCATCCACGGTGCCGATACCATCTTCGGCGTGCCGGGCGAAAGCTATCTTGAGGCGCTCGACGGCTTGCACGGCCACAACAAGATCAAGTTCGTCACCTGTCGCCAGGAAGGCGGTGCGGCGATGATGGCGGAAGCCTACGGCAAGCTCACCGGCCGCCCCGGCATCTGCTTCGTGACGCGCGGTCCCGGCGCCACCAACGCCTCTTCGGGCGTCCACGTTGGCTTCCAGGATTCGACGCCGATGATCCTGCTGGTTGGTCAGGTCGGCCGCGACATGGTCGAGCGCGAGGCTTTCCAGGAGATCGATTATCGCCGCATGTTCGGCCAGATGGCGAAGTGGGTAGCCGAGATCGACGACGCTCGCCGTATCCCCGAGATGGTAAGCCGTGCCTTCTTCACCGCGACATCGGGACGTCCCGGTCCGGTGGTTCTCGCTCTGCCTGAAGACATGCTGACCGACTTCGTCGAAACCGCCGACGCCGGCCCTTATCATCGCGTGCCGATCCAGCCGGGCGCGGCCGACATGGCCAAGCTCGGCGACATGCTGGCCGCCGCCGAACGCCCGGTCGCGATCCTCGGCGGGTCGGGCTGGAGCGAGACCGCGCGTAAGGATTTCGAGGCGTTCGCTGTCGCCCACAACTTGCCGGTGGCGGCTTCGTTCCGTTGCCAGGATATGTTCGACAACGGCCATCCGAACTACGTCGGCCATGCCGGCGTCGGCATCAATCCGAAGCTCGGCGCCTACATCAAGGAAAGCGACCTGCTGCTGGTGGTCGGTGCCCGCCTCGGCGAGATGACGACCCAGGGTTATACGCTGATCGACATTCCGCGCCCGAAGCAGAAGCTGGTCCACGTCTATCCCGACCCGAACGAGATCGGCCGCACATATCAGCCGGATCTCGCCATCGTTGCGAGCTGCGATGCGTTCGCCGCCGCCACCCGCGCCATGAAGCCGACGGGTTCCTCTCGCGCGCCCCGGGTCGCTCAGGGGCATGCCGAGCTTGTCGCCTATTCCAAGCCGACCAAGTCGCCGGGCGGCGTGCAGATGTCGGAGATCGTCGCCTGGCTGCGCGAGCGGTTGCCGGCCGATGCGATCGTCACCAACGGCGCCGGCAACTACGCCACCTGGCTGCACCGGTTCTGGCAGTATCGCGGCTTCAAGACCGGCCTCGCGCCGACCTGCGGCTCGATGGGCTACGGTGTGCCGGCGGCGGTGGCTGCGAAGTCGGTCTACCCGGAGCGTACCGTGGTCGCATTCGCCGGCGATGGTTGCTTCATGATGACGTCCCAGGAATTCATGACGGCGGTGCAGCATAATTTGCCGATCGTCGTCATCGTCAGCAACAACGGCATGTATGGCACCATCCGCATGCACCAGGAGCGCGAGCATCCGAACCGCATCTCGGGCACCGAACTGAAGAACCCGGACTTCGCCGCGCTTGCTCGCGCCTGCGGCGGCTTTGGCGCCCGCGTCGATAAAACCGAGCAATTCGCTGCCGCCTTCGAAGAGGCACTCGGCTCCGGCAAGCCGGCGCTGATCGAACTGACAATCGATCCGGAAGCGCTCAGCCCGGCAACCACGCTGTCCGGCTTCCGCGCGCAAGGCATGGCCAAGCACTGACGTACTTGCCGCGATATCCACGGGCGACCACATTGGCGCTATACTATGCGCTCCAGTGTGGAGAAATGGCCCGTGGCCGACAAGGACAAGACTAGCGCGCCGCCCAAGGCGGGCGTTACGCCGACGGCACGACCGGTAACCCCGGTGGCCCCGGCCGACGCACGCTCGAATGTCCCCGCCCCATCTTCGTCGGCCGAGGTAGCGGCATTCCTTGAGCGCATGAAGACGCTGGCGCCGACCGCCGCCACCGCCACCGGCCGGCTGGTGTTCGCGATGGATGCAACCATGAGCCGGCAGCCAACCTGGGACATGGCGTTGGGGCTACAGGCGGACATGTTCAAGGCGGTGAAATCAGTCGGCGGGCTCGACGTACAACTCGTCTACTTTCGCGGTGCCGGCGAATGCCGCGCCTCGCGTTGGGTGCGCGATCCCGATCAGCTAGCCCGCCTGATGACCACGGTCGCGTGCCAGGGTGGCTATACCCAGATCGGGAAAGTGCTCACCCACACTCTCACCGAAACCGCCAAGAACAAGGTCAACGCGCTGGTCTATGTCGGCGACTGCATGGAAGAGCAGGTCGACACGTTGTGCGCGCGCGCGGGTGAACTCGCACTACGCGGCGTGCCGGTGTTCCTGTTCCAGGAAGGTGACGACCGCGCGGCCTCCGCCGCCTATGCCGAGATCGCTCGGCTGACGAAGGGCGCGCACTGCCGGTTCGATGCGGGCTCTGCCGAACAATTGAAGGCATTGCTGACGGCCGTCGCGGTGTATGCTGCCGGTGGACGCAATGCGCTTGAGCGCTTGAGCCAGGAGGCCCGAACCGGCGGTGGCGCTCGCAAGCTGCTCGGGCAGATGCGCTGAACGAAGTTTTGGGAACACGCAATGCAGGTCGTTTTGTTTTTGGTGCTGGCGATTGTCCTGGTGCTCATCGCCAAAGGCAAGTTCGGCAATCTCAACGCCGTCGTGAAGGCCCGGATCGTCCAGCAATTCGGCGGCATGGCGCTGATGGGGCTCGGCGGTATCCTGGTGAACCGCAATGCCTGGATATTCGGACTGCCATTGCTGCTTGCGGGCGGATTGCTGACATCGGGCGTCCAACTCGGCAACTGGCGCAGTTGGTTTCCACTTGGGCGAGGCACTGCGGGCGGGCAGACGACAAGCGTCAAGACCGAACATCTGGAAATGGAACTCGATCACGACACCGGTGCCATGCACGGCCGCATTGTGCGTGGCGTGTTCCGTGGGCGCGATATCGAAACCATGGCGCCGGCCGAAGTGGCGTTGCTCTGGCAGGACTGCCGCTTTGCCGATCCGCAGTCGGCGCAATTGCTCGAAGCCTATCTCGACCGGCGGCATCCGACTTGGCGCGAGGACATGGCGCGCGCCGAGGGCACACCCGGTGCGGGCGGTATCATGACCCGCGGTGAAGCGTTCGAAGTGCTCGGGCTGAAGCCGGGGGCAACGGCCGAAGAAGTCCGCGCCGCCCATCGCGATTTGATGATGCGCATGCATCCGGATCGCGGCGGCTCGACCTATCTCGCGGCCAAGATCAATCAGGCCAAGGATTTGTTGTTGGGGTGAGGGAGTAGGGAATAGGGCCAACTGATTGCTACTCCCTACTCCCTACTCCTTCTTCTACTCCGCTTTCATCACGAAGCAGTCGATGGCGGTGCGGCGCAACTCCAGGCAGGTGTTGGCGGCGGTCTGGGCGCTGAAACCGGCGAAGCGGGCGCGATAGAGCAGTCGGTTTTCCTTCTGCACCGGCGCGGTGACCGGCGTTGCGGCCTTAAGCAGGCCGTTCGAGCGGGCCTGGGTCTCGCGCAGCACCCGCTCGGCTTCGGTCGCCGACGCGTAGGCGCCGATCTGGATGTGGAAGCCCGATGGTGCTGCCGACTGCGTCGGCGGTACTGGACCGCGCAGATGCGACGGCGCCGTTGTTGCAAACGCGACCTGTTGTGCCGGCATCGGCGCCGAGGTCGGCACGCCGCGCCCGAGGCTCTGTGCCTGCGCCTGGAGCGTCGACGGCATGGCACCGCGCTGTGGTGTGATCGCCTGCTGCACCTGCTGCGGCGGTGCAACTGCTATCGGAGGAAGTGTCGGGCGCGGCGCGGCCGCGATGGTCTGACGCGGCACGGCAACTGCTTGCGGCGCCGGCGCGACAACGGCCGGTTTGGTCACGACGATTGGCGGCACGATGGGTTCTACTTGCGGCGCGGGGGCCTGTCGCGCTGGCAGCGGCGCTGATAACGCGGCCACGGCGGCGGCAACCGCCGGTGTTTGTTCCTGCATCGGCTGCGCTTCGGCGGCGGTGGCGCGAATTTCAGGCTCGGGCGCGATCACGAAGGCGGTACGTTTGACGCGTGGCGCCACCATCACCGGGCGCACCTTGGCGATCTCGATAGGGGTAGACGTCTCGACCGGGGTCGGTGCTTCGGCCGGTGTCGGCTCGACGGCTGCTGCCGGCGCATCCTCGACGCTGGCGACCTGGATCGGCTCTACAGCGGCGGGGGCCTGAACCGCGAGCTTCAGCGGCGGTGCTGCTGCTACCGGCGCGGGCTTTGCTGGTTGCGCTGTTGCCACTTGCAGCGGCTTTGGTTTAGCCGGTGCTACCGTGGCCACGGTTTTGGGCTGCTCCGGCCGCATCGCCGGCTTGGCACGGGCAATCAGTATCGGCGCCGGCTTGCGCGTTTTCTTGGTCGAAGCTTTGAGCAGCGCCCGGGTCAGCAGCATGCGCATGGTGAGATTGCGGGTGCCGGCGGTGGTACCGCCGAACACCGCGCCCACCAGATGCTTGTCGCCGCGACGCAGCGAGGTGACGAGGTTGAAGCCAGACATCCGGGTATAGCCGGTCTTGATGCCGTCGATGCCCTCGAATGAGTTCAGCATCGTGTTGTGATTGCGATGGCTTGAGCCGTTGTAGGTGAACGAGCGCAACGCAAACAGCGGGAAGTATTTCGGGAAGTCGTCCTGCAGGTGCAGCGCCAGTGTCAGCATGTCACGCGCGGTCGTCACCTGTCCGCTGTCGGGCAGGCCGGACGCATTGCGGAAGGTCGTGTTACGCATTCCAATGCTGCGCGCTTTCGCCGTCATCAGTTCGGCGAAGCGGCTTTCCGAGCCGCCGACCGCTTCGGCCAGCGCGATCGCCATGTCGTTGGCGGATTTGGTGATCAGCGCCTTGACGGCATCGATCACCATGATCTGCTCGCCGGGTTCGAGGTCGAGCTTGGTCGGCTGGGCGGAGGCCGCCTCCTGGCTGATCTTGATCTTGGTCGAAGGCGTGAGGCGGCCCAATTCGAGCTGCTCGAACACCATGTAGAGTGTCATCATCTTGGTCAGCGACGCCGGGTAGCGCGGCTCGTCGGCCTTGTCGGCATGAAGGGCTTCGCCGGTGTTGGCGTCGATGATCATGGCGGCGTGCCTGGATTGTGCCGAAGCCAAGCCTGTCGAGCCGGTCAGGATCGCAAAAGCCGTCGCCAGGGCACGAAAGTTTCGGCCCCGACCTATCGACCCTGCAATGTAATCCCTCGTTGCCATCTCAATCCCAGTTTGACCGCGTAAGCAGCAGGCTTGATCTGACGCCCCCGCCGTCCCCACCCGTTCTTCGCGCGGGCTCGCGACCTATTTGCGGCGGCAATGCGGTATTCGCGTGCCTTGCCGACCCGGAGATCAACCCGCGCAATACAGTTCTACCGGATACGGCCTATAGCTCGGTAAATTCGAATGGTTAACGGAGTATTATTTGAAAACCAAAGTGCTGCGCCGGAGCGTTCAATTGGAGCAATGGTCCTGCAACCTATGAACCGGGCTTCATCTGTGTTGGCCAATGATGGCTCCAAGTGCGCCGATTTTAATCAATAATCACGAAGTATTTCGCGAGCGCGTCAACGATTTTGCGTGGTGATGTAAGTCGAAATAAAACAAGTAAAACAATGAAATACATGGGTTTTGTGTCATGTAATAATAGAAGCGACATTTCCCTTCGTGAAGTGCCCTTCGGCGAAGTTACATAAAATTGCGGTTCGAGCGTTTACAGCCGCTTACATCGGAGTTCCTAGATTGTGAACGGATCGAGTTTTCATCGAATGGAGGTTCTGCTTGGAAACGTCTGAAACAAGTCCGATCATGCCGGATCTCGGGATTGAGATGACTGGAACACCGCTCGCCGACGAAATTCGCGGTACTGCCGGTAACGACTGGATGAGTGGTCAAGGCGGCGATGACATCATCAACGCGCTGCTCGGTGACGACACCGTCTATGGTCGAACCGGCAGCGACGCGCTGACCGGCGGTCGGGGTGACGATACGCTGTTCGGCGGCAAGGGGGCGGACGTGCTCGCTGGCGGCGAGGGCAATGATCTGCTGATCGCCAACTCGGGCGACGACAATCTGTCCGGCGGCAAGGGCAACGACGTGATCTACGGCGGCACCGAAGGCGATACGCTTTACGGCAATTCCGGCGACGATTTGATGTTCGGTGGCAAGGGTGATGATCTCTTGTTCGGCGGTACCGGCAATGATCGCCTGTCCGGCGGTTCGGGCAATGACAGCCTCAATGGTGGCAAGGGCGACGACCAACTCGTCGGCGGCGCTGGCGATGACCTTCTGCATGCCGGTTCGGGTAACGACCTGCTGGTCGGCGACTCGGGCAGCGACATCCTGATCGGTGGCGCCGGTAACGACTCGCTCGATGGCGGCCATGATGCCGACGTCCTGCGCGGCGACAGCGGCGATGACATCCTGACGGGAGGTCTCGGCGACGATACGTTCGACTTCACCGTCGCGGCGAGCGGCATGGACCTGATCACCGACTTCCATGCGGGGCAGGACCAGATCTCGTTTGCGGGCCGTGGTCTCGACATGTCGAGCCTCACCCTCGGCGAGCATGACGGCAACGCCGTGGTGTCGATCGGCACGCAGTCGATCGAGCTCGCCGGCGTTCTCGCAGCCGACGTCACGGCCGACTACTTCGCGTTCTGATTGGCAGCTTGAAGTTCAAGCGTCACGATGCCTCGTGCCCGGTTCCACACCCGGCGCGAGGCATTGTCGTTTGTGGGACTAGTCGGCCGATCCGAACGTCCGCGACACGCTCTGGAAGAAGGCCTCGGGCCCCATGTAGCCGTTGATGCGGCCGATCTCGGCGCCTTCGCGCATCATTACAACCGTTGGCACGATGGTCACCGCCGACGACAGCTTCAGTTGATCGGCAGCCGGATCGTTGAGGTCGACGAAGCGGATCGGCAGGTCGCCGGCGCGTTTCGAGCGTTGATAGCGCGGCAGCACGATCTGGCGGAACGCATCGCAGTAAGTGCAGTTCGGCACCTCGAATACGACGATCTCCTGTAGTGCCGACGAGGGTTTCACCGTGCCCAAATCTCGCGCTGCCCGTCCAGTGGAGGGCGACATCAGCGCAATGGCGACGATTGCGGCCGCTACGGCCAATAGCCCACGATAACGCACGATACCAACTCCTGTGGCCCTTGAAGGTGCCCGTCGGGAGCCAATCTAGGCGCGTGTTCGATCGAACGCCAAGGCCAGATCTTTACCTGTGGTTAAGTCGTGGTCCGATCCGGCACGCCTGTCGTCGGGCGAGGCCGAGCTAAAGCGGTGAGCCACCGCGCAGGCTGGCGACAAAAGCGACGATGCCGATCATCATGACCAGGCTCGAACCACCGATCGCGGCCACCCTCTGGATGGTTGACGCCCAGGGGCTCTCGGTGCCGCCAGCGATCTTCTTCGCCAACTCGCGCGAACCGACGGCGATTGCGGCCAGCGCCGATACGGTGAGGGCCGTGCCGATCGCCATGGTGAAAGTGGCGAAAATACCGGCCCAAAGGATGCCGAGGCTGAGGCTCAGCAGCAGAACGCCGATAGCGCCGGTGCACGGCCGGATGCCGATCGAGAACGCCAGCGACCAGGCATGCGCCCAGTTCCAATCGCCCTGCAGTTGTTCCGGCGTCGCCACGTGGGTATGGCCGCAATGTTCGTCGTGGACGTGGTGGGCATCCTGCCCGTGTCCGTGCGAGCAGGCTGGGCCGTGCACGTGGCCATCGCCATGGTGGTGGGCGTGATCGTGAGACGCTGCGGCGGAAGTATGCGCGTGCCCATGTCCGGAATGATGATGACCGCTCTGCAACTGCCGCCACAACAGCCATCCGCCGAGCATCGCGATCAGGCCCCAACTCGCCGTTTCGAGCCAGGCTTCGGTCGCCTTGATCTGCAAGCTCGTCGCCTTGAGCAGCAATGCCAGCGAGCCGACCAGCACGATCGCGGATAGTGCCTGGATGATTGCCGCCATGAAAGAAAGCAGGATGCCGCGCCGTACGGTTTTCTCGTTGGCGAGGGCATAGGAAGAGATCACGAACTTGCCATGCCCAGGGCCAACCGCATGCAGCACGCCGTAGATGAAACTGAATAGACCCAGCACCAGCGCGGCGTTCAGTGATCCGAGCGCCTTTAGTTGGCGCACCGCGTCGGTCATGCCCTTGGTCATCTTGCGCTGACCGTCCAGGATGAAATCCCAGATCTCCTGGAAGAAGCCGGGGGCGAGACGGAACGCCAGTAAGGCTGCGGCCAGCATCGCGGCTGCGATCACGGCCATGATGGCTAGTCGGGTCAGGGCTCCGCGGCGGCCGTGCGCGGCATGGGCGGGCGTGGTCATTGCAGCGAAACTTTCGATGACGGCATCATCACGACTTCGGGCAGCTCAGGCTGACGGTCTTGGCGGCACCAACGCCAGCCTGGGCGCCACCCATCTGATTGAAAAACGATTCGCCGAGCCGTTGTAGTTCAGCGGCGTCTTTTTTCGGTAAACCGACTTCGATCTTGCAGCCGGCGGGCGCGCCGGGGCCGTTGGTGGCGCCCTTGGCTGGGTCGAGGTCGAACCAGATCCAGAATTGCGGATCGGCAACCGAGTATTCGAAGCCCTCGGCCTCGGTGAGCACCGGCTGTTTCAGAGGCAGCGTGAATTCAAGCGCCAGCACTTTGGGCGCAGGGGCGTCGGCGGATTTGGCGCCGCCGGTGAGCTTGCCCACCATCCGGCCCCAGAAGCCTGACTCCTCGGCCGGCTTGGCGGCGGCCGGCGGCGGTGTCGGGCCTGCTGGATCAATCATGCGTCCAGGGCCAGGAGGGGCAGCCATCGTCACGTGGTCGAGGAAATAGTCCTTCGGGGGCTCGAATGCGAGGCGCTGCTCACCGAGCTTGGCGAAGGTGAAATAGTCCATCTGGGCCAAGCCCTCGACGTTCACCTTGGCGAGTTCCGCCAATTCCTTGCGGTCGAAGACACCGTCATTGTTTGCGTCGAGGCCTTCCACCGCCATGGTGGTGTAGAATTCGTCGAAGTACCAGCGTTGGCGCAAGCCGGAGATGGTGCCCTTGTCATAGAGTACCGTGCTCTCGACGGTTACGTAGACGTGCGGGTGGGCGGCGGCTGGATTGGCCTGAATTGTTAGGGACAAGGCCAGCGCGGCGGCAGTCAGGGCTTGGCGGTACATCATGGGCGTCGGCGCTTCTGTTCGAACAGGTGGAGCCTACGGCGCAATGCCGTTGGGGCAGCGTGGATAGGCGCTCGGGGCGCACCGCTTTACATAGCGCTTCCGCCGTGGCGTTCCAAGGCGGCCAATCGCGCACCAATGCGGCCTTGCCATGGCAGGCATCACTTGACGATATGTTATAACATCTTACAAAGGTGCTGGCGGGTGGTGCCGGAACGCCCTCCAGCGATTTCCGTCAAACAGTGAAGAGGAGCGGATGCCCATGAATCCGACGAGTAAGGTTCGGCATTGCCGTATCGCTATTTCGATTGCGGTGGCGGTCGTGGCGCAGATCGCCGCGGCTTCGGCCCATGCGGAAATCAAGATTGTCGCCAGCAGCAAGCCGGTGCATGCGCTGGTGGCCTCCGTCATGGGGCAGACTGGCGTTCCGGTGGTACTGGTCAGCGGCGCAGCGTCTCCACACAGCTACTCGATGAAGCCTTCGGATGCGAAGGCTGCCAATGGCGCGCGCGTCCTGTTCCGAATTTCGGAGGGCTTGGAGCCCTTTACGGCCAAGCTCGCCAAGTCGCTACCGAAGTCGGTGCGCGTGGTGTCGCTGGTGGATGCGCCCGGCTTGAAGTTGCTTGGCCGCCGCGAGACTGGCGCCTTCGAAGCGGACGGACACGACGGTCATGGCCATGGCGCGACAAAGAAGTCGGAGCCCGAAGATGAGCGAGATCCGCACATCTGGCTGGACCCCGCCAATGCAAGTGTGATGGTCGATCATATTGCTGCCGTGCTGGCGGACGCGGAACCAGCCAACGCCGCCGTCTTCAGGGCCAACGCAGAGGCGACCAAGGCGCGCATTGCCGAGCTCGCGGTTGAACTTGAGCGCGACCTGTTGCCATTCGCAGGCAAGCCGTTCGTCGTTTTGCATGATGCCTATCAGTACCTGGAGCAGCGCTTCGGTCTGACGGCGGTGGGCTCCATTGCCGTGGCGCCGGAAGCCGCGCCGAGCGGCAAACGGTTATCGGCGATCCGCAAGAAAATTTCCGCAACCGGCGCCGCATGCCTATTCGCCGAGCCCGGCATGCAGCCGAAGGTCGTTGCCGCAGTCATCGAAGGCACAAAGGTGAAAGCCGGGCTGCTCGATCCGGAGGCGACGCAATTGTCGCCGGGTGCCAACGTGTACGTTGATTTGATGCGCGGTCTAGCCAGCGGCATCAAGGCTTGCTTCTCGGCCAAGTGATACCTTCAAAACGAAAACAGGCGCCCCGTGGGGCGCCTGCTCGTTATCTGATGAAAGCCGTTGCTCGAACGAGCGTCCGCCTCACTCCGCCGACGTCAGGACCGGCCGCGCCGGGCGATAATAGGCCCTGGTCTGGTTGATCGGACGGCGCGAAACCGAAACTGCCTTCTTTTCTTCGATCTGATTATCCGCGACGGCTGCGCCAGCCTGGAAGCGCTGCCAGGTGACGGTCACCTTGGTGCCGACCGGAACGCGATCATAAAGTGCGATGACATCCTGATTGTACATGCGGATGCAGCCCTTTGACACCGGTTGGCCGATCGTCCAGGGCGCGTCGGTGCCGTGAATGCGATAGGTGCTCGATCCGAGGTAGAGGCCGCGCACGCCAAGCGGGTTCATCGGATGACCGCCCGGTACCCACATCGGCAGGCGCGGATTTTCAGCGCGCATGGTCGGGGTCGGTGTCCATGACGGATTGACACGCTTCTGGGTGATCGACATCACGCCCTGCCAGCGGCTCTGTTCGCGCGGGATTGCGATCGGGTAGCTCTCGGCCTTGCCGATGGCGGTCACGTGATAGAGACGGCGGTCACCGAAGCTTACGACCAGCTGGCCCGGCTTGTAGGAAGGGCTGAAGTTCACGGTCTCGCGACCGCTGCCGTCGACGGCGCTGCCGCCGCCCCAATCCCAGCTCTGGGCTGAAGCCGAGGCGGAAAGCGCAGCCAAGCCGAACATTGCCGCACCGACAATGGTCGTGGCGCGGCGGGCAATCTTGCTAACGATCATCGCTCAGGGCTCCATCTTTGTTTTTCTTGTGCGCGTTTCATTGAACGCGACAACAGGTGCACGGGTTCGAAGTGCATCCTGAATGGTCATGATGAAGGGATCGTATACGCGTGGGTCGGTTTGCTGATAGCGCAGGGAGGACACACCGCCGATCGTTTCGTGCTCAGGGCGCCTGCGCGGGGTCACAGGTGTGTGAAAAGTGCATGCGCTCGGCGATCCAAATCAGAGTTTTGGGAGTGTCGGCAAGAACGAGATTGACGGACAACGAAAACAAAATTAGAACATAAAGCGAACATTAAATTCAACGGTGCCCCATGCCGATTGTTCGCTCTGACGAATCAAACGCTGTTTATTCCCTCGTCGATGGGCCATCGCGGCCCGCGACCGACAATAATGTCACGGCATCCGCTCGTGAGGTCGAGGTAATCGAGGGGTTGCGGGCGCACATTCGCCGTATCGAGGGGACGTCCGACTTCGCGGCCTCCACGCCCGCTCCTTGTATCGAGCGCTGGGGGCTCGGCATTCCGGTTATCGATGAGCTGCTGGGGCCGATCGGGCTCGATGCCGGCGGCGTGCACGAGATCCGGTCCGACACGCTTGGCGAGGGCATGGGCGCCGCAGCCGCGACGGCGGCGCGGCGTGCATTCGCCTTGTTGCTCGGTGTCAGGCGGATTGCGAGCCAGCCGCGCCCCGGCCCGGCCCTGTGGTGTTTGCCCATGGCCGTCGCGCACGAGAGCGGGGCGCTCTATAGCCGCGGGC
This sequence comes from uncultured Alphaproteobacteria bacterium, assembly GCA_963732635.1. Classification (GTDB taxonomy): domain Bacteria; phylum Pseudomonadota; class Alphaproteobacteria; order Rhizobiales; family Hyphomicrobiaceae; genus JAKFWF01. The sequence continues at coordinate 112,224 of CAVTAL010000003.1, forward strand.
TCGCGGCGCTGGGGCTCGATCCTGACCGGCTCATCATCGTGACGCCGCGCAAGGCGCAGGACGTCTTGTGGGTGATCGAGGAGGCGGTGAAGGCAGACTGTCTGTCGCTCGTGATCGGCGAGGTGGGGGCGGTTGGCGTGACGGCGGCGAGGCGTCTGTCGCTCGCCGCCGCCGAGGCGCGCCGCCCGTGCATTCTCGTCTCCCCCGCGGGACGAACGCCGGCGACCGCCACCGCGACGCGCTGGCGGGTTGCCCCCCGCCGCAGCACTGGCGACCCGCTCGATCCCTTGGCCCCCGGCGCGCCGGCCTTTGCCATTGCCCTTGAGCGATGCCGTGCCCGTCCCCTGGTTGCGGGCACGATCGATTTTGCCGTGGAGTGGTCAGATGCAGCGCGTTGTTTCCGTATGGCTGCCGCAGTTTCCGATCGAACGCCTGCGTCGGGCGCTGCATCCGGCTCATGGCCGGATGCGGAAGGCATCCGCCGCACGGCTTGATGAGATGCCGGTCACCATCGCGCCGTTCGCGCTCGTCGAGGCGGGGACGCATGGCGTCCGGATCGCGGCGGTGAACGGAGCGGCGGCGGCGGCCGGCATCGTGCCCGGTCAATCGCTCGCCGATGCCCGGGCGGCCTTGCCTAGTCTGCGCACCCGCCCGGCCGAGCGCCGCCGCGATGCCGCGGCGCTCGAAGGCTTGGCGCGCTGGGCCGGGCGCTACGGTCCGTCGCGCAACACCGAAGGGCCGGATGGCCTGTGGGTCGACATCAGTGGCGTCGCGCATCTGTTCGGCGGCGAGGCGGCCCTGCTCGCCGACGTTCACGATCGACTGGCGGACGCGGGCTACTCCGCCCGCCTCGGGCTTGCCGATACGGCGGCGGCGGCCTGGGCGCTCGCTCGTTTTGGTCGAACGGCATCGCCGGCGACGGTCGCGCCTGCCGGCGAGACCAACGTGGCGCTGGCGGATCTCGCCGTCGAAGCCCTGCGACTGACGCCCGCGACGGTGGTGCTGCTGAAGCGGCTCGGGCTCTATCGTATTGGCGAGCTGTACGGTTTGCCGCGGGCGAGCCTTGCCCGGCGCTTTCGCGATCTGCGGGGGCCTTCACGGCGGGCCTCCCCCGGCGAGCTGGCCGATGGCGTGGTGCTGCGTCTCGATCAGGCGCTGGGCGCGATCCGCGAGCCGCGCCGGCCGATGCTTCCGGTTCCGTGTCGTCTGGTGCGTCAGGTCTTCGTCGAGCCGTTGATCGCGAGCGCCGGCATCGAGACAGCCGTCACCATCGCGATCCGTGACCTGTGCGCGCTGTTGGCCGAGGTCGGCGAGGGCGCGCGGCAGGTGCGGCTTGCATTCTATCGCACCGACGGCAGCGATGCCGAGATCATCATCGGCACCAGCAGTCCGAGCCGCGATGAAAGACACATCGGCCGCCTGTTCGCCGAGAAGCTCGGTGCGATCGACCTCGGTTTCGGTGTCGATGTCGTCACCCTCGAGGGGGTCGTGGTCGAGCCGCTCGATGCCGTGCAGGCGGGCCTCGGCGCCAAACCACAGCAGCAAGGCGCGCAAGGGCTCGCCCAGTTGATCGATCGGTTGTCGAACCGGGTGAGCGCCGCCGCCGTCCATCGGGTCGCTGCCCGGGCAAGCCATATCCCGGAGCAGGCCGATATGATCGTGCCAGCGCTTGGTCCGCCGATCGATGCCGCCGCATCGCCCCGCGCGATGCTCGCATTGCGGCCGCCGTTTTTGCTTGGCCGGCCGGAGGCGATCGAGGCAATCGCCGAGGTGCCTGAAGGGCCGCCGCGTCGTTTTCGATGGCGACGGGCGGGGCATCGCATCGTCAAGGCCGAAGGGCCGGAACGGATCGAGCCGGCCTGGTGGCGGACGATCGCAGCCGAACCGGCCACGCAGCCGTCCCGGCCACGTGATTATTACCGCGTCGAGGACGACCAGGGCGGGCGCTACTGGGTGTTCCGTGAAGGTCTCTACGATCGCGATGGCGAGGCGGGCAAGCCGGTCTGGTACCTACACGGCCTGTTCGGTTGAGGAGGCGAGAGATGTCCGACACCGCCACGATCACGCGGTTGCCCGTGCGCGACAAGCCGCCGCCGTCGCCAGCCTATGCCGAGCTGCAGGTAACGACCAACTTCAGCTTTCTCGAAGGCGGTTCGCATCCGCAGGAACTGGTGGCACAGGCCAAGGCGCTGGGGCTGGCGGCGATCGCCATCGTCGATCGCAACACGCTCGCTGGCATCGTGCGGGCTCATGTGGCGGCCAAGCAGGTCGACATCCGGCTGATCGTTGGCGCGCGGCTCGATTTCGCCGACGACACGCCGAGCCTCATCTGCCTGCCGACCGACCGGGCGGCCTACGGCCGACTGTGCCGCCTGCTTTCCAGAGGCCAGATGCGTGCCGAAAAAGGCAAGTGCCACCTGTTTATCGATGACCTCGTCGAGGCGCAGGCCGGCCAGATGCTGATCGTGCTACCGCCCGACGATTGGGACTGGCGAACTGATGGAGCGAACTCGCCGTGCCGGTTCGGCCAGCAGCTTGGCCGGCTGCGATCGCGCGTCACGGTGCCGCTCCATCTCGCTGCCTCCTGCCTCTATCGCGGCAATGACCGGGCGCGGCTGGCGGCACTCGACCGGCTGGCCGACGCCCACGCCCTTGCCCTCGTCGCGACCGGCGACGTCCTCTATCATGCCCCCCACCGGCGCCCGCTGCAGGACGTATTGACCTGTATCCGCGCCGGCGTCGTCATCACCGAGGCGGGATACCTGCTCGAGGCCAACGCCGAACGGCATTTGAAATCACCGCTCCAGATGGCCCGTCTGATGCGTGGCTACGACGCAGCGCTGGCGCGCACGCTCGACATTGCAGATGCCTGCCGCTTTTCGCTCGACGAACTCGTCTATGAGTATCCGGACGAACCGGTGCCGGCGGGAACGACCGCTCACTCCCACCTCGAAGCCTTGACTGCCGAGGGCGCGCGCTGGCGCTTCCCCGACGGGGTGCCTGACAAGATCGCGGATACTATAACCCGTGAGCTGAGCTTGATCGCCCAGCTCCGCTATGCACCGTATTTTCTCACCGTGCACGACATCGTTCACTACGCCCGCGGCCGCGGCATTCTTTGCCAGGGGCGCGGCTCGGCCGCCAATTCCGCCGTCTGCTATTGCCTCGGCATCACCGCCGTGAACCCGACCGAGGTCGATCTGCTGTTCGAGCGCTTCGTCGCCCCCGAACGCAACGAGCCGCCCGACATCGACGTCGATTTCGAGCACGAGCGGCGCGAGGAGGTGATCCAGTACATCTATCGGCGCTATGGCCGCGACCGCGCCGGCCTCGCCGCCACCGTCATCTCCTATCGCGCCCGTTCGGCGGTGCGCGAGGTCGGCAAGGCGATGGGGCTGTCGGAGGATGTGGTCGCAACCCTCGCGGGGCAGGTGTGGGGCACGCGCTCGGGCGGTGCGCTGCCGGAGAAATACGTCCGCGAGGCCGGGCTCGATCCCGACGATCCCGTGCTCGCCGCCGTGCTCGAACTCGCCGACGAGTTGATCGGCTTTCCCCGCCATCTGTCACAGCATGTCGGCGGCTTCGTGCTGACACGCGGCCCACTTATCGAGATCGTTCCGGTTGGCAACGGCGCCATGGCCGATCGCACCTTCATCGAGTGGGACAAGGACGACATCGACGCGCTCGGTCTGCTCAAGGTCGACGTGTTGGCGCTCGGCATGTTGACCTGCATTCGTCGCGCCTTTGACCTGCTCGATGCCCATCACCGCCGGCCGATGACGCTCGCCGACGTGCCGCGCGAGGATGCGGTCGTCTACGACATGCTGTGCCGGGCGGATTCGATCGGCGTGTTCCAGGTCGAAAGTCGCGCGCAGATGAATATGCTGCCGCGCCTGAAGCCGCGTACCTACTACGATCTCGTCATCGAGGTCGCCATCGTCCGGCCGGGGCCGATCCAGGGCGACATGGTGCATCCCTACCTGCGCCGCCGCGACGGCATCGAGGCCGAGCATTATCCATCGCCGTCGCCCCTCCATGGCGACAAGAACGAACTGCGCGACATTCTCGGCAAGACCAAGGGCGTGCCGCTGTTCCAGGAGCAGGCGATGAAGATCGCCATGGTGGCGGCGCGTTTCAACGGCGCGGAAGTCAACGAACTGCGGCGCGCGCTCGCCACATTCCGACGGCGCGGCACCATTGGCCTGCTGGAGGAGAAGATGGTCTCGGCGATGGTCGCGCGCGGCTACGACCGAGGCTTCGCCGAGCGCTGCTTCAATCAGATCAAGGGTTTCGGCGAATACGGTTTTCCCGAGAGCCATGCCGCGAGCTTCGCCCATCTGGTCTATGTTTCGTCGTGGCTTAAATGCCATTATCCGGCGGCGTTCTGCTGCGCCCTGCTCAATTCCCAGCCGATGGGGTTCTACGCGCCGGCTCAACTGGTGCGGGATGCGCGCGAGCACGGTGTCGAGGTGCGTGAACCCGACATCAACTTGAGCGACTGGGAGGCAATCCTGGAGCCGGGCGAGACGACCGATGCGCCGGCGCTGAGGCTTGGATTGCGGCAGATCGACGGGCTGTCGCGCGTCGACGCCGACGCGATGCTCGGCGCCCGTGCGATGCGCCCGTTCGGCGACATCGGCGATCTGTGGCGGCGGGCGCGCGTGCCGCGTGCCTCGATCGAACGGATCGCGACCGCCGACGCCATGCGTTCGCTTGGGCTTGACCGTCGCCAGGCGCTCTGGGAGGTCCGTGCGCTGAGCCTTGATGTCGCGCTGCCGCTGTTCGCCCATGCCGGGGCTAACGAGATGGGGGCCGAGCCCACCGTGCAGCTACCCGCGATGGCGCTGTCGGAGCACGTGGTCAACGACTACCAGACGCTGCGGTTGTCGCTCAAGGCACATCCGATGAGCTTCCTGCGCCAGCGCTTCAAGGCGGAGCGCGTCGTCGCCTGCGCGGAACTCGCAACCATCCGCAATGGCGCCTATGTCGCGGTCGCCGGCGTCGTCCTGGTGCGCCAGCGACCGGGCTCGGCCAAGGGCGTGGTGTTCATGACGCTGGAAGACGAGACCGGTGTCGTCAATTCGGTGGTCTGGCCGGCGACGCTCGAACGGTTCCGCAAGGTGGTGATGACCGCGCGCCTCATCCTCATCAAGGGACAGGTCCAGCGACACGGCGACATCATCCATGTGATCTCGAAAAATCTTGAGGATCGCAGCGACTGGCTGCGCGATTTGTCGCCCGGATCGGCCGCCATGCCGATCGCCATCGCCAATGCCGATGAAGTCCTGCGGCCAGAACCCGGCAGTCAGCGGGGACAGAGCCAGGCCGGGCAGCTGCGCCATCCCCGCAACGTGACCATTCTGCCGAAATCGAGGGATTTCCATTGATGAGAAAATCGCGCAACCTCAAAGGCGATCGACCTTCCGTGAGGCCACTGTCGCATGCTTCCATCAAAGTCATTCCGCGTGCTCGCATTGCTGGTGGCCGCGCATGTCGTGGCTGTCATGCCAGCCACGGCGCAACGCGCCCTGGTCGAACCGGAGCAAGCGACCGGGCGGGTCGAAAAGTCGCTGCGGCAGGCGCGCACTCATATGGTGTCGGCGGCAAACCCGCTCGCGGTCGATGCCGGCATCGAGATCCTGAGTGCGGGCGGCAGCGCGGTCGACGCCGCAATCGCGGTACAACTCGTGCTCAATCTGGTCGAACCGCAGTCCTCGGGGCTCGGCGGGGGCACGTTCCTGATCCACTGGGACGCGAAGTCGGCCGAGATCGCGACCTGGGACGGCCGCGAAACCGCGCCCGCTTCGGCCAAGCCCGATCGTTTTTTGAGCGCGGGCAAACCGCTGCCCTTCGACACCGCCGTACATTCAGGGCTGAGCATCGGCGTGCCCGGTACACCCCGGCTGCTCGAAGCCGCTCACCGCGCCCATGGCAAGCTGCCCTGGCAGCGGTTGTTCGAACCGGCGATAAGGCTCGCGGAAGCCGGCTTTCCAGTGTCGGCGCGGCTCAGCCAAATGCTGCGGCAGATGGGGCCGGGCAATTTCGATATCGCCGCGCGCGCCTACTTTTTCGATGCGAAGGGCGATCCCCATCCAGTCGGCCACAGCCTCGCCAATCCGGCGTTCGCGGCAACCTTGAAAGCGATCCGCGACGGCGGCGCCGAAGCATTTTACGCAGGCGTAATCGCACAGGCCGTGGTGGATGCGGCAGCGGCGGCGCCGAACCACGCCGGCGACCTGACGATGGCGGATCTTCGCGCCTATCGGGCCGAGCCGCGACCACCGGTTTGCGTTCTGTACCGACTACATCGTGTCTGCGGCATGGGACCACCGTCTTCGGGTGGCTTGACGGTGGCGCAGACGCTGAAGCTGCTGGAGCCGTTCGATCTGGGGCGTGGGGCGAATGCAGCCTACAACGCTCCGGCTGTGCACCTGATCGCGGAAGCGGAAAAGCTCGCCTATGCCGACCGCGACCAGTACATCGGCGATCCCGGGCAAGTGCGCGTGCCGCCCGGTATGCTCGATTCCAGCTATCTTGGCGCGCGGTCGAAACTGATCGATCCCATGTCCGCGATGCCGCGACCAAAGCCCGGCCGGCCGCCAGGTGTCGATGCGCGGCTGTTCGGCACCGATGCCACACGCGAAAGCGTCGGCACCAGTCACATCTCGATCGTCGACGCCGCCGGCAACGCGGTCGCCATGACCACCACAATCGAGGCTGCGTTCGGTTCCCGCGTCATGGCGGCGGGTTTTCTGCTCAACAACGAGCTTACCGACTTCGCATTCCAGCCGGTCGATCGCGACGGTCGACCGCTCGCCAATGCGGTGGGGGCCGGCAAGCGGCCGCGCAGTTCGATGGCGCCGACCTTGGTGTTCGATCCGGCTGGCCGCTTGCTGGCGGTGCTCGGCTCGCCGGGCGGCAGTCGGATCATCCTCTATGTGGTCAAGGCAGTGGTCGCGCTGATCGACTGGGATATGGACGCGCAGGCGGCGAGCGCGGCCCTGAACTTTGGCTCGCGCGGCGACGGTTTCGAGATCGAAGGCGATCCGGCATTGCCGACCGAAGCATTGAAACACGCCATGCGAGGGCGAGGACATGCGGTGCGGGCCGACGACATGACCTCCGGAATGCAAATCATCAAAGTCCGTCCGCGGGCACTCGAGGGTGGTGCCGATCCGCGGCGCGAAGGCACGGCGCGGGGCGACTGATATCGTCGAGCCAAATGATGGGCTTTGCCATAGGTCATCGCTGCGGGGTAAGGCGCCGTGCTAGTTTTCCGACTCTGACGCTTGGTGCCCAAGCGTCAACCCGGAACCCTAGCCACTTTTGGTTTGTGTTGCGTCTTTCCAAACGGAATTCCACCTGACGCCGGAAGCTTCCGTTTGGGACGCAACACTACGCAACGGCCGATCTGACAATCAGGCGTGGAGACCATGGAGCGAAACATAACTGTCGTCGGCGCCGGCATTTTCGGCATCTGGCAGGCCCTGACCCTGGCGCGCGCCGGTGCGAAGGTCAGCCTGATCGAAGCGAGTGCCGAGCCGTTCGCCAATGCCGCCAGCCGATGGGCCGGCGCGATGATCGCGCCCGACTGCGAGGAGGAAGCCGCATTGCCGCTGATCCGGACGCTCGGCCACGAAGGCCGCGCGATCTGGCGGGCGACCTATCCGCAGTTGATCTGCCGGGGGTCTCTGGTCGTCACCGCCGCGCGGGATCGGGGCGAGTTGCAGCGGTTTGCGCGGCTCACCAGCGGTTCCGAAGCGATCGACGGTGATCGTCTGGCCGCACTCGAACCGGCGCTGGCGGGGCGCTACCACAGTGGGCTGTATTTTCCCGACGAAGCTCATATGGAGACGCCGCACGCCCTGGCTTTTCTGCTCGCCGCCGTGCGGGCCCTGGGGGTGGAGGTGCGGTTCGGCGAAACCTGGTCGGCGGGCTCGCGCGATGATGGTCTGGTTGTCGATTGCCGGGGCATCGGTGCGCGCGCGGAATTGCCGACATTGCGTGGTGTCAGGGGCGAGCGGCTGCTCGTGCGGGCCGGCGATATCCAGTTGTCTCGGCCGGTGCGGCTGCTGCATCCGCGCGCCTCGTTCTACATCGTGCCTTGGAGCGAGGGGTTGCACCTGATCGGCGCGACAGTGATTGAAAGCGAGGACACGAGTGCGATGACGGTGCGTTCCGCCCTCGAACTGCTGGGGCTGGCCTATGCGCTGCATCCGGCATTCGGCGAGGCGGAGATTGTCGAGATGAGTGCGGGCGTGCGGCCGGCATTTGCCGACAATGTGCCACGAGCGATCGTGCGCGATGGGGTAATCCACGTCAACGGCGCCTACCGGCATGGCTTCCTGCTGGCGCCAGTGATGGCCGCGGCGGTAGCCGACTACGTAACGACCGGCGTTGTCCGGCCCCAGGTGATGGAGGTCTCCGGCGACTGATGTGGTGCCGGCGCCTGAGCACAACGATGGGGCACGTCAAGGGGCACCGACGGCGTCAATGGGCGACGAAATCGACGAGTCCGGCCACGCAGGCGTCGAGCGAGAACCGGTTCACCGCCGTGGCACGGGCGGCCGCTCGCATGGGATCGTAAGCGCGCTGATTGGCCAGCACGTGGCAAACCCGACCGGCCAAGCCTTCAATATCGAAGAATGGCACCAGCATGCCGTTCTGTCCGTCGATGACCTCGTGCAATGGACCGGTATCCGATCCGATAACCACGCAGCCGGCGCTGAGCGATTCGATCATCGACCACGACAATACGAACGGATACGTCAGGTAGACGTGAACCGATGATACCTGCAGCATCTTGAGGTAGGACGCGTACGGTAGCGGCCCGAGGAAGTGCACGCGGTTCGGGTCGATCCGGGCTGCAACCTCGTCACGGAAGATCGTCTTCCAATTCCGTCCCGGTGGCGGCGCGGCGCCGTAGGAAACCTTGTCGTCGCCGACAATGACGATCTGCGCGTTCGGCCGCTGGCGCAGGATTTCCGGCACCGCGCGCATGAAGATGTGATAGCCGCGCAACGGTTCGAGATTTCGCGCGACGAAGGTGACGATCTCCTGCCCGCGGGCCAGCCGTCGCCCGTTCGGCAAGGTCAGGACGGCATTGGCGTCGGGCCGCACGGCATTGATATCGACGCCCTCGTGCAAGACGGTGATCTTGCTTTGCAGTTCTGTCGGGTATGTCGACTTCTGCCACAACGTCGGCGCGATGCCGTCGTCGCTTTCGATCAGCGAAAGCAGTGTTGCCGCGTTCTTCAATTGCAGCCCGACACAGGCGTCGACGCCGAGATAGCCGAACTCAGGGTCGAAGTTCACGTCGAGGCCCTGGCTGCGATAATAGAATTCGCAATAGGTGATGATGCGGGCACGTGGAAACGCCTCCCGCAGCGGTAAGGTCTCGCCCCAACCGCAATGGGCGATGACGACGTTGGGGGTGAACCCTTGCTTGATGAGCGCCGTGGCGGCGTAGAGGATCTGCTCGGCGCGGCGGCATTCGACGTCGAACCGGCGCGCGAAGGGATGCGTCTCCGACACATCGGCAGGCATGACCTCATAGCGCTGCAGCTTCACCCGCTCCATCTCGGATGCGCCGCGCGAGCCGATCGCCGCCACCCGCGTGCCGGGAATTTGAGTCAGAGCAGCGGCCAGGCCCTTGAACTGAGCTGGAAAATTGTTGTGTACGAACAGGATGTCCATCTGATCTCAGGCGATCGCGAGGTATTTCTGGTCGGTCTTCTCGAGCAGTGCCCTAAGCTGAGCCGTGTCGGTTTTCGGCATCAAGGCGGCAGCCCACAAATCAATGGACGGACCCGCCGCCACCCAGGACTCTGCAAACCCGGCTTTTTGCAACGCGCCGCCAAGTCGGCTGAGCGTGAAGCCGGTGTTGTGCGCCATGTAGGTATTGCCCTTGGAGATCGAAGCCGTGTGTCCAAAGAGCATATCGACCACCGAGATCGGGCCAGCCGGCGAATTATAGATCGTGCGCTCGATATCGCCACCGGCAATCAGCTTGCCGATCTGTTCGAGGTCGGGGCAAGTGATGAGCGCGAAACCGTCCGGCTTCAGGATGCGCTTGATTTCCGACAGCGCCATCGACACTTCGTGGGTGTAGAGATGTTCGATGTTGTGCGACGACCATACGGCGTCAAACGACGCGTCCGCTACCGTGCCGCGCAAATCCGTGATCGAGCCCAGGATGTCGGGCTTCACCTCGGGATTGATGTCCTGGCGCACAACCTTCCAGCCGGCAAATGCCGCATGCACGCGCGAACTGTTGGGCGGACCGGCGCCGGCGTCGAGGACCCGACGCTGCTGGTCCTGTATCGGGGGAATTGAAGGTCCCGGCGAGTTCGGGTGCGAAAGAATCGGGCGGAATGGTTTGCTCATGAGGACCACATAGTTCAACGGATTGCAGCCGTAAACCAAAAGCGGAATGCGACGAATGCTGGCGAATGGCTTTTTTTGACCAGTGTTTCAGGCAATTGTGTGGGCGAGCGAGGCCGCGCGCCGGAACCGCGGCGCGGTGCGTCCAGCGGACAGGCTCTAGTGATCCGCCCGCGAAAATATTGACCGCTTCGGTCGGGTAGAGCCCTCTTGCGAGACCCGACGCGGCTGGCACCGCTCGTGGAATGTCGGCTCTCGCAAGCGGGCTCTAGCCGACCTACGGGACTGCGCATGAATTCCGCAGGTCATTGGTTTTGCGGTTTGGTTTAAGGCCGAAGATCTGATATCGAGGAAATGGAGGGATTTCACTAGGGCCGAAGAACTCTGACGTCGCACTGCGGGTTGCCGGTTGGCCGAGCTTGCGAACGGGGCGCCGCAAAAATTCCGTCCGGGCCGATCAGGCGCATCAACCGGCGATTGGCGAGCACGGCTCCACCTGCAACGGCGGCTGCGCAGGCGCGGAGGGAATGCATAAATCTAGCGATCAATTCGGACGGCTCGTTGATTGGGGGAAGCGTTGGTGTGCCGTCGAAGGCCAGATCGGCGTGTTTCGCAGTGCCGGCGCCGATCACCAGCATGTTCTCCAGATCGATGGCCGCAGGGTATCGCCATGCCTGACCGCCGTCCGTGGCGACGATCATGATCTGCGGGTATCGCGAAGCCGCCTGCCGGAATGCCTGCCATTGATCCGGCTGGTCACTTCGCATCGGCACCAGCAGGATGCGCGCCGGCGTGCGGGCGGCGAACGCAATCGCCTGCGCCAAAGTTTCGGGCCTCAGCCGGATCGATGCGGATGGGGATCAGCCGCAAATTACCGACAGATGCGAGCCGGCGGGCCAGTTCCGTGCCATCGCCGCCCCAGTTCGCCGGGGCATCGTTCGGGCTCGCTGCGTACGGGCGATTGTCGCCGGTTACGAGGTCCCAGCCGACGAGATCGCCTTCGCCGTCGCGCGCCAGATGCGTGGCGAGATCCGGCCGGGTATAGTCGATCCCGGTACCGAGCACTGCGACCGCAATGCCACCAGGATCGAGGCCCGGCGGCAGGCGCGGCTTGCGAGGTTGGGCCTCGGCTGCGCCGGCCAGCATGATGCAAAGCAGCATCCCGCCCAACCGCCGGATCATGGGCGTTGGCCGTTGGCGAGCACGAACCTCGCGATCGATGCGATATCATCGAGATCGAACACTGGGGTGGTCGCCCCGGCGACAGGAAAGTCGGCGGCGATTGCCACCACGTGCGCGTCGGTGTCGGCCAAACGCCGCTGGTCCAATGCCGCTTGTCGACGTGCCTCGATCTTCGGAATTGGCGCCCGCTTGTAGCCTTCGACGATGATCAGATCGCACGGCTCAAGCCGGGCTGATAATCTGTTCCAGCGAAGGTTCCGGCTCCGTTCGTAATTCCCGCACCACTGCCCATCGCGCTTGCGATACGACCGCTACTTGGCCGGCGCCGGCACGTCGGTGCCGGGCGCTGTCGGTATCGCCATCGTCGATCTGGAAGGCATGATGGGCGTGCTTGATCGTTGCCACGTCGAGGCCCCGGCTGGTCAGTTCGCTAACGAGGCGGGTCACCAGCGTCGTCTTGCCGGAATTCTTCCAGCCGACGATGCCGATCAACGGAGAATGCGATGCGACGAGCGGGCGCGCGGTCACGTTGGATCAGCCTTGCAGCAGGCGGCGCGCATCGTCCAGCTCATGGGGATGGTTGGCATTGAAGAATGGGTCGATCTGGCGGCCGGCGATGGTGGCGAACTCGAAATCCACCGGCTCTGTACCATGCCGGTCGGTCCAGGCCAGCACCTTGCGCACGCCCTCGCGCAGGGCGCGTTCCAGATCGTCGGCGAGGGCGACCGGCCAGAGGCCGATCACCGGGTGCAATTCGCCGGCCGAACGGGCGATCGCGATTCTGCCTGGTTCAGTCGCGATTCCCGCCCACAGCCGCGCGACGAGGTCGGCGGGTATGAAGGGCGCATCGGTCGAGACGGTGGCGATGTGGCTGGTGCTCGGGGCATGGACGAGGCTCCAGCGCATGCCGGCAAGCGTACCGGCCAGGGGGCCGACGAAGCCGTCCACCGTGTCCGCCGCCACCGGCAGACCGAAGGCCGCGAACCGTGCCGGATCGCCATTGGCGTTGAGGACCAGGCGGTTCACCTGGGGCCCGAGCCGCTCAATCATGTGCGCGAGCATGGGGCGACCAGCAAGATCGCGCAGGCATTTGTCACCGCCGCCATCGGCATCGGGGAACATGCGGCGCGATTGGCCGCCGGCCAGCAGGACGCCGGTGATGTCTGGGTTCGAAGGTGTCATCGACTGTTATCTAGGGCAAAGTGCTTGCGACCGCTACCGACGCACTCGCATTTGATCGTTGGCAGCGACGCCGTGGGGCGCTATCTGGTGCGCTTGCGATTGAGCGACCAAACCCGAGAGCCCATGTGATGCCCGATGTTTCCGACGACCAGAAGGCCGCCACGCCGCCCGACCGCCTGTCGGTGAACCCCAAGAGCCCCTATTACGACGAGGCGCTGCTGTTGCGCGGCGTCGGCGTGAAGTTCCGCGGGGCTGAAAAGACCAATGTCGAGGAATATTGCGTCAGCGAGGGCTGGGTCAGGCTCGCGGCGGGCGTCGCCAAGGACCGCTTCGGTAACCCGATGACCGTGAAGCTGACCGGCAAGGTCGAGCCGTACTTCAAGGACCCCGCGCCGACCGAATAAGCGGGTCGTGTTCGCCAGTTCAGTAGAAAATCTTGCCGCCTAGAGCCGCGATCGCGCCAAATACGACCATCGCCGAAATGGCGAGGCAGAGCAGCGCGCGCGCAATCGGCCGGGCAACGATCACGGCCGCGTCGCCATCTTCGTAATCACCGGCTCGCTTTTTGCCGGTGATCATGGCCGGAATCAGCGGATCCTTTTTGATCAAGCCGTAGAGGACGTTGGCGGCGATGTGGGCCGCGATCAGCGGCAGGATCAAGTAGTTCAGCAGACGCACGTGGAAAAACGAGATGCGCTTCTGGGTCTCTTCCGACACCAGCTTATATAGCGGTCCCCAGCTGACGTCGTTGTGCTCGACGGTCATCAGGCCAAGTCCACCTTGGAGGGCGACCGCGGCCAAGAGTGCCAGCACCATGTAGGTGCCGAGTGGATTGTGACCGAGAAAATGCCGGTCGCGGCCGCGCAGCGTATCCAGCAGATAGCTGGCGGCGACCCAGGGCCAGCGCACGAAGTTCGACCAACGGGATGTCGACGAGCCGACGAAGCCCCACAACAAGCGCCAGACCACCAGTACCAGGATGGCATAGCCGTTGTAGCGGTGCCATTTCATGGTGGCGTCGCCCACGGCTTCGGCGAACCTGAAACTGGTCCAAGCGCTGATGATCAGCAGCACCAGTGTCCAATGGAAAACGCGCGTGGGGAGGTCCCACGCGCGCACATGCGTTGACTGGTCTTCAACCAACATTGGCTTCTCGCGATTTCCGGCTCAGCTTTTCGGCGGCTGGCGGAATGCCTTGTGGCAAGCGCCGCAGTTGGCGCCGATCTTCGGCCACTCGGTCTTGAACGAGGCTTCGTCCTTGATCGCGCCAGCGGCAGCCTTGGCATCGGCTTCGAGCTTCTTGAAGCCGCCTACGAATTCGGCCTTCTTTTCCCAGATGACGGGCAAGGCTTGGGTCTCGCCACCGGTTTTGCTGTCGTCGGGGAACAGGGCGGGCAGCTTCGGCGCGCCGTCGGCGAGCGTTTTCAGCGACGCCTGAACCTTGGCGAGATCGAACGGCACTTCGCCCTTCATCATGCCGCTCGGATCCTTCATGGCGCCGCCGAACGTCTTCAGGACTTCCTTGCGCTGGCCGATCGCCGCACTCTGGGCGTAGACTGCAGTGGCACCGACGGCGATGGCGGCCACGACGGAAAGAATACGAATCATTCGATTGATCTCCCAAAGACTATGACGGTTGTGGATGGTTTTCGTTCTGGCGGGATCCGGCAACGACCAAGTGCTCGCATTCGAATTTTCGGAAGTCAATCTGACGCACCTTGTCAGGTTGAGCACGGAATCGTGAGTTTGGAACCAGACGACTGATCGTGCGAGGTTCTAGCGCGCATGATGAACAGACTGTTGCGCGAAATCTGACGGTTCAGGGGCAGGGAAACATATGTCGAACACCGCCGGATGCGCTCGATGCCGCTTTTATCGAACCGCGTTTCTGGCTGCGGCCGGCCTGCTCGGACTGATCTGGTGGTTCGGCTGAAACGCAAACCGCCCGCAACGCGAATTGCGCGGCGGGCGGATGCAGTGACGAAATGCCGATGGCTGAATGCTTAGCGCGAGTAGAATTCGACCACCAGGTTCGGTTCCATCTGCACCGGGAACGGCACATCGGAAAGTGCCGGCACGCGGGTGAACTTCGCGGTCATCTTGGTATGATCGACTTCAAGGTAGTCCGGGGTGTCGCGCTCCGAGCTCTTCACTGCCTCGAGCAGCGTGGTCAGCTGGCGCGACTGTTCCTTGACCTCGACGACGTCGCCGACCCGGCAGCGATAGCTGCAGATATCGACCTTGCGGCCGTTGACGGTGACGTGGCCGTGGCTGACGAACTGGCGGGCGGCGAACACGGTCGGCACAAACTTGGCGCGATAGACGATGGCGTCAAGCCGGCGCTCGAGCAGGCCGATCAAGTGCTCGGAGGTCGAACCTTTGAGGCGCGAAGCTTCGGTGTAGATCTTGCGGAACTGGCGCTCCGAGACGTTGCCGTAGTAGCCCTTCAGCTTCTGCTTGGCGCGCAGCTGCTGACCGAAGTCCGACAGCTTGCTGACGCGGCGCTCGCCGTGCTGGCCAGGGCGGCTTTCACGCTTATTGAGCGGGCTTTTCGGGCGGCCCCAGATGTTTTCGCCAAGCCGGCGATCAATCTTGTGCTTCGCGGTTGCACGTTTCGTCATATCCAAGCACTCCAAGTATGGCCCCAAGGCTCTATGGCCAAGCGGGGTCCGATTGCGGTTTGGAGCGCCCCTTCCTCTGTTCCGATGCCGGAACCGACAGATGGCTGGAAAGTCCAGACATCACAGGCGCGCAAATGAAACGCGGGCCCGAAGGCCCGCGCAGCAACGGTGTCATAGTCGGGTCACCGACAGTGGTCAACAGCCAAGTTGTTGGCCGTGCAACCTATGATTGCCGACGATTGAACGCTCAGGGCTTCTTGGCCGGCGTGGCGGGAGCGGCGGCGGGTGCTACTACCGGCGCGGGAGCGGCGGCAGTCTCCGGCAGCGCGCCGGGCGCCGCGTCGAGCGAAACCGCAGGGCCAGACTTCAGGTACGTCTCGATCAGCGCCGCGACCTTCTTGCGCTGTTCCTCGGTGCACGACTTCGCGTCGGCGGCACGCGTATCCTCGACCACCGGCTGCTTCTCGCCGCCTTCCTGCTCGATCAGCTTGATTTTGCCGGTGAGCAGCATGACTGTCGTGAGGTGCAGCTGGTTGATGTAGATCATCTGCGGCTCGGACCACTTCTTCTTGTCCGCCTCCCGCTTCATCAACGAGCGATAGTTGAGCACCTGCTCCTTCGGCAAGTCGCACAATTGGGCGTGAGCGGTCAGGCGACCGGCGCGGATGACCTCGCGCGCGACGTCCTTTGGCACCACGATTTTCTCGCGCTCCTTCTTGTTGATCTCGACCACTGCGCCGCTGGGCTTGGTGAACTTGGTCGGCGTCATCGACCAGGCGTATTCCATGAACGCCTCCACCGACTTGTCGCTGATGTCCTGGGCGGTCGCGGCACTCGCCAGCACGCAAAGCATTCCCGTCGCCGCAACGCCTAGACTTATCGTTTTGCGCATGAATTTTCCCGTCGGCATGTCGTTGTTGCCCCGCCATTTCAATGATGTCGCGCGCGGCGCCTGCTGTCAAAACTTCCAGGCCGCGTTGCCAGATGGAGCGATGTGTTGATGTCCTCGCCCACTGTCTCGCTCGGGGCAAGGGGGTCGTCTCGAAAGTAGGCGTAATCAAGGCAGGTCATGTGGACGGTTTGCGTCCAGGACCTTTGCCCTTTGCCAGCGTGGCGACAATGCCACGCAAGGTGCGTACTTCCTGTTCTGTCGCCTCCATGCGCGCGAACATTGTGTGCACGTTTCGCATCAGGACCTGTCGCTTGTGCGCGGGGTTG
Organism: uncultured Alphaproteobacteria bacterium; assembly: GCA_963732635.1. Taxonomy (GTDB): domain Bacteria; phylum Pseudomonadota; class Alphaproteobacteria; order Rhizobiales; family Hyphomicrobiaceae; genus JAKFWF01. The sequence continues at coordinate 128,810 of CAVTAL010000003.1, forward strand.
AAGAACCCCAGCCGATCGAGTTCGGTCTCGAGCTGGCCGACAAATCCCAGCAACTCCTCTTTGGTGGCGGGCGCCGAACCACGCGTCCTAAGGCCGGTTTCGAGCGGCTGCTCGTAGGTGGTGACGCGCCCGAGCGTGCCTTGCTCATTGGCCTTGATCCACTCATAGCCGAACAGCAACGCCGCCTGAGCGAGATTGAGGGACGCGAACTTCGGGTTGACCGGTGCCATGATCACTGCGTCTGCGACGGCGATCTCGTCGCTCTCGAGGCCAGTGCGTTCTGGCCCGAACAGGACGCCGCAGCGCTGGCCTTGCGATTGTCGGCGCACGATCTCGGCGACGGCCTGCTCAGGCGTCAGTACCGGCTTCGCCAGGTCGCGCTGCCGGGCCGTGGTGGCGCAGACGAAATTCAGGTCGCCGATCAATTCCGCAAGTGTCGGGTAGGCCTGGGCCGCTTCGACGATGAAGTCGGCGCCGGAAGCGGCGGCGCGCGCCTTCTCGTTCGGCCAGCCGTCGCGAGGTTCGACGAGGCGGAGTTCGTCGAGGCCGAAGTTTGCCATTGCTCGTGCGACCATGCCGATGTTGTCGGCGAGCTGCGGCCGCACCAGGATCATGCTCGGCACCGGTCCGGCGTCGAGGCCACCCGTCATGCGCTTCGGCCGTGGCTCGATCTCGCGCTTGTTGCGGCGCACGACGCGGCGGGCGAAATAGAACAATTCCTTGCCGCGCCAGGTCTTGAGCAGCGCGTCGAGCGATGGTTCGATCTGTGCGGGCAGGCCGCCGGACCCGTGCATCTCGATCGGCGACTGCTCGAAGCGCACGCGTTCGAACTGAGCGAGATAGTCGTCGATGGTCACGATCCCGTCGGCATCGGAGCGCAACCGGCAGCCGGTGCAATAGGCCTTTGCCTGATCGCAGCCACGGGCGGCGCAGTAGGCGACCGCGTCGTCCAGCACGGCGCGCTCAATGGGCGGCTCGGCTAGAGCGGCGCCAGCACCCATGCCGCCGGCGAAGACGCGCGCGACCATTGTGGCGACCGTAACGGTAGTGCCAGCCAGGGTGGGTTCGCCGCCGTTGACGGCCGGATCTGAGATTATGTGCACGGGCGCTTGCGATTTCCAGCGTGAGCTGGCTCTCAGATCGCCTGCGAGACAGCTATTGAGCGGGCGTTATAGAACAAGACGTCGCGCTGGCGCAGCCCAAAATCGAAGGTTGTGAGGTCCCGCTCGGCCGGACCGGTGCCGTCCGCCACTGTTTCGCGCAGGGTTGCGACCTGCCGGTAGTCTGCAATCAGCAAGTTGCGCATTTGAATTATGCCCTGTGGTCCGTGCAACGGGGCCGAAACCTCGGCGACGATCGGCGCGCCGTGGCGGCGCAGGCTGGTCATACCTTTCAGCACCTCGATCTCATGGCCTTCGACATCGATCAGCGTCATGCCGACATCCTTCGGTGCGATGCCAAGGCTCGCCAGAATGTCGTCGACGGTTCGGGTGCGTACGGCGATGCTGTCGGCGCGCCGGAGCATTTGGCCGGGTTCGATCGAATGGGCGCCGAAGTTCTCGGCATCGCGCACGAGATCGGCGGTGCCCGAGTGCGAACTCGCCGCCGCCTCGACCACATGCACGCGGTCGGCAAAGCCGTTCAGTTCGATGTTGCGGCGCAGAAGCGCCAAATTACGCGGTTCCGGCTCGATCGCGATCACGCCCCTAAACTTGCCGCTTAGCAGTGCATAGATCGTTTGCGTGCCAATGTTGGCGCCGATGTCGACAAACCAGCCGCCGGCTTCCAGCGTGTTGGCGGACTTGGCGATTTCGATCGCCCGGTCGAACTCGTGGCGCTGCCACGTTTTGCCCGAAACAAGGCTGAACGAGATCATGTGGTCGCGCGGATCGACGATCAGCACGTGATCCGGAAACGTGACATAGGCGAGTGCGCTTGACGACACGTGATTCTGGAACAGTCGCCGCAGGACCGTGCGACGGAAATGCCCGCTGCGCAGAAGCGCATCGCAAATCCGCTCGATCACTCTGGTCTTGCAGAGCCTGCTGATGTCATTCAATGACAGCATGCGCCTGGGGTCTGGATGATTGCTTCGTGTCTTGCCAGTAACGTTTTGATCGATAGCGGAAAATTCGCCGTCGGCCGATGCGGTTCTGCGCTCGAACGGGGGCTGCGGTGATAAAATGTCTATCCCTTGGCTACTAACCGTCGGGGTCTGGAAGGTCAACAGCGGCAATTTTCAACTTCCGATGCTAGACGACAGCCGGCCACGAGGCTCGACCAAGGTTTGATGAAACGCCCACTTCCCACGCACGCTTTGCAAATCTATGGTGCGCCGCACATCCACGAGGTGATCCCGGCGAAACCGGGTGCTACACGCATTTATTGGCCTGGAAGGTCCAACACTCATGCAAAAAATCAAGGTCGCCAACCCGGTCGTCGAAATGGACGGCGACGAGATGACGCGAATCATCTGGCAACTTATCAAGGATAAGCTGATCCATCCATACCTCGATATCAAGCTTGAATACTACGATCTGTCGGTCGAGAACCGCGACGCCACCAACGACCAGGTCACCGTCAATTCGGCCAATGCGACCAAGAAGCATGGCGTCGCCGTCAAGTGCGCGACGATCACGCCGGACGAAGGCCGCGTGAAGGAGTTCGGCTTGAAGGAAATGTGGCGTTCGCCCAACGGCACCATCCGCAACATTCTCGGCGGCGTGATTTTCCGCGCCCCCATCATCTGCAAGAACGTGCCGCGCCTGGTGCCGGGCTGGACCCAGCCGATCATCGTCGGCCGTCATGCCTACGGCGACCAGTACCGCGCCACCGATTTCAAGTTCCCGACCGCCGGCACGCTGTCGATCAAGTTCGTCGGCACCGATGGCAAGGTGATCGAGCGTGAAGTGTTCAAGGCACCGGGCTCGGGCGTCGCCATGGCGATGTACAACCTGGACAATTCGATCACCGACTTCGCCCGCTCGACGTTCAACTACGGCCTGCAGCAGAACTACCCGGTCTATCTGTCGACCAAGAACACCATCCTGAAGCAGTATGACGGCCGCTTCATGGAAATCTTCCAGACCATCTTCGACAACGAGTTCAAGGCCGAATACGACAAGCGCAAGCTGACCTACGAGCACCGGCTGATCGACGACATGGTGGCATCCGCCCTCAAGTGGTCGGGTGGCTACATCTGGGCCTGCAAGAACTACGACGGCGACGTGCAGTCGGACATCGTGGCCCAGGGCTTCGGCTCGCTCGGTCTGATGACTTCGGTGCTGATGACGCCGGACGGCAAGACGGTCGAAGCGGAAGCCGCCCACGGCACCGTGACGCGCCACTACCGCGAGCACCAGAAGGGCAAGGAGACGTCGACCAATTCGATCGCCTCGATCTTCGCCTGGACCCGTGGCCTCAGCCATCGCGCCAAGCTCGACAACAACGACGCGCTGGCGAAGTTCGCCCTGACGCTTGAGAAGGTCTGCGTCGACACCGTCGAGTCGGGCTTCATGACCAAGGATCTGGCGCTGCTCGTCGGTGACAAGCAGAAGTGGCTGTCGACGACCGGCTTCCTCGACAAGATCGACGAGAACCTGAAGATCGCGATGGCTTGAGCAATCCGGATGGCGCCGTACCGTACTATCGGTCGGCGCCATTCGATCTTCACTGACGAGGAACGGCGCGCCATGTCCGAACCTCGATGACAACCACAGTCTCGATACATCGCGAAGTGCCTGACGATCACAATGAGCCGGTCACGATCGGCTATCGACGCGATATCGACGGGCTGCGGGCGATCGCTGTTTGTGCAGTCGTGTTTTTTCATGCTGGCGGCGAAGCCAGCAGCGGATTTCTCGGCGTCGACATTTTTTTTGTAATTTCGGGCTATTTGATTACGTCGATCATCGTTCGAGAAGTTCGGGCAGGCCAGTTTTCGTTGGCGCACTTCTACGAGCGCCGCATTCGTCGGATCTTCCCCGCGCTGTTCGTGATGTTGGCGGCGACCTCCGTGGTCGGCTACCGGCTGTTGGCGCCCGATGAACTCAAGCTTCTGGCGCAAAGCTTGATTGCGGCAGCCGTATTTTCTTCGAATTTCTTCTTCTGGTCGCAGACAGGCTATTTCGACGCGCCGTCGGAGGCGCATCCGTTGCTTCATACGTGGTCGCTCGCGATCGAGGAGCAATTCTACCTGATTTTTCCGCTATTGCTGCTGATGGCAGCGCGACGGTCTTGGAACTATGCCCGCGCTATTTTGGCTGTGGCGGCATTGTTCTCATTTGCCGGCGCCGTTTGGCTGCACGCCGGTCATCCCGACGCTGCATTCTATGCTTCGCCAGCGCGGGCCTGGGAATTGCTGCTGGGTTCGGTGGTAGCACTTGGCCTGCTGCCGCCAATGAAATCGCAATCGGCTCGGGAAGTGGCTTCTTTAGTCAGCCTGCTCGTGTTGGTCGCGTGCTTGGCGCTTGCGCAATCCGGCTTCAAGGTATTGGGAGTGCCGGCACTGCTGCCGTGCCTGGCGACCGCCATTCTCATTCATGCCGGCTCGACTGGCCCGGCAAGGTCCACATCGTTGCTTTGTTCGGCACCCTTCGTCGGCGTTGGTCGCATCTCATATTCACTCTACCTATGGCATTGGCCGGTACTGGTCTTTGGCCGCGTCCATCTGGAGCGCTCAGTGACCGGAGCGACACTCGGCGCACTCGTGCTGGCGATGGTATTGCTTGCGGTCGCGTCATACTATCTGGTCGAACGCCCTTGGCGACGCACCAACGGTTTACTCGGCAGTCGCGGGACATTCGCACTTGCTGGAGCAGTGGTAGCTGCGGCGGTAGCGTTCGGTTGCAATCGTGATTCACAATGGCGGGTTCGCCAATCGCTATCCCGGCACGTTCGAGCTTGCGCCGATCAATTATCGAGCTCCGCATTGCATGCTGGGGGCGCATCAGAAGCAATCGGGTTGGGCTGGCGCGGAATGTCTCGTCAACGATGTGCGGTCGCCGGTGGTGATGTTCTGGGGGGATTCATACAGCGCGCACTATATTCCGGCGATCTTGAAACGGCGGGCGGAGCTCAGGTTCAATATTCTCCAGTACAATCTCGGGGCGTGCGCGCCGGTGCTCGGCTATGACATGGCGGGGCGGCCGGATTGCCGGGTATTCAACGACGCGGCGCAATCGATCATCGAGCGTTTCGGTGTCAGGACCGTTGTACTTGCGGCCAATTGGAGCGGCTACAAGGGGAGGGGAAGCTCGCTCGAACCACTCTCGCAAACGATCTCGGCCTTGCAGTCACGCGGCCTGAAAGTAGTTCTGATCGGACAGTCACCTTCGTTTCACATTCCCGTCCCCAAAATCTATTGGTGGAGAACGCGCAAGGCACAAGCCTTCAGACCAGAGTTCGAAGCAGCGACCGAGGTTGCGATCAATGTCGAATTGAAGCGGATCGCTGGTTCAGCCCTGTTTATCGATCCATCACTGGCATTCTGCAGGGCGGACAAGTGCCTGATCGGGGAGGCTGACAATCCGTACTTCGTCGACAAGGGCCATTTCACCGAAGCCGGCGGTGAACACGCAATCCGTTCGTTCTGGGAGCAACTTGAGCAGTTCGTTCTGAAGGATCAGCGGTAGGGACTCGCTATCGAGGCGCATACCGTCTCGGCCCCGAGATCCTTGGATTTCGTGCGGAAAGTTGACCGGTTTTATGGAATCCCTGCGCTGCGTCAACACTATCAATGATCATTTGCGAGTGCGCGGCTTCGGACCACTGGCGATCACAAGTGCGCACGCATCCGCTGGTGGACGGCTCAACGGCGCTTCGACTGACCCTTCGACCGCCTGATCGCAGCCCAGGCGATCACCGAAGGCCTGACGGTCGCCACCCTCGATCCGGCGATTGCGGCGCTGGGTGCGAAGGTGGTTTGGTAGGGGGGATGGAGCGGCGATGCGATGGATCAACGAAGCGACATCGCGACCTCGATCCTCGATCTGAAAATTACTGCGAATTGAGGCGGCAATCAAGCCAGCGCAAAACATTCCACACATGCGTCCGCATCCAAACGGCTTTCAAGACGACCCCGTGACGGCTATGATTTCGTGTACTCTGATGCGGGCCACAAGTTAAGCGGTCAGTTGGATGAGCCTGGGCTGAATTGACTGGGTCCCCGCCTTCGCGGGGATGACGTCACTGGGGAGGTAGCCTACGGTATGGCTGGGGCGCCCCATTCGACCGCTTGATCGCAGCCCAGGCGATCACCGAAGGCCTGACGGTGGCCACCGTCGATCCGGCGATTGCGGCACTTGGGGCGAGGGTGGTTTGGTAGGGGCACTGATTTGCGTCTAATCGTCGGCGACAAGCAGCAGTGGCTGTCGACCACTGGCTGCCTCGACATGGTCAACGTTAGTCTGCATAAGGCAATGGCTGATTGGTAGTTGCGTTCGGATGTTGGTCCGACTTGCGACCGAGTGAATCTCATGGCCAGAATGACAGAAAAGCAAAAAGCCTACGGCCAAGTCTGCCAAGCGATGGCCGGTCGATTGTTGGCGTTCACGTCGAACCAGACTTTCGAGACCGAACGGGGCGGAAGAAAGAAATTAATCGAAGCCCCCTATATCTTCCATAATTACACGTCGAATGTGGAGGCATCTACGTACGTTCTATGGAAGCTGGGCGTCTTCAGATGCTTGGACGAGCACAATGGTGTCGGAAGCTGCTTCCAGTTGGACTGCGCGCTCGACGAGGTCGCAGATAGAGCGATCAGTAATGCAGCGGAGGGTGGTTCGCTGAACCAATTGCTGCAGACATTTCTCGAGTTGGTATCAGAATTCGGCGGCGGGCTGAGTTTCTCGCGTTACACCCCGTGCCCGGTAAGTCCTGACTTGCAGTCACTATTCGATACGCTGTGCGAGATAGAATACACAAAGCGCACCGCCTTTGGGTTCGTTTGGACGCACCGGGTAACGGAGATAATGTTGGCGGCAGGCCTTTGGTGCGCAGATACGGAATGTGTTGGGGGCTGTAGCCGGATCAGAGAGCTGGAATAGAGTGCTGTTCGTAAAGGTTCAGCCTTGCGCCCCCCCTTCACAACCACAACACCTTCCGCCTCAGCTCAATATCCTGCGACAGCTCCTTCGACGGGCCGGTGTACTGCACTTGGCCGCGCTCCAGCGCCACCGTGCGGTCGGACAGCGCCAACGCCAGATCCAGGTGGTGGTCGACGATCAGGATCGATACTTCCTGGCGTAGCTTGTCGAAGGCTTCGAACAGCTCTTCGACGATCGCCGGCGCCAGGCCCTCGAACGGTTCGTCGAGCAGCAGGATGCGGGTGTCGCCGCTGAGCGCGCGGGCGACCGCCACCATCTGCTGTTCGCCGCCCGACAGATAGTCGGCGGGTGACTTCCAGCGCTCCTTGATGCGCGGGAAGAAGGTGAAGATCTTCTCTTCCTCCCAGTGCATGCCCTGGCCGTTGCGGCGCTTGAGGCGACCCAACTCCATGTTCTCGGCCACCGTCATGCCGGCGAACAATCCGCGCCCCTGCGGCACGTAGGAGATGCCGCGCCGCGTCACCACCGCCGACGACTGGCCGGCGAGATTGTTGCCGTCGAGCGAAACCGTGCCGGACGCGGGAGGCACGATGCCGGTGATGGTCTTCAGCACCGTCGACTTGCCGGCGCCGTTGCGGCCGAGCAGCGCCACGATTTCGTTCTGGCGCACGTCGAATGTGACGTCCCGCAGGATGTGGCTCTTGCCGTAGAACGTATTGACGCCGTCGAGCGTCATCAGAACGGTGTCCTTCACCGCTGACGGTCGCGCCTTTTCGGCCAGCGCATGAGCACCGGAGCCGATGTAGACTTCCTGCACCTTCGGACTTGAGCGGGCATCTTCGACCGTGCCGTCGACCAGCACCTGGCCGTCGTTCATCACGGTGACGTGGTCGGCCAACTGGAACACGCGGTCGATGTCGTGCTCGACCAGCAGCACCGGAATGTCGGTCGAGATCTGCTTGATCAACTTGCCGACGCGGTCGCGTTCGGCGGCGGCGAGGCCGGCCAAAGGCTCGTCGAGCAGCAGGATGCGCGGCTTGGTCGCCAGCGCCACCGCCATGTCGACCAGCCGCTGGCCGCCATAGGACAGCGAGCCCGCTTCCGCCTTCTCGATGCCGCCAAGGCCCATGGTCGACAGCACCGCGGAGGTCTCGGCGTTGACGTTGTCGAGGCCGGCGGCCGGCGTCCAGATGTTGAAGCGCTGGGCGTCCCGTGCCTGACAGGCCAGCCGCACGTTCTCCTCGATCGACAGCGTCGGGAACAGGTTGGTGATCTGGAACGAGCGGCCGATGCCGGCTTGCGTGATTGCTTCCGGCGTCAGTCCGGCGATTTCGCGGCCGGCGAGCTTCACGTGGCCGGTGTCCGGCGTGAACATGCCGGAGATCAGGTTGAAGGCAGTGGTTTTGCCGGCGCCGTTCGGTCCGATCAGCGCGTGCAGGGTGCGGTCGCGAACCGCGAAGCTCACGCCGCGCACGGCCTTGATGCCGCCGAAGCTCTTGGCGATATCGCCGACGTCGAGTACGGCGCCGTCAGCGTGGACAGACGGCTTGAGGAAGTCCGGCAGCGTCGTCGCACCCGCCTGCCGGGCCGACATCGCCGCGTCCTCGGTGACGACTTTGCGGAACGGGCGCAGGATGCGCTCGGCGACGCCGACGAGGCCGGTCGGCGAGAAGATGATGAAGGCGACGAACAGCAGGCCGAAATAGAGCAGCCAATTCTCGGTCGCGCTCGACAGGTAGTCGCGGAACACGATGTAGAACAGCGCGCCGAGCGCGGGCCCCAGGAACGAGCGCATGCCGCCGATCACCACCATGGCGATCAGTTCGCCCGAGAACGGCACGCCGATCGGATCGGCCGAGGTCATGCGGTTATTGAAAAGCAGCAGCGCGCCGGCAAGCCCGGTGATCGATGCCGAGATCACGAACGCCAGCAGCTTGTAGTTCTGCGTCGGGTAGCCGACGAACTTGGCCCGCGTTTCGTTCTCGCGGATGGCGACCAGCACCTGCCCCGCCGGCGAGCGATGGAAGCGCCACAGGAACCACACCACCAGGAAGGCGACCGTCGCGACGAGGCCGTAGTAGCTGATGCGGGTATCGAAACTGACACCGAAATAGCTCGGCCTGGTGATGCCGCCGAGGCCGTCTTCGCCGCCGGTCACCGCCGTCCAGCGGAAGGCAATCACGTAGAGCATCGCCGATAGCGCGAGCGTCAACAGCGAGAAATAGACGCCGCGTCGGCGTAAAATCAGCATGCCGAACAAGCCGGACAGCAAGACGATGAACAGCACCGCTCCCACCACCGGCAGGATGAATGCGTCCGGGAACAGGTGCCGCTGGATCAGGCCGGCAGCGTAGGCTGCGAGCCCGAACCAGGCGCCGTGGCCGAACGACACGAGGCCGGTGTAGCCGACCAGCACATTGAGCGCGGTGCAGGCGATGGCGAAGATCACCACTTCGGTGGCGGACGTGGTGGTGAGGCCGATCAATTGCATGATCGCCGGCAGCGCGATCAGCACCGCGGCGGCGATGAACAGGGGAGCGCGGTCCTGCATGGTGGTGGCGGCTGGCATGGCGGTGTCAGTGCTCGTGCTGGTCATGATTGGCGCCCCTTATTCGAAGCGCTGAATGCGTTCGCCGAGCAGGCCTCTGGGCCTGAACACCAGCACGAGCAACATCAGGAAATAGATCGCGGCGGTCGACGCCTGCGGATAGCCGATGCCGGTGATCACGCCCTTGACGAGGCCGACCAGCAGCGCCGAGATTACAACGCCCCAGAACGAGCCGAGACCGCCGATGACGCAGACGACAAAGGCGGGCGTGATGATCTCCTGGCCCATCGCGGGGTGCACTGTGTAGATCGGCGCCAGCAGCACACCGGCGAGCCCCGCGAGGCCGATGCCGAGGCCGGCCACCGCCATCATGTAAGGCTGCAGCGAGATGCCGAGCGCGCCGACCATGTCCGGGTTCTGCACGCCGGCGCGGACGACGCGGCCGAAGGCGGTCTTCTGCAGCAGGAACCACAAGCCGGTGATGCAGCCGATGGCGATCGCCAGCAGGATCGCGCGATAGAACGAATAGACAAAGGTGCCGGCTGAAACTTGTCCGCGCAGGTAGGGCGGAATCGCCACCGAAATGGGAGCTGCGCCGAAGGCGACGCGCAGCAGTTGCTCGGCCACCATGGCAAGGCCGAATGTCAGTAGCAGGGACAGGATCGGGTCGGCGCGATAGAAGCGCTGGAACAGCGTGCGTTCGACCAGGATGCCGATCAGCGCCACCGCGATCGGCGAAATGATCAATGCGCCGCCAAATCCGAAATGCGGGATCACCAGCACGGCGATATAGGCGCCGACCGCATAGAACGCGCCGTGCGCCAGATTGACGATGCCGCCGAGCGAGAAGATCAGCGACAGCCCGAGTGCGATCAGCAGGTAATAGACGCCATCGAGCAGGCCATTGACGACATGCTGGAAGAAGAGCGCGGCGTTCATGGGTGAGGGTCCTTTTCTCCCTCTCCCCAGGCGATTGCAACTGCCGTGGGAAGGGTTGGGTTAGGGGCGGCCCTTCCTTGCCGGTCGCCCCTAACCCAACATTCCCCGAGTGGTCGGAGGTGTTAGGTTACGGACGCAAGGGGCGTCCTAATTCAATCTACAAGCTACCAGCCGCCACTCAGGCCGGGAACTTGCAGACGTTTTCTTCCGCGGTCGAGGCAATGGCTTCCAGCGGCTCGTTCGGGCCGGGCACTGGCGGCGACGAGGTGAAGATGTCGTAGTTGTTCTTGGCCTGTGCCGCCGGCAGGGCGGTGACCGTGTACATCTCGTGCATCATCTGGTGGTCGGACGGCCGGAAGTAGCCCTCGCGGGTCTTCAGCAGGTCGAACTTCGCGCCCTTCTCGAAGTGCTCGATGATCTTGACCGCGTCGGTGCTCTTGGCCTCGGTCATCGCCTGGGCCAGGATCTTGACCGCGATGTAGTCGCCCCAGGCCTGATTTTCCGGCGGCTTGTTGTACTTCTTGGTGAAGGCGGCGACGAACTTCTTGGTGCCGGGGGTGTCGAGCAGGTGATGCCAGACGACCGGCCAGGTGCCGCCGAAGTTCTCCTTGCCGGCGCCCCACGCGAGGGCCGTGTCAAAGCCGAAGCCGGCGACCGGGAACTTGAGCCCGAACTCCGAGTACTGCTTCAGGAAGCTCGTCACCTGATTGCCGGCGAGGTTCGAGATCACGAGGTCCGGATTGGCATTGCGGATTTCGAGCAGCAGGCCGGAGAAGTCGGTGGCGTCGGTCGGCACCAGCTTGTCGGCGGCGAATTGTCCGCCGTTGCCTTCCATGAAGCGCTTGGCGACCTTGAGCAGATCATGGCCGAAGGCATAGTCGGCGGTGAGCGAGAACCACTTCTTGCCCTTGACCAGGTTCTGCGCCATCAGCGAGCGGCCGCAGGTCTTGACGTACATCGAGTTCTGGCTCTCGACGTGGAACATGAACTTGTTGCAGTTCGAGCCGCGCAGCGCATCCGAGTTGCCGCCAGTATTGATGAACAGGTTGCGGGTGCGCTGGGCGACCTGGGCAATGGTCAGGCATGAGGCTGACGAGATTTCGCCGACGATCGCGGCAACCTTATCGCGCTCGATCATGCGCTCGGCCTTGGTCGATGCGGTTTGCGGGTTGACCGAGTCCTCTTTGAGGATTTCGAGCTTGCGGCCCATGATGCCGCCGCCGGCGTTGATTTCTTCGACGACGAGGTCGATCGCCTGCACCGCGAACTCGCCGAGCGGCCCGAGGAAGCCGGTGCGCGGCGTCAGGTGGCCGAGGCGGATGGCGTCGGCCTGAGCGTAGCTGATGGCCGGGAAGCCGGTGACGGCGGTGATGGCGCTGGCGGCACCGGCGCCCTTGATCAGGGTGCGGCGCGAAACGGAAGTGTCGCGTGACTTGGACATTCAATCCTCCACGTTGGCTTGGCGGTCGGCGTAGGGCGCCGATCCGGAATTGTTGGCGATCAGATGCCCGCTTGCCGGCAACTGTGATCACAGTTAGCGTGCGTCAGGCACGCCCCCTTTGTCCAGTGCTGTTTTTCGAAAGCCGCCATGTGAGGACTGGTCGTGGTGATCACGCCAACTGCGGATTTGCCGGCCGAACGCCCGACGCTCGGCGCGCGCGTGCACGACGATCTGCGTGATCTGCTGGTCTCGGGCCAGTTGTCGCCCGGAGAGAAGCTGTCGCTGCGCACCGTCGCGGTCCGACTTGGCGTTTCGATGCAGCCGGTCCGGCAGGCGGTCGACCGGCTGGTGGCGGACGGCGCACTTGAAGTGCTGCCGAACCGGGCGATCCGGGTGCCGCTGATGACGCTTCGCCGCTTCGAAGAGCTAACAATCGTGCGCCTGGCCATCGAGGGCTTTGCGGCCGAGACGGCGGCGGCGGCACACTCAGCCAAGGATCTGGCGGCGATCCGGCGCGCCGATCAGGCATTCCGCAGACAGTGTCTCAGCCGCAATCCGGATCTCGCGGCCGCCATTCGCGCCAATTGCGATCTGCATTTTGCGGTCTATCGGGCAGCGGGGTTGCCGTCGTTGCTGGCGATCATCGAGGGGCTGTGGCTTTGTATCGGCCCGATTTTGAACCTCGACATCCGGTCGAGCCCGGCGCGGCTGCGCATGGGGGCGGCGGAACAGGCGCATGGTCGATTGATCGAAGCGCTGGCGCTGAGAGACGGGCCGGCGGCGCGCGCCGCGCTCGAAAGCGACATTGGCGGTGCGGCGGCCTGGATCCGCGCGCAAGGCGCGTTGCCGGCGTAAGTGGCTGATGCTCTATTGGTTCATCGGAAAACGAGGCGAGGAAACACCAAAATGCCCGAGATCAAAACCGTCGCCGTGATTGGTACCGGCACCATCGGCGCCAGCTGGGCGGCACTTTTCATCGGCCACGGTTATGACGTGGTGGCGAGCGATCCGGCACCGGATGCCGAGGCCCGGATGCGCGATTTCGTCGCCCGCGCGCTGCCCGATGTCCATCCGCCGAAGCCCGTGCAGCAGGGCAGCCTGACGTTCGCCGCGTCGCCGGAAGCTGCCGTTGCCAAGGCGGATTTGATCCAGGAGAACGCGCCCGAGCGCGGCGACCTCAAGGCCGATCTGATCGCGAAGCTTGAAGCCGCCGCACCGGCGCACTGCATCATCGCGTCGAGCACGACGGCGTTCCCGCAATCGGCGGTCGCGGCCAAGGCCCGTGACAAGACCCGGGTCATTGTCGCTCATCCGTTCAACCCGCCGCACTTGGTGCCGCTGGTTGAACTGGTCGGCAGCACGCCGGACGCGCCGGCGGTGCTGAAGGCCTACGACTTTTACAAGTCGGTCGGTCGCGAGCCGGTGATCCTGAAGAAGGAGGCTGTTGGCCATCTCGCCAATCGTCTGCAGGGCGCGTTGATGCGCGAAGCCATGTACTGCCTGGAGCAGGGCATCGCCGACGTCGAGGACATCGACCGGGCGTTGCGTTATGGGCCGGGGTTGCGGTGGGCGTTCATGGGTGCGTTCCAGACCTATCATCTGGCCGGTGGCAAGGGCGGAATTCGACACTACTTCAAGCATCTCGGCGCCAGCCAGCAGCAACGCTGGGATGCGCTCGGCACGCCGAACCTGACACCGGAGTTCGAGGCCAAGGCGATCGCTGGTGTCGAGAAGATGATCGGCAATCGCACCATCGACGACCTCGAAGCCGAGCGCGACCGGGCGTTGAAGGGTATCACGGCTGCTGTTGCGGCCGCGCGCCGCAACGCAAAATCATGAGTGAAGTGCAATTGCTGGCGCTACCGGCAGGGCGGCAGGGCGTGCCGCCTGATCGATGAGGCCACGCGCCGCGTCCAATGCCACGATCGCCATGTGGCCATCAATGTACACCCGCCCATCGGCGAGCCGGTACAGGTGCACGCCGCGATGGGTCTCGATGTATGCGGCCGTTTCCAGATCGTGCGGTGTGACGGTGGTGTGGCGCGGGACCAGCCGGGCGGCGGTCGCGGGCATGAACTGCGCCACGGAGCGCAGTGAGGGCTCTTCATGTGGGGCGGTGAGACGTAGTGGTTCGGACAGTGCCGCCGCTAGGTTTGGCAGGTCCGGCTCTGCAAGGGCGATTGGTTTCGCCACCGCCGCCGGTGGCCGCTGCGATACCGCGGCGCTATGCCGTTCGCGGATGCGCGCGACAACATTCGGAACCAACGTGCGATCCTGCAGGGCGAAGAAGGCGTCACGCAACTTATCGACGGCTTCCGGCCCCAGTGGTGCCAACTGCGCGGCGGCATCGCGCAGCGTCGGGTCGTACTCGACCAGATAACGCCAGCGTTCGGCGGGGCTGACCGGCGGCAGGTTGAACAACGCCTCGACGCGAGGTGGCGCCGCATCGGCAATGGGCGCGGCAACTGGCGCATGGGTGTTTCGCACCGGCGCTGCGACCGCGACCACGGGCGTGCTGGTTGCCGCAGGCGCTGCTTCAGATGGCAGAACGGCCAGCAGGATGTGTCCCAGCAACGGAAGGAAAAAGCAGATTGCAAACCAGCCGAGCGCACTTCTATCGCGCCCCTTGGCAATGCTCGCCCCGATAAATCCCGACACGATCGGTATGACAATAAAAATCATGACGCCCGCCGACGCTACGCAAACTGTATAACGCCAGCTTATCCACGAAAATTGAACGCTGCAAGCGCGACATAACAAACGAACCCGCTGGGCGACTACTCTGCAGGCACTTGAGTTGGAGGCTCGTCGGTCGGGCCGACCAGACCGCCGAACAGGCGGCCGATCAGGCGGCCGAAGTCGTCGACCGCGGTGAAGAACGACGGCACGAAGACGAGGCTCAGCACCGTCGAGACCAGCAAGCCACCGATCACCGCGATCGCCATTGGCGCCCGGAACTCACCGCCGTCACCGATCGCGAAAGCCGATGGCAGCATGCCGGCGGCCATGGCGAGCGTGGTCATGACGATGGGGCGGGCACGTTTGCGGCCGGCATCAATCAGAGCCTCGGTGCGTTCGACGCCGCGCGCGATCTCCTCGACCGCGAAGTCGACCAGCATGATCGCGTTCTTGGTGACGATGCCCATTAGCATCAGCAACCCGATGTAGACCGGCATGCTCACCGGATTTCCGGTCGCGAGCAGCGCCACCACGACGCCGCCGAACGAAAGCGGCAGTGACAGCAAGATGGTCACCGGCTGGAACACCGAGCCGAACAGCAGGATCAGCACGCCGAGCACGATCATCAGTCCGGTGCCCATGGCCGAAATGAACCCGGCCGCGACTTCGTCCTGGATCTCGGCGTCGCCGGACGGCTGCAGACGGACGCCCTCCGGCAGCTTCTGTTCGTCAACGACCTTCAGGAAGGCGTCGCGGGCGTCGCTGAGGGCGAAACCCTGAACCAGGTCGACGCCGATCTGGGAGCGGCGGAAGCGATCATAGCGGTCGATCGTGCCTGGGCCACGGCCGAATTCGACGGCCGCGACCGTCGACAGCGGCACCGATTTGCCGGCGGCATTGGTGACGCGTAGTTGCGCGATCTGGGCGAGGTCGGTGCGGGCTTTTTCGTCGATCTGGACGCGGATCGGCACCAGCCGGTCGCCGGCATTGAACTTGGCGAGGTTGGGGCCGACATCGCCGATGGTGGCGACGCGGATGGTTTCGGCGATGGTGTCGGGCGAGACGCCGAAATTTGCCGCCAGATCGAGTTTCGGGACGACGCGGATCTCGGGCCGCTCGGTGGCGCCGCTGGCTGCGACGTTGGAGAAACCCGGCACCTTGCGCAATCCGCCTTCGAGATTGCCGACCACGCGTGTCAGTTCTTCGCCGTCGCGCGCCAGCAGCGAGAATGACAACTCGCGCTCGCCACGATCGTTGACATACCAGGCGCGGATATCGGGAATGTCGGAAAGTGCGGCCGAAAGTACCGCCTTCATCTGCTTCTGGGTGCGGCGGCGCTCTGTCTTCGGCACCAGCCGGACGATGATTGATGCACGGCGGATCTCGCGCACGCCAGTCGGTGTCGTGCCGCCCAGCACATAGACCGACTTCACCTCGGGGATGCGCTTCAAGACCGAGGTGATGCGGTCACCGACCTCGCGGGTATCAGCCAGCATCTCGCCGGGCGGCAGCTCCAGCGAGATCACCACCCGCGAGTTGTCCTCGTCGGGCAGAAAGCCGGTCGGCAGCAGCGAGGTGGCGTAGATCGAGAGCATGAACAGCGCCACGCCAGCAGCGAGCGTCAGGTAGTGCCAGCGCAGGGTCAGCGCCAGAAAGCCGGTATAGGCGCGCATGACGCGGCTGTTGCCGTGATCGTGCTGCGGAATCGGGCGCATGAAGTACGCCGCCATCATCGGTGTTATCAGACGCGCGACGAGCAGCGAAAACAGCACCGCGACCGCGACCGTCAAGCCGAACTGCTTGAAGTACTGGCCAGCAACGCCGCCCATGAACGACACCGGCGAGAATATCGCAACGATGGTCAGCGTGATCGCGATCACGGCGAGGCCGATTTCGTCGGCGGCTTCGAGTGATGCACGATAGGGCGACTTGCCCATGTGCATGTGTCGGACGATGTTCTCGATCTCGACGATGGCGTCGTCGACCAGGATGCCGGTGACGAGCGTGATGCCAAGCAGGCTCACGAGATTGAGCGAGAAGCCCATCATGCTCATCGCCCAGAATGTTGGGATCGCCGACAGTGGCAGCGCAACCGCCGTGATCAGTGTCGCCCGCCAGTTGCGCAGGAATAGAAGCACCACGAGCACCGCAAGAGCGGCGCCTTCGAGCAGCGATTCCATTGCTGCCTCGTAGTTGCCGCGGGTGAAGGATACGGCGTCGTCGATCTTGGACAGTCGAACGTCAGGCCGGGCCTTCTGCAGCTCGGCGATGCGCTTTTCGACAATGTCGCCGACCGACAACTCGCTCGCGCCCTTGGAGCGAAACACGGCGAACGATACCACCGGCTCGCCATCGAGACGGGCGAACGAACGCGCCTCGCTGGCGTCGTCGATCACGCGGCCGAGGTCGGATAGACGCACCTCGCGGCCACCGGGAATGATGATTTTCGAGTTGGCGAGGTCCTCGACGCGACGGGCGCCGGCAAGGATGCGGATCGCCTGCTCTTGCCCACCAACCTCGCCGCGACCGGAGCCGACGTCGGTATTGGTGGCGCGCAGCTGGCGGTTGACGTCGGCGGCGGTGATGTTGAGCGCCAGCAACTGGTTCGGATCGAGCAGAATGCGGACTTCTCGGGTGACGCCGCCGTTACGCTCGACACGGCCGACGCCTTTCAGTCCCTGCAACTCGCGCTTGATCACGTCATCGACGTGCCAGGAGAGCTGTTCAAGCGTCATGCCCGGCGCGCTCGCCGCGAACGCAATGATCGACTGGCCCTCGACCTCGATCTTCTGGATGATCGGCTCGTCGACCGTTCGTGGCAATTCGGCGCGGATGTTGGCGATGGCGTCCTTGACGTCGTTCTGGGCGCGGTCGGAATTGACTTCGAGCCGGAACTCGATCGCCGTGACGCTCGATCCATCTGTCAACGTCGACATGATGTGCTTGACGCCGGTGAGATTGGCGACCGCGTCTTCGACGACCTTGGTGACCTGGGTTTCGAGTTCGGAGGGTGCGGCGCCCGACTGGGTCACGGTGACGGTCATCACCGGCACGTCGATGTTCGGGAACTTGGTCACCGGCAGGCGCATGAAGCTGATGACGCCGAGCAGCGTCAGCACCGCGAACAGCAGCGTTGGCGAGACCGGATTGCGGATCGACCAGGCGGAGATGTTGAGGCGCATCAGCGAATGTCCGACAGTTTGTTGGCTTCCGGCAGGATCGGTCGAACCGTGTCGCCGTTGCGCAGGAAGGTGCCGGCGCGGGTGACGACGAGATCGCCCTCGGCCACGCCTTCGCGCAATTCGACCATCCCGTTGGCGGTCAGCCCCGGCTTGATCCGCCGCGTCTCGACCACCGAATTGACGACCACTTGCACGGTCGTCGTTTCGCCGTTGTAGACCACCGCCGATACCGGCACGCCAAGACCGCGCGACTTGGCGGTCTCGATGATGCCGCGCCCGAATGCGCCGATCCGCAGGGCGCGATTGTCGCCGAGGAATATGCGGGCGCGGCCGAGCCGGGTGGCTTTGTCGATCTCGGGCGAGATCAGCCGTACAGTGCCGGGAGCTTCCTCGACGCCCGCGACCGTGACGCGTGCGGCCTGCCCGTCCTTGATCTTGGCGAGTTGCGCTTCCGGCACTTCGGCGTCGAGTTCGATCTCGCCCCTGGCAATGATCCGGAACATGGCTTCGCCGGCGGCGGCGGCGACGGCGCCGACACGGGCGTTGCGGCGGCTGACAACGCCATCGGCGGGTGATTTGACTTCGGTGTTGGCGCGCTTCCAGGCGATCTCGCGGCGCTGGGCTTCGATCTGTTTGCGTTCGGCTTCAGCAAGTGCGAGGCCGTCCTTCGTCGAGATCAGCTGAGCATCGGCGGTGCGTTTTGCCGACTCGCGTTGATCGTAGGTGCTGCCTGACAGGTAGCCTGAGTTCTTCAGCGGGACGGCGCGCTCGAAGGCGTTGCGCGCCTCGACCACGCGAGCTTCGGCCTGCACGATGCTGCTTCTTGCCTGGGCGAGAGCTGCGGTATTGCGGGCGAGGTTGGCATCGTTCTGGGCGAGTTGCGCGTCGAGCGATTCAGACACCAGGCGCGCGAGCACCTGCCCCTTCTTCACCCGGTCGCCCTCGTCGACCAGCAGTTCGATCACGCGCAGGCCCTCGACCTCGGTCGCGACCAGGATTTCCTCGCGGGCGACCAGCGTGCCGGTGATGACGACGGTCTCGTTGAAATCGGCGATTGCGACCTTGGATACGGTAACCGCCGGCGCCAATGCGGGGTCGCCTTTGGGTTTGCGGGCATCGGTCTTGAGGGCAGCCGGCGCGCGGCTGCCGTCGAGCGGCATGATACCGCTGACGTAGAGGCCGACGCCGACGGCTGTGAGCGCGGCGAGCGCAACAATGAATTTCCGTTTCATGCCAGGGCCTTCGCTGGTTCGGACGCCGCGGACGGCGCAACATAGGTAAGCGGTTGGGTCGGGTTCATCAGCGTTGATACGAGGCCGAGGATGGTCTCGATCAGCGCGCGGGGGTCGTGGTCAGGGTCGATGGCGCGGCGCCAGAAGATGCCGTCGCCAATGGTGGCGATCACCTGAGCGAGTGTTTGGCTATCGACCCGCGGTGCGATTTTGCCTTCGAGGCGGGCGCGCTCGAACAACTTGGCGAAGCTTTCGACGCAGAAGCGATCAACCGAATTGAAGATCGCCGCCACCGCCGGATTGCGGGTCGATTCGAGGCCCATCTCGATGACCAGAACGCGTTTGTAGGCCGGCTGTTCCACCGCGTAGTGCTGCGCGAGTTGACCAAGTGCCGCCAGCAGATCGGGCGCCTCGGCCATTTCGGCGAGTTGGCCGGCGAGCTTCGCCCGGTCGCGCTCGCAGATGCCGGCGATCAGGTCCTCTTTCGATTTGAAATAGACGTACACGGCGCCGGAACTGACCTCCGCCGCCTTGCAGATGTCCTGCATCGTGGTGCGATGGAAGCCCTGGCGCGCAAAGCATTGCTCGGCCGCGTCCAGGATATTGGCGCGGCGGGCGTTGTGCGTGGCTGGCTTCAGTTTGGGCAAGGCGGATATCCTCAGATTGGTACAAACAAAACGATCGTCCGTTTTGTTTGTGAGGTACAATAGCGGCAAACAAATGTCGAGGGGGGAAGTAGGGTTAACAACGGGTGATGTCGGGCAGGTGCGACCCTGATGCGCAGGGATCGCGATCCGAGGCGCGCTCCACTGTGTCGCCAACGCGCTCCATGGATGGGCGCGCGCGCAATCGGTTTGAATTTGGCGGGGCGAGCGGGTATTGCGTCGGGCACACCGATTTGAAGGACATGTGGCCCGATGACCGCCGACAAGCCCGCTGCCGACGCCCGCGACTGGAGCAAGACCTTGTTCCTGCCGGAGACCGAGTTCCCGATGCGGGCCGGCTTGCCGCAGCTGGAGCCTAAGTTGTTGGCGCGCTGGGAGAAAATGGATCTCTACGCGAAGCTGCGAGCCGACGCCAAGGGCCGGCCGAAGTTCGTTCTGCACGACGGCCCGCCCTATGCCAACGGCAATATTCACATCGGGCATGCGCTGAACAAGATCCTTAAGGACCTCGTCACCCGGTCGCAGCAGATGGCCGGATTCGATTCGAACTACGTTCCGGGCTGGGATTGCCACGGATTGCCGATCGAATGGAAAATCGAGGAAGAATATATCAAGAAGGGCAAGCCCAAACCGAACTTCGCCGACGCGAAAGCGATGAAGGCTTTCCGGGCCGAATGCCGCGCCTTCGCCGAGCACTGGGTCGACGTTCAAAGGGCTGAATTCAAGCGTCTCGGCGTTGAGGGCGACTGGTCGAATCCCTACCTGACGATGACCTTCCCGGCCGAAGCCCAGATCGCCCGCGAGTTATTGAAATTCGCCGAAACCGGCCAGCTTTATCGCGGCTCCAAACCGATTATGTGGAGCGTCGTCGAAAAGACCGCGTTGGCGGAAGCAGAGATTGAATACCAGGATTATCAGAGCGATATGGTCTGGGTGAAGTTTCCGGTCAAAGCGGCGTGCGTTCCGGCATCGACCGTGAAGTACGTGGTCGATCCACGATGAATCGCTTCAGCCGGTATCTGAGACGATGCTGAGCGTCGTAATCTGGACCACAACGCCTTGGACGCTGCCCGGCAATCGCGCAATCTCGTTCCGAACAGGCATCGAATACGGCCTGTACGAGGTCACCGAAAGCGCCCGAGAACAATTGGGCCAAGGTCGGCGACAAATACATCCTCGCTGACAAGCTTGCTGGCGAAGTAATGAAGGCCGCGAAGGTCGAAGCATTTGAAAAGCGCGCTGTGCTGTCACTGGCGCAGAACTCAGCTGGAAGTGATTTGCGCCCACCCACTCGCATGCCCTCGGCTACACCTTCGACGTCCCCCTGCTCGACGGTGATCACGTCACTGACGACGCCGGCACCGGCTTCGTGCACACCGCGCCTGGCCACGGCCGCGAGGACTTCGACATCTGGACGGCTGTTGCCACGCAGCAGATGTTGCGCGCGCGCGGCATCTCGACCGACATCCCCTACACCGTCGATGCCGACAGCCTCTACACCAAGGAAGCGCCCGGCTTCGAGGGCAAGCGCGTGCTGAAAGCCAACGGCGACAAGGGTGACGCCAACGACGCGGTGATCAAGGCGCTCTCCGACGCCGGCATGTTGATCGCGCGCGCCCGCCTCAAGCATCAGTATCCGCACTCGTGGCGCTCGAAGAAGCCGGTGATCTTCCGCAACACGCCGCAGTGGTTCATCCACATGGATAAGAAGCTGCACTTCCCCTCTCCCCCTGCTTCAGGGGGAGAGGGCGGAGGCATGGCCGCAGGCCAGGCCGGGGTGAGGGGCGGCCACTTGCGCCGGCACTTGCCGCCGCCCCTCACCCTAACCCTCTCCCCGTCAAGGGGAGACGGCATGGCATGACCCTGCGCGAAATCTCGCTTCGCTCCATCCGCGAAACCGAGTGGGTGCCGAAGTCGGGCGAGAACCGCATCACCGGCATGATCGAGGCCAAGCCCGACTGGGTGATCTCGCGTCAGCGCGCCTGGGGCGTGCCGATCACCGTGTTCGTGAAGAAGGGCACGCACGACGTGCTGGTCGACGCAAAAGGTCAACCAGCGCATCTACGATGCCATGTTTGCCGAAGGCGCCGACGCCTGGTTCGCCGACGCCGACGGCGCGCGTTTCCTGAAGCCCGACTACGACCCGGCCCAATACGAAAAGATCAACGACGTGCTCGACGTCTGGTTCGATTCAGGCTCGACGCATTCTTACGTGCTGGAAGACCCGGTGCACTTCCCCGGCCTCGCCGGCATCCATCGCAAGGTCGATGGCGGCCGCGATGCCGTCATGTATCTCGAAGGCTCGGACCAGCATCGCGGCTGGTTCCATTCGTCGCTGATCGAAAGCTCCGGTACGCGCGGCCGGGCGCCGTTCGACGTGGTGCTGACGCACGGCTTCTGCCTCGACGAGAAGGGGCAGAAGATGTCGAAGTCGGTCGGCAACGTCACCGCACCGCAAGACGTGATCAAGACCTCCGGCGCCGATATTCTGCGCCTGTGGGTGGCGGCATCCGATTATTCCGACGATCTGCGTATCGGCCCGGAGATCATGAAGGGCATGTCGGATGCCTACCGCAAAATGCGCAATACGCTGCGCTGGATGCTGGGCACGCTTGCTCACTATCCCGTCGCTTCCGGCCGGCTCCCCGGCAGGGGAGTCGGAAGCGACCAGCAAAAAAGCGCGGCTGGAAGCGATGTTAAAAACCTTCCCGAACTCGAGCAGCTTATGCTGCATCGGCTGAGTGAACTCGATCCCATTATCCGCAAGGCTTATGCGGAATACGACTACGCCAAAGTGGTGGCGATATTGGCGCAGTTCATGAATACCGAGTTGTCGGCATTCTATTTCGACATCCGCAAGGACGCGCTTTATTGCGAGGCGCCGTCGTCGAAAAAGCGGCAGGCGGCGCTCGAAACGGTCGAGCAGATCTTCCGCTGCGTCACCGTCTGGCTGGCGCCGATCCTGGTGTTCACGGCAGAGGAATGCTGGCTGTCGCGCTACGGCGATGACGGCCAACGCTCGGTGCATCTCGAACAGTATCCGGTAATACCAGCCGGCTGGAATAACGAAGCCCTCGCCGCCAAATGGGATCAGATTAGGCGCGTGCGCTCAGGCGTTACCGGCGCGCTCGAACTCGAACGCGCCGCCAAGCGCATTGGCTCCAGTTTGGAAGCGGCGCCCATCGTGCACGTCGCGGATGCCGACCTGCGCAAGCTGCTCGGTACAATCGACTTGGCCGAAGTGTGCATCACGTCGGCGATCACCATCACCGACAAGGTGGCACCCGACGAAGCGTTCGTTGTCGCTGACATTTCAGGCGTCCGCGTGGTGCCAGCCAAAGCCGAGGGCAAGAAGTGCGCGCGCTCATGGCGCATCACCACTGACGTCGGCGCCGACCCGAAATACCCGGACCTGTCCGCCCGCGATGCCGCCGCCATGCACGAGATCGACGGGAAGGCGGCATGACGGCTACCGAGCCCGCGAAATCCTGGCTGTGGGGCCGCTGGTCGGCGCTGGGCTTGCAGGTGGCGGCGGCAACGCTCGTCATCGATCAGGCACATAAGCTGTGGATGCTGTTCGGCTATCGCATCCAGGATAAGGGGCGGGTGCCGGTCGCCCCGTTTCTTGATCTCGTCTACGTCAAGAACGTCGGCATCAGCTACGGCATGATGCCCGGCTGGCTCGGTCCATGGGCATTGTCGGCATTTGCCGTCGCCGCTTCGATTGCGCTTTACGTGTGGTTGGTGCGGGGCGATACAACGCGACTGATCGCCTGGAGCCTCGGGCTGATCATCGGCGGCGCCATCGCCAACGCCATCGATCGATTGTGGCTTGGAGGCGTGGCCGACTTCTTCTCCGCTCATGCCTTCGGCTATTATTGGTATGTGTTCAACATCGCCGACGTGGCGATCGTTGCGGGTGTCGCCGGGCTGTTGTACGACTCCTTCATGGGTTCTGTGAGTCGCAAAGACGCCTCAATGCGGGAATAGCCCGCTTGGACGATTGGCTGGAGGCTTGGCGCCGATGTTGGATAGCAGTCGCAGCAAGGGATTGATTTTGGTCGCCGTTCTGGCGCTGGCTGCGGTTGTCGGCGGCTGTTCGCCGGGCGATGTCGAACTCAACGGCTCGATCTTCGATAAGCTCGGTGTCGGCAGCGGCTCGCAGGTCGCCAATCGCGATCCGAAATTGTCTGACCGGCAGAATCTCGTATTGCCGCCGAATCTCGAACGCCTGCCTACGCCTGGATCGGGAGCAGCCGAGGAAGTTCAGTCCGCCGAGGCATTCCCGGTCGACCCGGAACAGAAGCGGGTGGCCGCTGCCGGACAAGCGCAAAAGAACCACAACGCGTTCTGCGAAAAGGCAATGCAGCAAGCGAAAGTGAATGGCAGTTTGAGCCCGGTGAATGGTCCGCTCGGGCGCTGTGATAAATCGATCCTGGACGCCATCAATATCCAAAGCCCAGTGGAAATAAGCACGGGCTCGAATGCGGCGGCGAAGAAACCTTGAATCTGGTCCGACCAGATTTGCAGGGATGCAAGGTTACCCCATCTTAATTTGACTTGAACACTCTTCCGCCCGACATTCGGCGTCTGGAATGTGCCCCTGCGGCTGGGTCGATGAATTTCGTCGGGCCGAGCCGCAATTTCGCTCTGCCAGGCAAGCCCGAAGGAAAAGTACCATGCTCGCTCGTGTTTTTCGGCCGGCCTCGATCGTCAAACTCGCAACCCTATTGGTAGCAACCGTCCCCATGCTCGCACTTGTCCAATCGGTCGCCTCCGCCCAGCAGCGTTCTCGGGTCGGCGAATTCACCCTTGCCAACGGCATGCGCGGCGTGGTCGTGCCGGACAACCGCGCACCGGTTGTTACCCACATGGTTTGGTACCGGGTCGGCGCCGCCGATGAACCGCCGGGAGCATCGGGCATCGCCCACTTCCTCGAGCATCTGATGTTCAAGGCGACGGATAAGATTCCGGCCGGAGAGTTTTCCAAGATCGTGTCGCGCATCGGCGGCCAGGACAACGCCTTCACCGGGCACGACGCCACGGCCTATTTTCAGCGAGTAGCCAAGGACCGCTTGCCGACGGTGATGAAGATGGAGGCCGACCGCATGGTCAACCTCAAGCTCGCCGAAAAGGAAGTGCTGACCGAGCGCGACGTCATTCTTGAGGAGCGCCGCAGCCGTATCGAGAACAGCCCGACGGCGATCCTCGACGAACAGATGAATGCCGCGCTCTATCAGTCGCATCCCTACAAGATCCCGGTGATCGGCTGGATGCACGAGATGGCGAAGCTCAGCCAGAAGGATGCGCTCGACTTCTACAAGCTGCACTACGCGCCAAACAATGCGATCCTGGTGGTCACCGGCGATGTGTCGCTCGATGAAGTCAAAAAGCTGGCCGAGGAGGCCTTCGGTTCGATCCCCGCCAACCCGGCGATCAAGCCGCGCCAACGCCCGATCGAGCCCGAGGCACGGGCTGCCCGTACCGTCGAATATCATGATCCGCGTGCTGGCAAGCCGACGCTGTCGCGGGCCTACGTCGCGCCGAGTTACAACACCGCCAAACCGGGCGAGGCAGAGGCACTCGACGTGCTGATGAAGATCGTCGGCTCGGGCGCCACAAGCCGGCTCTATCAAAAGTTGGTCTCGGAGCAGAAGATCGCATCAAGCGCGGGCGGCTACTACATCGGTTCAGCCCTCGATACCGGCAAGATCGGTGTCTATGGTGTGCCGACGGAGGGCCAGACGCTCGATGCCGTCGCCGCCGCCATCGACGCAGTCATCGCCGAGGTCAAAGAGAAGGGCGTGACGGCGGAAGAGCTTGCTCGCGCCAAGACGACCTATATCGCCGAGTTCATTTACGAGAGCGACAATCAGGCAACGCTCGCGCGTCGTTACGGCTGGGGGCTCGTCGTCGGCCGCACCATTGCCCAGATCGATAGCTGGCCGGATATGATCTCAAAAGTCACGTTGGAAGACGTGAAGGCCGCGGCGGAGAAGCATCTCGATATCCGCCACTCCGTGACTGGCCGTTTGATCCCGACCGCTGACAGCAAGTCGCCCGTTCCGGGCCGTACGTAATAGACGCACGCCAGGAAAGGCATCTGCCATGGTTGAGTTGCGCTCAGGCCTGTCTGTGTTTGTCGCCGCAATCGCGGCACTCGTCTCCGTATTTATTGTCCCAGAGGCCAACGCCATGAAAATCCAAGCCGTCAAAAGCCCGGGCGGCATCGAGGCATGGCTGGTCGAGGAACACAGCGTGCCGCTGGTGGCGCTGCGGTTCTCGTTCGATGGCGGCAATGCGCAGGACCCGGTCGGCAAGGAGGGCCTCGCGAATTTCATCGGCGGCATGATGGACGAAGGAGCCGGTGATCTCACCGCCGTGCAGTTCCAGGAGCGGATGGAAGACATCGCCATGCGCATGGGTTTCGAGGATAGCCGCGATGCTATTTACGGCAGCCTTGAAACGTTGACCGTCAACCTCGACAAGGCGATTGATCTGCTTCGGCTCGCGGTCAATAAGCCGCGCTTCGACGCCGATGCAGTTCAGCGTGTTAATGCCCAGTTGCAGGCAAGCCTTGCTTTCGCGGCCAAGAGCCCCGATCAGGTTGCGGCCAAAGCGTTCTCGGCGCTGATGTTTCCGAACCACCCTTATGGGCGCTCTGCCAATGGCACGCCGGAGAGCGTCGCCAGCATTACCGGCGCGGATCTAGAGGCTTATCGCAAGCGTGTTTATGCGCGGAGCAATCTGAAGATCGTGGCGGTCGGCGATATCGACGCCAAGACGCTTGGCATCGTGCTGGACAAGGTATTCGGCACATTGCCGGCCAAGGCCGAATTGACACCGGTACCGAAGGTGTCGCCGCCGGCTGGCGGTCAGCTCAAGGTGATCGAGATGAACGTGCCGCAGTCGGTGGCGACTTTCGGCATCAATGGCATCGCCCGCAAGGATCCGGATTTCATTCCGGCATTCGTGTTGAACCAGATCCTCGGCGGCGGCGGTTTCGCTTCCCGGCTGATGGAGGAAGTGCGCGAGAAGCGCGGCCTTGCCTACTCCGTCTACAGCTATCTCAATCCACTGAAGAGCGCGTCTCTGTTTGCCGGTGGCGTGGCCACCAAGAACGAGGAGATGGCCAAATCGATCGAGGTCATTCGGGGCGAGTTGAAGCGCATGGCCGACGACGGTCCGACACAGGCCGAATGGGAGAACGCGCGTTCGTTCCTCACCGGATCGTATGCGCTCAGGTTCGATACCAACGCCAAGATCGCCAATCAACTACTGGCGATCCAGCAGGACGACCTCGGCATTGATTACGTCGACAAGCGTAACGCCGAAGTGCAGGCGGTGACGATCGACGATCTCAAGCGCGTCGCCAAGCGCCTTCTGAAGACCGATGACATGGTGTTCATGGTGGTCGGCAAGCCGAAAAATCTCGCCAGCCGGAGCTGAAGCGATGAGCAACACCGCTGACGCTCCGCGATTGCCCTATGTGCAGTCGATCGCCGGTTGCCTCCCAGGTGCTATTGGCGAGCATGGCCTGAGCGAGAGTGAACTACTCGCTACGCTGGCCAAGCTCAGTCCGCATCTTACCCGGCTAGCCGACGACGAGATGCTGGGCCGATTACCGCTGCTCACGGTGCCCGATGACACCGCCGACATCGAGGCGGCTCGTGCCGCCCTGGAGAAACTGTCCGACGGTGCGCGCACGATCATTTTCTTCGGCACTGGCGGTTCCGGCCTCGGCGGCCAGACCCTGGCGCAGCTCGCCGGCTGGAACATTGCCGGTGGCGTCGACGAAGCGCAGAAGAAGCGCCCACGCATGCGGTTTTACGACAATCTTGACCCGGCGACGCTGCAGGCGGCCTTGGCTGGCCTGGACCTTGCCTCGTCCCGCTTCGTTGTCACTTCGAAGTCCGGCAATACGCCCGAGACGCTGGTGCAGGCGATCGCGGCCCTCGATGCCGTTATGCACGCCGGCCTCAAGGCACGAATTCCTTCGTTGTTTCTCGGACTGACCGAGCCTGCCGCGCCGGGCAAGAAAAACGGCCTTCGACAGTTGTTTGAGGGCTTGGCCGTACCGGTGCTGGAGCACCATACCGGCATCGGTGGACGCTTTTCTGCACTGACCAACGTCGGCTTGTTACCGGCGATGGCGCGAGGGCTCGACGTGGCCGCAATCCGGCGCGGCGCGCGCATAGTGGTTGACGGTTTGCGGGCGCGGCCATTGCCGATGGCATATCCGCCAGCGCTGGGCGCCGCGATCGCCATCGGTTTGTCGAAGTCACGCGGTATTCGCGTGCAAGTGATGATGCCCTATGCCGACCGCCTCGGCATGTTCTCGCATTGGTTCGTGCAGCTATGGGCGGAGAGCCTGGGCAAGAAGGGCTGCGGCACGACGCCGATTGCCTGCCTCGGCCCGCTCGACCAGCACAGCCAGCTGCAGTTGTTCATGGATGGTCCGCGCGAACATCTGATGACGGTGCTGCGGGTCGCCACTGCCGGTAAAGGAAATCGCATCGATGCCGGGCTCGCCAAGGCTGCGGGGCTCGACGAGATGGCCGACCGCACGGTGGGAGATCTGGTTGCGGCCCAGGCACAGGGTGTGCCGCAAGCTCTGTCTCAGGCTGGCCGCCCCGTGCGCACATTCGATATCCCTCGCCTCGACGAGGAAGCCATCGGTGCATTGATGATGCACTTCATGATCGAGACGATCCTCGCCGGCCGCGCACTCGGTATAGACCCGTTCGATCAACCGGCGGTCGAACTAGCCAAGGTTCTGTCGCGCGAACGCTTGGTTAAGGCTGGTTAACACCCGATAACCGAAACTTCGGCGGCGACGACGGCATTCTGCTCGCACCGGATTGGGTACCGACCCACGAGTTGGGGCCTCATCAGTTCGTTTCGTATTGACGGTTGCCGCGCAGGCGAGAACCTTCCGGAATGTGGCAGCATTTTACCGGACTGGCCGCGATTACGAAGCAAGACTTATCCCCGCGCCCCTGTTCGGCCGTATCATCTTGCACGATGATGAGATGATGGAACCTGTCGACCAGACAGGTGCCCGCTCGGCTGTCTGACCCAAGGGGTTTCCTCATGCCCGTATTCCTGCGCTCGATTTCACGCCTCGCGCTGTTTACCTGTCTGCTCGCCAGTCCGGTGATCTCGATGGCTCAAACGGTACGCCCGCCTCAGGCCATCGCTCCGGCAGCGGCATTCTCGCATCCGACCGTTGCGCGCGACGCGCAGCGCTACGAGGCCTGGTTGAAGCTGAATGTGAAGGCCCCCGCCCGACCGGCGCGTGAAGTCAGAATTGCCGCTGAAAAGGTTCTGGCGGCGGGTGCCGATGCTCGCGCCGCCTCGCGCGGGTTCTCCGAGGCCATCGCGGTCGAGCCTAAGGATGCTGACGCCTGGCTCGGCCTCGCCCGCGCGCTGTTGGCAATCAAACCAGACGGCAATACCGGCTCCGAGCGCTACGAACTGCCGGTCAACGGCACCGCTGCTGCCTACATTGCTTACCTGCGCGCCGGCACGCCTGCATTGAAGGCGCAGGCCCTTGTCACCCTCGCCGACGGATTGAAGCGGCGCTCCTACTGGCGGCCGGCGATCGACGCGTTGAAGGCGAGCAACTCGCTGGTGTCGAGCGCCGAGGTGGCCGAGCAGATCGCCAAGCTGCAGGCCGAGCATGGCTTCCGTCTTGTCGACTACAAGGTCGAGAACGACGCCTCGCAGCCGCGTCTGTGCATCCAGTTCTCAGAAGCGTTGCTCAGCTCGCAGCAGGATTTCTCCAAGTTTGTCTCGGTCGATGGCCGCGACCCGCAGAGCGTGACCGTCGACACCCGCCAGCTATGTGTTGAAGGTCTAGTTCACGGCAAGCGCTACGAAGTGCAGGTGCGTGGCGGACTGCCGTCGGAGACCGCCGAGACGCTTGGAAAGACGGCCGAGATCGGCGTCTACGTGAAGGATCGCGGCGCGTCCGTGCGCTTCTCGGGCAAAAGTTACGTGCTCCCGTCGCGCGGCCAGCAGGGTATTCCGGTTGTTACGGTCAACACCGAGAAAGTGAAGGTCGAAGTCTACCGTGTCGGCGACCGCAGTCTCGTTTCAACCCTGATCGGCGGCGACTTCCAGAAGCAGATGTCGGGCTACGACGTCGAGCAGTTGAAGGACAAGGCTGGAGCACATGTCTACACCGGCACGCTCGAAGTCTCGACCAAGCTCAACGAGGAAGTGACCTCGGCGGTGCCGGTCGGCGATGCCATTCCGGAGCTCAAGCCGGGCGTTTACGCGATGACCGCCGTCAACGACGAGGTCAAAAAGGAAGGCGGCGGCCGAAGCAACGGCGAGCGCGCCACGCAATGGTTCATCGTCTCCGATCTCGGCCTCACGGCATTGTCCGGTGACGACGGCATCCACGCATTCGTGCGCAGCCTTGCCGATACCCAATCGATAGGTGGCGCCAACGTGCGCCTTGTCGCCCGCAATAATGAAATTCTGGGCACGGGTAAGACTGACGCGAGCGGCTACGTCCGCTTCGACGCCGGCTTGAAGCGCGGCGAAGGCGGCATGGCGCCGGCGATCATCGTCGCCGAAGGGCCGTCGGGGGACTACGCCTTCCTTGATCTGACCGCTGCGGCCTTCGACCTTTCTGATCGTGGCGTGAAGGGGCGCGACGCTTCAGGCCCGCTCGATGCCTACCTCTATGCCGAGCGCGGCGTCTATCGCCCGGGTGAAATGGTGCATCTGACTGGTCTCGTGCGCGACCGCGCTGGCAAGGCCTCGAGTGTGCCGATGACGCTGATTGTGTCGCGTCCCGATGGCGTCGAGCACAGGCGCATCGCATTGACCGACGATGCGCTTGGCGGTCGCGAGTCGAAGCTCGCGCTTGCCGGCACCGCCATGACCGGAACGTGGCGCGCGAAGCTCCACGCCGACCCGAAAGCCGATCCACTCGCCAGCGTCTCATTCCTGGTCGAGGACTTCGTGCCGGAGCGCCTGGAGCTGAAACTAGAGCCGGTTGCCAAGTCGATTGCGCCTGAGGAACCCTCGATCATCAAGCTCGCCGGCCGCTATCTCTATGGGCCGCCGGCTGCCAACCTCGCGATCGAAGGTGACATCGTAGTCAAACCGTCAACCAAGGACGTCGAAGGTTTCCCCGGATTCAAGTTTGGTCGTGTCGAGGAAAAGCTCACCGTCGTGCGCAAACCGCTCGAAGGCGCGCCCAATACCGGAACCGATGGCAGTGCCAGCGTAACCGTCATGCTACCAGCGATCGCCCGCACCACGCGGCCGCTCGAAGCCGACATCATGCTGCGCCTGCGGGAACCCGGTGGCCGCACTATCGAGCGCACAGTGACGCTGCCAGTCGACCCGAAGGCGGCGCGCATCGGCATCAAGCCGCTGTTCAAGGGCGACGAGGTGCCGGAAGGCGAGATGGCCCGCTTCGAGGTCATCAAGCTCGATGCCAACGGTCGTCGTGCCGCCGACGCGGACATCAAGTGGACACTCGTCCGCCTCGACCAGAACTGGCAGTGGTACAGCCGCGACGGCAACTGGAACTATGAGTCCGTGACGCTGTCGCGCAAGATCGCCAGCGGCACCGCCAAGACCACGGCCGAACTCGCGGCCGCCATCGAAGCCAAGGCCGACTGGGGCCGTTATCGCCTGGAAGTGTCGGCGGCCGACGGCGGCGCTTCGACGAGCGTCAACTTCCGTGCCGGCTGGTACGGCGAGGAAGGTGCTGACTCACCTGAATTCCTCGAAGTTGGCCTCGATAAGCCCGCCTACAAGGCCGGCGAGACTGCCAAACTGAAGGTCGTCTCCAAGACCGGCGGCAAGGCGCTGGTCACCATCCTGTCGTCGGGCCTCGTCACCCACCACCAAGTCGACGTCGCCAAGGGTGGCGGTGAAATTCCGATCGTGGTCGGCAGCGATTGGGGCGCAGGCGCCTACGTCGCCACAATGTTATATAGGCCCATGGACATTGCCGCCAAGCGCATGCCGGGTCGCGCGCTTGGCATCAAGTGGCTGGCCCTCGATCAGGCGGAACGCACGCTGAAGGTCGCGATCAATGCGCCCGAAAAGGTGAAATCAGCCGCGAAGCTCTCGCTGCCGATCAAGATCGGTGGCCTGAAAGCGGGCGAAGAAGCGCGCATCACGGTGGCCGCCGTCGATGCCGGTATCCTGAACCTTACTCGCTACCAGCCGCCAGCGCCGGAAGGGCACTTCTATGCGCAGCGCAAGCTCGGCCTCGAAATCCGCGATTTCTATAGCCGCCTGATCGACGGCATGCGGGCCGAACGCGGCAAGTTGCGTACCGGCGGTGACGCGGCCGGTGGCATGGCGACCAGCGGTTCGCCGCCGGTAGAGACGCTCGTCGCACTGCACTCTGGCATCATCAAGGTTGCAGCGGATGGCTCCGCGAATGTCGACTTCCAGTTGCCTGAGTTCAACGGCACCGTCCGTGTGATGGCGGTGGCATGGAGCGCTGATAAGCTTGGACATGCATCGAGTGATGTCATCGTCCGTGATCCGGTGGCGCTGATCGCGTCGGCGCCACGTTTCCTGACGTTGGGTGATGAGGCTCGCATCGAACTCGACCTGCACAACGTCGAAGGTATCGCGGGTGCCTACAAGGTTGCTGTCGAGCAGGAAACGGCGACCGGATTGAAGGCCAGTGTTGTCGGTCGTGATATCACGATGAACCCGAACCAGCGCGTGTTCGAACGCTTCAAGATCAAGCCCGCCGACGTTGGCCGCATTGCCTACGACGTGCGCGTCACCGGTCCGAATGGCGTCGACGTCAAGCGGCGCCTTACCCTCGACGTGAAAGTGCCGGCCGGCGACATCCGCCGCTATACGGTGTCGAGCCTGGCCGCCAAGGGCGGTAAGATCACCTTGTCGCCGGACCTGTTGCAGGATCTGATCGCGTCGCGAACCAAAGTCACGCTTTCGGTTGGCCCGACCGCCGCCATGGACGTGCCCGGACTGCTGACCCAGCTCGATCGCTACCCCTACGGCTGCGCCGAGCAGACCACATCGCGCGCGCTGCCGCTGCTATATGCCAATGCACTCGCCGCGCAGTCGGGACTACCGACCGATGCGGCGCTGAAAGAGCGCGTCCAGGGCGCCATCGAACGCGTGCTCGAAATGCAGGAGGCCTCCGGCGCCTTCGGTATCTGGGGACCGCGTAACGGCGACATGTGGTTGACCGCATACGTTACTGACTTCCTGACGCGCGCAAAGGAGAGCGGGTATGTCGTGAAACCGCAAGCCTTTGCCCAGGCACTCGACAAGCTGCAGAACTACGTGTCCTACGCCCAGGACTTCGAGAAGGGCGGTGAGGCGCGGGCCTATGCGCTCTACGTTCTTGCCCGCAATGGCCGCGCCGCGATGGGTGACCTGCGCTACTACGTCGACACCCGCCTCGAGCGGTTCTCGACACCGTTGGCGCAAGCGCAACTCGGTGCGGCGTTGGCGATGCTCGGCGATAAGGAACGCGCGGAGAAGGCTTTCAAGGCCGCGCTCGAAGGCATGGACGGCAAAGATGCGCAGCTGTCGCGTGCCGACTATGGCTCGGGCCTGCGTGATGGCGCGGCGCTGGTGGCACTCGCCGCCGAAACGAAGGTGAGCACCACCGAAGCACCGAAGCTCGTCAGCGTGCTGGCGAAAGTTTATGCCTCGAAGCAGTATACCTCGACGCAGGAACAGGCGTGGATGCTGCTCGCCGCCCGAGCGCTCGTCGATCAGGCGAAAGCGACGGTACTCAGCGTCAACGGCCAGCCGCACAAAGGGGCATTCAACCGGGTGCTGAGTGCCGCCGAAGTCAAGGACGGCAAGCTCACCATCGGCAACGACAGTGATGCTGCGGTCGACGCCGTGGTGTCGGTGATCGGTGCCGCGTTGACGCCAGAGCCGGCCGCATCGAAAGGCTTCAAGATCGAGCGCGGTTACTACACGCTCGACGGCAAGAAAGTCGATCTGGCGAGCGCCATGACGGGCGGCCAGTCGACCGTTAAGCAGTCCGATCGCTTCGTTGTCGTGCTCAAGATCGAGGCGTCGGAAGAAGGCGGCCGGGTGCTGCTGGTCGATCGTCTGCCGGCCGGTCTCGAAGTCGAGAACCCGCGCCTCGTCGACGGCGGTGACGTCAAAACGCTGGAGTGGTTGAAGAGTGACCTGAAGCCCGAGCATACCGAGTTCCGGGATGATCGCTTCGTTGCCGCCTTCAACTTGTTCGGCAAGTCAGCCGCCGGTCGTCGTGGCAACGGCGATGGGGAGGGCGACAACAGCGACGGTGACGACAGCAACGCCACCAAGGGACCGGCGAAGTCCGCGACGGTCGCCTACATCGTTCGCGCCGTGACACCGGGCAGTTTCGTGCATCCGGCGGCGACGATCGAAGATATGTATCGCCCTGATCGCTTCGCCCGTACCGCGAGCGGCCGCCTCGACGTGAGCGCGAAGGAGTGATGCCGATGCTGCGGCGATGGCGATTGCGGCTCTTTCCCTCTCCCCGTTTTGACGGGGAGAGGGGTCGGCACCGCTGGTCGCGTTTGGCGCTTGTTGCTGTGCTAAGTGTCGCGACGCTATGGCTTGGTGCCGTCGCAACCGTCCGTATTGCCATGCACCGGCTTGGGCCACCACCAATCGCAGCGGCTGACGCACTGTCGCCGACGGTGGTCGATCGCAACAATAGATTGCTGCGGGCGTTCACCACACCTGCCGGTCGCTGGCGCCTGCCGGTCGAGGTGGCTGACGTCGATCCGCGCTATATTTCGATGCTGATTGCCTACGAGGATCGGCGCTTCCATTCACATGCTGGTGTCGACCCACTCGCGTTCGTGCGCGGCGCCGGCCTGGCCGCCCGCTATGGCAAGATTGTTTCTGGCGGCTCGACGCTGACGATGCAGGTGGCGCGCCTGCTGCAGGGCGAGCATGAGCGCAGCGGAATGGGTAAATTGCGCCAGTCGGTTCGGGCACTGCAGATCGAGCAGAAGCTGTCAAAGAAGGAGATCCTCAGGCTCTATCTGCGCATGGCGCCGTTCGGCGGCAACATCGAAGGCACGCGCGCGGCGGCGCTCACGTATTTTGGACGCGAGCCGGCGCGCTTGTCGATCGGCGAAGCAGCGCTGCTGGTCGCGATCCCTCAGGCGCCTGAGACGCGCCGACCCGATCGGTTCCCGCAAGCAGCGACCCGAGCGCGCGCCCGGGTGCTGGCGCGGGCCGTGAAGGCCGGCGTCATCACGGCGGCCGAAGCGCAGCGCGCCAATCTCGAGCCCGTTCCCACCGCCCGCCGCGAATTCCCGCGCCTTGCGCCGCATCTCGCCGAGGCGGAAGTGGCGGCCGACGACACCAAATCGATCCACCGGCTGACGATCGACGCCCAGGTGCAGGGACAATTGGAAGACTTGGCTCGGACCCACGTGCACGGCCTCGGCCAGCGGCTTTCTGCTGCGATCCTCGTCCTCGACCACAAGACCGGCGAAGTCATTGCCCACGTCGGCGCGTCGGACTATTTCGACGACACTCGCTTCGGCGCCGTCGATATGGTGCGGGCGGTGCGTTCGCCGGGTTCGACTTTGAAGCCGATCATCTATGGCCTCGGATTCGAGGCCGGGCTCGCGCACCCGGAAATGCTGATCGAGGATCGGCCGGTTCGCTTCGGCACCTACGCGCCGAAGAACTTCGACGAGGATTTCCACGGCACCGTGACGATGCGTGATGCGCTCGCCCAGTCACTCAACATTCCGGCGGTGAAGTTGCTGAACGCGGTTGGGCCCGGCAAGCTGATGGGCCGCATGCGTCGCGTCGGCGTCACCGCGACGCTACCGAAGGAGGCGACCGAGCCGACGCTCGCCATCGCCCTCGGCGGCGTCGGTTTGCGATTGGCCGATCTGACCGCACTCTATGCGGCGCTCGCTCGTGGCGGCGAGGCGGTTGCCTTGAAATACAATCGCGATGCCAAGCCTGCGCCTCGCCTTGTGACGCCCGCGATCTTGCGCAAGCATCTGCTGTCACCGGTCGCCGCCTGGTACGTGACTGATATCCTCAAGGATGCAGCGCCGCCAGCTTCCGCTAAAGGCGGCCGCATCGCCTACAAGACCGGTACCTCCTACGGCTATCGTGACGCCTGGGCGATCGGCTACGACGGACGTCACACCATCGGCGTTTGGGTCGGTCGGCCCGATAGCGCCGCGACGCCGGGCCTCACCGGCCGCACCGCAGCCGCGCCAATTTTGTTCGATGCATTCCAGCGATTGTCGCCGCAGCGTATTGCACTCCCGCAGGCACCTGCTGGCGCCGTGCGCACAACTGGCGCGATGTTGCCGCCGCCGCTGAAGCGGTTCCAGGAGCCGGGTACGCAGAGCCTACCCGACGGCGGTTATCTCGACGCTGCGGTGCAGATTGCATTCCCGCCCGATCGCGCCGAGCTTGAGGTGGATGATACCGCCAGCACGATCGTGCTGAAGGCCGACGGCGGCGCGTTGCCACTGACTTGGCTTGCCGACGGCGCGCCGATTGCAACCGACGGCCAGTCGCGCGAGATTGCCTGGCAGCCTGATGGGCGCGGTTTCGTCAAGCTATCGGTGATAGATGCGCGCGGCCGTGTCGACCGCGTCACGGTGCGATTGCGCTGATCCGCGACTGCTAGACGTTAACCGGTGCCGAGCTGCGGTTCTATGGCCTTGCCGTTAGCATTCGACGATGCTGCGAGGTTGGCCGGCAGATCGCTCGCCGGGCTGCGGAACCAGTCGCCGAGGAAGTCGAGCAGCACGCGCAGCTTCGGCAGCACGTGCTTCGGCCCCGGGTAAACGGCCCAGACGCCGGCATCGCCGCTGCCTTCCCAATCTGGCAGAACCCGTTTCAGACGGCCGTGCTCCAGATCGCTATTGACGCGCAGCTCCGAGGTACGAAGCAAGCCCAATCCATCGAGCGCCGCGCGCCGAAGCAGGTCGCCATTGTTGGAGCGCAGCCGACAATTGACTCTAACGCTCGACGGCGTGCTGCCATCGGTCATCGCCCACGACCAAGTGTCGCGCATCACCAGGCAGTCGTGTTGTGCCAATTGGTCGAGGGTCGAGGGCGCGCCGCGAGCACTCAGATAGACCGGCGAGGCAACGATTATTTCGCGATCGGATGTCAGCCGCTTGGCGATCAGCGAGCTGTCCATGAGCACGCCGCTGCGGATGGCGACGTCGTAGCCCTCCTCCTGCAGGTTGACCAGACGGTCGGTAAGGTCGACCTGCACGTCGATCTCGGGATAATGCCGCGTGAAACCGCAAACCGCGGGCGAGACAAAATGTTCGGCAAAACTTGCCGGCGCGGAGATTTTCAGTTTGCCCTTGGGTTTGGAAACATTGTCAGCGACCGAAGCGCGCGCCTGATCGAGTTCATCGAGCATGCGATGGGCATGTATGAGGAAGGTGGCCCCCTCCTGGGTAATTCTAATCGAGCGCGTCGTGCGATCGAACAGCCGAACGCTCAGCTCTTCTTCCAGTGCCTGGATGCGTTTGGATATTGTGCCCGGCGTCAGCGCGAGTTCCGTCCCGACCGCGGACAGGTTCTGCAGGGCCGCGACGCGCGCGAAAATTCGCAAGTCCTGGATATCCATGTCGAGCGACCGATCTCCAACACCGCACCGCTGGTCGCTCACGCACGGCGCCGCTGCGATCTCCGGTTGAGGGAAAGCACGACAGAACACCGCAATCGAGAAACGGCCAATCAAAATTCACGGCATTTGCCGTTGCGATTTTTCCGCGCCGGTCGTCGCGCCGATGAACCGTCGCGATTTCACTTCGGAGTGAAAAACCTGCTTACCGGCCAAATCCTACTACTGAAAGTTCAGGCAAGCAAATGCGGTTCGGCAGCGAAGAACCATGTTCAAAAGTCCTCGATATCCAAAGGCAACATTAGTCGAATTGCTCGGTTGACAGCGTCGTCGAGTGATGGATTGCGACGCTTCAGAAGCGGCGCAGTAGACGTTCAATGTAGTCCAGTTCCATGGTCGGCCGCGCCTGGTCGCCAAGCCGGCGGCGAAGTTCTTCGAGGATCTCGCGCGCTGTCTGCATCTCGATTTCGTCGGGAACCTTTGTTCCATTGCTTATGTCAGGTGTTTCAGGGCTCGCGCTGCGGCCGGCCGAGCGGGTCGAGCGGCGCATCGCCGCCCGGTCCTTGGCCGAAGCGCGAAGGCATCTGGCGCATCATCTGCTGCGCCATCGACTGCGCGCCCTGGCGCATCTGTTCAAGGGCCTTGCCCTGTTCGCGGGCGGCGGTTTCCTTGTCGCCCTCGCGCAGGGCCCGTTCGGCGTTTTCCATGTGTTGCTGGGCGGTGTCGAGCTGGCCCGGCACCTGCATGCCGTTCTGTTCGAGACCGCGTTGCAGACGGCCGAGACGTTCGCGCAGCTGACCTTGCCGCTGACCTAGGTCGCCGGACTGGCCCTGGCCGTTCTGGCCACCTTGACCGTTTTGGCCTTGTTGCCCGCGTTGACCGGGCTGTCCTTGTGCCTTGCTGGCCTTGCTGTCCGCGACCGCGCTGGCCCTGTTGACCTTGCTGACCCTGTTGCCCCTGGCCGCGTTGACCTTGCTGACCGCGCTGACCCTGCTGGCCTTGTTGCCCGTTTTCGCCTTGTTGGCCCTCTTGACCTTGTTGCCCATCCTGGCCCTGTTGATCGAAGGTCTCATCCTGCAGGCGCTGCTGCTTGCCGATGATGTCGCCGAATTCGTTCATCATCTGCATGGCTTGCTGGTTGGCCTGACCTTGCTGGCCTTGCGCCATGCGGCCCGATTGCAGCATCTCCATCATGTCGCGCAACTGGCTCAACATGTCCTGGGCCTGATCACGGTTGCCCTGGCGCGCCATGTTCTCAAGATTATTGAGCATGCGGTTCAGATCCTCCTGACGCAGGATCTGGTTCGGGCTTTGGCCCTGCATGTCCATTGGCGGCTGGTTTTCCGCCTGCTTCTGCAATTGCTGCATGAATTCGGCGAGTGCTTGCCGCAGCTCCTGCATCAATTTCTGAAGCTCTTCATCCGAGGCGCCGTTTTCCAGGGCCTTGGATAGCTGCTCCTGGGCGTCGCGCAACCGCTGCTCGGCGGCGGAAAGCGAGCCGCCATCTTCGAGCCGCATCGCCACGTGCCACAACTGCTCCATCACACTGCGCAGACCGGCGCGGCTCTTGTCGCGGGCAAGGCGATGATAGGCATCTCGCAGGCCGAGATAGGCGACGCGGTCATTAATATAGCCATCCGGTTCGATCGTCAGCGCATCGATCGACCGCAAGACATGGTTCCGCCAGCGTGGATCATCGGCGAGCTTGCGACGTTGCTCGACGATGGCGCGGGCGAGCGGCTTTGAAAAACGCCGTTGCGGCAGCGTCATTTCGAATGGCAGTGAGCGCCCGACGTTGCCGGCATGGTCCTTGGCGGTCAGCGTCATTCGCACCTTCGCGCCGGCCCATAAATGGGAGCCGGTGTCGTGGTGGCTGAATGCTTCCGCTTCCTTGAGGGTCGAGCGCGGGATCCGCAGTGGCATCACTGGCGGCCGCTCCAGTGGCGGGCGTGGGCCTTTCAGCTCCATGCCCTCACGGGCCCAGGCGGTGCGCGGATCCTGCGCGGCCGGCTTCAGCCGCTCGAAGCGGGCTTCGGCAGTCGCGATGCCATAGTCGTCCTGCATCTTGTAAGTAAGTTTCATCGAGCCGCGTGGTGAGCGCTCGGGGTCTTTAGACAGCGTGATCCGCGGCGCCAGATCGGGCACCACTGTGAACGACCAGCGGGCGAGTTCGGCACCGCCGCTCAGCACTCGAACGATGCCGGACGAGCGCAGTTCTAGCCGCGCCTCGGCGGCGTCTGATGGGCTGGCGCTGGCCGAACCGGAGGCAGATTTGGGCGCCGGTGTTTTGGGCGGAGTAGCTGTTGGCTTCGATTGCCCGATGATTTCGATTGCGACGTCCTTGATGCCGGCGCCGCTCGAACGCACGATCAGCAGGCTCTTGTCCGGGATCTCGATCGATTTACCGTCGGCCGCGATCTTGATGGTTCCACCCTGGGCGCCGTCGGCGAGTAGGATCGGCGGCTTTGCAGTGTAAGCTGGCGGCGTCACCCAGGCATCGAGGCGGGCATCGGCGACCTTGATCGAAGGACCGAGCCGGAAGGCCGAAGCTAGGCGGTCGCGCAAATTGTCGCCGGCCAGCAACGCCAGCAAGGTGAGCGCGATCATCAGCAATGCCCGCAACGCGAGGGGGTCGTGCCGGTCGGTGCGCGGTTCGGGCCGGCCGACACGCATGCGGTCGAGCAACCGGGCGAGTCGGCTGCGATGGGCAACCCACAGCTCAGTGGTGGCCGGATCACTGCCCGGCGCCGATAACGTGTCCTCATAGGATGTCGCTGGTCGATGCGGGACGCCGGAGCGCGCTTCGATGCGGCGGATCGCTTCGGCACGATTAGGGGCAGCGACACGAGCCGCATAGACGATGCCGGCAATGGCCGCGAATGCGAATACAACCAAGGCAATGCGATGCGGGATATCGCCGAGATATGTCCAGGCGCCGGCGAGCGAAAGCACCAGGAACAGCGCCACGATGGCGAACAGCACCCACAAGCGCGGCCATAGCCGTTCGAACAGTAACGCCCAGGTGCCGAGCCTGACCTTGCGCTCGAACGAAGCGGTTACGGGCGAGGCCGGCGGCGCGGCGGATTGCGGATTCTGATCAGCCATTTCATGAGCCTAACACAGAGCGCCGAGGGGGGCGCAACCCACGATGCGCGATAAACGTTCACGGTTTGGTTAGCCGTGGTGAGAGCAGGCCTGCCGAATGGGGCGACGGTGGGGCGACGGCTGTGAACTCACGCAGGACCTGGACGCTGCAATTTCGAGTGCGCCGGCTCTTGCATCCAGCCGTGCAAGTGCGAAGATGACCTCCCGAGAGCCGCAGGCAACGGAGTGTGCCATGGCCATGAAAACCGTCCTCGTCCCGTTTCCAATCAGTGGCGCGGTGCAACCCGTGCTGGAGACCGCACATGCATTCGCGTCGCGTTTTGACGCATACATGGAAGGCGTCATCCTCGAAATCTTCGCTTCCGACTTCATGGCCGTCGACGGTTTCGGCGGCGGCTGGTTGCCACCATCGACCAAACCTGCCGAGGATGTCACCCGCGATTGCCGGGAGGCGTTCGTGGATTTCATGAAGACGAAGGGCGTGCCGGCCGTCACCGGCAGCACGGGGCACTTGTCGTATCGCTGGTGCGACGACAAGACCTTGTTCCAAGGCTCGATCGCGGAATACAGCCGGATCTTCGATTTGGTCGTGTTCGCCGCGCCCGCTGGAAATGTACCGCCGATGCAGCAGGTGGCACTAGAGACGACCCTGTTTGAGAGCGGTCGGCCCATTCTGGTCGCGCCTTTGAACGCGCCTGCCCGCGTCGGCGAGCAAGTGATGGTCGCATGGAATGGGAGCACCGAGTCGGCGCTGACCACGGCCCTGGCGATGCCAGTCCTGCAGCAAGCCAAGCGCGTCATCGTGCTGACGGTGCAGGGTGGCACAGTGCCGGGACCGACCGGGCTCGATCTCACCCGGCATCTGATTGCCAACGGGATCGCCGCCGAGGAGCGAACGGTCGAGCCGGGCAAAATGAGCACTGGCGAGAAGATCCTGGCCGAAGCGGTTGGGCTCAGTTGCGACCTGATTATCAAAGGCGCCTATACCCAGAGCCGTCTGCGCCAATTGATCTTTGGCGGCGCGACCCGGCATATTCTCAGCCACTCGCCCGTGCCGGTGTTCATGGCCCATTGAGGACGACGGCAGTCGTGGCGGTGCGGGTACGCAATTGCCGAACGGTGTTGTCGGAAACAATCGCGCCGATTCTACAGCCGATGGCGGCAAACTCCTGCCGCCTGCTTGGTTGTCCGGAGGGTGCAACCCCACCCACCTGACATTGCACTACCGTTTGCGCGGCCTGCCACGCTAGGTTGAGGCAACCAAGAGCAATACAGGAAAAACGCAAATGACCGACGCCGCGGCGAGCCACATCCTCTACGAAATCAGAGACGGCATCGGCATTGTGACGCTCAATCGACCGGCGCAACGTAACGCGCTGACGTTCGAGATGTACGCTCGTCTCGCCGAGATCTGCCGCACCATTCCCGACGACGGCTCGGTGCGGGCGCTGATTATCACTGGCGCCGGCGACAAGGCGTTCGCGGCCGGCACTGACATCTCGCTGTTTCGCGATTTCACGTCGCCCGAGCAAGGCATCGCCTACGAGGCGAAGGCTGACGCGCACTTCACGGCGATCGAGGCCTGCCCGGTGCCGACTATCGCTGCGATGGCGGGAGCTTGTACGGGAGGCGGTGCCGGCATCGCGGTGTGCTGCGACCTGCG
This sequence comes from uncultured Alphaproteobacteria bacterium, assembly GCA_963732635.1. Lineage (GTDB taxonomy): Bacteria > Pseudomonadota > Alphaproteobacteria > Rhizobiales > Hyphomicrobiaceae > JAKFWF01. The sequence continues at coordinate 170,912 of CAVTAL010000003.1, forward strand.
CCTCGCCTCGGCCGACCTAAAGTACGGCTTCCCGATCGCGCGCACGCTCGGCAACTGCCTGTCGGCGGCGACATTGGCGCGTCTGGTCGCCGCGATCGGAGAGCCGCGCGTGGTCGAACTGCTGTTCACCGCTCGCCTGATGCTGGCCGACGAAGCGGTGCGCATCGGTCTCGTGTCCGAAGTGCTGCCTGATCACGCCAGCCTGATGGCGCGTGCTCACGCGCTGGCACAGACTTTGAAGGGGCACGCGCCACTGACGATGTCGGTAACGAAGCAACTGCTGCGTCGGATGCGGCAGGCGGCTGCGAAAGTCGATGACGCCGACCTCGTCGCCAAGGTCTATACCAGTGCCGATTTTCGCGAGGGATTGACGAGCTTCCTCGCCAAGAGGCCGGCCCAATGGACCGGTCGTTGAGGCACTCAAGAGCACGCCAGGGAGGATTACATGACGACCATCGGATTCATCGGGCTCGGCAACATGGGCGGGCCGATGGCCGGCAACCTCGTGAAGAACGGCCACACTGTCAAAGGCTTCGACCTTGTGTCGGCCAATCTTGAGGCGGCTGCCACGCGCGGCGTCGCAATCGCGAAGTCGGCGGCGGATGCGGTGGCTGATGTCGACGTTGTCGTCACCATGCTGCCGGCCGGCAAACACGTGATCTCGGTCTATGGCGACGTCTTGAAGGCCGCGAGGCCCGGCACTCTCTTCATCGATAGTTCGACCATCGACGTCGCGTCGGCACGCTCCGCGCACACGCTCGCAGCCGAGCACAAGATGCTCGCGCTCGATGCGCCGGTGTCGGGCGGTGTCGGCGGCGCGGAGGCTGCCACGCTCACGTTCATGGCTGGTGGTGCCGATGATGCCTTCGCCAAGGCGAAGCCGATCATCGAGGCGATGGCCAAGCGCGTCGTCCACTGCGGCGGCGCTGGAGCAGGCCAAGCGGCGAAGATCTGCAACAACATGATCCTTGGTATCTCCATGATAGCGGTATCGGAAGCGTTCGTTCTGGCCGAGAAACTCGGCCTCGACAAACAGGCACTGTTCGATGTCGCCTCGACCTCGTCAGGTCAGTGCTGGGCGATGACGTCCTATTGCCCGGTGCCCGGCCCTGTCCCGGCCTCGCCCGCCAACAATGGCTACAAGCCCGGTTTTGCCTCGGCTTTGATGTTGAAGGACCTGATGCTGGCGCAGGAAGCGGCCCAAGGCGCCGGTGCGTCGACCCCGCTCGGCGCGGCGGCGGCGCAACTTTACCGCATGCATAATTCCTCAGGCGAAGGTGGCGCCGACTTCTCCGGCATCATCAATATGCTGCGTGGCAAAGCGTAAGAGGCAGGAAGACCGCAACCGGCAGGGGAATGATGATCCGCAGCTGAAATTGCCAAGCGTGCTCGTGATCAGGTCAGCTATCTGATCACTTCGCACATATGCCACTTTCGAGGTGAACCGCTTCGCATTGCCGCCACTTTTGCGCGGTCTCTGGTTGTCGACTGTTGTTGAATGATTCGTAGTTTCAAGTCGGGCCGGGATCTAGCCGCAGGTGGGCGGTAGGTTGCGCGTAAAGGCCAATTGTCCCGGCGCGGGTGGGACATCGCAATTGTGCTGCGTGCGCGAGAGCGCTCTGTCGTTCTCTCCTTCCAACCATGCGCCAAGAGGTATCCCGCCATGGACCCCATCATCATCGTCATGATCACTTTGCTGGCCTTGCCGAACGGCGACAACGGCGTGCACGTAAAGCCGTTCGACAACGTCGCGGCCTGCGTCGAGGCAGCCGACATCGAGGCAACCGATCCGTTTGTCGCCCACGTTGAATGCTCCGAACTGATCGACGGCAATCTCACTCTCAATTTCAAGCAGAACGGCTCCAGACCCTCGGCGCAGAATCAGCCGAAGGCCGCGGGGTAAGGTGCGTTTCGCCGATCGGCATACCTTCCATGCCGCTACCTCGCGTCACGCTTGCCAGGACGCGCGCATGCGTTAGCCTCGGTGCTTGATTTCAACGCACCGAGGAAGCGCGCGCCCATGGACTTTTCGATCCCGAAGGATCTGCTGGCCCTCAAAGAGGACATCGACGCGTTCGTCCGCCGCGATGTGATCCCGTTCGAGAGCGATCCGCGATGGGGGGCGCACGGCCCGTCTGACGAGATGCGACGTGATCTCAACGCCAAGGCGAAAGCTGTCGGCCTGCTAGGCGTACATGTGTCGAAGGAGTTCGGTGGGCGTGGACTGAACCACTTCGGCAAGGCGATCGCACTCGAAGCCGCCGGCTATTCGATGCTGGGGCCGGTTGCGCTGCACTGCCACGCACCCGACGAAGGCAACATCCACCTGATGGACGCGGTCGGTACGGCGGCCCAGAAGGAGAAGTATCTCAGGCCGCTCGCTACCGGCGTCACCCGCTCATGTTTTGCCATGACCGAACCGCATCCGGGCGCCGGCGCCGATCCGGCGCTGCTGATGACGCGTGCGACGCCCGACGGCAATGGCTTCGTCATAACAGGGCGAAAGTGGCTGATCACCGGCGGTGACGGTGCGGCGTTCGCAATCATCATGGCGCGGACTGGCGAAGGCCCGCATGACGCGACCATGTTTCTGACACCGCTGCCGAACCCTGCATTCAAGATCACGCGCACACTCGATACGCTGGATTCATCGTTCATGGGTGGCCATGCGGTGATCGACATCGAGAACCTGCGCGTGTCGGGTGATGACATCCTCGGCGAGGTCGGCCAGGGCTACAAGTATGCCCAAGTGCGGTTGGCACCGGCGCGGCTCACGCATTGCATGCGATGGCTGGGTTCAGCGCAACGCGCTCATGATATCGCGACCGAATACGCGCGCAAACGCATGTCATTTGGCAAGCCACTCGGCGAGCACGAGGGCGTGTCGTTCATGCTAGCCGACAACGTGATGGACATGCACACATCGCGGCTCGCAATCTGGCAGTGCGCCTGGGTGCTTGATCAGGGGCAACGTGGCGGCACCGAAAGCTCGATGGCCAAGGTAATCTGTTCGGAAGCGATCTGGCGGGTGGTCGACCGCTCGATGCAGATTCTCGGCGGCTTGGGGCTGACGCGGGATACCGTGGTTGAGCGGATCTTCCGCGACGTCCGCGCCTTTCGCATTTACGATGGCCCGTCTGAAGTGCACCGCTTCGCGCTCGGCCGCCGGATCGTGAAGGGCAGTTCGAAGAAGACGTAAGTTGTTCGGGGCCCGCCATCCCACAAATGTCAACTCTGGGCATGTCCACTGGTCGCATCGTGCCACGACTTGATATTGGCTTTGTGGCACCATGGGCCTCCCGCAATGAATGCCGGGATGAAAGCGGTGGGTAGGCGCAACCCTCGGCCAAACCAAGGAGTTCATCATGCGCTACGTCACGCTTGCGAATGGTGTGCAGGTGCCGGCCCTGGGGCTTGGCACTTGGCATATGGGCGACAGCAGCCGCACCCGCTCAGCCGAGGTTAAGGCGCTTCAACGCGGCCTCGATCTCGGGCTAACGCTGATCGATACGGCAGAAATGTACGCCGAGGGCGGTGCCGAGGAAGTCGTGGGCGAGGCCATCGTCGGTCGGCGCGATCGGGTCTATCTCGTCAGCAAGGTCTATCCGCACAACGCATCCCGCGCCGGCGTAGTGGCCGCCTGCGCGCGCAGCCTCAAGCGGATGAAGGTCGAGCACATCGATCTCTATCTGCTGCATTGGCGCGGGCAGTTCCCACTTACCGAAACTGTCGAGGCCTTCGAGCGGCTGAAGTCCGCAGGCAAGATCGGCGCCTGGGGTGTCTCCAATTTCGATAGCGACGACATTGAGGAATTGGCCGAGGTGGCCGAGCCCCAAGCTTGCCTCACCGATCAAGTGCTCTATCATCTGGGTAGTCGCGGCATCGAGTTCGATCTGATTCCGGCGTGCCGCCGCGACGGCATCTCGATCATGGCCTATTCGCCGTTGGGACAGGGCACGGTGCTGGACGATCCGGCGCTGGTCGCGATCGCCAAGGCGCGCGGGCTGGCAACCGCGACGATCGCGCTCGCGTGGGTGCTGCGGCATCCCAACGTGATCGCGATCCCGAAGTCGTCGAGCATTGCTCACGTCGAAGCAAACGCCGCGGCTCAGGATCTTGTGCTGACAGCGGATGAATTGGCCGCTCTGGACAAAGCTTTCCCACCGCCGAAGCGGAAGGTGCCGTTGGGAATGTTGTGAGTCACGCTGCGCTTACAACAATATCATTGTTACTGATGCCGCCAACGCAAGCCCCATCGTGATGTTGAGGATGCGGGCCTTGCGGTCGTCGCGCATGAGTTTCTGCATCGATGCGCCGAGCGCGAGCCATACGAGACCACTCGGAAACGCCGCCACGAAAAACAATATCCCGAAAGTTGCTGCTGGTGCGAAAGGGTTAGGTGCGGCGGCATGTAGGAACGTCCCGGCGGCGCTGACGGCGACGAGCCAACCTTTGGGATTGATCCATTGGAACATTGCAGCCTCGAGGAAGCCGACCCGCTTTGCGGGATTGTCGTCGGTGTTCGCCGATTTGCCGGCAGTCGCGATCTTCCAGGCGAGCCACAGCAGAAAGGCCGCACCGCACCAGTTCAGCGCCATGAGGATCATCGGCTGGCCAGTGATAATCTGGCCGAGGCCGAGTGCACTCGCAAACAACAATGATCCCATGCCAATGGCGGCACCGAACGCGCAAGGCAACCCGCGCCAGAACCCGACAGCAGAGCCCGCCGCCGCGATCATAACATTGCTCGGGCCGGGCGAAACGGCGGCTACTAGGGCAAAAATCAGAAATGCGAGGGCTTGATCGAGTGTCATCGGCCGCGAAACCGCATGCTGGCTTCATCAGGCCTGCAGGCTAACAGCACATCGCAGAACTGCAAAATTTCTGGCGGCCGACGCAACTCGCAGTGCTGTCCGAACTGAAATTACTTTATCGCGCACATCTCATTCGCCTTCGCCGTCGCCGCATCACTGCTGTCGAATGAGCCAATCAAATTGCCGCCGGGGGCGCGGGCCTGGATGAAGCTATCGGCCATCGAGCGCTCAAAGCCATCGAGCACTTGCAATGTCGTGTAATGCACTTCGTTGCCCGATTGCGACTTGATCAGCAATGTGCGATGCGCGCCGCCCTTGCCGACGAAACTCGCCGACTGGACCTTGCAGGTAAGTGGCGGCGGAGGAAGCGCGCGGGGCACTGCGGGCACGACGACAGTGGCGGCAGGGATTGCAACTGATGCAAGCGATGCGGTGGTGATGGTCGGTCGTGGCTCAGTCGAAGCAACGCCCGAGCGCTGGCGCATAGCCACTTGTATCGGTGGCTTTATGAGCAAAGGCTGCTTGACGAGCTTGGGTTCTGGCTCCTCCGGAATCGGACTTTGGCCGTTGCAATGGACCTCGCGGAAGCGCTCGGCGACGCCTTCGATCGTGCGCCAATAGCGGCGGTCGACGGCCCAGCGGCCGGCGAGGTCGGCGAACGTTACGGTGCGCTTCAATCGCGCCGAGATGGCAATTATATCGTCCTGGGCCTTTTGCGTGCGCGGTGCGACGGGCTTGTCCATGCGCTCGCCGGAGTAGGCGACGAGATGCTGCACTTGTGCCAGCACTCCGGTCGACACGTCGGGGTAGCCGTCGCCGGGCACTCCGCCGCCGGTGGTGCCAATGCCAGCAAAGTTATTCTGCTTGGGCCTGACGTCGCCCGAGCGGCCGCTGCCGGTGTGGAACTTGAGATGATTAGTCTCGACGATCATCTGGAAGAATGCGTAATCCCAGCGAACACGCCAAGTCTCGCCATGCTGCTTGTACCACTTGGCGATATCGTCGTAGCGGCGATCGAGGCTCTGGTTGCGCTCGCGAACATAGTGCATCAACCGTGCTGGAGTGACGCACGCGGGAACCTTGTTGTAGTCGCTGATACGGATGGCCGGCGACGCGGCAAACGATGCGCCGGCAGCGATGCCGAGAGAGCCGAGACCGAGGGTCGCGGCTGCTAGGTTGCGAAGGGCTTGTCGCGGAAGGCGCAAAGTCTCATTCCTTCGATCGACCATCGGGAAATAATGCTTGATGCGTTCAGCCTTCCGGGCAGAGGTCAAAGGCCTTGTCGAGTGCCTGGTTCTGACTGCCGAATTCGCCGAAGGTCTCGCCGCCCTTGGCATAGGCCTGGATGTAAGCTTCGGCCTCGCGCTTCTCGGCGCCCTCGTTGACGTCGAGCACGGTGTAGTTGGTGAAGCCTTCGCTCTTCGATTTGATGATGATGGCGCGCTGGCCGCCGTAGCTAGCCTGCCAGACCCGGCATTTGCCGCTGGCGGTTGCGGATGGTGTCACTTTTGCCAGTGCACCCGCCGAGGCCGGCTGCACTGTGGCCGGCTTATCCGGGGCGGCCTTCTCGGGCACATCCGGCTTCGGCGCATTGAGGATTGTAATGCCCGGCATCATCGCGGCGGTGGTGACTGGTGCTTCTACGGCCGGGGCAGAAGTTGCCGGCATCGACTTGGCGATGTTGCCGGCACCGAGGCCAGTCCGCTTGCCGCTCGCTGCGTCAGTTCGTGCGGCGGCGATGGCGTTGCGAGCGAGGTCGGCGCCGGACACTTTCTCGGTTGCCTCTTCGGCCTTGACAATGATCGTAGCGGCAGTCGATTTGTCAGCCTTGGGTTCGACGGCGGCAACGAGATCTGGCGCCGGATCGGCCTTGTCGCAGTGCTCGGCGTGGAATTTCTTGGCGGCGGTCTCGATCGATTTGCCGTAGTCGTCGGCGCCGGGGGCCCATCGGCGGGCGACTTCCGCGAACGAGATTGGGCCCTTGATGTTTTTCTGCCAGGAGGTCAGGACGCCCCATTCCTGGACTTTGCGGGTGCGCTCGGCGACGGCATCCGGCACTTTTTCGCCGGCATAGATCAACACATGCTGCAAATGCGCGGTGACGCCGGTCGTGACATCGGGGAAACGCTCACCGCGCTCGCCCTTGCCGGTGGCGCCGAGGCCGGCAAAATTGTTCTGCTCGGCGCGCACGTCGCCGGAGCGGCCTTCACGCCCGAATTGCAAGTTCGCGGTGTCGACCATCATCATGAAGAACGCGTAGTCCCAGCGGACCTGTAGCTGGTTGCCGACCTGCATGTAGTCGGTCGCGATGCTGCTGAAGCGGCTGTCTAGCTTGGGATTGCGCTCTTTGAGGTAGGCCATCAGGCGGCCCGGCGTGGCGCAGGCAGGAACCTGGTTCTGAGCACCGGCCTTGACGGCGGGCATGCCCGCTGCCTGGGCCGCTGAAACGGAAAACGCATAGGCCAGGAGCGCAGCGGCTCCAAATCGCATCATCATGAGGACACCCGGACTAACACAACTCGCAGGGAGACTAACGCACCTCGACATCAAGCCCATGCATACGGGCTTAACCTTAACGATGCGTTGACACTCAATCCCTCGCCCCCGTTGGCGAGACGTACTGATGAGCGAGGTTTGGGGCGCGAGTGGGGGCGTGAAGGGGAAAGATTGTGGCGAAGTTGTAATGTTCAATTTTGCGACAACGTATCAGCCGCGCGCGCGGCAACGCACGATTTCGATGCCGACTGCACGGCATGACGGCAGGATGTCGGGCTTTTCGAGGCGCACCATGACCTGTTCGACGCTGTCGTTGGTGAGGCACCCCTCGGCAATCCGCTCGGCCAGCGTTTCGAGCAAGTTGACGTGGCCGCTGCTAACGATGCGTTTGATGATGCCGATGGCCTCTTCGTAGTTGTAGACGTCGCCGATGCGGTCCGAGTAGCCGTCGTAGTGGTCGCGAACCGCAAGCTCGATCGAAACAACGATGCGCTGCTCGTAGCGCTTCTCGTGCTCGTATATGCCGATCGAGCCGATCAACTCCAATCCGCGTAAGAAGACACGGCGCAGGCCGCGAACAGGCGGCGTTGCCCAATCCTCAAAATCACTGTCGCGGTCAATCGCGTTCAAGGCACATACTCGGCATTAGGCTTGTGATGCATCATCGCGAGTCGGGTGGCAAGTGCGGCGCGCCGGGCGTCACCTCGGAGAACCAGCGCAGATGCTGCCCTCCATCCAGTGCGATCATCTGGCCGGTCATCGCGGAAGCGTCAAGAATGAAGCGCACGGCGGCGGCGATCTCGCGAGGGCTGGTGCCGCGTTTTAGTATCGTCGAGGCAACCTCGGCGTCGAATTCCTCCTTCTTTTGGTGGATGCTGCGCAGCGCGGGGCCGGGACCAATGGCATTCACGCGGATGCGTGGGCTGAGCGCCTGGGCCAGCATGCGCGTCGCCGACCACAGCGCGGACTTCGACAGCGAATAGGAGAAGAACTCGGGCGTCGACGCCCACACCCGCTGGTCGATGATGTTGATGATGTTGCCGGGTTGATCGACAGGTAGAACCTTCGCGAACGCCTGTGAGAGCATCACCGGCGCGGTCAGGTTGACCGCCAAATGGCGCGCCCAACCCTCGGGTTTCAATGTCGCCAATTCGTCGAACTCGAACACCGATGCGTTGTTGACGAGGCAGCGCGGAGCACCGAGCGCCGCGACGCATCGTGGCAGCAGTGTCGCCACGTCGGCTGCATCGGCAAGATCACAATGGAGGGCTGCCACCTCGCCCCCCATCCCGCGGATTTCCGTCGCCACGTCTTCCGCTTCGGTTTGGCCGCTCCGGTAATGCAGGCCGATCGACCAGCCGGCTTGGGCGAGGTCGAGCGCTATGGTGCGACCAATGCGGCGCGCGGCGCCAGTGATCAGTGCAATTGGTCTAGCTGCGGATGGCGTCATGGAACCGGAAAATCCAAGCGGGGGGTCGAGCCTGATTGAGCATCAACGTCATAGCGGTCTGGGGCAGGAATGGCCAACGGCAAGCCCGCTGGGCGCCGGTGGGAGAAAAACGAGCAGTTGCACAAATGGGCGGCAGAAAATCGCATGCGGATCGAGCAGCAAACAGGCAAAAAATTGGGCAAATACAGCCATTTGTTGCACTGCGGTGACGGTGGTGCGGCAACGCCTGTCAATTGTCGAATCCGGCATTGCTGGCCACCCGTTTCACCTTCAGGTTGTTTTCCAATGGTCGTTGGATTCGATCGAATGGGGCAATGGGGCACGAAATGCAGAACAGTTCTAAAGTTGGTTTCGATGGTGACGCGACGCAGCGCAGCTCGCTGCGGCAAGGCCTCCTTGGTCTCGTCGCTGGCGGATTTGCGCTCCTGGCGGGGACCGGTGTGGCGCTAGCCGATGAGCCGAAGAAAGATTGGACTCTTGCTGGCTCGGTGAGTGGAACAACCGACTACGTGTTTCGCGGCTTCTCCCAGACCGCAGGCAGTCCGACCGTTCAGGGAACGGTCGATTTCACCTATAAGATGTTCTATGCCGGCGTGTTCCTGTCGGGGCTGGATTTCGTCAATAATTCGAGCCTGCCGGGCGTCGCCAATGTCGAAATGGATCTCTATGCCGGCGTGAAATTCCCGATCGGCAAGATTGATATGGACATCGGCGGCATCTACTACCTGTATCCAGGCGCGAATGACAAGTTCGCCGTCACCGGTTTCCGCGAACTCGACTTCTTCGAGTTCAAGATCGGTGCCACTTACAAGCCGCTTTCGCAGTGGACCCTGACCGCGACTGCGTTCTACACGCCCGAGGGCACCAACAAGACTGGCAGCATCTGGACTTTTGAAGGCGGCAGCGCCTACGAGTTCAGCAAGATCGGCAAGGTGACCCCGACCTTCAGCTCGTTGATTGGCTACCAAGTCGGCGATGCAGCCGCCTTCAAGGCGCTGGTCGGCAATGGCAAGGACAGCTATCTGTATTACAATTCCGGTCTCACGCTCGGCTTCGGCGACAACTTCTCGCTCGACTTCCGGTACTGGGACACCAACATCTCGAACCGCAACAATTTCTGCGGTGGCAATACCTTTCAATGCGACGAGCGCTACGTCGCCACCGCCAAGGTTACGTTCTGAGTTGAGAACGGGTTTCTGATTGGGGCAATATTCTATAATGAGGCGGTGATCGGTCCCCGGTCACCGCCTTTTCGCGTTGCGGTTTTGTGGGGCACGCGCGGTATATGCTCGAATTTCGCATATATTTGTCATGATATCAGAGCGTTGCCGATCGGCACCTTGCTGATCAATATCGCTCCATTCATGTGGCAGGGACATTGCAAGCAGAATTTCATTGTCCCAGACTGAACGGCGTTGAGAGGTCTGATAGTAAGGAACGCATTGCGGGAACTTGTGTTTGGATCGGGCGGTGGCCAACTAATGGCCACCGCCTTTTTTATTGACCCCGTCAGTCTGTGCTGCCGACGATGTCGATCGCGCTGCCGAGATTACCCAAGATCGAGTTGCCGCTCGATGGCGCCGCGACGTTGGCCAGGATGCGGCCGGCAAGCCGGGAGAACGGCAGGCTCTGGATCCACACCGTGCCGGGGCCCTTGAGGGTGGCGAAGAACACGCCTTCGCCGCCGAAGATCATCGATTTCACGGAGCCGGCGCGCACGATGTCGAACTCGATCGTGGAGGTCATGGCGGCGACGCAGCCGGTATCGACGTGCAGCTCCTCGCCCGGCGCCAGATCTCGCTGCACCACACAGCCGCCGACATGGACGAAGGCATATCCGTCGCCTTCCAGTCGCTGCATGACGAAGCCTTCGCCACCGAACAGACCGGTCATGATCTTGCGCTGGAAGTGGATGCCGATCGAAACGCCCTTGGCGGCGCACAGAAAGGCGTCTTTCTGTGCGATCAACGTGCCGCCGACATCACTGAGTTTGAAGGGAATAATCGACCCAGGATAAGGCGAGGCGAATGAGACGTGCGCCTTGCCGCGGCCCTGGTGGGTGAACACGGTCATGAAAAGGCTTTCGCCGGTCAGGATGCGCTTGCCGGCTTGCGCGAGCTTGCCGAAGAATCCGGTTTGAGGCTGCGAGCCGTCACCAAAGATGGTGTCCATGTGGACGCTGGCATCCTTGAACATCATCGAGCCGGCTTCCGCGATCGCGCTCTCACCCGGATCAAGCTCGATCTCGACAAACTGCATCTCCTGGCCGTGGATCTTGAAGTCGATATCGTCGGCGCCGCCGCTGGGCCCGCGTCTGCCGATGATGGTTGGTACGGAACCCATAGGTATAGCCTCCGATGGCTGTGGTTGGTTGGGATGTCGCAACGGGTTTGGCCGACGGATCGTAGGTGTGGTCACGAGCGGGTTTAGTCCCCGTCGCCGCCGCCAGCATCGCTGGTGTCGGGGACACTTATGCCACCGGTGGTCCCGTCAGCATAAAATCCAGCATCCTTGCTGCGAATTGGCAAAGGCAGACCCATTAGCCAGCGCAGAACGGCCCAGATGCCGATGATGCCGACGATTAGAAGGAAACTCTCGGCGTGGTCGAGGCGGATCCAGCGAGTCGGGCTGCCGCGGTTTGTCTGGGGAACAAAGCATGCGGCCAGCAAGACCAGAATTGCGCTCGCCAGAATTGCTTCCTTGAGCATGCGGATATGGCCGCGCCGCCATCGCGAGACAGGTGGGCAATTCGGGGATGGCGTGCGGCCCGGGGCACGAGCAACCAGCTTGCGGTGTCCGAAAGTCATGGTCCTGACCATAGCTGAGGGCGGTTATGAAACCGTAAGCCGCATGCCTCAATTGGCTCGGGCGTGCGGGCAAACCGGGTTTTCCCCAGGCGATGGACCTGCAACCCTTGCTGACGGCAAGTGAGGCGGATTAGCTCGGCTGTGAGTGCTCGCGTGCGAATCCCCCGTGAAAACCGTCCCGTGATCTGGATCGTTATATTGATGACCCTGGCGACCGTCGCCGCGATCACGTTCGTGATGGCGCCGCGCATGGCGGAAGGTCGTGTGGTGTTCAACGTCACTCCGGATCGCCCGTGTCCATTCGGCTATCGAATGGGTTGGATCGCAGTGCGCACGCGCGACACCCGGGCGGTGGTTGCGGCGCTCGGCCTCGAAATACCGCAGTCGGCAAATTGGCGCACCGGTATTGGCAGCGTCTACGATCACGGCTTGGGTGAATCTCACGTGTTTGTAACGCCGCCGGTCAATGGCTGGACGTTCGTGATTGGCTTGGCGCTGCCCCATCCGGTCGGGGCTGCATTCTTCGACAAGTGCATGCCGCTGCTGATGGGGCTCGGCGAACGCTTCGTCGAAGTCCAGTATTACCTAGCCTATCCGCCGATCGACCTGTTCGCCTGGGTGCGCATTATCGATGGCAAAGTGCAGCGGGCATTTGCCATTGGTGACGAGGGCGTGATCCTCAGCCAGGGCAAAACCACCAAGGACGAGCGGACGCTTGGCTTGAAGCTGTTCGAATTGCGGGGCGTCAAGGGCCGCAAGGGCGATGCAGGGGGCGCGCTGATCCTGCATCCGACCGAGGAGCACGTGATGCGATTGGCAGGTCGCTGGAGCATCGATCCGGTCAATATCGAAAAGGCGCCGAAGGGCGAACCCGCCGTCGGTGTCATCGGGGTGGCGCCGGCCGCATGGCGACCGGAGCGTCAACGCAAGGCGGCGTGATCTCAGGCCGCTTGAGCGATGCGGATTTCGAGTGGGATCCGGCGGCTTTGTGGGGCCGGGAGCTGGAATAACTTCGCGGATTTTTGCGTCTTAACGGCACGGGCAGCGGTGATGCTGTTCGTCGATATGTGCAACTTGCTGCGTTTGCGGTTACTGCCGGTCGACTTTGGAATGGCCTTTGCGTTGGGCTGGGGCGGACACGTCGTGCGCGGGATGCGGCCGACCTTGGTGTTGAGATGCGCCACACTCGCCAGCCGCGTCGACAGCTGAAAATCGACCGGCGGCACGAATCGATGAACAAAGCCCGCAACAGCGGGCGCATATGTCGTCGGTACAGCCATCGCGGCGATTGTCGGCAGTGGTACGGCCATGGCTGGGCGCGTATCAAATAGCCATGCGCGCAACCGCGATAAACGCAGCAATATTACGGAAAGCATCGCCAAGTTCCCCACAAACGAGCGACATTCAGACTATGAACGACAATGACAGCCGAGGCTTACGTATGGGTTAATCGGTGATCCAAAATGATCGAAAATCGCATGCCGATGCGGAATGCTGCTTCAATCAAGGCGCGACGGATGCTGTGGCGGGGGCGGAGACAGCCTGTTTTGGATCGGGAAATCCAATAGGAGCCATGATCGCAACATGAGCCGACTTCGCATGGTGTTCGATCTCGACGACACGCTTTACCCAGAACGGGATTTCGCCGTCTCGGCATTTGGCGCGGCGGCGGAGTGGGCGCGCACCGCTCTGGGCGTCGCGGGGCTTGCCGACGACATGACCCAGCTGCTGGACGACGGCCACCTCGGACGGCTATTTACCCTGGTTCTGGAGCGGCGTGGGATCGATCCGGTGCACGGAGCGGATCTGATTGAGGCGTATCGCCAGCATGAGCCCATGCAACTCGATCTTTACCCCGATGCTGAATTAGCACTGAGCCACTTTTCCGGGCTAGGCCCGCTCGGCCTGATCACCGACGGCACGCCTGCGGTGCAGCGGGCGAAGGTGCGCGCGTTGGGCATTGCCAATCGCTTTCATCATATTGTCTACACCCACGAACTGGGCGGCCGGGACTTCGCCAAACCACACGCAAGTTCATTTGAGGCGATGCGTGCGGCGCTGGGGGAGCCGGGCGACAGGTTCGTCTACATCGGTGACAATCCGTCGAAGGATTTCGTCAGCCCAAATCGTATGGGCTGGACAACGGTGCAGGTGGTGCGGCCGCAACGCATCCACGCCAATGCCAAGACCGCCGACGGCGGCGCGGCGCATCATGTCGTCGCGTCGCTTGAGGCGTTGCCGGAATTGCTCAAAGTCTGATCTATGCGGATTTTGCCGGCGACCGGCTCAGGCTGCGGGTCGGCTGGGTCGGCGCCGGCACCGAAACCGTGCATCCGCAGTGCCCATTGGAGGCCAACGAAGCCGCCCTTCGCCACTGGCAGCAGCGCCAGGCACATGATGACCGTAACTGGCATCCAGATCGATAGTGTCAGCCACAGCGGCGGCGCCCAGGTCTGCTCCATGGTGAGCACGCCGCCGACCACGATGTGACAGACGATCAGCATGACCGCCCACGGCGGCGCGTCGTCGGTGCGGTTGTGGTGCAGTTCCTCGCCACAAGAAGGGCACGAGTTCGCGACCTTCAGGTAGGCGCGAAAAATCCGGCCGGTGCCACACTTCGGGCACTTGCCTTTCAAGCCGTTGAGTACGGCAGGGCCGATGTCGCGCGGGGCGTCGGCGTCGGGCTTGGCGGGCGAGGCGAGGGTGATGGGCATGGCGATCATGTCCCATCTGTCAATGATGCGAAGTCAAGAGTGGCCGGCGGTCGTCAGCGTCGCAGGCTTACACCCGATGTTGACCAATATGGGTGCCCCGTCCGGTGACGGCCTTGTCCAGGTAGCTCAGCGGGCGCCACAGGTAGTAGAGCGCTTGGCCGGCTGGCGTTGCCGGGTAGATCACGTAGGTCTGCTTGTCCTTCGCCCATTCCTGTGCGTTCGCGGCGCGAAAGTATGAGTACGAACTGGCGTAGAGGATGATGAGCGCGATGAGTAGTTTTTTCACGAGGAGGCCTCATTGCGGAAATTTCGCCGAGGGCCCCGCTCCCCTCGGCGAAAATGTAGCAGGCTTACAGCAGCTTGCCCATGGCAACGGCGGTGTCGCTCATGCGGTTTGAGAAGCCCCACTCGTTGTCGTACCAGGACAGCACCGACACCAGCGTGCCGTCCATCACCTTGGTCTGGTCCATGTGGAAGATCGACGAGTGGCTGTCGTGGTTGAAGTCGATCGAGACGTTCGGCGCCGTGGTGTAGCCGAGAATGCCCTTCATCGGACCGTCGGCCGCGGCCTTGATGGCGGCGTTGACTTCGGCAACCGTGGTCTTCTTCTTCGAAATGAACTTCAGGTCGACCACCGAGACATTCGGCGTCGGTACGCGCATTGCAAATCCGTCGAGGCGGCCGTTGAGTTCCGGCAGAACCAGGCCGACGGCCTTGGCGGCGCCGGTCGAGGTCGGGATCATCGAAAGCGCGGCGGCGCGGCCGCGATAGAGGTCCTTGTGCATGGTGTCGAGCGTCGGCTGGTCGCCGGTGTAGGCATGGATCGTCGTCATCATGCCCTTCTCGATGCCGAACATGTCGTTCAGCACCTTGGCGACCGGCGACAGGCAGTTCGTCGTGCACGAGGCGTTCGAGACCACGATGTGGTCCTTGGTCAGCTTGTCGTGGTTGACGCCATAGACGACCGTGAGGTCGGCGCCGTCGGCCGGAGCGGAGACGAGCACGCGTTTGGCGCCAGCGGTGATGTGCGCCATCGCCTTGTCCTTGGCGGTAAAGATGCCGGTGCACTCGAGCGCGATATCGACGCCCATGGCCTTGTGCGGCAACTTGGCCGGATCGCGCTCGGCGGTGACCTTGATCGGGCCGCGGCCGACGTTGATGGTGTCGCCCTCGACCGTCACCTTGTGCGGAAATCGGCCGTGCACGCTGTCGAAGCGCAGCAGGTGGGCGTTGGTCTCGACCGGGCCCAGATCGTTGATAGCGACAACCTCGATGTCCTTGCGACCCGATTCGATGATCGCGCGCAGCACGTTGCGGCCGATGCGGCCAAATCCATTGATTGCGACTTTCACGGCCATGTGATGTTCCTCGGGTTCAAGAGTTCAAGAGAACTTGGGCTCAGCAACCGGAAAAGAGCCTTCCTGCAAATGAGGCGCGGCTGCTGTTGCGCGTACTGCGGGTTATGCTATCGGCCGGGCGCAGCGTCAACGGCGCAGCGCAACCGTGCCTGTGGGACACCGCCGCAGGGTAAAAGTATGATGTCAATGCAAGCGTTAGGTTGACGTACGCTGATATCGGCACATATCGTTTTGCGAGATTTTGAACTGAAGTCCGTTCCGCATGTCGTACTGTCGGGAGGTCTGACGCGGGAAAGGTCCAGCGATGACACAGAAGACCAAGCCGACGGCTAAGCGCGGGGCGATCGCCCAGAAGCCGGCGAAATTGAAGGCCGCGGGCGGTAAGGCTACATTGGCGCGCCTTGAGGCTGACAATTCGGCACTGGCCGGTCGTCTTGCTGTGGCCGAGCAGCAGATCGCGCTGCTGGAGCGCCAGCGAGACGAGGCGCTGAATCGCATCGCTTGGGTGATTGATTCGATCAATAGCTTGGCGGAAAGCGTGCGCTGATCGCAATGCGAAAAGCCAGGATCGTTGACGGTGGGGCAAGTTCGGCCACCAATAGTCAAACACCGGCTTGTTCGAATTCAGTCGATCAATGAAGGCAATTGTTAAGATTGACATCCTCTAGCCAAGAGCTGTCGGAAAATTTCACCAAAGTTTAATCGACCACCGCTCAGATTGATCTCAATTATGTCGATCCATGGAGCAGTGGAAAGTGTCCCTCATGCGAGTTGGCCGGTCAATTCAAGAGCGTCGACGCGCTACGCGGCATCCGGTGGATTTTGGCGCAACCCTGCTGCTCGACGACGGCACCGTGGTGCGTTGCCAGGTCAGGGATTTTTCGTCGACCGGTGCACAACTCGTGGTGCCGAGTGTGCTCGGCATGCCCGAGGAATTCATGCTGAAGGCGCCGACTGGCCAGGCCCGGCGGGTCCGTGTTCATCGCCGTGGCATTGCTCGCCTCGGTGTGGCGTTCGTCTGACTCCGTTTTGCGCGCTCGAACTCATCACGCTTGCTGCACGGGTTCGAGATATTTGATTTGGCCAACTGTGCCGCACAGCACAGCCCGACCGCAGCAGTTCTCCTAGGGTTTGGTTCAAGGGATCCACACCGGATCTCGGAAGACCAGCAAGCCGGACCCAGCCACACAGGAGAGCGTCATGTTCCGCACCAGACACATCACTCTGACCGCCGCCGCCGCCGTCGCTTCGGTCGCCATGTTCGTCGCCGATGATGCCGAGGCCCGCAGCTTCGGTGGTTTCAGCCGCAGCAGTTTCTCCCGACCGGCCGCCTTCCGCGCCCCGCAGATCCGCTCGATTCAGTCTCGGGCCATCTCGCCCCGCATTGCGCCGCGCAACAACTTCGCCGCCACCAAGCCGGTTGTCCGGTCGATCAAGCCAAAACCGGTGATTACGCAGCGGCCGATAACGAACCGGATCACGGTGCCGAGCAAGTTGGCGCAGCTCCCGAAGCCGATCATTCCCATCGTCAACAAGCCAATCCGGCCATTCGATCCCGGCCAATTGGCGGGTGGTCTGAAGCCCGCGATCCCACCGCGGATAGGCCCGCCGACCTTGGTCAAACAGCCGCTACCGTTGCCGCCTGGACTACGTCCGATCATTCCTCCCGGCTTGCGTCCGATCGATCCGGGTGGGAACGGCGCCCCGCCGCCGAAGGGCACCAATCCGCCGCCGGCCGGCAACTACCCGCCACCGCCGCCGACCTACGGCGACATCGGCCCGGGTATCGGAAGTACCGTTATCGGCCTCGTCGGGGCCACCATCGGCGGCACCGACGAGCCCGCAGCCACCGTCCAGGTCGATTGCTACGGCTACTATCGCAAATGGGAACAGACCGGCGACAAGTACTGGAAACTGACCTACTACGAGTGCACCGGCCAGCTTTGAGCATCGCAACGTTCGAGAGGGCTCCGGCTCTCTCGAACTATTTTGTGTGAATGCGGATTGCCGGCCATCGCCACTGGATTTTTAGCCCGACGCGGCCTATGTAGGAGGGGCTGCGGGGTGCGTCAGGGTCCTAACATCCCCTGGGCCTATAAGATCCGCTAGGGAGCTGTATCTGACCGGGGCCGTGGTCCCGGACACATGGCGCCCACCTTTCATAGAAGGGACTCGGCGGGATAATCTGGTCCCAACGGCCTTCGCGGCACTTTAATTTCTCTAGCCTTCACCCGGACGCTCGTGACCATGACGATCGACAAGGCTGCGTTGCGCAAGGGCATGATCGACTTGCGCGAGGCGATGACGCCCGAGGTTCGGTCGCATGCAGCCGGTACGGTTGCAGCCCATGCCGAGGCGCTGCTGGCTACTCGGCCGGAGGTCGCGGCGCCAGTGGTCTCCACCTATTGGGCGATCGGCCCCGAAATCGATCCGGTATCGCTTGAGGCAGCTCTCGTCGCGCGTGGCGCGTCGCTCGCACTGCCGGTGATGGTGGGCAAGGGCAAGCCGCTGGTATTTCGCCGCTATGCTCATGGTGACAAGGTTGCGGCTCGCACCTGGGGCATCCACGAGCCGCTCGCATCGGCGGAAGTGGTGAAGCCCGACATCCTGCTGGTGCCGCTGCTCGCCGCCGATATGACAGGCGCACGCCTTGGCTACGGTGGTGGTTTCTACGACCGCACATTGAAGGAGTTGCGCGCGGCCAAGACCATCGCGGCCGTCGGGCTTTGCTACGATGAACAGATCGTCGACGCGGTGCCCTACCTGCACTACGACGAATTCCTCGACTGGCTGCTGACGCCGACCGGCGTCACCAAGTGCCTGGACGTCTGAACCGAGCTGACCTGCATAAAGTTGCTTTCGCGATGGTGCGCGAATCCGGCGCGCCGAGCCGCGCAGACGATTTCGGTGGCGCTGGCGATGGCTTGACGTCCGGCGAATATCACACGCAGCAGCCCAGGCCAAAGAGCCATGGACGGCACGCGAAGCGTGCGCGACAGTAGGCCAAAGCCATATCACCCTGATGGAAACCCCATGACCGTCACGATCCGCACGGCCGTCGATTTCTACGAGCGCCATCCCATTTCGGCGCAGATCATTCTGGCGAAGCTCGAAGCGGCGCGCGGCAATCTCGATGATGTGAAGCCTGAGGAACTCTATTCCCACGATCAGGACCACTACGGCGGGCTCGAAGCCAACGATGCGCTGGCTGAGGCGGCGCAACTGAAGCCGGGCCTGCGAGTGGCCGATTTCTGTGCCGGGCTCGGCGGTCCGGCGAGGTACTTCGCGCGAAAGTTTGGCGTGACCGTCACCGGCATCGAGTTGACGCCACCGCGCGTCACCGGCGCCGAGCAACTGACACGACTGGTCGGCCTGCAGAGCCAGGTGCGTGTCGTCGAGGGCGACGTGATGGCGGTGCCGCTCGCCGATGCCAGCCAGGACGTGGTGCTGAGCCAGGAAGCATTCCTGCATGTGCCGGATCTGCGCCGCACGCTTGCCGAAGCGCATCGCATCCTGGTGCCGGGCGGCCGCATTGCCTTCACCAACTGGACGGTGCCGGCGCCGCTGTCCGAGGCCGACGCCAAATTGATGTGGGACGGCATGGCGGTGCGCACGCTCTATCGCCTGGACCAGCAGCTCGCGATGCTGCGTGATCTGGGCTTTGTCGATGTGGCGGCGCAGGATCTGTCCGCGCCCTGGGCCGACATCCTGACCGAGCGCCTCGCCATGTATCAGAAGCTGCGCGGCGAAGCCGTCGAAGCCGCGACGCCCGCCGGGCATGACGCGTTTTATGCCAGCTACGTGCGGTTCGTGGCGTTGATCCGGACCGGCGGGTTGGGTGGCGCGCGGGTGGTGGCGGTGAAGCCTTAGGCAAGCGTGAGCGAGGCGCCTATTCAAGTCGCACTTTCAAGCCTCGCATGGGGGCGCCGGCGATCTCGGTGCTCCAGATTTGGCCCGGTGCGACCGGCATCGCGGCGGTCAGGGTTCCGGTCGAGACCAGTTCGCCGGCACGAAGCGGCGCGCTCGCCGGGTCGTTGGCCAGTTCCCGCACCAGGAATCGAAGCGCGCTCAATGGTCCGCCGAGCACGTTGCTGGCGTGGCCTTCGCGGACGACGCCGGTGTCGCATGAGAGCTTGACGTCGAAGCCTGACAGCATCCGACGCCAGGCTGCGCGGTCGGTCGATACATCATGTCGCTCGCCGAGCAGGAAGGCGACGTGCAAGCCGTGCGCGGCAACCGCGTCGGCTGCGGTGAAGTGCCAGTTGCGGAATACCGAGTGGACGATTTCGAAAGCGTGGCAGACCCAGTCGATGCAGCCGAGCAGTTCGTCGTCGTTCATGTCGGCGTGCGGCACCCGGGCGATATGCAACGCGATTTCCGGTTCGATCCTGGGTTCGGTGAGCGCCGTCAGCGTGTACGCGCCGCCAACCGCCGCCAGATCGAAGACGGTGGTGTCGTAGATGTAGCTCCAGATCGGGCCGGAAATTTCATGGGCGGCCCAGATCCCCCGATTGGTGAAGCCGAGCTTGCGTCCGATCGCGGTTTCACCGCGCAACTGGCGGCGCTTGCAAATCTCGGCCAGCGCTTCGTAGGCGATCTTGAGATCGAAATTGACAAACCGCAGTGCAAACGGCGCAACCTGCCGTCCGCTGCCGAGCAGTTCCAGCGCCTCGGTTGCGATCGCATCGACCTTTTGAGCGTGAGTTGCCTGCAACATCTGGTCATGACCCATGCCGTTGGAGCGCAGTTCGCACACCGCCAGAATAGCGATCAACCCGGGTTGCGCAATCGGTTGTGGCAATCGCTGCCGGCACGAGGCGGATTTCCTGTTCGAGCAGCTAGCCTCGCATTCGCGCGACGGAGAGGAAATTTGGTGTTGATACAAGTGATTGCGTCCATTCGTGCTCGAAACGGGTTCGTGATTTTCTTTTTCCCCTCGAGTGAGGGGAGCGGGGTGGCCGTGGTCCACGGCGGTCTTCCGCATTCTTGTAATTAAAGTGGCCCAGGGCCACCCCATTGCTCGAACGGATTTTAGGGTCCCCCCGTGCTGACGAGCTGGTTTGGGCCTACCCCTTGCTCGCGCCAAGAAGGGGTGCACGGAACCCTCCGGCAGTGACGGCGCGTTACCGCCCACGTCCGGACCGTCCATTCCGCCTCCGCACTTTTGAACGCCTTCGAAGCGCGCCCTCGTTGAAGCGGAACATGGGCAGTATCGCATGGGGCGGCGAGGCGTGGATAACTCGGCGGTGGCGTGAAATCGTGAGGTCGTGAGGTCGTGAGTGGTGAGTGGTGAGTGGTGAGTGGTGGTCGAGGCGGCCTACGACACACGTCCCCTCTCCCCGTAGCGCTTTTCGCGCGTACGGGGAGAGGGTCAGGGTGAGGGGCGGCTGTTTACCAACCAACCCTCACGCCCACCTTGCCAGCCCAATTTTGATCGCCTGGTGTTGTGGAAATTGCGCCGCCCGCGAAAGCGCTCCAATTCCTATCGAGCCGCATTACTCCAGTTATGCCAAGCGCGGTCTCGCCTCCATCGCTGAAGCCGAGTCCACCCGAAAGCGAGAATTTCTCATTTTGCTGTAACCAAGCTGGTAGCGACAATGCGGCGTTGAGAGCGTTGCTGCGGTTCTTGTCAAAATCTCGGCCCGCAGGTCCAGGATCACCTTTTGCACCCGCTGGTCCCGTCGCTCCTGCTACGCCTTGCGGACCTGCTGGTCCGGTGGCGCCAGTCGCGCCTGTTTGCCCGGTGGCACCCGTTGCTCCGGTCGGGCCTGCTGGGCCCTGGTTACCGGTTGGGCCTGCTGGTCCTGTCGCTCCTGCTACGCCTTGCGGACCTGCTGGTCCGGTGGCGCCAGTCGCGCCTGTCTGTCCGGTGGCACCCGTCGCTCCGGTCGGGCCTACTGGGCCCTGGGGACCGGTTGGGCCTGCTGGTCCCGTCGCTCCTGCTACGCCTTGCGGACCTGCTGGTCCGGTGGCGCCAGTCGCGCCTGTTTGTCCGGTGGCACCCGTCGCTCCGGTCGGGCCTGCTGGGCCCTGGGGACCAATTGGTCCTGGTGGACCTGCCGGACCAATCGGGCCCGGAGGTCCAATGCAAGTCGATGGACAATCGTCATCGCCGCCATTATCAGCAATAGCGGCACGAGGCAAAAGAACCGCGCCCCAAAATAGGCCGCCGCTAATCAACATTGTCATCGTATGCCTTCGAACCTGAATTGTACGCATGACGAATTCCTATTCTACGCGATGAATACACTCGATCAATCTGGGTCGTGTCGGCATTGGACACGAATCGGCATTGGCTTCAGCACAAGTGTGCTGCATCCGAATTCGCTTAGCGGCTCATTTGAAAGTTTAGCTGCTCCAGCCACTTTTGATGGCTAAGCATGCACTCGCATTAAAATGCGCAGTATCAATGCGCATTGCTTTGATGATCTGAAATTGTAGAGGGGCTGGTATCGCCAATTGCTGCAACACTTATCACGACATCTCCAAGGCAACACGGAATTGAGGAATGTGCCGTGTGATCGACTCGGATTTCCGCACACATCTGCGCCAACAATAAACACGACCCCGCCATTCAAGTGCTTCGCATTCCTCCTTTACCGAATATTGGGTCCGACAGTTCCCAAGTGAGCGACGGGCAAGTGTCGGACCTGCTTCTGACCTCCACCGAGAGCGGTACCAACTGAGCTTCGAAGAGTTATCCGCGAGTTATCCACAAGTTATTCCAACTTACCCATCAGGAATTTTGGCACGCAAGCCCTTATTAGCCACGCAAGCAGTGTTTTTTTTGAAGGCGCGACATTTTTAGCACGGTGGTTCGCCCGCGGCCGGGTCGACCGCGAAGTTGTCGGCCGCACAGGGCCGCGTGATTTCGGTGATGTGCTCGTCCGACAGTACGTTGCGCTTGTTGCCGAGACCCTTATTCCATTTCTGGAAGTGCTACGTTGCGTCGATCGAGGTCGACAATACCGAACTGGTCGATCTCATGCTCGCCGTTTGTCGTTGTCTGCTTCCAGGTGGACAGCCGCTATTGAGGCTTTGAGCCCCCTGCAGCACTAGATTTTCAGGCACGCCACGCGGGCGGATGCGTTGATGGCCGCGCGGTAACACCAGTGTTGAGCCCCGGCACTGAGTCCGGCCAGGGTCAACAAGAGCCAGTCGGATCACTTCGCGTTTGGCAGAACGAGCTTCAGCAACAGACATTGTCGGGGAGCAAGGCTGCGTCGTAATTGCCGGAGCAGCCAATGTGGGCTCCGGTCGAACTGTCCTCACATGCTCGTACCTACCTAATTCCCGCCCTCCAGCAACCGCCGCGCGATCACCTGCGCTTGGATCTCGGCGGCGCCTTCGAAGATGTTGAGGATGCGGGCGTCGCACAGCACGCGGCTGACCGGGTACTCAAGCGCGAAGCCGTTGCCGCCGTGGATCTGCAGGGCGTTGTCGGCGGCGGCCCAGGCGACGCGGGCGGCGAGCAGCTTGGCCATGCCGGCTTCGAGATCGCAGCGGCGGCCGGCGTCCTTCTCGCGCGCGGCGAAGTAGGTGATCTGCCGCGCGATCATGGTCTCGACCGCCATCATCACGATCTTGTTGGCCACGCGCGGGAAATTGTAAGTGGCCTGACCGAACTGCACCCGGTCACGCGCATAGGCTAACGCCAGATCCATCGCGCATTGCGCCACGCCGACGGCGCGGGCGGCGGTCTGGATGCGGGCGCTCTCGAACGTCGCCATCAGCTGCTTGAAGCCCTGGCCCTCGACGCCGCCGAGCAACTGCGATGCCGGCACCTCGAAGTTGTCGAAGGAAATCTCGTATTCCTTCATGCCGCGATAGCCGAGCACCTCGATCTCGCCGCCGCTCATGCCCTTGGCCGGGAACGGTTCGGCGTCGGTGCCGCGCGGCTTCTCGGCGAGGAACATCGACAGGCCCTTGTAGCCCTTCTCGTCGGGGTTGGTGCGGGCAAGCAGCGTCATCAGGTCGGCGCGGACCGGATGCGTGATCCAGGTCTTCTGGCCGGTGATCAGGTACTTGTCGCCCTGGCGGACGGCGCGCGTTTTCAGCGAGGCGAGGTCGGAGCCGGTGTTGGGCTCGGTGAAGACGGCGGTCGGCAACAGCGTGCCGGACGCGATCGCCGGCAGGTACTTCGCCTTCTGTTCGGGTGTGCCGTGGGCGATGATCAGTTCGCCGGCGATCTCGGAGCGGGTGCCGAGCGAGCCGACGCCGATGTAGCCGCGCGACAACTCCTCGGAGACGACGCACATCGCTTCCTTGCCGAGGCCGAGGCCGCCCCACTCCTCCGGCATCGACACGCCGAACACGCCGAGGTCGGCGAGCTTGGCGATGACTTCGAGCGGGATGTAGGCGTTCTTCAGATGCCACTGGTGGGCGACCGGCGTCACCTCGGCGAGCGCGAACCGGCGCATCTCCGTGCGCATCGCCGCGTGCGTTTCATCAAGACCGCTGTCGCCGTAGGTGATGGCGTCCGGGTTGGCTGCGATCAGGGCCGCGAGCCGGGCCTTGGCCTGATCCGAGCTGCCGGCGGCGATGGCGGCGGCAGTGGCGTCCTCGAAGCGGCGGGCATCGGCGACCGATACGCCGAGCGCGGACAGGCGGATGGTCTCGCCCTGGCTCATCGGAATGCCGCCGACGATCTGGGCGGCATACTCGGCGATGCCGACGTCGAGGATCAGTTGCTCAATCTCGCCAATTTGACCGGCCTCGGCCAGCCGCGCGCTCCAGGCAACCAATTGCCGCATCGCCTCGACGGTGGTGGCGAGCCAGGCAAAGCCATGCGCGGTGTGCTGCACGGTGTCGAGGCCACCGGCCGCCTTCACCTTCTGGGCGACGGCGGCCTTGGCAATCAGCAGCAACCGGTCGGCGGCTGAGATCAGTGTGGAGTGATCCGCAGCATCCTTGGATCGGGCTTGGGCGACGGCCATCTCGGTACCTCGAAACGTTGTTTGTTGCGGTGCAAGATACCGGTTTCTCGCGTGCGCACAATGGGCCGCGCCTGCACCTAACGACTAATTCGAAGCGTCGCCAGTGAAGGGCCGCAGCAGCCGCTTGAGGGAGCCCTGTCCGGGCGCGGGAGCTGCGGTTTGAGGGGACGGCGGCGCTGCTTTTTCCCCTTTCGCGCCGGCCTTGACGATCTCGACGCTCGCTTCTTCGACATGGTCGCGATAGCCGGCGTAGGTCGACCTATCGATGTCGTTCAGCGGCGACGATCGCTTCAGTCGCGCGAGCAAGCTGCGGGTCGCGGCACCGTCAATCGGCGGTGGCGTGGTCACTCGCTCGGGCGACCGGCGCACGATCTTCACATCGGCCTCGCTGACATGCAGCTCGGGGAACTCCTCATCCTCGATGTGCAGGCTGCTGAAGCGACCGGGTGAATGCGGCGGTGCGGTGGGTGCGGTGACATGGCTCCATGAAAAATCATTGGCGATCTGCGCGGCCAACTCGTGCTCCAATGCCGTGACGCGATCGAAGCGTGGCGGCGATCGATGCGTCAACGACGGTCGGCGCGGCAGGCGTCGGGGGGTAACAATCTCGACTTCTGGAGCCGTCTTGGTCGAGGGCGCGAACGCAGTCAGAAGTGCCGCCGGCAGCGTGAATAGAGCATCGATGTCATTGGCGACGATCGACGCAATGGCTGCCATGCGCGGCACGACCGGCGCTTCCAGTGCCGCGATCGCATGAACTGTGGGGACATGCCACGTTACGAACTCCGGATCGGGCAGCGGCTCGACCGCTGGCTGCGACACCAGTGCTGCGAAGTCACCGCGCAGGACCCTCATCGCATGATGCGACAGTCGGCCCGACGCCAGCAGGGCGGCCTGCTCGATCCAGCCTTGCCGCATGATCGCGGCCGGCCTCACCACCTGTGCGCCGAACCGCTTGAGATCATCCCGTCGCCAAGCAGCGATTTCGGCCCATCGTGTGATACCGAAGGCTTTCAAAGTCTCGGCCATGCCGATGTCGATGCCGGCGATCAGGTCAAGGCGATCGGGTGGCGACGGCGTGGTCGGTTCCGCGACCACCATCGGCTCCGGCACTAGTTGTTGTGCCGACCAGCGCCTTCGATCCAGACAGCAGTGCCGCCTGCTCAATCCAGTTCTGCCGGCTGATCTCGCGATTGAGGCCGAGGGCGTCGCTGATCCGCCGCACGTCCGGGTGGGACCAAGCGGCAATGGCTGGCGAACGACATTACCCCATGCGCGGCGAGGCGGCCGGCCAGCGCGGCGTCGATGCCGCGAATTCGGGTCAGATCATCGGTCGCGACAGTCGTCGTCACAGCCGGTGCCGCAACGATGCTTGGCTCCGGCGTCTTGAGTTTGACTTTGGTGCGAAAAGTCTCGGCGCCGTCGTGCGGCGCGATCATGACGATGCGGTCGGCTATTCGGGGCTGAGTTGGTTCGCGCGCGGAGGGTGCGGCGTCGGCGGATTTCGTCGCAGCCAAGATCGTGATCGCATCGGAAATAAGGCTGGCGGCGTTGCGCATTGCCGCCGCTTCCGCGCCAGTGGCATTGGCTGCCATTGCCTCGAGCCGGTGCAACTCGGCCTCAAGCCCTAATAGCGATGTCGCGACTTGCGATTCCATGAGCAGGCGTTCTCGACCTCGACCGCGCGTGTCGAAGCCAGAATAGCCATTTGACGCGGTTCGTGTCCACGCTCGTAAATCAAGGAAATAGTTTAATTTTTTGTCCCTTGTTCATTGGTTTGTCGATTTTGCACCGCTCGACGCCGGCCAATCGAATGTCTACAAGGCAACCGGCTTCGAAACGCTGCGGAACAAGCACATGCGACGAATGGCGACTTTCTGGAAGGCCCTCTACGAACTGTTCGAGAACAGTGGCTTCGCCATGGCTGGTTCGGTCGCCTTCTCGTTCATCCTGTCGGTGTTCCCATTCTGCATCTTCCTCGGCGCGCTGGCCGGTGTATTTGGCGGCGAGCAACTGGCGAAGTCGGCCGTGGCCCAGATGTTCGACGTATTCCCGCCGGGCGTCGCCGAGGCGCTGTCACCGGAAGTGATGGCGGTGATGGGCCAGAGCCGCTTCGGGCTGATGACGGCGAGCGCGGCATTGGCATTGTTTTTCGCCACCAGCAGTGTCGAAGCGCTGCGTGCTGCACTCAATGTCGCCTACCGCGAGGTGGAAACGCGCCCCTACCTGTTTTGTCTCGCACGCAGCGCACTGTTCGTGCTGGTCGGCGCCATCGCCATGCTGGTGATGGCCTGGGCGGTACTGGTCGGCCCGGCACTCGCCGATCGCTTCGAGTGGATCGGCATCAACTTTCTGCTTGGCCAGAGCTGGTTCATGCTGAGCGTTCGCTATGGCATCGCCGCGGTTGTAATCATGCTGCAGTTGATCGCCTATCACCTGTGGCTGGCTGGCGGCAACCGCTCGCTAAGGCAGGTGATGCCTGGCGTCGTCGTCTCGACCATCCTGTGGATGATGCTGGCCGGCCTATTCTCGCGCTGGCTGGAGATCAACAACTATGCCCGGTTCTACGGTGCATTGACGCAGCTGATGAGCTCGCTGGTCTATTTCCAGTTGACCGCGATGATCGTGATGCTTGGCGCCGAAATCAATCGCGGCGTCATCGAGATCAAGAAGATGCGCGCCGGCCACGGCGTGATGGTCGGCAGGTGAATGGCATAGGCGCGCTAGGCGCTTGGCTCTTTGCTGCGATGCCCCTACATAGCGCCAATGCCCAACATCATCTCCATTGCCAATCTATCGAAGACCTATGCCAAGGGCTTTCAGGCGCTGTCCGCCATCGACCTCGATATTCGTCGCGGCGAAATCTTTGGATTGCTGGGACCGAATGGCGCCGGCAAGACGACGCTGATCAGCATCGTTTGCGGCATCGTCAATCGCTCAGGCGGCGATATCAAGGTCGATGGCCGGGACATCTCCACCGACTATCGCATTGTGCGGGCAATGATCGGACTGGTGCCGCAGGAACTGACCACCGACGCCTTTGAAACGGTCTGGGCGACGGTGAACTTCAGTCGCGGCCTGTTCGGTCGGCCGGCCAATCCCGCCTTCGTCGAGAAGATCCTGCGCGACCTGTCGCTGTGGGACAAGAAGGACGCGATGCTGCGCACGCTGTCGGGCGGCATGAAGCGGCGGGTGATGATTGCCAAGGCGCTGAGCCACGAGCCAACCATCCTGTTTCTCGACGAGCCGACGGCCGGCGTCGATGTCGAGTTGCGCAAGGACATGTGGCAGGTGGTGCGCGATCTGCGCGCCTCGGGGGTGACGATCATCCTCACCACCCACTACATCGAGGAAGCCGAGGAGATGGCCGATCGCATCGGCATCATCTCCAAGGGGCGGCTGGTGCTGGTCGAGGAAAAGTCCGAGCTGATGCGCAAACTCGGCAAGAAGCAGCTAAAACTGCAACTGGCGTCGAAGCTTGACGGGGTGCCGGCGGCGATGGCCGGTCATGCCTTGCAGCTCAGTGCGAATGGCTTGGAATTGGTGTTCACCTACGACACGCGGGCCGAGCGCACCGGCATCACCGGCCTGCTGACCGACCTCGCCACCGCCGGCATCCGGTTCAACGACCTCAACACTACGCAGAGTTCGCTCGAGGACATATTCGTTGATCTCGTGAGAGCCGCGCCATGAACATTCATTCTGTTGGGGCGATCTATTACTTCGAGATGGCGCGCTTCATGCGCACGCCAATGGGCAGCATCCTGTCGCCGGTGCTGTCGACCGCGCTCTACTTCATTGTATTTGGCGCCGCCATCGGCGACCGCATGGCGGAGGTCGGCGGCGTCGCTTATGGCGCGTTCATCGTACCGGGTCTCGTCATGATGTCGCTGTTGACGCAGAGCGTATCGAATGCCTCGTTCGGCATCTACTTTCCGCGCTTCACGGGCACCATTTATGAGATTCTGTCGGCGCCGGTGTCGGCGATCGAGATCGTGATCGGATATGTCGGGGCGGCGGCGACCAAGTCCATCGTCATCGGATTGATCACGTTGGCGACGGCCGCGCTGTTCGTGCCGCTGCACATCGCGCACCCGTTCTGGATGATGGTGGTAATGGTGCTGACGACGGTGACGTTCAGCCTGCTTGGCTTCATCATCGGCATCTGGGCTGACGGCTTCGAGCGGCTGCAGATCATTCCGCTGCTGGTGATCGGGCCGCTGACGTTTCTCGGCGGCGCCTTCTATTCGATCGATATGCTGCCACCGTTCTGGCGGACGGTGTCGTTGTTCAATCCGGTGGTGTATCTGGTCAGCGCCTTCCGCTGGAGCTTCTACGGCGCGTCCGACGTCAATATTGCTGTCAGCGTGGTCGTGACGCTCGGCTTTTTCGCAGCATGCCTGGCCGCCGTTTGGTGGATCTTCAAGACCGGCTATCGGCTGAAGAACTGACGACGCGGGTTTCCAGGCCAGCGAACAGTGGCAACTCGGCCGCGAGGCTGACGCCTTCCAGGCCAAGCAGCCGTTGCTTGGTGAGCGCACCGCCAAACGCCGAAAATCCGCCGACCTTGCGGTTGGCGGCGAGCACCCGGTGACAGGGAATGATGATCGGGATCGGATTGCGCGCCATCGCCTGACCGACGGCGCGTGATGACCCAGGCGAGCCAGCGCGTTCAGCAAGTTCGCCGTATGTCGCCAATTTACCCCAACCAATCGCGCGGTTGAGCCGGTATATCGTCTGGAAAAACGGCGGCGTATCGCCGAGGTCGAGTTTGATGTCGGCAAAATCCACCGGTTGGCCATCGAAGTAGCGTTGCAGTGCTTGAACGACGAGGGCAATGCTGGCCGGCGGTTCGACGGGGTTTAGCAGTTGCCCCCGCGCCTGCAGGCGTCGCTCGGTCGCTAGACGATTCTCCTCAGGCAATTGCAGGCGCGTGATGCCGCGCCCGCTCCAGGCCAGACCGCAGCTGCCGAAGGCGGTGGCAAACAGGTGATAACCCAGGTCTTCCGACTTCATCGCCGCCTCCTGCCCGGATCAACCCAGATCAGCTCTGGGCCGCACAATACGCTTCGATTCGATAGCCGTCAGGATCGATCACGAAGGCGGCGTAGTAGTTCGCCCCGTAATCTTCGCGCAGGCCTGGTGGTCCATTGTCGCGCCCGCCATTCTTAAGCGCCGCCGCATGAAACGCATCGACGCTCTTTCGCGTCGGTGCGTCGAAGCAGAAATGCAACCCGGATTTTTCATCCGCCGCCACCGGGCTTTTCGACGTACCGATCCAAAGCGCCACCGCCTTGGCGCCATACCCAAGAGAATCTTCGCCCTCGCTCAGGCATTTGTAGCCGAGCGGCTGCAGCGCCGCATTGTAGAATACCTTCGATTTTGCGACGTCACGGACGCCGATGGAAACGTGATTGAGCATGATGAAACTCCTGGCTGGTTGAATATTATGCCGGTCGTGCTAGCCGCGCGCTACAACGCCGCCGAACTCAATCATTCGCTGTCGCCGCTCGTGGCTCTTTGAGCGCACCACCGAATCGATTTCGCTGCGGTCGAGCCCGATGTCGCTCAGCGTGCGGTCGTCGAGGCCTTGCAAGGTGAAGACGGTGGCCTTGAGCCGACGCCGCAGCAGGTATGTCTGCCAGCCGGCCTTGAAGCGCGCGGCTAGCCGGCCGGCGGCGGAGGTCTCTGTTGCGCGGGAATGGGTCGCATCAGTAATGCACATCATGACAACTCTCCTTCAGTCACTCGTTGAGGGCGACGGCGTCGTCGTGTCACCCGGCTGAATGCAACATGCGCCAGCCCCACTGACAGCCTGTTGTCAGTAGGGTTGAGAGGCTCCTGACAGCGTGGTGTCAGTAGGGTTAGGCTAGAGCTGGCGTCTGCCCTCGAATTGACCCCCAAGGAAATCGCCCGTGCGCCGCGCCGACCGACTATTCGAGATCATCCAGTTGCTGCGCCGCAAGACGCACGGCTCGGTGCGCGCCCGCGACCTGGGCCAGGCGCTGGAGGTGTCCGATCGCACGATCTACCGCGATATCCAGGATCTGATTTCGAGTGGCGTGCCGATCGAGGGCGAAGCCGGCGTCGGCTATGTACTCAAGGCTGGCTTCGACATGCCGCCTTTGATGTTCAAGGAACAGGAGATCGAGGCTCTGGTGCTTGGTGCGCGCATCGTCGAAACCATGGCGGACGCGCAACTGGCCGCGGCAGCGAGCGATGCCATCGCCAAGATCGAGGCGGTAATCCCCG
Source organism: uncultured Alphaproteobacteria bacterium (assembly GCA_963732635.1). GTDB lineage: Bacteria > Pseudomonadota > Alphaproteobacteria > Rhizobiales > Hyphomicrobiaceae > JAKFWF01. Next base: position 201,739 of record CAVTAL010000003.1, read on the forward strand.
ACCGCTTGCGCGGATACATGGCCAATACCGCACTGCTGGCGCCGGCTTCGACCTACATGGAGCCGGTCAAGTTCGACCTCGCGGACTTGCGCCGCGCACTGCGCCTGCGGTTCAAGGTGAGTTTCGGGTATACCGACATCGAGGGCTTGCCGTCCGAACGCACCGTCAGGCCGCTATCGCTCGCCTACTTCGGCCCCGTTTGGATGTTGGCGGCGTGGTGCGAACTGCGCGATGGCTTCCGCACCTTCCGGCTCGACCGCATCGAAGGCTTTCGGCTGGAGGAGGAGCAGTTCCGCCATGAGCCTGGCAAGACGCTGCACGATTTCCTCAAGCGCCCGCAGGCGTGGACACGCACGCGCCGGCCCATCGATCAGGCCGACGAGTGAACGGGTGGCCGCCTTCGCGGGTTGACCCGGTCGCGGCTAATCCTTAGGTATCGCGCCGGTCGTGCCGGGTGTGTCCTGAGCGCGCGAGGAGGCATGCCGATGACCACCGCCAGTTCCGCGAATGATGCCCGGTCGCTGAAAGCGCCCGCCCCTTGGGCCGACGTACCGAAGACTGCCCGTCTCGTGCTCGCCGACGGCACGGTGATTTCCGGGCACGGTCTCGGCGCCACCGGCTCGGCGGTCGGCGAGGTCTGCTTCAATACGGCGATCACCGGCTACCAGGAAATCCTGACCGACCCGTCGTACGCCGGCCAGATCATCACCTTCACGTTCCCGCACATCGGCAACGTCGGCGCCAATCGCGAGGACACCGAGACTTCTAACCTCGCCATGCGCTCGGGCGTGCGCGGTTGCGTGTTGCGGGCGGACGTTACCGGGCCCTCGAACTATCGCTCGACGGAGCACCTGGACCACTGGCTGAAGGCGCGTGGCATCATCGCCATTGCCGGAATCGATACCCGGGCACTGACGGCGCTGATCCGCGACAATGGCATGCCGAACGGCGTCATCGCGCACGAACCGTCGGCCAAGTTCGATCTCGCCAAGCTCAAGGCCGACGCCAAGGCCTGGCCGGGGTTGAACGGGATGGATCTGGTCCCCGATGTCACCGTCGGCCAGACCACCACCTGGGACGAAATGCGCTGGGTGTGGGGCAAAGGCTACCAGCCTCAGAAAGCGGTGGAGTTCCACGTCGTCGCCATCGACTACGGCTTGAAGCGCAACATCCTGCGGTGCCTGGCGAGCGCTGGTTGTTCCGTCACCGTGGTGCCGGCGACCACGACCGCCGACGACATCCTCGCCCGCAAACCAGACGGTATTTTCCTGTCGAACGGTCCAGGCGATCCGGCGGCGACGGGCAAGTATGCGGTGCCGGAAATTAAGCAGCTGGTGGCAAGCGGCCTGCCGGTTTTTGGCATCTGTCTCGGTCACCAGATGCTTGGCATCGCGCTCGGCGCGACGACGAAGAAGATGCATCAGGGCCACCACGGTGCCAATCATCCGGTAAAGGATTATGTCACCGGCAAAGTCGAGATTACCTCGATAAATCACGGTTTCGCGGTCGATCGCGATAGCCTGCCCAAGGGTGTCGAGGAGACCCACGTATCGCTGTTCGACGGCTCCAACGCCGGCCTGACCCTGAAGGGCAAGCCAGTCTTCTCGGTGCAATACCACCCGGAAGCCTCGCCCGGTCCCCAGGACAGCCATTACCTGTTTACCCGTTTCACCAACCTGATGCGCATAGCCAAGGGCAAGAAGCCCGTCGCCGAACGGTAAGCGGTGGCGACGCCAGGTCACCGAAGTGCGATGGGGGACAAGATAACTCATGCAGGTGCGGCGGTGGTTTGATGCTGAGGTCTGGCGGCTCGAACCCAATCTTTGGGTTCTGGTGATCGCCACGTTCATAGCCACCTTCACATTTGTCACGACCCCGTGGCTGGCACTTGCCGCCTGTGGCGTCATCATTGCCGCGACGATGTACGTGGCGGGACAAGGCGAATTGCAAGTCAGCTTGCGGCCGATGCCGAACTGGCTGATCGTCGGCGGTATCGGCACTGGGTATATCCTCGTTTCGATCTTGTGGTCGGGTGATCCTCGTTCGACGGCACTGTCGGCACTGATTCTTGCGCTGTTGCTGATCGGCGCGCACGTCGCCCTCAGTGCACTGGAGGCATTGCCGTTGGCAGCGCTTGAACACATGTCGCGGACGATGCTCGTCGCACTGATCCTGGCGCTGCTGTTTTTGCTCAGCGAGGAATTGTCGAACCACGCAATCAAGCGCGGCCTTTCCTGGCCGTTTCGGGCCGTGCGATGGCGCGACGGCGGGCTTTCTGTCGACTGGGCGATGAGGGCGGTAAAGATCTCTCCGGCCGCCATCAAGTGGAACATGCCGGCGCTCAGCTTCCTGCTATGGCCGACGCTGTTGATCTGTGCGTTGCAGATCGGCTGGCGGCAGTCACGGTGGCCGCAGTTGGCGATCGGAGGTGCTGCTTTCCTGCTGATCATGTTGTCGGATCATCGCACGTCGCAGGTGGCATTTGTCCTGGCGGTGGCGGTGTTCGGCGTGGCTTGGCTCTATCCGGCGCGCGCTCGGCAGGCGCTGATGGCGCTGTGGGTTATGAGCTTCGTGGCGATCATTCCGCTGGCGCAGGCCGCCTATGACGCCAAGCTGCATCTTGGCGGGCAGGTCGGCCCGACCATGGCGGCGCGGATCATCCTGTGGAACTACACCGCCGTTGAGGTGCCGAAGCACCCGATCATCGGTGTTGGCGCCGCCGCTACCCGCCTGATCGACAACCAGCGGGAAGCCCTGTCGCCGGCACCACAGCCGGCCGGCTACTTCTATCAGTTGCGGACGGGGCCGCATGCGCACGATGTATTTCTGCAGAGCTGGTACGAACTGGGCGCTCTGGGCACTTTGCTGTTCATGGCTTTCGGTCTCGGTGTATTGGCCACGATCGCGGCGGCGCCGAGGGAGGCGCAGCCTTACTTGCTCGCTGCCGCCACCACTGTATGGGTGACCAGCGCCGCGAGCTTCGGCTTGTTCGAGCCCTGGTTCATGGGCGCCTACGCGATGGGCGGCATTGGCATCGGGCGTGGCCGTCGCCTATCGACGGCGGCTAGCATAGGCACTGTTGTTCCACATCGGGTTGCCCGTTGGTCCAATTCCGGCCATAAGGCGGGGCTTTCTGGTGCGCCGGGCGGCAATTCGCACGCCAACCGTCCACGTTCAGCCCTGCCATGGAGTTGCCCCCGATGCGCTTTCTCACTCTCGTCGCCGCCGTTCTCATTGGCTTTGGCATTCAATCGACCGCCCAGGCGCAGACCGCCGCGCCGGCGCTCGATCCGGCCAACACGCTCATTCTGGAACTGAAGAGCGGCAAGGTGACGATCGAACTGTTGCCGAAGCTGGCGCCGAAGCACGTCGAGCGCGTCAAGCAACTCGCCAAGGACAAGTTCTACGACGGCATCAAATGGCATCGCGTCATCGCGGGCTTCATGGCCCAGTCGGGCGACCCGACCGGCACCGGCACCGGTGGCTCGAAGTACGGCAACCTGCCGGCTGAATTCACGCCGACACCGTTCAATCGCGGTGTCGTCGGCGCTGCTCGCTCGGCCTCCAAGGACAGCGCCAACAGCCAGTTCTTCATCATGTTCGCTGCGAACTCCGGCCTCAACGGCGAGTACACGGTATGGGGCCGCGTCGTCGATGGCATGATGGCGGTCGATGCGATCAAGAAGGGTGCATCGGGTTCCGGCACGGTCGACCAGCCCGACGTCATCGTGAAGGCCTATCTGGCCTCCGATGCGAAGAAGTGAGGGGAAGTCGGAAGCCGGAAGTCAGAAATCGGAATTCAGAATGTATCCGGTGTCTGCTGCACGCTTTGGCTTCCGATCGCCGCCGTCCACTGTCTTCCGACTTCCGACTTCCGATTTCTGACTTCGTCCCGAGAGGAACCAAAAAATGGCCACCATCAAAGACCCCGAGAATACACTGATCATCGAGACCACCAAGGGGCGCGTCGTCGTCGAAATGCGTCCTGATCTGGCGCCAAAGCACGTCGCGCACATCAAGGCGCTGGCGCGCGACGGCTTTTACGACGGCATCGTCTTTCACCGCGTGATCGAGGGCTTCATGGCCCAGACTGGCTGCCCCAAGGGCACCGGCACCGGCGGCTCGGACAAGCCGAACCTTAAGGCCGAGTTCAACGCCGAGCCGCATGTGCGTGGTGTCTGCTCGATGGCACGTTCGTCGAGCCCCGACAGCGCCAACAGCCAGTTCTTCATCTGCTTCGACGACGCCCGCTTCCTCGACAAGCAGTACACCGCCTGGGGCAAGGTGGTCGAGGGCATGGAGAACGTCGACAAGATCAAGAAGGGCGAGCCTGTGCGCGATCCCGACAAGATGATCTCGATGAAAGTCGCCGCCGACATCAAGGCGTGAGCGCGTCGGTGCGCACTTGAGGATAGCCCATCGTGCGCACCGACCTGTTCGACTTCGAATTGCCTGACGAGCGTATCGCGCTGGCGCCGGCTTCGCCGCGCGATGCGGCGCGGCTGCTGGTCGTACATCCCGGGTCAACTGCTGGAAGATCGCAGCGTGCGCGACCTGCCGTCGCTGCTGCAGCCGGGCGACGCGATGGTGTTCAACGACACCCGCGTCATTCCGGCAGCGCTCGACGGCGAGCGCGTACGTGACGGCAACGTCGCGCATATCTCGCTTAACCTGCATAAGCGCATCGACGCCTCGCGCTGGGCGGCGTTTGCACGGCCAGCCAAGAAGCTGCAATCAGGCGACCGGCTGCGTTTCGGTCACGGCAACTCGATGTGCATGTTGGGAACCTTGGAAGCGACCGTCGCGGCCAAGGGCGAGGCCGGCGAGGTCGAGATTGCATTCGATCTTTCAGGGCCCGATTTGGACGCTGCGATCGCGGCCGTCGGCTTCATGCCGCTGCCGCCTTATATCGCGGCCAAGCGTCCAGCTGCAGAGCAGGATGCGCGCGACTACCAAACCATCTATGCCGTTCGCGAAGGCGCGGTCGCAGCTCCCACCGCCGGCCTGCACTTTACCGAGCGGTTGTTTGCGGATCTCGACGCGCGGGGAATTTCACGCCACTTCGTGACCCTGCACGTCGGCGCCGGCACGTTTTTGCCGGTCAAGGTCGATGATACCGCTGATCATAAGATGCATGCCGAGTGGGGCGAGGTTAGTGCCGAAACAGCGGCGGCGCTCAATGCGGTTCGCCAACGGGGTGGCCGCGTCGTGGCCGTCGGCACGACAGCCCTGCGCCTACTCGAAAGCGCCACCGGTTCCGATGGCTACCTCGCAGCTTGGACTGGCGATACGGCGATCTTCATTACGCCCGGCTATCGGTTCAGGGCGGTCGATATCCTGATGACCAACTTCCACCTGCCGCGCTCGACCCTGTTCATGCTGGTGTCGGCATTCAGCGGTCTTGACGTCATGCAAGGGGCCTACGCGCATGCGATTGCCACCAACTACCGGTTCTATTCGTTCGGCGACGCCTCGTTGCTGTTTAAGGCTTGATTAGATTTTCTTACCAAATGGTTGAGCAAAACGTCGCCAATTTTTGCCGCAATTTCAGTGCCGGTTAAGCAAACCGAAGCGATCGCTGAGTTACTTTGTCGACGCAGTTGAAACCGGATCGCCTCGCCCGCGTAGATGTAGGGGGCAGTGCATGATCCATCGCCCGTTTGTATCCGCGTCGGAGAGCAAGAATGGTTTTTGAGTTACTATCGCGCGCGCGTCGCGCGACGTGGATTGCCCCTGTAGCCTTGCTCGCCCTGCTGCCTGCGTCCGGCGCCTGGGCCGACCCGCATCCAGATGTGAGCGAAAATCCGGCAACGATCACCTCGACCGTGCCGACGTCGGCCGCCGCCGAAGTGCCCGCCGATGAAAAGCCGGTCGCGCCGAAGCCGATCGCCGTCACGCTCAATGCCGACATCAATCTGACGACACAGCAGCTGACGGTTTCATCCGGCGGCAAGGTGCTACACGTGTGGCCGATTTCATCGGGGCGTGCGGGCTTCGAGACGCCGCGCGGCACGTTCCGCCCGCAGTGGGCCGCCAAGATGCACTTTTCGAAGAAGTACGACGACGCGCCTATGCCGCACTCTGTGTTCTTCAACGGCGGCGTCGCAACCCACGCAACCCAGGCGACCGGCATGCTCGGGCGACCGGCTTCGCATGGCTGTGTGCGCTTGACGCCGGCTGCTGCTGCAACTTTCTACGGTCTGGTGCACAAGCACGGCTACCAGTCGACCCGGATCGTCGTGCACGGTAGCCCGAAAGTCCGCGAAGATGCGATCGCGACCAGACGTCAGCGCGATGAAGGTCGCCAGCATGTCGCTCAGCGGCGTGTTGTTCCGCCGGGCTACGGCGGCTATGCCTATGCCCAGCCGGTTCAGGTTCGCCCGGCCTACCCTTATGGTTATGCCCCGCCTTACGGCTACCCTCAGCCGCGCCGAGTCTACGTCATGCCATATCCGGGTGATCCGCAGCCTTATGGGCAGGTGCGTTACATGCCGCGCGGTTACGTGCGCTATTGATGGGCATCTGCCTGCGCCGAATGCCCGCTTCGAGGGCCACGCAATCGTGCGGTTACAGCACCGACGCGATTTGCTAGATAAGGAAGATCGCCACGGTGCCGATCCGCAAGGGGGCATCGTGGTATTGTCGTTTTCCGGTTCGACCTTACGTGTTCGGAACCGATGGGTGAAGTGGGGCTGCCGCGTGGGTCAACGTCGAATATTCAAGTGTCTGGCGCTGGCCGCTGTGATCGCCACCGTCATCGCTGCCGGCGCCGTGGCACAGCCGGCGGGCTCGGCCGCGAACGCTGCGGAAAAGAGAGTTGCTGCGCCGGTGCAGGCCGCTGCCGAGCCGGCACCGGGCTGGATCGCGCGTCAGTGGAACACGGTTGCCGGATGGTTCGCGTCTGGCCCCGAGCGTGGCCGGGCGCCATCAGCCGGCGGTCCTGGCAACGCCCCGCCGCCGCAAGTCACGATCAGCCGCCCGATTACCCGCGAAGTCATTGAATGGGATGAATATACCGGCCGGTTCGATGCGGTCGATACCATCGAGGTCCGCGCCCGGGTCGCCGGCTTCCTCAACGAGGTGCACTTTACCGACGGTCAGTTGGTCAAGAAGGGCGATCCGCTGTTTTCGATCGACCCCCGGCCGTTCGAGCGCGCGCTGGCGACCGCCAACGCCGAACTTGAGCAGGCACGCACCAAGGTCGAAAGCGCGATGAAGGACGTGGCTCGCGGTCGCCCGCTGGTCGATCGCCGGGTCATCTCTGAAAAAGTGTTCGACGATCGCGAGAACCTGAAGCGCGAAGCCGAGGCCGCAGTGAATGTGGCGGAAGCGAAGGTGCGGACGGCCGAACTCGATCTGTCGTTCACGAAAATCAGCGCGCCGCTCGGCGGGCGCATAGGCCGCAATTTGATCTCGGTCGGCAACTACGTCACCGGTGGCGGCGGCGGCAGCGCCTCGCAGACTTTGTTGACGACGATCGTCAGCCAGAACCCGATCCAGTTCTACTTTGACGTCAGCGAGAACAACACGATCAAGTACAAGCGACTGGCGACCACCGGGACTTCGACCGTGGGCGTGCCGGGCGCTGCAATTGAGATCGCGTTGCCCGACGACAAGGGCTTCCCGCATGTTGGCAAGCTCGATTTCAACGACAACCGGCTCGATGCCACGACAGGCACCTTGCGCATGCGGGCGATCCTCGACAATGCCGCCGGCCTACTCTCACCGGGCATGTTCGGCCGTGCGCGTATCGCGGGCTCCGCCCCCTACAACGCGATCCTGCTTCCCGATGACTCGGTCGGCACCGATCAGGCCGCCAAGTATGTAACCGTGGTTGCCGAGGACGGCACCGCGTCGCGCAAGGTGGTGACGCTTGGGCCAATCATCGGCGGCATGCGGGTTGTTCGCACCGGCCTCGCGCAGGATGACTGGGTGGTGATCAAGGGCCAGCAGCGGGCGCGACCCGGCCAGAAAGTGGCACCCAAACGCGAGCCACTCCAGGTCTCGAACGCGCCGGCTGATGCGGCCCCGACGACGACACGGCAGTAACAGCGGCGCTTCCGCCCGAAGGTAGTTCGCCCCATGAGCTTCAGCCGTTTTTTCATTGTTAGGCCGATCTTCGCGATCGTGGTGTCGCTGTTCGTGACGATCATTGGCGCGATTGCCTACAACAGCCTCGCCGTGACGCAATTTCCCGAGATCACGCCGCCGACCATCTCGGTCTCGGCCAACTACTCCGGCGCCAGTGCCCAGACCGTCGCCGACACCGTCGCTGCCGTCATCGAGCAGGAAGTGAACGGCGTCGACGGCATGCTCTACATGTATTCGCAGTCGACCAGCGATGGTTCGATGGGGCTGACGATCACGTTCGAGATCGGCACCGACATCGACAAGGCGCAGGTGCTGGTGCAGAACCGCGTCGCCTCAGCCGAGCCGCGACTGCCCGACGAAGTGCGCCGCTCCGGCGTTACCGTGCGCAAGAACTCGCCCGACCTGCTGGTGGTTGTGCACCTCGTCTCACCGGACAAGACCTACGATCAGGTCTATATTTCAAACTACGCGCTGCTCAATGTCCGTGACGTGCTGGCCCGTATCGAGGGTGTCGGCGCTGTCAACCTGTTCGGCGCCCGCGAATACTCGATGCGGGTTTGGCTCGACCCTGAACGCATCGCCGGTCTTGGACTGACAGCGGAAGAGGTTCTGGCGGCGTTGCGCGCGCAGAATATCCAGGTCGCCGGTGGGTCGATTGGCGAGCCGCCGATCAAGTCGAGCAACGCTTTCCAGCAGTCCTTGCAGTTGAAGGGGCGGCTCAAGGAAGCCGGTGAATTCGAGGATATCATCGTCAAGGCCGGCGCTGATGGCCGCGTCGTGCGGCTGAGGGACGTCGGGCGGATCGAATTGGGTGCGCTCAACTACACGAGCTACGGCTACCAGGACCGCGATCCGGCGACTGTGGTGGTGCTGACCCAGCAACCGGGGTCTGACGCGCTCAAGACCACCAAGAAAGTTTATGAAGCGATGGCGGAACTGGCGAAGTCGTTCCCGAAGGGGCTCGACTACCGCATCCGCTACAACCCGACCGAATTCATTGAAGTTTCGATCCGGGAGCTGAATAAAACCATCCTGGAGGCGGTGCTGCTGGTGGTACTGGTGGTGCTGCTATTCCTGCAAACCTGGCGGGCGACGATCATCCCGGTGGTGGCGATTCCGGTGTCGTTGATCGGGACTTGCGCGATCATGTTGGCGCTCGGATACTCGCTCAATACATTGACGCTGTTCGGCCTGGTGCTGGCGGTGGGGATCGTGGTCGACGATGCCATCGTGGTGGTCGAGAACGTCGAGCGCCGGCTGGCGGAAGGCCTGTTGCCGATCGAAGCTGCGCGCGTCACCATGGACGAAGTCGGCTCGGCGCTGATCGCGATCGCGCTGGTGCTGACGGCGGTGTTCATTCCGACCGCGTTCGTTTCCGGCATTACCGGTCAGTTCTACCGGCAGTTCGCGGTGACGATCGCGACCGCTACATTGATCTCGGCGTTCGTGTCGCTGACATTGTCGCCAGCGTTGGCCGCGATCCTGTTCAAGCCACATGGCATCGAGCACGGACCGCCGCGCGTCGGCCTCATCGACATCATCGTCTGGCCGGTGAAGTTCATCTTCCGGATTTTCAACCTCGCTTTCGGCGCGCTTGAGCGCGGTTATGCAGTGCTCGTGCGCGGACTAATCCGGATTTCGGCACTCATGCTGCTGATCTACGCCGGCCTGATCGGTCTTGCCGTATGGCTCGTCATGCATACGGCGACCGGATTTATTCCCGCCCTTGATCGCGGCATCGTCATTGTGTCGCTGGAGCTGCCAGCTGGCGCGTCGCTCGATCGCACCAACGAGGTGATGCGGCGCGCCAACGAGATCATACTTTCAACGCCGGGCTACGCCTATTCGTCGGGCTTTGCCGGTCGCTCGGGCGCAACCTTCACCAATGCGTCAAACGCGGCGGCGGTGTTCTGCGTGCTCGATGATTTTGAGGTGCGCGCGAAGAAGGGGCAGACCGTACAGAAGCTCGCCGCCGACCTGCGCCAGCGCCTGGGCGCGATCCAGGAAGCGCAGGCGCTGGTATTCGTGCCGCCGCCGGTGCGCGGTGTCGGTGCCGCGGCCGGCTTCTCGCTGCGACTGCAGGATCGCGCCGGTGTAGGCTCGGCGGAGTTTTCGCGCATTGCCAACGAGTTCATCCGCACGCTCAATACCACGCCGGGGCTGACCAATGCCTTCACCACATTCCAGGCTCTGACGCCGCAGATTTTCGTCGATGTCGATCGCAGCAAGGCGCAGATGCTGCGGGTGCCGCTGAATAATGTGTTCGAGGCGCTGCGGATCTATATGGGTTCGGCCTACGTCAATGACTTCAACATGTTCGGGCGCACCTACCGGGTCACGGCCCAGGCCGACGGCAATTTCCGGCTGGATGCCGAGAACGTATCCCGCATCAAGGTTCGCAATGCCGACGGACAGATGGTGCCGCTCGGTTCGCTCGTGACCTTCAAGGAAATTGCTGGCCCCAATCGCGTGCCACGCTACAACCTGTTCCCGACCGTCGAGATAAACGGAGCGGGTGCAGCCGGAGTGTCGTCGGGAGAGGCGCTCGAATTGGTGGCTCGGGTGGCCGCAAGCTCACTGCCGGAAGGCATCGGCTATGAATGGACCGACTTGTCGTTTCAGGAAAAGCGCGCCGGCCGTACCGGCTATTACATCTTCGCCTTGTCGGTGCTGTTCGTGTTCCTGGCGCTCGCCGCGCAGTACGAGAGTTGGTCGTTGCCCTTGTCAATCATGCTGATCGTGCCGATGTGCCTGCTGTCGGCGGTGTTCGGCGTTTGGCTGCACGGGCTCGATATCAACATTCTCACCCAGATCGGTTTCGTCGTGTTGATTGGCTTGGCGGCGAAGAACGCCATCTTGATCGTTGAATTCGCGCGACAATTGGAGGACCAGGGGATCGATCTCGTCACGTCGGCGGTCGAAGCATCGCGGCTGCGCCTGCGACCGATCCTGATGACGTCGCTCGCCTTCACACTGGGCGTGGTGCCGCTCTATATCGCCGTCGGCGCCGGTGCGGAACTGCGGATTGCGCTTGGCACGGCGGTGTTCTGGGGCATGATTGGCGTGACGTTGTTCGGCCTGCTGTTCACGCCGGTGTTCTACGTAGTGATCCGCCGTTTCGCGAGCCGCAAGTCGCGCGATAGTGCGGCGATGCCACCGTCGATCGATGCCGGTGCGCGCCCCGTGCCAGCGGAGTGAACAAGCTCATGCTGAAGAAATTTCGCGACGCCGGCCTCTTGTGGCCGACGGTGTTCACTGCGCTGGCGTTGTTGGTCCTGCTCGGACTCGGCACGTGGCAGTGGAACCGGAAGGCCTGGAAGGAGGACGTGATCGCGACCATCGCGACGCGCTCGAAGGCAGCGCCGATCGATGCGCGGGCCTGGGCGGGCCTGACCTGCGGGCCGATCGAAAAGGTAGGTCTTGCGCGATCCTGTGAATATACCGCCGTGAAGCTGACCGGCGCGTTTGATCATGCGCGCGAACGGCACGTCTATGCCGGCATCGCCAAGCCTACAGGCGGCGGCATAGGCGGCCAGGGCTACTGGATCATGACGCCAATGCGCATCGCTGACACGGGTGAAACGATTGCCGTCAGCCGCGGTTTCGTGCCTGAGACGATGAAGGATCAGGCGCAGCGTGCCAGTGGCCAGAACGAGGGCGAGACGACGATCATCGGGCTTGTTCGCGAGGCCGAGCCGCGCGCGACGTTCACCGGCGCCAACGACCCTGCCAAGAACATCTGGTATCTCCGCAATCCGCGCGAGTTGTTCACCGGCGCTGGCGGTGCGATTTCCCGTCCCGATTTCCATGTCGATCTGCTATCGCCGACGCCAGCCGGTGGCCTGCCGGCGCCGACCGCCGGCCGCATCGACATCCCCAACCGGCATCTCGAATACGCGATCACTTGGTGGGGCCTGGCCGCCACCCTGCTCGGTGTTTTCGCGGCCTTCGCGGCCGGTCGCCTCAAATCAGTGCCAAAGGCTTGAATACAAAACTGTAAACTAAGGTCGCTACGCGGCGTTCGTTGCTTGTTCCGGGCAGCGCGGCGGACTAGTCTCGACGCTGCAGGATTGCGGATCACGAAGCAGGATTTTCCTTTGCGATACATCTCGACGCGCGGCTTGGCGCCGGCCCTTGGATTTGAGGACGTGATGCTGGCGGGCCTCGCCCGCGACGGCGGACTCTATGTGCCCGAGACGTGGCCGCAGCTCTCGCGCGAGACGATCGCGGGGTTTGCTGGCCGGCCATTCCACGAAGTTGCGGTCGAGGTGATCGAGCCGTTCACCGGTGGTGCCATCGCGCGCGCCGACCTCGCCGCCATGGCCAAGGATGCCTATGCCACGTTCGGCCATGCGGCGGTGACGCCATTGGTCCAGATTGGCCCTGATACCTGGGTGCTGGAGCTGTTCCATGGCCCGACGCTGGCGTTCAAGGACGTGGCGATGCAACTGCTCGCCCGGCTGATGGATCACGTGCTGTCGAAGCGCGGCGAACGGGCGACCATTGTCGGCGCCACTTCCGGCGATACCGGCGGCGCTGCGATCGAGGCCTTCCGGGGCTCGAAGCGTGTTGACGTGGTGATCCTGTTCCCGGATGGCCGGGTCTCAGACGTGCAACGCCGGATGATGACTACGGCGACCGAGGACAACGTCCATGGTCTCGCCATCAAGGGCACATTTGACGACTGCCAGGCGCTGCTGAAGGGTATGTTCAATCACCATGCCTTTCGCGATCAGGTGCGGCTGTCCGGCGTCAATTCGATCAACTGGGCCCGTATCGTCGCCCAGGTGACGTACTATTTCGTCGCTGCCTCGGCACTGGGCGCGCCACATCGCAAGGTGTCATTCGTGGTCCCGACCGGCAATTTCGGCGACATTCTCGCTGGCTATGTCGCCAAGCGAATGGGATTGCCGATCGAGCAGCTCGTGATCGCCGCCAACAGTAACGACATCCTGGTTCGCGCGGTCGACACCGGCATCTATGAAACGCTTGGCGTGCATGCGACCACGTCGCCGTCGATGGACATCCAGGTGTCGTCGAATTTCGAGCGCTACCTGTTCGAGGCGTCGGGTCGCGATGCGGCGCAGATCCGCAATCAGATGGCGAGCCTTGGCCAGTCGGGCCGGTTCGAGGTTGGTGCCGCGGCGGCTCCATTGAAGGCCGAGTTCGCGGCGGCGGCCGCATCCGAAGCCGATGTGGCGGACGCGATCAAACGGACGATTGCGGCCAGCGGCTACGTCGCCGACCCGCATACCGCCTGCGGCCTCGTCGCCGCCGAACGCACGCGAGCCAGTCGTCGCGGCGCCACGGTGGTGCTGTCGACCGCCCATCCCGCCAAGTTCCCGGACTCCATGCGGCAAATTACCGGCGTCCACCCGCCTTTGCCTGTACGTCTTTCGGGGCTGATGAGCGCACCCGAGCGTTTCGACGTGCTGCCGAACGACGCTTCGGCGGTTGAAGCATATGTGCTGGCGCGTGCGCGCGCCGTCCGTCTGGGGGCTGCATGAAGTTGCCGAATGGCACCAAACTAACGACACTCCCGAACGGTATTCGGGTGGTCACCCACCACATGCCGCATCTGGAAACGATTGCGCTCGGTGTCTGGGTCGCGACCGGCGCCCGGCACGAGCGCGAAGGCGAGCAGGGAATTTCGCATCTACTTGAGCATATGGCGTTCAAGGGCACCACGAAGCGCAATGCCCGCGCCATCGCCGAGGAGATCGAGCAGGTCGGCGGCGATCTCAACGCGGCCACCAGTCTTGAGACCACAGCCTATTACGCGCGCATCATGAAGGGCGACGAGGGGCTGGCGCTTGAGATCCTGGCCGACATCCTCCAGCACAGCCAGTATGCGCCAGATGATCTGGTGCGCGAGAAGGAAGTGATCCTGCAGGAGATCGCCGGGATCAAGGACAGCCCCGAGGAACTCGCCTACGATCTGATCCAGGAGGCGGCATTTCCCGCTCAGCCGATCGGCCGGCCGATCATCGGCACGCCCGAAAGCGTGAACGCGATCACCGCTGACCATCTGCGCTCATTTCTCGACCGGCACTATCAGGGCCCGCAGTTGGTGATTTCGGCGGCCGGCGCCGTCGACCACGCGACGATCACCCGTCACGTTGAGGCCCTATTTGGTTCGCTGAATGCCAAGGCGCACGAGCCGGGCCAGGTGGCAGCCTACAAGGGGGGCATGCGTCATTCGATGAAATCCTTCGAGCAGAGCCATCTGCTCGCCGGATTCTTGGGGCCCTCCTATCGGGATCCGGCATTTCACACCGCTCAGGTGCTGTCGGGGGTGCTGGGTGGCGGAATGTCTTCGCGCTTGTTTCAGGAGGCGAGGGAAAATCGTGGACTGTGCTATTCGATCTACTCGTCCGCCTGGGGCCTCGGCGATACCGGAATGCTCGCCATTCACGCCGCCACCGGGGTCGAGATGATGGCCGAATTGATTGGCGTCGTCAGTGCGGAATTGGCCGGAATGGCGGCGTCCGTCGTGCCGGAGCGCGAGGTGGCGCGCGCCAAGGCGCAGCTCAAGGCGGGCCTGCTGATGGGTCTTGAGAGCTGTTCTGCACGCGCGGAGCAGATGGCACGTCAACTGTTGGTCGCCGGCCGCCTTATCCCGGTCGAGGAGATTATCGCCCGGGTCGATGACGTGACGCCGGAAAAAGTCCGCGCACTCATGGAGCGCACGCTGCTTGGCGCGCCGCCGGCGATCGCCGTAGTCGGTGCGGGCAAGCGTTCGCGACGGTTCGCTGAAGCAGCCGGCCGCATCGGCAGCGGCCCGGCGCTTGAGCGTGCAGCAGTATAACGGAGCGATCGGCGAGCATGGCCTTTCTGCGCAGTGGCTTGATCAGCGATTTTCAGCCTTTCGTCCAGGCCCAGGGGGTGCACATGCGCACGCCGGTGATGGGCGATTATGGGGCATGGGCCGAATTGCGCAATCGCAGCCGCGATCATCTGGAGCCGTGGGAGCCGCAATGGTCGCGCGAGGAATTATCGCGAACATCTTATCGTCGCCGGCTGCGCCACTACCATCGCGAAATGAAGGACGATCTAGGCTATGCCTTCTTCATTTTCCGCGACGGTGACGGTGCGCTGCTCGGCGGCCTCACTCTCAGTAACATCAGGCGGGGGGTCACGCAGGCTGTTTCGCTCGGGTACTGGATGGGGGCGCCATATTCCCGGCAAGGCCACATGACCCGCGCGGTCGCCGGTATTTCATGGTTCGTGTTCGATGAACTCAATCTGCATCGACTGGAAGCCGCCTGCCTGCCGCACAATGTCGGTTCGGTTGGAGTTTTGCGCAACAATGGCTTCGCGCACGAGGGGCTGGCCCGGCGATATTTGAAGATCGATGGTCAATGGCGCGACCATCTACTGTTTGCGCTACTGACGGATGACCCGCGCCCGCCGCGAGGTGCCACCCGATGATCACGAAGATCGACATTGGAAGCGTGCGCACCAAGCATGGATGGGTGCATCTGTGCTTGATCTGGCTGGTGGCACTGATCCTCACGTCGCAGGGCGCGAGGGCGCTTACCGCCACGCCGGTTCCAGCCGATCAGGATCGCATCGAGATTTCCGCGTTCGGCGATCTGTTCGAGGGGCGGGGCGACAGTCTTCAGGTCGAAACGGCACCAGGCGCCGACGGCGTTCCCGGTCGCATGTCGGTGCGGGCGACGACAGCCGGCACTAATCCGAGCTGGGTGGTGTTCGCGCTCAGCAATCCGAGCGATAAGCCGATCGAGCGCTGGATTACCGCCGAGCGCTACAGCGCGGTCGGCTCAGGCATCATCTGGCCCGATCTCGACAGTCGCCGCATCGAAGCGGTGACGCCCTCGCTCGGGTTTTTGCCGGAACGCATAAAAAGTGACCGAGCCGACTTGTTTCGCATCACGTTGGAGCCGGGCCAGACCATCACCTATGTTGCCGAGTTGGCGAACGAGCGAGCGGCGCGGATTTACCTTTGGAAGCCGCTCGAATACGAGGTAAAGGCGCGCGACCGACAGCTGTTGAACGGCATCCTTCTCGGCATCACCGGCCTGCTGGCAATCTTCCTCACCGCCGTATTCGCCGCCAATCACAAGGCGATCTTCCCGACTGCCGCGCTGCTGACGTGGTGCGTGCTAGGCACTCTGTGTGTCGACTTCGGCTTCTTCCATAAGCTGTTCCAGCTCTTGCCCGAAAACAACGCGATCTATCGGGCGGCAACTGAATCGGCAATGGCCGCAAGCTTCGTCGTCTTCCTGCACACGTTCTTGCGCATAGGCTCGTGGAACGGGTTCATCCGTATGCTGGCAGGCGTGTGGATGGTGGCGCAGATTTCGCTGGTCGCGGTGGCGGTTATCGACCCGCGGCTGGCGGCGACTTTCGCGCGATTGTCCTTCCTTGCGATCGGTGTGATTGGCGGGTTGGTGATCATGTTCCTGGCGCTAAGGGGGCAGGATCGCGCGCTGGCGCTGGTGCCGACTTGGCTCCTGCTGCTCGTGTGGGTGTTTGCCGCGGCCGTGTTGTTGACCGGCCGTATAGCCGGAGAAATTGCGGTATCGGGGCTGGTGGCCGGCCTGGTGCTTTTGGTGCTGCTTATCGGCTTCACGGTTACCCAATTCGCTTTCCGTTCACTAGACCCGCAATATGGCGCGACACCAGATGAACTGCAGCTCCGTTCAGACGCCATCGAGAGTGCCGGGGCTGCAACATGGGAGTGGCGAGCACGACGTGACGAAGTCAAAATCTCGTCGGTTGTCGAGGCGGCGCTGGGCCTCAACGCTGGCGAACTTTCATGCAAAGTGGCGGATTTTCTGAAGCACATCCACAGCGCCGACCGCGAGCGCTTCAAACTGCTGCTTTGGTCGACGCAGGAACGGGGCGGTGGCATCATGCGACTTGAGTTCCGCATGCGCCATTCCGACAATTCCCATCGATGGTTTGAACTCGACGCCGCCAGTGTGCCGTCGTCCGATCGCCACTCGTTGCGTTGCGTCGGCCTGATGCGCGACATGACCGATCAAAAGCGCTCGCAGGAACGGCTGATGCACGATGCCGTGCATGATAGTTTGACCGGATTGCCCAATCGGGCGCTGTTCCTCGATCGGCTCTCGATAGCCGTGAAGCGGGCCGGTGCCGATACTCAGGTACATCCGACGCTGATCTTCATCGACATCGACAAATTCAAGAGCGTCAATTCATCATTCGGCTTGATCGTTGGCGACAGCCTGCTGCTGACCATCGCCCGCCGCTTGTCTCGCCATCTCGGTGATTTCGATACCCTGGCGCGGGTCGGCGGTGACCAGTTCGCATTACTGCTGCTGAGCGAGCAGGATCCGCGCGAACTCGCCATGCTCGCCGAGCGCGTGCGTCGCAGCCTGCGCTCGCCAATCAAGATCGCTGGCCAGGACATCGTGCTGACGGCGTCGATCGGCATCGCCGCATTCGGTGCCAACGGCATGACGCCGGAAGATCTGCTGAAGGATGCCGAGATCGCGATGTACCGGGCTAAGCGCGGCGGTGCCGACCGGATCGAGATCTTCAAGCCAGAGATGCGCGCGGACCGCGACGACCGGGTGGCGATCGAAAGCGACCTGCGTCGCGCGCTCGAAAAGAGGCAGCTGCGCGTGCTGTATCAGCCGATCATCTATCTGCCGACCGAAGAACTTGCCGGCTTCGAGGCGCTAGTGCGCTGGGAGCATCCCAAGCTCGGCATGCTCAATCCGGCAGAGTTCATTCCCATTGCCGAGCAGAGCGATCTCATCGTCAAGCTCGGCTCCTACGTGCTGACCGAAGCTGCGGCGCAGGTGGCGCGCTGGCACAAGGAGTTGCCGCGAAACGAAAATGCGCTGTTCGTTAGCGTCAACGTGTCGAGCCGGCAGCTGTTCCGCCAGGATCTCGTCCAGGAGATCCGCCACTTCCTCGGCCGCAATCTGGTGCCTGCGGGCTCGCTCCGCCTTGAGGTGACCGAGAGTCTCGTGATGGAGAATCCGGAGCAGGCGATCGAGATCCTTGAGTTGCTGCGGGGCGCCGGAGCACTGCTGTCACTCGACGATTTTGGTACCGGATATTCGTCGCTCGCCTATCTCCAGCGGTTCCCGTTCGATACCATCAAGATCGACAAGGAATTGGTGCAAGGCGCCAACAGTGATGGCACCGGTTCACCAATCGTTCGTTCGATTGTGGCGCTGGCTCAGGAACTCGGCCGTAAAGTCGTGGCCGAAGGCGTCGAGCGGGCCGAAGACGTGACGTTCCTGCGCTCGATCGGCGCCGAGTACGCGCAAGGGTTCTACTACGGCGAGGCGATCCCCGATCGCGATGTCATGTCGATGCTGCGAATGATCCGCAAGTCGGAGCGCAAGCTGCAGCGGCGCGGCTATTTCCGTACCAAGCAGAAGCAGGTCGAGCCGCAAAACGAGAGCACCGTGGCGAAGTCGCGTGCCACCAAGCCGCCGAAAAGCAGTGATCAGACGAAAAAGGACGGTCGGGCGGTGACGGCGGGGACTGGTTCGCCCCAGGAGATCGCGGCAAGTCTGAAGGCCGCGGAAACAGGGAATAATCGGGAGCCGGCACGTCCGCGGCTCGGCGGCGATCTGCCGGCTGGGGCGGTCAGGTTGAGACCGCGCAATCCCGCACCACAGCAGCTGCCTATGCCGCCGGTTCAGCAGCAAACTTACACCGCCCAGTTGCAACCCAGGACCGTGGCACCGACGGCACCTCCGATGATGCCGCAGATGCAGGCGACACCGCTGCGCCCGTTGGCGCCGGCGCCAATAGCCGCTGCGCAGCCGATGCAGCCATTCCAGTTCCCGCCGATGCAGGAGGTGCCAACCGCCCCGCCGCCAACGGCACGTCAACCAACGGCATCGCCGGTGCAGCAACAGCCCAATCTCGAAGGCCTGCCGCCAGCAATTGCCGCCAGCATCGCCAAGCTCGCTGGCATGCCAGATACGACGCAGAGGCCATCCGACGTGCCGCCGCTGTCGACCCTCAGCAAGAAGGTCGCCGGCAGTTAGTGCCTATGCCTTCACCGGCGTCGCACGACGTCGCATGGCGGCCAGATGCAATGACACAGCAGCAGCGTTCGACACGTTGAGGCTGGCGAGCGGACCCGAGCCCGAGATGCGGGCCAGTACGTCGCAGTGTTCGCGCGTCAGTTGTCGCAGACCACGACCCTCGGCACCGAGTACGAGTGCAACGCGACCGCCGAGCGGCGCCTCTTCAATGGTCTGGTCACCGGTGCCGTCGAGGCCGACGCGGAAATAGGCGAGGCTGCCGAGTTCGTCGAGCGCACGGGCGAGGTTTGGCACCAGAATGATCGGCACATGTTCGAGCGCACCCGACGCCGACTTGGCCAGTACGCCGCCGAGCGGCGGGCTGTGGCGGCGGGTCATCATCACGCCTTGCGCGCCGAAAACCGCCGCCGACCTGAGGATCGCACCGACATTGTGCGGATCGGTCACCTGGTCGAGTACCAGCAGCGGGCCGCTTGAGTCCGGCAAGTCGGCCAATTGTTCGAGCGATGGCTCGGGCAGCGGATCGCATTCGAGCAAGATGCCCTGATGCACGGTATCGGCGCCAAGTCGGCGGTCGAGATCGCGCGGCGTCACCTGGGTCAGCTTGAGGCCGCCGTCGCCGTTGCGAGCACTTACCGCATCCTTCAGACGGTTCTCGCCGTTCTCGGTGACGAACACCTGGCGGATGACGCGAGCCGGATTGCGTAGTGCGGCCTCGGCGGCATGGACGCCGAAGATTAGCGTCGGGCCGTCAGTTTCAGCGCCATCGCCCCGGACCTCGTCGTGGCCGCGCCGTTGGCGGTTCTCGGTGTCCTTGTCCGATCGGCCGCGTGGTTCGTTCGCTTGGGCATTGCGGTAGTAGTTGGGCTTCGGGCGCTTGGGCATGGGGAGACACTCGGTTCGGAGGAAATCAGGCTTTCCTCGTGCCATAGCTGGTTATGGCCGCGAACCGAAGCCTGAAACGGTTTCATCCTTCCCGACGACGCGATTTGCAATTGACAGAGGGCGCCTGCCTCACCGATAACGCGGGCGGCCGTGGCGCTCCTGCATGGGTGCGTCGGGCCGCCGCTTGTTTGATGCGGCCGGGGACAGGTGCCCGAGCGGTTAAAGGGGACGGACTGTAAATCCGTTGGCTTTGCCTACGTTGGTTCAAATCCAACCCTGTCCACCACTCCTTTTTTATTTCAAAAACAAAGTGTTATGACTTGATTGTTGGTTCCACAGTGGGGCCACGCCGGTCGTGGATCGACAAAACGCCGGGCTGCCCCGCGTTTACGTCGGCGCAAAAATCGCGATGTCGCATTGTCTCAGTTGTCGCCATCGGCAACATCCGCTTCGTAATCTGATGCAGCCCGCCGCGTGCAACGACGGCGCGTGCAAGGACCACGAGAGGACACGCCGATGACCATCCGCTGCAAGGCCGCCATCCTGAGAGCGGCCGGTGCGCCCGCCCCCTATGCCAAATCGCAGCCGCTGTCGGTCGAGGAGATCACGCTCGACCCACCTCAGGCCGGCGAAGTGCTGATCAAGATCGTCGGCGCCGGCCTGTGCCATTCCGACCTGTCGGTGATGAACGGCACCCGGCCGCGTACATTGCCGATCGTACTCGGCCATGAGGGTGCGGGCGAAGTGGTGGAAGTCGGCGCCGGCATCCGCGATGTCGCGGTCGGCGATCATGTCGTGTTCCAGTTCTCGGCCTCGTGCGGACGCTGCCGCTATTGCCTCGAAGGCCGGCCGCAGATTTGCGAGCGCGCGAGGTTAGCTACTTCCAAGGGTGAGTTGATGGGCGGCGGCCGCCGGATCCGCGATGCCAATGGCGTCGAGATTAACCACCAGTCGGGCGTGTCGTGCTTCGCGGAATTCGCCGTTGCCGATCGCGGCAGCATAGTGGTGATCGACAAATCTGTACCGCTGGCCGACGCCGCCGTTTTCGGCTGCGCGGTGATGACAGGCGTCGGTGCGGTGATCAACACGGCGCGCATCCGCACCGGCGACAAGGTGGCGGTGATTGGGCTTGGCGGCGTGGGCTTGAGCGGCATCATGGGGGCGGTTGTCGGCGGCGCGGAGATGATCATCGCCATTGATGTCGATCGTCGCAAGCTGCAGAAGGCGGTTGAGTTCGGCGCGACGCACACATTCGACGCCACCGACCCGAACATGGTTGCAAACGTCATCGAACTGACCAAGGGCGGCGTCGACTTTGCGGTCGATCTTGCCGGTGTGATCCCAGCGATCGAGACGGCCTACGCGATCACCGCGCGCGGTGGCTCGGTGGTGACCGCCGGGCTGTCACCGGCGGGTGCGAAATTTTCCTTCGAGCAGGCCGAATTGGTCTCGTCCGAGAAATCGATTCGCGGCAGCTACATGGGCAGTTGCGTGCCAGTGCGCGACATCCCGCGCTTCATCGGTCTGCAGCAGCAGGGCCGGTTACCGGTCGACCGGTTGATCGACCGGCAGATCGGCTTCGACGAGATGAATTCAGGTTTCGACCTATTGGCTTCGGGCGAAGCCGTGCGGCAGATCCTGACGCCACACGGGTGAAGGTTCAGCGCTTGTTTGCCTTGCGCCAAGCGGCGAAGTCCACCTTCGACTGTTCCTCGGTCGGCGGATAGAGGCCGAGGATCGAACGGCCTTCGCCGACCTTTTCGGTGACGAAGTCCTCGAACGCGGTCATCTCGACGGCTTCGTCCGCGATTTCGTCAGCGATGTGGGCGGGAATGACCACGCAGCCGTCGAAGTCGCCGACGATAATGTCGCCCGGCCAAACCGGCGCGTCGCCGCATCCGATCGGCACATTGATGTCGAGCGCCTGATGCACGGTAAGATTGGTCGGTGCCGACGGCCGGTGATGAAAGCTCGGGATGCCGAGCTTGGCGATCTCGGCGGCATCACGAAAGCCGCCATCGGTGACGACGCCGGCAACGCCTCGCTTCATCAGGCGGGTGACCAGGATCGAGCCGGCCGAGGCGGCGCGCGCATCCTTGCGGCTGTCGATGACGAACACGCAGCCCGGCGGGCATTCCTCCACCGCCTTGCGCTGGGGATGGCCGCGATCCTGAAATACGGTGATCTGGTTTAGATCCTCGCGCGCCGGGATGTAGCGCAAGGTGAACGCTTCGCCGATCATGTTCGGCTTGGCCGGATCGAGCGGATGCACGTCCTGGATCATCTGGTTGCGGAAACCGCGCTTGAACAGCGCGGTGCAGATGGTGGCGGTGCTGACCGTCTTCAATTTGTCGCGGGTGGTAGGTTTTAGAGCCATGGCATATCTCCAGGAGATCAGTTGATGGCGGGTTCGTCGACGGGCTTGCCGAACTGGGTTTCGAGGAAGTCGAAGTCGCAGCCGTCGTTGGCCTGCTTGATGTGCTTAGAGAACATCCAGCCGTAGCCACGTTCGTAGCGGGGGGCGGGCTTCGGTAGCGCGGCGCGGCGGGAAGCGAGTTCAGCATCGGGTACATCGAGATTGATGGTGCGTGCCGCAACATCGACGGTGATCTTGTCACCGGTTTTCACCAGGGCGAGCGGCCCGCCGATATAGCTCTCGGGAGCGACGTGCAGTATGCAGGCGCCATAGCTGGTGCCGCTCATGCGCGCGTCCGAAATGCGGATCATGTCGCGCACACCGGCCTTCACGAGTTTGGTCGGGATCGGCAGCATGCCCCATTCAGGCATGCCGGGGCCGCCCTGCGGGCCGGCGTTGCGCAGCACAAGCACCGTGTCTGCGGTGACGTCGAGATCGTCGCGGTTGATGTTCTTTTTCAACTCATCGTAGGTGTCGAATACCAGCGCCGGGCCGGTGTGCTTCAACAGCCGCGGTTCACACGCCGATGGCTTGATGACGCAGCCGTCGGGCGCAAGATTTCCCTTGAGCAAGGCTAGCGCGCCTTCCTTGTAGATCGCGGTGTCGAGGGTGCGGATCACGTCGTCGTTGTAGACTTCAGCACCTTCGAGGCTTTTGGCCCAGGTCGCGCCGCTGGCATTGATCTGGGTGAGGTCGAGCATGCCGGTTAGCCGCGACATTAGGCCGAGCAGCCCACCGGCGTAGTAGAAATCTTCCATAAGGTATCTGTCACCGGACGGTCGGATGTTGGCGATCACCGGCACGTTGCGGCTGTGGGCATCGAAGTCCTCGAGCCCGATATTGCGGCCCGCGCGCCGCGCCATCGCCAGCACGTGGATCACGGCGTTGGTCGAGCAGCCCATCGCCATCGCTACCTTGATGGTGTTGTGGAAAGCGTTGTCGGTGAGGATCTTGGCGGGCGTCAGGTCCTCCCACACCATGTCGACGATACGGCGGCCGGCCTCGGAACACATGCGGATGTGGTTGGCGTCGGCGGCGGGGATCGACGAGGTGCCGGGAAGGCACATGCCCATCACATCGGCGAGCGCTGTCATGGTCGAAGCCGTGCCCATGGTCATGCAAACGCCATAGCTGCGGGCGATGCCGACCTCCATCTCGCCCCAGTCTTTGGTGGAAATATTGCCGGCGCGGCGCTCGTCCCAATACTTGAAGGCGTCGGACCCGGAGCCGAGCACTTTGCCATGCCAGTTGCCGCGCAGCATCGGCCCGGCGGGCACGAAGATCGCCGGCACGCCAGCGCTGATGGCACCAAGGATCAGGCCCGGCGTGGTCTTGTCGCAGCCGCCCATCAACACCGCGCCGTCGACCGGTTGCGAGCGGATCAACTCCTCGGTCTCCATGGCGAGGAAGTTGCGATAGAGCATGGTCGTCGGTTTCACGGTGCTCTCGGAAAGCGAGATCGCCGGCAGTTCGACGGGGAAGCCGCCGGCCATCAGGATGCCGCGCTTGACGTCTTCGACGCGGGTCTTGAAGTGGGCATGGCATTGGGCGAAGTCGGACCACGTATTGATGATACCGATCACCGGCCGACCTTTGAATTCCTCAGCCGCGTAGCCCATCTGGTTCATGCGGCTGCGATGCCCAAACGAGCGAAAATCATCGGGCGCAAACCAGCGAGCGCTGCGCAACTGGTCGGCGGTCTTCCTTTTGGCGGACATATTGCAGGCTCCGGTGCGTTGAGAGAATTACAGATCAGCCTTCCTTGAATGCTTCTTCGCGCGTCTTGCCAAACGACGGCAGTAGGACGAGTGCAAGCAGGCATGCCGCCAGGAAAAGCATCACGGCGCTGATCGGACGGGTGACGAGGACCGTCGGATCGCCCTTGGCGATCAACAGCGCGCGACGCAGGTATTCCTCCATCATCGGCCCCAGGATGAAGCCGAGCAGCATCGGTGCCGGCTCGCAATCGATCTTCTTGAAGACGTAACCAAGGAAGCCGAACACCACCATCAGGTAGACGTCGAAGGCAGCATTCGAGAGCGAGAATACGCCGATGGCGCAGAATACCAGGATCATCGGGTAGAGCAGGTGATAGGGCACCGAGATCATTTTCACCCAAATACCGATCAGCGGCAGGTTCAGCACCAGCAGCATCAGATTGCCGATCCACATCGAGGCGATCACGCCCCAGAACAGCGCCGGCTGCTCGGTCATGACCGATGGCCCGGGTTGAACGCCTTGAATGATCATGGCACCAATCATCAACGCCATCACCGGGTTCGACGGAATGCCGAGCGTCAGCATCGGAATGAACGACATTTGCGCTCCGGCATTGTTGGCGCTCTCAGGGGCAGCTACGCCTTCCACCGCCCCCTTGCCGAACTCGTCCCGGTTCTTTGAAATTCGCTTTTCCAATGCGTACGCACCGAATGAGGCCAGTGTCGCGCCACCGCCGGGAAGGATGCCGAGGATTGAGCCGAGTGCAGTGCCGCGAAGGGTTGGCGCGATCATTCGTTTGAAGTCATCACGGGTTGGCCACAAACCCTTGACCTTGTTGACCATGACGTCGCGAGTGCCCTCGCCCTCGAGATTGGCGATAATTTCGCCGACGCCGAACATGCCCATGGCGACGATGACAAAGCCAATGCCATCGGCCAATTGCGGCAAGCCGAAAACAAAGCGCTGCGCACCCGAATTAACATCTGTGCCGACGAGCCCGAGCAGTAGGCCGAGGATGATCATGCCGAGCGCGTGGAGTATCGAGCCGTTGGCAAGCACGATGGAGGCGATCAGGCCCAGCACCATGAGCGAGAAGTACTCCGCCGGTCCGAACTGTAGCGCAATGGCGGCCAAGGGCGGCGCAAACAATGCAATCAGGAATGTACAGACAGTGCCAGCAAAGAACGAAGCGATGGCTGCGATTGCCAGCGCACGACCGGCCTTGCCTTGGCGCGCCATTTGATGGCCATCAAGGGCGGTGACGACAGAGGAAGTTTCGCCCGGCAGGTTGACCAGGATCGCGGTCGTCGAGCCGCCGTACTGTGCCCCATAGAATATTCCGGCGAGCATAATCAGGGCGGACACCGGCGGCAAGCCGAAGGTCGCCGGCAGAAGCATCGCGATGGTAGCGGCGGGGCCGAGACCCGGCAGCACGCCGATGGCGGTGCCGAGGAAGCAGCCGACGAGGCACCACCACAGGTTGATCGGTGTGCCGGCGACACTGAGACCGAGCCAAAGATTGGAAAGGATATCCATTTCGGTCGATGCCTTAGCGCAGCCAGGGAGCGGTGACGAACGGCGCGAACCAGGAGCCTGTGATCGACATCGGCACGCCAAGGCCCTTCACGAAGACGACGACGCAGAATACGACCAGCGCAATGAGGCCTGCGGTCGCCTTCCAGTCGAAGCGGAACTCGCGGCTGGCGGCGGCGCTGGTGAGGCAAAGTGCCAGAAGCGCGACCACGATCCCGGCGCGCGGCAAAAGGAATGCGAACAGCGCGTTCGCAATCAAGATCAAGGCCATCGGCTTCCAAAGGATTTCGGTGATTGGTTCCCCCTTGGTGATGAACGAGCGCGCGAGGGACACGAAGCCGATCGTCACGAGGATGGCGGCGAGTACAAGCGGGAAGTATCCGGGGCCCATTCGTCCGGCGGTGCCAAAGCGATAATTCTGGCCGACCCATAGGGCGGCCGCGCCGATGGCGACATAAATGAGCCCAGCCCAGAAGTCCTTGGGGCTAGAAATCCTTGACCGCATGGCAGGCCTTTGCGAATCGGCGTTTCCTGTGTCGCCCTTGTTGGGCGATCGAAGATTGGTGAATATATACCGGCTGTCTTGCTGGTGGCGATGCCGCCTTTGCATCTTTCGTAGGTGGCGACGCGACAGCTGTCAATTTCGCTGATGCATTAGTTTGACACCTTGATGCATTAGATCCTATCATCCTTGGGTTCGCTGGTTGGTTCGTGCCTTTTTGTCGCGACAAGTGATGCAATGACACTCACTGCCACAAGAGGTGCGCGCGATCTCGATCCGTCGCGAGCTGCCGCCGCCCAGGTGTTCGAATGCCTGCGCGACATGATCATCTCGCTTGAATTGCCACCGGGGAGTGTGATCAACCGGCAAGCGCTGCAGGCGCAGTTCGGGCTCAGCTCGACCCCGGTACGCGATGCACTGACGCGGTTGAGCGAAGAAGGCCTCGTCGAGATCTATCCGCAGAGCGCGACACGTGTCAGCCTGATCGACGTGACCAAGGCGCGTCAGGCCCAGTTCCTACGTCGCGCCGTCGAGCAGGAAGCGGTGCGTATTCTCTGCGCGGCACCGGAGAAGGAGTTCGTGCCCGAGCTTCGTGCAATCATTGAAAAGCAGCGGCAGGAGGCCGAGCGTCTCGATTTCACGAACTTCTATGCGCTCGATCGCGATTTTCACCGCAGGCTCTACGAGGCGGCCGGCGCGCCGGATCTTTATACCCTGGTGCGCCAGCGCAGTGGCCATATCGATCGCATACGCCGCATAAATCTACCGGTTGCAGGCAAGATGCAGCAGATCATCCGCGACCACGGCCTGATCGTGAAGGCGGTTGCCGCCGGCGATGCCGCCAAGGCCCAGTTGCACGTGCGCGATCACCTGTCGCGCTCGCTGGCCTACAGTCAGGCGTTGCGCGACAAGCATCCGACCTATTTCACCGGTTGATCACAAATCCTTCGCCGTGGTTCGACGTACCTTGGCGTCCTTACGCTTGAGGACTTTCGGGTCGAGCTTGGTGCCGATGCCGGCGCCTTTCGGCACCGTGATCATACCGTTCGAGATCGGCGGCAACTCGGTGACGAAGCGGTGGTACCAGCCGTAGTAGAAGGCGCGCACGATCTCCTGCACCCAGCAGTTGCGGGTGTTGAGCGCGAGGTGCGTCGACACCAGCAACGCGACCGGGCCGGTGCAATCATGGAACGCGACCGGCGTCTGGTATGGTTCGGCCATGGTCGCGATCTTCTTGGCTTCAGACACGCCGCCGCACCAGGTGACATCCATGATCAGCATCGACAAGGCTTCGAGTTCGAGCAGGTAGCGGAAGTCGGCGCGGCCGCCCCGCGTCTCGCCAACCGCAATCGGCGACGTAGTGGCGCGCGCCACTTCGCCGATCGAGTTCATATGCTCCATGAAAACCGGATCCTCGACCCACATAGGCGAGAATTCTTCCAGCGCCTGCGCGATCTTGATCGCCTGCGGCCGGCTCCACATCGAATGCAGCTCGTAGGCGACCTCCATTTTGTCGCCGCAGGCCTTTCGGATCTTCTCGAATGGCTCGAGGCCACGCTTCAGGTCGGCCTTGGAAATCCAGTGGCCTTGGCTGGCTTCGGCCGCATAATCAAGCGGCCAGATCTTCATATGATCGATGCCCATTTCGAGCAGCGATAGGGCAAGTTCATCGGCGTTGTTGAGGAAGGCGTTCAGGTCCTCGTACTGGCCTTTCTTCGCATCAATGCCGAAGTTGGCGGTGCCCTGGGTTGGCTTCGTCTGCACGTAGGAATAGCCGGCGCAGGTGTTGTAGACCTTGATACTGTCGCGCACCCGGCCACCGAGCAAATCACACAGCGGCAGGTTCGCGGCTTGACCGAGAATATCCCACAGCGCGATGTCGATTGCCGATCGCCCGCGCATTTCCGCACTCGCAGATGAGAACCCGACATAGCCCGTCAGTGCGGCCTGGATGCCCTCGACGTTGCGCGGGTCGCGTCCCATCAGCGCATTGGCAATAATGCCGTGGATGTGCGCCTCGGCCGCTTCCGGGCCATAAAAAGTTTCGCCGAGACCGACGAGGCCCTCGTCGGTGTGCACTTGAACCCAAAGAAGGTTCGGAAATTCGCCGACCCTGACGGTCTCGATGGCGGTGACTTTCATGGGTGGAACTCCGACGCAAATCAGACAATGACATTGACGAGGGGCTCGCCGTTGGCGAGGCGGCGGATGTTGTCGGCGATGGTCTGCTGGCGCCGGCGGATGGTGCCGTGCGTCCAGCCGCTCATGTGCGGGGTCATCACGAGGTTGGTCAGCTCGTGGAACGGCAGCTTGCTCGGCTGACCATTCGGATTGGCCGGCGTCGGATAGTCGTACCAGGTGTCGATGATGGCGCCGCCGATGCGGTTGGATTTCAATGCGTCGAACAGTGCGGCCTCGTCGATCACCGGTCCGCGGCCAACGTTGAGGATGATGGCGTCGGCGCGCATGGCGGCAAGTTCTTTCGCACCAACGATGCCCTTGGTTGCATCGATAAATGGCAGCGACACGACGACCGCGTCGACGGCCCCCATGAAGGATGGGAGGCTATCGAGGCCGAAGCTCCGGTCGACCAGCGGGGACGCGGCCACTGGCGAGCGGTTCGCCACCACCACCCTCATGCCGAAACGCCTTGGCACGCGCCGCGATTGCCTTGCCAATGTGGCCGAAGCCCAACAGACCGATGGTCTGATCGCCAAGCTCGGTGCGCATTGCGTCCGAGCGCCCGGCCCAGTATCGCCACTCTCCTTTGCGTAACCGTAGGTCGGCGTCGACCAGCGGCACATGGCGAGAAAGCAGCGCCGTCATGACATATTCGGCGATGGCGTTCTCGTGGCCGAAAGCGTTGCAGAGTTGCGCGTGAGCTGGCAAGCGCTTGGCGTCTATCGCGTCGGTACCGGCCGCCGGTGCGTGAAACAACCGCAGCCTGGCTGGAACGGGTTCCGAAGCGCCGAGCTTGTTACCGACGATCACGTCGGCAGACGCGTAGTGGTCGCGCTCGCCCGGCTGTGTCGAGCGTATCAGAGAGATCGAATATCTCGTGTACGCCTTCGAGCATAGCCTCGAAGCCTGTACGGAAGTTACCGGCGTTGGCGCCGTGGAAAACGATTTTCATATATTGATCCTCACAGCACCGAGATCATGCCGCCATCGACGTAGATGATCTGGCCGTTGACGTAGTCGGACGCAGCCGAGGCCAGAAACACCGCCGCGCCGACCAGTTCCTCCGGCTTGCCCCAGCGCTTCTGCGGCGTGCGGCCCTTGACCCAGGCATCGAACGTCGGGTTCGAAATCAGCGCCTCGTTCATATCGGTTATCATGTAGCCGGGGCCGATAGCGTTGGCCTGGATGCCGCTCGCGCCCCATTCGGCCGCCATCGCCTTGGTCAGCAGTTTGATACCGCCTTTCGATACAGTGTAGGGCGCGACCGTGGCGCGGGCGAGTTCGCTGGTCAGCGAGCCGATGTTGATCACCTTGCCGCGACCGCGTGGCACCATCCGTTTAGCCGCTTCCCGGCCGATGACGAAGGCGCTGGTCAGGTTGGTGTCGATGACGCGACGCCAGTCGGCGGTTTCAAGTTCCAGCATAGGCTTGCGGAACTGGATGCCGGCGTTGTTGACCAGGATATCGATCTCGACGCCAGCCTTGTCGAGTGCGGCGAAGGCTTTCAAGATCGCTGGCTCGTCGGTGACGTCGAAGGCGCAGGGCAGGGCCTGATGGCCGGCGGCCTTGAACTCGGCAACGGCTTCATCGACCTTGGTGGGGTTAGTGCCGTTGACGACGATGCGGGCACCGGCCTGTGCCAATCCTTCCGCCATCGCCCGGCCAAGGCCGCGCGACGAGCCGGTGACGAGGGCCGTGCGGCCGGTGAGATCGAACAGTTTCATGGGAGCCTCGTGTCTTGATTTGAGCATCGATCGGGGAACTGTAGGTTGGGTTAGACCGGCCCACTCGCCGGTCGTAACCCAACGACTTGTCCAAGCCGAAAAATGTTGGGTTACGCTGCCGAAGTGGGCAGCTAACCCAACCTACGCCGGATCAGGCGTTTCTCAACATGTTTGCCCACTCCATCTACGTTACACCCGTAAGCTTCAGCGTTTCGGCATGATGGCAGGCGACCTTGTGGTTTGGCGCGAGTGCCCGCACCATTGGCGTCTCGGCTTTGCAATGGTCAGTGGCGTAGCGGCAGCGCGGGTGGAAGGCGCAACCCGACGGCGCGTTGGCCGGATCGGCGACCTCGCCCTTCAGGATGATGCGCTCGGTGCGCTTGCCGGGATCGGGCTTCGGCACAGCCGACAGCAGCGCCTCTGTGTAGGGATGCTTCGGCGTGTTGAACAGGGCATTGGTCGGGGCTTCCTCGACGATGCGTCCGACGTACATCACGGCGACACGGTCGCTCATATGCTTCACGACAGATAGGTCATGCGCGACGAACAGGTAGGACAGACCCAGCCGCTCCTGCAACTCCAGCATCAAGTTGACGATCTGCGCCTGGACCGACACATCGAGCGCCGACACGGGCTCGTCGGCAACGACGAGGCTCGGGTTCAGAGCCAACGCGCGGGCGATGCCGATGCGCTGCCGCTGGCCACCCGAGAAGGCGTGCGGGAAGCGATTGAGATAGGCTTTGGGCAGCTTGACGAGATCGAGCAGTTCCTCGACCCGGGCGCGGCGGCTCTCCGCCGTGCCGACGTTGTTGACCAGCATCGGCTCGGCAATGATGTCGCCGACCATCATGCGCGGGTTGAGCGATGAGAACGGGTCCTGGAAAATCATCTGCATGTGCTGGCGTACGGACGCCAATCCCGCACGGTCGTATTGCGCGACATCAGCCAACGGACCGTCGCCAGTGCGGAAGCGGATGGCGCCGGAAGTTGGCTTCAAGGCGCGCACAATGCAGCGCGATACCGTAGTCTTGCCGCAGCCGGACTCACCAACCAGTGAAAGGGTCTCGCCCTTCTTGATGGAGAGGCTGACGCCATCGACAGCCTTCACCGCGCCGACCACCTTGCGCAAAAAGCCGCGGCGGATCGGGAAGTGCTTCTTGAGGTCCTCGACCTCAAGCACGTTGGTATTGTCGCTCATGCCGGCACCCGGGTCGCGGCCTTGGCCGGGGAATAGAGAAAGCAACTGACGGCGGTCTTGTCGTCGACCTGGGTCAGCGGCGGCAATTCGACATCGCAGTGCCCCTTAACCGCATCGCCACAGCGTGGGTGGAACGGGCACCCCTTGGGGCGATTGTAGGGATGCGGGATCGACCCCTCGATTGTTTCCAGCTTGGAGCGTGGCGTCGCCAGGACCGAGGGAATGGAGCGCAGCAACGCGCGGGTATAGGGATGGCGGGGCGCGTGGAAGATCTGCTCGACCGGGCCGCGCTCGACGATCCGGCCGAGATACATGACGGCGACGTCATCAGCCATTTCGGCGATCACGCCCATGTCGTGGGTGATCAGGATTACCGACAGGCCGCGTTCGCGCTGCAGCGAGCGCAACAGGTCGAGGACCTGTGCCTGCGTGGTGACATCAAGCGCGGTGGTCGGTTCATCTGCAATCAGGATGCGCGGATCGCAGGCGAGAGCCATCGCGATCATGACCCGCTGGCGCAGGCCGCCTGACAGTTGGAACGGGTACTCGTCGATCCGTCGTTCTGGGTTCGGAATGCCGACCAGACGCAGGAGTTCGAGCGTGCGCTCGCGCGCCACCTTTTTGTCCGGCTTGTCGGCGTGCTCAATAATGGCCTCGCCAATCTGGTTGCCGACGGTGTAGTGCGCCGACAGCGAGGTCATCGGCTCCTGGAAGATCAGCGCGATCTCCTTGCCGCGGATCTTGCGCATCTCACGGCCCTTGGGGTCGAGCTTGGCGAGATCTACTGGGTCTGCCTCGTTTCGATTGAGCCACATCTCGCCGCTAGCAATGCATTCCGGGCCGCTCCAGGATTTGCAGGATCGAGCGAGTGGTGACGCTCTTGCCGCAGCCGGATTCGCCGACGATGCCGAGCGTCTTGCCGGCGTAGAGGTCGAAGCTCGCGCCGTCGACAGCGCGCACGATTCCCTCGTCCTGAACGAACTGAGTTTCGAGGTTGCGAACCGACAGTAGCGGCTTTGCCGACATGGGTGTCTCAGCCATAGGGGTCGGCCGCGTCGCGCAGTCCGTCGCCCAGGAAGTTGAAAGCGAGAATGACGATGATCACCGGGATCGCCGCCAACAGCAGCCACGGTGCAATCGCCAGCGTCTGGATACTCTGGGCGTCCTGCAGCAGGATGCCCCAGCTTATGGCGGGCGGCCTGAGGCCGAGCCCGAGGAAGCTGAGACTCGTTTCGGAGATGATCATCGCCGGTAGCGCCAATGACACGGCGGCGATGATGTGGCTCGTGAACGACGGCAGCATGTGCCGGAAAATGATGCGCATGCGCGACGCCCCCATCAGGTCGGCGGCGACGATGAAGTCCTCCTCGCGCAGCGACAGGAAGCGGCCGCGCACGACGCGAGCAAGGTCGGTCCAGCCGATCAGTGAAATGATGATGGTGATAGCGAAATAGACCTGCGCTGACGACCAGGTGTTGGGCAGTGCGGCGGCGAGCCCCATCCACAGCGGAATGGTCGGGATCGAGCGGACGAGTTCGATCAGGCGTTGGATCGCGGTGTCGACGGTGCCGCCGTAGAGGCCAGATATGCCGCCGAACAGGATGCCGAGGAACAGGCTGATGGTCACGCCTGCGAGTCCGATCACCAGCGATACGCGTGTCGCCACCATCAGTCTCGACCACAGGTCGCGGCCCTGCACATCGGAGCCCAGCAGGAACAGTCCGTTCTCCGGTGTCGAGGTGTCGAAACCGAGCAGGTGGCGATTGCTCGGAATCAAGCCGAACAGATGGTAGGGGTAGCCTTCGGCGAAGAACTTCACATAGACCTTGCGCTCGGGATCGACTTTGTAGACGAGCTTGAAGCTCTTCATGTCGCGTACGCCCTTGAGGCCGTGTACGTAAGGGCGGAACGAGCCGTCGGAATCGAACCAGCTGATGGTCTGCGGCGGGATGTAGCCCCTTCGCGAGTCGCTTGCTTCAGGATCGGTGTAGGCGAGGAAGTCGGCGAAGATCGCGATCAGATAAAACAGCGCCACCACAAACAGGCTCAGCACCGCCAGCTTGTGCTTCTTGAAGCGCCACCAGATTAGCTGGCGTTGCGTTGCAACCGCGATGCGGTCCTCGGCATCGACGGCCTTGGTTTCGGGCGCGCGTCCCATTAGGCGATTGGCAAGACCGGCGAAGGTGCTCATCCCTGGTCCACCTGATGGCGAATGCGTGGGTCGATCCACATCAGGACGAGATCGGATATGAACGTGCCGACCACGGTCAGTGCGCCGAGCAGCAAGACAATAGTGCCGGCAAGATACATGTCCTGGGCGATCAGCGCCGATAGCAGCACCGGTCCGACCGTCGGCAGGCTCATTACCAGACTGATGATGATGCTGCCCGAAACGAGATAGGGAAACAGGTAGGCGAGGGTCGAGGCGAACGGGTTCAAGGCCGCCCGAACCGGATACTTCAGGATCACCCGCATTTCGCTTAAGCCCTTGGCGCGGGCGGTGACGACGTAGGGTTTGCGGAGTTCATCGAGCAGGTTCGCCCGCATGATGCGGATCAACTGGGCGGTGCCGGCGATGGCGAGGATCAGGGCCGGCAGCGGCAGATGCCACATCAGGTCGACGAACTTGGCCCAGCCCCATGGCGCCAGTTCCATTTCGGCCGAGAACAGGCCGCCGACGTTGGCGCCGAACCAGCGGAATGAGACATAGAGAATGATCAGCGCCAGCAGGAAGTTTGGCACCGCCAAGCCGATGAAGCCGAGCGTGGTGATGACGTAGTCGCCGACCGAGTATTGCCGGACCGCCGAATAGATGCCGATCGGCAGCGCGAGGCCCCAGGTCAGCAAGCAGGGCCGCGAATGACAAAACCACCGTCATCCACAGCCGATCGCCGAGCACTTCCGAAACCGGCCTCTGCCATTCCATCGACTCGCCGAAGTCGCCCTTCAGCATGCGGCCCATCCATTTGGCATACTGCACCGCATACGACTGATCTAAGCCGTAAAGCTTGCGCAAGCCCTCGGCCTCTGCCGCCGATACGGAGGAACCACTCGCTGACAGTCGGGCGATATATGCGTCGACGAAATCGCCCGGCGGCAACTGGATGATGATGAACGACAGCACCGTGATCGCCCACATGGTGACGAACGCGAGAGCCAGGCGTCGGGTGATGAATGAGAGCATCTTGAAATCACAAAGTCGCCAAATCGTGAAATCGGGGTGGCCGCTTGATGAAACACGACCTGCCGACTTCACGACCTTGCGACTTCACGCTCCCTTATTCTTTGTAGAACCACGTTTCGGGATGCGACCCGCCCGGCGTGCGGCAATGTTGAGCGATGCAGACGCGGCTCGGGATGTTGCCGAGCTTGTTGTTGGCGATGCGCACACCCATCAGGGCCGGCGACTGCCCGATGGTGCCGATGCCGTATTGCTGATCGACCAGGATTTTCCAGATCTCCTGCGCGATCTTGATGCGCTCCGGTTCCTTCTGGCTGCCGGCCGACCGGAACATTTCAAGGATCTTCTTGATGTTGGGATCGGTCGGTTCGCGACCCTGCTTGCCGCCCGAGGCATACCATTGAGCGAACTCTGGCCCCATGAAGCCCTCGGTCGGATCGACCCAGATGGCGTGGCGCGGAAACAGGTAGATGATTTCCGTGCCGCCGTTGGTCCACAACTGGATGTGGTGCTCGTTGTTGCGGGTGCGGGTGAAGGCGAGATTGCGCTCCATTTCCTTCGACTCGGCCCAGATGCCGATCTTCTTCCATTGCTGCGCGATCATTTCACCTTGTGCCGGCCAGGGCATGAAAGCCTTGACCGCCTGGATCTGGATGCGCAGGCGCTCGCCGTTGTCTGTGCGGACGCGGAAGCCTTCGCTATCCTTCTTGGTCAGGCCGATGCCATCGAGCAACTTGTTGGCCTGGGCGAGATCAAGCGTCGAATATTTGGTGCGCCACTCTTTGCCGGGGAAGTAGGGGCTATCCTCGCCTGGAACCGCTGAACCGGGCGTACCGACGCCGAGCCAGAAGGTTTCATTGAGCTGGTTGCGGTCGATGCCCATCGACAATGCGCGCCGGAAATCGGTATTGGTCAGCCACTTGGCGACTTCGGCATCGGCTTTGTAGCTCTGGTTGATCTGGAGAACCGTGTCGGCACCGTTGATCGCGGTATCAAGGTGGACGGTATAGTTGCCCT
The DNA here is from genome assembly GCA_963732635.1 of uncultured Alphaproteobacteria bacterium. GTDB lineage: Bacteria > Pseudomonadota > Alphaproteobacteria > Rhizobiales > Hyphomicrobiaceae > JAKFWF01. The sequence goes on from CAVTAL010000003.1 coordinate 237,189, forward strand.
TCTTCTGGTTCTCGATGATCACCGGCAGCTTGCCGAGATCGATGTGGCGCTCCTGCAGGTCATACTCGCCGGCGATGGCGCGCAGGTTGAGGATCTCCGTGTCCTGGGACAAAGACATCACGATGCGGTCGATGTAGGGCAACTGGTTGCCGGCGGTGTCGACCACGTAATAGTATGGATTGCGCTCAAGCACCCAGGTCGGCGTGTTGATCGGCCGCGTCGTGCGCCAGGCGCCGAGCGTCGGCACTTCCGGATTGAGCGACCAATCCTTCTTGAAGTGGATGAGTTTCACCCAGTTCTCGTAGCCTTCCTTCTTGGCCAGTTCATTGGCGGCCTCGACGGAGGAGTATTTCGGCAAGAACTGCTTCAGATAGTGCTTCGGCGAGTAGGCACCGAAAGTGAAGCCCTGGGATTGGCGCACCGATTGCCCGCCGCCGATCAGGGTGTCGCCGGCCAGCATGTCGTAAAACAGGAAGTAGGGATCGTCGAACTCGAACTTGACCGTTGTCTCGTCGACCTTGACGAGCTTGCCCGGCTTGCCGTTGACGGCCATGTCCGGAATCGGCGTCGGCACAATGTCCTTGTTCGAATATAGATCCTCGAACCAGAATACGAAGTCGTCGGCGGTGAATGGCGCGCCATCCGACCACTTCATGCCCTTGCGCAGGCTGATCGTGAAGGTTTTGCCGTCGGCGCTCATGTCGACGCCCTTGGCCACGCTCGGTACGATCTTGGTGCCGGTCGGGTCCCAGAACATCAGCTTGTCGGAGGCATTGATGCGGTTGCCGTTCTCGACGTCACCGGGGCCGGTGAAGCCGCGCCGCCAAGTGCCGCCGTATTTGCCGACCGAATGAACCGGCTTCAACACCAGTGGTTCCGATGGCAGCCGATCCTTGACCGCGGGAAGCTTGCCGGCCTTGACCAGTTCGGCCAACTGGGGCGCTTCCTGGAAGGCCTTCGGGATCGCCGCTGGGTCAGTGACGATCGAGGCGCCCTCGAGTTTGCCGACGAGGCCCGACTGGGAGATCGCGTTGCTCGTTTGTTGGGCGAAAACCGGCATCGATGCCGCGACCAAGCTGGCGGCTGAAATTGCCATGAGCCACTTGGCGCGGCCTAGTGTCCTAGACATCACGTCCCTCCCCGGGGCCGATTGCGTGCCGGGAGTGATGCTCCTTCGGCACTGGTTGCGCTTCCTCAAGCCGTCCTTTGCGGACGTGCATTTTGTAGGTGCGATCAAAGTCGCACACTCACTATTGCACCCTTCGTAGGCGGCGGCAAAAGGAATGTCAATTTACTGATGCATCAGTGATGGTTTTTGATGCATCAGCCGATCGGGTGTCTTGGCCGTGACCGCGGACGCACGTGACTTGCCTGCCTTATCGGGGCATGGCAGCGTCAGAGCCGGTGGTAATGGGGAAGCAATCAGATGGCGCGGATGACCGGTGGCGAAGCGATTGTCGATAGCCTGTTGCGACACGGCATCGATACGATTTTTGGATTGCCGGGTGTGCAGGTTTACGGCCTGTTCGACGCCCTCGCGCTAACCAAAAATCGCATCCGCCTGATCAATGCCCGGCATGAACAGACAACGGCCTACATGGCGTTGGGCTACGCCTATGCGACTGGCAAGCCGGCTGTCTACACCGTGGTGCCGGGGCCGGGCGTCATGAACACGACGGCCGCGCTCGTCACAGCATGGGGGCTCAACGCACCGGTGATGTGCATCACGGGGCAGGTGCCGAGCTTCATGATCGGCAAGGCGCGTGGGCAGCTGCACGAGATGCCAGACCAGCTGGCGACGTTGCGCAGCATGCTGAAGTGGGCCGACCGCATCGAGCACCCGACCCAGGCGCCCTATCTCGTTGCCCGCGCATTCCAGGAAATGTTGTCCGGCCGTCGTGGGCCGGTGTCGCTCGAAATGCCGTGGGACCAGTTCCCGGCAACCGCCGAGGTGACGCCGCAGGAGCCGCTGCCGCTTCAACCCGTGCCCGTTCCTGATCCTGAGAAGATCACAGCGTTGACCGACATGATCGCCGCCGCCAAGGCGCCGATGTTGTGGGTCGGCAGCGGCGCGCAACATGCGTCGGCCGAGATCAAGGCGCTGGCCGAGAAGATCGGCGCCCCGGTGCTGTCCTATCGGACCGGGCGCGGCATTGTCGACGATCGCCATCCGCTGGCACTCACCGTCGCCGGCGGTTTGGAGCTGTGGTCGGCGACGGACTTGCTTATCGGCTTCGGCACACGACTCGATACGCCGATCGGGCGTTGGCCGGCGCAGCCGCCGGGGTTGAAGATCGCGCGCATCGATATTGATCCGATCGAAATGCGCCGCTTGAAAGTCGATGTTGCCATCGTCGCCGATAGCGCTCAGGCAGCGACCGCGCTGACCGCCGCCGTCAAGCCGCGCCAGGACAAAGCCTATGCGGCGAGGATTGCCACGGCAAAAGCAAAGGCGACCGAAGCGATCCAGGTGCTGCAGCCACAGATGTCGTATCTGAATGTGATCCGCGAGGTGCTGCCCGAAAACGGCATCCTGTGCGATGAGATGACTCAGACCGGCTACGTCTCGTGGCTCGGCTTCCCGTTCTATGAGCCGCGTACACTCATTACCTCTGGCTTCTCCGGCACGCTCGGCGCCGGTTTCCCGATGGCGCTCGGCGTCAAGGTCGCCCATCCCGACCGGCCGGTGGTGGCGCTGACCGGCGACGGCGGCTTTCTGTTCGGCGGCGCCGAGCTTGCGACTGCAGTGCAGCACGGCATCAATCTGGTCACCATCCTGTTCAATAACTCTGCCTACGGCAACGTCATGCGCGACCAGAAGAGGATCTACCAGGGCCGCGATGCAGGCTCGGCGTTGCGCAATCCCGACTTCCAGATGTTCGCCCGGAGCTTCGGCGTGCAGTCATGGCGCGCGACCGACCCGGCAGGCTTGAAGGTGGCGCTGAAGGAAGCGCTCGCCGCCAACGCCCCCGCCCTGATCGAAGTGATCACGGACATCTCTCAGGAAGCGGAACCGTGGCGGTTCCTGGCGCCGGGGCGAGGGTGAGTTCGAATGAGGCTGCGGATTCCGCAACTGTGACCCACCGCAGATTTGCGTGATTTTGTAGGGCGCAATAGCCCGCTTGCGTATTGCGCCATGCCGCTTGTTCGGTGGTTGCATCTGGCGCAATACGCGAAGCCGCTATTGCGCCCTACAATGTTGCGACAAATGCAGCCACCTACCTTCCACTCACCCACCCACCAGCGCCGGCAGAATATATACTTCGGCACCTTCAGGGATCGTTGTGAGGAAGGCTTCGCGATAGATGGTGCCGTTGACGGCGACGGCGACGCCACGGGCGAGGATCGGCTGCAATGCGGGGTACTGCTCGCCTAATCGGGCCAGCAATTCGCGGATGGTCGCAGCCTCGATGTCGAACTCCTGGACGCCGCCGGCCTGGCTCATCAGTGGTCCGCCGAGTTTGACGCGGATCATCGGTGTTGCCTCGAAGGATTGGGTTTAGGGTTTAGAGGTTAGGGATTAGGAACCGGAGATGCGCACCCCAACCCCTAACCCCCAAACCCGATTACCCCTTCTCCCCCATCGCCTTCAGCAATCGCGGTGGCGACATCGGGATATGCGTCATGTGGATGCCGGTCGCATTGGCGATGGCGTTGGCGACGGTGGCCAAGGGCGGTACGATCGGCGTCTCGCCGACGCCGCGCACGCCGTAGGGGTGGCCGGGGTTGGGTACTTCGACAATGACGGTGTCGATCATCGGCACGTCGGAGGCGACCGCGATGCGGTAGTCGAGGAAGCCGGCGTTCTGCAATCGCCCATCCTTGCCGTAGACGTACTCCTCGTTCAGTGCCCAGCCGATACCTTGCACCGCACCGCCCTGGAACTGGCCTTCAACGTAGCTCGGGTGGATTGCCTTACCGGCATCCTGGCACACGGTATAGCGCACGACGCGCGTGGCCCCAGTCTCGCGGTCGACCTCGACGTCGGCGATATGGGTGCCGAAGCTCACGCCCGCACCGTCGGCGTTGACCTCGAAGTGGCCGGCAATCGGGCCGCCGGTGCCTGAAAACTGCGCTGCAATTTCCTTCAATGATAGCGGTGGGAACTTGCCGGCATTGTCCCCGGCCGGCTTGGCATGGCCCTTCTCCCAAACCACGGCGTCCTTCGGGATGCCCCAGATGGCGGCGGCGCGGCCGCAGAGCTTGCCCACCGCATCGCGGGCGGCGTTGATAGTGGCAATGCCGGCGGCGAAGGTGACGCGACTGCCGTCGGTGATGTCGCAATGGCCGATCGACGAGGTGTCGCCGATGATCGCATGGACCTGGGTGTAGGGAATGCCGAGCTCCTCCGCCGCCATCAGGCACATCGAGGCGCGGCTGCCGCCGATGTCCGGGCTGCCGTTAGTGACGCCGACCGTGCCGTCGGCGTTGACGGTGAGATTGACCGACATGTTGCCGCCGAAGTTGAACCAGAAGCCGCAGGCGACGCCGCGCCCGTGCCCCTTCTTCAGCGGTGCCTTATAGTGCGGATGCTTCTTTGCTGCTTCCAGCGTGGCACGCAGGCCGATGACGCCGTAGACCGGACCGAACGACGACCTCGAGCCGTCGCTGGCGGCGTTCTTCAATCGCAAGTCGATTGAGTCCATGCCGATCTTTTCGGCCAATTCCTGCACCACGCTTTCGACGGCGTAGGTCGCCATCGGTGCGCTTGGCGCACGGTAGGGCGCGAGCTTCGGCCGGTTGGCGACCACGTCCCAGGCGGTGACGTCGACGTTCTCAAGGTCGTAACAGGCGAACGCCGCCATCGCCCCCATGTCGACCAGCGAGCCCGGCCATGCGCCGCCCTGGAACTTGAGTTCCGCTTCGCCAGCTGTGATGCGGCCGTCCTTCTTGACCCCGATCTTGACCCGGATGGCGGTACTCGCGGTCGGTCCGGTCGAGCGGAATACGTCCTCGCGGCTCATCACGAGCTTCACCGGCCGGCCCGACTTGCGTGACAGCGCCAGCGCAACGGGTTCAAGGAACACCGTGGTCTTGCCGCCAAAGCCGCCGCCGATCTCGGAGGCGGTGACGCGTAGCTTGGCGGCGTCGAGCCCGAGCAGGCCGGCGCACGTCGTGCGGATCATGAAGTGGCCTTGCGTACAGCCCCACAGCTCGCCGCTGCCGTCGGCGCGCAGATTGGCGACGCAGGCGTGCGGTTCAATGTAGCCCTGGTGTGTGGCCTCGGTGCGGAAAGTGCGCTCGACGACGAAGTCGGCGGCCTTGAAGCCTTTGGCGACGTCGCCGTGGCCGAAGTGATAGCGATGCGCGACGTTCGACGGCTTTTTTGGCTTGGGCTCGACGCCGGCGGTGAACATGTCATCGTGCAGCACCGGCGCGTCGGGCTTCATCGCCGCCTCGACGTCGGTGACGTGCGGCAGCACTTCGTAAGTGACCTTGATCAGCCTGACCGCCTCGCGCGCGATCAGTGGCGTGACCGCTGCGACCGCTGCCACCGCATGGCCGTCGTAAAACGCGGTGCCGCGCGCCATCACGTTGCACAGGACGACCCGCAGATCCTCGTTGCCGCCGGTCACATCCGGCATGTCATCTGACGTAACGATGGCCTTGACGCCGTCGAGCTTCAGCGCCTTTGAGACATCAATCTTCTTGATCCGGGCGTGCGCGTGGGGTGAGCGCAGGATGGCGCCGTGCAGCATGCCAGGCATATGCATATCCGCGCCAAAGCGGGCGCGGCCGGTCACTTTGTCGATGCCGTCCGGACGCAGTGGCCGGGTGCCGACGACGTCGAACTGCTTCTTCACGAGGTGCGGATTGCTGTCTTGCGGCATGGCGTGCCTCCGATGGCTGGATGCTGGCCGCAGACTAGCCCGGAGTGGGCCTTAAGCGCCAGTGCCGGCGAGGACGAGTTCGTCCGACCGCCAGCAGCGTACCGCGTGCCCGTTGGCAATGGTCTCAAGTCCGGGTTTGGGTTCCTGCCGGCAGCGCCCGATCACATGGGGGCTTCGGGTGGAAAGGGCGCAACCGGGCTTCGAGTAGCCGCCGCTGCAGCACCTGATCGACGCCTACGAACACGCGAAGAGTTCTGTGGATTGAACGGAAGCAGCCTTCCGGCGAATGCACCGGCGCTCTATGTACGAGGCAAGCCGACGCGTGTGGGGATCACCTCTGAGGCTTTTAATCCGATGAACTCCCCAAACGCTGGCCTTAGGCGCATGACTACCGGCAACAAGGGTCGCGCTAGGGAAAGGAGGGACACATGCTTGTGTTCTTCTCACTCGAAGCCAGCAAGCCGTCCGGTGCCAACTATCGGGTAGCCATCGGGTGCCTCGTGCATCCAAAGCTAGCTTCGGCACTCGCCGTTCTGTCTAGGTTGTTCTGACAAAGAGGGGCACTCCGGTAAAACGGGGTGCCCTTTTTTGTCGCACGGTCGCCCGCTTTTGACGAGGTGCCGTGGCGAATGGCCGGTCGAACAATTGCAGAACAACGGTCCCGATGCTACAAGGCGGCTGGGCTACGTCGTCAATTTGCCTTACCTGAAGGACGCGTCATGGAACCCTTGCTTTTTTTCTTCCAGTACAAAGACCACGATCTCATCCAGTTCACCAACGGGAGCGAGCCCCGTACGTCCGAAGAATTTCGCGACGGCTGGCGCTTCTTGCGCGGGGTACCGATTTCCTCAGAAGAGATCGCGAAGATGTCCGCGCGGTCCCCGAGCGCAGTCGTTGCCCAGATAGACCAACAGGGCTACTGCCAACTTGATAAATACAACATCGCGGCATCATGGCGCGAGATGCACACGCTTGAAGGAAAGCGCGAGAGCTTGTTTCACCTTCCCAAGCAGCCGAGTTCTCTGATGCCTGAAACACCGTCGGGGTTGTGGGAATTTTCACGCGCGTCAAGCTATCACGCGGCGTTGTCGGAACCATCGGTGGGATCACTATATTCGGCTTGGTCGGCCTCGCCGCAGTTGGCTCCGTGAGTGGCAATTTTGGCGTCCAAATCACCTGCGCCGTCGGAATCATACTGATACTTGCCGGTACAGTCGGCTCAATCCTCTTTTATGCGATCAAGAACCCGTACGGGGCCATGATGGAAGGGAACGAGCTCCTCGTCCTCAAACAATTCGAAATGCAAGAGAAGGGTCTGCCGCCGATCATACTGTCGGCGAACGTAGCCGCGCCAAAAGCTGAGATGCTGACCATTGAGCCATCTCCATGAGCATTCCTGTCTATGTCGTGATGGTCCGATTCGATGAACTCGACGCCAATAGGATTACGCTGGTCGACCACGTCCTCAGTAGTGATGGTAGTGACTGGTTCCGCTTCAACGGCGTGACGTGGCTTCTGGCGTCGAATACCCCACTTGGGACGCTCAATGAACGCCTCAAAGTGAGCCTAAGACCCCTAGATAGCTTCATCGTCATGCGAGTAGACCCCCAGGACTATGTAGGCTCGGCACCACCAGAGACATGGAACTGGCTGCGTAGGGTCTCTCAGACGAATGCTCTTCTGAGCCCGTTCGTGTCTACAGGCCTATTACCGAACAATCCCAACGCCCTCTACGGCGACGGGAAGCCGCCGAGGAAATGACGAACAGGCTGACTTGCGAAAGCTGTCGCGATTTGCTCTAAGTCGTGCCACGCAGCACGAAAGTGTCGCGAGCCGAAAGAGCGCCAAGTAACAACCAATAATACGCTAAGTAATTGTTTTTGCGGGTGTAGCTCAATGGTAGAGCAGCAGCCTTCCAAGCTGAATACGAGGGTTCGATTCCCTTCACCCGCTCCAAGATTTGTGCAGCATGGCTTGCCAACGTCGCAAGCGCTCTGGTGGGGTGCGTGCGGCTTGGCGCAAATTTGCGCGCTGCCCGGCGGCAACTGGGAATAATCATCGGATTGACGCGTTGTCGTCTCGGAACATGACCCCAGTGGGTAGGTCCACATGGAGCAGTTGGTCGGCGCGCGATGATCTCGACGGAGTTCGAATTCCGCGAGGCCGCGCGCTGCGCACCGGGATTTGGTATCGGGCCCCCGCCCCGATCCAAATGACGACCTCGCCGCCCTTACGGCGGGGTCGTCTATCCGTTCCGCGACGCAGTTGGTCGCTGCATTGGCGGGTCGTACACAATTCGTTTGCTGCCGTGGATCGTGATCCGTGGTGCTTGCAGGCGCCATCTGGGCGACATATTTCGGGATGTGCATGCGCAAGACGGACGGCGGTTACAAGGCATTTGGACCGTCGAAGCACATCCCAGGGATCTGCG
>CAVTAL010000004.1:0-73246 GCA_963732635.1 uncultured Alphaproteobacteria bacterium
GCATCGCACATATTCCCCCATGCGCTCCTGAACGAACGGGTTACTGGGCCGAAGGCCATGTCAACCTCAGCGCGCTTGCGTCCAACTCTCAGAGAAGGCCAGCGAGGATGTGCGAACCGGTCGTCCCTCGCGATTGCGCGGCCAGGCCGTGCCGATGACATCCTTCCATTGATGGAGAGGCCGCCAGCGTGGAACGAAGACCGTGCAAAGTCCATACGGCCTGCTGCAGGCGTGCCCGGCTGCGTATGAGTATCATTCGATCGCGCACGTTCGGCCAGCTGCAGACGATTTCGTAGCCGCCAGCCACTATGGTCTCTCGATAGGATTTCAACGGATCGCCGGTCTTCTGAATGTCGCGTCAATGATCGCAGTGTTCTCGTCTTTGATTTCGGGTGTCAGCATCCCCTGGATTGTTTGTGTAGCCAGCGCGTCATCGCCGCATTGTTCGGATAAATGCGCCGTCCGTCGTTCGTCTGTTCGCTTTCAAAAGAGCGTATGACCAGGTCCCAGCTGGACAAAACGCCCTCCGCCAGAAACTGACCATCGTCGTGTAGTCATCACAATCTACCGGCGCCAACGCACCAATGGGTCTGTCCTGTCATCAATACGTGATCCGGGATCGACGAAAGGGCTACACAGCGCATGGCGAACCCCTTGGTGTTAGCTGACCCATGAACGATAGTAGCACAATACCTAAATCGCGATGTGTCACGCAAGGGCTCGCCGGCCATTGAAATCTTAGCGCAACACCACGGGCGCTCTCCATGGCCGGGGCACATCATCGTTGGCGTACGTCGGCGAGCAGTTTAGCTCGCTTATGACTTAAGGCGCTCGGCGGCCACCGAGGAAACACGTGATCGCCCCCAACTGCACAACTGCCGCCACGGCAAACAGCAGACTGGCGCGCTTGGTGCGCCCTCGAACGCACGCAACACACCGAATACTGCGGGCGCGAAGGCGTAGGTCGCCTGACCAATGGCAACAATCAGCGGCACGACGCGGGTGGCGTCCTCCTTCACGAACTCGACCTGGGCAATGAGCGGCGGCAACGACGTGACATTGCCGATCCCGGCGCCGAACAGCACAACGCCGAGCATCAATAGGGGCACGCTCGTTGCGCCGGCGGCGAGCAGAGCCAGTGAGCCGGCGACCTGCACGCCGAGGTTCATGGCGGCGAACAGGCGGCGGTCCGCGCCCGGCGGCATCAGCCAGCCGACGATTGTGCGGCCACCGATGGCGCAGGCGGTGGCAAAGCCCATCGCGAGGCCGGCGCCCTGCTTGCCGATCGCTGGCACCAGGAGCGAGTAGAGATGCGCCAGCAGGCCGATCTGTGCGAACAGGCTCAACGCCATGCCGGCCGCGAGCGTGCGGAAGGCGCGGTCGCGCCACAGCGCATTGCCGGGCAAGCGGCGGGGTGTTGGGCAGCGTCATGCTGGCTGCCGACTGGCCCGGCGCGTCACCGTCAGGCGCTTGGCCCATGCTCTCCGGTGTGCGCGAAAACACCAGCACCGAAAGGACGGCGATCACGATCACCATGACGACGCCGACGACCGCTGCGCCACCGGCGAAGCCGAGCGCCGCGATCAGCGCCACCCAGAGCGGCGAGAACACCACGCCGCCGATGCTCGCGCCGTTGTAGGCCGTTGCCAGTGCCGCTGGCCGGGTGCGCACGAACCACTGCGCGACCAGCGCATTCACGGCCGCGGCGCCCATCGTCACCCAACCGCAGCCGCTGAGCAATGCCGCCACGAACAGTTGCCACGGTTCGTACGCCAACGCCCAGCCGAGCACGCCGAGGCCGAGCAACAGGGCGCCGACACTGGTCACCACGGGGATGCCGAAGTGGCGATAGAGCCGGGGCATGTTGGCGACCACCGGCACGCCAATGAGGAAATGCACCGTTACGGCCGCCGAGACGAGCGCCACCGGCCAGCCCGTGCGCTCGATCACCGCGTGCAGGTAGATCGGCGGGCCGTAGAAGCCGACGCCCCAGCCAAACGTCGCCAGCACGAACGCAGCAGCGACGACCTGCCAGCCGAAGAATGGGCGGGCCGGCGAATGGACGGTCATGGCCGCACCGGAGGACTGTGCGGCGCCGACGCCAGCTTGAGGAACGTGCGATCCTCTCTCGTCAGGAAGCGCTCGTGCTTGGCGAACTCATAGTTCTCGCGGGCGAGTGGATCGACAGCCAACCGAGCCTTGTACTGCTCGTACGCTGCGAGGCTTTCGACCGAATAGATGCCATAGGCCAATGTGCTCGATCCCTCATGCGGCGCGTAATAGCCGACGAGATCCGCCCCGCACCTCGGAATCGCCTGCCCCCAATTGCGGGCATATTGCTCGAACCCGGCCTTCTTATTGGGATCGATGTGATAGCGGATGATGCAGGTGATCACGGCGCGTGCCTCCTTGGTGTCGGGTCTGTTGCGCACCGTTGATGTCATGGCGTGGTCGCCAAATGCTTCGACGCCCATCGAAGCATCGGATAGCGTGCGATGCGAGGATGCCGCCAGTCAGCGACGCAATGAGGCCACGATGGTCAGCCCGAACAGGATTGCCGAGGTTGCAGCCGTCGTCGGCGAGCCGGCGCGTGCCGCCATGTTGACCGTGCTGATGGACGGTCGCGCGTTGACCGCATCCGAGCTGGCGGCCGTAGCCGGCGTCACCGCGCAGACGGCGAGCACGCATCTGGCGCGCCTGCTCGCGGTCGAACTGGTGAGCGTCGAGCGGCAGGGCCGGCACCGCTACCACCGGCTTGCCAGCCCGAGCGTCGCGCGCTTGCTCGAAAGCCTGATGCAGCACGCGAGCGTCAAGGATTGGGCCAAGAAGGCGCCGCGCACGGGACCGCGCGACGAGGCGCTCCGGCGTGCGCGAACGTGCTACGATCACCTCGCCGGCCGCCTCGGCGTCGCCATCGCCGATGCACTGGTTGCGAAAGGCCACGTCGAGGTGCAGGACGAGGCCGGGCTGATCACCGATGCCGGCGTGCGCTTCTTCGCCAAGGCGGGCATCATGTTGCCCGACGCGACCGAAGGCCGGCTGGTCAGCCGTCCACTCTGCCGCATGTGCCTGGACTGGAGCGAACGTCGGCCGCACCTCGCCGGACGCCTAGGTGCTGCCATCTGCCGCCACGGGTTCGAGGCCGGCTGGTTGCGCCGCATCGACGGAACCCGCGCGGTAGCGGTCACGCCGAAAGGGGAGATGGCCCTCGCAAAAGTATTCGGCTTATCTCGCAGCGCCGCTTGAGCCGGTACGCTCGTCATAGCTTATTTGTTCGACGAGTTGCCGGGAACGCTTCCGAAGGCGGAGCGGCCGTGGTCGAGACATTGCGATGGTTCACGCTAATCGATTGGCCGACGTCGGCTTTCTCTGCATCGCGCTCCGTGCGCCGACTACGCATCAGCGCGGTTTGCGAGTGGCCAGTTGGTTGTGACGATGCCGATCGCAGCGCACCCTGTAAATCTGCTCGGCGAGTTTCCGGTGTAAGCCCTCGACCCGCGCGCGGCAAAAAGGATGTATGGCTGTATAGGTGAAGTTGCTCTCTATGGCGGACCTTTCAGAGGATAGGACCCTCTCGCATGACCCAAATCCCCATCCATGAACCGACGCTTTGGGCCGATGACGGTTGGACGGCGCAAGTGATCAAGAACGAGGATGATGACGGCTGGGCCGTCGCCATGATCAAGGATGGCGAGCCTGAGCCGGCATTGGTCGGGCCGTGGACGATGGGGCGGGATAAGAGGAACCCGAAACCCCTGGACAGCCAAGCGTTCATCACGCTTGTCAAGACGGCCACCGAGTATGTCCGCCGGCACGAGCAACAACGACACGCGCAGCTGCACCAGAGCATCGAGATCAGTCAGGATACGGGTGGGCCGTTTGCATCTCGCTCAGCATCTGTCGTGGTGAGCCTCGACATTGTTCCGGATGACGACAACCCTCACGGCCAGCTCTCCGCGCGTGATAGTGCAGGCGAGCTCCTCGCGCAGGTGCGGGTGGCGCCCTCCTACAAATTGACTCGCGCCAGCGCCACCGCCTGGATCGCAAGCAATTTCAGCCAGCCCGGCGAGCAATGATCCGCGCTCGCCAAGCCACGCTCGTGGCCAATCGTAATCGACGAAACAGCCGCGTTGCGAACTGTTCGAAGGTCCGTTGCCGCAAAAAGCGCTTTCTGCGCGCGACCCAGACCGCTTCGCTGCCGACGGGATAATGGAGCCCTGGCCGGCCCGACGGCAGGGAGGTCCGCTGTCGGAGGTGGAGCGACCCGCGTGATTTTCTTGGTCACTGCACTGACGCATACGGTCTCGACTTCCGCTTTCTCTGCACTGCGACGATCATCCTGCGCGCTACGGCCCAGATTGTTGCCAATCCCGATCGATCGTTCGATCTGCCCCACGATGCAGCGTCAAGCTCCGGTGGCGACAGCGAATTCCCCACATCTCCGCGCAGCTCCCGCCGCTTCCCCCTTTTTCCCGGCTTTCCCCATTAACGTCTGACCGCTTCGAGCGGCATTCTGATCCCGCATTTGTGCAGTGGCGCAAATCGGAGATCGACGATGGCGACGACGAGATCAACCATCCTGCAAGGCGCGCTCGCTCTGTCGCTTGCGGTGCTCAGTTTGTTTGTCGCAACGCAATGGGCGGCGGCGATGCTGGAGTTCCAGCCGGCGCTTGGCCCGGCCGTGCTCACGCTGGCCGGTTGGCCGATTTACGCGCCATGGAAACTCTTCGCCTGGTGGCTGTCGTTTGACGATCAGGCACCGGACGTATTCGGACGCGCCGGCACCGTTGCCGCCCTCGGGGGGATTTTCAGCGGTGCCGTCGCTATTGGGGGAGCCGCCCGGCGGGCGAGCCAGAGCCAAGCAATCACGACCTATGGCTCGGCCCGCTGGGCGGATTTTCGCGATGTCGAGCAGGCCGGCTTGCTCGGCGGCGACGGTGTCGTCCTTGGTCTTTATGATCAGCGCTATCTCCGTCATGACGGCCCGGAGCATGTGCTCGCCGTCGCCCCGACCCGTTCTGGCAAAGGCGTCGGCCTGGTGCTGCCGACACTGCTGACGTGGCCGGCTTCGGCCGTCATCCACGACGTCAAGGGTGAGAACTGGGAACTCACTGCCGGCTACCGAGCACGATTTTCAAATTGCCTGCTGTTCGATCCAACAAACCCGTTGTCGGCGCGGTTCAATCCGCTGCTGGAAGTCCGCAAGGGGCCGATGGAAGTGCGCGATGTCCAGAACATCGCCGACATCCTGGTCGATCCGGAGGGCGCGCGGGAGCGGCGCGACCACTGGGAGAAGACCGCACATGCCTTGCTGGTCGGCGCCATCCTGCATGTGCTCTACGCCGAAGCCGACAAGACCTTGGCCCGTGTCGCGAGCTTCCTCGCCGATCCGTCGCGCTCGATCACCCGCGCCCTCAAGATCATGCTGGCGACCAACCACCTCGGCACCGATGACGCGCCGAAGGTGCATCCGGTGGTGGCCTCGGTTGCCCGCGAACTCTTGAACAAGTCCGACAACGAGCGCTCGGGCGTCGTCTCGACCGCCATGAGCTTCCTCGGGCTCTATCGCGATCCGGTGATTGCCGAGACCACCAGCCGCTCGGACTGGCGCGTCGTCGATCTCGTCACCGCCGAGCGCCCGATCTCGCTCTACCTCGTGGTGCCGCCGTCCGACATTTCCCGAACCCGGCCGCTGGTTCGCCTCATCCTCAATCAGATCGGCCGCAGGCTCACGGAAAATCTCGGGAGCCTCGACGGCAAGCCGCGGCGGCACCAACTGCTGTTGCTGCTCGACGAGTTTCCGGCGCTCGGGCGCCTGGATTTCTTCGAGACGGCGCTGGCGTTTCTCGCCGGCTATGGCATCCGCGCGATGCTCGTCGCCCAGTCGCTGCACCAGATCGACAAGGCATATGGGCCCAACCACGCCATCCTCGACAATTGTCATGTCCGGGTCGCCTTCGCACCCAACGACGAACGCACCGCCCGGCGCCTGTCCGATGCGCTCGGCACCGCCACGCAACTGCGCGCGCAGCGCAATCTCTCCGGCAAGCGTTGGTCGGCATGGCTGTCGCACACTTCCGTTTCCGAGCAGGAGACACCGCGACCGTTGCTGACGCCGGGCGAGGTTCTGCAATTGCCGCAAGCCGACGCCTTGGTGCTGGTCTCCGGCACGCCGCCGATCCGGGCGAAGAAGCTGCAGTATTTCAACGACCAGAACTTCATTGTCCGCTGCCTGCCGGCCCCGACACTGACCGACGGTTGCTTCGCCGAAGCGCTGCCCGGCATCGACGACTGGAGCGGCCGCACGCGAACGACCGATGCCAGATTGGAAAAGGCCTGGTCGGAGCTGGTGACGACGGCTGCGGACGAAGACGAGCGGCCCAGGGTCGCACAAACTGCCGAAACGCCGGGCTCAGCCGGACCATCACCTCGATCTGCCATTGTTTGCAGCCCTCGCCCTCGATCCGGAACCCGAGCCCGAACACGCGCCGCCCGCCGATGACGGCAACGGCACCATCCTGACCTTCCCGGGAGGCTTGAAACTGTCATGAGCAAGAAGCGCTACACCCTCTATCTGTCACGACCACTGGCCCGTCGGTTCGACGAGGTCGCCCGCATCCGCAACGGCGCCAAGTCGGCGCTGGTCGAGGAAGCGCTGCGCGAGAGCCTGGCACCACGCCCGATGCCCGGCATCGAGGACGCGCTGGCGCGGCGGCTCGATGAACTCAACCGGGCGATCAAGACCACCGAACGCGACGTCGCCATCGTCACCGAAACGCTGGCGCTGTTCGTCCGCTATTTCCTGACCGTGACGCCGCCGCTGCCGCTCAGCGAGCAGGAGCCGGCGCGCATTCTCGGCACCGAGCGGTTCGAGGTGTTCGTCGCCGAGATCGGTCGCCGGCTCGCTTCGGACCATCGCCTGGTGTCCGAGGTGCTGGAGACCATCGCCACGCACAATCCGGATCTCTTCGCCACCGCCGGCATCACGCATGCGGCGCCGCTCACTTCGGTTGCCCGCGCTCCCACGCCCAACAGTGAGGATGGCAACAGTCATGGCTGACCTCGTTCACACGCTCGCGGCCCAGGAAGCGCACGGCCGCCGCCGGCAGATGCTGCAGACCGCCTTCGGCAGCACCATTGCCGCCGCCCTCGCCGATCCCGCCGTGCTGGAAGTGATGGTCAATCCGGACGGCAAGCTCTGGATCGACCGCGCCGCCGAGGGACGCGCCGACACCGGCGAACGGATCGGCAGCGCCGAGGCCGAGCGCATCATCCGCCTGGTCGCAGCCCACGTCCGCCGTGAGGTGACCGACAGAACCCCAATCGTTTCGGCCGAACTGCCCGACAGCGGCGAGCGCTTCGAAGGCGTCATGCCGCCGGTCGCGGTCGGCCCCCTGCTTTTCGATCCGCAAGCCGGCCGAGATCCTGTTCACGCTCGCCGACTATGTGGCGAGCGGCATCATGAGCCGGATCCAGGCCGATGCCCTCGGCCGCGCTGTCCGCGACCGCCGGACCATCGTCGTGGTCGGCGGCACCTCGTCGGGCAAGACGACCTTGGTCAATGCGCTGCTGGCGGAGGTGGCGTCGCTCGACGAGCGTGTCGTCATCCTCGAAGACACCCGCGAACTGAGATGCGCCGCCGCCGATGTCGTGGCCCTGCGCACCAAGCCGGGCGTGGCGAGCCTTGCCGATCTCGTTCGCTCGACCTTGCGGCTGCGCCCCGATCGGATCGTCGTCGGCGAGGTGCGCGGGCCGGAAGCGCTCGACATGCTGAAGGCCTGGAACACCGGCCATCCCGGCGGCATCACCACAGTGCACGCCAACAGCCCGCTGTCGGCGCTCTACCGTCTCGAACAGCTGGTGCAGGAAGCGGTCGTCACCGTTCCGCGCGACCTGATCGCCCAGGCCATCGAACTCCTCGTCTTCCTCGACGGCCGCGGCACCAACCGCCGCGTCACCGCCATCCTCGAACTGACCGGCATCGACGACGACGGCGACTACGTTCTCAAACCACTCGACAAGCCCGCGCTGCGGCCGGTGGCGTCATGAGAGCCGATAGCCGCTACGCCAGCAGTGTCCTCGCCC
Organism: uncultured Alphaproteobacteria bacterium; assembly: GCA_963732635.1. Lineage (GTDB taxonomy): Bacteria > Pseudomonadota > Alphaproteobacteria > Rhizobiales > Hyphomicrobiaceae > JAKFWF01. The sequence continues at coordinate 8,086 of CAVTAL010000004.1, forward strand.
TCGCTGTCATCGCCATTCTCACCAGAGCAGCGCCAGCCGAAGCCGCCGGCTCCGGCATGCCGTGGGAAGCGCCGCTGCAGCGGATCCTGGAATCGGTCGAGGGGCCGGTGGCGAAGGTCTCCGCCGTGGTGATCATCATCATGACCGGCTTGAGCCTCGCGTTCGGCGACATGTCCGGCGGCCTGCGGCGCCTGATCCAGATCGTATTCGGTCTGTCGATCGCGTTCGCGGCGACGTCGTTCTTCCTATCGTTCTTTTCGTTCGCCGGCGGCGCGCTGATCACCTGAGGAGCAACACAAACATGCTCGGCCAACCATCATCGACACCGGGATTCGAAGTGCCCCTGCACCGGGCGCTCACCGAACCGATCCTGATCGCCGGCGCGCCACGCAGCTTCGCCATCCTGAACGGCACGCTGTCGGCCGCGATCGGCCTGGGCCTCAGGCTTTGGATCGCCGGCCTCTTGATCTGGCTCGCCGGTCACGCCGTCGCCGTCTGGGTCACGCGCAAGGACCCGGCCTTTCTCACTGTTCTCTCCCGCCACGCCCGCCACAAAGGAGCGCTCACATGTTGAACCTCAAGGAATACAAATCGAACAACACCAGCCTGTGCGATTATCTGCCCTGGGCCTGCCTGGTGGCGCCCGGCATCGTCCTCAACAAGGACGGTTCGTTCCAGCGCACGTTCAGGTATCGCGGTCCCGATCTCGACAGCGCGACCGAAGCCGAACTCGTTTCGGTGACGGCCCGGATCAACAACGTCCTGAAACGGTTCGGCGACGGCTGGGCGCTGTTCTTCGAAGCCGAACGCCGTCCGGCGCTGGCTTATCCCGGCGCCCGTTTCGCCGACGCAGCCTCGTGGCTCGTCGATCAGGAGCGATATTCGGCCTTCACCGCCGATGGCGACCATCATGAGAGCCGGTATTACATGACGCTGCTCTATCTGCCGCCGCCGGAGCATCAAGGCCGCGCCGAGCGGATGTTGTATGAGCGCACCGAAGGCGGCGAGATCGAAGCCGACGCGTTTGCCCAGTTGGCCTGGTTCGAAACCGAAACCGAACGCGCGCTGGAGCTGCTGGCTGCGATCCTGCCCGAGGCGCAAGCCTTGTCGGACGCCGAGACCCTGACCTATCTGCACGGCACGATCTCCGAACGCCGCCACGCCGTCGCCGTGCCGGCGGTTCCGACCCACCTCGATGCCGTGCTCTGCGACACGCCACTCCTGGGTGGGGTCGAGCCCAAGCTCGGCAACGGGCATCTGCGCATCCTGACCGTTCTCGGCTTTCCGAACACGACGACACCCGGACTGCTCGATACGCTCAACGATCTCGGGTTCTCCTATCGCTGGACCACGCGCTGGATCGCCCTCGACAAGGCGCAAGCCAACAAGCATCTCACCAAGTTGCGCCGGCAGTGGTTTTCAAAGCGAAAGTCGGTCGGCGCGGTGCTGCGCGAAGCGTTGTTCAATCGCGAGACCGCGCTGGTCGATCCCGATGCCGAGGCGAAGGCTGCCGAGACGCAGGACGCGCTGCAGGAACTGGGCTCCGACGACGTCGCCTTCGGCTATCTGACCACCACCATCGTGGTCGCCGATCCCGATCCCAAGCGGGCGAACGAAAAGATCTTGGCCGTCGAGCGCATCGTCAACGGCCGTGGCTTCGTCACCATCCGGGAGACCATGAACGCGGTCGAAGCCTGGCTCGGCAGCCTGCCGGGCAACCCTTACGCCAACGTGCGCCAGCCGATCGTGCACACCTTGAACCTCGCCCACATGATGCCGGTCTCGGCCGTCTGGGCCGGCCCCGAGGCCAACCGGCACCTCAATGCCCCGCCGATGATGCTGACCGAAACGCGCGGCTCGACGCCGTTCCGCCTCGATCTGCACGTCGGCGATGTCGGCCATACCCTGGTGGTCGGCCCGACCGGCGCCGGCAAATCGGTGTTGCTGTCGTTGCTCGCACTGCAGTTCCGCCGCTTCATCGACGCCCAGGTCGTGATCTTCGATCGCGGTCGCTCGGCCCGCGCCGCCGCGCTCGCCATGACCGGGACCTCGATCGAACTCGGGCTCGAAGGCACGCTCGCCCTGCAGCCGCTCGCACGCATCGACGAGCCCGGCGAAATGGCCTTCGCTCTCGAATGGGTCACCGGCCTGCTGTCGAACGAAGGCATGAAGATCACGCCCGACATCAAGGACGCGGTCTGGACCGCCCTGCAAAGCCTGGCCTCGGCACCGAAGCCCGAACGCACTCTCACGGGATTGGCGGTGCTCGTCCAATCCGCGGCCATCGTCGCGGCCTTGGCGCCCTACACGCTCGAAGGCGCTTATGGCCGGCTGCTCGATGGTGCCGCCGAGACCTTGGCGCTCGCCGACGTGCTGCATTTCGAGATGGAAGCGCTGATGCAGCACAAGGCGCTGGTGCCGCCGGTGCTGACCTACCTGTTCCATCGGCTCGATGCGCACTTCACCGGCCGGCCGACACTGCTGATCCTCGATGAGGCCTGGACCTTCCTCGACGATCCGCTGTTCGCAGCTCAGATCCGCGCCTGGCTGAAGACGCTGCGCAAAAAGAACGTCGCCGTCGTGTTCGCCACCCAGTCGCTGGCCGACATCGAGCGCTCGTCGATCGCGCCGGCGCTGATCGAAAGCTGCCCGACGCGCATCTTCCTGCCCAACGACCGGGCGCTCGAACCCCAGGCGCGCGCCGTCTACGCCCGCTTCGGCCTCAATGATCGGCAGGTCGAGATCTTGGCCACCGCCACGCCGAAGCGCGACTACTACGCCCAGACCGCGCGCGGCAACCGGCTGTTCGAACTCGGTCTCGGGCCCATCGCGCTCGCCTTGTGCGGCGCCGGATCGCCCGACGATCAACGCCTGATCGATCGGACGATCGCCAAGTCGCATCCGACCGAATTTACCGATGCCTTCCTGCGCGCCAAGGAGCTCGCCTGGGCCGCCGACCTGCTCGGCGCATTTCCCGGGACGCCAACCGCCCCGCCGCCCAGGACCGCTGTCGCACCTCAGGTCGTTTCAGCACCACCTCCCGTCACCAGAGCTCCGATCGTCCTGCCGGCGGTGCAATCGAACCTCGGCATCGACGAGCTGTTGCCCGAACGGTTCTCGCCTTATCGCGTCAGCCCTAAGCCGAACCGCGCCGCCCGGCGCAAAGCCACCCGCAACATCGCCACGGCGGTTGCCCTGTCGGCGCTTGCTGCCATAGCTGCGCCACGGTCTGCCACCGCGCTCACTGTGTTCGACCCGCTCAATTATCAGGAAAACGTGCTCTCCGCGGTGCGCGCCATGGAGCAGATCAACAATCAAGTGCGGCAGTTGCAGAACGAGGCGCAAGCCTTGCTGCGCATGGATCAGAACCTGCAACGGCTCGGCACAACGATCTCGCCCGATCTGCAACGCTCGCTGGCCGACATCCAGGCGCGCCTGCGCGAGGGCGAAGGACTTGCCCTCAAGTTGCGCGAGACCGAGGCCGGCTACGCCAAGCTCTATCCGCAATGAAGCCACATCCCTGCCGTCATCCGACGACCAACTGCGCACGGTCAAGGCTCGCTGGGACGAGGAATATGCGAGCCTCAAACGATCGGCGCTTCTGCAGGGCCAGATCGTCGACAGCATCGGCGCCGACAGCCGCCTGCTCGACGACGCATTGAGCCGCTCACGCACCGCGTCCGGCGCGCTCGACGTCACCCAGGCCGGCAATGAACTCTCGGCCCTCGGTGTGAAGCAATCGCTGCAACTGCAGGGTTTGCTCGCCGCACAGGCCCGCACCGAAACGCTGAACCGCGCCCGCGGTCTCGCCATCGAGGACGAAGCTCGCCAGCGCTTCAAGAGCTTCGTCGGCACCGGCCAAGCCTACGCGCGGAGCCGGTGACATGACGCCCCTTGGTCGCTGCGCGAACGGGCCGCGGGCCCGTACCCGCTTAGGCGACGTGTCCCCCGAACCCCTTCCTTTTTGTACGTCAAAAAGACGGTGGGGCCGGGAGGTGTCCCGCCGGTTGGGGCGCGGGGCGAAAGCCCCACTCGCGCAGCGACCCGTTCGACGACGATGCTGACCGCCGCCTGATCTGACCACCCCGACTTTTCCAACGACGCTGTCCGCAGCGCTCGTCGAGCGGAGCTATGCCCATGGACGATCTCGCCATCATCGACCGGTTTACCGAGACCTTCAGCCGCTACATCGATTCCGGCTTCGGCCTGCTGGCCGGCGACGTGGCGTTCCTGACCGGTATTCTGGTCGCCATCGACATCACGCTCGCCGGCTTGTTCTGGGCGATGGCCGGGGATGACAATGTCCCGGCGCAGCTGATCAAGAAGGTGCTCTATGTCGGGTTCTTCGCGCTGCTGCTGAACAACTTCAAATCGCTGTCGGACGTCGTCTTCAATTCGTTCGCGGGCTTGGGCTTGAAGGCGACCGGCGTGTCGCTGACCACCGCCGATCTGATGCGACCGGGCTTCGTGGCATCGACCGGCTTCACCGCGTCACGACCACTGCTCGAAAAGGCCGGCGAGCTGATCGGCATCACGAGCTTCTTCACCAACTTCGTCACCATCGTCGTCTTGATGCTGGCATGGCTGATCGTGCTGCTGGCGTTCTTCGTGCTCGCCGTGCAGCTGTTCGTCACCATCATCGAGTTCAAGCTGACGACGCTGGCCGGATTCGTGCTGGTGCCGTTTGCCCTGTTCGGTCAGACCGCATTCCTCGCCGAGCGGGTGTTGGGCCATGTGATCACCGCCGGCATCAAGTTGATGGTGCTGACCATCGTGGTCGGCATCGGCTCGTCGCTGTTCGGCACCTTGATCCGTCCTGCAGGCGACATCACGCTGACCCAGGCCGCATCGACCATTCTCGCCGCCATCGCCGTCTTCGGACTGGCGGTGTTCGTCCCCGCGATCGCCGCAGGCCTCGTCTCCGGCGCGCCACAACTTGGCGCCGGTGCCGCCGTGGCAACAACCGCTGGCCTCGGCGGCACGGCGATTGCCGGCAGCATGCTGGCCTCCGGCGGCGCGCGCCTTGCCAACCGGACAGTGGGCGGCGGCATCAAAGCCGCAGCCTCTCTCTCCGGCACGGTTGGCGCTGCCCATGAGAGTGGCGGCCTGCGCGGCGTTGCCAAAGCCACGGCCGCCGCGCCCGCGTCACGCGCCATCGCGGCCGTCACGGCGCCGATCCGCGATGCCTACCGCGAAGGCGCCGCGAGCGGCTATCGCGCGACCAACCCAGCCCCTGCCGATGGATCGGCAGGTCGTGGCGGCGACGCCCTTGCTGGCATGGCGGCATCGGCCCCTCCGGCGCCGGCCTGGGCGCAAAACCTCGCCCGCCGCCAGCGCCTGACCCAGGCCGGCATGATGGCGACGCAGACGCTGCGTGAGGGCGATCGGCCCACCAGCAGCAGCGGCCCCGAACTCAAGGACAAGAGCTGAGGTTCCCACATGACATTCAAGCGATCGACATTGCGCTACGGCGACACACCGCAACCAGTGACGCCCTATCAAAAGGCGGCGCAGACCTGGGACGAGCGGATCGGTTCGGCGCGTGTTCAGGCGCACAACTGGCGGCTGATGGCGTTGGGCAGCCTCGCCCTTTCGCTCGTCATGGCGGCGATCCTGCTGTGGCTCGGTCGAACCGGCGCGGTGGTTCCCTACATCGTCGAGATCGACCGGCAGGGCGGCGCCCGCGCGGTCGGGCCGGCGACCGAGGCCTACAAGCCGAGCGACGCCCAGATCGCGTTCCATCTCGCCCGCTTCGTCGAGAACGTGCGCTCGCTCTCGATCGATGCCGTCGTCGTGCGGCAGAACTGGCTCAAGGCCTATGACTTCGTCACCGACCGCGCGGCGGTGACGCTCAATGAATACGCCCGTGAGAACGACCCGTTCGCCAAGGTCGGGCGCGAGACCGTCGCCATCGAGGTCGGCAGCGTCGTTCGCGCCTCGGACTCGTCGTTCCAGATCCGCTGGCTGGAAAAGAGCTTCGAGGGCGGCGCGCTCAAAGCCACCAACCGGCTGACCGGCATCTTCTCGATCGTGGTGACGCCACCGCGCACCGTCGATCTCGTCCGCAAGAATCCCCTCGGCATCTACGTGCATGCCTTCAACTGGTCGCAGGACCTCACGCCTGGAGACGGAAAATGATCAGCCGCGTCCCTGTTTGCAGCTCAGCCGGTATCGCGCTGCTGCTCGTGAGCCTGTGCCACCGCCATCAAGGTGCCGGAGATCCCGCTGTTCGATACCGCCGCCTTCAGTCCGGCGATCAAGGAGCCGGAACCGAAGCGGCCGGTCCAGTATGTCGAGGTGCCGAAGCCTTTGCCACTGCCGGGGCAACTGAAACCGGTCCCGGCCAAGGTGGACAAGCCGACAGAAGCAGTTCCGCCGAAGGACCGTGTCGCCAAGGCCAATACGGCGGCCCGCGTCGAACCGGCCAAGGACGGCTACATCAACGCCATCCAGGTCTACCCCTATACCCCAGGCGCGCTCTATCAGGTCTACGCCGCCGTCGCCCAAGTGACCGATATCGCGCTCGAAGCCGGCGAGAAGCTCGTCGCGGTGTCGGCCGGCGATACCGTCCGCTGGGTCGTCGGCGATACCACCAGCGGCGAAGGCGCCTCGGCCCAGGTGCACATTCTGGTCAAGCCGATCGGCGCCGATCTCGAAACCAACCTGGTGATCACCACCGACCGCCGCACCTATCACCTCGAACTGCGCTCGGCTGACAAGACCTACATGGCCTCGGTGTCGTGGACCTATCCCGCGTCACAACTGCTGGCGCTGAAGGGCCAGCAAGCCAAATCCGAAACGGCGAGCGCGGTGCTTGCCGACGTGAGCGTCAATCTGGAGCAGCTGCGGTTTCGCTATCGGCTCGACGGCGATGCGCCGTGGAAGCCGATCCGCGTGTTCGACGATGGCGCCAAGGTCTACATCCAGTTTCCGTCGGGGCTCGCCCAGAGCGAGGCGCCGCCGTTGTTCGTCATCGGTCCCGACGGCAAGCCAGCACTGGTCAACTATCGCGTGCGCGGCACCACCTACATTGTCGATCGCCTGTTCGCCGCCGCCGAATTGCGGCTCGGCACCGCGCCGCAGCGCATCGTCCGCATCGTCCGCACCGATGCCGTGTGGCGGGAGGCGACGCCATGACCGACAACACCACGCCGGATAATTCACAGCCGGCTACGCCCGAGCAAAAGCGCAAAGCGCAGCCGGAACCGCTGGCACTGCGCGCGCGGCCACTGCCGGTGACCCGCATCAATCGCCGCGTCCTGATCGGTGGCGCGGCCGTCATCCTGGCGATCATTGCCGCCCTGGTGCTGGTCGCCTTGCAGCCACCGTCGTTGCGCTCATCCGCGCCTCAGGAACTCTACAACGTCGATCGCAAGCCGATCACCGATCGGCTGGCCGGATTGCCGGCGACTTATGAAGGCACCGGCGAACGACCGCCGAATGCTGGCGAGCGACCGTCACCACCCGTTGGCAAGGTGCTGCAGGTTCCAAGCACGGATCCGACGCTCGAAGCCGAGCGGGTCGAGAAGGCGAAACTCGCGCGCATGGCAGGACAAGCGCGCGAGGCGCCGGTGTTCTTCCGGCTGCAGCTCAAGTCAGCGACACGCGAAACGGCGACCGCAAAAGCCGACAACCGGCGAAGCCGCCCCGGACCGCCAACCAAATCCTACGAGCGATCCCGGTAGCGCTGACCGCACTGCGTGCCGCCGAGCGCGCCCGCGGCATCATCGGCGACGGCGCCGACCAGTCATCGAGCGATGCGACCGATCAGACCCGCAAGCTGGCATTCCTGAAATCCGGTCCGGAAAAGGACATCTACAATCCGCACGCAGTCCAGACACCGGCCTCGCCCTATCAGCTGATGGCCGGCACCATCATCGCCGCCAGCCTGGTCTCCGGTCTCAATTCCGATCTGCCGGGCTTCGTCATCGCCCAGGTGACCGAGAACATCTTCGACAGCATCGCTGGTCGGCATCTCCTCATTCCGCAGGGGTCACGACTGATCGGCAAGTACGACAACGTCGTCGCCTTCGGCCAGGAGCGGGCGCTCGTCGTCTGGCAACGCATCATCCTGCCCGACGGCACCTCGGTGGTGATCGACAATCTGCCGGCCACCGATACCGGCGGCTACGCTGGACTTGCCGACGAGGTCGATATCCACACCTGGAAGCTGTTGAAGGGCGTGGCACTGGCGACCGTTCTCGGCATCGGCAACAGCCTCGCGTTCGGCAACACCGACAGCGACCTCCTGAAAGCACTGCGCGAGTTGACCGGCCAGACCACCAACCGCGCCGGCCAACGGCTCGTCGAAAAGTACCTCAACGTGCAGCCGACCCTGACCGTGCGACCGGGCTGGCCGCTGCGCGTCATCGTCCACAAGGACATCATCCTCCGCCCCTACCGCACCTCTCCCATTCGTTGACGCACCTGAAAGGAGCCCACCATGCCTGTCATCGGAACATTCGCCGCCGTCAAGGACGGCTATGCCGGCACCATCCGCACTTTGATGCTGAAGGCCCAGGTTCGCATCGTCGCCAACGACCGAAAGACCAGCGACGACGCGCCCGACTTCCGAATTTCGCTCGGGAGCACCGAAATCGGCGCCGCCTGGCGCAAGACCAAGAGCGGCACGGATCAGAGCTATCTGCGCGTCAGGCTCGATGACCCGGCGTGGCCGCAACCGATCTGGGGCGTTCTGCTCGAAGCGACCGAAGACGGCGTGGTGCGACTGGTCTGGAGCCGCCCCAAGCGCGACGAGCCCCATCCGCCAACCTGAAGGTCACATCCGGAAAGCAGCATGACATTCACGACGCCGTGCCCCGCTCGGCGCGCGTCGAGACCACTTGTCCAATCCAATGAGGAAACCAATGCCGCTGTGGCGTCTCATCGTCAGTGTCCTGCTGCCGTTCGCGGCGGGTTATCACCTGTCCTATGTGTTCAGGACCATCAATGCCTTGATCGTCGACCAGTTGTCCGGAGAAATCGGCCTTGGTCCGGCGGAGCTCGGCCTCCTGACATCGATGTATTTCCTGGTCATGGCAGCAGTGCAGCTGCCGGTCGGCGCTCTCATCGACCACTATGGTCCACGCCGGGTTCAGGCGTTCCTCTTGCCGATCACTTCAGTTGGCGCCATCGCATTCGCAACCGCTGACAGCATGTCCGGCCTCCTTCTCGGGCGGTTGCTGATCGGAACTGGGGTCGCTACGGCCCTCATGGCGGGGCTCAAAGCAGTTCTGTTGTGGTTCCCGCAGCAGCAGATCGGAGTGGCCAATGGCTTACTGGTCATGGCCGGTTCGCTCGGTGCTGTCATGGCCACCGTGCCGATACAAGCGCTTATCGGCACAGTGGGCTGGCGGAACGTATTCTTGCTTCTTGCGATCCTCACTGCCTGCGCAGCAGCGGCAATATTCGCGGTCGTGCCAGAGCGTGAGACTGCAGCACGGCCCGGGGCAACGATTGCTCCCATCGGCCTGCGCACCATATTCGCCGACGCGCGGTTCTGGCGCCTCGCCCCGATGTCGGCAACCTGCATCGGTACGTCCTGGGCCATTCAAGGTCTTTGGGCGACGCCGTGGCTCACCGACGTGGAAGGCTATGCCCACGGCACCGTCGTCCGGCATCTGGTCGTTATGGCCGTCGCGCTATGCATCAGCGCCATCGCCCTCGGTGTGGCCGCCGACCGACTACGGCGACGCGGCATTCCAACCGAAACCCTGTTCGGTGCCACGGTGGGAATATTCATCCTCGCGCAACTTGCTGTCGTCTTGCGCTGGCCGGTCCCGACTTATCTTTCCTGGGCGCTGATCGCCGCGGCTGGCGCCGGAACGGTACTCAGCTACGCCATCCTGCCGGGGTATTTCCCGAAAGAAGCATCTGGCCGTGCCAATGCCGCCCTCAACCTGTTGCACCTGAGTGTCGCCTTTGCCGTCCAATGGCTCACAGGCGTCGTCGTCGACCAGTGGCCGAGCCATGACGGCCGACATCCGGTCGAGGCCTATCAGGCCGCGTTCGGAATCAACCTGGCGCTCCAAGCGTTGGCGTTCGTATGGTTTGTTGCAGCAGGCGTCCGTTCGACCGAAGCCAGACCAAAGCACCAAATCCCGCAACGCTTGTCGTCGTACCGCAGCTCAGCCCCAGCGCTGTCCGTATCGCCAGGCGCATATGGCTTGGCTGACGGAAGTCCGCGCAGCACGAACGCAAGCATCGAGCTGGCGCGGCGCCGCCATCGCTTCGAGTGCGCTCAGCGTCGTCCTGACCTCGCTGGCTCTTCCTAGCGACAGTTGAGCTGTCACGCTTTGGTCTGACCGGCATGCAGCAAAGCTTCAGTCGCCGTCGCGCATCGAGCCGACCCCGGACTTCCTCAGACGTCCCTCGAATTCCCGCTTATCCCAATTGCCTATCCGCGCTGATGGCGCGGGATCATCGAACGCACCTTGAACGCTCGCTTGATCATCGACCGTTCGCTCGGCAGCAGTCGCACCAGCACTAACGAAATCGCCATGCCTCAGCCCAAGCCAGTTCGACCATCTCTGCTGCCACGACTGCTGCGTTTCCGGGATGCGCCACACTACCTCGGCATGGATCGCAATCGCTTCAACATCGAGGTGCGGCCGCTTGTCACCGAAGTGAGAATAGGGACGCAAGGCATCGCCTTCGACCGCCTTGAACTCGACGCCTGGGTGGACGACTATCTCGCCCGCAACGGACGTCCCGGACAATCGAAAGGAGTTACGTCATGGGACGCAAACGAAACCCCGGCCTCCAGCGCCGGGCAGGACGATGGATCGTCGACAAACGCATCGGCGGGCAGCGTATTTGCCAAAGCGCTGGAACGGCTGAGCTTGAAGAAGCGGAACGATACCTCGCACGAGTGATCGATCAGCATCGTCAAGCGCAAGTCTATGGCATCCGGCCCCAGCGGACATTCGAGGAGGCGGCGGCAAAATTCGTGATGGATCATCAGCACAAGCGCAGCCTGATCGACGACATCTGGCCGTTTGAAGGGGCTGATGCCCTGGATCGGGTCTGTGCCGATCGACAGGCTGCACATGGGCTTGCTCCAGCCTTGGATCGCCGACCGCAAGGCGAATGGCCGTACGACTGGTACGATCAACCATGGCCTCCAGGTGATTCGCCACATCCTCAACCTTGCCGCCGGCGAGTGGATGGATGAGCACGGCATGACCTGGTTGCACGCGGCACCAAAGATCAAGCTGTTGCCTTTCGGCGGCTCGCGCCGGCCCTACCCGCTGAACTGGGAGGAACAGGATCGGTTGTTCGCCGAACTGCCCAACCATCTGGTGGAGATGTCGAACTTTGCCGTCAACACCGGCTGCCGCGACCGTGAAATCTGCAATCTGCGGTGGGAATGGGAAATCGAGGTGCCGCAACTCGGTACTTCGGTTTTCATCGTTCCCGGCGGCAGGGTGAAAAACGGCGAGGACCGCCTGATCGTGCTCAACCGAAACGCCCGGGCGGTCATTACGGGCAGGCGTGGCAAGCATCCGACCCACGTGTTCGACTACGAGGGTCGGCCGCTCGATCGCATGCTCACCGCAGCCTGGAAGCGGGCCCGCGTGCGCGCCGGCATGCCCCAGATGCGGGTGCATGACTTGAAGCACACGTTCGGCCGCAGATTGCGGGCGGCCGGTGTCGGCTTCGAGGATCGCCAGGATCTGCTGGGCCACAAGTCGGCGCGGATGACGACCCACTATTCGGCGGCCGAATTGACCCGTCTGATCGAGGCGGCCGAGACGGTCTGTGCGCGTGAGGCGGGCAGGCCGGAACTGGTGGTTTTGCGCGGTCCAGCGGCGTGGGACTCACGCAAAACTCACGCAGACCAACGGATTCTTGGATTAGCCAACACAGCTAAGTCCTTGAAAATGAATGGTAGCGAGACCCAGACTTGAACTGGGGACCTACGGATTATGATTCCGCCGCTCTAACCAACTGAGCTATCCCGCCATGCCTTCAAAGGGCAAAGCCGCCGTGCTCCAGCGACTTCGCACGGTATAGGAAGCACGCAGCGGCGCGTCAAGCGAAGTTCACCGGCTCGACGCGCGACCGCAGCCTCAGGCGCTGAGCCCTTTGGTAAAGCGCAACATCGTGAAGATGCCCATCGGCCGCATGGCACGGCTTTCGACGAGCTTGAGTTCTGGCGCCACCATCACCCGGTCGAGATCGAAGATCGGCCGCCAGCCGAGCTTGTCAGCGAACGGTGCCATCCGCCGCTCAACCCAGCCGCGCATGCCGTCTTCAGTGCTGAAATGATTGACCAGCAGCACCTGTCCGCCGGGCTTGCAGACGCGCGCCAGCTCCTTCATCACCTTTTCAGGCTCCGGCACCACTGTCATCACATACATGGCGACAACCGTGTCGAAACCGCCATCGGGAAATTCGAGTTGACCGGCATCCATCTCGTGCAGGCCGGTCACGTTCTTCAAGCCGAACTCGGCAACCTTCTCCCGCGCCTTCTCAAGCATCTCGTGCGACAGGTCGATGCCGACGATTTCGAGATCGCGCTTGTAGGCTGGCAGCGACAACCCGGTGCCAACGCCGACTTCGAGCACGCGACCGCTACTGCGATTGATAATTTCGACGGCATGCTTGCGACCTTCGGCGGCGACCTTGCCAAAGGTGTGATCGTACACCGGAGCCCAGCGCCGATAAGCGGTGCGGATCGAGTGCTCTTCCATCTGCGGATTGTGGCCATGCACAAATGCGTGGGCTCTGGCTGCGATCGCCGACGTCTTACGCCGCAATTCCATCGAGCGAATGGGCTCACCTGTCACCGGATCAACTCCTCATTTCAAGGTTAACGCGCCACAGAGCGCCGGTCCCGCCATCATGCAAGCATCAAATGTCACAAGGTCGTCTTGGTGACAAGGCACGCGATTGATCCGAGCGCTGCTGAATTTGTTGTTCATTGACTTAAGCCGACGGTTCCGGCCGGCTGCTCGATGGGGTTCGCCCCTCGCGCGGAAGCCGCTCCACCTTGCGTCCGAGCGATCCAGCCGCCGCCCAAAACCACCGAGCGCGCCGACCCGTCGGCGTAAAACACGCATGCCTGTCCGGCGGAAATGCCGAATTCATCGCTCGCGAGTTCGACGATGGCACGACCATCTGCCAGGAAATGCACCGTCGCCGGACGCGGTTCCTGCTGCGAACGCAACTTGACATGGACGTCGACTGAGCGCGGCACGCCCCCGATCTCGCCCTCGCCGAGCCAATTCACGTCCCGGAGCGCGAGCGCCGTCGTGCGTAGTTGATCGCGGGGGCCAACGACGACACGATGCGTTTCAGGCTCCAGCCGCAGCACGAATAGCGGCTCGATGCTGTTGACGTTCAAGCCGCGCCGCTGACCGATGGTGAAGTTCGCAATTCCCGAATGCGTGCCCAAGACACGACCGTCCACGTGCACGATCTCGCCGGACTGATCGGCATTCGGTCGCAGCCGCGCGATGACATCGGTATAGCGCCCGGTCGGCACGAAGCAGATATCTTGGCTATCCGGCTTATCGGCCAATGGAAGTCCGAACCCAGCCGCGAGCGAGCGCACGTCGCTCTTGTGCATTTCGCCGAGCGGGAAACATAATTGATCGAGTTGCTCGCGCGTGGTGGAAAACAAAAAATAGCTCTGATCGCGCTCGGCATCGACGGCACGCATCAACCGCGGCCCGCCACCGACTTCCGCGCGCGAGATATAGTGGCCAGTCGCCATCAGGTCGGCGCCCAGTTCCTTGGCGGTGTCGAGCAGGTCCTTGAATTTGACCTGGGCATTGCAGGTCACGCATGGGATCGGCGTTTCGCCTGCCAGATAGCTATCCGCGAACGACTGCATGACGGCGGCCTCGAACCGCTTCTCGTAGTCGAGGACATAATGCGGGATGCCCAGAATGTCGGCGGCGCGGCGCGCATCGTGAATGTCCTGCCCAGCGCAGCAACTGCCTTTGCGCTTCGTGGCTTCGCCGTGATCGTAGAGTTGCAGCGTGACGCCAATGACCTCGTGTCCCTCGGCCTTCAACAAGGCCGCTGCGACGGCGCTGTCGACGCCGCCCGACATTGCCGCGACAATACGCTTTCGCCCAGGCACGATCGGCCCCTTGCGGAAGTACGTCGGATCCGATGGGACCTCTGTGGAGGGATCCGAGGTCGCTATGGCGGCCATACTACGAAATAACCCGGGGTCAGTGGCCACCGTCCTGCCAATCAGGGCAGGATCGCCGGCATGTTTCTGGTCGATTGCACCCTCGCGGGTCACAATCTGGTCGGGGTGTGGACCGAAAGAATGGCGGATGCAAGACACAACCCACCTGACGAACGCCCTCAATGCCGCATCCAAACGACATCACGTGGTCATCATTGCGACTAGGCGCGCGTGCCTGCTGTTCAACGGAATGCTTGACACTAACACTTCGTTACATCAAAATACTCCACAAAATGAACCAGTTGATTAGTATATCTTTACCTAAAACCTTAGATCAAAATTTATTGCATTCGACTATGGTGACGCTGGGTCTTGAACCGTGTTGTGAGTACGATGACCGAACAGCAATTCAGAGCGCGAGTGCGTTACGTGATCGGCCCCGATGGGAGCCCGCTCACAGTCGCCGATTTACCGCCAAGGGAAACCAAGCGGTGGGTCATTCGACGTAAAGCCGAAGTCGTGGCTGCCGTTCGCGGCGGGCTGCTGAGCCTTGAGGAAGCGTGCGAACGGTACAAATTAACCGTCGACGAGTTCCTGAGCTGGCAGCGGTCGATCGACCGTCATGGACTGCCGGGTCTTCGCGCCACGCGCGTCCAGGAATATCGTGGACCTTGAGCAACCAGCTCAACGGCGCGAATTGAGCACCCGGATGCAGATGCGGATCACCCCGCATCCGGGAAAGTGCACCTGCGGCTTCATTGCGCGGATGTGGTGATTTTCTTCACGGTCTTGGCTCTTACTTTTTTCTTCGGTACAACCGGTGCTGGCGACGGCGCAGCCACTTCGGTCGGCTTCAGCTGGCAATCCTTGCCGCCCTGCGCCCAATGAAAAACATCCGCGCGCATTCGCGCTGCGGTCGCCTCGGGCATCTTGAGATTGTCGACTTCAATCGTCGTCTGATCACCGGACTGCGAAAGCGCCACCTTGAAGGCCTTTGGCCCCCAAGGCTTCGGGCCAACCAAATCCCGTTCCAAAATCGCAATCTCGACTGCTCCCCCCTTCGCTTGGGGATCGGCATCTGCATGAAATATATGGCTTTTTTTGAGCTGCCCGTTAGCCGCGAACCAACAAGTCAAGGCACCACTGGCAATCAGCCCGTAGATGTCGGCTGACCTGCCTTCGAAACGCCCCGGTTCACCCGCCAACGCACTTGGCAACTTAGGGATTTCGAGTGTCGGCGTGAGCGATTGGGTGGCGCAGGCGGTCGCCAGCGGAGCCATGATGGCCGCTATCACGATGCGCAAACCTCGGCGCTCAAAAAACATGGCAGTGGACCGGTGCTCCTCGCCTGGAATCGAGGAGCAGAGTTCCCACAAGCGGGAGTTCAAAAGCAAGCGCCCCGAAACGGGGCGTTGGCAAACTGTTGATGACCCGAAATTGGGCCTCTGGTCAGCGCATCGAGATTCCCGATAGCCGATCCGGACGGCGGCGACCGCGATCATGTTCGCGCGGGTCAGTCGTCATGACGGCATCGAGGTCGGCCTGAGCGGCATCGCGTTCACGCACCGCGGCATCGAGCTTGGCGGCGAGGCCGTCTATTGAAGCTTTCAAATTGGAGCGACGCTGGCCAGCAGCCTTGGCGAATGTGGAATAGTTGAAGTGGCTGGCATCCTTGACGCCCGTACGATCCTCCTCGGCACTGATCTGCCGGTCGAGATCGATCGCCATCTGTTCGAACTCGCGGATCATGTGCTCAAGATCCGCCACCTTGCGCGCTTTTTCACTCGCATCGAAGCGCTTGAGTCGCATCGCGGAATCACGTGTTTTCATGTCCGATACCCTTTACACAATTCGAACACCTGCCGACTGCCGTTCCAAACTTCGTGCCAGTCTCAGCCGCCCTATCCCGGGAATTTTTGTTTCCGCGGCGAACTGGCGGATGTGCTAGCCGAACCCTGCGAGCCGCAGTCCCGTCCATTCATCCTTTTTTCTTTCTCACCGCATTATGCCGTAGAGCACTTAAATTGCAGTGAATTCAGTCCTTTTGTCGACATTTCATGGACTTAGAGACTATTTTCGACCTTGGATAGTAAGATTAATGCGATTTGCCTGCATTTTTGCAAATCACCTATGCGCTGTTCGCATCTGTCCCCGTTGCCCCTTCACGACGGCAAATCTTGCCATTCCAACCGATGTCCGTTGCTCGCGCGGCGCTGAACTGCTTAAGCTTCCCCAAAAAAAGGCATCCGTCATCAGTGGACTACCGCACGACCGAAGTGCGCCGGTTCGGGAATGGATCATGGGTCTAGTCACAGGGAGAACACGTTGTGAAACTCACTCGCCGTCAAATAGTTGCAGCAACTGGCGCCGCCGTCAGCATGCCGTTCGTGTCCCGCTTTGCGCACGGCCAGGCCGTGGTCACACTCAAGCTGCATCACTTCCTGCCGCCGGTTTCGAATGGCCACGCCAAAATGCTGGCACCTTGGGCCAAGCAAGTGGAGGCCGACAGCCAAGGCAAGATCAAAATCGATATCTTTCCGTCGATGCAGCTCGGCGGCACCCCGCCCCAGCTGTACGATCAGGCGCGCGACGGGGTCGTCGACATTGTCTGGACGCTGCCCGGTTCCACCCCAGGCCGCTTCCCGACCACTGAGGTTTTCGAGCTGCCGTTCATCGCCGCCCGACGTGGCATCGTCAATGCCAAGGCCGCTCAGGAGTTCGCCGACGCCCACCTCAAAGACGAGGTCAAAGACGTCAAAATTCTGTCTTATTGGGCGCACGACGCCGGTCTCATCCACGCCAATAAGCCGATCAAGACGCTTGATGACCTCAAGGGCCTGAAGCTGCGCAATCCGACCCGGCTGGCTGGCGAGGCGCTCAAGGCGCTCGGCGCCACCTCGATCGGCATGCCCGTGCCGCAGGTGCCGGAAAGCCTGGCGCAGAAGGTGATAGACGGCGCCGTTGTGCCTTGGGAAGTCGTACCGGCAATCAAGGTCCACGAACTGGTCAAGTTCCACACTGAGATTCCGGGTTCGCCAACGCTCTATACCGCGAGTTTCTTCCTCGCCATGAACAAGGCCAAGTACGACGGTCTGGCTCCTGACCTGAAAGCGGTTCTCGACAAGAATTCAGGTGCCGCATTCGCCACCCGCGCCGGTACCATGTGGGACGAAGCCGGCGCCACAGTACTCGACATGGTCAAGAAGCGCGGCAACACCGTCGGCACGATTAGCGAGGAAGAAAAGGCCAAGTGGATGAAGGCTTGTGAGCCAGTCACCGCCGCCTGGATCGAACAGGTTAAGGCCAAGGGCTTGGACGGCGCTAAGCTTGTTGCCGAAGCCAAGGCGCTGGTAGCCAAGCACGACAAGGCCTGACGTCGACGTCACCGACTTTTTGTTGTTCGAGCTTTCGTCGCGCCCGGCGTGCCCCGATCGATCGGAGCCCGCCGGGCGCGCATTTCGGCGATGCCGCTACATCGGGGATTTGCCATGCCGGCGACTGAACTGCCGGTGGAAGCGGGTGGGCCACTGGCACCACCAGCTTCCACTGTTGAGCGCGTGACCAGCCGGATCGCCGTCCTTGGCGGCCTGCTGGCGCTGGCCGTCGCGTTGCTGGCAACGACGTCGGTGCTGATGCGCTGGCTGTTCAATGCGCCGATTGATGGCGATTTCGAGTTCGTGAAAATGGCAACAGCAGTCGCCGTCTTCGCCTACCTGCCGTATACCCAGGCCCGGCGCGGCAATATCATGGTCGATACGTTCACCAGCTGGCTGAACCCCCGCGCCCGCAACGCAGTCGATGCCTTCTGGGACCTGATCTACGCTGCGTTCATGGGCTACATCGCCTATTGCCTCGTGTTCGGCACACTCGACGCATTGCGAAGCGGTGAGACCACGATGCAACGCCAGCTGCTTATCTGGCCAAGCATTGCGCTATCGACGCTCCTTTGCATGCTACTTTCCATCACCGCCATCGCAACTGCTTGGCGCCTCATGCTGCCACAGGCACAAGGTTCACCTCGATGAGTGGCGTCACCGTTGCCATGCTCGGCTTCGCCGCCATGCTGGGGCTGATCGCGCTGCGGGCACCGATCGGCCTGTCGATGCTGATCGTCGGCGCCGCCGGTTACATTCACTTGTCGAGCGGCATGGCGTTCTTCGGTTACATGAAGACCAATGCCTACCACCAGTTTGCCAATTACACGCTGTCGGTCATTCCGCTATTCATCCTGATGGGCGCGCTGGCGGAACGCGCCGGCATTGCGGCTTCGCTTTTCAAGGCTGCCGAAGGGGCCTTCGGCCGCTTCCGAGGCGGCCTCGCGATGGCGGTCATTGGCGCCTGCACTGCGTTCGGTGCGATCTGTGGCTCATCGGTTGCTACCACGGCAACTTTCGGACGGGCGGCGCTGCCGGAAATGCTGCGCTACAAATACGACGGCGGCTTTTCGACTGGCACCATTGCCGTCGGCGGCACCCTCGGCATCTTGATCCCGCCGTCGGTAATCCTGGTCGTCTATGCCATTACGACCGAACAGAATATTGCCAAGCTGTTCCAGGCGGCGCTGATACCTGGGCTGATGGCGGCACTGTTCTATTGCATCACGATCGCCATCATGGTGCGGCGTAACCCGGCCCTCGCACCCGCCGGCATCCGCGTGGAAATAGAGCGCGCGCCGCAACCCTGGTGGCCGAAGATCTTCGGCGCATTGGCACTCTCAGCCATTGCCGCACAGACCATGCGTGGACAACTCGGCTGGGACAATGCGGCGGTGTTCGCGCTCCTTGCTTTGCTGTTTGCCCTTGTTGATATCACCGTGATGCCGGCCATCATGATCGCCATCGTCGTGGTCGGCGGAATTTACGGCGGCATTTTCACCCCGACGGAAGGCGCAGCGGTTGGCGCTATCGCCATGCTGCTCGTCGGACTCGCCCGCCGCTCGTTGCGCTGGTCGGACATCGTTGAGGCCTTGCGGCAGACCGCCGAAACGTCAGGAATGATTTTCATCATCCTGCTCGGCGCCGAAGTATTCGGTGCGTTTCTGGCCCTGTCGCGCCTGCCGACCATTGCCGCCGAAACCATTGGTGCGGCCGGGTATTCGCCCTATGTGGTGCTGATCGGCATGCTGGCCTTCTACATCCTGCTCGGCGCGGTGATGGACGAACTTGCCATGATTTTGCTGACGCTGCCGGTGTTCTTCCCGGTGATCCAGGCGCTGGATTTCGGCATGTCACCCGACGACGTCGCGATATGGTTCGGCATTCTCGTGCTGATCGTGGTCGGCATCGGCCTGACCGCGCCGCCGATCGGGCTCAACGTCTTTGTGATCTCGTCGATCGCCCGCACGGTATCGATCGCGGACACCTATCGGGGCGTGCTGCCCTTCATCGTCGCCGACGTCATTCGTCTGGCGCTCGTGGTCGCGGTCCCCGGCCTTGCCCTATGGATGGTGCGGCTGTTCAACTGATCCCAGCCGCTTCAGCGGCGATAGACGATCTTGCCTGCTCGACGTGGCAATGGGATCACGCCCGCGCCTTGATTGAGCGGGTAGCGGCCGCCACGCGTCACCAGCCGCATGCGCCCGGGTGCGATTTCGGCAATCAACGGCGACGCCGCGAGCGCCGGCTGCGCCAATCCGGAAATGCGCGACAGCAGGTTGCCGTCGATCCACGCCAGGATCGGCTTGCGCAGCGCGATCGCCGGCCGCTCGATCAGTTCCCACGAAAATGCCGCCAGCGGCAGCGCAATCGATAGCGCATGAAGTGACACCACGGTCGCGCCAGCGTCGGGCAGCAGCGAGATGACCAGTTGCTGGATCGGCCCGGCAAAAATATAGACGCCGTAGGAGTAGTCGTTGGCGTTGGTGAAGGCGCGCAGCGGCCCGAACGTGAATGTCGAAACCCACAACGTCGCGTAGCCGAGGAACAGGCAACAGGCGAGTTCGCCGAACCGACTACCGATCAGCGCGACGAAAGCCGCCGCCAGCAGAACAAGCAATGCGCCGTGGATCGGCAAGTGGTCGCGCAGCAGATAGGCCGACACTCCGGCATAGAAGTACAACGCGAAGTAGCGCAGGTTGTCGACGAAGGTGTAGGTGTCGAGCGGCTTCGGCTGGCCGATGAAGACAGTGGCGACCAGCAACAGCAGCAGCGCGGTCGTGAACGGGCGTAGTCGCTCACTGAGCAGTCCGACCGAACCGATGAACGCAAGGCCGACGTAGCACAGCACCTCGTACTTCAGCGTCCAAAGCGAAACGTTGACCATGTCGGGCAACGGCTGATCCGTGAACAAGTGCGGCAACGGCGCCGAGCCGGTGATCAGCATCAGCGTCTTGATGACGTAGAGCGGCAGTTGTTTGTCGCTGAAATAGTGGACGATCCCGCCTTGGGTGAACAGCGGTCCCAGAACGAATGCGGTCAGGAGCACGCAGACGAACAGTGCCGGAAAGATCCGCAAGCCCCGGGCAACGGCATAATTCATGACGCTGCCGCTGCGCATTAGGCTCTGGGCGACGAGAATGCCGGAGAGAAAGAAGAACACCTGGACGGCATGCTCGCCGATCGAGTGGCCGGTGAAGCGCACCATCGGATCGGCGATCTTGGAGCCGGTGGTGAACCAGTAGGAATGGGAAAACAGAACCGCGATTGCCATGGCGAGACGGATGACGCCGAAGCTATTGCGATCCGGCTCAAGAATGCCGGCAAGCTTCGGCGCGGAATTCAGGAAAGGCAGCGATGGGAGTGCCATGGCGGTGCAACGGGCTCGCGGTTGATCGGTCAACCGCCTGCACTGCATCGCCCGTGCCAGCCTTTGAGGCGGGCGATGTCGACCTTATGACCTGTTATGGTACGGTCTTCTTCGGCGGCGTGACGCCGGGTTGCGGTGTTGGCACGGCCTTTTCGAGTTCCTCTAGGGTGGGCTGCCGCATGCCCTGAGCTTTCTGGATAACCTTGCGCATGCTCTCCTCCATGCGCTTTTCCATCTTCTCGGCCCGCTCGACGAGCCTGTCATCAATGTTGCGGATTTCCCGCAGCCCGTCGTCAGTGCTGGCCCAGACGATGCCGAGTAGCAGGGCCGCGATCGGGGCCAGGAACAGCGACGACTGCGATGCCACCCTGAGGAATCCGATCCAGAACAGCGAAAACAGTAGGCCGAGCGGCAGAACTGGCCAGCGCATCGGTGGGTCCATCATGATGAACAAGAAGGTCAGCACCAGCGCTGCGATACCGAGCACCGTCACAGGCAGTGGATGACGCGCCTGCATCACGCCCATCGGCCAGCCAAAGTGGCGTGCTACCGGTCGGTAGATTGCAAGGCTGAAACCCCAACCGAGGGTTGCCATCGCCAACAGGAAAAGAGGGTTGTATGTCATGGCATTTCCGGGGTCGACAGATCACGCAGGACTGAACACGACAATCGTCCGTCAGGGGCTAAATTACCAGGGCCCGTTCACGCTCTAGGTTAAGAGCGGCCAGATTGTGCCCAAGCCCAATACTGCCAAAAAGCAGCACCCTATCCAACAGGTTCGATATGGCTACCGAGCGCGCCCTAAACTCTCCATAGCCAAAGCGCCGTGGCATGTGCCACTGCCGCCAACAGCATGCCGAAGGCTGCGACGTCGACCATCTCGCGAGACAGACCGGCAGATGCGGCGAACCAGTTGATCGCGAGGCCGACAGCCAGCATCACCAGCGACAGCACGGCGAACATGACCTGCATCGCTCGGCCGCTACGTTGGCGCTCGCGTTCGACGTCGCGCGCGCCCGGCTCTCGAACCTCGACTTCGCTACTCATGGTACTCGACTTGCTACTCTATGACTTCAAGAGGCTTTTCCGCTCATCGTCCGGCCAGTACACGCTGCTCCTGCCGCTTCAACCGCGACAGTTCAATCAGGCCGCGACGGAAACCCGCAGCCGGGATGATCTGATTGAACACGATGCCGGGTGCCGGACGCAAGTCGATCTTGATATTGCCACCGTCCCAAAGCCGTGACGCGATCCTGGCCCCGACCCCGACGTCGGCTTCCATCTGGCAGCCTCGGCGCCCGCAATCGTCAAAAGTCTTGCGCACCATGATCGCGCCTGCGCGGACCCGCACCACGTTCGCGCCCGGACCCAGCGACGTCATCCGGCCGCCCGGCTCGAACCAGTGCGCCTCGGTTCGTTCGGCGAATACCCGCCACAAAACCCGTTCCTTGCCACCGATTTCGTCGATCACGAAATGCGAGATGATCCGGCTGTGATCGGCGGCGCCGTTACCTGGCTGAATATTGGCGGCCATCTCGTGAATCAATGCGCAACGCTCACGCCTACCTGCCTGTCCGCAGCGGATGGTCCAGGCTTGATGCTGCTGGTGGAGACGCGGCGGCAGCTCGCCGTCGATCTCGCTGGCCGCCCAAGGCCACGCCCATACCGTCTCCTCGGTCGCAGCTTGGTCCGCGAACGCGCAAGTCCGCGCCACCACCGACTTGCGCAGGCGAATACCGGCGTAGGTTTCTCCCAACCGATCGGCGATGCGGCGCCACTTGCCGCACTTCTGCGCCGGCGTCGCGGCATTGTTCGACCGCGTCACCGGAGTTTCGTCGATGCTGACGCCCAGCCGCATCGGCTGTTGCCAGGCAGATGCAGGCCAGGCGGCAGCGCAGAAGAGCGCAGCCACAAGCACAGTTGTCGCCGCTGCCGTTCGACACCTCGCCATGAGAATGGGTCCCCGCCCCGGAACAATCCCTATAGCTGATCGACGGGAGGCTACGCCATGGCTGGCGCGCCACAGGCGCTCATGATTACAACTAAGACCCGGTCAGAATGCGATCCAAAGCGGCGTCGAGCACGGCCCGATCGGTCGGGAAATCGTTGGCGATCCACCAGACCTCGAAGGCGGACAGCATTTCGCCGATACGCGGTCCGGGCGCGGCGCCGCGCGCCAACAGGTCACGGCCGGCAAATGGTAACCGGGGCACCGGCCAGCGGAGCGGCAGCTCCAGCAATTCACGCCAGCGGCGGTCATCGTGCGACGCATCACTGCCGGCCCACGCCAACAGAACCCGATTGCGAAAGCGCGACACGCCCAGCCGATAAAGCGCGATCCGCGTAAGCCGTTCGTTTTCGGCCGGCAAGATCGTGACATCGGTCACGGCTCGCACCATTACATCGCGTTCCTCGGCCGACAGACGCAAATGTCCGGCCAACCGCCGCGCATCTTCTTCGACCGCGACACCGAGACAAGCCAGCCGCAGCGCCGCCGACGGCTTGGCGCCAATCGCAGCCTCTATCGCCACCAAGCGGGCAAATACGCCGAGCCGCGGCGCCACCGGCATGATCGCGGTCAACAGGCCGTGCGCGGCCATGGTCTCGACCACCGGTGCCGCACCGGCCGCAGCCAGCAGGCACACCAGTTCCGCCCGCACCCGTTCCGCCGACAGCCGCTTCAGGCCGTCGCGCTCGGCAACCGTTGCTGCAATTCCAGTGGCATCCGGCGCACCGCCAGCATATTGGGCCGTGAAGCGGTAAAAGCGGAGTATCCGCAGGTAGTCCTCGCGGATCCGTTGATGCGCGTCACCGATGAAGCGGACGCGCCGCGCCAACACGTCCGGCAGGCCACCCAGCGGATCAAAGATCGTACCGTCGGCGTCGCAGTAGAGCGCATTAATCGTCAGATCACGGCGCGAGGCGTCAGCGCTCCAATCGTCGGTGAACGCCACCGTCGCATGCCGGCCATCGGTCTCGACGTCATGCCGCAACGTCGTAACCTCGAACGAGTGCCGTTCGGCGATCACCGTAACCGTGCCATGCTGCAAACCTGTGGCAACGACTGTCATGCCATCGGCTTCGGCTGCCGCGATAACCTGTTCCGGCGAGGCAACGGTGGCGATGTCGATATCGGCGACCGCCGAGCCGAGCAGCGCATTGCGCACCGCGCCGCCGACGATCCGCGCCGTTAGACCGCGCCGGTTCAGCGACGCCAGGACACGCTGCGTTGGCTCGGCGGCAAGCCACGCGACTGACGCCAGCGAAGGAAGGGAATTCGTCACGGCGGTTTCGTCATGCCCCGGCTAAATCTAATTCAGGACGCGCCCCGGCTCAATTTTGCCGTCCTTGTAGACTGGTGGCTGATACGCGGCGCCAGGCTTGCCCCCAGTCGACGTGCCGAACGCCACCAACGTCGCCACCATCAGGACTACCCCGGCGACGAACAGCCCGGCGAGCGGCGCATCCCGCAATACAGGCGTCTCGTCGCCGACGCTCCGCCGACGAACGAAAACATAGATCACGTAGACCAGAGTCGGCGCCAGAAATAGCAGTAGGTTTTCGATGACAATTCGGATCATTGGGTGCCGATAGCGCCCTCGTTCTGCATACGTTGTCGGCGATCACGTCTGGGAGCGATCACGCGAACAGCCGCAGATGCAGTGTCTTGATCATCCCAGCCGTCGCCCCCCAGATATAGCGCTCGCCGTAGGGCATTGCATAGAAGGATCGCTCGCGCCCGCGCCACTCGCGCTGATGACGCTGGTGGTTCGCCGTATCCATTAGAAAGGCTAGGGGAACCTCGAATACATCGTCGACTTCGGCGGGGTTGAGTTGCAGCGCGAAGTCGGGCTTCACCAACGCGACCAGTGGGGCAATACGATAGCCGGTACCCGTCCGGTAACTGTCGATAAAACCGAGCGGTTCGACATAGGCGCGGTCGAGGCCGATCTCCTCCTCCGCCTCGCGCAACGCGGCAGAGATGACACTGTCATCCTCGTCGTCGACCCGCCCGCCAGGAAACGAGATCTGACCGGCATGCGTCGACAAAGTCGCGGTCCGCAGGGTCAGCAGCACCGTGAGTTCATCGCGCGCCACCACCGGGATCAGAACCGCCGCCGCGCGTGGGGCTTCCATCACCTCGAAATCGGCCAGCATCTCTGGATTGAGATCGAAATCGCTGGGGCCCCACACCTGGCCGCTGCGGGGATCGAAAATCGCTTCGCTCGGCGCCGCCAACAGACGCGTTGCCGCGTGGTTGCGAAACTCGGTGGCGTTCTTTAGCAGCGTTGACATGACCCCACTTATGGTCGGCCGAAGCCTTGGTTGCAATAGCGCCCAACGCGATCCCGTCCAGGCGCGACAACGCCCGATGTCCGGGGCGCCGGCATGGCGTCGGCCGCTGGCGGACGATCCCGGCGGACATTCCTTTACCCGCCATTAACCTTGCCAAGTCCATAACTTCGCCTTGGTGGAACCGGTGTTTCGCCACAGTCCTGGTGCATTAGTTCGCTCTGGGAAATTGAAGTCGTCTGCATAGACGGGGGTCTGTGAGTATGCGTTCAGTCGAGTTTCCGTTTGCTGGCTGCGGCCGGTTCGCGGGTGAGTTTTTCGTATTGGTATCGCTGACACTGGCACTGCCAGCCGCTGCGATCGCGCAGACGGTCGCGCCGTCGACAACCGGCGTGCCGGTTCATAAGATTACCACGCAGACCGTTGCCATCGCCCCTGCGGCAACACTCTCGCCTATGCCTGTCGCGGCACCCAAACCCACCGTGGCCGCAACCCCCGCTGCCGCGATCCCGGACAGCGTCAAGGGCGACACCACCCGCACCCGGTTCGTCATCGGTCTCGAAAAATCGACCGAATTCCAGGTGTTCTCGTTGTCGAACCCGAACCGCGTCATCGTCGACATGCCCGATGTCCGCATGCAATTGCCGGCCCCCAGTCCCACCGGCGCAGTCGGCCTTGTCAAATCGTTCTATGGCGGCCTGTCGGCTCCCGGAAAAACCCGCGTCGTCATCGCCGTCACAGCTCCGGTGGTGGTCGAAAAGGCGGCAGTCGAAAAGGGCCGCGACGGCAAAAGCCACCGCCTGATCCTCGACATCGTCCCGGTCGACCCGACTATCCGCGCGCAGCCTCGTAAGCCGCTAAAGAGCACTGTCGCCATGGCCTCGCTCGGAGCAGTCGGTGTGCAACCGCCAGCCAATGCCCAGCCCGGCGCGCTGATGCAGCCGCCGCTGCCCAAGCCGGCAGTGCGGCCGGAGGTCAAGGCCCAGAAGGCATTCAAGCCGGTAATCGTGATCGACCCAGGCCACGGCGGCCACGATTCCGGTGCATCGAAATTCGGCACCATCGAGAAGGACGTCGTGCTCGCGTTCTCGAAGGCACTGCGCGACAAACTCGTCGCGACCGGCCGCTACAAGGTTTTGATGACACGCGAAACCGACGTCTTCGTGGAACTCGATGCCCGCCGCGACTTCGGTGAACAGCACAACGCTGGCCTGTTCATCGCCGTGCATGCCGACTATGCCGGCGCGCAGGCTCGTGGCGCCACCATCTATTCACTGCGCGAAGGCGTGGCCAAGGATCTCAAGCGTTCCGCCAAGGGCGAGGTCTCCGCCAACGTACTGTCGGCATCCGAACTCGCCGCAGTGAAAAAGCATGATGGCGATGCAAGCGCGGTCAAGAACATCCTAGCCGATTTCGCCGAGCGCGAGGTCGAGGTCAACAAGGACCGCACCAGCGTGTTCGCTCGCTCGGTGATCGACTATATGGGCGGCTCGACCAGCCTGCAGAATAATCCCGACCGCTCCGCCAACTTCCGGGTCTTGAAGACCGCTAAGGTACCGGCGGTACTGATCGAACTTGCCTATGTCACCAACCGACAGGATGCCGCCAACCTCAAGTCGGACGAATGGCGCAATAAGGTCTCCGGATCGATCACCACTGCGGTCGAGAACTACTTCTCGAACCAGATCGCGCGCCTCCCCATGTGACGCGCAACAGCAGCTTGCGCACAAGCAAAAGCCGGCTCATTTGAGCCGGCTTTTTTCGTGTGGTCTGGCCGGGGTGAGAGGTTCTTCGACGCCTCATTTCCAGCTTGGGTTCAGTCACGCCCTACTTGGCGGATGCTTGTGTTTGTGATGCCAGTGCAGAAGATCTCGGCGTTCGGGATTTGGTCGATCGATCCCTCTGTCGGGTGAGTAACGGCTGACGCAACGAGTGACGGTCTCGTGATGAAGGCGCTTCAGCATTGGCCTCTCCATCTGCGCTGCTCTTGCAACCATCGCGCGCGACACAAACCGGCCAACCCCGGCTTCGACGCTGTGCTGTTCGCCAGTGCCGATTGGGTGGAAAGGCGTGTTGCGCTCGATGGTGCTGCTCGGGACGGGAACGCGGTTGGCCCGCGCGGATTATTGCGGCTGACGCTTCCGATGGCGGTCCTGTCCAAGTCCGCCTTGCGTCGAGCCGGTTCGAAGTGCCGGCGCTCACGATCAGATCGTAATTTCCGTTCAGATGCTTCAAGGCGTTGGTTGCCATTGGCTCTGACGCGCACTCCGTGTGGTTGGTCCATCTTGCGAGGGAACGACCACAATCGGAACTGCTTCCGACGTGGTTCAAACTACGCGATTCTCAGCGTCGTTTTCGTGACCTTCGGCTCAGGCCGGGACGATCAGTCGAAGCTGTGGCCCGTGGGCATCGATTTCGAGCGGCGTCGATCCGAAGCGATCACCGTCGAGTTGCACCGGCACGGGCTTCGATGATGTGATCCGGACCGTTCGCGCCGGGATTGCGGTGACGTGGCGATTATCTGCATCGGTCAATCGCCCTCGTGCCAGCCGAAGCATTTGCGTCAGCAGGCCAACTCGACTTCTTGCCCGCACCAGGATTGCATCGAGCCCCGGTGCGAAGATTGATGCTCGCGGCGCCAATATAAAGCTGCCGCCATAGTGGCGCGCATTGGTGACGATCAGCCAGTTGGCGGCATAGGGCCGGCCGTCGACCTCGACAACGAGTTCATCGAGCGGCGCACTGAATGCGTTCAGCACAGCGTGGGTATATGCCGCGCGACCAAGCCGTCGCTTCAATCGCTGTTCGAGCGCGGCAACCGTGCGGCCGTCGAAACCAACGCCGGCCATCAGGTAGAACGGCTGACCGTTGGCCAAGGCGCCATGCACGGTTTTGATACTCCCGTGCAACAGCGTCTCGACCACTTCTCCGGGCTGCCGTTCCAGACCCATTTCTCGGGCTAGGACATTGCCGGTGCCGAGCGGGATCAAGCCCATCGGAATGTCAGCCCCGCCGATCGACGCCGCCACCTGACGAACGGTGCCGTCGCCACCGGCGGCCACAATCGCATCATGTTGGCCGAGCGCCGCCCGCACGGCCGCGGCCGCTGCCTCGGGATCACCATGCTCGACCACTGTCGCCGAAGCACCACGCGCGGCAAGTCCGGCGATCACATCGGCGAAGAACCTGCGGCGGGGCACGCCGGCTGAAGGATTGAGGACTATGAAGAAGCTGCGGCGCATGCCTTAAGCCTAAAGCCACGATCCGTTGCCGGATGCAAACAAAATCCCCGCCAATCGTGGGATTGGCGGGGCTAACTCTCGCGACGTCACTTGGGGCGTCAGCGTGCTGTGGCACCGGCCGCGGGCGCCGGCAGGGCTGCGGTTTTCGCCGCCGACTGCACGGCCTTCTGCACCTTTTCGAACGCGCGCACCTCGATCTGCCGAATGCGCTCGCGCGAGACGCCGAACTCGGCCGACAGATCCTCAAGCGTAGCCGGATCTTCGGCTAGGCGACGGGCTTCGAAAATCCGCCGCTCCCGCTCGTTCAACGTCGACATCGCCTTCGACAGGTAGGCGCGACGCTGGTCGAGTTCCTCGTTCTCGGCGTAACGCTCACCTTGATCGGGGGCATCGTCGACCAGCCAATCCTGCCACTCGCCGCCGCCTTCCATGTCGTTACGCACCGGCGCGTTCAGCGACGAGTCGCCGCCCAGACGTCGGTTCATGGAGATCACGTCCTCCTCGGGCACGCCGAGTTTGGTCGCGATCGCCTTGACGTGCTCCGGCTTCAAGTCGCCCTCTTCGAGCGCCTGCAACTGCCCTTTGGTCCGGCGCAGATTGAAGAACAGCTTCTTCTGCGCCGCCGTAGTGCCCATCTTCACCAGGCTCCACGACCGCAGGATGTACTCTTGTATGGACGCGCGGATCCACCACATGGCGTAGGTGGCGAGGCGGAAGCCTTTATCCGGCTCAAACCGCTTCACCGCCTGCATCAGACCGACGTTGCCCTCGGAGATGACTTCGCCGATCGGCAGGCCGTAGCCGCGATAGCCCATCGCGATGCGAGCAACGAGCCGCAAATGCGACGTCACCAGCCGTTCGGCTGCGTCCGAATCCGTATGCTCCTTCCAGCGCTTGGCGAGCATGTACTCTTCATTCGGCTCCAGCATCGGGAACCGCCGAATTTCGTCGAGATAGCGGGCGAGACCAACTGAACCGCCCGCCAATGAGGGAAGCGCCTTGGTTGCCATTTTTATTCAGCCCCTTTCGGCCTGACAGAAAAGCCAAATGCTCTTCTGTTGCGAATTGTTACAGCTTGTGAACACGACTCGTGGCGGAACAGTGGCAGCTTGCTGTCGATTTGTTTGCCGCGCTGTCAGCCGCCTTGCTCGAGATTCCCTTAGCGAGTTGTAGTGCGATCCGGTGTGCGTTGGATCACAGTGCCCTTCCATATAACGCAGATCCCCATCCCTTCCGGCGGATGGACCCATCTTAGATCCGTTGTTCCGCTTTCATGAACTAAGAGTGCTTAGCGCAGATTTCAAGACCTGCGCAGTGTATCTATCAGACGCGCGAGGTCGGCCGCAGGTTCACTCTCGAAGTGCAGTTTCTTTCCGGTTACCGGATGTTCGAAGCCGAGAGTGACCGCGTGCAAGGCCTGTCGGCCGAGTTCGTCAAGGGCCGTTGCCGCGGCTGTTGTCAGCTTTGTCCGCCTAGTCACGAAGCCCGCGCCGTAGACGAGATCACCGAGCAGCGGATGGCCGGCATGCGCCATATGCACGCGGATCTGATGGGTGCGGCCGGTTTCGAGTTGCAGCCGCATGAGGCTGACCAACCCGCCGAAATCTTGCTCCACTAGATAATGCGTGACGGCATGGCGGCCGAACGCTGGCTTTACCACCGCCATTCGCGTGCGGTGGGTGGCGCTGCGGCCGACCGGCGCATCGATGCTGCCTTTCGGTTGGTCGAACGCCCCCCATACCACTGCCATATATTCGCGTTCCAAGCGCCCATCGAGGCCATGAGCAGCGAACTGTTGCGACAGGCCGGCATGCGCCGCGTCGGTCTTTGCCACCACCAGCAGCCCCGACGTATCCTTGTCCAAACGGTGCACAATGCCCGGTCGCTTGACGCCACCGATGCCTGACAGGCTATCGCCGCAGTGGGCGATCAAGGCATTGACTAGAGTGCCGGTGGGGTTGCCGGATCCCGGATGAACGACGAGGCCGGCCGGCTTGTCGATCACTAGCAGATGAGCATCCTCGAACACGATGGTAAGCGGGATCACCTCGCCCTCTGGCTCGGCGGCCACCGCCTCCGGCACCACGACCTCCAGAATTTCGCCCTCGCGGACCTTGCGTGAGCCGTCCGACACCACGGCATCGCCGACCCGCACCGCGCCGGCTTTGATCAGTCCCTGTAACCGGGCGCGGCTGAACTGCGACAGCGATGCGGCCAGCACGCGATCCAGCCGCTGCCCGGCATGATCGGGCCCGACAACGGCGGTATGCTGTTCCTCCATTGTCGCAGTCATAGGCGAGCCCCCCCTAACGGCCGCCTTGCCGGAAATCCCTCGCCGATGCTACGGGACGTCATGAGCACACCCAAATCTCGCACCGACGAAGATGAAGATGCCACCGCCAGCGCATCTCTCCTCGGCAACGTCAATCTGAGCGACCCCCAGGTGCGGGCGCTGCGCATTGCCGTCATCGTCATGGGGGTCCTGCTCGTCATGGGTCTCGTCGCGGTCATCGGCCGCATAGTATACCTGATGGCGCGGCCGGCGGGACAAATCTCGGCGGCGACCGGCACGCCAGCCCCTGAGATCGGTGCGAAGCTGCCAGCTGGCGCCCAAATTCGGTCGATTGCCATCCATGGCGACCGCTTGGCAATTCACTACGAAACCGCCGCCGGCAGTGGCATCGCGGTGGTCGATCTTGCCTCTGGCCGCACCTTGAGCCGGGTTCAGTTGACGCCCGAGGCGCCAAAGCCGTGACCGGGATGCGAACCGGCACTTCCAGCCGGAGCGCAATTGACTTAACGTGGTCCCGTCCCTATAAGCGGCCACCTCAGACAAACACGCGCCCTGGAGCCGACTGGTCGGATACGGGGGCGTTGTTGTATTTTCGATCATTGTCGGTAGCGCTTAACGTGTGCTGCGGCCCTCTATCTGGAGACATTGTGTCTTGAAACGTACCTATCAGCCGAGCAAGCTCGTCCGTAAGCGCCGCCATGGCTTCCGCAAGCGCAGCGAGACCGTTGGCGGTTTGCGCGTGCTCGCCCGCCGTCGCGCCAAGGGCCGCAAGCGTCTGTCGGCCTGATTGTCGAAAGGCCGCTGCCATGCCCGCTCGTGGCTTGGTCATGCTGCAGCGCCGACCGGAATTCCTACGCATTCGCGGTGGGCTGCGGTCTTCTTGCGATGCGTTCGTGGTCGAGGCGAAGTCGCGGGACGGTTGGATATCGCCAACCCCGGTCCCGGCGGAAATCGCCCGGTTTGGATTAACTGTTACCAAGCAGCATGGATCCGCAGTCGTTCGCAATCGCACCCGCCGGCGGTTGAAAGCGGCCTTGCGGGAATTAGCGCCGAGCCTCGCCAAGCCCGGCTTCGATTACGTTGTGATCGCCCGCGCCAACCTCAAGGAAATCCGTTTCGATCGATTGCTCGCGGAGCTCACTGCGGCGTTGGAGCGCGTGCACTCAGCGCGGCAACCAAGACCAAAAGCGGCTCCGCGCGCTAAACCGGCGGATAATTCGTCGCGAACGTGATGTCGAACCACTGGCGCTGCGCCACGAAACTCGGCAGATAGGCGACCAACCGACGTTCGTGCCACTCGCACAACGAACACCTTACGGATGCTTGCGGCCCAAGACCGCAAGATCCACCAGCCGAGGCCTCGATGCAAAGCCAGCAGCCCGACCAGCAGAAAAACTTGATCCTCGCCATCGTGCTGTCGATGGCCGTCGTATTCGGCTGGCAGTATTTCTATGCCGGTCCGAAAATGAAAGAAGAGCAAGACCGGCTGAAACGCCAGCAGGCAGAGGTCCAGCAGACCCAGAAGACAGCGCCGGCCGCGCAAGGCGTAGTGCCAGGCGTAACGCCTGGGCAACCAGCAGTGCCGGGCGCACCAGTAACGGCGGCGACCAAGACTCGTCAGCAGGCGCTGGCTGGATCGCCGCGGGTCGCCATCGACACGCCCTCGATCAAGGGCTCGATCGCGCTCAAAGGCGGTCGCATCGACGACGTCACTTTCGGCAAATACCACGAGACCGTCGACCCGAAGAGCCCGAACGTCACGCTGTTCTCGCCGTCGGATGCGCCAGAGCCCTACTTCGCCGAATACGGCTGGGTCGCCGCCGCTGGCGTCACACAGAAGCTGCCCGATCGCGACACGCTATGGACGCAAGCGAGCCAGGGCGCGCTCACGCCGGCCAAACCCGTCGTGCTCAACTGGGACAATGGCCAGGGGCTGAAGTTCAGCCGCCAGATCGCGGTCGATCCGGACTATATGTTCACCGTGACAGACACGGTCGAAAACACCACCAGTGGCGAGATCACGCTCTATCCTTACGCCCGCATCTTGCGCGTCGGCACGCCGGTCGTCCAAGGCTACTACATCTTGCACGAAGGCATGATCGGCTATGTCGGCGAGGCCGGCCTGCAGGAGTTGGCATACGCCGACATGATCAAGGCCGGTGGCGGCAAGACCATCGAAAAGGCCAACACCGGCTGGTTCGGCTTCACTGACAAGTATTGGGCAGCTGCCCTGGTGCCGGCCCAAGGCGACATCTACACCGCAAACTTCCGTGGCACAAAAGCGGCCGTCGACGCCAAGGAAAGCTTCCAGACCGACTACACCTTGAGCGCACAGACCATCGCCGCCGGCCAGAAGAAGTCGGTCGAAGGTCGCCTGTTCGCCGGCGCCAAGAAGGTGCAGCTGATCCAGCATTATGCCGACGAACTGAAGATCAAGCGCTTCGATCTGATGGTCGATTGGGGTTGGTTCCACTTCATCACCAAACCAATGTTCTGGGTGATCAGCTGGCTGTCCGGCGTGCTCGGCAACTTCGGTCTCGCCATTCTCGCGGTGACCGTGCTGGTCAAGGCCGCCTTCTTCCCGCTCGCCAACAAATCCTACGAATCGATGGCGAAGATGAAGAAGCTGCAGCCGCAGATGGAGGCCCTTCGCGAGCGCCACAAGGAAGATAAGATGGCGATGCAGAAGGAGCTGATGGGGCTCTACCAGAAGGAAAAGATCAACCCGATGGCGGGTTGCCTGCCGGTGCTGCTGCAGGTGCCAGTGTTCTTCTCGCTGTACAAGGTTCTATTTGTCACCATCGATATGCGGCATGCGCCGTTCTACGGCTGGATCAAGGATCTGTCGGCGCCGGATCCAACGTCGCTGTTCAATCTGTTCGGCTTGCTGCCGTTCACGGTGCCGGAGATGCTGCACATCGGCGTCTGGCCGCTGATCATGGGCGTCACGATGTGGGTCCAGATGCAGCTCAACCCGAAGCAGCCGGACCCCACCCAGCAGATGATCTTCAACTGGATGCCGGTGATGTTCACGTTCATGCTGGGCTCGTTCCCGGCCGGCCTCGTGATCTACTGGGCCTGGAACAACCTGCTATCGATCGGCCAGCAATCGCTCATCATGAAGCGCCAGGGCGCGGATATCCCGCTGCTTGAAAACATCGGGCTGGGCTGGCTCCTCGGCGGCGCCAAGAAGCCTGAGGCCAAGAAGCCCGATACAAAGCCCGACACTAAATCGCCTACGCCGCTGGCGAAGCCGTCAGACAAGCCGAAGGCTTGAGGTGGAACCGGAAAACCCGTTCGCGTTCAGTGCCGAGCAACTGGCCGAGGGCGAGCGGTTGTTCGCTGGCGACTGGCAGTTCGTGCGCGGCGTGCCTGCGCTTGAGCATCTGCCACCGGCCGATCGGCCCGAAATCGCCTTCGCCGGCCGCTCCAACGTTGGCAAGTCAAGCCTGCTCAACGCGCTGGTTGACCAACGCACCCTGGCCCGCACCTCGAACACGCCGGGCCGCACCCAGGAACTGAATTACTTCCGGCCACCCGACCAGGGCGCCGGCCGACTGCTCTATCTCGTCGACATGCCGGGCTACGGCTTCGCCAAGGCGCCGAAGGACAAGGTCAAGGCCTGGACCAAGCTGGTGAAGGACTACCTGCGCGGTCGCGTCACGCTAAAGCGCGTGTTCCTGCTGATCGATGCCAGGCACGGCATCAAGGTCGTCGATCGCGAGATCATCACGCTGTTGAATGAAGCCGCCGTCTCGTTCCAGGTCGTGCTGACCAAGTCCGACAAGATCAGCATCGCAGCGCTCGATAAGGTACTTGAGCAGACTTCCGAAGCGATCAAACCAGAGCCGGCGGCATTTCCGTACGTGATTGTCACATCGTCGGAGAAGCGGTTGGGTATCGACATCCTGCGCGCCACCATTGTGCAGGTCTGCAACCCTTCATAGGCTTTCGGCTGACGACTACTGGAAGCCGCGCCACATCGCGGTGATGGTCTCGAAACCGCCCTGCCCGATCCGGGATAGCACGCCGCCGAGTAGCATCAATCCAACCCAGCCCGCGGCCCGCATCGCCAAGCGCCGATAGTCGGCCGCGACCTCGATATCAAACACCTGATCGGGCAGGACAGTGTCGGCCGACAGTCCATCCGAGGCGACAGTTCGCGCCGAGACCACTAGCTGCAGCCGTCCCGCCCCGCGAGCCAGCGGCGTGATGTTCCACCGCCAACTCGCATAGTCGTCAGCCGAAGACCCCAAATGATTGTCGAGCCACTGGGTTTCAGGCGAAGCCGGCTCGATCTGGAAGTCGCCGTCGACCGCGCGCAATCGCACCGACATCGCCTTGGTGACGATCAAGTCGTGCAGATAGCCCGGCGAAGAACCCTGCATACCCTCGGATATCTGCTTTACATTGGCACGCGCGATCCTGACTTCCGCGATCTCGGTTCGCCCGACGCGCATGCTACGAGGGATGTTCTCAGCGAGCTGACCTGGTTCGACCGGGGCGGGCGCCGGCAATTTCCCGGCTGACGCGCGCGGCGCTGTCACCGGGGCGTTCGCGATCGGTCGCGGCGGAACACTGTCGGGCTCCGGGAAGGGCGCGCCGGCAATGCCTCCGTCATATGAGTTTGGCTCGATGTAGGGCGGCGGCGAAGTCCGCGTCGACTTCGGCGCGTCGCTCGTCGGTAGTGCCGCCGGCTGCGGTCGCACCGGTTCCGGCCATGCCACATTGGACGGCGGTGCCACCGGTGCGCCGAGTTGGCGCGGCCGCATCGGGCTCGGTGCCAGTTCGCCGATTTGGCCAGGCGGCCAGGCGCCTGCCTGCGGCTGCCGGTTTAACTGGACCGGAGGCAGCGGCGGCGGGCGGTGAGGCGCAACCGGCTCAACAGCCAGCGGGCGGGTTGGACTAGTCGGGTACGGCTCATATGCCTCGGCACGCAGGCCGTCGTCCTCGGCGAATGGGCGAGGCGTCGGCAGGGTGGCCGGCAGTGGCGGATAAAGCGCGGTATATTCGTCGTCAGTGGGCGGCGCGGGGCTCTTCGGCGACGGCGGCGCGATCACTTCCTGTTGCGACGGCGCGACGGGATCGGGCAGACGTGCAGGCTCCGCCCGCATGGCGGGGATGGCGGGGCCAATGGCTACTGGCGCCGCCGGCGGCTCGGCGGGCGGAGCCACTGGCACCCTGGGTACATCCTCCCAGGCCTGACGCGCCGGCTCCGTCTTCGGCGGCTGCGGGTAAGGATCGCGCGGCGGCGCAACTGGCGCGACCTTCGGCGTATTGCGGTTGGCGTCGATGCGACGGCGCACGCTCGCCAGGATCTGCTCGTTGGTCTGGGTGGCCGCGCCGTTGATCGTGGCCTGCTGATCAATCGGCAACTTCGGCGCCGCAGGTTGCGGCGTCGCTGGTCCCGGTGCTGGCATTGCGGTCTGTGGCGAGGCTGGGCGCGGCGGCAGTGGCCCGGCAGCGGGAGCCCGCTGCAACGCCTTGATCGCGCCCTCGAATGTCAGTCCCTGCGCCTGCAACATCGACGCCGCAACACTACGACCCTCGCCGACGATGGCGGCGAGCACGATGGCGCCATTGATCTCGCGCCTGCGGCTTTGGCGGGCGGCGGCGGCGGCATAATCGAGGATTTTGATCAGCGCATCATCGGCGCCAGGATCGACCGGCTGTCCAGGTGGAAATCGGTCCTCGTGATGGCCCAGGTGGGTCGAAGCGTCACTCATGACCCGGGCGACATCGATATTGGACGCCTGTAACACGGTGTTGGCATCCGGATCTTCCGCCAGCGCCAGCAGCAAGTGTTCAAGCGTGACGGTGCGGTGGCCCTGCGCGCGCGCGTACTCGTGCGCCCTCCCGAGCGTACCCGAGAAGGTCGCTGACACCGGTACCCAGCTCAATGCTTCGGCGAACGACTGCGACATGCCTTTCCTCTTGGCCGCGGCGCGACCATCACTTCATCGCGCCCACGGGCAACGACTCGTATTCAACACTACCTCATCATGATCCGCCCCGCACGACATGCGTCAATCGGGTGTCGGCTGGGCGATATTGCGGCCTCTCTAGCCCCCAATTGTGAGGGAATTCCGTTGAGCACCTCGGCCCAAAGGCTATAAGAAGCGCGAAACGCATCCGGTGGTATCAACCCGAGATCGAGCAAAATGACGGCAAAGCACGACGCAGATATCGCCACTTCCGACGCCGACCTGCCGCCACAGGTGAAGGCGCGTATCCTCGCCGAAGCGCTGCCAAGCCTGATCCGCTACGACGAACAGACGGTGGTCATCAAGTTCGGCGGCCACGCCATGGGCGATCAGGCGCTTGCCGACGCCTTCGCCCAGGACATTGTCTACCTCAAGATGTCCGGCATCAACCCGATCGTCGTTCACGGCGGCGGGCCGCAGATCGCGGCGATGCTGAAGAAGCTCGAGATCAAGTCCGACTTCGTGCATGGCCTGCGTGTCACCGACAAGCCGACCGTCGAAGTCGTCGAGATGGTGCTGGCCGGCGCCATCAACAAGGAAATCGTATCGGCAATCAACCGCCAGGGCGGCAAGGCGGTCGGCATCTGCGGCAAGGATGCCAACCTGATGATCGCCAAGCGGATCACCGAGATGCCGGACCCCGAGAGCAACATCATGAAAGCAGTCGACATCGGTTATGTCGGCGATCCGATCGAGGTCAATCCGCATATTGTTGACGTGATCTCGAAATCCGACCTCATTCCTGTGATCGCGCCGATCGGCGTCGGCCGCGACGGCCAGACGCTGAACATCAACGCCGACACCTTCGCCAGCGCCCTCGCCGCCCGCATGAAGGCCGCCCGCCTGCTGCTGCTCACCGACGTCGAGGGCGTGCTCGACAAGGACAAGAAGCTGATCCAGAAGCTCACCGTCGAGGAAGCGCGCGCACTGATCCGCAACGGCACCATCACCGGCGGCATGATTCCCAAAATCGAGGGCTGCATCGAAGTGGTCGAGGCCGGCGTCGAGGCGGTGGTGATCATCAACGGCAAAGTGCCGCATTGCGTGCTGCTCGAACTGTTCACCGAACATGGCGCGGGCACCATGGTCAGCGGGCCGAAAAAGCCGAAGAAGTAAGGCGCTCGTCAGCCCTGGACGAGCGCCGGTCCGGTCGCCTTGCCCGGCAGCGGTTCGCCAAGACGAATGATTTCCCACTGCAGTTCAATGCCGGAACTGGCCTTGACCTTGGCGCGAACTGTTTCGCCCAAGGTTTCGATGTCCGACGCCTTGGCTTCGGCATCATTGATCAAGAAGTTGCAGTGCATCTCCGAGACCTTGGCGCCGCCCAACTTCATGCCGCGACATCCGGCCGCATCAATCAGCTTCCATGAACTGTGTCCGGGCGGGTTCTTGAAGGTCGAGCCGCCGGTGCGCTCCTTGATCGGCTGATTGGCCTCGCGGTAGGCGGCGACCTCCTCCATCTCCTTCAGGATATCGGCGGTGACACCGGGCGATCCCTGGAACAGGGCTTCTGTGAAGATCCAGTCCTCCCGGATACCGCAATGACGGTAGGTGAACCCCATGTCGGCGTGGCTTAACACATGAATATTGCCCTGTCGGTCGACGGCACGCGCCTCGATCAAAACGTTTGTCGTCTCCCGCCCGTGCGCGCCGGCATTCATGCGCAGCGCGCCGCCAATCGAGCCGGGAATGCCACGATAGAACGCCAGCCCGGCGATGCCGGCGTCCGCTGCGGCGCGCGCAACCTTGACATCCGGCACCGCCGTGCCGGCGCGGACCCGATGACCGGCTTCAGACTTGACCTCTGCAAACCCGCGCCCCAGCCGAATGACGACGCCACGAATGCCGCCGTCGCGCACCAGCAGGTTGGAGCCGAGACCGACCGTTGTTACCGGCAAATCGGCTGGCGCATTCTTCAGAAAGTATGCGAGGTCGGCCTCATCGGCCGGCGAGAACAACACATCGGCCGGACCGCCGACACGGAACCAGGTGATGTCAGCGAGTTTCGCCGACGAGGTCAAGCGGCCGCGCAAGTTTGGCATGCGAGCGGCAAGTTTTGCGGCAAGTTCGGTTCCGCTCATGAGGCGAGTTCCTTCGGCAATGCGAACGCCAGCGCGGAGGATTTGCCGGCGCCGCAATAGATCACCATGTCGCCAGGCTCCGCCCACTGCTTGACGAGGCCCGCAACTTCGCGCGGATCAGTGACGGCCACGACCGAAGGGTGCCCGGTGGCGGCAATACCCTTCGCCAGGTTGGCGCACGTCACGCCATCGATCGGACTTTCGCCGGCAGTGTACATCGGCAGCACAACGACGTGATCGGCATCGCCGAAACTGCGGCGGAAGTCGTCCCACAGATCGCGCACGCGGGTGTAGCGATGCGGCTCGAATACCGCGATCACGCGGCCCGTGGTGCAACTGCTTGGCGGCATGCAGGGCAGCTGCGATCTTCGCGGGATTGTGCGCGTAGTCGTCGATAACCTCGACACCATTCCAGGTTCCCGCCAGTTGGAACCGCCGTTCGACGCCCGCGAACGACGCAAGCGCGCTGGCGATATCGGCATCCCCAAGACCCACTTCGGAGGCGACCGCGAACGCCGCCAGCGCATTCATCGCGTTGTGCCGCCCGGGAATGGGGACCCGCAACCCATCGAGCCGCCGTGCGCCACCCCTCACGCGATCAGATAGCGCGCAATCAAAAATCGTCATGCGGCCCTCGATCCGGGCATTGAGCAAGCGCAGATCGGCGTCGACATGCTCGCCGTATGTCAGCAATCTCCGACTGTCGCCGCGCAGATCGAGCCTGTCGATCATCTGCCGCACCACCTGGTGATCGAGGCAGGTGACGATCGCGCCGTAAAAGGGAATATTGCGATAGAAGATCTCGAATTCCTTGTGCATCGCCTCGATAGTGCCGAAGTAATCGAGATGTTCCGGATCGATGTTGGTGCAGACGCCGATTTGCGTTGGCAACCGCGCGAAGGTGCCGTCGCTCTCGTCGGCCTCCACCACCATCCACGGCGAAGCCCCAAGCCGCGCGTTCGAGCCCCAGTCGACCAGCACGCCACCGTTGATCACCGTCGGGTCGGTGCCGCAGGCGGTTAGTACGTGTGCAGTGAGCGACGTGGTCGTCGTCTTGCCGTGGGTGCCGGTGATCGAGATCGTGGCATTGTCGCGCATGATCTCAGCCAACATTTCGGCCCGACGAATGATGGTGAGACCGCGCGCGCGGGCGGCATCGAGTTCCGGATTGCCGGCTTTGACTGCACTCGAAATTACGATGTGTCGCGCATCGCCCAGATTTTCCGGCCGATGCCCGACGGCAACCGGGATGCCCTTGGCCTGCAAGCGCGTGACGTTGGCGCCAGCCGACTGGTCCGACCCCTGAACTTTCACGCCTCGCGCGTGTAGCACTTCGGCGATGGCGCTCATGCCGATGCCGCCGATGCCGACAATGTGGATGGGGCCGGTGCCCTTCGGCAGTCTCATGCCAGCAACCTCCCGTGCTCGATCAATTCCTGCACCAGATCAGCCAGGCGCTGCACTGCATCCGGCCGCCCGACCAACTTTGCTGCCTCCGCCGCGGCGACGAGCGTCGGCGGATGACCTGCAAGGCGCGCGATCGTATCGGCGAGCCGCTCCGGCGTCAGATACTTTTGTTCGACCAGCCACGCGCCACCTGCATCCTGCAGACTTTTCGCATTGCGTAGTTGGTCGTTGTCGAGGGCGTGCGGTAGCGGCACCAGGATCGACGGCCGGCCGATCACCGCCAGTTCGGCGATGCTCGAGGCTCCGGCCCGGCCGATCACCAGATGGCTTTGCGCCATGCGCTGCGGCAGGTCGACGAAGAACGGAGCGATCTCGGCCCGTATGCCGGATGCGGCATAGGCAGCCGTTACCCGCTCCACGTCTTCCGCCCGCGCCTGCTGTGTCACCATCAACCGGGAGCGCAGGTAGGGCTCCAGCAGCGCCAGCGCCGGCGGTACGCTATCGGAAAAGAAGCGCGCGCCCTGGCTGCCGCCGAACACCAGGATGTTCAAGGCGCCGCCCGCATGCGGAAACGCATAAGGCATTGCTGATGCCGCGATCACCGCCGCGCGCACCGGGTTGCCGGTGAACCGGGCCTTCGCCGCCAACTCACCTTCAAGCATGGCGACGTTCGGAAACGAGGTCGCAATCGCCGTGACCCGTTTCGCCAGCATTCGGTTGGCGCGGCCGAGCACCGCGTTCTGCTCGTGCAGCGCCGTCGGAATGCCGCGCATGCGGGCGGCAAGTACCGGCGGGAAACTCGGATAGCCGCCGAAGCCGATGACGCAGGCAGGTCGCGACTTACCCATCAGCTTGAACGCCGGAGCAATGCCGCGCGTCAGCGCCATGCCGGTCTTGGCAAGCGCGCCCGGTGACCGTCCGGCCAGCGTCGCCGAGGCGATCTGGTGCACCTTGCGGGCGGGAAAACCGCTGCCATAGCGGTCACCGCGGGTGTCGGTCGCCAATTCCACGGCAAGGCCGCGACGACCCAGTTCCTCGGCTAGCGCTTGCGCCGGGAACAAATGACCGCCGGTCCCCCCGGCAGCCAGCATAACGAATTGTTCGCTCACCTGATCGACGCCCCTCTGGTTTCCGTCAGGTCTCATATACTCATCCGAAGCTGGGCGAAACGGGGGCTGCGCATATCTGGCCGCGTCAGCCCGTCTGCGGGTCAGCGCCAGGATCATGCCGAGGCCGAGGCCGACGGCAATTGTCGACGACCCGCCGGCCGAGACCAGCGGCAGCGTCATGCCCTTCGGCGGGA
Organism: uncultured Alphaproteobacteria bacterium; assembly: GCA_963732635.1. Lineage (GTDB taxonomy): Bacteria > Pseudomonadota > Alphaproteobacteria > Rhizobiales > Hyphomicrobiaceae > JAKFWF01. Next base: position 49,579 of record CAVTAL010000004.1, read on the forward strand.
TCAAACCGGCATTTACCGCCATGTTGATCAACGCCTGCAGACCAAACATCAGCGCGAGGCCGGTGACTGCCAGACGGCGGAAGGCATCCGGCTCGTCCAGGCTGCGGGCGAACACACGCAGCACGATGAAGCCGAACAGCGCGATCAGGCCAAGGCAAGCCAGGATGCCATACTCCTCGGCAATCACCGCGAAGATGAAATCCGTGTGCGCGTCGGGCAGCACCGTCTTGATCGTGCCTTCGCCTGGACCGCGACCGAAGAAGCCACCCTCAATGAACGACTGCAACGCCCGATCACTTTGCGAGTGATCGCCAACCGCCGGGTTGAAGAAGCGCTCGAACCGCAGCCGCACGTAAGGCAGCGTCATATAGGCGGTGCCGAGCCCGACCACGCCGGCGGCGGCGACAACTGCCGCCAGCGCCAGCGGCTGGCCGGCCATGATCAGCAGCGCACCCCACACCAGTGTCACCAGCATGGTCTGGCCGACGTCCGGTTGCTGCACGAGAAGGGCCGCGAACGACAGGTACGCCGCGACGGCGATGCCGAGGCCCGGCATGTCGACACGGGCGCGGGCCTGCGCCAATCCCCAGGCGGCGAGGACGACGAACGCCGGCTTGGCGAACTCAGACGGCTGCAGCGAGAAGCCGGCAAACCGCACCCATCGCTTGGCGCCGTTGACTTCGTCGCCCGACAGCAACACCGCGCCCATCGCCGCCAGTGCCACCAGGAATAGCACCAGCGCAAGGCGCCTGATCGCGCGCATCTCCAACGTCGACACCACCAGCATCACGACGAGACCAAGCCCCAGGAACACCGCCTGCCGTTCGACGAAATAGAACGCGTGAAAGCCCTTCTTCACCGCGATCGCCGGGCTCGCCGCCAGCGACAGCAGGAAGCCAATGCCGGCAAGCACCAGGATCGCCGCCAGCAACCCGCGATCGACCGTGAACCACCAGGTGGCGAGCAGGCTGCGGTCGTTGCGCGACAGCCGGATCATGTGGCCCGCCCCTTCGGCCGATGGCCCGGCAGCTTGCGCCACCAGATCGCGGAACACGTCGCCGCGATGTTCGAACGAGCGGAACTGGTCATAGGAGGCGCAGGCCGGCGACAGCAGCACGATCGGCAGCGCGTCGGGGTTCGTCGGCCGCGTGAACCGCCGCGTCGCGCGCCGCGTGCGCCACCGCAACATCGAGCGTGCACGCTGCGCTCATAGGCGACGTGGCCTTCGAGGGTGGCTGCAAACAGGTCGCTGGCGGCGCCGATCAGGTAGGCCTTGGCGATGCCAGGGAAGTAGGCCTTCAGATCCTCGATGCCGCCATCCTTGGCCTTGCCGCCGAGAATCCAGAAAATGTCACGGCCAAACGCAGCCAGGGCCTTGTCGGTACTGTCGGCGTTGGTCGCCTTGCTGTCGTTGATGAAGCGCACGCGGCCGACCGATCCGACATCCTCCATGCGATGCACGAGGCCCGGAAACGTCGCCAGCCCGGCCGCAAGTTCCGCCGGCCGCCAGACTTCGATCTTGGAGCCCAGCGCCTCAAGCCGATCATGCAGGGCGCGGATCGCGGTCAGCGCGGCGAGCGCGTTCTGCACGTTGTGGCGACCGCGCAAGGCCGGCGCCGCCGCCAGATCGGCAATCTCGCTGCGGGCCGTATAGCCGCTGCTGGTCTCATGCATGATGAGTTTGGTGCCGGCGGCATGGAAGCGCGGGTCGATCGGCGCGTCTTCGCCCGTGGTGAACGGATAGAGCCGGCCGTGACCGGCCAAGTGCTGGGCGACGTCGCGGGTGATGGCGTCGTCGAGGCCGATCACCATCGCCTCCGCGCCCTCGACCAGCCGCTCCTTCACCGCCGCGTAGTGCTCAAGCGTGCCGTGCCGGTCGATGTGATCCGGCGTGACGTTGAGCAGCACACCGACGGTCGGCCGCAGCGTCGGCGTCAGGTCGATCTGGAACGACGACATCTCGATGACGTGGAAGCGGTCCGGCGCCGGTGGCTCCAGCGCCAGTACCGCCGTGCCGATGTTGCCGCCCATCTGCACGTCGAGACCAAGCGCGCGAAGCAGGTGCGTGATCAGCGCCGTCGTCGTCGACTTGCCGTTGGTGCCGGTGATGGCGATGAACGGCGTATTCGGCGGCCGCTCACGGGCGAAGATCTCGATATCGCCGATGATCTCGATTTCGGCCGCTTGCGCCTTGACCACCGTCCAATGCGGCGTCGGATGGGTCAGCGGCACGCCGGGCGCCAGGATCAGTGCATCGAACGCGGCGAAATCGATGCCATTGAGATCAACCACCGGTAGCCCGGCATCTTTGGCTGCGTCACGCGATTTCGCGCTGTCATCCCAGGCGGCGACGCGCGCGCCGCCCGCCAGCAGCGCCTTGACCGTCGGCGTGCCGGAGATCCCGAGCCCGAAAACCGCGACATGGCGGCCGGCGAATGACAAAGCGCAAATCATGAACGCAAGGATACCTCAAAGCGCGACGCCGTGGATAACTCTGGCGTGCAAGCCAGAGCCGCTGGACTACTCAATGCTGGCACGAAGGCAAACACACGGCGGTGTGTCATGTGTGGACGGCAACCGATTGGCAATCAGAGTGATGGCATACGGCGGATCAAGAACGATCTCGACCCTGGCACCGTGGGGGCGGATCTTGGGGCGCGACGCGCGCCATGACGAAAAGAATCTGCATTGTGCTATCGTATGCGCCCAACGCTCCGTTTCACGAGGTTTGACGCCGCCCCCATGTCTCTCGAAATTGCACTGTTCGTCTTGGCGATCATTATCCTGCTGCTGCTGTCCGGCTTCTTCAACATGAGCGAAACCGCGCTGACGGCCGCGTCACGCGCGCGCATGCATTCGCTCGAAGGCGAGAGCAACAAGCGCGCGGCGCTGGTCAACCGGCTGCTGTCGGCGCCGGAAAAACTGATCGGCGCGGTGCTGCTCGGCAATACCCTGGTCGACGTGCTGGCGGCATCGCTGGCAACGAGCCTCGGCCTGTCGCTGTTCGGCCCGGCCGGTGTCGCCTATGCCACCGGCGTCGTGACGATCCTGATCGTGATTTTCTCCGCTGTGCTGCCCAAGACCTTCGCCATGGCCTCCCCCGACCGCACCGCGCTGTGGGTCGCGCCCTACATGCGAGCGACGATCCTGCTGCTGGCGCCAGCGACGGCTGCGATCCAGTTCATCGTTCGCCAGCTACTGAAACTCACCCCCAGCAAGGCCGACGACGCCTCCAACATCCTCGCCGCCCGCGAGGAACTGCGCGGCACCATCGAGTTGTCGCAGAAGGAGGGCACCGTCGCCCGCGGCGACGCCAACATGCTCGGCGGCGTGCTCGACCTGCGCGAGTTGCAGGTGCTCGACATCATGGTTCACCGCACCAAGATGGAGACCGTCAACGCCGACGATGCGCCGGCCAAGATCATCGACGACGTGCTCAAGAGCCAGTATTCGCGCGTGCCGCTGTGGAAGGACGAGCCGGAGAACATCGTCGGCATCCTGCATACCAAGGACCTGCTGGCAGCGGTCGCCAAGGCCGGCTGGGACATCACCAAGGTCGATGTCATGAGTTTCGCGCATGCGCCCTGGTTCGTGCCGGACACCACCGGCGTCAAGGACCAGTTGAACCAGTTCCTCAAACGCAAGGCACAGTTGGCCCTGGTCGTCGACGAGTACGGCGAGGTGCAGGGCCTGATCACGCTGGAAGACATTCTGGAGGAGATCGTCGGCCAGATTGCCGACGAGCACGACATCGGCGATACCGCGATCCGGCCGCAGGCCGACGGCGCCGTCAACGTCGACGGCACGGTGGCGATCCGCGACCTCAACCGGCAGATGGCCTGGGAACTGCCCGACGACGAAGCGACCACCATCGCCGGCCTCGTCATCCACGAGGCCCAGACCATCCCCGAGCCCGGCCAGGCCTTCACCTTTCACGGCTATCGGTTCGAGATCCTGCGCAAGAGCCGCAACAAGATCACCGCCATCCGGGTCAAGCCGACCGAAGCCGCGAAGAACAAGTCGACCCAGGAGCAGGACCCGATGCAGGCCGGCTAGCCCGCCATCGCCTCAACAAAACACACGCCGGAACAATGCGTTAACTACGACTTTCGAAGCTTCGTTCACCACCCGCCGCGAAGTCATATTTCGTTCGAAGCGTACATCCGGCTTGAACCTTATCGCTCGTACAAGCGTTTACGGTTGAAAGCACTCGGGTTTGGGTGCATGTTTGTTCAGGGTAGGTAGCGTTATGACAGCGGCGGTCATAGAGTTGTCGGCTTATGTGGCGCAGCGTGGCGGCGGCAGGTCGCGTGCGGCGACGGCTGACACTGTTTCCACCAAGACCGCCCAAGACAGCCCAAGCGACATCCCGCAACAAAGCCCAAGCGAACAGAACGACGCGCCTGAAGATTCGATTTCTGTTTCTGGCAGGGCGCGACCGGTGAACGCTACGTGCATAACGTCTATGGGCTGATCGACTGCCCGCAGATGCCGGCCGCGAATTATATCCTGTTCGGCCACGCCGAGGACGGTTCGCGTCGGGTTCTGCACGTGGGGCTGGTTTCACACGAAGCGCCGTCCCTCAATCTCGCGGAAATCAGGCATCGCGGCGCCACGCTCGGTGCCCGCGAAGTCCACGTGCACATGCTGGGCACGACCGATGGCCGCCGCGCGGCAATCGAGATGGACTTGCGTGCTGGCCTCGGCGTCGATTGCGAAACCGGCGTCCTGTCGGCGTGACCCGCTACTGCAGTTCCGCCAGCAGGCATTTCAAGGTGCCGTAGTCGAAGCGACCATCGAGTGCCGCGTGCACCGGGCCGAGCTTGCCGCTGTCGAGCGTACTGCAGCGCTCGAATGCGTCCATCACCTCTTCGATCTCGGTGTCGTCAAGTCCGACGACGGTGCGCGCCTCGATCAGGCCGGCCTCGATCGCCTCGGCGAAATGGCCGTAGATGGTGGCGACATCGAGCCTGCGTTCGGCGGCGATGGTGTCCGCGCCCTTGCCGGTGAGATGCAAGGCCAGCGTCTGGTTGACCGTCGCCGACAGACGGTTCTGCAGCATCGGGTGCTTCTTGAAGCGGCCGACGCATTCGATCAATCGCGCACCGAAGCGCTTGATCTTGGCGTCGCCGAGGCCAATCACGCCAGACAGCGACACAACGTCGGTCGGCCGCTTGGCGGCGAGATCGACCAGCGTCTTGTCGTGGCAGATGACGTAAGGCGGCACCTTGGCCTCGGATGCCAACTCGAGGCGCAACGCTTTCAGCGCGGCAAACAACGTTTCGTCGCCCGAGGCGATCGCAGCCGACTTGTCGCGCTTCGGCTTCGCCTTCGAACGCAACCCATCGCGCGGCTGCAACCGCATGCGGAACGGCACCTCGCCCTTGAGCAGCAATCGCGCCCGCTCGCCAAGCACCAGCGAGCCGTGGCCCTCGTCGTCGACGCCGAGGAAGCCGTTGGCGGCGAGTTGCCGGAACAAACTGCGCCAGCCGGCAGCGTCGAGTTCGGCGCCGATGCCGAACACCGAGATGCGGTCGTGACCGTTGCGGCCAATTCGGTCGTCGCTCTTGCCGGTCAGCACGTCGATTATGTAATTCACGCCGAACCGCTCGCCGGTACGATAGACGGCGGACAACGCCTTCTGCGCCGCGACCGTGCCGTCGCTGGTGGCCGGCGGATTAAGGCAGTTGTCGCAGTTGCCGCAGGGTTCGGCCAAGGTCTCGTTGAAATAGGCGAGCAGGGCCTGGCGCCGGCAGGTCGGGATCTCGCACAGGCCGATCAGGGCATCGAGCTTTTGCCGTTGCACCTGCTTGAAGGCGTCCGAGCCCTCCGACTGGGCAATCCATTGGCGGAGCTGGATCAGGTCCTGCATGCCGTAGGCGAGCCAGGCGTCGGCCGGCTCACCATCGCGGCCGGCGCGGCCGGTTTCCTGGTAATAGGCCTCGATGGTCTTGGGCATGTTCAGATGAGCGACGAAACGCACATCCGGCTTGTCGATGCCCATGCCGAAGGCGATGGTCGCCACCACGATCAGTTCGTCCTCGACCAGGAAGCGTTCCTGGGTACGGCGGCGCACATCGGCCGACAAACCGGCGTGATAGGCGAGCGCGGTGCGGCCTTTCTTGCAAAGGTACTCGGCGGTTTCATCGACGCTACGGCGCGACAGGCAGTAGACGATGCCGGCGTCGTTCGCGTGCTCGCTGTCGATGAACTGCCACAGCTTCTCGCGGGCGCTGCCGGAGCCCATCTCGGCGATGGTGTAGCGGATGTTCGGCCGGTCGAAACTGGCGATGAAACGCTCGGCGCTTTCGAGCTTGAGCTCGGAGACGATCTCCTCGCGGGTGCGCTCGTCAGCGGTCGCGGTCAGCGCGATGCGCGGCACATGCGGGAATTTCTCGGCCAGCACCCGAAGCTGGCGGTATTCGAGGCGGAAATCGTGCCCCCACTGTGACACGCAATGCGCTTCGTCGATGGCGAACAGCGACGGCTTCGCCTTCTGCAGCAGTGCAAGCGTGCGCTCCTGCACCAGCCGCTCGGGCGCGACGTACAGGATATCGAGCTTACCGCCGACGAGCTGCCACTCGATCTGTTCCTGAGCGGCACGGTCGAGGGTCGAATTGAGGAACGCCGCGCGCACGCCGACCGCCTTCAGGGCATCGACTTGATCCTGCATCAGCGCGATCAGCGGCGACACCACGATGCCGGTGCCGGGCCGAACCAGTGCCGGGATCTGGTAGCACAGCGACTTGCCGCCGCCGGTCGGCATCAGCACCAGCGCATCGCCACCATTGATCAAGGTCTCGACGATCCGCTCCTGGTGCGAGCGGAAGCTCTTGTAACCAAATACGGATTCCAGCAATCGCAGGGCTTCGGACATCGACGCGGCCGGATCGAACGAGGGCTTTGGCTTGACAGCAGCACGCATGATGATGGCAAACCCTCCCGGTGGTCAATGCGAGGGCAATCTAGTTCGATTCGGCGGGGTATTGCCGGGTGTGATGGTCGAACAGTCGCGTCTGACCGTGACAATTGAGACCGAAAGCCGCTGTTCGGCACGTTTCTGCCCGTTTTACATGGGCATCTCGTGGTTTAATCTCATCCACAACATTCCGGATTTGGATCAGGGGTCGGTGGCGAACATGGCGCGCAAGCGAAGAGATGACACTCCCACATCGAGGCTCGGTCGCGTGCTGACGACGCCGCGGGTATTTCTGGCCCGCATGGTGGTGACGCTGTTGCTGGTCGGCTTCCTCGCCTCGATCCTGGCGCCGCAACTGATGAGCGCGTTCAAGACCAATCCGTTTCTCAACGGCGTGATCATCGCGGTGTTCGTGATCGGTCGTTCTATGCCTTCTGGCAGGTGATGCGGCTCTATCCGCGAGATCCGCTGGGTGAACGCGTTCCGCATCGCCGATCCGGGCCTGGTCGCCGAACGCCAGCCGGTGCTGCTGGCGCCGATGTCGACGATGCTGCGCGAGCGCACCGGCACGCTGTCGCTTTCGACCTCGTCGATGCGCTCGATCATGGATTCGATCGGCTCCCGGCTGGACGAGGCGCGCGATACCGGCAAATACGTCGTCGGCCTGCTGGTGTTCCTCGGCCTGCTCGGTACCTTCTGGGGCCTGCTTGAGACCATGCAGGCGGTCGGCCAGACCATCGCCTCGCTGGACACCAAGGCCGGTGACAGCGCCACCGCCTTCGGCGAATTGAAGGAAGGCCTCGCCGCACCGTTGCGCGGCATGGGCACGGCGTTCTCGTCCTCGCTGCTCGGCCTTTCGGGCTCGCTGGTGCTGGGATTCCTCGAGCTGCAGGCGTCGCAGTCGCACAACCGGTTCTACAACGAGCTCGAGGAATGGTTGTCCGGCATCACCGAGCTGTCACCTGGCTCGTCCGGCGGTTCGGATCAGCAACTGGGCCGGCAGATCTATGCCGCCGTATTCGAGTTGCAGCGTGCCGTCAGCGAACTGTCCGAGCGGCTTGGCTCGATCGCGCCCTCGGTGTCCGGCCCCGGCGGCGATCCCTCGGTCAAGGAACTGGCAAGCGGCGTCAATCAACTCGTCAGCCAGATGCGCAAGGAGCAGGCGATCGTGCGGCAATGGGTCGACGAGCAGGCGGCGCAACAGACCGATGTCGCCAAAATGCTGAAGGATCTCGCGGCCAGCGTGCCGGCCAAGCCCGGTCGGGGGAGCTGACCGATGGCGCGACGGGGACGTACAGCCGAGTACGGTGAGTTCTGGCCGGGCTACGTCGACGTATTGTCGACGCTGCTGCTGGTGGTCACCTTCCTGCTGTCGATCTTCATGGTGTCGCAGTTCTATGTCAGCCAGGAAAGCTCGAGCAAGGACAGCGTCCTGCGCCGCCTCAACCGGCAGATCGCCGAACTCACCAACATCCTGTCGCTGGAAAAGGGCAAGGCGAAGTCGGCCGAGGACGAGATGGCGTCGCTGCAGGCGACGCTTGCGGCCCTGCGCGATGACAACGCCAGGCTTGCCGGTGCCGGCTTCGGCATCGACGAGAAGCTCAAGGGCGCGTCGAGCCAGATCGAGACCCTGACGTCAGCAGCTCGACGAGAACCGGAAGATGACCGCGGAGGCGCAGTCCAAGGTGGATCTCCTGAACCTGCAGTTGCTGGCGCTGCGTCGGCAGATCGCGGCCTTGAACGAGGCGCTGGAAGCGTCCGAGAAAAAGGATCTCGACAGCCAGGATCGCATCAAGGACATGGGAACCAGGCTCAATGCCGCGCTCGCCCGTCAGGTGCAGGAATTGCAGCGCTACCGGTCGGATTTCTTCGGCCGCCTGCGTGAACTGCTGAAGGATCGCAAGGACATCCGCGTCGTCGGCGACCGCTTCGTGTTCCAGTCCGAAGTGCTGTTCCCGTCCGGTCAGGCGACGATGACGCCCGAAGGGCTCGTCGCGATCGACCAGCTGGCACAGGCGATCGTCGAGCTTGGCCGCTCGATTCCCGGCGAGATCGATTGGGCGCTGCAGGTCGATGGCCATACCGACCAGCGGCCGATCGCTTCGGCGCAGTTCGCCTCGAACTGGGAACTGTCGACCGCGCGCGCGATCTCGGTGGTGCGCTATCTCGTGTCCCGTGGGGTGCCGCCGAAGCGGCTGGTGGCAGCCGGTTACGGCGAGTTCCAACCGCTGGAAGAGGGCGTCACCGACGACGTTCTGCGCCGCAACCGCCGGATCGAGCTGAAGCTGACCAACCGGTAGGGCAATCGGCCGGCCCCCGTTTGCCCGGCAGCACAGCGTCACCCCGAAATCGCTTCCGCTGGCAATCGGCATGCTGATCGCCGCAGCCGTCGCAGCAATCGTCGCTTTGGCGGGTGCGCAGGCGCAGGTCGGCGCGGTCGCGACGCTCGATGACCTGCGCGCGACCGGCCTACTTCTGATTGTGGGGACTTCGTGATCGTCGATGATCAGGCGCTGATCATTGCCGACCTAGAAGCGCTGCGCGAGCGCGCCGAAAGCGGCGAGACTTGAGATTTTCGACTTTGGCTGGCTTTGCCGGACCAACGCACGGCGCACGACAAAAAGCCCCGCCGGATGATGGCGGGGCTTGCTGCTAAAATCACCGACGCCTAGGCGTCAGATCGTGTGCGCCATGCGCTCGCGCTTGGTGGCGAGGTAGCGCTCGTTGTGCTCCTGCGCCTCGATCACGTGCGGCACCTGCTCGATGACGTTGATGCTGTGCGCCTTCATGGCGTTGACCTTGAGCGGGTTGTTGGTCAGCAGCCGGATGTCGGTCGCGTCCAGATCGCGCAGGATCTTGGCTGCGAGTTCATAGTCGCGGGCATCGACCGGGGCGCCGATGGCGAGATTGGCATCGACGGTGTCGAGGCCGCGATCCTGCTCGGCGTAGGCCTTCAGTTTGGCGACGAGGCCGATGCCACGCCCCTCGTGATAGGGGAAATAAAGGATGATGCCGTTCTCGCTCTCGACCACGCGATCGAGTGCCTTCTGCAGCTGCTGATAGCAGTCGCAGCGCAGCGAATGGAAAATGTCACCGGTGACGCAGCCCGAGTGCACCCGCACGAACGGCGGGGTCTTCTCGGAGCCGGGCTTGCGATAGACCAGCGCCATCGCCTGATAGGACGCGCTATCGTCTTCGTAGGCGTGCGCTTCCATCATGACGGAGCGGCCTTGGTACTCCATCGGCAGCACGGTATGGGCGGTATCGCGGAAAATCGGCTCCTCCGACGGAATCTTGAGTGCAGCACCGTTAGCATAGCCAAAGGCAGTGCGTTGCTGCGACCTGATCACATGGATTAGGTTCGAGCTAGACCGGACGGGGCCCGTATCCTGCAGCGGGGCGCGAGCGTCCCGGACTGCCGGCTGGGCCGAGAAAGTGGCATTCGTCATCTAAGGCCTCGATTGAGATGTGCGCGTACGCACGTGGAACCGTATTTCTTTGAGTGATGTTGCGGGATCTTGGAGTGGGCCGACCCTGTGCTTTGGAGGATGAACGCTACCTGAATGGAATGTTCAGCCTCGTTGGCCTGCCCGCCTGTCCCGTCAACACCGCCCGTCGGCCCCGTTCATTTTTAGCTGATCCGCCGTCCACCTGCGCCGGATTTATGACGCCAGTAGGACATGGCGTTCTACGCTCGGTGGGCACAATTAGTTGCATGAACCGCGAAAAATACCTTGTTGCAACAGGATTTTTCGCGATTTAGCCGACCACGACCTCGCCGACCGAGCGATAGTCGCGCTCATATCACCGAACGTTGAATGTGTTTAGCCATCACGTCGGCCTGCGACATCTGCGCATTAACCACGACGGTGCTGCGATCGCGACAGAGACAGCCGCGCGGCCAGGGAAAAATTGAATTTCCACCTCCCACAAACGGCTTCAGGCGATCTTGCCGCCGAGTTCGTCGTCGAGGTGGACCTTGATGATCTCCTCGAACGACTTCTCGGCCTTGAAGCCGAGGCTCTCGGCTCTGCTGCCCTCGAAGTTGCGCGGCCAGCCGGCGACGATGCTGATGATCGCCGGGTCGGGCACGCGCTTGATGCGGGCGACGACCTTGTCGCCGGCGACCTTGCGCAGCGCCGCGATCTGCTCGCCGACGGTCACCGACAGGCCCGGCATCGACAGGTTGCGGCGCGGGCCGATTTTGTCGCCCTCGATGGTGGCGGCATGCAGCAGGAAGCCGACCGCCGAGCGCGGGCTGGCGTGCCAGTGGCGCACGTCCTCGGACACCGGCAGCACCGCCTCGTGGCCGGCCAGCGGCTCGCGGATGATGTTGGAGAAGAAGCCCGACGCCGCCTTGTTGGGCGTGCCCGGCCGCACGCAGATGGTCGGCAGCCGGATGCCGACGCCGTCGAGGAAGCCCTTGCGGGTGTAGTCGGCGAGCAGCAGTTCGCCGATCGCCTTCTGGGTGCCGTAGGAGGTCAGCGGGGTCGAGAAGAACTCGTCGCCGATCTTGTCCGGGAACGGCGCGCCGAACACCGCGATCGACGAGGTGAAGACGATGCGCGGCTTGTTGCCGGCGTGGCGGACCGCTTCGAGCAGGTAGCGGGTGCCGTCCATGTTGATGCGGTAGCCCTTGTCGAACTCGACCTCGGCCTCGCCCGACACGATCGCCGCGAGATGGAAGATCACATCGGGCTTGTTGGCGACGAGCTTCGGCGCCGAGGCCGGATCGGACAGGTCGCCGGTGACGATCTCGACCGCGAACTTGGCACCGGCCGGCTTCTGTGCCGGCACCACGTCCTGCAGGGTCAGGTGAGAGATTTCCTTAGTGCCGATGCGGCCGTCCTGGGCCAACCGCTCGGCGAGCTTGCGCCCGACCATGCCGGCGCCGCCGATGATGAGTACGCGCATGTGATGTTTCCTCTTGAGGTTTTTTTGGGGGTCTCACTCGAAGCTGAGCGTCCGATTAATCCGCCGCGCCCGCCCCCGCAAGCGCTCCGTCACACGGGCTGACCGGCAAGAATGGGCGAGCGCACGGCGTCACACAGATGGCGGCAATGCCTGCAAGCCATGTCCCACTCCAACCATTACCATTATATTGTATATACTCTTTTTGTGGCGTGACGCATCGCCGTTGGCCTTCAACTTGGTTCCCCTCAAGATGAGGGGGCGGGGCAGCCGCAAGCCGCGGCGGGCATTCCGCAATGGGTAACAAGCAGCCAGGAGCTGCCCCGCACAGGATTTTAGGCACACCCACAGCATTCCTCCGGGTTACATCCGGACGCCGGGTCGCACGGCGCTGGTGTGGCGAGCCTCGATGGCCAGGACCGCGTGTCCTGCTGTACCCATCGACCTGTAACCGACACGCCTTCAATGGTCGCCACCGGTTGACGGCCTCTCTTTCGTATCGGTCGAGAGGTAATATCGCACGGGTGCGGGATGCGTAGATAAGGCGGCGCTCGCGCGAAGTCGTGAAATGGTGAATTCGTGAGGACGTGAGTGGTGCTTGAAGTTGGGCGACATGCCTCCTCCTCTCCGTCATCCCCGTCTGCGCGGCAGGGCAATTGCATATTACCGTTCAAAAATTATCTCGACCGTGACATCGGGGTTGCGCGCCCCTTAGCGCGCAACCCCGCCAACAACGTCATGGCCGCGAAGGCGGCCACCCACGACAAGCATCATCCCTATGGTGTTCAAGGGAATATTTAATATCGCGGCGCGCGACTGCCGATCCTCAGCACCGAGCATCTGCACGTTGTCGTGGGTGGCCGCCTTCGCGGCCATGACGAAAATTGATGGATATTGCCGAGCTTCGCTCGGGAATATCCGTGAAGAACTTCATATGCGATTGCCCTACCCTCAAAAGCGGGAGGGGAACCGAGCACCAACTCGCGGACGGGGACAATCACCACCCCGCAGGCGCAGCCAGCAAGTGCGGGGTCTCGGTCGAAATTGGTGACGATCGACGGAGTTCCTGACGGATGGATCGCCGGAGCCCGCCCACGCAAGCGCGGCGGTGGAGAACAGGGATGCGATGGGGGCGCCCTTTCGTCCGCTGTTGACCCGTTTCGACCGTCCCGATGAACGCCCTTGCTGCCTGCGTGCGCGCCCGCTTACGATCAATTGCGGCGGCGTGAAAATTAGGATGGAGGGTGGCATGAGCACCAACGATCTTTTTCAGTCAATTGACGAGCTTGGCGCCGAAGCCATTCAAAGGATCGTCGATCGACTTGAGTTTCGCGCCAAAGATACTGACTTCGTACGATTGCGCGAACAATACCTCGCTAAGATGGACCTCGGTGGTAGCAAGCGCTTGCTGGATTTGGGCTGCGGCACCGGCGTCGTTGCGAGGTCGCTTGCAAGGGAGGCTGAATTTAAAGGTGAACTTGTTGGTCTTGATTTAAGTTACGCATTAATCGAAGCAGCGAAGCAATTTGCATCCAACGAGGGCGTGGCTGAACAAGTCACTTTTCGAGTTGGAGATTCACATGTTCTCGGCGAGCCTGATAACTCGTATGATGCCATCGTAGCCCACACACTGATAAGTCACGTTAAAGATCCCTCTTCTGTCATTTCCGAGGCCGCCCGCATTCTGAAACCTGGAAATACCATCGCAATATTCGATGGTGACTATGCGTCAACTACGTTTGGCGCTGGAAGCCATGAACTCAATGCCAAGATTGTAAAGGCGATACTCGACACTGTCGTAGCGAACCCTTACGTGATGCGACAACTCGCGGGCATTCTGAATGAGCATGGCCTCGACATTGTAGAGTGTATTCCGGCCGTTCGCGCCGAGGCCGGAAGGGCATCCTTCTTTGCCGGCCTTGCGGAAAGCTATGTGCCCATGGCGGTCAAGGCCGGCAATTTGGCCGAAGATGTCGCAGAGCCTTAGTTGGCGTACCAGCGTCGTGCCTCGGAAGCCGGCACCTTTTTCGCGGCGTGCAATTACTACACCTACTTGGCGAAGAAGCGATGATCCAAGGTGAGGTGAAGAATTGGCCAGTCGGGCTTGGAGATATAGACGATGACGATGAAAGCGAAGATAAGGCCGCAGGGGCGACCCGCCATGGCCGCGATCGCATCCGGCACTTCAGCCGACCTACCAGTAACCGGACCAACGGCAAGCTCAAGATGGCACCGCGAGTGATGGTCGAAATTGGCCCGTTGCCGCCATTCGCCACCCTACCCCACCACCCTGAAATGCACCCCCACCGGCTTCATGTTGTTGATCGGGATCATGTCTTGCGGGCAGGCGGACATGGCGCAGATGCAGTCCATCTCGGCGCGCATCGTGACCCGGTCGCCGGCCTTCGACACCGGCGGCAGCCATTCGGCGGTCCATTCTTTCGAAATCGGAATGTTCATCCACAGATTGAACGGTTGCGGCACTTCCGGCACCGGCATGCCGATCGCCATCATCGCCATGCGCAGGTTGTCGGCGCAGTTGTCGTGATAGGTGTTGACGCCGAAATTGGTGTAGCGGAACAGGTCGCAGGCGGCCATCAGCGTATCGTGGATGCCGGGCGAGGTGTCGTCGGTCAGCGTCAGGATCGGCCGGCGGCGGTTGGTGGCGAGGCCGTCGCCGACCTGCGGGATCACCTTGCTGAGGAACGCGCGGCCGTGCTCCCACGACATGAACTCGGACGGGTTCGCCGCCGAGAACGCCCAGAAATCGCACACCTGGGTGCCGTGAGTATTGATCACCTCGATGGTCTGGCCCTTTTTCACCCGCACCGCCCGGCCCTGCCGCGCCGGCACCTCGTAGAGGTTGCCCAATTCCGGCGTGCCGTCGGTCGACACCGGATTGTGCAGCGTCGCGTTATGGCCGCAGGTCGCGGTGTTGGCGGACGGGTGGTCGTGGATGTCGCTCGCGATTTTCATGGCGGGTCCCTCTCAGCCGAGTTTCACGCCCAGCGCTTTCGCCCAACCTAGCCCCGCGACCGTGCCGTTGCGCGGCTTGTACTCGCAGCCGACCCAGCCGTCGAAGCCGCTGTCGTCGATCTTCTTGAACAGGTAGCGGTAGTTGAGTTCGCCCTCGTCCGGCTCGCCGCGATCGGGCGGGTTGGCGATCTGGTAGTGGCGCGCCAGATGGCCGAACTCGTCGATCGCCTTGGCGACGTCGCCCTCCATCACCTGGCGATGGTAGAGGTCGAACTGCAGGCCGACGTTGGGCTCGCCGACCTCGTGGATGATCGAGCGCGCATCGCCGGTGGTGTTGAGGAAGTAGCCGGGAATATCGCGGGTGTTGATCGGCTCGATGATGATGTGAACGCCGGTGCCCTTGGCCATGCGGGCGGCGGTCTTCAGGTTGCGCGACGTAGGTCGCGCGCTCGGCGCCGTGATGCTTGAGGCCCGCCATCGAGAACACCCGCTTGCAGCCGAACGCCTCGGCGCAGTCGAGGGCGGCGGCGACCGCCTTCTCGTATTCGGCCTCGCGGCCGGGGATCGCCGACATGCCGCGCTCGCCCTTGGTCCAGTCGCCGTGCGCCATGTTGAACAGCGCCTGCGTCAGGCCGTTGGCCTTGAGGCGGGCGGCGATCTCGGCCTTCGGCGCCTCGAACGGGTTCAGGTACTCGACGCCCTTGAAGCCGGCCTTGGCGGCGGCCTCGAAGCGGTCGAGGAACGGCAGTTCGGTGAACAGGAACGACAGGTTGGCGCAGAAGCGGGGCATGGGATGGCCTTTGATCGGGTCAGGCGGAAAGTTGCTTCATCATGTGCGTGATCGAGCGGTCGCTCAAGACCTCGATGCGCTCGGTCTGATAGCCGTGGCGGGCGTACCAATCCGTCAGGTGGGTGAGGACGGTGCCGGTATAGAGCCGGACGATGGCATAGCCCGAGGTCGCGGGCTCGCGTCTCGGCAGCGCCAGCAGCGCCCGCCGAGCCCGTTGCCCTGCTGCGGCAGGATCGGTGGCAATGCTTTCGATCATCAAGTCGCGCTTCGCGCGGTTCGAGCACCAGGACGCCCCAGCCAGCGCATCCGCCGTCTGTCACGGATCGCAAGCCAAACCTCCTTCTCGCGCAGCACGGCACGATAATCGGCCATGCAGCGGCAGCGGCTCGACGCCCAGCAGCACCCGATTGCGCAGCATAGGCGGCGCGCTGCAACGCGACCACGCCGTCGTAGTCGCGAGCGTCGGCACGCCGCACCACCCAGGCGCCACCAGCCAGCGTCGGCACCGCGCTCAAAGCGCGAAACCGCCGTCCGCCAGCACGATCGTGCCGGTGGTGAAGGCGCTTTCGTCCGACGCCAGATAGACCGCGAGGTGGGCGATTTCCTCGGCTGTGCCAAGCCGGCCCATCGGCTGGCGGTCGATGAACATCTGGCGCACTTCCTGCGTGCTCTTGCCCAGCGCCTTGGCCTGACCGGCGATGCGATCGTCGAGCGAGGGCGACTGCACCGTGCCGGGGCAGATGGCGTTGCAGCGCACGCCTTGGCGGATGTAGTCGGCGGCGACCGCCTTCGACAGGCCGATCACGGCCGCTTTGGTGGCGCCGTAGACATAGCGATTGGGGATGCCGCGCACCGAACCCGCGCCCGAGGCGATGTTGACGATCGAGCCCTTGCCCTTGGCCAGCATGCCCGGCAGGAACGCTCTGATCGTGCGGTGCATCGAGCGGACGTTGAGGTCGAAGGCGAAGTCCCATTCCTCGTCGGTGCAGTCGAGCACGGTGCCGTGGTGGACGAAGCCCGCCGCATTGAACAGGATGTCGACCGGGCCGACCGCCTTGGCGGTCTTCTCGACCGAGGCCGTATGGCGCACGTCGAGCAGATGGGTTTCGGCGATGCCCTCCTCGCGCAGACCCTTGAGCTTGGCCATATCGATGTCGGTGGCGATCACCTTGGCGCCCTCGCGGGCGAAGGCGACCGCGACCGCGCGGCCGATGCCCGCGCCCGATGCCGTGCAGAATGCGGTCTTGCCGGCGAGCCGTCCCGTCATGGTTGTCTCTCCCTTGATGAGTTTGTTGATTGTCGCGCCTGCATATCGCGTGCTGTTTTCGGGCGCACGATATTCCAACCCAATGCCGCAGCGAAGTAGATTAGAATTGCGACACGACCGCATCGCGCCGTTTGCATGACTGGCCGCGACGGTGTTTCCGATCAGCGGATCAGCTTCACATCGATGCCAGTTTTGACCAGCTTCCAGTTCTTGTCGGCAGTCAGAACGGTGACGCCAAGTTTGGCACCCAACGCCAGGCAATGCCGGTCGCCGACCGAGAGCCCCTTGGCCTTCGTCTCCACCCTGAGCGCTGCCGCGGAATAAGCTTGCGCCTCGTCGACGATCTCGACCGACATACCAAGCATTCCGATAGTCCGGCGCGCATCGGTGACCGATAGCCCGTTGTCGACGAGCTTCGTCGCCACCTCGGTCAAGTTGATCGCCGAGATGGCCGCGTCCTTGAGGTGGTCCATGACGACATCGGCGCCGGCTTCAAGTTGCAGCACCGCCAGGATGGCCGACGCATCGACCACCGTCTTAGCCACGCCGCCGCTCCTGCTCGACTTCGCGCCGCCGATCCGCCAGCAATTCGTCGACCAGACTGACGCCCGCCGGCACGCGGACACGGACCATGGCCTGGGCACGCCGCACCGACTCGGCTAGCGAAAGCAGCCGTAGCTCGCCATTTTCGACGGTGGCCATCAGTGCATCTCCTTCCGTAACACCCAGCATTTCCCGCATGACAGCAGGGATCAACACCCGCCCGCCCGGCCCGACCTTGAGCTTGGCAGTCAGCGTATCGCCTTCGCGCACCAAGGGCACATCCGTGACAGGATAACCACTGAGGGCTTTTTGCTGTTCTTCGCCAAATCCTGATGTCATGACACAATACCTCCGAATGCCATTTCGTAAAATTATGCCAAAACACATCTGCCGTCAAGTTGCTCGCTGCCAAGCATGAACTCTCGATTGCACTAAACGTAGCTCGAACGAGCGTCTGAGGTCCCAATAGAGCGTCTTGAACTGCCGCCGTCCGCGCAGATCCGAGTATATGCTCCAGTAGGCGACATAGGGCTGCGGCTCGGCCATTCGCTCAAGCCGTCTTATTGAACAGCTCGCGGCCGATCAGCATGCGGCGGATTTCTGCGTGCCGGCGCCGATCTCGTAGAGCTTGGCGTCGCGCAGCAGGCGGCCGGTCGGATAATCGTTGATATAGCCGTTGCCGCCCAGCAGCTGGATCGCGTCGAGCGCCAGCTTGGTCGCCTTCTCGGCGGCGAACAGGATGGCGCCGGCGGCGTCCTTGCGCGTGGTCTCGCCGCGATCGCAGGCCTTGGCGACGGCATAGACGTAGGCCTTGCAGGCGTTCATCGTCGATGTACATGTCGGCGACCTTGCCCTGCACCAGCTGGAACTCGCCGATCGGCTGGCCGAACTGTTTGCGCTCGTGGACGTAGGGCAGGACGACATCCATGCCGCCTGCATGATGCCGAGCGGGCCGGCCGCCAGCACGGCGCGCTCGTAGTCGAGGCCGGACATCAGGACGTTGACGCCCTTGCCGACCTGCGCCCAGCACGTTTTCTGCCGGCACCTCGCAGTCCTCGAACACCAGCTCGCCGGTGTCGGAGCCGCGCATGCCCAGCTTGTCGAGCTTCTGGGCGACGTCGGAAGCCCTTGAAGCCCTTCTCGATGAGGAACGCGGTGATGCCGCGCGGCCCGGCGTTGGGATCGGTCTTGGCGTAGACCACCAGCGTCTCGGCGCACCGGGCCGTTGGTGATCCACATCTTGGTGCCGTTGAGGACGTAGCGGTCGCCCTTCTTCTCGGCCCGCAGTCTTCATCGACACCACGTCCGAGCCCGCGCCCGGCTCCGACATGGCGAGCGCGCCGACGTGCTCGCCGGAGATCAGCTTGGGCAGGTACTTCCGCTTCTGCGCGTCGGTGCCGTTGCGGCGGATCTGGTTGACGCACAGGTTCGAGTGCGCGCCGTAGGACAGGCCGACCGAGGCCGAGCCGCGGCTGACTTCCTCCATGGCGATGCAATGCTCGAGGTAGCCGAGGCCCGAGCCGCCGCACTCCTCCTCGACCGTGATGCCGTGCAGGCCGAGCGCGCCCATCTTCGGCCACAGCTGGCGCGGGAACTCGTTGGACTTGTCGATCTCGGCCGCGATCGGGGCGATCTCGTCGGCGGTGAAGGCGCGCACGGTGTCGCGCAGCTGGTCGGCGGTCTCGCCGAGATCGAAATTCATGGTCGGATATGCGTTCGGGATCGTCATCGCTGCCTCGGCTGATCGTTCACGCAATAAAAGCGTGCCCGCATTCTTCTAACTGCCGCGCCGCCCCTCTATAAGGGTGCAGTGTAGCCAGCGCGTCAAGAGGCACAAGGATCGATTGATCCTTCAGGATGAGCCGGGACTACGGCGAGTTGGAACGCGAGTTCATCGACGGGCTCGCCGCGGATACCGGCCGCGATCTCGCCGCCTGGATGGCGCTGATCGACGGCCAGACGTTCGCCCACCGCAACGACATGATCGACTGGCTGCGCCAGCAGGGGCTGACCTTCGCCAAGGCGTCGCGGCTGGAGCGCATCCACCACAACGGCGGCAGGCCGCTCTATGGCGAGCGACCGGCTGCCAAGCCTCGCCGAAGCGGCGTCGCGCCAGCCGCGCCAACGCCATCGCCTGCCGACACCCGCTGCGGTCACGCGCCGCTGCCACCGTGCCCGGCACCGACGCCGCACCTGTGCCGCCCACCGTGCCGCCGTCGCAGCCGATGCCGCCTGGCCGATCTCACTCCTTTCTGGCCAAGGCCAAGGGCTATCGGCCGCTGGCCGAGTTGCTGATACGCAACATCCGCGCGACCGTGCCAGCGACAGCGTCGTCGTCCACGACACCCACATCGACCTCGCGGCGCCGGCGGTCTTCGCCGCCCTTGCCGTGACGTCAAAGGACGTCCGCCTGGCACTGGCCCTCGGCGATCACCCGTTCGAGGGCGACTTGAAGCGGCTGCGGTTGCCCGGCGCCGGCCCGGCACTGACACATACAGTCGTCATCAGCGACGCCCGCCGGGTCGACGCCGATCTGATGGCGCTGGTCGTGGCAAGCCGCCGAAGCTGTCAACAGTTGATCCGCCGGCACTACGGCGTCACCATCGTGTTGCCGGAATTTCAGCGCCCTTGGACCGGAGCGCGAGGAGGCTCAGGTCATGACAGCTATCGGCAGGCGCCAACGACGGACAATCAGCCGCGTATCGCTGGCGGCGATACTGCTGGCGTCCGGCTCGCTCAGCGCTGCGGCGCAGACGTCGGCCCGCGATGCATCGGCGATCTGCATCGGCCGGCAAGCCGGCCGACCAGCAGGTGGCGCAGACCCAAGCGCGCCGCGCGCCACCGGCAGCGCCAATCGCGCCCGCCGGCCGGCCAGCACCGGCACCGGCCGCACCGCAGGCCGAGAAGGACCCGCGCGAGGGCGAGGCCGCCTACGAGCAGGCCAGAAGCTGATGCGGGCGATCGACGCCATGCTGCAGGACACCGCCCGCAACCGCGGCGAAGGCGAAGAAGCTGCCGTCGAAGGACGAGTTCCTGGTCACGCCGCTGTGGACCGAGACCAGGGAGGACCGCGAGAAGAAGATCCGCGACCTGCTCGACGCCGCGCTCGGCATCGTCACCGACGTGCCGGTGGTCGACGTGCAGAAGAAGCGTCGAGGAGCGCCGCAAGAACATCCGCGAGCTCGAGGAGCGCATCGTCAAGCTGCGCGAGAAGCAGATCACGGCGCCGAAGGACGCGCATGCTGCCGGGCGTGCTCACCGACACCGTCGACAGCCTCGCCAAGGACATCGAGGAAGCGAAGAAGAAGATCGAGCTCAACCGCGAGGACATCAAGACGGCCAAGGGCGAGATCGCGGGCGCGCTGGCCAAGTCCGGCATCCAGTTGGCGCCGGAGCAGGTCGACCTGCTGCTCGACAGCGTGCTGTCGGGCGATCTCGTGCGCCTGGTCGCGGTGTTCAACTCGGCCAAGGTGATCGACGCCCAGCTCGGCAAGCTGATGGCGGCGTCGGGCGAGAACACGGCGCGGCGCGCAAGTACTTCGCCATGCACGCGGCGCTGTTCGCCATGCTGGTGCACGCGCAGGACAGCCTGATCGCCAAGATCGACACCAACTACCTGCCGAAGCTCGACGCCATCGCCAAGGACGTCGACGCCGCCCGCAAGAAGACCACCGAACTGCTGCGCGCCGAGAACCGGCCCGACCAGAAGCGGGCGCTCGAAGCCAACCGCGACAGCCAGCGGCTCGCCGAGGAAGCGGCCAAGGGCTATCGCCGCTACCTGCTGCAGCAGCGCGAGCAGATCGCGGCCGCGCGCAAGCGCGCCGCGCACGATCTGCGCATCGCCGACAACACCTTCGAGACGGTGGAGGCGAGCTTCCAGCTGCGCAACCTGATGCGCGACAGCGCCACCTCGTTCGAGGCGATCCAGAAGCTCGAGGCGCCGACCTTCGAGCAGATCTTCAAGAACGAGGAGCTGCGCCGCGAGTTCGAGAACCTGACCCGCAAGCTCGACGCGCCGAGCAGTTGATTGCGGCCGCCACTCACGGAATGAACGACGCCGCGTTGATCAGGCCGGCGCACACCGAAGTCACGGCGAACACGGTCGCGCCAGCGACGTTATTGGTCACGATCACGCGCGGCAGCAGGCGGTGCAGAATGCCGAACACGGCGAGCTGCACGATGCAGGCGATCAGCGCCCAGACCAGGAACCACTTCAATTCGCTGTGGGTATAGGACGCGACCAGCAGCGGAAACGTGAAGCCCAGCATCGCGCCGGCCAAGCGCCACCGCCGGCGCCATCTTGCCTTCCGAAATATCGTGCGCCTCGTCGTAGGGCGTGACCTGGATGTAGGCCCAGGTGAACACCGCCAGCAGCGCCAAACCGAAGGCCAGATAGATCAGGAACCAGAGCAGACCCATGTTCTTTCCTATACGATCGCGTGCGGCACGAAGCGTGACGTGTTCTTGGTGATGCGAGATTTGTCTTCGCGGATGCCGATGCCGCAAGCTTTGGTGCCGATCACCCAGCTGCCGATCACCGGGTAGTTGCCGTCGAACACCGGCAATTCGGCTAGTGCCTGGCGGATGAAGCCGCCGTAGCCGTAGGGACCGCTATCGCGATCGAGCACCGCATCGCCGTCGACCAGGGTGATGTTGGCGCCCTCGCGCGAATGGAACGGCTTGCGGGCAAACCGGTTGACCCAATGCCTCGCGCTTCGGGTCGTCGTCGAAGAACGCCGGCAGCAGATTGGGGTGGCCCGGCGCCATCTCCCACAGCAACGGCAGCATGCCCTTGTTGGACAAAATCGTCTTCCACGGCGGCTCGATGAAGCGCGTCGTCGCTCATCGCCGGCGCCTGGCCGAAGGCTTCGTCGAGCATCCACTCCCAGGGGTAGAGCTTGAACAGCGGTCGTGATCGGCTTGCCGGCATTGTCGAGGAACGGGCCTTGCTCGCGCGTGCCGATCTCCTCGATGCCGAGCACGGTGGCGTCGATGCCGGCCTGGGCCGCGCAATCGACCAGATAGGAGATCAGCCCGCGATCCTCTGCGCTGTCCATCATGCAGGTCAAGTGCAGGTGCTGCTTGATGTAGCCGATGCGCGCCAGTTCCTCGAAGCGCTCGATCAGCGTTTCGTGGATCGAGTTGAACTGGTCGGCGCTCTTGGGCAGCGTTCCGCGCCGCCAGCATGTCCTCGAGCCAGCCCCACTGGAACACCGCCGCCTCGAACAGCGCGGTCGGCGTGTCGGCGTTGTATTCGAGCAGCTTCGCCGGGCCGCGCCGTCATAGGCGAAATCGAACCGGCCATAGAGCGATTGATGACCTTTGCTCCAGCTGTCGGCGATCAGTCCCCAGGCATGCTCCGGGATACGCAATCGCGCGTCAGCAGCTTCTCGTCGCGCACGACCCGGCCGGCGAGTTCGAGGCACATCGCCGTAAGTTCGGTCGTCGGGTCTTCGAGGTGATCCTCGATCTGCCGCAGACTGAAGGCGTAGTAGGCGCTTTCGTCCCAATAGGTGGCGCCGTCGATCTCGTGGAAATCGAAGCCGACTTCGCGGGCGCGCTCGGCGAGGTTGCGCGGGGGGTGACCTCAACGCGTTGCATCAACTACCCCCATGTCCGGAGATCGATGAGCCGGTCGCACCGAACCCGCCGCGCGAGACCACACCTTGCGTGCTGCTCGATGTCGACTTGGTTGTCGTGGTCGAGGTGTTGACCGCTGCTCCAACGCCAAGCGCCGCCGCCACTGCTACTGGTTCGCGAACTCTGCCGGCACGGTTGAGGATTGGCCGGGGCGTTCCAATCATTCGGGTTCGCCGGTTTGCAGACCGGCTCGCGCGTCGCCATGTAGGTCACGATGGCAGCCGTCCCGGCCATGGCGAGGGCGACCTTGGTCGACCGCTTCATGCCTTTCGGCGCCGGCGGAGGGCCTTGGCTCAGGCGAGGACGCGCGGCATTGAGCTTGCCGAACCGCGGCAGCTTGCCCTTCTTCTTATCGGGATTGGCGCTCATGGGATGCCGGACCGGCGTAATGGGCTGCACGGCGACTATACACCGTCCAATCCTAACGCACGGTTGCGCGCGGCAAGACTGCCCGATTTGGTTAAAATCCTTCGGCATGTGCGGTTATTCGGCGAGCGTTCGCGCCAGGAACGCCTCGACCTCGGCCGCCGAAACGTCGCGGCGTGACGAAGGTGTCGCCGATGGCGCGGGCGAGAATGAAAGTAAGCTTGCCGTCGGCGACTTTCTTGTCTTGGCCCATCAG
>CAVTAL010000005.1:0-379423 GCA_963732635.1 uncultured Alphaproteobacteria bacterium
CACCCGGCCGCGCACCTTGCCGGCCATCAGGTCGCTCGCGATCTGCGGCGCGTCGGCGAGCGGCCGCGTCACCGTCATCGCATCGAGCTTCGTCTTGTCGAGGTCGCGGGCCAATCGCGCCCACGCCAGCTCGCGCTTTGCCCGCGGCGCCATGACGCTGTCGATGCCGGCGAGCGTGATGCCACGCAGGATGAATGGCGCGACCGACGTCGGCAAATCCATGCCCTGGGCAAGGCCCGTCGACGCAACGCAACCGCCGTACTTCGTCATCGAAATCACGTTGGCGAGCGTGTGACTGCCGGCGACGTCAATGGCACCGGCCCAGCGCTCCTTGTTCAATGGCCGTGCCGGACCAGACAACTCGGCCCGGTTGATGATCTCGGCCGCACCGAGTGATTTCAGATACGGCTCTTCCTCGGGACGCCCCGTCGACGCTATGACGTGATGGCCGAGCTTTGCCAGCACCGCGACCGCCACCGAGCCGACGCCGCCCGACGCTCCCGTCACCAGCACCGGCCCCTTGGCCGGCGTCACGTCATGCGCCTCGAGCGCCAGAATGCACAGCATCGCGGTGTAGCCGGCAGTGCCGATCGCCATCGCCTGCGCCGGTGTGAAGCCGGCAGGACGCTTGATCAGCCAATCGCCCTTGACGCGGGCATACTGGCCATAGCCGCCGTGATGGCCTTCACCGACGCCCCAACCATTGAGGATTACGCTGTCGCCAGCCTTGAAATCGGCATTGGTCGAAGCCTCCACGGTACCGGCGAAATCAATGCCTGGGATCAAGGGCCACTTGCGGATGATTGGCGCCTTGCCAGTGAGTGCGAGGGCGTCCTTGTAGTTCACGGTCGTATGGCTGACCCGAACGGTGACGTCGCCGTCCATAAGGTCGCTGGCGCCGAGTTCGGTCCACTCGATCTTGGTGCCTTGGTCGCCCTTCGTTGCCAAAAATGCCTTGAACCGGTCCATGCGCCCTCTCGAATGTATTGCACCAGGAGCTTGCCTAGCTCGACGAATTAGGCGCAAAGGGCATTTCTGTCGAGGGCCAGCCGTGGCTTGGAAAAGTTGCGCGCGCAACCAAAAATATAGTTGGCAGCTTGGAATAATTCATCAGATTGTCCAGCGCCACTCACCAGCGACAGTGGCAATGGACCCACCGCCACAGCAATTTCTACTGCAATACTTGATATTGTGGCCAAATATTATGAACCGTTGCTTTGATTATCTGGTTCGTGTTCTACACGCCTCAGTGTGGCACCACAGCAAAGCACACATGAACCCTGTCCTTTAACGCCGAAGAAACCAATCTATATTGCGCCGCACAAACTTTTGCCTCTTGTTTTTCATCGTCCGAACACCTTAGTTATGAACATACGGCGCAGCCCCCGCTGCGCTGCCTAACCGCCGGATCTCCGGCAAAGGAGGCAGAGATGGAACTTAGAGTGAGCTTGAACGCATTGGCTGCGGTCACGTCATTCGCATTCATCGCTGCAATCGTGTTGGGAATGGTCTGAAGACCACTCCGCGTGCAGCCCCGAGGGTGACGAGCCCTCCACGGTTTCGCTGAGCAACAATAATCAATCAGCGCAACAGCACACATCAATCAAAAGGCGCAGGGTCGCTCCCTGCGCCTTTTTTGTTTTCCGACTCCCTGCGGGGAGCCGGCCGGTTCGACGGGACACGGACTGTCCGCGCGCGGCGGCCGGCTCGCGGAACGCGTGTCGGCGCGCGCAACTAAAAAGTTGGATCAAGCTGCCGCGTCCTGGGCCGCGGACACCGGATCGTAGTTCAGGACCGGAGCGAGCCAGCGCTCGCACTCGGCGATGCTCCAGCCCTTGCGGCGGGCGTAGTCCTCGACCTGATCGCGTTCGACCTTGCCGACGCCGAAGTAGTGGCTTTCGGGGTGCGAGAAGTACAAGCCTGAGACCGCCGAGCCCGGCCACATGGCGTAGCTCTCGGTGAGCGTGATGCCGGCTTGGCGCTCCACATCCATCAGCGACCACAGCGTCGCCTTCTCGGTGTGGTCGGGCTGGGCCGGATAGCCTGGTGCCGGACGGATGCCCACGTACTTCTCCGAGATCAGGTCTTCCGGCGTCAGCTTCTCGTCCGCTGCATAGCCCCAGAACTCGCGACGCACACGGGCATGCATGGCTTCGGCGAAGGCCTCGGCCAGCCGATCGGCCAGCGCCTTGAAGATGATGCGGCCGTAGTCGTCGGTTTTCTTGAAATGCCTTTCGAGCGCCGCTTCCTCGCCGATGCCGGTCGTCACCGCGAAGCCACCAATGTAATCCGGCTTCTTCGACGACACCGGTGCGATAAAGTCCGACAACGCCGTGTGCGCCCTCATTTTGCCGCCCGGCCCCTTGTTATCGCGGGCAATCTGCTGGCGAAGGGTATGCAGGGTCGCGAGTGGCGTTTTGCGGCTGTCGTCGGCAAAGAGCCGGATGTCGTCGCCGTCGCCGTTCGCTGGCCAGAAGCCGATAACGCCACTGGCCGTCAGCCACTTTTCGGCGACGAGCTTTTTCAGGATCTCTTGCGCGTCGACGAACAGCTTCTTCGCCTCCGTGCCGACCTTGTTATCGCTGAGGATCGCCGGGTACCGGCCGGTCAGCTCCCAGGTCTGGAAGAACGGCGTCCAGTCGATGTAGGGCACCAGTTCGCCAAGGTCGTAGGACTTGAACGATTTCAGCCCGAGGAATTTCGGCTTCGGTGGCGTGTAGGCAGCCCAATCGATCGCGGTCGGATTGGCCCGCGCGACGCTGAGCGGCAGGCGCAGCTTTTTCTGCTCGGCCTTGAGGTAGTTCTCGCGCGCCTTGACGTACTCCGCCTTGATGTCGGCGATGTAGCCCGCGCTATCATCGGGCGACAGCAGCTTCGACACCACGCCGACGGCGCGGCTGGCATCGAGCACGTAGATTGCCTGCCCCTTGACGTAGTTGGGAGAGATCTTGACCGCCGTATGCACGCGGCTGGTCGTCGCGCCGCCGATCAGCAGCGGCACGCGGAAATCCTGCCGCTCCATTTCGGCCGCGACATGGCACATCTCGTCGAGTGACGGCGTGATCAGGCCGGACAGCCCGATGATATCGGCGTTCTCGCGCTTGGCGACTTCGAGGATCTTCGCCGCCGAGCACCATCACGCCGAGGTCGATCACCTCGTAGTTGTTGCACTGGAGCACAACGCCGACGATGTTCTTGCCGATGTCGTGCACGTCGCCCTTCACCGTCGCCATCACGACCTTGCCGGCCGCCGGCTTCGAGGCGAGACCTGACGCCAGCTTCTCGGCTTCGAGATAAGGTTGCAGATAAGCCACCGCCTGCTTCATCACGCGGGCCGATTTCACCACCTGCGGCAGGAACATCTTGCCCTGGCCGAACAGGTCGCCGACCACGTTCATGCCGGCCATCAACGGTCCTTCGATGACGTGCAGTGGCTTGTCGGCCTGGGCGCGCGCCTCCTCGGTATCGATCTCGATGAAGTCGGTGATGCCGTGGACGAGACTATGCGTCAGCCGAGCTTGCACGTCCTGATCGCGCCATCTCAGGTCCTTCTCGGTCTTGCGGGCGGCGCCGCCCTTGAACTCTTCGGCCGCTTCCAGCAGCCGGTCGGTGGCATCGGCGCGGCGATTGAGGATCACGTCCTCGCACAGGTCGCGCAGGTTGGCCGGGATGTCGTCGTAGAGCGCCAGCTGCCCGGCGTTGACGATGCCCATGTCCATGCCGGCTTGAATGGCGTGGTACAGGAACACGGCGTGCATCGCCTCGCGCACCGGCTCGTTGCCACGGAACGAGAACGACAGGTTCGACACGCCGCCCGAAATGTGGACGAGCGGCATCTTCTCCTTGATCTGCCGTGTCGCCTCGATGAAGGCGATGCCGTAACCGTTGTGCTCCTCGATGCCGGTCGCGACCGCGAAGATGTTCGGATCGAAAATGATGTCTTCCGGCGGGAATCCGACCTTTTCGGTGAGCAGCTTATAGGCGCGTTCGCAGATCGACACCTTGCGTTCGATGGTGTCGGCCTGGCCCTGTTCGTCGAACGCCATGACGACGACGGCGGCGCCATAGCGCAGCACCTTCTTGGCTTGGGCAAGGAACTGTTCCTCGCCCTCCTTCATCGAGATCGAGTTGACGATCGCCTTGCCCTGCGCGCACTTGAGGCCGGCTTCGATGACGCTCCACTTGGAGCTGTCGATCATCACCGGCACGCGGGAGATGTCGGGCTCGGACGCGATCATGTTGAGGAAGGTGGTCATCGCCTTCTCTGAGTCGAGCAGGCCCTCGTCCATGTTGACGTCGATGATCTGGGCGCCGTTCTCGACCTGTTGGCGCGCAACGGCGAGCGCCGCCTGATAGTCGTTGGCCTCGATCAGCTTGCGGAATTTCGCCGATCCCGTGACGTTGGTGCGCTCACCGACGTTGATGAAGGACATTGCTGCGGAAGTGGTGGTCATGACTTCGATCCAAGGTCGAAACGGCGGTGATGGAGCGGACGCAACGCCGCGATTACTTCGAAGTCACGGTCGTTGTGGAGCAACAAGGCATGCTCCCCTAAACAGATTTGCGCGATGCAACAATCGAGCGTGCTTCGTACGGTCTTTCCAGTTTGCCTCAGGTCGAAATACAGTCGGGCGGCTTCATCCCAAATCGTCTCGGCCATCGCCACGAGTTCAAAGGCCTCTACGCGCGCCACCATGGAATTCCACTCGGCTTCGCCTTTGCAACCTTGGAGGAGTTCGAGGCGAATCGGCG
This sequence comes from uncultured Alphaproteobacteria bacterium, assembly GCA_963732635.1. Taxonomy (GTDB): domain Bacteria; phylum Pseudomonadota; class Alphaproteobacteria; order Rhizobiales; family Hyphomicrobiaceae; genus JAKFWF01. Next base: position 4,753 of record CAVTAL010000005.1, read on the forward strand.
GCAGCATGATCACGGCACCGCCGCGTGCCTCAGCGTCGATGAATGCCGCCACGTTGCCGCTCGGATCGCGCAACATGTCGATCCAAAGCGATGTATCAACGACGATCTTCATCGCCACCACCTGCGCGCAGCGACTTGTAGTCGTAGTCGTCTCTCAAAGGATTGGTACCGGCCAGCTCCAGCATTCCCCGAATGGCACTGCGACTCCTGCGATGCTCGCTGACATATTCTCTGACAGCACGCTGGATCGCCTCGCGTTCGTCACTTGAACCGGTTACTTCCATGGCGTCTCGGATGAGATCTTCCGGCACGTCGATTGCTTTATCCATTGGTGAGGCTCCTTTCCAAAGACGGTCATTCAGTACCCTACCCCATCACGAACGGTTCCAGCCCGCTCAATCGCATCTTCTGCGCAATCTTGGGCAGCTTGCGAGGCGGGTATTTCGAAACATGCGAGGCCACGTGCGCGATATGGTCCGGGGTCGAACCGCAGCAGCCACCGACGATGTTGAGCAAGCCGTCCTTCGCCCACGGCTCGATGTGGCAGGCCATTTCGTGCGGGCTCTCGTCGTACTCGCCCATGGCGTTCGGCAGGCCGGCGTTGGGGTAGGCCGAGACCAACACGTCGGCGGTTCGCGACAACTCGGCGAGATAGGGCCGCATCGCTTCGGCACCGAGCGCGCAGTTGAGGCCGATCGACCATGGCTTCAGGTGGCGCATCGAGTACCAGAACGCCTCCGTGGTCTGGCCGGACAGCGTGCGGCCCGAGCGATCAGTGATGGTGCCTGAAATCATGATCGGCAACTCAATGCCCGTCTCATCGAACGCTTCCAGGGTGGCGAACCCGCCGCCTTGGCGTTCAGCGTGTCGAAGATGGTCTCGATCAGGATGATATCCGCGCCGCCCTCGATCAGGCCCATCACTTGTTCACGGTAGGCGTCGCGCAGTTCATCGAAAGTCACCGCGCGATAGCCGGGATCATTGACATCGGGCGACATCGAAGCGGTGCGGTTGGTCGGACCGACGGCACCGGCGACGAAGCGCGGCCGGTCGGGCGTCTTCGCCGTCCACGCCTCGGCGGCACGTCGGGCGATCCGGGCGGCCTGCACGTTGATCTCGTGGCTCAAGTCCTCCATGTGGTAGTCGGCCATGGAGATGCGTTGCGCGTTGAACGTGTTCGTTTCGATGATGTCGGCGCCACCGCGCAGGTACTCGCCGTGGATTTTCTCGATGATGTCTGGCTGCGTCAGTACGAGAAGGTCGTTGTTGCCCTTCACGTCCTTGGAGTGGTCCTGGAAGCGCGCGCCCCGATAATGGCCCTCGCCCAGCGTGTGCTTCTGGATCATGGTGCCCATGGCGCCGTCGATGATCAGGATGCGCTTAGCCGCGATTTCATCGAGGGCGGCGCGGATCTTGTTCGTGCTCATGCGTTCACCGCTGTTTTGGCTTCGAGGCTGCGCGGCCGCAGGCCCAGCAGATGGCAGATGGCATAGACGAGGTCCGCACGGTTCAAGGTGTAGAAGTGGACGTGACGAATACCCTGGTCGACGAGGTCCATCACCTGTTCGGCCGCAACCGCCGCCGCGACGAGCTGTGTCGTTGCCGGATCGTTGTCGAGGCCCTCGAAGCGCCGCGCCAGCCAAGCCGGCATGGTGGTGCCGGTCTTGGCGCCGAAACTCGACACCTGCTTGAAGTTGTGGATCGGCACGATGCCCGGATGAATCGGGCACCAGATGCCGGCCGCGCGAGCCCGCTCGACGAAGCGCAGGTAGTGCGTGTTGTCGAAGAAGAACTGAGTGATGATGCGGTTGGCGCCGGCATCGACCTTGGCCTTCAGATGCGCGATGTCGGCTTCGAAGCTGGCACTCTCGGGATGCTTTTCGGGGTAACCGCCGACGGAGATCTCGAAGTTGCCGATCTTCTTGATGCCGGCGATCAGGTCGGCCGTCGTGGCGTAGCCGCCCGGATGCGGCTCGTAAGCCGTGCCAATGCCGGTCGCCGGATCGCCGCGCAACGCCACGATGTGACGCACGCCGGCAGCCCAGTAGGCGCGCACGACCTCATCGACTTCATCCTTGGTGGCGCTGACGCAGGTCAAATGCGCCGCCGGCAGCAGCGTGGTCTCCTTGACGATGCGCGACACCGTGTGATGGGTGCGCTCGCGCGTTGAGCCGCCCGCCCCGTAGGTGACGGAAACGAACTCGGGAGATAGCGGCTCCAACCGGCGCACGGCCGACCACAGCGCCTCCTCCATCTTCTCGTTCTTGGGCGGGAAGAACTCGTAGGAGACGTCAATTTCGCCGGACCCGACGAGGCGGCTGCGACGCTCCGAGGTGCTGACGCTCATGTTGCTTACTCCGCGTTGGCGAGATGGCCGAAATCGGCCATTCGCGATTGGGGCGTCGGGCTATTGCCGGGCCGGCGCGCCAGCCACAGCGAAACGGTCAGCTTCGGCGCCGCATCCGACGCTGGCGGGGCCAAGTCACGCACAGCCAGCGGCTCCAGGCCCGCGTCGCGCATCCAGCCCTCGATGGTGGCGGGCGCGAAGCCCAAGCGGTCGTGCGCAAAGCGTTCGCGCAGGAACTCAAGTTCATGCGGCGCGAAGTCGACGATCAGCAAATCGCCGCCAGGCTCGAGCACACGCCCAGCTTCGCGGATGGCGCGGGCGGGATCGGACAGAAAGTGCAACACTTGATGCATCACGACCGCGCCCGCCGATGCATCGGCCAGCCCCAGGTTGTAGATATCACCTTGTCGGACATTTGCCGGCACGTGCGTCTTCTGGCCAAGCCGCGTGCGGGCGTAGGCCAGCATGGCGTGATTTACGTCGATCCCCAGACCACGAACGTAATGCCCCACAAACAGCTCAAGCATTCGGCCGGTGCCGGTGCCGAGATCAATCAGCAGGTCATAGGTGCGCCCCGCGACCGCCTGCAGCATGGCGGCCTCGACCACCGCCTCGTCGACGTGGAGCGAGCGGATTTTGTCCCACTCGGTGGCATTGGCGGCAAAATAGGCCTGTGCCGCAGTCTCGCGCTCGGCCTTCAGTGCATCGGCCCGCTCGCGGTCGCGCGTGACAGGACCATCGGCCATATCGACCTGGCCCACCAGACTGCGCGCCAGCGCGGCGGTTGCCGTTCCAGCGCCCAGCGTGAAATAGGTCCAGCTGCCCTCGCGACTGCGCTCGATCAACCCGGCCTCATGAAGGAGCTTCAAGTGCCGACTGACGCGCGGCTGGCTCTGCCCTAGAATTCGGGTCAGGTCCTTGACGCTCAACTCCGCATCGGCAAGCAGCAGCAAGATGCGAAGGCGCGTCGGCTCGGCCGCCGCCTTCAGCGCCCCCACCACGTCGTCTGCTCGCATTGCCAAGTTCATACCGCCTCCATTGCCACAAGCATATAAAGATATCTTTATATGTCAAGTCGCCTGATGGTGGCAGATGGTAAACGGCTTCGTAACCATGCTCCGGTATCGTTCGCGGATTGCTTAAACGGGGCAGACTGCAGGAGCACGCGCATGGCCACGGCACGAGTTGATGTGGAGACGCCTTTGGAAGCATCGCTGCCGATGACCCTCGATCGTCATAACTCGTCCACCAGCGTGTTGATCGCCGGCGCATTTATCGCAATCGCCGCGACGGTTCTGCTCGCTCCCTTCAGCCTCCTCATGGCGTCGGCCGCCAATGACCCAGCCTCGTTTCTGATGACCGTCCAGCAACCGGCGATCGCACTGCAATTGGGTCTCGCTTTTTTCACTGGCGTCGCGTTCGTCGCGCTTCCCCTGCGGCGCCTACTGCGCCGTTCGATGCAGCCGCGCCGCATTGTCATTTCCGGCGATCGCGTCGCCGCTGCCAATCATCGCGATGGAGCGCCAGCCTGGAGCGAGCCGCTGTCGGCTTACCGCGGCATCGCCCACCACATCCGCACCTCGCTTTCGGGCGCCCAGCACGAGATCGTCCTGGTTCATCCGGATGCCACGAAATCGATCGTGTTGACCTCGGCCGACCGCATCGGCCAGCCGCAAGTCGACGCAATGGCGACCCTGCTAAACGTTTGTGAGGTGCCGGCCCGAACCCTTTATCAGGGTCGCCGGTCCCGATTGTTTAGCGATCAACCAGCCGGCGCCTTGAAGGCCGCCACCATTTAGCCCAAGCGCCTCGCTTCGCGGCAGGCAGATCCATGCGCTAACTCCGACAGTTAGCGCCTTCCGCTCTTTCGACATCACAAAAGCGTGCGGCCCGAGACCTTTTATCGTTCAGCGACGTTTCTACATCCAAGACACACGCCTGCTCGTGTCGCTTGTTGCGGCGTTTGGGGCACGTGTCGTTCGGAATGGAGGTAATGTCATGCGTCCTCTCAAACTCGTCCGTATGATCGCGGTTCTCACGCTCGTCGCCGCGGCTCCGGTGCTCGGCGCCATTGTGGCCTATGCCCAGGATCTACCCGCGGCCACCCACCGGGCGGCGTCGCACGGCCTGCTCAACGACCCGAATCTCAACGGTCCCGCGCCGATGGCCGGCCAGAACGTGGTCACCATCGATGGCAATCGCATCGGTGCGGTCAGCGCCATCGAGTCATCGCCGGGCGGTCACGTCAAGGCGATGCTGTTCAGAACCGGGGGCTTCTGGGGCTTCGGCGCCCGCACGGTCAAAGTCCCTGCGGGACGGTTCGCGGTCACCGGCCAGGACGTCTATATCAACTTCACCGCGCGCGACGTCGAGCGGTTGCCGGAGACGGCGGGCGAACGGGTAACGGCCGCTACTTAGCAGAGGCCGGCAGATCGCGCACGACGCGGAACCCGGCAATCGCCAGAGCGGCATCGGGCGCGACCGGGCGACGGCCGGAAAATCGCACTGTGCCCGCTGCCGATCCCGTACTTCACGACCCGGTTTCTGCACGCGATGCCACTCGGTGGTTTCAATGCGCGACCGTCGCTCGGTAATGGCGCAAGTGTCGACGACCAGCAATCTTCGACAAATTCTATGGTCGCATGCGACATGCCGGCAATTCCGAAGCCGTTCGGAACCTGTGCCGTGGCTGGCGTCGGGAACGATGCGCGAACTAGACTGGCAGCCCCTGCCGTCGCCGGTCCGGCGGTACCGGCTCGCGCCGCGTATTCCCATTCCGCCGCCGACGGCAGGCGGTAAATTTTTCCGGCCTTGCGGCTGAGCCATTGGGTGTAGTCGACCGCATCCTGCCAGCTCATGCACGCAACAGAGCCCGTGCATGCCTTGCTGCTGGCACCAGTTGCACGCGCGAACGCCGCCCACTCGTTGGACGAGATCGCCGACCTGCTGAGCGCGAACCGCCGCCCGATCATCATCCGCCGCAATGGCCCTTCCTCGGGTCCGGCCGCCGCATCATCGGCGCCCATCACGAAATATCCGGGCTGGACCACCACCATTTCCGGGCATTCGGGGCAGTCCCTGATGCGACCACCAATGTCTTCGGATTGATTCAGCGCCAGCATCGGCATGGTGCCTGAATACGGCAATGCCAGTTCGCGCCACCCGACCAACATGAAATGAATAGCAACCGCGACGCTGCCGAGTGATGCCCAGGCGGCGATCTCGGCCCAGTCCTGACGCACCACCGCGTATGTGAGCATCAGCAATAAGGCGGTGAGGATGTAGAACACGATCGCTGTGTATTCGCTCGCTGTCAGCCCATCGTGGGCCATCCGCTCGAGAAACGCACTCATCAAACTCATGATCGCGCACCTTAGCTGCCAGCGTGCGAGCATGTCGGACGCCGTTGAAGTCGTTTCGGATCACGCCGTTGGTCGGGGCATCCGCAACGCTTCATGCGCAATCCGCATGCCAATTATTCGCCAGCCCGCAAACCCGGCCAAAGCCAATGATCAGAGCCGTTGAACGCCATGTAATTCGGCAACCGACAGCAACTTTCGCCCATTGATGGAATAGGACCAATCGTTGCCGAATGCTCCGCTTTGGGACATCGCGTTCCAACGGCAGCACGCGCGCGAAGTGTCCGTGTCGACGGAGATGTGGCTTTCGAAGTCGGCCAACGCCGGATCTGCCGCCCCGGCGTGCCAGAAATAGTTGACTTGGAAAGCCGCCCTTAACCATAATTGAGCAACAGTCAGGAAAACCGGGCCACCGCCGCGATCGACCGAGCCTGCTGTTGCCATAAAGCTGCTGCAGACATGCGTCACGAGGTTATAAGCGCCGGACCCGATTAACTCTGTTCCGCATATCGATCACTGGAGTGCCGCCCGATGTCTGCAAACCGAATTTCGGCTGTTTCAATCGGTCGGCGATTGCCCACCTTGCTGGCAATCTTGGCCGTCGCCATGGCCTGGGTACAGGTCGCGACCGTCGCGCCGGCCAATGCCCAGCACGCCGATCCGGCGGTTCGCTACATGGACGGCGTCGCCAAGGACCTGATCGCGGCTTCACGCACCCGTTCGCCGGCCACCCTGCAGTCGGTGATCCTGCGTCATGCCGACCTCGGCTACATGGGCGCGCAGGGTCTCGGCGACTACGGCACCCAGCTCAATGCCGCCGACAAGCCCGCCTACCTGACCGGCATGTCCCGCTGGATGGCGAAGTACGCGACCAGCGAAGCCACCAAGTATCAGGTCAGCCACGTTACCTTCCAGCAGTCCGCCCGCCCCGCCAAGTATGGCCTCACCGTCGACAGCACGGTGCACATGCGCGACGGCTCCAGCTATGACGTGTCGTGGCTGCTGAGCCGCACTGCCGGCGGCTTCAAGGTGCGCGACGCCCAGGTCATGAGCTTCTGGATGACGCCCCAGCTCAACCGGCTGTTTTCGGCCTATATCAGCGAGAACGGCGGCCACGTGAAGGCCCTGGTGATCGCCCTCAATCGCTGATGCGACGGCCGTGGTCGGTGCTGGCGTCGTTGGAGAATTCCGACGGCACGCGCTGCGTCGACATCTTCGTTCGCGACGACGGCAGCTACGGCTTCGAGGAATTCCGCCGCGACCCCGAGGACGGGCCGCATTGGCGAATAACAGGCAACTACGCGAGCCTGCGCCATGCGACCCGCGCGTTGGCCGAGCAAGCCGCCCGGCGCACCGTCGGCTGGCTCACGTAACGCCGGTAAGTTCACCCCTGACGCTTGACGCCGAGTGACCCGACGGCTTGGCCGGGCACGGCCCGCGCGTCGCGCGGTTGCCAAGTGCCCCGATCGACCCCGGTCAGGAACTGCTCGACCAGACTGTTGAAAAGCGCCGGCTCCTCAAGATTGATGGCATGGCCGGCCGCCGGCAGAATGCCGAGTCGCGAAGTCGCGATCAGCCGCTTCAGCCACAGATTGACATCGAGACATGGCTCGTCTTCGTCGCCAACCAGCAGCAAAGTCGGCGCGGCGATGCCTTTGAGTTCCGCCTCGATATCGTAGAGCGATGCACGCTTCGCTTGCACCTGACGCAGCGTGTTGGCCGCCGCATGCGCCGCGTGTTCCCCCAGATGCGCGACGAATTGCTGCCAGCCGCGCGGATCCTTGTTCTGCAGTTGGACCCGCGTCGGCCCAAGACCGACGCCAATGGCATCGACGACACCCTTTTTGTCCATCTCTGCTGCGGCCTGTCGGGCCTCGGCGATAAACTGCTCGCGGCTCGTCTTCAGCGCACCGGAGCCGGCGCCGGCTGCGACGCACGAAAGCACGCGATCGGGGAACTTCGCCGCCAACATCAGCGTCGTGTAGCCGCCCATACTCAAGCCGACGACGTGCGCCTTGGCGATCTTCAGGTGATCGAGAACGGCGATGGCGTCGCGATTGGCGATGTCCTGACCATACTCGGCCTCGTCGGCCGGCGCATCTGATCGCGGATAACCACGGTTCGAAAACGTGATGCAGCGCCAATTGCGCCCCAGGTAGCGCATCTGGTCTTCCCAGCTGCGAAAATCGCCACCGAACTCGTGGCAGAACAGGATCGCCGGCGCGGTGACTGGTCCGGTTTCCTCGAAATAGATCTTCACCCCATTCGATACCGCGTGCGGCATGGCGTCTCCCTCTCCCGTTGGCGCGGCGCCTTCGTGGCGTTCACGCGTAAATCCATTGCTCGGGCAACCGCGCGGTGATGTCGGTGCCGGCGGTCAACTGCCCCGGATGCTCCACCGTAACCACCAACCCGCGCAAGCCCTTTGCTAGTTTGGGAAACGCCAGCTTGAGGTCGTCGCGCCCCGGATGGGCAAGCATCACCGCCTCGCCGGCGATAGAGCACGGCGCGTTCTGATCCTCGACCGTCAGGATCGCACCACCGTCGAAGAACAGCCGCGTGCCACGCGGCAGAAACGAAAATCGCGGGATTCCCTCGACGACGATGTTGGCGCCGAGCCACGCCGGATCGAACCGATCGAGCTTCAGGCGGCGACCGATTTCGGCGCAGTCCTCGACTGAAACAATCGATAGCTGACGCGTATTGCGGATCTCGGTCCCGCGTTTCAGGTAGGGCACCCGTGCATCCGCGCCTCGGGTGAAACCGCGATGGCGATTGCCGACGATGCCCTCGAAATCGAGGTCCAGGCGCTCGACCGTCACACTGCGGAAATCGAGCCGCCCCTTACCCGTGGCGTTCAGCAAGCGGACGAGCAGCCCTTGCCGCTTCGCGGCGCTCGGTTACGATCGGCATGTCGCTCTTCATGTCATTTCCTGGGGGCTGCATCTTCGCCACTGCGCGCCGACCGGCCGGACAAGCTGTGCATCGGCAGCGTGCCGTTCTGGAAGGCGCGGGCATCGAAGTAGCGCAGTTCCATATCGAAGGCGACCGACGTCGGGCGTCGTGGCCACAGCCGATCCAGCACGCCGAAGTCATCGGCTTCGGCCTCGTCGAGGATGAGCTTGAAGCGGAACTTCCCCGCCTTGCCGACGAGTTGCTCCGGCTTCTCTTTGTCGGACTTCGGATAGAACAGCAGCGTCTCGGTGCGCGACGCCTTGCCGGCGAGCGAGATCGGCGCGAACGGCTGGTAGGCATTGGCGCGCGTCTTGTCCATCGCCCAGCGGCCGAAGTCGGCGGCGTAGAAGCGCTTGGGCTCACCGCCGTCGATGCTGGTCACTTCCAGATCGATCGACAACACCGTACCTGTGCGGCCGCCGTCGTTGATCACCGTCACGGGAATCGCGAACACTTCGAAATTGGAGTTGTTGTAGGGCGATGAATACTGGATCACCGGCGGCACGAACACCTTGAGGTCAGGCGCCTTAAGGGAGCTGTCCCACAAGCTATAGGCGGAAAAAATTAGCGCGATCGCCGAAACGATGGCGGTGATGCGACCACCGTCGCCAGCCGACGCCTGGATCGCGATATCGTTAGGCGTGTCGCCGAGTTGCGGTCGCGGCACTAGTGTCATGAATGGAGCCTCCCCCTTGTGTCATCCGTGGCCCCCGCAGCCGATCCACAATTGAAGTGGGGCCGACTGCGGCAGCATTGGGGCAAAGCCGCCGAAGACGACGCACACGCATAGCCGCCGATCTTTCCATGCGATAGGGTCACGTCACTCCGGTTATGACCGCGCGACCACAAAGGTCTCCAGTGCCCGACCCTGCCACCAAGACTACAGCCGCTGCGCTGCGGCGTCGGTTGGGACTGCCGCTGCTGGTGCTGTACGGCACCGGCATCACGATCGGGGCGGGCATCTACGTCCTGATCGGCGCCGTTGCAGGCGCGGCCGGCGCCCATGCGCCGTGGTCGTTCGTATTGGCTGCCGCGGTCATGACCTTCACTGTCGCCTCCTATGCCGAACTCGCCACCCGCTATCCGGTGAGCGCGGGCGAGGCCGCGTACGTACGCGCGGCATTCGGCTCAAAACACCTGTCGACCGCGACCGGCCTTCTGACCATCGCCATCGCCGTGGTGTCGTCGGCGGCGGTCGCCCTCGGCTCCGCCGGCTACATGAAGCAGTTCATCGATCTTCCAACCGGGCTGCTTGTTGTGCTGATCGTCGGCGTGCTCGGCGCGGTCGCGGCATGGGGCATCCTGCAATCGGTCGTACTAGCGAGCCTGTTCACATTGATCGAGGTCGGTGGCCTCGTCGCCATCATCGTCGCGGCGATGGCGGCCGATTTGCCGCTGACCCTGACCACACCGGCGATGTTCGACCGAACGGCGCTCGCCGGGATTGGCTTCGGCAGCCTGCTGGCGTTCTTTGCCTTCATCGGCTTCGAGGATCTGGCCAACGTCGTTGAAGAGACGAAGGACCCGCGCCGCGATATTCCCCGCGCCATGGTGCTGACGTTGATTATCTCAACTATCCTCTACGTCACCATCGCCGTGATCGCGGTGAGCGCCGTGCCGGTTGCCGAACTCGCGGCATCGCCCGCGCCCCTCAGCCTCGTCTTTCGCAAGCTGTCGAACGTCAGCCCGGCAACGATCAGCCTGATCGCGATCTTTGCCACCCTCAACACCATCCTGGCCCAGATGACGATGGCATCCCGCGTCGTCTACGGCATGGCGAAACAGGGCGACCTGCCCGCCGCCGCCGGCGACGTACATCCATTGACCCAGACGCCGCTGCTCGCGACCGCGGTCATCTCGGCGATGGTGATCGTATTGGCGTTGAGCGTGCCATTTGAACGGCTGGCCGAGAGCACGTCGATCGCAACCTTGCTTGTGTTCGCTCTGGTTAATCTCGCGCTGATGCGGCTGCACCAGACGCGCGCTCAGTCTGTCAATCCGCACGTGCGGGTGCCGATCTGGGTACCGGTCATCGGGTTCGCCGCGTGCCTCACATTGATCGCGATGGCGCTGCTGAAGTGACGGTACTCGCGCCACCGTCGCAACTACGCTAGCCTTGTCTCCGAGAGACGATCCAATCGTCCCAATCCGGAGGAACACCCATGACACTGTCCACCCTGGCGCGCACCATTCTGACCGGCATCGCGCTCGCCTTGACGACCCTTGCCGCCATCGCCGCAGACTATCCAGCGCCAGCGCAAGGCAGCTGGGTGGCCCGGGATTTCAAGTTCGCGACTGGCGAGGTGATGCCGGAACTGCGCATCGGCTATTCGACCGTCGGCGATCCCAAAGGCGAACCCGTGCTGATCCTGCACGGCACCACCGGCTCGGGCGCGGGCATGCTGACGCCGGGTTTCGCCGGCGAATTGTTCGGCGCCGGCCAACCGCTCGACGCGACGAAGTATTATGTCATCCTGCCGGATGCGATCGGCACCGGCAAGACGACGAAACCTTCCAATGGCCTGCGCGCGAAATTCCCACGCTACAACTATGACGACATGGTCGCGGCTCAATACCGGCTAGTGACCGAGGGATTGGGGATCAAGCATCTGCGGCTCGTGCTCGGTAATTCCATGGGCGGCATGCACACCTGGATCTGGGGCGTGAAATATCCCGGCTTCGTCGATGCGCTGGTGCCGATGGCGGCGCAGCCGACCGAAATGGCAAGCCGCAACTGGATGATGCGCCGCCTGATTATCGACAGCATCCGCAACGATCCGGACTGGAAGGGCGGCGACTACACCGAGCAGCCGAAGTCGGCGCGGATCGCGAGCGTGTTCTATGCCATCGGCACCAACGGCGGCAACATTGCGTTGCAGAAGGTGGCGCCGACGCGGGCCGCCGCCGACAAGCTGCTCGACGCGCGGATGGCGGCGCCGTTCCCGCTCGATGCCAACGACATCCTCTACCAGTGGGATTCGTCGCGCGACTTCAATGTGGCTGGCGACCTCGACAAAATCACCGGCCACCTGCTGGCGATCAATTCGGCCGACGACGAGCGCAACCCGCCCGAAACCGGCCTGATGGACGCCGCCATGAAGCGCGTGAAGAACGGCCGCCTGCTGCTGATCCCAGCCAGCGAAGCGTCGAGCGGTCACGGAACGACCGGCGGCGCCAAGTCATGGGCGAAGGAGTTTGGGGCTTGGTTCGCGGCGGTGCCAAAGGGGTAGGGTCGTCCACTCGGTGCATCACCCCTGCGGGCGATTCTTGGCTTGCTCCATGGCGATCTGGTTGATGTGGCCTAGCGCCCGCGCTCCCGACGCTCCGTCGATGGCACGAACGGCAATGTCCTGGACCTGCTGCTTGGCTTCCGCCAACTGCTTTTCCAGGGCCGCAACTTGCGTTGCACTGGTCGCAAGCGACGCCTCCAATGCCTTGACGCGCAGCTCCGTCATGCGGGTCTCGGCCTCGGCATCCTTCTTCAGAATAAGGATCTGACGCTCGAACCCGGCTTCGACCTGGCGCCGTGTTTCCTCCACGGCTGCGGCGGTATCGCGCGCGAGGCGGGTTGGAAATTCGGCGACCTCGGCGCGAAGGCGGGCAACTTCGTCCTCCTGCGCCTTCAGTGCCGCTTCCCGCAGCTGCCATTCCTTCGATAGAGCCTCCTGCCGTTCGGCGTTCCGGCGTTCGGTCTGACGTTGCTCCTCGTCGTACTTGTCCTGCGCCTTCTTGCGTTCGAGGATTTTCTTGTATTCGAAATCTTCGGCCTCGCGCTGGCGCTGCTTCTTGAGAGCTTCGTCCTGCTCCCGCCGCTCACGCTCCGACTGCGTTGCCTCATTTTTCCAGGTGGCACGGTTTTCGGCCACCTCGGTTTCGAACGCCTGCTTGCTGCGCGCATGATCCTCGAGCAACTGGTCGAGCGTCGTCGCCGCGATGTCGATATGATGCAAACGCTCCAATTCGCGCTGCTCGATCGCCACCGCTTCGCGCAACGTCGCCAACCGTTCGACCTCGGCAACGAGCTTGCCGGAAATGTCGGCCAGCGCCCGCGAGACGTCGAGCCCGAGCCCCGCGATACCACGCACGACGGCCTCGACGTCGATGCCTTCGACACGCTTTGCCACGTCCTCGGCGCGGGCCCGGGTGCTTTCGACAACCTTCGCATCCGGCGGCCCATCGGCTGCGTGATCGGCCTCGATCGACTCGAATTCAGCCTGCGTTTCAACCCGGCTCCGCTTGGCCCTCGGTGCAGGTTTCTTCTCGGTCTTGGCGGCCATTGCCTTGCCCTCAGCGCTCGAAGCGCTTGAACTTGATGCGGTGGGGTTCGATCGAGGCGTCGCCGAGGCGGCGCTTTTTGTCCTCCTCGTAGTCGGCGAAGTTGCCCTCGAACCATTCGACGTGGCTGTCGCCCTCGAAGGCCAGGATGTGGGTGGCAAGGCGATCGAGGAAGAAGCGATCGTGGGAGATGACCACGGCGCAGCCGGGGAAGTCTTCGAGCGCCGATTCAAGCGCCGACAGCGTTTCAGTGTCGAGGTCGTTGGTCGGCTCGTCGAGGAGGAGCAGGTTGCCGCCCTCCTTCAGCATCTTGGCCAAGTGCACGCGGTTGCGCTCACCGCCCGACAGCAGACCGACCTTTTTTTGCTGGTCGGCGCCCTTGAAGTTGAACCAGCCGCAATAGGCGCGGGACGGAACTTCCTTCTTCTCCGACAGCTTGATGATGTCGTTGCCGCCGGAGATCTCCTCCCACACCGTCTTCTTGTCGTTGAGATGATCGCGGCTCTGGTCGACATAGCCGATCTTGACCGTCGGCCCAACGCGGATCTCACCCTTGTCGGGCTTTTCCACTCCGGTCAGCATCTTGAACAACGTCGTCTTGCCGGCGCCGTTCGGGCCGATGACGCCGACGATGCCGCCCGGCGGCAGCTTGAACGACAGGTCGTCGATCAGCAGCCGGTCGCCGAACGCCTTGGTGAGGCCTTCGAACTCGACCACCGCGCCGCCGAGCCGCGGGCCGGGCGCGATCTGGAACGAGGCTGTGCCGACGGTGTCGCGACCGGCCTCCTCGGCGAGCTTTTCATAGGCCTGAATGCGGGCCTTGGACTTGGCCTGCCGGGCTTTTGGCGACGAGCGGATCCACTCAAGCTCGCGCTTCAGGGCGCGGCTCTTGCCTTCCTCCTGGCCCTTCTCGACTTCGAGGCGCTTCGACTTCTGTTCGAGCCAGCTCGAATAATTGCCCTTGTAGGGCACGCCCTGGCCGCGATCGAGTTCGAGCGTCCACTCGGTGATGTTGTCGAGGAAGTAGCGGTCGTGGGTGACGAGGATGACGCAGCCCTCGTACTCCTTCAGGAAGCGTTCGAGCCAGGCGACACTTTCGGCGTCGAGATGGTTGGTCGGCTCATCGAGCAGCAGTATGTCGGGCTTGGAAAGCAGCAGCCGGGTCAACGCAACCCGGCGCTTCTCGCCGCCCGAGAGCTTGGCGACACCGGAATCGCCCGGTGGGCAGCGCAACGCGTCGAGCGCCTGTTCGACCTGGGCATCGAGATCCCACAGGTTGTTGGCGTCGATCTCGTCCTGCAGCTTCGCCATCTCATCGGCGGTCTCGTCGGTGTAGTTCGACGCGATCTCGTTGTAGCGGTCGAGCATCGCCTTCTTTTCGGCAACGCCTTCCATGGCATTGCCGAGCACGTCCTTTGATTGGTCGAGTTCGGGTTCCTGGGCGAGATAGCCGACACGGATGCCGTCGGCGGCCTTGGCTTCGCCAAGGAAGTCGTCGACCGTGCCGGCCATGATCTTCAGCAGTGTCGATTTGCCGGCGCCGTTCAAGCCGACGACGCCGATCTTGGCGCCCGGCAGGAACGACAGCGAGATGTCCTTCAACACCTGCTTGCCGCCGGGATAAGCCTTCGACAGCTTGTGCATGTGATAGACGTACTGGTGGGCTGCTGCCATGGGGCGCCTCTGGTCGTTTCGAACTGGATGAGAGTTGGAGCGGGTTGTAGCGGAAGCTTGCCGCAGGCTCAACCGCCAGGCTCAATCGTCTGTGACACTCGCCCTGCCGCCACTTTTTCTCGGACCTCAACTCTCCCTATTCACATCGCGCATACCCACAGGCCTGGCACGACCAGCAGCCCTCGACACGTACCAGCGACAACCCGGCGCAGCGCGGACACACCCGCCCGACTGGTCCGTTCGCTGCCTGCGCGCCCGCCCTCCGCTCGGCTCCCGGGCCAAGCGGCTCGATCATGGCGGCGGCCGATCGCCTAATCGTCGCCCCCTCGCTGCTCGCCGCCGTCGCTCGCTTCGCGGCCGCAACGACGGCCGGCTGCGCGCCGTCGACCGGGCGCATGAAGCCGATCCGGATCATGTGCAGCTCGATCACCTCGCCGATCGCCGCCAGCAGGCTCGGCACATAGCGCCCCTCCATCCAGCGGCCGCCCTGCGGATCGAAAATCGCCTTCAATTCCTCGACCACGAAGGCGAGATCGCCGCCGCGCCGGAAGATCGCGCTGATCATCCGGGTCAGCGCCACCGTCCAGGCGTAGTGCTCAAGGTTCTTGGTGTTGATGAAGATCTCGAACGGGCACAGCCGGCCGCCGCGCTCGATGTCGTTGATGGTGACGTAGAGCGCGTTGTCCTGTCCGGGCCAGGTGAGCTTGTAGGTGAAGCCGGCCAGCACCGGATCGCGCTCCAGCGGCTTTGCCATGTAGACCACCGCCGACTCGACCGGGTGTGACGTCGCGATTGCGCTGGCGTGAGCCGTCGCCGCTGGCACGGCCACTGTCGGTGCCGGCGGTTGGACCGCGGTAAGTACACTGCCGGTCACTGCATTCGGCCGGAACGTGGTGCATCCCTTCAGTCCCAGGTCATAGGCCTGCAGATAGATATCCTGAAACGACGCGAACGGCAGATCGACCGGACAATTGATGGTCTTGGAAATCGAACTATCGACATGCGGCTGCAGCGCAGCCTGCATCGCCAGATGCTCGGCCGGCTGCAGATCGCCGGCGGTCACGAAGGCGCCGCCACGCTTTGGTTCGCGCCCCTTGAGGCGTCGATGCAGGGCAAAGGCGTAGTCCTCGATCGTCTCTTCCCGTTCGCTGCCATCTGCCGCCTTGATGCGGCGGCGATAGGCGAAATCGAACACCGGCTCGATGCCGCTCGACACGTTGCCGGCGAGTAGCGAGATCGTGCCCGTTGGCGCGATCGAAGTCAGGCAGCCGTTGCGCAAGCCGTGCCGCGCGATCGCCGCCCGCGTCTCGGGCCGCAGCGCCAACACATTGGGCCGGGTGGCGAACTTCACGGCATCATAGAGCGGAAACGAGCCCTTCTCGGCGGCAAGCTCGGCGCTCGCCGCATAGGCCGCGTTCTGCACCGCCGCCATCCAGTCGCCAGCCGCCTTGAGCGCCGCCGCCTCGCCGTAGCGCAGGCCGCACATGATCAGCGCATCGGCAAGACCGGTGACGCCGAGGCCAATCCGACGCTTGGCCCGCGCCTCCTTCTGCTGCGCCGCGAGCGGATAGCGCGAGATATCAATGGCATTGTCGAGCAAGCGCACCGCCAGACGGACGCGCTCCTCGATGCCGGCGACATCCATCGTTGCGCGCGGACCGAATGGATCGGTGACGAAGCGCGTCAGATTGATCGACCCCAATAGGCACGCGCCATAGGCCGGCAACGGCTGCTCGCCACAAGGATTGGTGGCGTGGATCTCCTCGCAATAGGCGAGGTTATTGGCGGCATTGATCCGATCGATGAAGATCACGCCCGGCTCGGCGTACTCATAGGTTGCGCGCATGATCCGGTCCCACAGCGCGCGGGCGCGGACTGTCGCATACACTTTGCCGTCGAACACCAGATCCCAGGGCTCGTCGCCGCGCACCGCCGCAACGAACCGATCGGTTACCAGCACCGATAAGTTGAAATTCCGCAGTCGACCGGCCTCGGCCTTGGCGGCAATGAAAGTCTCGATGTCGGGATGGTCGCAGCGCATCGTCGCCATCATCGCGCCACGGCGCGCGCCAGCCGACATGATGGTGCGGCACATGGCGTCCCACACGTCCATGAAGCTTACCGGCCCCGAGGCATCAGCGCCGATGCTACGAACGAGCGCACCCTTTGGTCGCAATGTCGAAAAATCCTGGCCGATGCCGCCGCCGGCCTGCATCGTCAGCGCCGCTTCCCGCACAGAGCCGAAAATCGCCGACAGATCGTCGGCGACCGGCCCCATGACGAAGCAGTTGAACAACGTGACATCACGCCCGGCGCCAGCCCCGGCAATGATCCGGCCGGCCGGAAGAAAACCGAAATCCGACATGCCTTCGGCAAATCTGCGCGCCCATGTCGACTTGGCCCGCTTACCACCACGCTCGGGCTCGGCAGCAGCCTCGCCAATCCGCGCCCAAGTCGCCTCAATCGAGCCGTCAACGACCTGCAGATCGCCACCGCGCAACTGGTATTTCTGCTGCCAGATTGCCTTCGCAATTGGTGCAAGGTCGAACGGATGTGGTTGGGACGTCATGACGCTAACTCGGGTGGCCTAACACAAGGCGAATATAGCCCTTATCACACCACTCGTCAAGATTTGTTCTCTTTGTGTTCTAATTTCGTTTGCCGGTTTCCCCGTCGATGGCGGCAGAGAGCGGCACGGGTGGCGCATTGTCGGACCGCCCGGCCTCCTCGATCAATCGAAGCGATGCAGCCTCGATCCGGCCCTGCAGTTCGCGTTTGAAGTCGCCCCGGGCCATGCCCGGCGGCAGCGGTGCGAGGATCTCGACCACGATCGTTCCCGGATAGCGCATCAGTGATCGGCGCGGCCAGAACAGACCCGAGTTCAGCGCCAACGGCACGCAGGGCAGACCCAGCCCCTCATAAAGTGCGACGACACCCGGCTTGTAGTCGGGTGCGGCCAAGGGCGCCCGCCGCGTGCCCTCAGGGAATATCAGGATTTCCCGGCCGGCACTGGCGCGTTCACGAGCGTCCCGGATCATTGCCTTCAAGGCGGCGGCGGCTCGCCCCCGGCGCACCAGGATGTGAGCGAACTTCACCGAAAACCAGCCGTAGAACGGGATCAGACCGAGTTCGGCCTTCATCACCAGGGCCGGATCCTTGAACAAGGGTATCAGCGCGAAGGTTTCCCATGCCGACTGGTGCTTGGCGGCCACCAGATATGGCACCGGCGGCAAGTTCTGGGCGCCGCGCACCTCGAGCCTGGTGCCGACGATCCAACGCAGCGCCAGCAGGCTCGCCCGCGCATGCAGGCGCAGCCCCGCCATCGCCCAGGCGCGGGGGCCGAGCAGAAGCGGACTGCCAAACAGAAGGAAGGCCGCGGTGCCGGCATAGAACACGATGGCGAACACAATCGAGCGGGCGATCACCACGATGGCGCTCACCAGCCAACGGCGATGCGGTTTGGGGAGCGATCAGCCACCGGTGCCGATGCGACCACCGGCGCCTCACGCCAGCCCGTCACGCGAGAAACAGCCAACCGGGTCGCGACCGGCAGAAACTTGATGTACTCGCTGACCAGCGTCCGTGCCGCCGACAGCCGCAGCCACCACGGGCCAGCCCTGCAACTGCCGTGGCACGACAGCATGCGCCACTAGACGTGTCTCAGGCATCGCGAGCGCGATTTCGGCGAGTGAACGCGGCATGTGATAGCTGGCTGTCACGACAATCAGACTTGAGAAGTGCCACTGGTTGGCCCATGCCCGCGCTTCGTCCGCGTTGCCATAGGTATCGAGTGCGTCATAGCCGATGTCGACGCAGCAGTCGAACAATTGCGGTCTGATCTTGATGATGCGGCGAAGATCATCGCGGCTGGTCCGTCGATTGACGCCGGAAATCAGCAGGCGATGCCCGCGTCCACTCTCCAGCAGCCGACCCGCTTCCGCGATCCGCGCTTCGCCTCCCGTGAGCACGACGATGCCCTCGGCACGTTGTGGCTCGTCGGCCACCTTGCGGGTCGCGATTGCGGCGAACAACACGAAGCCGAGAACGAACAGCGCAAGGCCTGCGCCTGCGGTCCCGATCAATACGGCCTTGGTCCGTCTCGATCCCATCATCCTGCCGTCGAAGCCGTTCACGGCTCTCTTCGAATCGTGCCTGAGGATACGCTCAAGCCGGCACTTGACCAGCCTATTTGGCCTCCGCCATGACGAATAAGTGGCAATATGGT
The DNA here is from genome assembly GCA_963732635.1 of uncultured Alphaproteobacteria bacterium. Lineage (GTDB taxonomy): Bacteria > Pseudomonadota > Alphaproteobacteria > Rhizobiales > Hyphomicrobiaceae > JAKFWF01. The sequence continues at coordinate 23,588 of CAVTAL010000005.1, forward strand.
CGCGGATGAATGAACAACCGTCAATTGCGACTGTGCAGAATTCGGTTAACGCTGAACCGCGAGGTGAAGCGGCAAAGCCCGGCCACCACCACCACGAGGCCAGCCAGAACACCATAGCCCATCAAATCGAGCGATCCGGTGCCGACCAGTCGCTGCACCTCCGCCAGACTGATGCTGCCGCCGCCGAGCAACTCCATCAACGTCGGCATGAGTGCGAATACAAACATCGCGGCCAGTGCGCCGACGAGCCCGGCTCGAATGCCGACCCGCATGAAATTGCGCTCGAATTCGCGCGCGATGAAACGGTCGGTGGCACCAACGAAATGCAATACTTCGACAATATCGCGGTTCGAGGCCATCGCTGCCCGGGTGGCCGAAATGATGATCGCGGTCGTTGCGGCTGCCACCAGCAGCAGGATCGCAATGCCACCCAGGGCAAACGAGCGGGTCACGGTGCGGATCTGCTGCTGCCACTGCCGATGGTCGTCGAGCGTCACTCCCTTGAAGGTCTTGGCGAGACCGCCGCGCAATGCCTCGAAATCGGGCGGCGAATTGCGGTCGAGTTCAATCGACACAAGACGGGGGACCGGCAACGCTTTCAACGCCTCGGACGAACCCAGCCATGGCTCAAGCAGCGCCGCACTCTCCTCGACGGCCAGCGGCCGTGCGTTACGGATGCCCGGTTGCTTGCCGAGATACTGCACGACCTCGCGCAAAGTCCTGTCGGTGTCAGCCTTTTCGCGCGGCTCGACCTGGACCGTTACCTCGCTGGCGATATCGCGCAGCCAGGCCGAGGCCGACTGATTGATCATGTAGACCGCGCCGGCGGTCAGGCAGGCGAGGAAACACATGATCGAGATGACCAGCGTCAGTGAGCGGCCGGTGACCGAACCAGCCGGCACGATCGGCGCATGGCCGTTTGTCTTGTCGGGCTTCTGTGCCCGAGCCGGCGCGTACAAGTCCCGCGCATCCCGCGTCGGCGCGAGTGACGGCCGGGGCGCGGCAGCGGCTGGTGTCGGTTGCGCCGCTGGCCTCGGTTGCGGCCTGACTGGCGCCGCCGTGCGCGGCGGCTGGGTCAGCTCGTCCGGCGAGAGGGGCACGCGGTAGGCATAGGCATCATCGGCCCGTGGCGGCTGCGGGCGCGGCGGGTACGTCGGCCGCGCGTCGCGGGTCGGCGGAGGCGCGGTCGGCCGGCGCGTCGGCTCGTCATAGCCGTCGTACACCGGATCGTAGGTGTCTGCCGGGCCACGTTCGTTGCCAGGGGGCAACGGCGGCAATCTGTCATACGATCTTGACATTGCCGTCGTGCAGCTCCAGCCGCGGCGCCTTGAACTGCCGCATGAGTTGATGATCGTGAGTGGCGATGATGACCGAGGTGCCGAGACGATTGAGCTCGATGAACAGCCGCAGCAAGCGGCGTCCCATCTGCGGGTCGACGTTGCCGGTCGGTTCGTCCGCGAGCAGCAGTTCGGGCTTGCCGATCACCGCGCGCGCGATCGCCGCGCGCTGCTTTTCGCCGCCCGACAGCACTGAAGGGAATCCGTGCATGCGATCGCCAAGGCCGACCCATTGCAGCAGATCGGTCACGTCCTCCTTGTAGTCGGAGATCTGCTTGCCGGACACGCGCAACGGCAATGCCACGTTCTCCCAGGTAGTGAGATGATCGAGCAGCCGATATTCCTGGAACACGAAGCCGATGCGCCGCCGGAACTGCGCCCGCTTCTTCGCGTCGACGCGGCTGACGTCCTGGCCGAACAGTTGCAACTGGCCGCTGGTCGGGTGCAGCGACATGAACAGCAGGCGCAGCAACGACGTCTTGCCCGCGCCGGATGGTCCGGTCAGAAAGTGGAACGAGCCCGGCCGCAGGTGAAAGTTCACCTCATGCAGGATGTCGGGACCGTGGCCGTATTTCAGGCCTATGTTCTGCAGTCGGATCACGCGCGAATCGTTTCCGGAACGTTGCTACGCGGTTGAGCTTATGTGCCAACCGGTGATCCGGATCAATCGGCGACGAATGTGGCGCGGTAATGGGCAACCCCGCACGCGGGTCGCCAATCCCGCGGACAAGCCGCCTCGCCCGACAACTATCAGTTAGTCTTGACTGCGGGCGTCGCCTGAGCGGTGGTCTCCGGCAGGAAGAATACGTCGGCGCGCATGCCTGGCAACAGCGAGGCCGGCGCCTCGATGTCGATCAATACCTCGAGTGCATCGACGTCGGTTGGGCGACGTGGTCCACGGCTCGCCAGACGCGGCGGTGCGAGCGACTGTCCGAGGCTCACCACGGTGCCCTTGAATTCGCGTCCCGGATAAGCGTCGGTGCGGATCACGGCCTTCTGACCGACCCGAACCTTGCTGACATCGCGCTCCTCGACCTCGGCGCGAACCCTGAGGCCGGTCAGATCACCCATCACCACCAGCGCGAGTTCGGGGCTTGGCGCGACGATTTCGCCGACCTTGGGGGTAACCTGCAGCACGGTGCCATCACTGGCGGCCCGGACGCGGGTACGTTCGATGGCGGTCTCGACCAACGAAAGTTCGGCACGGGCGGTTGCGAGGCCCAACTCAAGGCGGGTTGGCAGCGGCATGCCGGTCGAAACTTGAACCTTGCGCAGGGCAATGCGGTCCTGCTCAAGCTTGTCCTTGGCGGCCGCGACGGCGGCACGCGACTTCACCAGATCATCCTCGGTGACGGTATTGACCCGACGGGCCGCAATGGTGCGATCGAGGTCGCGGCGCGATTGGAACAGGGCGCGCTCGGCGTTGGTGACCGCATCATCGGCGTTGCGACGATCCTGGGCGAGCCGCCCGACAGTCTCGGCATCGCGCTCGCGCTTGCGCACTGCGACTTCGGCTTCGGCGGCGACGTGCTTCGCCTGCGGCTCGTCGTCATCGAGGCGAACCATGAGATCGCCATTCGCGACCTTGTCATTCATCTGCACCAAAACCTCGGCCACGCGACCGGGCGTCTGAGCACCGATCCGCACTTCGCCGTTCTTCGGTTCGACGCGCCCCGGCGCAGACGCAGCCCACATGCCACTCTTGGCCGGCGCGCCAGCGACGACGGCCGTGCCGCCTGAGGCAGGTTCGGACGTCGCGCCGGTCATGGCCTTCACTGGCTCAAGCTTGCCAGTGGTCGTGGTGTACTGCACCGCCAGACCGACGCCGGCGGCGAGCACGATTGCCGTCAGCACGGCAACCGGGGTGGAATGAAGCTTAGACATTGGCTTTACGCTTTCTGGTGACATCGATCTTGGAAATGTTTTCGCGCGTCACGGACGGACGCTTCTCGCCGATGATGCGGCCATCCTCGATGGTCACAATCCGATCGGCGAACGAAAGGGTGCGACTGTCGTGGGTGACAGCGAGCACGGCGCGGTTCTTGTCCTTGGCGATCTGGGACAGCAGTTGCATGACCGACTGACCGTTCTCGCTATCGAGCGCCGCTGTCGGTTCGTCGGCAAGGATCACCGAAGGCGCGCCAGCGAGCGCGCGGGCAACCGCCACGCGCTGCTGCTCGCCGCCGCTCAAATGACGGGGATAGTTGCGCAACCGATGGCCAAGGCCAACGTCGCGCAGCGCCTGCTCTGCCCGCACCTGGGCCTCCTGGGCGCCGACGCCGCGAACGTCGAGCGCCAGCCGCACGTTCTCCATCGCGTTGAGCGTCGGGAACAGATTGTAGGACTGGAAGATGAAGCCGATATTCTCGCGCCGCAGCATGGCAAGCTGCTCCGGACCGAGACCTTTTACGCTATTGCCGTTGATGACGACATCGCCTTCGGTCGGTGCCAGGATGCAGCCGAGGATCGACAGCAGCGTGGTCTTGCCGCTGCCCGACGGCCCCATCAGCAGGGTCAGCTCGCCGGCATTGAGCGTCAGCGAGACGCCCTTCAGCGCGCGCACTTTGCCGGCTCCCTCGCCGAGGTCCTTGACGATGTTGCGCGCTTGCAGAACGATTTTCGATGTCATCGGCTGAATACCATGGCTGGATCGATCTTCGTCACCTTGACGATCGCGGACACCGCCGAAATCGCGCACATGCCAAGCGTGATCGCGAACAGGAATACCGCGAGCGCCGGCGTCATCAGGATGGGCAAGGCCGTCTGGCCGCTGAACGCAACCACGACCATCGCAATCGCCATTCCCAGAATGTAGCCAATCACGCCGCTCAGTGCCGCCTGGGCCAGAATTACCTTGATAATATAGCCGGACGACGAGCCCAGCGCGCGCAACGTCGCGAACTCGTTCAGATGGTCCTTGGTGCTCGAATACAGCGTCTGGGCCACGATCACGACGCCGACGATGAGCCCCAGAATAGCACCACCGATCAACGCCACGCCGGCACCGGTCGAGAACAACCACTGGTCGAGACTGCGATCGCGGAATTCAGCCTTGGACAACACCTCGGTGCCGCTGAGCCGGCTTTTCAGGTCTGCCCGAACGGTTTCCTGGTCGGCACCCGGTTGCAACTGCACCAGGAAGAACGTGCTGTTCTCGCCCGGCATGCCGAGCAGCGCGCGTGCCCGGTTTATAGTGGTGAAAAGATACGGCGCCATGGTGAAAGAACGAATTCCGTCAGTCAGCCCCCGCACGCGCACTCGACCTTGTTCGACTTGGGCCACGTCGCCGATGCCTTTGATGCCGAGATCACCGAGGTAACTCTTGTCGACCAGCACGCCGTCCGGTGCCGAGATCGCGTCGGCCTGCCCCTCAACCACATTCCAGGGCGCCAATCCGCCATCCTCCGGATTGGTTCCGACCAGGACCGCGTTGGTGCTGCCGCCACCGGGTTTGCGCCATTCAGCAAACGTCACGACTAATGGCACGACCGCCTTGACCCCTGGCGTCGCGAGCGCCGCATGGCGTTCGCGCGGTGTCAGCAGAATGCCACCTTCCTCGAAGCTCTTGGCGCCGTAAGTGGTGATCCACAACGAGCCATGTGCATTGTCGATCATGTCGACGATCATGCGCTTGGCGCCAAGGTAAAGCCCGAGTTGCACCGCCACCAGCACGATTGAAAAGAGGATGCCAACGAGCGTCACGATCAGCCGGATGCGATCATGAAACAGGTTGCGAATTGCGAGTGTCAAAATCATTCGGTACGCCGATCACGCTGGGCAGTTGTGTTGCGGTAGTTATTTCAGCTAGTTGAAGTCTGGCCGAAACGCCAATTTGCAGAGATAGTCCGGCCGTCAGCGCCAGATTACCCTTGTCTTAACCATATTGACGCACGCCCGATAAAGTCGTCGTCCCCAGGGGGACCCGCGATATCCTGTGCTTATATAGTAGAGACATGCCTCGGTTGCTACTGTGTGCGGCCGTCGGAGTTAAGAACCGTGGGCGCCCGTCCCTGTGCCTGCAATGTGGCATGACCATGATCTTGCCCCGTTCATGCGAAACGGTCCCGTTCATGACCAACCGACGACACCATGTGGCTGTGTGCGTCACCTTCAAACCATTGACCATCTCGAAAGGTGTTCCCATGGCGAAATCTTCAAGTCTACTTGCAAACGTCTGGCCACGACTGCGGACCACGGCGATTGCGGCCTTGACCGCCGCCACGACCGGACTGCTGCCCGCGACGGCGCAGACCAACAAGGCGCCGGCTCCAGCGCCGGCTCCAATGGCCCCTGCGGCGCCCATGGTCCCAGCCGCCAACGGTTTTGCTGGTGTCTGGTTTGACGACACCGGCGACGGCGCAGTCGAAATCGGACCCTGTGGCGATCGGCTATGCGGCCGTATCGTCTGGCTGAAGAGCCCGACCGACAAGTCCGGGCGGCCTTTGACCGACGGTTACAATCCCGAAGCCGCAATGCGCAAAAGGCCGATCTGCGGCTTGCCGGTGATCGGCGACCTCAAGCGCCAGAACAACGGTGCCTGGGATGCCGGCTGGATCTACGATCCGAAGGAAGGCAAATCCTACGACGTCGAGCTCAAGTTGCGTAGCGCCGACCGACTTGTCGTCACAGGGTATCTAGGCACCAAGTTCTTGAGCGAGAGCTTCATCTGGACCAGGGCGCCCGCCACCATCCCAAAGTGCACCACAACGAGCGCCTCGAACGCCTACTGAAGCATAGTGCGCCCGAAATATTGCTTTAGGTGCGTGCTCGAGCTGGTAACGGCTCGAACACCGTCGCGATCCAGTTTCAAGCTGCGGCTATACGCTTGCCGTTCTTAGCGGCCTGCTCCTGCATGAAGGATGATTTGGTCGCCTGCTTGGCAAGCGCCGCCCCGACACGATCGACGAAGCCGACGGTGCGGTCGGCGACCACGTCGCGCTGACGGTCAATCGTGACGATGTGATAGCTATCGTCCAACACCGTCATGTCGACCGGCCCGCCGAGCTTGCGCTGAAGATAGAACGCATTGCCGAGGTCGGCGCGGTCGTCCTCGCGCGGATGCAAGATGAGGGTCGGCTGCTTGATCGACGGTAGCTGCTTGCGAACGATATCGACCAGCCAACGATACTCGAGCATCGGGCCGCCCGGCGTGCTGTACATGCCGGCCTGCGACGGGTCACCCGAATGCAGCGCCTCGATCACCATCTCACGCAGGCGCTTGTCCTTGATACCGTAGGGCTCGCACTCGGTGAACTGGATCAGGTTTGCGAACCACTTGTGATGCACCAGACGGAATAGCCGTGCGAACCACGGCACGCCCCAGCCATTCAGCCAGATCGTCGGTGCGTAACAGGCCACGCCCTGCACGTCGTCGGGACGGTTGGCGGCCAGATGCAGCGACAGCACGGCACCGGCTGACAGCCCACCGACGATGACCGTGTCGCAGGTCTTGCGCATCTCGGTCAGCTCGTTGTCGATGGTCGCGTACCAGTCCTGCCACTTGGAATATTTCAATTCGGCCTCGGTGGCGCAGTGGCCGGCCAGCTGCGGCACGTGCACGGTATGGCCGGCGCGCGACAGAGCGAGCGCGACATAGCGCATCTCGATCGGGGTCCCGCCGAGGCCGTGAACCAACAGCACGCCGGTACGACCACCCTCGAACTTGTAACTGCGATCTGGTGTCGACATTGTCTTGATCTTAGTCCTTGTTGTACTTGGGCCCGCTTTGCGCGGTGTTCCCGCTCACGTCCATTCGACCGCTCGGCACCGCCATTCCAGCCTGAGCCGCGCAGTCGTTTTCGGCTGTGTCCTGGAACACATCCGCATAAAATTCCCGTAGAGTTGCAGAGCCCGCCCTCACGTGGTCAGCACCACCGCTCCCTCACCAAGGAGACGCCGCCGCGGACTTCCCGGTTCATGCTGCCACCATGCCAATTTCGACGAAGCGCCCGTCGGCCAAGGTAACGCCGCCCGCGAGCCAGTCCCTCATCAGGCGGGTCGCGTCGCGGAAATCCCTGATCTTGTGATGTGGCAAGTCCTGCATTGCGCAGTGCTTGGCGAGCGCGCCCTTGGCGAGCACGAGATCGACGCGGCGCGAGACGCAGAAATCCGACCTGCCGTCACCGATCATGATCTGGGTCGCGGCCGGAAACCGATCAGTGAACTGGCACTTGCAATTGCCGGACAACGTGGCGCAATCGGGCCGCGCATGCGGGAACGCCAGCTTCCAGCGGTCGTCACCGACGAACTCCAATTTGTTGGCGAAATACGGTAGATCGAGCCCGGATTTGCGCAACAGGATGTCGATGCTGCGGTCCGGCCCGTCGGACACGATTGTCATCGGGATGCCGTGCCGTTCACACAAAGTGGCAAATCCCTGAAAATGCGGATCAATCGTCATGCTGCCCACTAGCGCGTCGTAGGCCTCGGGCGTTGCACGGATCAAGCCGATCTGCCGCGCCATGCACTCGCGCGACGTCATGCGACCGGCCTTGAACTCGGCTTCCAGTTGCAGCCAAGACTTGTCGGCGAACCGGTCGAGCAATGTGTCGGTCGGATCGCCCGGCGCCAGCGTTCCATCGAAATCGATGAACACGTGGCAATTCATACGAACACTCGACACAACGCTGGAACCCTCTGACGGATCATTTCTATTCTTAGCGGTGACAGCCTTCAGCTTCACTGCATTTCCCTTTATTCACAGGCCAATCGCAAGCCAACGAGTTCGTTACCGCGCGACGCAACCCGCGTCGAATCGTCACAACATTTACATTCCGTTGTACTGAACACCGCTGAGCCGGCGGGAAAACACGGAATCGGCCACCCGCCTCCGCTCACGCGGCGACAGCGCAAGGATGCCATGAATGGGGCATCAGCGTGGCATGCACATTGAACGATGCAAGGTTGCAAAATAGCTAATCGTTGCCGACACTTCCGCCGACAACGTTCACAATCATATGAAGTTGCGTTGAAAAACCGCGCCGTGTGGTCGCCGGATCAGGCTCAGGCGACTGCCTTCGTGGCGGCAAAGGCCGGCACGACTGCGGCAAACTGCTCCAGCCATTTCACAAGCTTTGGGTGCGTTGCCCGCCATTTGCCTTCGAGCCGCAGGTCAAGGTAGCCCAGCGCGCAAGCGATCGTGACGTGTCCGTAGTCGGGCGAGGCGCCCCACAGCGGCGGGTTCTTTTCCAGGTGCGCGAGCGCTTCGTCGATCTTCGACTGCTGGCGGTCCATCCAGGTCTCGACCCACTTATCCTCCGGGCGGAAGCGCTTTTCGTAGACCAGCATCAGCGTCGCTTCCATGATGCCGTCGCCGAGCGCACCGAGCGTCAGGGTGTTGAAGCGCTCAGCACCTGCGGCCGGAAACAATTTCGGCGCCGGCTTGAGGCTGTCGAGATACTCGCAGATGACGTGGCTGTCGAACAACTGCGTGCCATTGGCCAGCACCAGCGCCGGGATCTTGCCGAGCGGGTTTGCCTGCTTGAGTTCCTTGTTATCCGGCACATTGGTATCGGCCTTCTCGACCTGGATCTGGTCGAGCACACCCTTCATCATCGCGACGATCTTGACCTTGCGCCCGAACGGCGACAACGGCGAGGAGAGCAGTTTCATCATAGGTGTGTGGTCCATATCAGAGTTCAAATTGAGGTTGCGCCCATGGTGCCGGCTCAGCGTCAATCCGGCAAGGCCTGCGTCGCGCAACCGAAGCGTCGGGTCTCGCAAGAGGGCTCTACCCGACCTACAAATTCCGCCTTGGATTGCTCAAAACGTTGCACACGACCGATAACGCAATGATCGGTGCAGCGGTGACGCGCTACCAAAATAGTGAAACGCGTAGGTCGGGTAGAGCCCAATTGCGAGACCCGACACTCATCTCAAGGACGGCACGCCGTTCAATGCGCCTCGTCCCAGTTGTCGGCGGCTTTGGCGTCGACGTGGATCGGGACGGCGAGGTGGACGGCGGGGAGGGCCGCTTTTTCCATGATGCCGCGAACGACCTTGATGGTCTTGTCGGTATCGGCAGCCTTCACCTCGAAGATCAATTCGTCATGCACCTGCAGCAGCATTCGTGCGCTGTTCAGGTGCGCCGCCTCTAGTGCGCCGGGCATGCGCACCATGGCGCGGCGGATGATGTCGGCGGCCGAACCCTGGATCGGTGCGTTGATCGCGGCCCGCTCCAGGAAGCCGCGCATCGACGGATTCTTGGTGTTGATCTCGGGATAATGGATGCGCCGGCCGAACACGGTTTCGACATAGCCGTGCTCGTGCGCGAACTTCTTGGTCGCGTCCATGTAGTCGCGGATGCCGGGGAAGCGCTCGAAGTAGGTCTTGATGTAGGCGCCGGCTTCCTCGCGTGAAATGCCGAGCTGGTTCGCCAGCCCGAACGCCGAGATGCCGTAGATGATGCCGAAGTTGATCGCCTTGGCGCGGCGGCGCACTTCGCTTGGCATGTCCTTGACCGGCACGCCAAACATTTCGGATGCGGTCATCGCATGGATGTCGAGGCCGTCGGCGAATGCCTTTTTCAGCTGCGGGATATCGGCGATGTGGGCGAGCACGCGCAACTCGATCTGTGAATAATCGGCCGAGACCAGCTTGTGGCCGGCGTCGGCGATGAAGGCCGTGCGGATGGCGCGGCCTTCCTTGGTGCGGACGGGAATGTTCTGCAGGTTGGGATCGCTCGACGCCAACCGTCCGGTGGTGGTGGCAGCCAGCGCGTAGGAGGTATGGATACGCTTCGTGGTCGGGTTGATGAACACAGGCAACGCGTCGGTGTAGGTCGAGCGCAGCTTCGACAGCTGCCGCCATTCCATCATGGTGTTGACGAGCTTGCGGGCGTCGTCGGGCAGTTCCTCATTGTTGGCGAGGTCATCGAGCAAGCCGGCGCGCGTCTCCCATTGGCCGCTCTTGGTGCGCTTGCCGCCCGGCAGCTTCAGTCGATCGAACAGCAACTCGCCCAATTGCTTCGGCGAGCCGAGGTTGAATTTCTCGCCGGCCAGCGCCTGCACCTCTTCATCGAGCCGTGCGATCGACTGCGCGAATTGCGCCGACAGCCGCGACAGGATCGCCGGATCGACCTTGATACCGGCCCGCTCCATGTCGACGATCACCGGTAGCAGGGGCCGCTCGAGCGTCTCGTAGACGGTCGCCATGTGCTCGGCCGCAAGGCGCGGCTTGAGCGCCAACCACAGCCTGAGTGTGACGTCGGCGTCTTCGGCTGCGTACTCGGTCGCCTTGTCGATCGGCACGCCGGCGAAGGTGCGCTCGGACTTTTTCGCGCCCGGCGCGCTCTCGATCACCTTGGAAAACGGAATGCAGGTGTGGCCCAGGTGACGGATCGAAAGATCATCCATGCCGTGGCCGCCGCGTCCGCCGTCGAGGGCGTAGGACAGCAGCATGGTGTCGTCGAGCGGCGTGATGCGGATATCGTGCTGCGCCAGCACCAGCGCGTCGTACTTCAGGTTCTGGCCGATCTTGAGGACCGAAGGGTCTTCCAGCAGCGGCTTCAGCAGTGCGAGCGCGGCCCGCCGATCCATCTGGTCCGGCGCCTTGCCACCGCCGAACAGGTCGCTCGACCCTTCTGTGTGGGCAAGCGGCACGTAACAGGCCTTGCCCGGTTCGGTCGCGATCGAGAAGCCAACGAGATCGGCCTGCATGGCGTCGAGACTGGTGGTCTCGGTGTCAAAAGCAAAGCGGCCGGCCGCGCGTGCGGCGTCGAGCCACTTCACGAGGGCTGCTTCACTGCGTACGGTCTCGTAGGATTTGACGTCGAACGGCTTCGACTTGGCGAGCGCGCTGCCGGCAGCCACTGCCGCCGACGGCGAGCCAGCTTCGCCGCTTTCCGCTGCGGCGCCGTCACTCTTCGCCGACTTCGCCACCGTCGAGCCGACCGACTTTTCCAGCATCGGCGGTGGTTCGGCGCCGAGCTTCTCGGCGACACGGCGGGTGAGCGTGTTGAATTCCATCTTCTGCAGGAAGCCCAGCAGGTCGTCCGACTTCGGATCGGTGACGCCGAAGGCGTCGAGCGACAGCAACACCGGCACATCGTCCTTGAGGCGCACGAGATCACGGCTGAGGCGCGCCTGATCGGCGAACTCGATCAGCTTCTCGCGCCGCTTGGGCTGCTTGATCTCGGACGCCCGCGCCAGCAGGCTATCGAGATCGCCATACTCATTGATCAGCTCCGCCGCCGTCTTGATGCCGATGCCGGGCACGCCCGGCACGTTATCGACACTGTCACCGGCCAGCGACTGCACGTCGACCACCTTGTCCGGCCTGACGCCGAACTTCTCCAAGACTTCATCGGTGCCGACGCGCTTGTTCTTCATGGTGTCGAGCATGGCGATGCCGGGCCCGACGAGTTGCATCAGATCCTTGTCGGACGAGATGATGGTGACGTCTCCGCCGCGCGCCGCCGCGTCTCGGGCGTAGGTCGCGATCAAGTCGTCGGCTTCAAACCCGTCCTGTTCGATGCAGGCGACATTGAAGGCGCGCACGGCGTCGCGGATCAGCGGGAACTGCGGGATCAGTTCCTCCGGCAGCGGCGGCCGGTTGGCCTTGTACTTGTCGTAGATGTCGTTGCGGAAAGTCTTGGCGCCGGCGTCGAAGATGACCGCGATGTGGGTCGGCGCGTCCGAGGTCTTGCTCTCCGCCATCAGCTTCCAAAGCATGGCGCAGAAGCCGTGCACCGCGCCGACCGGCAGCCCATCCGACGGTCGCGTCAGGGGGGAAGCGCATGGAAGGCGCGGAAGATATAGCCCGAACCGTCGATCAGGTAGACGTGACTACCCTTGATGACAGGCAGCGCCTCGCCCTCCGGCGCGGTCGAGATCTTGGCGGCGCGCGGCTTGTCGCTGGTCATGGGGAAACTGCCCTTTCGTTGCCGGGCAACCTCTGACACTCGGCCGCCGAGATCAAGAGGCGGTTATCGTAGCGCCGCCTCCAACCCCAACTTCGCGATCAGTGCGTTCAGCGTTTCCGGCTTCAGATTGCGCCGGAAATGGACGCTATCGCGATAGATGAACTCGCCTTCGACGATCGTCGCGCAGCGGTCGCCCTTGCACAGGTTGTCTTCCGGACTGATCACGACAGTATTTGGAAACGCCGAGGCCAAGTTGCCGGATCACGCCATGCGAGGGCGTTCTGGATAACGGATAGCTGCTGGTATGCGAGCATCTCCAGGTCTTTCACACATGCGCGCGCTCTCGGCAGCCCGATACGGGACAGCGCGCAGGCTGCTGGATCAGCAAGTGGCACGCCTGGAATATCATTGATAATTACGACGCGGCGATCCTTCCCGACAATCTGCGGCAACAACTCAGAGAAAGCTGTTTCAAGAAGTTGCAAACCATTTGCACCCGATGCCGGTGTATTGCCTTCGGGCCTCAAAACGTCTGTCACATTCGACCAGCGTGCCGAAAGCACCACGCGATTAATTTCCGGCATCGACCTCAGCATCGCGATCACGCTGGCTTGATGCTTTCCGCACTTACCAGAGTAATTCGGCTCGTTAGGATATGCCCGGCCGACCCGCTCGTTGATGATCGCCGGGCACGGATTGACCAGTACGAACGAAGTTCCAGTCTTCAATCCGACCGCATGCAGCATCGGCAGGAAATGCTCCGCATTGCTGTCCCCCCAGACGATGCCCTTGTTACGGGCCTGCATTCCAGCCGGCGCCAACGGCGCAGGATTGGACCTTTTGATCCGGGAGAAAGAAGTCAGTGAGCGGCAACTCCACCGTCTGAGGGCACGGCCACCGCCACATTACGTCGAGCCCACTCATCGCGCGCGCATCAGCTGAAATCCGCTGCGGCAGGCCGTCGAAATGCACAATCGCCAAACCGGCGGCGCCGATCACCGCCGCGCTCGCCCCCGCCACGGCGAACACCTTCAGACGCGGGATCCGTCCCTGCCGTGCGGGTGTCTCGATATAGCGCCACGAAACGGTGGCAACGATCAGCGACGACAGGCCAAGCAATACCATTTCCCCACCGCTCGGCTGCTCGCCATTGATCAGATGGCGCCAGAGCACCAGGATCGGCCAGTGCCAGAGATAGAGCGAGTAGGAGATGCGGCCGACGAATTCCATTGGCCGCAACGAAAGCAACCGCCCGACCAAAGTCACATGGCCGCTGTCATAAATGACGAACGCGGCACCGATGACCGGCGCAAACGCGTAGTAACTCGGAAAGGGAAGTCGATTGTGCAGCAGGAAACCGGAAGCGATGACCAGACTGGCGCCGACGAGCGGCAGCGCCTGGGCCGCCGCCCGAGCCAGTCCCGTTGATCCGAGCCGCGGCAGCAGGACCAGAAGCGCGCCGATCCCTAGTTCCCACGCTCGGGAGAAGGGCAGATAGAATGCGTGCTTCGGGCTCTGCGCAACAATCGCGAGGTTCGCCGCCGCGCTCGCCACCACCACCAGCATGATCGCCCCGGCAATCCAGCCGGCATGTCCCCGCGTTCCTTTGAACAGCAAGACCATCAGCAGCGGCCAGGCGAGATAGAACTGCTCCTCGACGCCGAGCGACCAGGTGTGCAGGAACGGCAGCATCTCAGACGCGATATCAAAATAGCCGGTGTTGTTGAGAAAATAGAAGTTCGATGCGCCGACCAGCGCGTAGAGGCCACTGCGGGCCGCCTCCCGCAGATCACCGGGCATCAGCACGATGCAGCCGGCCGCGATTGTCGCCGCCACCATCACGAACAGCGCTGGCGCGATGCGGCGGATGCGGCGCACATAGAAATCGATCAGGGAAAAGCGTTCCTCGCGCAATGCCTTGATAATCAGGCCGGTGATCAGGTAGCCCGAGATTACGAAGAACACGTCGACGCCGACGAAGCCGCCCGGCGAGAGGTGGCGGATAAGTGAAACAGCACGACGAGGATGACTGACACCGCTCGCAATCCGTCGATGTCGCTGCGATAATTCGGCGATGGTGCGGCCGCGCCTTTGATCCCTGACATATTGCGTTTCGGTCCGGCTATGACTTTGCCGGCAACATCCGCCGCAGCACGCCATCTTTGCGGATCAAATGATGGAACAGGGCTGCGCCGATGTGGGCGAATATGAGCACCAGCATTACCTTGCCCAACGCCTTGTGGATGAAGAACACGGTTTCCGATGCCGGCTGGTTCGGCGTCCACAGCGCCGGCAGCTGGAACAGGCCGAAGATGTCGCGCGCCGGATAGAGCGAAATCCCGATCCAGCCCATCAGCGGCACCAGCACCAGGAGGCCATACAGCGACCAATGCGTGATGTGCGAGGCAAGCCGCTGCCACGGCTCCAGCGTCGGTTCGTCCGGCGGCGCGCCATTCTTCACCCGGTAGACCAGTCGCGCCAGGATCAACCAGAACAGCAAGAAGCCGAGCAGCTTGTGGGTGCTATAGAGGCCGTTGGTCAGCCCATCCCAAACATTCAACGTGTTGCCGCGATATGTCATGTAGAGACCAAGCGGATACATCAGCACGATGAAACCGACCGTGATCCAGTGGAACATGCGTGCCATCGGCGCATAGACCCGCGGCACCAGATGGATGACCTTGCCACTGCCGTTTACCTGCCCTGGCATGCGCTGCGGGGATTTTCCAGTTTCCGGCATGGCTCAGGCTCCAATCTGTTGACGCAGATCACAATCGAATAGCACGTCACCATCAGCAAGTATGTATACGTGAGCCGATGGCCGACGCGCCTCGCTGAGCCTCGCGATCGGCTTCAGGGCGAGGCCGGTTTTACCAGAACCCAGGATCATCGGCGCCACCAGCACGTGCAACCGGTCGACCGCATCGGCGTCGATGAAAGAAGAGACGGTCCAAGCGCCGCCCTCGATCAGCAAACGCTTGAGGCCGCGCGCGAACAGGGCGTCAACGATCGCACGCGGCGATAGCGCCTCGCCTTCCCGCGCCGTCCCGACCACTTCAACGCCGCTGGGAAATTCGGGCAAACCGTCATTGCAAAACACCAGCCGCCGGCAGCCATCGTCATTCAGGCATTTGGCATCGCGCGGCATTCGTCCTCTGGGATCGATAACGACACGGGCTGGATGGCGGCCTTCGCAGCGGCGCACATTGAGCAGCGGATCGTCCGCCACAACCGTGCCAACGCCGACCACCACGGCATCGACGGCGGCGCGCAGGCGGTGCACATGATCGAGCGCGGCGTCGCGGTTGATCCAGCGGCTTTCGCCGGTCGGCGTCGCGATCCGGCCGTCGAGCGACTGGCCGAGCTGGGCAACCACGAACGGCCGATCTGGGTCGGCCTGCGCGATGGCCGCATACGAGGTGGCAAGGGCAGGCGCGGACATGCGTCGACTCGGGCGTTCGATCGGTTGGTCCGTGCTGCTTACGGCATGCTGGCGGCGTTGGGAAGTTGGAAGGCGCGTCAGTTACGAAGGGCGCAACAGGCGCGAGCCGTATTGCGCCGACCGCTCGCACCGCAGTCGCAGCTGGTGCAATACGCTTCGCTATTGCACCCTACGGTCGACGAACTAGCGCGCCTCAGAACATATTCAGCGCGAACTGGGCTTCCTCGCTCATGCGGCTCTTGTCCCAAGGTGGATCGAACACGATCGTCGCCTTGCATCCGGCGACACCGGGGATTGAGTTGACGGCATTCTCGACCCAAATCGGCATCTCGCCAGCGACCGGGCAGCCGGGCGCGGTCAGAGTCATGTCGATGGCAACGCTGCGGTCATCCTCGATGTCGATCTTGTAGATCAGGCCAAGCTCGTAAATGTCCACCGGAATTTCCGGATCGTAGACGGTCTTGAGGGCGGCAACGATATCGGCGGTCAGCTGCTCCAGTTGCTCGGCGGACAGCGACGAGCCCGGCACCGGCGTGCCTCCCTCGCCAACCGACGGTGCGGCCGGCGGCTGCGGAATCTCAGGCGCGCTGCCGGCATGCGGCGGCACGGGGAGATCGAGGCGGTCGTAAACTTTCTGATCCATGTCAGCAAACCTATATCAGTTTCGCGCTCATGCGAAGAAGTCGTGTGCCTTGATCAGCGCCTCGGCCAAGGCATCAACCTCGGCCTTGGTGTTGTAGACCCCGAACGACGCCCGGCACATCGCCGGCACGCCGAAGCGCTCCATCAGTGGTTGCGCACAGTGGTGGCCGGCGCGGATTGCCACCCCCGACCGGTCAATGATGGTCGACACATCATGCGGGTGCAGGCCGTCGATGTTGAACGACAGGATAGCGCCTTTGTCCGGCGTGGTGCCGTGGATCTTCAACCAATTGAACTCGCCGAGCCGTTGGTGGGCGTAGGCGATCAGCCCGGCCTCGTGCGCCGCGATCTCGGCCCGGCCGATCTGCATCATATAGTTCAACGCCGCGCCGAGCCCGATCGCCTCGACGATTGGCGGCGTGCCGGCTTCGAACCGATGCGGCGATGGCAGGTAGGTGACGCCGTCAACCGTAACGCTCTCGATCATCGAACCGCCGCCGAGAAACGGCGGCATCGCGTCGAGCAGCTTGCGGCGGCCGTAGAGCACGCCGATGCCAGTCGGCCCATAGGTCTTGTGGCCGGTGAAGCAATAGAAGTCGCAATCGATCGCCTGCACGTCGACAGGCATGTGCACCGCCGCCTGGCTGCCGTCGATGAACACCGCAATGCCGCGTGCCTTGGCGATGCGGCAGACCTCCTCGACCGGCACCAGCGTACCGGTGACGTTCGACATGTGCGTCAACGCAATGATCTTGGTCTTCGGCGACAGTAACCGCTCGAACTCCTCGAGCAGGAATTCGCCGGTGTCCGATATCGGCGCCCACTTGATCACCGCGCCGTGCCTCTCGCGCAGGAAATTCCAGGGCACGATGTTGGAGTGATGCTCCAAGATCGACAGCACGATCTCGTCGCCGGGCTTGATGTTCGCCACGCCCCAGCTTTGGGCAACGATGTTGACGGCTTCAGTAGCGTTTTTCGCGAAGATGATTTCTTCCGCGGCCCGCGCATTGAGGAACCGCCGGGTGGTCTCGCGCGCGTCCTCGTACTTCTGGGTCGCCGCATTCGACAGGTGGTGGATGCCACGATGCACGTTGGCGTATTCGAACCGCAGCGTGTGATCCATCGCCTCGATGACGGGTTTCGGCTTCTGAGCCGAGGCCGCATTATCGAGGTAGACCAGCGGGCGGCCATGGATCTCGCGGAACAGAATCGGGAAGTCGCCGCGAATGGCTTCGACGTCGAGCGGGCCAAGGCCGGCGTCGACCGATTGCCGCTGTGCTGTTGCTGCTGCCATGGTGTCCTGCACCTTCATCGAATTCATTGTGCCTGCGTCACGATCAAACCGGGCTGCCGGCCAGCCAAGTCGTCGCGATTTCGGAAAACGCACGTCGCACATCGGGGCTATCGACCTTGTCGATTGCCTCGCCGACGAAGCTATCAATCAGCAAGGCGCGCGCCTGAGCTTCCGGGATACCCCGCGACCGGCAGTAGAAAATCATGTCGGGATTGATCTCGGCGCATGTCGAGCCGTGACCGCAGGCGACGTCGTCGGCGTAGATCTCAAGTTCCGGCTTGCTATCGAATTCGGCTGTCGGCGACAACATCAGCGCCTTCGCCATCTGCTTGCCGTCGGTCTTTTGCGCGATTTTGTCGACGATCACCTTGCCTTGAAAAATCGCGCGACCGTTGCCGTCGAGCACGGTCTTGAAGAGTTCGCGGCTGGTGCAATGCGGCACCGTGTGGTGAATGACCATGGTGGTATCGGCGTGACCGTTGCCGCGCGCCAGGGTCGCGGCGGCAAAGTCGAACGACGTGTGCTCGCCAGCGAACGTCACCGTAAATTGCTGGCGGACAACGCCTTCACCCACCGTTAGCTGGAACGGTTTGTAGATCGCTTGTTTGCCCAGCGCCGCGATCGTGTGACCGAGGTGCAGTGATCCCGCCTGGGTCACGCATGATGAGGCGTGATGCAGCACCGCGCCATCGCCGACCGTCACTTCGCACAGCGTGTTTTCCTGCCGCGTGCTGCTTGCCACCGACACGTGGCTTTCGATCACCGTCGCCTCACTGCCGGCGCCGGCAACGATGCGATTGCGAACGGTTGCCGCGCCGGTCGCGATGAACACGAGATGGACCGGCCGGGCGGGCTTGGCGTTGGCGGCAATTTCAATGGTCGCGCCGTCACTGGCGAAGGCGGAATTGAGTGCCACAATGCCAGCCGCGCCGATGTCGATATTGGCTGACGCGGCGTCGGTGACAGCGTCCGCGCCAGTTGCGAGCGACGCCGCGAAGCTATCGACCTTGATGCCGGCAGGCACTGCGTCAGCGCTCGTCAATAGCTGACCGCCAACGAACACGAAGGTTGCTGCATCGATGCCCTTGGTGACCTGTGCCACCACTGCTGCAATCGCGGCATCCGAAGACTTCGCGGCAGAGGGATGCACATCCTTCAGGAGGCTGCGCAGATCGGTGTATTTCCACTCCTCGATGCGCCGATGCGGCAGGCCGGTGGCCGCGAACTTCGCCATTGCCGTGCGCCGCGATGCCTGCACACCGGCACCGCCGGGCAAGCTCGCCGCCACGCGCGCGAACTCGTCGGCAAGCGCCGTCTCGGCCTTGGTCTTGATCAGCGTCGGAGTTGTTGCCGTCATGCTCATTTCGGTATCCAGCAGGCGACCGCAATCGTGCGATCGCCGCGCCTTTCATGTGATGTCATATAGGTCGAACGGCACCGCGTGCACGCCGGATCACGCCGCTTTGTTCTTGAAGTCAGCGTAGCCCGATTTTTCCAGCTCAAGCGCCAGTTCCTTCGGCCCCGATTTCTGGATGCGACCATGCGCCAGGACATGCACCATGTCTGGAACGATGTAGTCGAGCAGCCGCTGGTAATGGGTGATCACCAGCATGGCGCGATTGGGCGAGCGCAGGGCGTTAACGCCGTCCGACACGACCTTCAGCGCGTCGATGTCGAGGCCGCTGTCGGTCTCATCGAGAATGCACAGCGACGGCTGCAACAACGCCATCTGCAGGATTTCCGAGCGCTTCTTTTCGCCGCCGGAGAAGCCGACGTTGACCGGCCGCTTCAGCATCTCGACGTCGATGTTGAGCTCGGCACCCTTCGACTTTAAGAGCTTCATGAACTCAGGCGTCGTCAATTCCTTGGTACCGCGCTTCTTGGCAACGGCATTAACCGCCGTACGCAGGAAAGTGATGCCGGCCACGCCGGGGATTTCCATCGGATACTGGAAAGCCAGGAAAACGCCGGCCGCCGCCCGCTCGTCCGGGCTCATCTCCAGGATGCTTTCGCCGTTCCACAGGATATCGCCTTCGGTCACTTCATAACCCGGACGGCCAGCGAGCACGTAAGCGAGGGTCGACTTGCCCGACCCGTTCGGTCCCATGATCGCGTGCACTTCGCCCTTCGGCACGCTGAGCGACAAGCCGTCGAGGATTACTTTGTCCCCGTCGGCCAGCTTCACGTGCAAATTCTTGATCTCAAGCACGAACTTCTCCTTGTGACTTCGCTTCCAGCAGCCGATCGAACAGATCGTTCGCCTGCCGCTCCGCCGCCGCATGCCGGGCACGCAGCGTTTCAACCGTGGTCTCGACCGTGGTCAACAGCACCACGATGTCCTTGCTGCCGCCGTGGGCGGCCTTCTCCTGCGTATCGATCAGCCGCTCGGCGGCGCGGCTCGCCTCACTTCGGGTTCTGTCCGCAATCGACTCTGCCTTCAGCCAAGCCTGTTCCAGAACCTCGACCTTCAACGCCATTGTCGCCTCCGCAATGCACTGGCCGTTCGCGCTAATGGGCGCTCCAGCCTGATTGGTTAACCCTCTGGGCCTGTAACGTGCCTCACTGTTGCATCCCGGCCAATGTTCTTCCGCAAACCGGGGGTGCGACAGTATGGCCCACCTTAGACCTGAAAACCGCTAGCCGTCCATCTGCGTCAACCGCTGAGCGAGCCGGCTTGCCACCCGGCCCAGTGTTTCCTGTTCATCATTGCCTAAGGCGATTTCGTCACTGCCGACGACAAGGCCTTGACCGGCCGCACGGATACTCAATGTGCGACCAGCAAAGTTCACCACCACTTCGTCGTCTCCACCCGATATGCTCAAACGGCTGGCAAAGCGGGCAATGGCGGCGCTGCCGGCAAGGTTGGCGGCGATGAATGCGAGTTGATCGGCGGCGGTTGGCATCGGTTCAACCCACGCTGCCTTCGAGACTGATGCCGATCAGCTTCTGGCTTTCGGCCATGAACTCCATCGGCAATTGCTGCAGCACGTCGCGGACAAATCCATTGACGATCAGCGCCACCGCCTCTTCCGACGAAAGTCCGCGCTGCATGCAATAGAACAACTGGTCGTCCGAGATCTTCGAGGTCGTCGCCTCGTGCTCGAAGTGGCAGCTCGCATTCTTGGCTTCGATGTAGGGCACTGTGTGTGCGCCGCACTCGTTGCCGATCAGCAGGCTGTCGCAATTGGTGAAGTTGCGCGCGCCGGTCGCCTTGCGGTGCGCCGAGACGAGCCCGCGATAGGTGTTCTGCGAAAAGCCGGCGGCGATACCCTTGGATATGATGCGGCTGGAGGTGTTCTTGCCGAGGTGGATCATCTTGGTGCCGCTGTCGACCTGCTGATGGCCGTTCGACACCGCGATCGAATAGAACTCGCCGCGTGAGTTGTCGCCGCGCAGAATGCAGCTCGGATACTTCCAGGTGATCGCCGAGCCGGTCTCGACCTGGGTCCACGAGATCTTGGAGTTGTGGCCCCGGCAATCGCCGCGCTTGGTGACGAAGTTATAGATGCCGCCCTTGCCGTTCTTGTCGCCGGGGTACCAATTCTGCACCGTCGAATACTTGATCTCGGCATCGTCGAGCGCGATCAGCTCGACCACCGCGGCGTGCAACTGGTTCTCGTCGCGCATCGGCGCGGTGCAACCTTCGAGGTAGGAGACGTAGGAGCCCTTGTCGGCGATGATCAGCGTGCGCTCGAACTGGCCGGTGTTCTTCTCGTTGATGCGGAAGTAGGTCGACAGCTCCATCGGGCAGCGCGTGTTCGGCGGCACGTAGACGAACGAGCCGTCCGAGAACACCGCCGAGTTCATCGCCGCATAGTAGTTGTCCGACTGAGGGACCACGGTGCCGAGGTACTTTTTGACCAATTCGGGGTGCTCGCGCAGCGCTTCCGAGATCGAACAGAAGATAACGCCCGCCCGCGCCAGTTCCTTCTTGAAGGTGGTAACCACCGACACGCTATCGAACACCGCGTCGACCGCGACCCGGCCGGCCATGCTGGCATAGCCGTCCTCGAGCCCGACCTTGCTCGGCTCGCCCTGCTTGCGCACGCCGGCCAGCAGCTCCTGCTCTTTCAGCGGAATGCCGAGCTTGGCGTAGGTCGCGAGCAATTCCGGATCGACATCCTCCAGCGACTTCGGGCCATCGGTGCCCTTCGGCGCCGAATAGTAATAGAGATCCTGATAGTCGATCTTGGGGTAATGCACCTTGGCCCAGGTCGGCTCGGTCATGACCAGCCAACGGCGATAGGCTTCGAGCCGCCACTGCAGCATCCACTCCGGCTCGCCCTTCTTGGCCGAGATGTAGCGGACGATGTCTTCCGAGTGACCCTTCGGCGCCTTCACCAACTCGATATCGGTCGTGAACCCGTACTTGTACTGGTCGACGTCGAGCCCTTTGACCTGGGCGACTGTTGCCTCGACGGCTGCCATTGCCTTTCAGCTCCTCAACTCTTGTCTCAAGCGACCGCGCGCGATTCGCGCGGGCGGGCGACACGCGCCCATGTTTCAAGAAACGCTGCCACGTCGGCTTCGGATGTATTCCAACCGAGGCTGACGCGAATTGCGCTCGATGCGATTTCGGGCCCGAGGCCCATGGCAGCCAGCACGTGGCTGACGCCGACCTTGCCCGACGAACAGGCGGCACCAGCGCTGACCGCGATGCCGGCGAGGTCGAGCTTGATGACGAGCGTCTCGGCTGCCTGGCCCGGCAGGGCCACCGACGTCGTATTCGGCAACCGCGGCGCATCGGCCCCGATGATGGCGGCGCCCGGCGTGATGGCTTTGATGCCGGCTTCCAATCGGTCACGAAGTGCGGCGATGCGCGACGCCATCAGAAATTCCGGCACGTGCCGCCTCAGCGGCAGCGCCAAAACCGGCGATGCCGACAAAGTTCTCCGTGCCGGCACGCCGGCGGCGCTCCTGACCACCACCGGTGATCAAGTTGCCTAGTTTCATGCCGTCGCGAATGATCAGCGCACCAACACCCGCCGGGCCGCCGAGCTTGTGCGCTGACAGGCTCAGCGTATCGACATCGAGTGCCTTGAAGTCCACGGCAATCTTGCCAGCTGCCTGCACAGCGTCGGTGTGCAATACAAGGCCATGTTCGCGCGCGAATGCCGCCACTTCGGCCACCGGCTGCAACACGCCGGTCTCGTTGTTGGCCATCTGCAGCGCGACCAACGTGCGCCGGCTGGATCGCGCATCCGACAATGCAAACCGCGCAATATCCGCGACCGCGATCACGCCCGACATTGAAACGCCGAGCGGTAGGTTCACAGCCGCCGACGCAGCGATCGGCCCACGCACCGAGTCGTGCTCGATGCCACTCGACAGGATCGTGTCCCAACTGCCGGCGCCGATCACCCACGCATTGGCTTCCGTCGCGCCGCTGGTGAACACCACTTCCAATGGCTTGGCATTGACGAGCGCCGCCACCTGCTCGCGCGCAGTCTCGATGATCGCGCGCGCGCGGCGACCCTCGGCATGCACCGAGGACGGATTGCCGCACAACTCCATCGCCGACAACATCGCCGCGCGCGCCTCGGGGCGCAGCGGCGAGGTGGCGTTGTGATCGAGGTATGTGCGGCGCAATGTCATTCGGCCGCCACCGTTCCAGTCATAAGCGGAATGGGCCCAGCCGCGATCGGGCTGCCATTGACGACTTCCTGCAACGTCACCCGATTGAGGAATTCGCGGATATGATCGCCGAGGGCATGCCACAAGCTGTGCGTCAGGCACTTCGACTGACCAAGACAGCCCTCGACATCGCCGAACAAGTCCTGGCAGCGCGTCATGCGCGTCCGCTCGTCGACCGCGATCATGATCTCGGCAATCGAAATTCCCGTCGCCTCCCGGCCCAGCTTGTATCCGCCGTTGCGGCCGCGAATGCTTTCGACCAGGCCGGCACGACGCAGTTGGGCGAAGATCTGCTCCAGGTAGGCGATCGATAACTGCTGGCGCTCGGCGATCGCCGACAGCGAGACCGCTTCGCTCCCGGAATGCTTCGCCAGATCGGTCATTGCCATGACCGCATATCGTCCTCGGGTGTTCAACTCCACGCCACGGCACTCCGGTTCAACGGTACATTTCCCGATCGTCGACCAACCAAGGGGACGCACAACGCTTGCAAAACACACCCTGCCTCGTGCTAAACCCCAGCCCGACGCGGCCTGCCGGACCAATCCCGGCATTGCTTCATTCGAACTATTCTAATTCGCAAGACAGGTATGGGAATTCCGATCCAGGAAGTCAAGATTTGTCTTGGCGATGGGCACGCATTGGTTTGCGCGTGACCATCCGCTCCAATCGCCTGTCGAGCTCGAGCCAGAAAGCGCAACCGATCCATGCCTGAATTGATCCTCACCGGCCCGTCCGGCCGTCTCGAAGCGCGCTACCACCACGAGGGCGCCGCCGACGCGCCGATCGCGCTGATCCTGCATCCGCACCCGATGTACGGCGGCACCATGAACAACCAGGTGGTCTATAACCTCTACTATGCCTTCGCCGAGCGGGGCTTCTCGGTGCTGCGCTTCAATTTCCGCGGCGTCGGTCGCAGCCAGGGCACATTTGACAACGGCCCAGGCGAGTTGTCGGATGCGGCCTCGGCGCTCGACTGGCTGCAGATGGCAAAGCCCGAATCGCGCGCCTGCTGGATTGTCGGCGTGTCGTTCGGCACCTGGATCGCGATGCAGTTGCTGATGCGACGCCCTGAAATCGATGCCTTCGTCTGCGTCGCGCCGCCGGCCAACATCTACGATTTCTCGTTTCTGGCGCCGTGCCCGTCGTCGGGCCTCGTCATCAACGGCGAGAAGGACCGGGTGGTGCCATCCGCCTCCGTCGCCGAGATGGCGGCCAAGACCAAGACCCAGCGTGGCATCAAGATCGAGCATCAGATTGTGCCCGGCGCCAACCACTTCTTCGAGGGCGAGGACAGGCTCGCGGCCTTGAAGGCGTCGGTCGGCGAATACATCGATCGCCGGTCGATCGAACTCGCCGCCAAGGCCAAGGCGAAAGAAAAGTAGTCAGCTTAGCCGGCACTGCCACCGAAACAAAAATAGCGGCCAGCGGGCCGCTATTTTTTTGGCGGGAGACCAGCCTCACCGATGGCTGGTGTTCAGTCTGCGTTCGACATACTGCGAATAGCGCGACATCGCAAAGCAGAATACCCAGAACAATACACCGGCGAAAACATAACCGGTCATCGACGTCGAGTGCGAGAACCATTTGGCGTCCGACAGGTTGGCCTGCACGATGCCGAGCAGATCGAACAAGCCAACGATGAACACCAAGCTGGTGTCCTTGAACAGCCCGATGAACTCAGACACCACGTTCGGGATCGAGAGCTTGAGCGCCTGGGGCAGCACGATCAGGCCCATCTTCTTGCCGTATGACAGCCCAAGCGCATCGGCCGCCTCGTATTGGCCGCGCGGAATGGCCTGCAGTCCGCCACGCACGGTCTCGGCCATATAGGCACCGGCAAACAGCGACACACCGATCAGCGCACGCAGCAACTTGTCGATCGTGGTGCCCGGCGCCATGAACAGCGGCAGCATCACCGAAGCCATGAACAGGATGGTGATCAGCGGCACGCCGCGCACGAACTCGATGAAGGTGACCGAGCACCACCTGACGAGCGGCATTTTCGAACGCCGCCCAAGGGCCAGCGCGATACCGATCGGGAACGACATGGTGATGCCGACCGTCGCCACCACCAGCGTCACCAGCATGCCACCCCAGAACTGGGTCTCGACGATTGGCATGCCGAAAATGCCGCCGGTCAGCAGCCAATAGGCGATGACCGGGAAAATCACGAACAGATAGACGCGCGTTCCACTTCTTGGCCGGTACGGAGGGGATCATCAGCGGCACGATGCCGACGAACGCCAGAAAGTAGGTCAGGTCGACGCGCCAGCGCTCGGCGTCGGGGTAGCGGCCATACATGAACTGGCCGAATTTGGCCTTCACGAATGGCCAACAGGCCCCCAGATGCTCGGCTTGGCAGGCTGTTCCGTCCTCACCCGACCACACCGCCGTCACGAAAGCCCAATGCACGAATGGCACGGTCATCCAATAGACCAGCAGAATGCCAAGAATAGTCAGCACCGAGTTGCCGATCGACGAAAACAAGTTCTGCCGCAACCAAGCCAGCGGTCCGACCAGATTCGGCGGCGGCGGCAGCGGCTCGGTGGGTGCGAATACGATGGTTTCGTTCTGCGCCATGTGGGCTTCCCTCACCGCTCGACGAGCGCGATGCGCGCGTTGAACCAGTTCATGAACATCGACGTCAACAGGCTGAGGCTGAGATACACCGCCATCGTCAGCAAAATGATCTCGACCGCCTGTCCTGTCTGATTAAGGATCGTACCGGTGACGCTGACGAGATCGGGATAGCCGATGGCCAGACCCAGGGACGAATTCTTCGTCAGACTGAGGTAGGAACTGGTCATCGGCGGGATCATGACCCGCAGCGCCTGCGGCAGCACCACCAGGCGCAGCGCCTGGCTCGGATGAAGTCCAAGCGCTGCAGCGGCTTCCTTCTGGCCCTTGGATACCGCGAGGATGCCGGCGCGGACGATTTCAGCGATGAAACTCGCGGTATAGAAGCTCAAGCCGAACAGCAGCGCCATGAACTCCGGCGTCACGACGAAGCCGCCGCTGAAGTTGAAGGCACCCTTGACCGGGTAATCGAACGACATCGGCCGGCCGGCCAGCAGCGCCGCGACTAGCGGCACGACGACGATCAGGCCGAGGCCAACCCACACGGCATGAAACGGCTGACCGGTCGCCAGTCGTCGGCGCTTCGCCCAGATGCCGATGACAATGCTGGAGGCAACGGCGGCGGCCAACGCCAATAGGACATAGCCCATGCCCGGCTCGGCCACCGGTGCCGGCAGGTTGAGGCCGCGATTGCTGAGAAAGCCACCGCCGGGCAGTTCCATCGCCTGGCGCGCCTGCGGCAGCGCCTTCAGCACGGCGAAGTACCAGAAGTACAGCAGCAGCAGCAGCGGGATGTTGCGCAGCGCTTCGACGAAAATGGTGCCCAGTCGCGCGATCAACCAGTTGTTCGACAACCGGGCGATGCCGACGACAAACCCGATGATCGTCGCAAAGACAATTCCGATGGCCGCGACCAGCACCGTGTTCCACAGGCTGACCCAGAACGCCTGGCCGTAGCTCGATGTGGCGGTGAACGGTATCAGCGTTTGGGCGATATCGAAGCCGGCGGTGCGGTCCCAGAACCCGAAGCCGGAGGCGATGCCCAGCCGGCGCATATTGATGATGGTGTTTTCGATGATGTAGCCGAACAGCGCCACAAGCACGACCACCAGGATCAACTGATAGATGATCTGACGCACTTCCGGGCGATAAAGGAAACTCGCCTTTGCCGCTGCCGTACTTTCTCGAGTACCGGTCGTCACCGCCATAAGCACCGTCCTCGTTGCTCTTGTCTAAATGCTCTTGTCGAAGTCGAGCATTGCAAACTGCCGGGCATCACATTCTGCCGGGCAATGAGCACCGGCCACCTGGGTGGCCGGTGCTGCATCACATTTATTTAGCGGATCGGCGGGGCGTATTGCAGGCCGCCCTGGGTCCACAGGCGGTTGTAGCCGCGCTCGATATTGATCGGGGTCTTGGGGCCGAAATACTTTTCGTAGATTTCGCCGTAATTGCCGACCTTCTTGACGATCTGGAGCGCCCAGTCGTTGCCGACGCCGAGGCCCTTGCCGAATTCACCTTCGGTGCCGAGCAGACGCTTGATGTCCGGATTGGCCGACTTCAACATCTCGTCGGCGTTGGCCTGCGTCACACCGGCTTCCTCAAGCGAGAGCCAGGCAAAGTAGACCCACTTGGCGAGGTTGAAGAACTGCGTGTCACCGGCGCCGACCACCGGTCCGAGTGGCTCTTTCGAGATGATGTCGGGCAATACGATCGTGTCATCCGGCTTGGCAAGCAGCGTACGATCGGCGGCAAGACCAGACCGGTCAGTGGTGTAGGCATCGCAACGGCCGGATTCATAGGCCTTCGAGCGCTTCATCGGACTTTTCGAACACGACAGGCTTGTAGGTGATCTTGTTGGTGCGGAAGAAGTCGGCGAGGTTCAACTCGGTGGTGGTGCCCGTCTGCACGCAGATCGACGCGCCATTGAGTTCCTTGGCAACCTTCACGCCGAGCGACTTCTTCACCATGAAGCCCTGGCCGTCATAGAAGGTCACGCCGGCAAAGGTCATGCCCATCGATGTATCGCGGCTCATGGTCCAGGTGGTGGTGCGTGACAGCACGTCGATTTCGCCGGACTGAAGTGCCGTGAAGCGCTCCTTCGAAGTCAGCGGCTTGAAAGTCACCTTGGTCGGGTCGCTGAAGATCGCCGCTGCGAGGGCGCGGCAGTAGTCTACGTCGATGCCGGTCCAGTTACCTTTGTCGTCCGGGCTCGCGAAGCCAGGAACGCCGGGGCTGACGCCGCACAGCACGGTGCCGCGCGCCTTGACTGCATCAAGCTTCTTGGCCTGGGCGAATGCGCCCGTGGTACCCGCCACCGCGACGGCAAGTGCCAGACCTGCAAGTTTCAGATTTTTCATGTGCTCTCTTCTCCCGTACTACTGGATTCATTACGTCAACTGACGTTCGCTTCTTCGCTCGCGCCTCGATGGGCTGTTACCCACCAAGATCACGAGCGCCTTGACCGTTGGATAGCAGTCTGGCGGCTGCCAGACATTGTAGATTGCTCCCTTCGGATCAAATTTCGTGGTTTGTATCGCCCATCGTCGCACACCGCCGCTGGCCTACCTCACAACCTCAATGATTGAGGATCTGGCTCAGGAACAGCTTGGTGCGATCCGACTTCGGATTGGCAAAGAACTCCTTCGGCGGTCCCTGTTCGACGATCTCGCCGCGATCCATGAAGATCACCCGATCGGCAACCGACTTGGCAAAGCCCATTTCGTGCGTCACGCAAATCATCGTCATGCCCGAGTTTGCCAGCTCGATCATGGTGTCGAGCACTTCCTTGACCATCTCAGGGTCGAGCGCCGAGGTCGGTTCGTCGAACAGCATGATGCGCGGCTGCATGCACAAGGCGCGCGCGATGGCGACACGCTGCTGCTGGCCGCCCGACAGCTGGCCCGGATACTTGTTGGCTTGCTCCGGAATGCGCACGCGCGTCAGATATTGCATGGCGAGCTTCTCAGCCTCGGCGCGCGGCATCTTACGCACCCAGGTCGGCGCCAGGCACAGATTGTCGAGGATGGTCAGATGCGGAAACAGGTTGAAGCTCTGGAACACCATGCCGACTTCGGAGCGGATCTTGTCGACATTGCGAACGTCATTGGTCAGCTCAACGCCATCGACAATGATGTTGCCCTTCTGGTGCTCCTCCAGCCGGTTGATGCAGCGGATCAGCGTCGACTTGCCTGAGCCCGACGGGCCGCAGATGACGATTTTTTCGCCGCGTCCAACGTTGAGATTCACATTCCGCAGGACATGGAACTCGCCATACCACTTGTTGACGCCGACCATTTCGATCGCCGGAGCGGTACTCGTACTCGTATCGCCTCGTGCGGCATCCTGGGCCATGTAACCTCGCTCAATCGACCACGCTCTCGTCGCCGGACGCACGACAGCCATCCGCCACCACGCCCCCTTGCCTCAAAACTATGCACGACACGCAGGGCAGGCGCAACGGGTTGGCATGACGAAAGTTTAAGCCGTAGTTGCCGGGGAATTGCGCATCGCACTGCAGCAATAAACAGCTTGCAGAGTTTTATGGACTGGCCGCGAGGATCATCGCCGCGCCCTTTTCTGCGATCATCAAGGTCGGCGCGTTGGTGTTACCGCTGGTGATGGAGGGCATCACCGAGGCGTCGATCACGCGCAGCCCCGCCATGCCGCGCACCCGCAACTGCGGATCGACCACCGCCTCGGCGTCGGTGCCCATGCGGGCGGTGCCGACGGGATGGAAAATCGTGGTCGAGATGTCGCCGGCAGCCTTGGCGAGATCGTCGTCGGTGACGATCTGCGGGCCAGGACGAAACTCCTCCGGACGATAGCGCTGCAAGGCTGGCATCGAAATAATGCGGCGGGTAAGCCGGATTGAATCGGCCGCCACGCGGCGGTCTTCCTCGGTCGCCAGATAGTTTGGATCAATCACCGGATGCACGCTCGGATCGGGTGAGCTGATGCGAACATGCCCACGGCTGGTCGGCCTGACGTTGCACACACTTGCCGTGAAGGCTGGGAAAGCGTCCAGCGGCTCGCCGAACTTCGGCAGCGTCAGCGGCTGCACGTGATACTGGATATTGGCGGTCTCGCGCGACGGATCGGACTTGGTGAAGGCGCCCAGCTGTGACGGCGCCATCGACATCGGCCCGGTGCGCTTCAGTGCGTACTCGAGGCCAATCTTAGCCTTGTCCCACAATGTCTGCGATGTTTCGTTGAGCGTCTTGACGCCCTGCACCTTGTAGGCGCAGCGGATCTGCAGGTGGTCGTGCAGGTTGGCGCCGACGCCCGCGAGCGCGTGGCGGACTTCGACGCCAGCGTCCTGCAACACCTGTCCCGGACCAATGCCCGAAACCTGCATGATTTGCGGCGAACCGATCGCGCCGGCCGCTAGGATAAGTTCGCGGCGGGCCTTGATCTCGGCCGCCTGACCGTTGATCCGCAGGTCCGCGCCGGTGACACGCTTGCCCGCAAGCGTGAGGCGCTCGACCTGGGCATGCGTAAAGACGGTGAGATTGCGCCGCCCCATCGCCGGTCGCAGGAAGGCCTTCGACGTATTCCAGCGAAACCCGGAGCGCTGGTTGACCTGGAAATAGCTCGATCCCTCATTGTCGCCGGCGTTGAAATCCTTGATCCTGGGTATCCCGGCCTCGGCCGCCGCATCTGCGAATGCGTCAAGGATGGCCCAGCGCACGCGCGGTTCCTCGATCCGCCATTCGCCGCCGCGCGCGTGTGTCGGACCCATTTCGTTGAGACGCCATTGCGCACTGGTCTTCGTGCCGCAGAAAATATGGCAGCACGTCGTCCCAGGACCAGCCGGGATTGCCCATCTGCCGCCATTGGTCGTAGTCACGCGCCTGACCTCGCATGTAGATCATGCCGTTGATCGACGAACAGCCGCCGAGCACGCGGCCCCGCGGATAATTCAGTTCACGACCGTTGAGACCCGGCGTCGGCGCCGTCTTGTAGCCCCAGTCGGTGCGCGGATTGCCCATCAGGTAGAGGTAGCCGACAGGAATATGGATCCAATGGTAGTTGTCGCGGCCGCCAGCCTCGAGCAGCGCGACGCGTGAGCGGCCGTCGGCTGATAACCGATTGGCGAGCAGGCACCCCGCGGTGCCAGCGCCGACGATCACGAAATCAAATTCGCCCAGATCCTGGCGCATCGTCTTCCCCCGAACAGACGCGCGTTGACCGCGCAATCCAATCAGACTTTGATAGCCGCCGCTGATGCTGTCCGAAAGCCCCGAGCGAGGAATACCTTGTCTCCGCCGCCGGAGGGCACGCGTGCCGCTTCGTGAAAGCCGCATCGAGCGTAGAAGCTGACATTGCGGCTCGCTCCGCTGGTGACGACATGCATGCCGGCAACGCCCAATGCCGCCGCATGAGCCGCGAACGTCTCGATCAATCGCGCGCCGACGCCCCGACCACGCAGCCGTTCGTCGACGTTGATGTGCAGGTGCGCCGGGTAGCGCGCGCTGACGGCTTCAAACTGCCGCGCACTTGTCAAATCGGCGAACCGGGCCGTCCCAGCGATGTCATCGATGCACGCCAATGACGTAGCCGACCACGCGGTCGGCCTCGATCGCTACGAAGGCATGAGTTGCATCAGCCAGTAAATAGCGGCCGAGCCAGCGCTCGCGAAAGGCTGCCCGCTCGGCCGCACCGCTGAATTGCTGCGTTGCACTCGATGTGAAGAAAACGTGATCGAGATCGGCCAGCTGCCGCTGAGTTCGAGGGCGCATGAGATAAGGCTCGATGATCACCGGCATCCCCACCCATCCGTGGTTAACAACTTGTCAAATCGATGCATTTTCGCCCATGCAGCAGCCACGGAGCTGGCTTGCAGCCTTTACGCTTGCGACAATGCGGCGGCGCACCCATGTTCCTTGCTGCGTTGCACAAAATAAAACAATGGCGACGCATGATCGGAGCCTATCATGAGCATCAAATCTTTCGACGACGCCCACGACTTCTATCCGGCCGAGGCGCCGATGTCAGTCGGCGTTCTGGGTACCCTGAAACTGATCTGGCTAGCCTTCAGCGATGGCTTGGCCTCACAACACCACTACGAAGATCTGCGCGCCCAGGGCGTGCCGCACGCCGACGCCGCCCGCAAGGCGCTTTCGGTCATTTACCCCGGTCGCTGAAGCGATCGTGCCAACGTGACAGCCACGGTCGACACAATGTCTTCGACCGTGGCGCCCCGTGACAAATCCGATATCGGCTTCGCGAACCCCTGCAGGAAGGGGCCGATGGCCCGCGCGCCGGCCAGTTCCTGGACCAGCTTGTAGGCGATGTTGCCGGCATCAAGGTCGGGGAAGATCAACACGTTCGCCTGACCTGCGACCGGGCCGACTGCCGGCATTTTCTTCTCAGCGACGCTCGCTTTCAAGGCCGCATCGCCCTGCAGCTCGCCGTCGACGGCTAGGCCGGGCGCCAAGTTGCGTACGTGCGCCAGCGCCGCACGCACCTTCTCCACCCGCGCATGCTGGGCACTGCCCTTGGTCGAAAACGACAATAGCGCCACCCGAGGCTCCAGGCCGAGCGAGCGCGCGCTTGTCGCCGAAGCAATGGCTATATCGGCCAACTCCCGCGCGTTCGGATCGGCATTCACCGCGCAATCGGCGAAAACCAGCGTGCGCGCGGCATTGGCCGCCGCAGCCGGCACCAGCATGACGAAGAAGCTCGACGGCGTCTCGATTCCCCCAGCCAAGCCGAGCGTCATCAAGCCGGCCTCGATGACGCGCCGCGTCGGATTGGCGGCGCCGGCGACGAACGTGTCCGCCTCGCCCGCCGCCACCAGGGCACCGGCAAAATAGAGCGGCTTCGAAAGCAAGCGCCTAGCGGTCTTGGCGTTCAGCGACGGCCGCGCCGCCGCGACGATATCGGCCAAACGCTGCAAGGACGGATCGTTGGCCGGATCGCGCACCTCAAAACCGAACGCGCCGGATTGTTCAATCTCAGACCGGTTGCCGAGCAGCACCGGCACCGCCAGACCTTCGTCGTGCAAAATCGCCGCTGCCGCCAGCACGCGCGGGTCAGCCCCTTCCGGCAGCACCACCTTCAGGCCCCGCCCCCGGATTGCCTGCTTGCACTCGGCTATGATGTCCATCGCAGTCCTGTATTGCCCGTCGTGTCCCTTGCCCAACGCTACACGCACCGGCACAGTTGCCACAACCAACGAACGATAGGCCCCGGGAGGACCATTCATGTCGCACAAGACCGTCATCACCTGCGCGCTCACCGGCGGCTTCGATACCGCCGACAAGAGCCCGGCGGTGCCCGTCAGCCCGGAGCAGATCGCCAACTCCGCTCTAGGCGCTGCCGAGGCCGGTGCTGCCGTGGTTCACATCCATGTGCGTGATCCCAAGACCGGCAAGGCGTCGATGGCGCAGGAACTCTACGAGGAGACGGTCGAGCGCATCCGGGCGAAGAACAAGTCGCTGATCATCAATCTGACGACCGGCGCCGGTGGCCGCTTCATTCCAGGCGCCGACGACCCTCAAAAGCCAGCCGCCGGCACTACGTTGACGACGCCCGCGATCCGCATGCGCCACATCGAGAAGATCAAACCCGAGATCTGCACCCTCGACTGCGGTAGCCTGAACTTCGGCCCGCACGTGTTCATCAACACGCCGGGCCACTTGGCCGACATGGCGGCGCGTGCCAAGGCGGCCGGCACCAAGCCCGAAATCGAAGTGTTCGAGATGGGCCACATCGAACTCGGCAAGAAGCTCGTCGCCGACGGTCTGATCCCGACGCCACCATTGTTCCAGATCTGCCTCGGCATCTCCTATGGCGCCCCTGCCACGCCTGAAACGATGCTGGCGATGCGCAACAACCTGCCGGCAGGAGCGATCTGGTCGGCGTTCGGCATCGGCCGGACGCAATTTCCGCTGGTCGCGCAGACGGTACTGTTTGGCGGTCACGTCCGGGTCGGCCTTGAGGACAACCTCTACATTTCGAAGGGCCGCCTCGCCGCCTCGAACGCCGAACTCGTCGCCCGCGCGGTCGAGATCATCCGCCTGATCGGCGGCGATATCGCGAGCCCGGCCGAAGCGCGTCAGATTTTCCAGCTTGGAGTGCCGGCATGATCACCACCGATTTTTCAGGCAAGCGCGCCCTCGTCACCGGCGGCGCCTCGGGCATCGGCCTTGCCACCACCGAAGCACTCCTGCGTTGCGGCGCAACGGTCGCCGTCAATCACTTGAGCGGCGACGCCCGCGCGATCGAGACCGTCGCGCGCCTCGTGAACGGCAGCGGCAGCGGCCCCAACGGCCGCGTCATCTCAGCCCCCGGCGACGTTTCCGACCCGGCCGACGCCGCCCGCATGGTCAAGAAGGCGATCGCCGACCTTGGTGGCCTCGACATCCTGATCAACAATGCGGCGACACCGATGACCATCGACCCGATCCCGTTCGAGGACTTCGAGGCGATGACGGAAGAGAAATGGGACAAGATTTTGCAGACCAACCTCGTTGGTCCGTTCCGCTGCGCCAAGGCCGCGGCAGCGGCGCTGAAGGCCTCGAAGGGCGTAATCGTCAACACCGCCTCGATCGCGGGATTGGGCGGGCAGGCATCATCAATCGCCTACGCCGCAAGTAAAGCCGGACTGATCAACCTCACCCGCAACCTCGCCAAGGCGTTGGCCCCGGACGTGCGCGTCAACGCCGTGGCGCCCGGCCTCACCCGCACGCCGTGGACCGATCCGTGGCCGCCCGAACGCAAGGCGCGGTCGGTCGAGAACACCGCGTTGAAGAAGCTGGTCGAGCCGACTGACATCGCCGCCGCCATGATCTTCCTCGCCGCCCACACCGCCATTACGGCGCAGACCATCGTGGTCGACTGCGGCCGCAATTTGTGAGGGTGCGTTCGAGCGGCTGGCATTTCGCCCTTGGTTGTCGGGTCGCGCAATTGGGCTTGACCCGACCTACAGTCCCGGCTCTTGGTGAGCACAAACCGCGATGACACTCGACGTCGCGTAGGTCGGGTAGAGCCCCCTTGCGAGACCCGACACTTTAGCCTTACGTCACTTGCGCCGTGTTCGCCCCATATACCTCTCGGGCGCGCGCTTCGAAGGCTTCGGCGAATTTGCGGAAGGCCTGATCGAACACGGCACCAACCAGCAGCCCCAGCATCCGCGACTTGAACTCGTAGTCGATGAAGAAATCGATTTCACATCCACCATCGACCGGCAGGAAGCGCCAGCGGTTGTTCAAGTGGTGGAACGGGCCGTCGATGTAGCGCACCTCGACCTTCGGAACTTCAGGAAACAGCGTCACGCGGGTGACGAAGGTTTCGCGGATCGCCTTGTAGCCGGCGGTCATGTCAGCGACGAGAACCTCGCGGCCGTCGACCGTCTCCTTACTGCGAACGCGCAAGCTCTCGGTCAGCGGCAGGAACTGCGGGTACTTCTCCACATCCGCCACCAGATCATACATCTGCTGGGCTGAGAACGGCACGCGGCGGCGGGTGGTGAAGGAGGGCATTGGTTCTCAGTCTCGGCGGTTTTCGGGCGCACTATCGAGGAAGCGCCGGGCGTCCGCATCGCGGCGAATGATCACGGGGACGAGGTGCTGACCATGTAACCCGAGCATCTTTCCGATTGCCGGCACCTGATCGCGTTCAAAATTGCAAATGTAGCGCATGAAATCCAGGTCCAACCGCTCGGGACAACCGGCCGCCATCTCCGGCCGCACCCGGCCATGACCCAAAGCCACGCGCTTGACGACCCGCGTCAGGCAGCGCCAGCGTGGCAACCGGAACCAGATCACCTGATCCGCGCGCGGCAACCGCAGGTCGAGCGAACTATCGAAGGTGCCGTCCATGATCCACGCGTCGCGGTTGGCGAGCATCGCAACCTTGTCGCGCCACTCATCCTTCGGCGTCATCGTCCAACCGGGACGCCAGAATTCCGCATCGAGCGAGATCAACGGCAAACCAGTGCGGGCATGCAGACGCGCCGCGAACGTCGACTTGCCAGCCCCCGAGCAGCCGATCAAGAGCACGCGCCGCATCTCGCGATCACCTACCTTGTGCCGCCACCCGCGCCGCGCGCAGCTTCGCGAAGTCGTCGCCGGCGTGGTAGCTTGAGCGCGTCAGTGGTGACGACGCGACCAACAAGAAGCCCTTGGCCTTGGCCATCCGCTCGTAGGACTTGAACTCGTCCGGCGTGATGAACGACTTTACTTCCGCGTGCTTGCGGGTCGGCTGCAGGTACTGGCCGATGGTCAGGAAATCAACATCGGCCGTGCGCAGGTCGTCCATCAACTGCAGCACGCCTTCGCGCTCCTCGCCGAGGCCGACCATGATGCCGGATTTCGTAAACATGGTCGGATCGAGTTCCTTCACCCGTTGCAACAATCGCAACGAGTGGAAGTAGCGCGCGCCGGGTCGGATCTTGAGATAAAGGCCCGGCACGGTTTCAAGGTTGTGATTGAACACATCGGGCTTGGCCGCGACCACGACTTCCAGCGCGCCCGGCTTGCGCAGGAAATCTGGGGTGAGGATTTCGATTGTGGTCGCGGGCGTCAGGGCGCGGATCGCCTTGATGACGTCGGCGAAATGCTGGGCGCCGCCGTCGGCCAGATCATCGCGATCGACCGAGGTGATGACGACGTGTTCGAGGCCGAGCTTGGCGACCGCCGCGGCGACGTTCCCAGGCTCGGCCGGATCAAGCGCTGCCGGCATCCCGGTCTTGACGTTGCAAAAGGCGCAAGCCCGCGTGCAGGTGTCGCCCATGATCATCATGGTCGCGTGCTTCTTGGTCCAGCACTCGCCGATGTTGGGGCAACCGGCTTCCTCGCACACGGTGGCGAGGCCATGCTCGCGCACGATGCGGCGGGTCTCGCCGTAGCCCGGCGACGTCGGCGCCTTGACCCTGATCCAGTCCGGCTTGCGCTGGATCGGCGTTTCCGGGCGGGCGGCCTTCTCGGGGTGGCGCGGGCGGTTGTCTACGGTCGTGACCATGGCTTCTCCTGCCGGGCGGCGTCGCGCCCGGTCATGGCCTATACGTGCCCCACCCCAGTCAATGGATCAAGTCGTCAGCGCCCGAGGATGCGGGCGATGATGATCACCAGCAGCGCGCCGATCGTCGAGACCGCGATCTGGTTGCCGTAAACTGGGATGAACGCATTGAAATCGAACGGGATTTTCAGGAGCCCCTGTTGCACCAGGAAGCCGCCGACGAACGAGCCGATGATGCCGACGACGATATTGCGGAGCAGTCCGCCGCCGCCGAGCAGCAGGCCCGCGAGCCAACCGGCGACTAGGCCGGTCAACACCATGACAATGATGTGCATGTAAGGTTGCAGCTGCGCCATTTGAGATCTCCCTCGTTGAGTGATTAGACCTTAGGCTATAATTCGCGCCAGGATTACGACGACGATGGCGCCAATCGTGCTGGTGACGATTTGCGACGCAAGCGCGCTGCGAATCCCCAAATTGACGCCGAGCGCGTTCAACAGCCCACCGCCGACAAACGAGCCGATGATCCCCGTCACGAGGTAGCGCACCAAGCCACTGCCACCGACCAGGACACTCGCCAAAAAGCCAGCGATGATGCCGATCACCGCCATCACGATCAGATCCTGCGAATTCATCTTCATGGTCGGGCTCCTCGATTGGATCGTCCTGTAACAAGTTTGCACCGAGTCCCGCCGCTGGTCGAGCCAACTGTGCCATTGGCCGGCAATCGGTGTGGAGCCACAGACGTGTCGAATAATTCGTGTTAAGAGCTTCTTGAACCGCCAATTTCTGGAGCACTCAATGTTGGTAGCGCGATCCGTCCGCCCCCTGGACCAGCCGGCCCCTGCCCAGCCATTGAACCTCACCTGGTCGCCCCCCAGCGGCATGGTCGGGCTGAGTTTCATCAACTATTTCCTGCGCATCATCACACTCGGCATTTACCACTTCTGGGGCAAGACCGAAGTCCGCCGCCGCATTTGGTCGTCGATCCGCATCAACGGCGAACCGCTGCACTACACTGGCACCGGCCGCGAGCTGTTCCTCGGTTTCCTGATCGTGTTCGCGTTAGTCCTGTTGCCGGTGTTCGCGGTTTCCGTTGTCAGCGCCCTGGTGTTCGGCCCCAACTCGCCCATTGCTTATGCCGTGCAAGCCCTGACCTATCTCGTCGTGTTCACGCTGATCGGCTTCGGCATCTGGCGTGCCATGCGCTATCGGCTGTCGCGCACGCACTGGCGCGGCATCCGCGCCGGCCTCGAAGGCTCGCAGGGCCGATACGCCTGGACCTACATCTGGACTGCCATCCTCAATCCGTTCACGCTCGGCTGGCTCACACCCTGGCGGACGACGAAACTGCAAAGCCTGATGGTCAGCGACATGCGCTTTGGCGATAGACCACTGCAATTCAACGCCAGCTCCGGCCCACTGTACGGCCGCTTCGCCGGCCTGTGGGTCGGCGGCATCATCCTCTACGCCGGCATGTTCGGGGTGCTGGGTGCGATGTTCTACCCCAAGTTCGTCGCCGCGCACGAAAGTGGCCGCCCGCCGCTGATCACCGCCATGGATGCAGTGACAGTCTTCGCCATTCTGTTCGTGTTTCTGCTGCTGCTCGGCATTGTCGGCGCCTGGTATCGCGCCAAGGTCATCAACCACTTCGCCGCCCACACCCATTTCGAGGGCGCGACGTTTCGCGGCACCGCCACCGCGCGCGGATTGATCTGGCTCGCCATCAGCAATTTCCTGATCTCGATCCTATCACTCGGCATCCTGGCGCCGATCGCGCAGATGCGTTCCGCCCGCTATCAGGTCCAGAACCTGAAAATCGACGGTGCGGTACCGCTGGCCGCCATCGCTCAAGGAGCGGCGGCGTCCGGCAAATACGGTGAAGGTCTGGCCCAGGCGTTTGATTTCGATGCATTCTGATCACCCGAGCCCGACCTATCCGGCGATCCTGAGCGACGGCCAGAGCGCCGAAGGCCATCAGGTCGCCGTTACCTTTGGGCCCGATGGCGTGATCGTCATCGAGCACGATCTGTCCCAGCATACCCTGCCCTATGCCACGCTGGGTGCTGCCGAACCGTTGTCTCGCCACAGCCAGGACGTGTTGCTGACCGCGACCGCGTTTGCCGGTCTCACCTTGTTCGTTGGCGACCGTGGTTTCGTCGCCGAACTCGCCAACCGTGCGGCCCACCTGCGCGCCGGAGCCGAGCGCTGGCGCGCCGCGCGCATCTGGGTGGCAGCCGGCGTCGGCTTGTTTGCGCTGGCAGCCTGGATGTGGTGGGCCGGCATCGGGCCGGCCAGTACGCTTGCCCGCTTCATGCCGGACGCCGTCCGCGATCGGATTGGCCGACAAGTCATTGTCTCGCTGTCGAACGACCGGCAGGCCTGCAACCTACCCGCCGGCCGCGCCGCGCTCGACAAACTGACCGCCCGCCTGACACAAGCCACCGATGCCGACAGCCGCTTCAAGGTCGTGGTGGTCGACTGGAGCCTCGTCAACGCGTTTGCCACGCCCGGCGAACAGATCGCATTAACCCGCGGCATCTTGCAGAACGCCAAGAGTGCCGACGAGGTCGCCGGCGTCCTCGCCCACGAGATGGGCCACGGCCTTGAGCGTCACCCCGAGACGGCGCTGATCCGCGTTGTCGGGCTATCGGCGGCACTCGAATTCATGATGGGCGGCAGCGGCGGTTCGCTCGCCAACATCGGCCTATTGCTGGCGCAATTGCAATACACGCGCCTCGCCGAACAGGAAGCCGACGACCACGCCCTGCGCATCCTGAAGCGCGCCGGCATCGCCCCGCGCGGTCTCGGCGATTTCTTCAAGCGCAT
Source organism: uncultured Alphaproteobacteria bacterium (assembly GCA_963732635.1). Classification (GTDB taxonomy): domain Bacteria; phylum Pseudomonadota; class Alphaproteobacteria; order Rhizobiales; family Hyphomicrobiaceae; genus JAKFWF01. Next base: position 63,172 of record CAVTAL010000005.1, read on the forward strand.
GGACGGCCGCCGAGCCACCGATCCCGTAAAAGAAGTCGTCGGCGGCATCGACGTGCTGCGCACACATCCGCAGTCGGCCGAGCGCGCCAAGCGCGCCCACGAGCAACCGGCCTATCCAGCCACTCCCGCGCTTGACGACGCCGAATGGCAGGCCTTGCGCAACATCTGCCCGATTAAGACGACACCACCGGCGAAGGTCGAGTAAGCGCCAGCCGTCGACACATTATAGCTGCGCCGCCCGCATCCGCATCACCGGGCGATAGCGCAGCAGCGCGATCAGCAGGCACAGCATGATCGCCGACACCACCAGTGCCCAGCGCGAGATCTGACCGCCGACGAGGCCAAGCGTCGCCAGTGTCAGCGCCGCCGGCACCATCTGCGTCACAAATCCGAAGATCGACGAGGCAAGCCCGGCGATCTCGGGATGCGGGTCGAGCGTCAGGCTCGCCGAGTTGGCGATCAGGCTCAGGAATGTGCAGTTGAACAGGAACATCAAAAACCCGAAGCCGAATGCCGGCAGCATGTTGGTCGACGACAGCAATGCCAGGATGCCGCAAACGCCGGTGAGGAAGATCAGCGCGCCCCTGGTCGCCGACAGCACGCCGAAGCGTCCAATCAGCCTTGAATTGATCAACTGGCCGACGATAATGCCGAGCCCCATGACGCCGAACGCACCGGCGAAGGCGAGACCCTCCCAGCCGAACGCCGTCTTGAAGAAGCGCGGCGCGTGCGAGATGAACGAGATGATCGAGAAGCTCAGCGCCGCCGCCATGATCAGGAAGAACCGCGACTGCGGATGGCGCAACACCCGACCACCAGCGTGCTTCAACTGGCCCCAGTCCAGCGCGTCCGGCCGCAACGCCTGATTGGTCTCGTCGAGCTTCAGCAGGCCGATCGTGGCCATCACCACGCCAAACACCACCATCGCCGCAAACGACATGCGCCAGCCGCCGAGCGCGACGAGCCCGGTACCGGCGAGTGGCGCCAGGATCGGACCGAACGAGATCATCGCCATCGCCAGCGCCATGATGCGGGCGAGCTCCGGCCCGGCATGGGTATCGCGCAGGATTGCGCGTCCGATGACGATGCCGGCGGCCGAGCCGAAGCCCTGGAACGCGCGGGCGATCAGCACCACCTCGATGCTTTGCGCCAGCGCGGCTACCAGCGCCGACATGGTATAGATCGCAAGGCCGGCCAGTAGCACCGGCTTGCGGCCGAACCGGTCGGACGCCGATCCGTAGACCAGCTGACCGAATGCCGAGCAGAAGATGAACAGCGGCATGGCGATCTGCACCTGCTCAATCGGTGCGCCAAGTGCGTGTTCCATCGAGAACACCGCCGGCAACAGCACGTCGGTCGAGAATGCGTTGGATGCCAGTAGCAACCCGCAAAAGACGATCAGAAAGTTTCGGGACATGCTTCTTCGTCGACGGTCGCCGCGTCGATGTCAACCGTGGCGGCGAGGGGCTGCTATGCCGGTCGGGCGCTGCGAGTTCGGTCGTGTTAGTGTACCGCGCCCGACACTTGGCTCCCGGCACTATGGGACGGCGCCATAGCGACGTCCGAGGGTGAGGGGCGGCCGCTTGCTCGAACCCGATCTCAACCGACGCCCAGCCCGATGATGCGACAGCAGAGCAAGCAGCCGCCCCTCTCCCCGAAGAGGCGGGGGAGAGTGAAGGACAGCGCCATCGACTTGCTATTCGCATGCGGGAACAATCGTCGAACAGGGACAGCGGTGCAGCTGGCTCTGAGCTCAGCTCGTCAACGATTCATTATTCGAGGGCATTGCCGCCATGGCAGATGATCATTCCGCACGCCCCAACTGGCTGCGAGCACATCGGGTGTGAATTGGTCGGCGGCAATGATAGCTACGCCAACCCACGTTGTTGATACGGACCGACAAGCAGGCACCGATCGCGACAGGTAAGACTTGCGACCTGGCGGGCGTCATTCAGACCTGTCGGCGATCGAACTCTCGGCATTCGCTGGACCAGCCGGCGCTGTGCATTGTCGCGGCGAGCCTGACCCGATCCGCATGTCCGATGTGCAACTTGTGCTTGGCCCGAACAACCAGGACGCCTGAGGTCACACAGATCCCGGACAAGCCCGCACAGGGCGGCACTGACCCCGCATCTGCGGCCTGGGCGAATTGTCCGGGAACGCAAGAATGAGGGAGGTGGGCTGCGTTCGAACATCGAGATCATGCAACACTCATTCCGTGTCCCGGCCAATTAAAATTGCGCTCCGAAGCAACGCCTGCGCGGGCTTTCTCATGACGATGCAAAATCAAACCGGACAGCATTGGGCTCGTCACCGGGACCCATCGCGCCACAAATTCAGACGCCAACCATGAGGCCCATGGGACCCGGCAATAAATGCCGGCATGACACATGCTGCGTGTGTGCCTCCATGCCAGCATTGAACCACCCTGGGGGTGCAGCCACCACTGCATCGGTTGCCCGCCCCGTCACATATGGATCACGCGACCATAGGCGTCGAGCACGCTCTCGTGCATCATTTCGGACAGCGTCGGGTGCGGGAAGACGGTGTGCATCAGGTCTTCTTCCGTGGTTTCAAGCTGCATGGCGACGACGAAGCCCTGGATCAGCTCGGTCACTTCCGCGCCCACCATGTGCGCGCCGATCAGCTGGCCGGTCTTGGCGTCGAAGATGGTTTTCACCATGCCTTCCGGCTCGCCGAGCGCGATTGCCTTGCCGTTGCCACGGAACTGGAAGCGACCGATCTTGACCTCGCGTCCGGCCTCCTTCGCCTTTGCTTCGGTGAGACCGACGGACGCGATCTGCGGATGGCAATAGGTGCAGCCGGGAATCTTGAGCTTGTCCATGGCGTGGGTGTGCAGGCCCTTGATGGTCTCGACGCAGATGACGCCCTCGTGCTCCGCCTTGTGCGCCAGCATTGGCGGACCGGCAACGTCGCCGATGGCGTAGATGCCGGCGATGTTGGTGCGTCCCAAGCCGTCGGTGACGACGCAGCCGCGATCGGTCTTGACGCCGAGTTTCTCCAGCCCTAGCCCCTCGATATTGCCGACCACGCCAACCGCCGAGATCAACCGTTCGGCGGTGATCGTTTCGGTTTTGCCGCCGCCGAGATCCACCGTGGCGGCGACGCTGTTCGCCCCCTTCACGACCTTGGTGACCTTGGCGCCGGTCAATATCTTCATGCCCTGCTTTTCAAACCGCTTGCGGGCGTGCAAGGCAATCTCGGCATCCTCAACCGGCAGGATTTGCGGCAACAGCTCGATCACCGTGACCTCGGCGCCCATCGTCCGGTAGAACGAGGCAAACTCGATGCCGATGGCGCCGGAGCCCATCACGATCAGCGACTTCGGCTGGGCCGGCGGCACCATCGCTTCGAAGTAGGTCCAGATCAACTTGCCGTCGGGTTCGATGCCGGGGATCGCGCGCGGCCGGGCGCCGGTCGCGACAATGATGTGCTTGGCCTGATAGGTGCCGGCACCAAGCGTCCCCTTGGGCGCCGGGGGAGCCGGCTGCGCCGCCGGCTTCTTCGTGGCAGCGACCACCACTTCACCCGGCTTGGTGATGTTGGCCTCGCCCCAGATCACGTCGACCTTGTTCTTCTTGAGCAGGAAGCCGACGCCGCCGTTCAGCTGTTGCGATACGCCGCGTGATCGCGCCACCACCGCCGCGTTGTCGACTGTCATCGTGCCATTGAGCACCAGCCCGTAGTCCTTGGCGTGGGTGGCGTAATGATAGATCTCGGCCGAGCGCAGCAGGGCTTTGGTCGGGATGCAGCCCCAGTTGAGGCAGATGCCGCCTAAGTGCTCGCGCTCGACGATTGCCGTCTTGAAGCCCAATTGCGCGGCGCGAATGGCGCTAACGTAGCCGCCGGGGCCGGCGCCGATGATGATGATGTCATAGCTGGACATGTTGGTTCCCTGGGGCTTGCCGTGGCAGGATTGGTTTTGTGACGTCGCGGACAGGCGCCGCGATTTCTGGGGGCGTGGTCATACTCCCGGCTGAGTGAAGCCGCCGACGGCGTGGAGGTCAACAGGTCGATGGCAACAATCGCAACGCATCGCCCCTATCGGACCCGCACCTGGGTACTGTTTGCAGCCCAGGCGCCGGTGGCGGTGATCTTGCGGCGCGGGCCGAAACGGCATTTCCGGCTGATCGTGTGGGATCTGGCGCGCGACACGTTCGAGCCCGGCCAATGGATGAAGGGCAGCCTCTCGCTGTGCGACCTATCAGCCGATGGCGCCAAGCTGATCTACCGTGCCAGCCAATATCGAAGGCCGATCCGGCGAGCGATGGCGGCACGGGCATTCGATCCACTGGCACCACGCCTGTTACCGCGCGGCGTGCGCCGACCACGGCCACATCGCAAGCTGCCCCGCTATATGCGCGGCGAAGCGGCCAACGGCACCGGCTCGGTGCGGCGGCTGGACTCGGATTGGACTGCTATCAGCACGCCACCCTACTTCTCCGCGCTGGCCATATGGCCGGCTCACGGGCGCTGGACAGGGGGCGGCGTGTTCGCTGGCCGGGAAATCGTTCTGTTCGAAAGTGCCGACGGCATGACGCCGATCGCAAATGTCGAGATCCCGCCCGGACTGAACGTGCGGCGGCGAAATGACGGAGACTGGCCCGCACGATCGGCGCATGCGCCAGCGCAATGGCGCGGTGAGACCACCGACTGCGCGCTTTGGGCTGCGATGACCGATGCCGGCATCGCCGATCTCGATTGGGTGACGAGCGCTATCGGCACGGACCTGCTGTTCGCGGCGGACGGCAAACTTTATCGCCTCGCCAACTGGCGCGATCTGACGGCCAGCGACTACATCCAGCACGCCACATCTTTGATCGACCTTGAGCCGATGATGTTCGAGATGATACCGCCACCGGACGAGGCGATGCGCTGGTAATTGGCACATAGAAAAAGGCCCCACGGTCACCCGTGGAGCCCTCTTCAATTCAATCAGCCTTGCCCAGGATGATAACTCAGGTATGGCAGCGAGCGCCAAGGTAGTCGTTCAGCAGTTGATTATAGCGATTGGCGACGGCGCGGGCTTCGGGCGAACCCTTGCCCTGGCTCGCGGCTTCGACTTTTGACTGCGCGCCCTGGCTGTCCATCTTGTTCAACTCGGCTCGCAGCGACTGGCAGGAGGTACCGGCCGGAAGTGCCCGCGCGCCCGGATCGCCGCCCGTGGCGCTGCCCGAAGAGCAACCGGCAACACCGGCGCCTAGCAGGCCGACTAGTGCGACCACGCCCACTGCTCGCCCCAGCCGTTCGCTTAAACGACGCCCGCTCATCTGTCTCATCTCGCCACATCTCCGATTTGCCGACTTTGCGGCACTTATTTCTCCGGCGGTCGCGATTTCATCGCGCTCCGATTCGGTGCTCACCTATCAGCGTTCGCGCATTCTGTATCGACTAGATCACGCCTTAGACCGCATGCGGGCATTCGGCGAAGGAGTTGGAACAGCCCTCGCCTCATCCCGCATGGCGGCTTATTGAGCTGCCGTCTTGGCAGCCTTGGCAACGGCCGGCGCGATCGCAGGAGCCGCCGGCTGGGCCGGAGCCGCCGCCGTCTGCGCCGGTTTCACGGTCGAGCACTTCGACTGGAACTCGGTATTGGTACGGTTCAGCTGATCGGCCTTGGTAAGATCAGCGGTCGTCATTTTGTACTTCTTGACTGAAGCCTGCGCGACCTTGTCGGCAATGCCTTCCTTCTTCAGACCATCAATCTGCGAAGCAAGAGTATTGCAGGCCGGGTCCGGCTTCGGCGCCTCAACGATGGAAGCGGTTGTCATATTGCTGCCGCCGAATGCCGTGGAATTATCCGCGCAACCGGCCAGGAGTGCCGCACCCGCGACGATGAGCGCGGGCGCCAGGAGCTTATTGAACATGGTGATGTTCCCCAAAAATCTCAGGTTCTACGCCCTTTACGCTGCTTAGCCCCATAGACCCGGTCCAAACCGGCAACAAGATCTAGTGGTCAAACTATCACCGGTAATCTTCGAGCAACCAGAGAAATCCTTCCGGAAACGCCATCCTTGTTGCCGCACAAGCACAGTTGCAACAGCACCAGCATCACACCAGCATTCGGACGGGATCTTCGATGAACGATTTGAATGCGTTGAGCATTTCGGCGCCGAGTGCGCCATCGACGACCCGATGATCACAGCTCAGTGTGGCGCTCATGATGGTGCCGACCTCGATCTTGTCGCCATTGACCACGGGGCGCTTTTCGCCGGAACCGACGGCGAGAATCGTCGCGTGCGGCGGGTTGATGACGGCATCGAAGCTTTTGATGCCGAACATGCCGAGATTGGAAATCGACGTGGTACCACCCTGGTATTCGTGCGGTGCGAGACGCCGCTTGCGGGCGCGCTCGGCAAGATCCTTCATCTCGTTCGAGATCTCGGCCAGGGTCTTCAGTTCGGCGTGGCGGATGACCGGCGTGAACAAGCCGCCTTCGATGGCAACCGCGACGCCAACGTCCGAGTGGCGATGGCGCAGCATGCCCTGGGTGGTCCAGGTGGCATTTGCCGCCGGCACGTTCTGTAGCGCCAACGCCAGCGCCTTGATGATGAAATCGTTGACCGACAGCTTGTAGGCGCGCGGACCATCCTTCGGCGAGCGGGCGTTGAGTCGCTCACGTGCCGACAGCAGGGTGTCGAGACGGATGTCGACCGTCAGATAGAAGTGCGGCACCGTCGACTTCGATTGAGTGAGCCGCTCGGCGATGATCCGGCGCATGCCGTCATGCGGCAGCACTTCGAATGAATCCTTCTCATACAGCGCCAGGATCTTGTCGTCGGCCATCGGCTGAATCGCCGGCGCATTCGATGCCGAGAGGGTCTGCATGGCGGTCGAGGGCGAAGTGGCCGGCACTAGCGGTGTCGCACCGATTTTTGCCGAGCCGGAAGATTTGGCGGCGTCGATGTCGCGCTGGACGATACGGCCGTGCGGGCCCGAACCGTTGACCCGCGACAGGTCGATGCCGTTGTCCCGGGCCAAACGGCGGGCGAGTGGCGACACGAACATGCGTGAGCCTGCGAGCGGGGCCTTCGCAGCCGGAGCAGGCGGCGGCATTTGCGCGGCAACAGACGGTGCGGCCGCCATCGCGAGGCCGGCGGATACGGCGGGCACCGGCGCTTTCGGCGCGGCGGCTGGAGCCGGCGCCGGGGCGGCTGCGGGGCTGCCTGCCTTCTCGCCATCGGCCAGCAGGGTCGCAATCGGCGTGTTGACCTTCACCTTCTCGGTGCCGGCGGCAATCAGGATCTGCCCGATCGTGCCCTCGTCGACGGCTTCGACTTCCATCGTCGCCTTGTCGGTCTCGATTTCGGCGATCACCTTGCCCGACTTGACGACGTCGCCCTCCTTCACCAGCCACTTGGCGAGCTTGCCCTCTTCCATTGTGGGTGACAGCGCGGGCATCAGGATCTGGATGGGCATGGCTTGGGTCTCGTGAGGTCAGGTTTGATCGGGAGCAGGGTCGAGCGGCCACAGGGCCGAAATTGGAAAAGGCACGGCGTCGAACGGCGGGGCTTTCACATCGTCGGAGCCGTCGAAGGTTTCATGGAGCATCCATTGGCCGTCGCGCAGCACGTACGATTCCAATCGACGCGCCGTGGCATCGACGAACCACATGTGGCCGACGCCATAGGTCGCATAGATGCGGCGCTTCGGCCCGCGATCGGTGTTCTCGGTCGAAGGCGACAGCAATTCGCAAACCCAATCGGGCGGTGTCTCGACATAGGCAGTCGCCGGTAGGTGTGGCAGTCGTTCGCGGCGCCAGCCGGCGATGTCGGGCACGACGACATGGGGACCGAGATGCAGTTCGGGCTCGATCATGAAGATCCAGCCACCAGGGCCGCCGCGACCGCGTTGAAATGGGCCAGTGAGTTCGCCGCGACGGCGTTTTGCGCGGTCGCATGCCGGGAACCGGTCGCGGATGGGTGACCAGCGCACCGAACAGGATCTCCGCCACCAGATGCGGCGGCACGGCTTCGAGATCGGCGTAAGTCGCCGCTTTTGCCCCTGTCTGTGATACGGACGCCAAGTTCACGGTCTTTCGTTAATCGGCTCTCTTTTTTAGCGGAGAACATTCGGTCCCAGCCATCCCAAAAATGTCATCCCGGGGCTTGTCCCCGGGACCCATGGCGCTGCAAGCTCCACACATCAGATTGGTGCAGCGCATGAACAGCTATTGGACTTATATCCTCGCTAGCCGCCCGCGTGGAACACTCTATATCGGCGTGACCAACTCCATCGTCGCCCGTGTCGAAAGACACCGGACGGGCAAGGGTTCGGTCTTTACTCGACGCTACAAGGTCTTCCACCTCGTTTGGTATGAAGAGTTCGCAAGCGTAGACGAGGCGATCCAGCGCGAGAAGACCATGAAGGAATGGCGCCGTGACTGGAAGCTCAACCTGATCGAGCGCGACAATCCGCATTGGCAGGATCTTTACCCGCTGCTGCCCGGCGTGCGACCGCTTGCTCACAGCCGACCCAGCCGAACCCTGGGTCCCGGGGACAAGCCCCGGGATGACAGCGGTGGGTGAGGTGGAAGCGGAGCTCGCGATTGTGCGCCTTGGAGGACTGCCTGAAAGAGTCGCCGGAAATGCCACCCCAGAGGTGTCATCCCGGTGCTCGTCACCGGGACCCATCGGGCCACGCACTCGATGCCAGCGGTTTGTGTGGTGCTCACCAAGAAAGCATTTAGCGGCTGCCTTCGGCAGCGGACAACCTTGGAGAGCCGACCCGGCCGAGCCCTGATTCCCCGGAACAAGCTCCGGGATGACGGCTAAGGGTGATGCAACAGCAGCATTCATGACACCAACTTTCACACTAGATCGAGCATGGGCAGCAGCGCCGCGAGCGCCAGCCCCAGCACGATGCAGGCAACCCAAGCCTTACGCCGCGCCTCCTGGCCGGCGGGTGTCAGCGCGAAATCGGGAACGCCGTTGTTGGGATCACCTGACGACGTCCGGCTCCAGTCATAACCCGGCCGGACCGATCCACGCGCGTGCCACTCATACCAGCACACAGCCAGAAACGCGGCACCGGCGACACCCATCAGGATCGACTTGATCATGCGTAAACCACACCCTTCACCGCAGCCACGACCTGGGCCGCTGTCGGCAATGCCAGCTTTTCGAGGTTGGCCGCATAGGGCATCGGCACGTCGGCGCCGGTGACCTTGGCGGGCGGCGCGTCGAGATAGTCGAAGCACTGGATCGCGGCCTGGGCGCAGATTTCGGAACCGACCGAGCAGGTCGGCCAGGCTTCTTCGACGGTGACGAGGCGGTTGGTCTTGCGCACCGAATTCAAGATCGTATCCCAGTCGATTGGCCGCAGCGAACGCAGGTCGATCACCTCGGCCTCGATGCCTTCCGCCGCCAGGGTCTTGGCGGCATCGAGCGAATATTGCATGCCGCGCGCGAACGACACGATGGTCACGTGTTGGCCCGGGCGCACGATCTTGGCCTTGCCGATCGGCACGATGAAATCATCGCCCTTCGGCACTTCGCCGCTGATGCCGTAGAGTATCTCGTTTTCGAGCACCAGCACCGGGTTCGGATCGCGGATCGCAGCCTTCATCAGGCCTTTGGCGTCGGCGGCGTTCGACGGGCAGACGACCTTCAGGCCCGGCACGTGCGCGTACCAAGCCGAGTAGCACTGCGAGTGCTGGGCGCCGACGCGCGCCGCCGCGCCATTGGGACCACGGAAAACGATCGGGCAGCCCATCTGACCGCCGCTCATGTAGAGTGTCTTGGCGGCGGAGTTGATGATCTGGTCGATCGCCTGCATGGCGAAATTCCAAGTCATGAATTCGACGATCGGTTTGAGGCCGGCGAGGGCCGCGCCGACGCCGATGCCGGCGAAGCCCTGCTCGGTGATCGGCGTGTCGATGACGCGCTTGTCGCCGAACTCGGCGAGTAAATTCTGGCTGACCTTGTAGGCGCCCTGATACTGGGCGACTTCCTCGCCCATCAGCAGCACGTCCGGGTCGCGGCGCATCTCCTCGGCCATGGCGTCGCGCAGCGCCTCGCGCATGGTCTGGGTGATCATCTCGGTGCCCGGCGCGTAATCGGGCTCGGCCGGGGCGACGTGAACCGCCGGCATCGGCATCGGGGCGGCGGCGGGTGCCGGCGCAGCAGCAGCCATCGGAGCGTGGCCGTTGGCGGCGGGCGCAGCTTGCGGCGCTGGCTGGCTGCCGGCGGCTTCGCCGTCGGCAAGGATCGTCGCGATCGGGGTATTGACCTTGACGTGCTCGGTGCCGGCCGGGACGAGGATGGCACCAACCTTGCCCTCGTCGATGGCCTCGACTTCCATGGTCGCCTTGTCGGTCTCGATCTCGGCTATGACCATGCCGGATTTGACCGTATCGCCTTCCTTGACAAGCCATTTGGCGAGCTTGCCCTCCTCCATCGTCGGAGAGAGCGCGGGCATCAGGATCTGGGTGGCCATGGGGATGTTCGTCCGGGGATTGCGGTGGAAGTGGAATATCAGGTGGCGGGATCGATGGGCGGGTCAAAGGGCCAGAGCAGCCCGAGCGAAAATTTCAGTTCGATGAACGGCGGGGCATTGACGACTTCCTGATCAACGAACGTATGAGTCAAAAGCCAGTTCTTATCGCGGCGTTCGAACACTTCGAGTGTCAGCGCGCGCGGATCCAAATACCAAAGATGTTGAACGCCGTAGGCCGCGTAGAGACGCCGCTTGTCGCCTTTGTCGAACCTCTCGGTGCTTTGCGAAATGATCTCACATACCCAGTCGGGCGCGACTTCAATGAAGGCCTTTTCGATAGCTTCGGCGGGCAGGCGCTCGCGGCGCCAACCGGCAATGTCCGGGACCGCGACATGCGGCCCAAGATGCAATTCAGGTTCGGCAATGAATGTCCAGCCGCCTGGGCCGCCGCGCCCCTTCTGGAAAGGACCTACAAGTTCGTCACCGAGAGAGATCGCCGCCGCACCATGTCGCGGCGTCGGCCGCGGATGCGTCACCAGCGTGCCGAACAAAATCTCCGCCACCAGATGCGGTGGTACCGCTTCCAGGTCTGCATAGGTGGCGGGCTTGTGGCTGGCGTCGGTCATCGACGATCCTACAGCAGGATATCCGTGTAGAGCTCGGAGACATCGGGCTCGGGATCGGTCTGGGCGAATTCGGCTGAGGCGTTGACGACCTCGCGGATCTGCTTGTCGATCGCCTTCAGGTCGTCCTCGCTCGCGAACTTGTTCTCCATGATGCGGATGCGTGAGCGCTCGATCGGATCACGCTCCTCGCGCACCTTGTCGACTTCCTCGCGGGTGCGATACTTGGCCGGGTCCGACATCGAGTGACCACGATAGCGATAGGTCATCATTTCCAGGATATAGGGGCCCTTGCCCTCGCGGGCCCATTTGACGACGCGGTCGCCGGCAGCCTTCACCGCCCGAACGTCCATGCCGTCGATCTGCTCGCCCGGAATCCCGAACGACAGGCCGCGTTGCGACAGGTTGGTGGTGGCGCTTGCCCGCTCGATCGAGGTGCCCATGGCATAGCGGTTGTTTTCGATGACGAAGATCACCGGCAGCTTCCAAAGCTCGGCCATGTTGAAGGTCTCGTAGACCTGCCCCTGGTTGACCGCGCCGTCGCCGAAATAGCAGAACGACACATGATCGTTGCCGCGATACTTATTGGCGAAGGCAAGGCCGGCGCCGAGTGGCACCGAGGCACCGACGATGCCATGACCGCCGAAGAACTGCTTCTCGCGGCTGAACATGTGCATCGAGCCGCCCTTGCCGCGGCTATAGCCGCCGCGACGGCCGGTCAATTCGGCCATGACACCCTTGGGGTCCATGCCGCAGGCCAGCATGTGACCGTGGTCGCGATAGGTGGTGATCACCTGATCACCCGGCTTCGACGCCATCTGCAGGCCGACGACGACCGCTTCCTGGCCGATATAGAGGTGACAGAAGCCGCCGATGAAACCCATGCCGTAGAGCTGGCCGGCCTTCTCCTCGAAGCGGCGGATCATCAGCATTTCGCGATAGGCTAATAGTTCCTGGTCGCGGTTGAAGGCTGGTACTGGCGGCGCGACGGCGGCACCTGCCTGCCACGACGCGTGCATCGAGCCCAGTGTGGCCGGCTTGGCTGTGCCGTGTTCGGGGAATGTCACCCCTGGCGTCACGCCCCGCGTCGTCTCACCCGCTGCCATGGTTCCTCCTGAATGCTTTGATCTCGACCGGCGTTGACTTGCCACTTTAGTCGAACGGTACACGACCGATATCAGGCTTGCCAGACTGAGGTGCAAGCATTTTCGCAATAGGAGCTAGAGCGGGATTAATAGTTAACGATGCGATGGCCGATCGGGCGCCGTCACCTGGCCTTGGGCACGACGATCACCGCGTCGGCCGCGACGTAGCCGAGCACGTCGGCCGCTATCGTTGATACCATGTCTGGATCGGGCACTTCAGGCGCCAGCAGCGCCACGTCGCGCTTCAACCGGGCGCGCACCACCTCCAGACGAGCGACGTCCCGTTCCAGCATGCTGGCGCGTTCCGTCAACTTCTGTCTCGCCTGGAGGCCGTGACTACCATTGAGCGCGTGATGGGCGAAGTAGGTCGTGAGCGCGAGGCTGCCAAGCAGAACAAGAGGTAGCCGGCGACGCTTCATGGATCTCCTCGTCCTCGTGTTCGGGGCTGAAGCGACGCAAAACCAGGGACAGGACAGCTTCAGGTTCGAACGATGATCAATCTACGGGCACCGTGCTTAAGGCCGGGTAAAGCCGTGTTCGAAATTTGCACATTTTCGCCAAATTCTTCGTGCGCTCCCTGATCGTTTTGCGATCGGCAATTACTTGCCTTTGGCAACCATTTCCACCCATATTGATCCGCCTGCCATCGTCGAAAGCCAACGCATGCCCGCTCCTTCAGCCGCCGATATCGCCGCCGTCCGCCGGTTCACGCGCTTCTACACGCGCCTCATCGGCGTCTTGCAAGAAGGCCTGCTGGGTAGTCCGTTAACGCTCACACAGGCCCGAATTGTGTACGAGATCGCCCAACACGACGGCTCGACCGCGACCGCCCTCGGCCAGGACCTCGGGCTCGACGCCGGCTACCTCAGCCGCTTGCTCAAGGACTTGGAAAGCCGCCAGATCATCGCGCGATCGCCCAATCCAGCGGATGGTCGGCAGGCGCTACTGGCGCTATCCGATGAGGGCCTGCGCCTGTTCGGGGAGATCGACGCCGCATCGAGGCGCGAGGTCGGCTGCATGCTGCGCGCGCTGTCAACGACCGATCGCGAGCGACTGACGGCGGCGATGGCGACGATCGAAACACTGCTGGGCTCGGGCGGCTCGCCGCCGACGCCTGAGATCATTCTGCGACCGCATCGTCCGGGCGATATCGGTCATGTCATCAGTCGGCATGGCGCGATTTATGCCGCCGAATACGGCTGGGACATCACCTTCGAGGCACTGGTCGCCAAGGTCGCGGCCGAGATCATCGAAAATTTCGACAGCCGCTCGGACGTCTGCTTCATCGCCGAACGCAGCGGCGAGATCCTGGGCTCGGCATTCGTTGTCCGCAAGGACGACAGCACCGCCAAGCTGCGGCTGGTCTATGTCGAGGAGGCAGCACGCGGCACCGGGCTTGGCCGACGCATGGTCGAGGCGTGCATGCAATTCGCCCGCGACGCCGGCTATACCCGCATGACGCTGTGGACCAACGACGTGCTGGTGCCGGCGCGAAAACTCTATCAGTCGCTGGGCTTCGAGATGACGGCCAGCGAAGCCTACCGCGCCTTCGGTGTCGATCTCGTCAGCGAAACCTGGGAACGCGAGCTGTGAGCGCGGATCGAGCGAACCTCGCGCTGCTGGCCGCCGCGGCAGTCGGCATCCAGGTCGGCGCCGCGACCGTCGCCTCGCGGTTCGCCATCGCCGAGACAACGCCCGCGGCACTCGCCTTGATGCGCTACATCGTCGGCTTCGCTTGCCTGGCGCCGATCGCGCTGACGGCCGCCCGCGTTCGCTTCGCACGACGCGATGTATTGCCGATCGCGCTGCTCGGCATCATCCAGTTCGGCGTCCTGATCGCGCTATTGAACTATGGTCTGCAAACCATTCCAGCTGGCCGCGCGGCTTTGATCCTGGCGACATTCCCGCTGCTGACGATGATATTCGGCGCCCTGCTTGGGCGAGAAACGTTGACCGCCGCCAAGACGCTGGGCGTGCTGGCAACCATCGCCGGCGTCGGCATCGCGCTTGCCGAAAAGCTTGGCGGCGGGCAGGCGACTTGGCACGGCGAACTGGCGGTCCTCGGCGCCGCTGCCTCGGGCGCGATCTGCTCGGTGCTCTATCGCCCCTATCTGCAACGCTATCCGGCGCTGACCGTAAGTGCCGCCGCGATGCTGGCATCGGTCGCGGCATTGGCGCCGCCGGCCTATCTCGAAGGACTGTTCGTGCAACCGCCGCAGTTCTCCGCGCTTGCCTGGGCGGCGATTGCCTTCATCGGCGTGTCGAGTGGGATCGGCTATTTCCTGTGGCTATGGGCATTGAGCAACGCGACGCCGACCCGCGTCACCATCTTCATGAGCCTGTCACCACTCACCGCTGGCCTGCTCGGCGCCATGCTGCTCGGCGAGCCGCTGAGCTGGCACTTCGTCGCTGGCTGCGCGGCGGTCGTCATCGGCTTATGGCTCGGCACGCGTTCCGGCTGACCCTTACACGTCCTCTTCCGCCACGGCTTCCGACCACGGATGACCCGGCTCGGTCGCGCCCTCGTTATCGCCAACGTCGGAGCGGGCGACCGCGCTCGCGATGGTGAACGGGTTGGTGTAGACGATCGGCTCGGCGAGCACGACGTCGAAGTCACGCGCCAAAGCCTCGATAACGCTCAACTCCAGCTCGCGGTCAACGGCGATGCGGCCAATTCCCGACACGTCGATGCGGGGCTGATGGAACGCTGTTTCGAGGTCGTAGCCGAACTCGGCGCATAAGCGACAGCAACTGGAACACCGCCGGCAGGATCTTGCGACCGCCGCAGCCGCCGATGCCGATGGTGGTGCCGCCACCGGTCATTATAGCCGGCGCATAGTTGGCAAGCGCGCGCTTGTCGGGGCCGATGGCATTCGGTCCGCCTGGGCGCGGGTCAAACCAGTTGATGCCATTGTTCATCAAGATGCCCGACTGCGGCAGCACGATCCGCGAACCGAACAACGACAGCAGCGTCTGGGTCAGCGTCACCACGTTGCCGTCGCGGTCGACGACGCACAGGTGCGTGGTGTTGGTTGGGGCGGTATGTTCGCCCGCATCGCCCATGTTCTTGAACCGCCACGCCCAGGCATGCCGCAGCGCTTTTGCATAGGCGTGGAAGGTCACCGCGTCTGGCACGGCAGTCGGTTGCGGGCGCAATCGGTTTAGCTCGGCCCAGGCCATCGCCATTGTCGGCCCGCCAGTCAGTTCAGGCAGCACATGGATGGTGCGGTCGAGGTGGGTCACCTGTCGCGTCTCGACGATGCGCGGCGTCACGCGGCTGAGATCATCCTGGGTCAGATAACCGCCAGCCGCCTGGATGTCTTCGACAATGCCCTTGGCGATCGGGCCTTCATAAAGTGCAGCCGCACCCTTGTCGGCGATCGCCTGCAGGGTGGCGGCGAGCTTCTGGCTCGGCAGCCGCTTGTCCGGGCTCGGGTCGGTGGCCGCCGCCGGCACCGGTGGCGCGCCGCCGGGCAAGAAGCGCTCGGCCGCGCCCTTGTCGCGGGCCAAGATCGGCGAAGGCGGTCGCCACCACCAGCGTTGTATGCCAGTCGACCGCCATGCCTTCGCGCGCAAGTCCACCGCCGGCATCACCAGATCGCCCCAGCGCTGGCGGCCAAAGGTCTTGTGCAGCAGTGCGAGGCCGGCCGGCTCGGTCGGCGCCACCACCGCTTTCGCGCCCACGGTATTGATATTGCCTTCGACCACCGGCCAGCCGAACAGGTCGCCATCGGCGCCGGGCTTCAGCTTGAAGTCTTCGACCTTGAGGCCCTTCGGCGAACGACCGCCGAAGTCGAAGCCCGTCACCTTGCCCGATTTGGCATCGCGCACCAATGCGACGCCGACACCGCCGATGCCGCTCATCCAAGGCTCGACAACGCCCAGTGCAAAGGCCGTCGCAATCGCCGCGTCAACGGCATGACCGCCGGCCTTCAAGACCCGCGCGCCGATCTCCGACGCGGCCCGGTTCTGCGACACCACGATGCCGCCGGTGGAGCGCACCGCCGCCTTGTGCTTGCTGCGGTTGCGCGACAGATACGGCGAAACCGCCGAGCCGACGATGGGCATGTTCGATTGATCTCCGATTTGGCTGCTTGGGTGGCGGTGCGAAGGCTCCAGTCAAAACCTAGTGTCTTTCCGCTTGAGGTGGAACGCAGAGTGGGCTTTCGCAATTTCGCTCAGCCCGAGCCACTTTCCGCTCCTGAGCTGGTTCAGCCCAATGCGAAACCCAACATTCTGGTTGGTTCCCTTTGGTCGGAAGGCCCCTAAATCTTTCATTCACCATGCTGCTTGTGAATTCATCAAGCGAGGTCGTGTTATTCTTTCTGCAGATTGTTCTTCACGTCCAATGCGCCCCTCAACGAGCAGGCCCGCCATGGCCATGGTGATCGCAGTAGCAACGAAGACCCGGCTGAACCTGTCGTTGGTCCAGGCGCGATTGGCGCACATCCGCCGTACCCTGTTCTCCACCTACCGGCCGGAACAGCACTACATGCGCGGCCCCGGCCCCAAGTCTCGCCAGAAGCAGGTCGGCCGCGCCGACTTCTGACTTCTGACTTCTGACTTCTGACTTCTGACTTCCTCCGCTCCTCAGGCCGCCTTGCAACCGGCATGCGCCTTGACCACGCGTTCGGTGGAGGCGGGAAATTTTGCCGAACTTGCCGGCCGGACGCACCGGTCGCTGAACCAGTCCGCCACCACAGTTCGGGCACTTGTGATCGGCGAGCCTGTGTTCCACGCAATCGGCGCAGAAGGTGCACTCGAACGAGCAGATCATGGCGTCGGCGGCGTCCGGCGCCAGATCCTTGTCACAGCATTCACAGTTGGGCTTCAACTTGAGCATCAGTCCGCTTCCTTTACAGCCTCGGCCTCGATTTCAAACTTGAACTGGGGCGACGACAGGCCGGCGACCTGCAGGTAGGTCGCGGCACACGCGTGCCCCTCCATCATGCGGTCACGAATTTCACGAAACAAGCCGGTCTGCGCCGGTTCGGTGACGTAGATCGTCATTTTGGCCAAGTGCCGCTTTTCGAAACCGGCCGCATGCAGCACCGCGAACAGGTTCGACCACGTGCGCTCCATCTGGCCGCGCATGGTCGGCTCCAGCGTACCGTCCGGGCGCAAGCCGACCTGACCCGAGATGATCAGACGTTGCCGCGACGGTGCAACCTGGACGCCTTGCGAATACATCGAGGCCGGCTTCACGATGGTATCGGGATTGATCAGCTTCACGGGAAAACGCGTCCTTATTCGGTTCGAAAGTTCATTCCCGTCATCAAGCAGGGAGTGGCCCGCCACGCAAGGTGTGCGAAAGTCCCAGCGCAGCCCGCACCGCCACTGATCTTACCCTTGCCCTGCCCCGTACGACCTGTTTAGAGAAGTTCTAAACTAACATCACAGGTGTCTGGATGCTCAAGCGCTACTCCGATCTTACCGAGCCCGAAGTGCTGGCCCTCGCCATCACCAACGAGGAGGAAGATGCGCGCATCTACCTGAACTTCGCCTCCAAGCTGCGACCGCTCTACCCCTCCTCCGCCAAGGTATTCGAGGAGATGGCGGCCGAGGAGCAGGAGCATCGGCACATGCTGCATGAAATGTACGTGGCGAAGTTCGGCAAGGAAATGCCGCACATCACCCGCCAGGACGTGCGCGGCTTCCTGAAGCGCCGGCCGATCTGGCTCGCCGACGGCCTGCGGCTCGACGCCGCCCGCCAACAGGCGGAAATCATGGAACTCGAAGCCTCGCGCTTCTATGCCGCCGCCGCCGAACGCGCCAAGGACGCCGATGTGCGCAAGCTGCTGGCCGACCTCGCCGAGATCGAGAGCAAGCACGAAAGCCTCGCCGCCAAACTCGGCGAATCCACCCTCACCACCGACGTGCGCGCCGAGGAAGAGGCGACCAAGAACCGCCTGTTCGTGTTGCAGATCGTCCAGCCGGGCCTCGCCGGACTGATTGATGGTTCGATATCGACGCTGGCGCCGATCTTCGCCGCCGCCTTCGCCACCCACAATACGTGGGACGCGTTTCTCGTCGGCATGGCCGCCTCGATCGGCGCCGGCATCTCGATGGGGCTGACCGAAGCGCTGTCCGATGACGGCGAGATCACCGGCCGCGGTCACCCTTGGATTCGCGGCGTGGTCTGCGGCTTGATGACGACGCTCGGCGGTCTCGGCCACACCCTGCCTTATCTCATCAAGGATTTCTGGACCGCCACCGCCATCGCCGGCATCATTGTCGTCATCGAACTGGCCGCCATCGCCTACATCCGCTGGAAGTTCATGGAGACGCCGTTCACCTCGGCCCTCGTGCAGGTCGTGCTCGGCGGCATCCTGGTGCTGCTGACCGGCATCTTCATCGGCAGCAGTTGAGGAGTGAGCTTGCCAGCAATACCAGTTTTTGGTACTTTTCGGTCTCACATGGAGATCGGGAAGCGATGGGCAAGAATACGTCATTCAGCCTCGGCGATCACTTCACGGGATTTATCGAGGCTCAGGTCAACGCCGGCCGTTTCGGGTCGGCGAGCGATGTCGTGCGGGCGGGGTTGCGGCTGCTTGAAGAGCAGGAAACCAAGCTCGCGGCATTGCGTTCGGCGCTAGCCGAGGGCGAGGCGAGTGGTCCTTCAAAGCCCTTCGATTTCGAATCCTTCATCGCCCGCAAACATTTTGGTTCACCATGAGAAAGCCCACGTTGGCATGGCGTCGAAGCGGGATCTCGATTGGCCAGGACACCGAATGCGTGTTGCAAGACTTCGAGGTTCGAACGCTGCCCCACTCCCACCCCATGCGTTCCCGGAAAGCCCGCACTGGTTGTGCGATTGTCGATGCCGTCGCGGGCGGGCTTGTCCGGGATCCTTACCTGTCGAGGTGAGGCACTGTGCCCCCCAGAACTTTGGAAAGATCCCGGACAAGCCCGCCAGCACCATCGAACCACACCGACCCACCGTCGCGGGCTTTCCGGGAACGCGTGGGGAGGGAGTGGCTTTGGGGCCGGGACGACTAAGCCGGAGAGGCGTGAAGTGCAGCTCAGGATCGACGACTGACACCTTCGCGCACGGCTGGGCTCGACCGGCGCCAGTCGGTCTTTGTCGATTGCCTTCATGACGACGTCAAAGATCACCTGGCTCTGCGCCGAGGTCAATTGCCCCGCCTGCTCGGCGGCATCGAGCACATTGCAGGCCATGGAGATGGTGCGCAGCGCCATCTTGCTGCCGACCAGAGTGCCGTTCGCGAAGTAGCCGATCGCGAGACCGACTGCCGCCACCGCAAGCAGCAGCTTGATATTGATGTTCAGGTTCAGGTTCATGACGTGGCCCTCCGCCGACTGCACGTGCCGCGCCTCAGCATTGCTTCGAGCGCCGAACGCTCTGGATCGCCGATTTAAGCAAGCCGTCGGCCTTCGGTGAGGCGGCGATGGCATCGACGAGCTTGCCGCGATCAGTCGCGTAGCCCTTGCTACCCGCCACCTTGACGATCTCGCAGGTAACCGACACCGCCATGAACTCGGCCACCGCCGCCGAGCGATAGCTGCCAATGCCGAACCCCAGGATTATCGCCAACAGGAACACACCGGCGGCGGCGAGAATGCGCATCTGCGTCTCCAATCGAATATCATGCCCTTGTCCTCGCAGATGAGACGCGGGGCGCAAGCCCATAACCAGTTGCCGCGCGCTTCGGTCACGCCTGAAGCTCAGGCCGACTTTTTTCGTTTGGTGCAATCGAAGGGCGGTGCGTTATCATGCGGCTGACCGATCATTCCAAAGCCAACCGCCCCATCGAAAGTCTTTGCCATGCGCGCCATAGTCATTCACTCGGCCAAGGATCTCAGGGTCGAAACGTCGGATATCGCGGCCCTCGGGCCGGAAGACGTGGAGGTGCGGATCGAGGCCGGCGGCATTTGCGGCTCGGATCTGCATTATTACCAGCACGGCGGCTTCGGCACGGTCAGGGTCAAGCAGCCGATGATCCTTGGCCACGAGGTCGGAGGCAAGATTTCCAAGCTCGGCAGCGCGGTGACGAACCTGAAGGTCGGCCAGCGGGTTGCGGTAAATCCGAGCCGGCCATGCGGCACCTGCCGCTATTGCAGCCAAGGTCAACAGCATCACTGTCTCGACATGCGCTTCTACGGCAGCGCCATGCGCTTTCCCCATGTGCAAGGCGCCTTCCGCGAAGTGCTGGTGACATCGCGCCGCGCAATGCATCCCGGTCGCCGACGGCATGACCGCCGCTGAAGCCGCGATGGCAGAGCCACTCGCCGTTTGCCTGCACGCTGGACGTCAGGCCGGACCCTTGCTCGGCCGCCGCGTCCTCGTCACTGGCTCGGGCCCGATCGGCATCCTGTGCATGATGGTCGCCCGCCGCGCTGGCGCTGCCGAGATCGTCGCCACCGACGTCACCGATGCGCCGCTGAAGATCGCTCGGGAGCTTGCCGCCGATCGCACCATCAACGTCGCCCAGACGCCGGACGCGCTCGCTCCCTACGCAGCCGACAAGGGACATTTCGACGTGTTGTTCGAGGCGTCCGGCAACCAACAGGCACTGATCGCGGCGTTCGACGTGCTCAGGCCGCGCGGCGTCATCGTCCAGGTCGGCATCGGTGGCGGTCCGGCAACCCTGCCGCTCAACACCATCGTAGCGAAGGAATTCGAACTGCGCGGCACCTTCCGGTTCCATGAGGAATACGCGCTCGGCGTCGAGCTGATGGGCAAGGGGCTGATCGACGTCAAGCCGCTGATCAGCGCCACCATGCCGATCGATCGCGCGGTCGAAGCCTTCGAGTTGGCCGGCGATCGGTCGAAGGCGATGAAAGTTCAGTTGGCGTTCAATTGAGGGGCTGGTACGATGACTTCGTTCACGCTCGACGCCCTCAACAACATGACGCCGGCCGAGTTTGCCGCGGCCCTCGGCGACATCTGCGAGCACAGTCCCTGGGTTGCATTGGCAGCGGCAAACAAGCGTCCGTTCGCCACCGTTAACGCACTCCATGACGGATTGATGGACGTGATCCGCGAGCAATCCGAAGCCGACCGGATCGCGTTCCTTCGCGCCCATCCGGAGCTTGCCGGATTGCAGGCGCGCGACCGGCACTTTGACCGCCGACAGCACCGCCGAACAGGCAAGCCTAGGCCTCGCCAACATGCCGCGCACCGACACCGAACGCTTCGCCGAACTGAACGCCGCCTATGGTCGGCGCTTCGGTTTTCCCTTCATCATCTGTGTGCGTCATCACACCCGCGATGCGATTTTGCAGCGCTTCGAGCAGCGTCTGGAACGCGACGTCACCACTGAGAAAGCCGCTGCCCTCGCCGAGATCGCCAACATTACGCGACTGCGTCTGGTGGCAAAGGTCGCCGGCCCCGGCGTGCCCAAAACCGAGGGCCGGCTTTCAACGCATGTGCTTGATACTGTTAGCGGAAAGCCGGCGGCTGGCGTCAAGATCGAGCTCTCGCAAATCGGCCCGCGCGGGGATGGCCTGATGGTTTCAACGATCACCAATGCCGACGGCCGGACCGATACGCCACTGATCGCCGCGACACCATTGCGCATCGGCAGCTACGAGTTGCAGTTCCACATGGCCGACTATTTCAAGCGCACCGGCGGCACTGCCGCTGATCCAGCCTATCTCGACATCGTGCCGATCCGCTTCCAGATCGCGGAACCCACCGGCCACTATCACGTACCGCTGCTCGCCAGCCCCTGGAGCTACACCACCTATCGCGGCAGTTAAGCGCGAATGGCTGATCCGCATCCGCGCCTCCCGTCTTGTCATTCGCCGGCAATTGACTGACAGTGCCGGCAACGGGCGATGAGACCCGTCCTCAGAGATTTCCAGGGAGAGACAACATGGCGAAAAACTTTGGAGTCAACCGACGTACGTTCGTGGCCGGCGCGGGTGCCGCGGCCGGATCCAGCATGCTTCAGATCCCGGCCGCCTGGGCCGGCGTCGACTACAAGAAATTTGCCGGCACGAAGCTCGAAGCCAACCTCATCAAGGGGCCGCGCGGCGACCTGCTGCAGCGTCACGCCAAGGAGTTCACCGAACTCACCGGCATTCTCATCGAATCCGAAACGATCCCTGAGCAGCAGCAGCGCCAGAAGGCCGTGATCGAGCTTGCATCCGGCAAGCCGAGCTTCGACGTCATGCACCTGAGCTATCACGTCCAGAAGCGGCAGTTCGAAAAGGCCGGCTGGCTCGCCGACCTGTCGCCGTTCATGAAGGATCCGAACCTCACCGCGCCCGACCTCGCCGAAAGCGACTTCTCCGCCGCCGGTCTCGCCTATGCCAAGAACGACAAGGGCCAGATGCTGTCGCTGCCGTGGTCGGTCGACTACTTCATCCTCTACTACAACAAGGAAATCTTCGAGAAGAACAAGGTCCAGGTACCCAAGACGCTCGACGAGATGAACGAACTCGCCGTCAAGCTCACCGACGAGAAGGCCGGCATTCACGGCTACGTCGGACGCGGCCTGAAGAACGCCAACATGACGCTGTGGACCAACTACTTCCTCAACTACGGCGGCGAATTCCTCGACGCCAAGGGCAACATCCTGACCGATGGCCCCGAGGCGATTGAAGCGACCAAGTGCTACGTCCGCTCCAATAAGTCGTCGCCCCCGGGCGTCGCTGGCTTCAACTGGATGGAAGCGCTGGCGAGCTTCGCCCAGGGCCGCGCGGCAATGTGGGTGGACGGCGTGGGCTGGGCGCCTGGCGTTGAAAATCCGAACTCGTCGCGCATCGTCGGAAAGGTTGGCTACGCCATGGTGCCAGCCGGCCCGAAGGGGAGCTATTCGGCCACCTACGGCGACGGCATCGGTATCCCGGCAGCCAGCACGAAAAAGGAAGCCGCGTATCTCTATTGCCAGTGGGCGGTTTCCAAGCAGATGGGCTCGCGGCTGCTGCAGGCGGGCGGCGGCGTACCGTTCCGCAATTCGGTGCTGAACGACGCGGAAACCCGCGCTGGCGTCAAGCTGCCGAAGGAGTGGCTGGAAGCGGTCATCGGCGCGGGCAAGATCAGCAAGCTCGGCCTGCCGGTCGTCATTCCGGTGGCTGAGTTCCGCGACCTCGTCGGCGCCGCCGTTACCGCGACCCTCTCGGGCGCCGATCCGGCCACCGAGTTGAAAAAGGCCCATGAGCAGTTCCGGCCGATCCTGGAACGCAGCGAGAAAGCCTGATCATCATGTCGTTTTTCTTGCCGGGCCGCCTCTCGCAGGCGTGCCCGGCAAGCTGTCAATTGCGAGGCGCTCTCAAATATGGATGCCGAAGTTAAACCGGTGCATGTGACGGGTGCTCCCGGCGCGGTGATCCCGGATGAGGCTAGCCAATGGCGGCCACCGACCTACTGGCCGTTCGTGCTGCCAGCGATGATCGTGGTGCTCGCGGTCATCGTGTTTCCGTGGGTGTTCACAATCTGGATGAGCATGCACGAGTGGAAGGTCGGACAGGCAACCAAGTTCGTCGGGCTCGCCAACTATCTGCGCCTGCCGACCGACCCGCGCTTCATCGAGTCGATCTGGCACACGCTGGTTTACACGACACTGTCAGTGCTGCTGCCGATGATACTCGGCACGTTCGCGGCCGTGGTATTTCATCAGAAGTTTCCGCTGCGCGGGCTTTTGCGCGGTCTCGTCATCATGCCGATGATGGCGACCCCGGTCGCGATCGCGCTGATCTGGACCATGATGTTCCACCCGCAGCTCGGCGTGCTCAACTATATGCTTTCGCTGGTCGGCATCGGACCGCAACTGTGGGCCTTCCATCCCGCCACCGTGATCCCGTCACTGGTGCTGGTCGAGACCTGGCAGTGGACGCCACTCGTGATGTTGATCGTGCTGGGCGGTCTCGCGGCAATCCCCACGGAGCCGTACGAGAGCGCGGTGATCGACGGTGCCACCATGTGGCAGATGTTTCGCTACATCACGCTGCCGCTGATCACGCCGTTCCTGTTCATCGCGGCGATGATCCGCATGATCGACGCCGTGAAGGCTTTCGACATCATCTTCGCGATCACCCAGGGCGGACCTGGATCCGCGTCCGAAACGATCAACGTCTACCTCTACAGCGTCGCGTTCGTTTACTACGACATCGGCTACGGCTCGGCGATCGCCATCGTGTTCTTCGTCATCATCGTCATGCTTGCCGCGGTCATGCTGTACGCCCGCCAGCGCATGCACTGGAACGAAGCCGGGGGCGGCGCATGAACCTGAAGCAACATCCTCGGCAAGATCGCCCTCTGGTTCTCGATCTTCGTGATCGTCTCGCCAGCGATCCTGTTCTTCATCTGGATGATCTCGCTGTCGCTCAAGTACGAGATCGACAACGCGTCTTATCCGCCGATCCTGATCCCAGATCGCATTGCCTGGGCGAACTACGCCGACGTGCTGGCATCGAACCGGTTCCTGACGTATTTCATGAACACGCTGATCGTCACCGGCACGGCGACGTTTCTGGCGCTGCTTGTCGGCGTACCAGCAGGCTATGGCATCGCCCGCATGCACGCCCACAAGTCGGCGATCGTGATCCTGATCGCGCGGATCACGCCGGGCCTGTCCTATCTCATTCCGCTATTTCTGTTGTTCCAGTGGCTCGGTCTGCTCGGCACGCTGGTGCCGCAAATCGTGATCCATCTCGTCGTCACGGTGCCGATCGTGATCTGGATCATGATCGGCTATTTCGAAACGACGCCGCTCGAGCTCGAGGAAGCCGCGCGCATCGACGGCGCGACGCAATGGCAGATCTTCCGCCACGTCGCGATGCCGATCGCCAAGCCCGGCATCGCCGTCGCGTTCATCCTGGCGGTGATCTTTTCGTGGAACAATTTCGTGTTCGGCATCGTGCTTGCCGGGCGCGAAACGCGCACGCTGCCGGTCGCGGTCTACAACATGATCTCGTTCGACCAGTTGAGCTGGGGGCCGCTTGCCGCCGCCGCGCTGATCGTCACCTTGCCGGTGCTGCTGCTCACCATGTTTGCCCAGCGCCAGATCATCGCCGGACTGACAGCGGGCGCCGTCAAGGGCGGGTGAAGCGATCGGCCGATGATCGAATCCGACGTGGCGCCACCGCCACGTCGATGAACGCTGGATAAACTCGCGGTTCAGACTGGGTTCAAGGGCGGGCGGCTAGTTTCATCATCACTGAAGCGAAACCAGTCACCCGCGTGCCGGATAGCCGGCCGCCCCACCCCGGAGCCTCGCCATGAAGCGCATCGTCCTCACCACTGTAGCCCTCGCCCTGACCGCCACCGGCGCCTTCGCCTACGGCACCAAGACCATCGACGCGAACGAGGCCATACAGGCCCAGCGGATCGAGCAGAACCGCCTCAACGGCCAGTTGACGAAAAAGGAATATCGCGATCTGAAGAACGAACAGGACCGCATCCAGGCGATGGAAGCCCGCGCCAAAGCCGACGGCCATGTCTCGAAGCGCGAGTACAATCAGATCCACAACGCCCAGGCCAACGCTTCGCAGAACATCAAGCAGGAAGCGAACGATGGGCAGAAGAACTTCCTGCGTCGGTGGCTATCGAACCATCGCTGATCCGCGACACTCCTGAGGTAAGTTCTGAGTGATGGATAGGGGCCGCCCCATGGGCGGCCCTTTGGCGTTCGTGCAGCCACAGCGCCATAGCGTCATCAATCGTCGGCGCTCAGGCCCCGACGATCACGTCGCGGCGCTCCATTGAAGACGTCTTGGCGGCCTCGATACAGGCAATGATATGTCGGCCCCAGTCACCGGTGACAGGTATCGCAGCCCCGTTGGCAACCACGTCGACCATCGTCTGCCATTCGCGGATGATGCCATTCTGCATCCAGTTCGGATCGACCGAGCCGGCAATATCGACCCAACCCTCGCCGCGTCCGACCGAGACGCCACGGGCAAAGTCGATGCGGATGGTGCCGCGTTCGCACACGAGATCCATTGCGAAGGAGCCGGCTCCGTCACGATAGCCGATGCTCGCCACCTGCCCGAACCGTCCGTCGTCGAAACGCAGCAGCAGCATCGCGCTGTCATCGGCTTTCTGGTCGTGAAATGCCGTCGACATCGCTGCTGATACCGAGGCGACGCGCCCATCCATCAGCCACACCAAACGGTCGAGGGCGTGGATACCGGCGGTCATCAGCATGCCACCACCGCACGCCGGATCAAGGTGCCAGCCGCGCCGGTTGCTTTCCATCCAGGTCTTCAGCAGCCAACTCGACCCCGTTATCGGCCGGCCGAGATCGCCGCTATCGATGATCTCGCGAGCCTTGAGACATGGCAATGCGAAGTGCATGATCTGCCCGACCATCAACTTCGACTCACTTTTTTCACCGGCCGCGATGATCGCGCTGCATTCGGCGACATCGAGCGCCATCGGCTTCTCCAGCAGCACATGCTTGCCGGCCTCAAGTGCCGCGATGGCGAACGGCGCGTGCAGATGATGTGGCGCGGTGATTGCGATGGCCTCGACCGCCTTGTCGTCGATCAGGCGGCGCCAATCGGTGTAGGGTGTGCCGCCGTGTTCTGCAGCGAAACCATCAGCCAGACCTTGCTCGTCGGCGCACACCGCTACCAGTCGCGCGCCCTTGGCGGCCCTTATCGCGCGCGCATGATAGCCGCCGAAAAAACCCGCACCGAGAATGCCAACACCCAACATGTTCCGCTCCCTGCATCATTGTCTTTGGCACCATACCGCCTTGTTCCGGCATCGCCACTTCGCCTGTGCTTGGACGTCGCCGCTTCGCAGGCTATAGAGCCGGGATGGCACACCCACCGCACACCACAGCATCGAAACGTCAACTCGCCGAACATGCAGTGCGACTTGCAAAACTCGGTGACCTCGACGCAGCGGTCGATGCCTTCGCCGAGGCAATTGCACTCGACCGGCGCAACCTCGATCTGCAATACAATTTATCGATTCTGCAGGAACAGCGCGGCGAAATCGATCAAGCAGCAGCCTTGCTCACCGAGGTTCTCCATCGCAAGCCGCTCCATCCTCAAGCGGCCAGCCGCCTGTCGCGACTGCTGGCGCGATATCAGATTGAAGACTTGCGTGTGCTCGATGCAGCAGGTCTCAAAGCGGCCTTGATGGCCGACAACATCGCGCATCAGCCGATCGTCGATTGTGCCACTAAATGGCTGGTGGCCAACCAGCCTTCGATCGAGGCCAGCATTGACCTCATCGAACGCGGCAAGGGTGAAGAGCGCATCTGCGGCAAAGCCGTCATAGCCGAGCGCACCGCCGAATTCTTGAAGCATGAAGCGCTGTTACTCTGCCTGCGCCAGGGCATCATCAAGCATCCGGGATTCGAGCGATTGCTGACTGGTGTTCGCGCCAGCCTTCTGCTCGATTGCGCGACCGCGCGGTTTGATGATCGCGGTTTGACCGAACTCGCCCTCGCGCTGATCGTGCAAGGATGGAACAATGACCATGCCTGGGCCGAAACGCCGACCGAAATCGCAGCCCTAGCCGCGCTCGCGATCGACCGAGCGGCGCTGCTCGCCGGCGACCGCGAGGCGACCCGCCGCCTCATCTGCGCGGCGCTTTATCGACCGCTCGACGAAATCATTGCGCCTCCACTCACGGCCGATGAAGCGCGCCGCCTGAAGCCGCGCAGCCTGCGAGAAACAATCGAGCCCCAAGTGATCGCCACCGCGCGCCAGCGCGCGGCCGGAGCAGCGATCCCGTCGCTGAAGTCGCTCATCGACACCACTTCACTGAAGGTCGCCGGGCAATATGAAGCAGCTCCCTATCCACGCTGGCATAGCCTGCACATATCGGCGCCCGGCGCCTTGACACACGCGATCAAAGAACGCTTGCCCGCCGGCACGCATGCATGGCTTGATCATCCCTTCGAAGTGCTGATCGCCGGTTGCGGCACTGGCCAGCAGGCATTGCAATCAGCCACGGGCTACGGCCCGACGATCCACCTCACAGCCCTAGACTTGTCGCGCGCCAGCCTCGGCTATGCCAGCGACATGGCCGACCGGCACCAAATCGCCAATGTCTCCTTCGTCCAGGGCGATATCCTCGATGCCGGCCTGATTGAACGCGACTTCGACATCATCGAATGCGTTGGCGTACTACATCACATGGCCGATTGGCGCGCTGGCTGGCGGGCGCTGCTGCAAAGACTGAAGCCAACCGGCCTGATGTACATTGGGCTATATAGTGCGGTGTCGCGCCAGAATTTGTGCGCACTGCGCGCCGAGTCCACCTATCCCGGCCCCGGCTGCGACAATGCGCGGGCCCGCGATTACCGCCGCGAACTGCTGCTGCGCGACGATGCGGTGCCCGGTGGCGATCTCAAGATCAGTCGCGATTTTTACTCCCTGAATGCCTTCCGCGATCTCGTCCTGCACGAAAGCGAGGCCCATGTAACGATCGAGGAAATCGCCGAATTTCTCGACGCCAACCGCCTTCTGTTTCGTGGCTTCACGGTCGACGCCGATGTTCAAGCGGAGTTTGCCGCCGCTTATCCCGCCAGCGGCCGACCGGGAACCTTGGCCAACTGGGCGGCGTTTGAGCGCAGTCGGCCACGCGTATTCGACGCAATGTATCGTTTCTGGGTCGAGCGACAATCGTGACCCGTTCGGCCAATCGCCTTGCACCAGCCCTGATTTCTGCCTAGCACTGAGCGGCACTTCCCCGTCCGAACCCCGCCAGCAGCCAGCCCGCCACGAGAGCCGACATGGATTTCAGTCACTACACCGACCTCGTCGTGGAATTCGTCAAGACACATCACGTCTGGGCGGCGCCGATCGTGTTCGCGCTTTCCTTCGGCGAAAGCTTCGCATTCCTGTCGCTGCTGTTGCCGGCGACGGTGATCCTGTTCGGGGTCGGCGGCCTGATGGCGGCCGGCAACGTGCCCTTCGTGCCGGTCTGTATCGCCGCCGCCCTCGGCAGCATCCTCGGCTACGGGATTTCCTATTACATCGGCCTCCACTTCAAGGATTCGATCCACAAGCTGTGGCCATTCACCCGGCATCCCGAAATGATCCCGAAGGGCAAGGCGTTCTTCGACAAATGGGGCGCGATCGGCGTCGCCATGGGACACTTCTTCGGCCCCGTGCGGGCGGTAATCCCGGTCGTCGCCGGCATGTACGAATTGAAGCCGCTGCACTTCTGGGTCGCCAACGTGCTGTCATCGTGCGTTTGGGCGGTCGGCATCTTGGCCCCCGGAGCCTTCGGACTCAAATGGCTGGGCTTCCTGCATTGACGGCCAACCCATCGGCCGCGCCATGCTGACGATAGTGCAGACAGCTTCGCTCGATCCAACGGCGATGGATCGGCTGGTGGCCTATGCCACCGCCCACAGCCACTGGGTCTTGCCGCTGGTGTTCGTGGTCGGCTTCCTGAAAAGCATCGCGGTTATCGCGGTTTTCATCCCCTCAACGGCATTCTTTATTGCCTTGGCCGGCGTGTTCAGCGCCGCCGGCGGCACCTTCACGCCGCTGTGGCTCGCCGCCGCCTTCGGCGCCACCAGTGGCGACGTGTTGTCGTTCATCGTCGGCCGCCACTACCGCGAGCGCTTGCCGCGCATGTGGCCATTCAACCAGACGCCCGATCTGCTGGCACGCGGCGAGGCGATATTCGCGAAATGGGGCCTGTGGAGCGTGCTCGGCGCCAAGTTCGTATGGGGCATCAGGCCCTTCATTCCGATCATTGCCGGCGCCTACAGGATGCCGTTCATCCTGTTCGTGACCGTCACCAACATGTCCTCGTTGGTATGGGCCGGCATCGGCATGGGCGCGGGCTTCGGCCTGTGGAAAATGTGGACTTGAGGCCCAGCGCCACCGCGCCCTTGCCTAAACCGCCGCAATCCCCTACACGGAGCCTCGATCCGCGCCGGAGACCGCTCCGCAGCGCGTCAGTTCCTGCCCATTCGAGGACACTACGATGGCCGCCGACAAGTCCGCACGCTCTGCCCGCAACGTTGAGACCCGCAAGAAGAAGGCGGCCCGCACTGCCGCGCGCCCACCGCAGAACCGCAACCAGGGCAACACCTCGGCCGTGCGCAAGCGCTTGAAGAAGATGGCCGGCAAAGCCCGCGCCAACAAGGTCGCGGCGGCTTAAGACCTTACGAACCGGTTTTCGAGTGTCATCGTAGCGCGGCCGATCCCCGGTCCGCGCTATTTGTTTTGGCTAGCCAATTGATTATGGTCTCTACAATCATCGAGTTCGTACCATGCCGCCGAAAGTCCGCGAGTTGATTTCTGATCTGGAGCATGCGGGCTTCGAGAACCGTGGCGGCAAAGGAAGTCACAAGAACTTCGTCCATCCACGGCTGGCCAAACCGATAACCCTATCAGGCAAGCTAGGCGATGACGCCAAACCGTATCAGATCAAAGCCGTTCGACGCGCGGTAGATGAGGCAGGCAAATGAACCCCAGCAATCGCTACGCGAAAGTGGTCGAGTGGTCGGACGAAGACGCTTGTTTTGTCGGCAGCGCACCGGGCTTGATCCTCGGCGGCTGCCACGGCGATGACGAGCGCAAGGTCTTCGACGAACTGTGCATCATCGTCGATGAGGCCATTGCGCTATACGAGGCTGACCGCAAGCCACTTCCACCGCCGACCGCCGGCCACGGATTGGTTGAGGCGCTTTCAGTCGCTCGTTGAGTGGTCGCTAAGTTTTCGGCCGATGCCGTGCTAGCATCTGCCCGGGCCAGACAATTCCGGTGAACGCTTCGAAGCGTTCGGCGGCTTGAGAGGTCGTATCAGTGCTTTGCGGATCTGGCTCTTTTAACGTTGGATCGGCTCCAAACACCAGCAACACGGACGCGAATGCTGGCATGTTGCGCCAAATTGCCAAGCACAACGGGCTGGAAGGCCGCTGTTGCAGCGGAAGGTTTGGATCGGCACCCAAACTCAAGAGTTCGATGAACGAAAACAGCGGACCTGTCGGCATTACCGCCTCCGCCGCCTCTCGCTTCGAAGCAAGTCGAATGGGTAAGCCGCATCGATACAGTGATTCAGCGGCGTGCAGCCCTCATCATTGTAGGCATTGGGATCGGCTCCTTTGGCGACCAGGGCCGCCATGACGCCCGGTCGGCCATAATCGACAAGGTGCATGAGCAGTTCATTCAACTGCTCTGGTGAGAGATCATCGGCGCCACGGATCTTTTCGATCAGCGCTTCCGTCCCACTAGCCTTTTCGGCTAGCTCCAGAAACGGCCGCCAGAACTCGTCACCCTCATCTGCCATCAGATCCCAAGCTTCTGCTTCAAGATCTCGTTCACCGCCGCAGGTGCTGCCTTGCCGCCGGTCTGCTTCATGACCTGACCGACGAACCAGCCGATCATGGTGGGCTTGGCCTTGGCGGCGGCAACCTTGTCCGGGTTGGCGGCGATGATCTCGTCGACCGCCTTCTCGATGGCGCCGGTGTCGGTCACCTGTTTCATGCCGCGCTTTTCGACGATCTCGGCCGGGTCGCCGCCTTCCGACCACAGGATCTCGAACACGTCCTTGGCGATCTTGCCCGAAATCGTGTTGTCGCTGATCAGGCCGACGAGGCCACCGAGTTGCTTGGCCGACACTGGCGAATGCTCGATGTCTTTGGCCTCTTTGTTGAGCCGCCCGAACAGCTCGTTTATCACCCAGTTGGCAGCCGTTTTGCCGTCGCGACCTTTTGCGACAGCCTCGAAATAGTCGGCGTTCTCGCGTTCGGCGACCAACACGCTCGCGTCATATGGCGACAGCCCATAATCCTTGATGAAGCGGGCCTTCTTGCCGTCCGGCAGTTCCGGCAGATGGACCTTCAGGTCGCTCGACGAACTGCTGCTTCATTTCGAGCGGCAGCAGGTCGGGATCGGGGAAATAGCGGTAGTCGTGCGCCTCTTCCTTCGAGCGCATCGAGCGGGTCTCGCCCTTCACGCTATCGAACAGCCGGGTTTCCTGGTCGATTTTGCCGCCATCCTCGATGATCTCGATCTGGCGGCGGGCTTCCACGTCCACCGCCTGGCCGATGAAGCGGATCGAGTTGACGTTCTTGATCTCGCAGCGGGTGCCGAGTTCGGCACCGGGCTTGCGCACGGAGACGTTGACGTCGGCGCGCAGGTTGCCCTTCTCCATGTCACCGTCGCAGGTGCCGAGATAGCGCAGGATGGTACGCAGCTTGGTGACGTAGGCCTGCGCCTGTTTGGCCGAGCGCATATCCGGCTTCGACACGATCTCCATCAACGCCACGCCAGAGCGATTAAGATCGACGTAAGAGAATTCCGGGTGCTGGTCGTGGATCGACTTGCCGGCGTCCTGCTCGAGATGCAGCCGCTCGATGCCGACCGTCATCGACGCCGCATCGACGTCGATCTCGATCTCGCCCTCGCCGACGATCGGCTGCTTGTACTGGCTGATCTGGTAGCCCTGCGGCAGGTCCGGATAGAAGTAGTTCTTGCGGTCGAACACACTTCTGAGATTGATCTGGGCATTGAGGCCGAGCCCGGTGCGCACGGCCTGTGCGATGCACTCGGCGTTGATCACCGGCAGCATGCCCGGCATCGCCGCGTCGACCAGCGAAACGTGGCTGTTGGGCGCCGCGCCAAAGCCTGTCGAGGAGCCCGAAAACAGCTTCGACTGGCTGTTGACCTGGGCGTGCACCTCGAGGCCGATGACGATTTCCCAATCGCCGGTGGCGCCCTTGATCAGGTTCGACGGCTTGGCGGCTTTGGCTTTGTCTTGCATGTGCATGGCCTTGGCAAAAGTAAGGGTGGTTTGGCGCGTACCTGAACGGGAACAGGGGGGTACGTCAACCGCTCTCAGAACCGGTGGGCTATTCCCGCCTGCTTCATG
The DNA here is from genome assembly GCA_963732635.1 of uncultured Alphaproteobacteria bacterium. Lineage (GTDB taxonomy): Bacteria > Pseudomonadota > Alphaproteobacteria > Rhizobiales > Hyphomicrobiaceae > JAKFWF01. The sequence continues at coordinate 96,162 of CAVTAL010000005.1, forward strand.
ATGGCGTTCGCGGTGTGGCGGGAGAGGATCTTGCCGTCAAGCACTCAGCGCCGGGTTCGCGATCCGGGTGGTCTGCTCGGCCATGAAATGGATCGGAATCTCAGCCGAAACGAAGCTGCCGCCATTCAATTCCAGCAGTTCGGGCACCATGACGAGAACCTTGTCGCGCAAGGCTTCCAAGATCGCCAATTCAGCCACCAGTCCCGGCACATCCTCGCTGGTGGCAACCCATACCCGGGCATCGTCGTCCCAGGTTGCGCGAACGATGATCGATTGGTGGATCACGTGGGCCTATCTCCAGACTGTTCGCGGAGCCCCTATCACGAAATCGACGATTGATCGATTGCCTTCGTCAAAGCATCTCGGTCAACCCAATCGCGGCCGCCTTGCGATTATAGCTGTTTTGCCATATATTGGGAATGCGCGTCGGGGATGGCCATGAAACCACTGTATTGGATGGGCTCCAGTCTGAAGCAATTGAGGAGCTTTCCCGACGACGTGCAAGACGCAGTCGGACACGCGCTTTACATTGTGCAGATGGGCGGCAAGCCATCGACCGCCAAGCCATTGAAGGGGTTCGGTGGCGCGAGTGTGATGGAGATTGTCGAGGATCACGATGGCGACACCTATCGTGCCGTCTACACCGTCAAACTGAAGGCGGCGATCTACGTGCTGCACGTGTTTCAGAAGAAATCGAAGCAGGGCATTGCAACACCGCAATCGGATATCGAGTTGATCAAGTCGCGCTTGGCTGACGCGGTACGCCACGCCCAGGAAGGTAGAAAATGACCGAGATCCACACAAGCAGCGGCAACGTGTTTGCCGATATCGGCGTGCCCGATGCGGATACGCACCTCCTCAAGGCGGAACTGGTTCGGCGCATCGGCCTCTTGATCAACGCCGCGAACCTGACCCAGGCCCAAGCCGCCGAGCGCATGGGCATGTCGCAGCCGGACGTATCGAAAATGCTCAAGGGTCAGTTCCGGCCGATATCGCTGGAAAAATTGATGCGGTGTCTCGTGGCATTGGGCCAGAGCGTCACGATCGACGTCGCGCCTCCAGTGGGAAAGGTCGCGAAGCCCGCGATCCGGTTCACCACGTCGCCCCAACGCAAGCGTCGCTCTGCCTGAGGCAGGGCAGTCAACCCAATCGCGGCCGGACCAGGAAATAGCCGATCGCGGCCCAGGCGAGGCCGACGATCAACAGCGCGATGAACATGCCGCCGGCGGCACGTTCATGGCCAAGACTGAAGCCGAGCGGCATCCGGCCGACCAATCCCACCAGCGCCATACCGGCAATGCCAGCCATCATCGCCGCCACCGGTATTTTCTGCGGCTGGTTGGCCTTGGCGCCCAGGTAGAGCCCGGCGATCAGCGTCGCCGGATTGAGGATCGCATAAAGCGCGATCAGTTGAATTGCAGCGGCCATGGCAGGTATTCCCCTGGCCCGAAACGAAGCTGCTCGGGCCCCAGCGATCCCTAGTCAGGCGCGGCCACCCGGTCAATCTCCCCCTCAAGCCCGTTGCGCGAACGGCGCCGGATCTAGGAAGCGGGCCACGACGTTCCGCAATAGCTTCGAGGCGTTGTTGTCGAATCCATTGTGCGGCAACGAACCACAAAAGGTAATCGAGCCGGTCGAGAACACCGCGCCGCCGCCGGGCGTCTCGAAGAACGTCATGTCGGCGTGGATCAACTGCTTATGGCTCTGGCCGGTGATGGTGGTGATGTGGGTCAGCTGCTCTTCGGGCACCAGCACCCAGGGCGCATCGGGCGGATGCTTTTCCGAGCGCGCGACGACGATTGCGTGCCTGGGCGTGCCGAGCTTCTTGTCGGTGCGGTCGAGTTCGAAGCCGGCGGCGCCGTGCCCCGATAAGCCAAAGTCGCCGATCGTCTCGTCTTCGATACCGCTGAACATCCAGGCCACGCGGTCATCGCGTGCCTCGGGCAACACGCGATAGTACGAGCCGGTGAAGTTGCCCTGTGCAGTGAATCCGACCCCGGCGAGCTTCTGCGGCGGCCGACCATTCCTGCGCCACATGCCGCCGTATTCGCCGTCGAAGGCGTTGTAGTATTCGCCGACCTCGGCTGCCCAGGCGCGGATACCGCCCTCGGCGCGACGAATCTCGACCAAGCCGTCCTTCTCCGGCGACAGCGCGATTTTCCAATAGAAGCCGTTGCCGCCGAGATAGAGGAAGCGGCCACCGTGATCGCGGTAGTGTGTCAAGGCGTCGATCATCTCGCGAGTGTGATACTCCGGGTGCGAACCGGTCATCACCACGGGGTACTGCTTCAGCAGCTCGTAACCCTCATGATGCAATTCCCAATCGGTGATGATGTCGTAGTCGAGGCCTTTCGCTTCGAGCCACGCCGTCAGATGGCTGTCGGCCGGAAAATGCCTGAGGCCCGACGCGCGGATGTCCGGATACGGATAGGTAATGTAGCCGATCCGTAGGTTCAGCATCGGCCGGCGCCAGCTTGCATAGGCGATGCCGCTGCCATCGGTGTGGAAGTTGTAGGTCGACAGCCCAAGGTCGAGGTGGTCGCCGGGGTTGTGCGGATAGCCGTTCCACTCTTTCGTCTGCGCCTTCCACGCATTCTTCCAGGTTTCGTCGTTGAACCATTCGGGGCGCGCGTGATTGCCGTAGACGGTGTAGGTGAAGGTCGAGACCAGCAGCGCGATTTTCGCCGTCGTCCGGCCTTTCGGCGGCACGACGAAGAACGGGATGTTTTCTTCCTCGTCGCCTGCCTTCAACCGCAGCGCATAGACGCCCGATCGCAATCCCTCTGGTACCGCCCATTCATGGGTCACTGGCCACTTGCAATCGTCGATATCGTCGGCGTGGAAGTGGATCGCGCCGTAATGCAGGGGCGCATGCTTCCACGACATCTCCGAACCGTCCCACTTCGACCCAGTAACGGCGCGGGTCGGCTGGTTGACGAGCGTGCCATGCAGGCCGTTCGGGCCGATATCGACGATGCGGGTCGACGAAATCTCGCGCGAAAAATCCCAGGCGGCGAGCAGGCTCGACGTGTCGCTATTGCCACGGGCGTTGAAATCCTCCGGACGTAGCGCTTGCGCGAACAGGATCGGCCGTTCGAGCCGACCATTGAAGCAGCCGGTCGGCGTACCGGCGACGCCGCCGGGCAGTCCGCCGGCAAATCGCAGATCGCCGATGCCGCCGAGGGAGACCGGATTGTTGAGACGGACCACCGCCTCGGTCGCCGCGACATCGCCAGCGTGCGCGACGCAGCTGAGTTTCAAACTCTGAGCGCCCGCGTCGTGGGTCAGCACCACGGTGTACCAGCGCTCCGCCTCGACATCGCCGGAGGCGATCTCGGCCGGCATAGCCGCCCCCTGGCCAACCATGGCGGCGATGCAGATGCCCGACGCGGTCGCCATTGTCGACAACAGCACCCGTTGTGAAGATTTGCCGAGATCGCCGAACGCCATGATACAGCCGGGCGTGCCTGCGGCGCCGCCGACCCATACCGTCACCACCGCTGTGAACGACGTCAACGCACCGATTGCCTCGGAGCGCGGAAAGGTCGCAAAGCTGCCGAGCGGCACCACTTGCCGTTCGGGCTTCGACACTAGCGCGACGTTGGCTGCGACAATCTCTTCCTTGATGCCGGGACCGGCCGGATTGGCGTCGGCCGAGATTACCCGCACGAGTTTCGTCTCAACCGGCTCGGGCCGGGCGCTAGACACATGGAAGCGGATCGTCTCGCCGGGGCGGACGGAGAGTTTCTCGGCATAGCCGGCTAGCGCAATCATCTTCCTAGACCTCAACTCTTGAATGGTTTCTGGTTACGCTTGAAGGCAGCCAACGCGGCCAGGCGTTCGTCACGCCACCGGCTTTTTGCGGCGTGATCGGGTCCGGGCTTGGCGCCTTCGCCCCAACCAGAGACGATCTTGTCGGTCTCGGCCTTCTCGTAGACAGCAGGCTTGGCCGGGTCCGCCTGCAGCCGCTTGTAGAAGCCGGTGTAGCGCTCGCAGTAGTCGGCAATGCCGCCCGGCGCATTGAGGTCGATGGTCTCGAACGGGCCCATGAACGACCAGCGCAGGCCAAGGCCCTCGCAGATCGTCTTGTCAAGATCTTCCGCCGACACGACGCCATCCTCGACCAGCCGGAAGGCTTCGGCCAACAGCGCGCCTTGTAAGCGGTTGAGAATGAAACCCTCGATCTCGCGATTGACGGTGATCGGCACCTGACCGATCTCGTCGTAGATCGCGCGCGCCCGCGTCATCGTCTCGGGCGCGGTCCAAGGTGACGGGCACAGTTCGACGATCGGCACCAGATGCGGCGGGTTAACCGGATGACCAACCAGACAGCGAGCGCGGCCCTTCAGATTTTCGGTGTACTTCGAGGCGACGATCGCCGACGACGACGACGACAGGATCGCATCTGCCGGCGCCGCCGCATCGAGCTTCTCGAATAGCGCGATCTTGGCTTCGACCGTTTCCGGCCCGCACTCCTGGACGAAGTCGACGCCCTTCACCGCGTCGTCGAGCGTCGCCACCACCTTGATGCGGGTAAGGCAGCGGCTAGCGTCTTCAACCAGACCGTGCCGCGCCTGATCGGCCAGCGCATCGGCAAGCAGCTTAGGCGCGGCCGTGCGCGCCGCCTCGCTGACGTCCGTGATCTGCACGTTCCAGCCGGCGCGGGCAAATACCATCGCCCACGCCCGACCGATCAGACCCGCTCCGATCACTCCACACGTCGCCATTGTCTTCTCCCGTTGTGTTTTTGGATTCAACCAAGATGCCGTTTGAGTGCCGCCACCAACCGATCAACATCAGCCTCGTCGTTGTAGGCGTGCGGCGAAATCCGCATGCGCCCAAGCCGCGGCGCGACGTGGATACCTTCGGCGGCCAACGCCGCGATCAGAGGCTCCGGCACGCCGCCCGCGAAGCCGAGGCTCAGGATGTTCGGCGCGCGCCATTGCCTTGCCACGACCTGCACCGGCAATCCCTTCACACCATCAGCGATCCGGTCGGTCAGCATCGAAAGCCGCTCGACCAGCGCCACTGAACCCCACTGCGCCACCAGTTCCATGCCGAGCGATGCCATTTCCATCGAGATGAAATGATCACGCTCGCCCATGTCGAAGCGGCGCGCGCTGTCGAGATAGCGCGTGTCGGCGAAATAGACTTTCGACTCGGCTCTGACGTCGCGCCGCGCTGGTGCCGTCTGCTCCAGCGGAACACCGTCCTGATGTCGCCGGGCGACGTACATGAAAGCGCGGCCGTATGGCCCGAGCGTCCACTTGTAGGTCGGGAAGAACAGAAAGTCGGGATCGAGGGCCTTGACGTCGATGGCCATGATGCCGGCGCCGTGGGTGGCATCGACGAGCAACACCGCGCTCTTGGCCTTCGCGGCTTTGCCGACCGCAATGAGATCGATGGCGCCGCCATCCGACCAGTGCACCGACGAGATCGATACCACCGCCAGCGGAGCGGCATTCGGGCGATCAATCGCGGCCAGCACCGCCGAAGTCCAATCGCCGTCACCGGGCTGCGCCACGGTTTCGACCGAAAAGCCCTGGCCCTCGGCACGCGACTGCCATTCCAGCACCGGCGAGGTATGATCGTCCTGCAGCACCAGCACCCGCGATCCCTTCGCAACTTCGAGTACCTTGGCGGCGGAGGCAACCCCATAGCTGATCGACGGGACCAGCGCGACGTCGGCCGCATCAGCGTTGATCAAGCGGGCAGCCGCCGTCCGCGCCCGCTCGTTCTGCTCGTTGCCGAACGCGGCGGTAAGCTTCCACGGCTGGCCTTTGCGGCCAACGGCATTGCGCGCCGCTGCCTGCGTCGCCAGCGGCAACGGGCTCCAGCCGGCAGCGTTCAGGTAACAGACCTCACGTGGGATATCGAACAGGGCACGTTGCGAACCAAGCATCGACGGAGGCTCCTCGAATGCGGGGAAAAATGCGATTCTAGCGGCTCTTCCATGCTTTCGCCAACCCATGCTCCCGCGCCCTCGACGCCGGACTGCCCAGCGGGGTCGGGGGGGCTTCGACGTCGCAGTCAATCGTGATAGCCAATTTCCGACAAGTGAGATCGACGAGTCGTCGCGAAGGACATGACATGGCCGAGCCCGCAGCCAGCAGCAATCGAACCGGTTTCGTAAAAATCCGCGACGGCTTGAAGTTGCATGTCGGTCATTGGCCGGCTCCGCGCTCTACCAAGCGGCCGGTGCTTTGCCTGCCCGGCCTCACCCGCAATGGCCGCGACTTCGCCGTCATCGCGGCGGCACTGAGTGACGGCCCTGAAGGCCGCGAGGTTTTCACGCTCGACGCGCGCGGCCGTGGCCTCTCCGATCGCGACCCCGACTGGCACAACTATTCGCTGCCGACCGAGACCCAAGACGTGATCGACATCATGGCCGCCCTCGGATTGCACGATGCGGCGATCCTCGGCACCTCGCGCGGCGGTCTGGTCTCGATGATCCTGGCGGCAGCGCAACCGGGTCTGATCGGCGCCATCGTACTCAATGACATCGGCCCGGTGATCGAACGCACAGGCCTCACCCGGATCGCCGGCTACGTCGGCCGCATGCCGCTGCCGTTGTCGTGGGACGACGCAACGCGGATGGTCGCCGACATCAGCCGCAAGGCGTTTCCCGCAGTCCCCGACAGCGCCTGGCCCAAAGTCGCACGCGCCTGGTTCAACGAAAGCGATGGCCGGCCCGCGCCCGGATATGACGCTGCACTTGGCAAGTCGTTCTCGTCGACCGATGCAACGCCGCCGGCATTATGGGCGCAATTCGGTGCCCTGAAGAACGCGGCCATGCTGGTGGTGCGCGGAGAGACGTCGGACCTCTTGAGCGATGCCACTGTCGCTGAGATGCAGTCCCGCCATCCAAATTGCGCACGCCTCAAGGTCAAGGGCGAAGGTCACGCCCCGTTGCTGATGGACAAGCCGACGATTGAGGTCATCCGCGCCTTCTACGACACAGCCGACACCGGCCAATCGGTCGCCGGAGTCGTTTACTGATGGCACCTACTTGACGGCGATTGACCATCCCAACACCGCCGCAAGCAGACCGGCGAACACGCCAGCTGCCACCGGCACGAAACTCGATGCGATCATTCGCAGCGCGACGAACCGCAAGCCCATGATCGGCACCTCATAAGCGATCACGCGGTGGAATGCGTACACCGACCAGCCAGTGATCAGCGCGATCACCTGGGCGCCGCCGGCCCCTTCACGCGCCAACATGATGGCGAGCGGGAACGATACCATCGGCCCCCCCGGCAACAGGCCGCCGAACAACGATGCCATCAGGATGCCGGCCAAACCGGTGTCCGGACCGAGCATTGCGACAATCATCCGGTCTGGGATCAATTCAGCCAGACACGACGCCGCGATCAGAGAGAACGGCAGGCGAATGGCCAGTCGCACGCCCTCGTCCATGCTGAAGCGCATGGCGCGACCGATCGCGGCCGGGTTCTTGGCGCGGGCAAAGTAGCCGGCCGTCGCGGTGGCAAGCCCCAGGATCAACAGCGAGATGATCATGCCGGATCTTTCCGGGATCGCTCGCTCACCTGTTCCGGACGCGCGATTGCGAGCGGCCCGCGCGCCAACAATCGCGCGGCGGCGCCCGCCAGCACTGGCAGCGGCAGACTGGTCAACACCCGCACGATCACGAATTCCGGGCCGAGCAGCGGCAGTTCCCACACCACGATCCGGTGCACGCCAATCACCGACCAGGCGGTCAGAAAGGCTATCACCGCGCCGACATCGGCGCCGGCCAGGAACAGCGCGTACACGATTGGAAAGGCCGCAAACGGACCACCGGGCGTGACCGCGCCAAGCGTCGTCGCCAGGATCAGTCCCAGCCAGCCCGATTGGGCGCCAAGGATTGGCGCAATCTTTTTCGGATCGGCGAGTTCGCGGGCGAAGCCGCCCAGCATCATGCCCAGCGCAATCAGCGGCACCACCCCGACCATCAGCCACCAAGCATGACCGAGTGCCGCCGTCAGGGCGGGACCACCTTTCAGCAGATACACCAGCACCATCGACACCAAAGCCAGCACGATAAAGAAGATCATGCTGCCGTCGACCAGCGGCCGCGCAACGACTTTGGTTTCGGAACTCGGGGTGCCTGTTGCCATCGCCGCTCGATCGGATCGGAGGTCATTGGGCGCCGAAAATGTACGGCGCGCCGCTTCGGTCACCTTCAGTGCCACAACCGACGCGCCCCTGTCTCGCACGGGTGAGCTTGGCACCCTTGCATAGGCGGCGGACGACCGCGCGATCACCGAAGCGTGCGAGCGGCTGGCTTGGCGATCGGCGACGGACTGGCCTAAGCTGCGAGCCAGAAGTGACTTCACCGCCCAGGAGGACTGCATGGCGTTGATGGCCGCACGGCTCACGTCGTACTTCGTCGCAGCGTTCGCGATTATCTCGCTCGCGACCTCGCCCAATGCTCGCGCGGCCGCACCCGATCGCTGTCAGGCCTTCGCCGAGACACCTGCAAAGGGCCCGCGCCTGCAACGAGCGAACTTTGTGCCGGCCCAGCTCAAGGCACAGGAAGTGCGGATCACTTTCCTCGGGCACTCAACCTTCCTGATCGAGAGCGCCAAGGGCGTGCGGATCGCAACCGACTACAACGACTACTATCGCCCGCCGTTGGCGCCGCAGATCGTGACAATGAACCGGGCGCACGACACCCACTTCTCGCACCATCCCGACCCCGCCATCACGCACGTCTTGCGCGGTTGGAACCCAACCGGCGGCGCGGCGCTGCACGACATCACGCTCGACGATGTCCGAGTACGCAATATCCCGACCAACACCCGCGATTACCAGGGCGGCACGTTCGTCTACGGCAATTCGATTTTTGTCTTCGAGATCGCCGGGCTTTGCATCGCTCACCTCGGCCACCTGCACCATACGCTGACGGTCCAGCAGTTGGCGCAACTCGGACAGATGGATATCGTCCTGGTGCCGGTCGACGGCAGCTACACCATGGATCTCGATGGCATGGTCGAGGTGCTGAAGGAGATCAAAGCACCGCTGATGATCCCGATGCACTATTTCTCAAGCTTCACGCTCGATCGCTTCGTCGCCCGGGTCCGCGATGCGTTTGAGATCGAAATGAGCTCGCTGCCAACAGTAACCGTCAGCCGCTCGACGCTGCCCGCGCAGCAGAAAATCCTGGTGCTGCCGGGCAGATAATCGGCTCCGCGGCGTCAAGGCCGGCAATCGATCAACGATAGCGCTTCTGCGGCGGCCTGGAGCTGGCGCCTGGTGGCGGACCGGACCGCACGTCCTTGTGGCGGAAATTGATCCGACCCTTGGTCAGATCGTACGGCGTCATTTCAACCGTGACCTTGTCGCCGGCGAGAATGCGAATGCGGTTCTTCTTCATGCGACCGGAAGTATATGCGATCACCTCGTGCCCATTGTCGAGCAACACACGGCACCGCGCATCGGGCAGCACTTCGCTGACCACGCCTTCGAATTCGAGTACTTCTTCTTTAGCCATTGGGCTCCCTCGGGCTTGACCCCTGCAAAAACGCTTCTAGCGGGCAGACGTCAAGCCTGCCCGCACCGATTTATCAGGGTCATCCACGATCGAATGATATCAGAGCGCGCGCAGATTGACTGCCGACGACTTGCCGTTACGGCCCCGCTCGAGATCGTAGGACAGCTTCTGGCCTTCACGCAGACCAGTCATATTGGCCCGCTCGACCGCAGAGATGTGAACGAAAACGTCGGCCCCACCCTCGTCCGGCTGAATGAAACCGTAACCTTTTTGCCCATTGAACCACTTCACAGTGCCAGTCGCCATCTTCAGTCCTCTGGTAGTACCGCCGGCCCACGCAGAATTGCCGTGGGTCGTCAAATCACGCGATGGACGGTCCAGGTGGCCGGTAGAGCCTTGCCGTAGAGTGCACCCAGGTAATTCGACAGACCCTATATGATGCAGGAGAGGCCAATCGGCAACAGAAAAACAACAAAATCTTGGCTGCGACAACGCAGAATTTGCGACTTTCGGCCATGTCAATCGTTCAAATATCGTGTTCGACTGGGGCTCGGACTGAAGAACTGGTAGAAACACTTGTTCCAGACACACCCAATAGACATTGAAAGGGATTGCGTACAATGGCCGCCACTTCAATCGATCTCTCACTTCCCAATATCTTTTTCGGATTCCTTGCGGGGGCGCTGGCCGTCGTCACCGCGCACGAAGCAGCCATATACATTCTGTCTACGGCTAAATTCCTGCCTCCCACCGCACAGGCCTGGTCGATCGCGGCACATCCACCGTTTGGCGTACCGAATATCGTCAACAAGATGTTCTGGGGTGGGTTGCTCGGCTCGCTGTTCGCGGTCGTCTGGCCGATGCTGCCAGGCGGAGCGTTGTGGCTGCGCGGTCTGATCTACGGCGTGCTGGTCGTCGTGTTCAGCAACTGGCTTTTGGTGCCGTTCGTGAAGGGCACCTTGTTCAAGATGCCCAATCAAGCATTGTTCGGCGGTCTCGTGCCCAGCCGTATGATTATCACGGCGATCATTCTCACCACGTTCGGATTGGCACTTGGGCTCATCTTCGGCCTGCTGCGCAATCGCAGTTGAAAATCCCGCGCTCGCGTATCGCGCGCTGGCGATGCTGCACTGCAAAATGACGCTCGCCAGTGCAATGGCGATTGGCTAAGCATCGCCGCGCGAGTGCATCGGCACTCGATTGTCGAGCCGAGGAACTGCACGTCATGGCGGATCGCATCAACAGTGGCGGCATCAAGATCGCGCGTGTTCTGTGGGACTTCATAAACTCCGAGGTATTGCCGGGCACCGAGCTCGATCAGACGCAGTTCTGGGCGGGCCTCGATGGCGCCGTCCACGAGTTGGCGCCGCGCAATCGCGGCCTGCTGGCGAAGCGCGACGAGTTGCAGCGCCAGATCGATGCCTGGCACCGCGCTTGCCGAGCCCAGGCCTTCGACCTCGCCACCTATAAGGCATTCCTCGGCGAGATCGGCTACCTCGTGCCCGAAGGCTGCGACTTCAAGGTCGACACCGCCAACGTCGATCCCGAAATCGCGTCCACCGCCGGTGCGCAACTCGTGGTGCCGGTGATGAACGCGCGCTACGCCCTCAACGCCGCAAATGCCCGCTGGGGATCACTCTATGATGCGCTGTACGGAACCGACGTGATCGGCGAGGAAGATGGCGCCAGCCGCTCGGGCGGCTACAATCCGGCGCGCGGCGGACTTGTCGTCCGTTTCGCCCGCGACCTGCTCGACGAGATCGCACCGCTGAAGTCGGGCTCGCATCGCGATTCGAAGCACTACGTCGCCGCGCACGGCGCCCTGATCGTGACCTTGAAGGACGGCAGCGAGACCGGCCTCGCCGATGGCGCGAAATTTAAGGGATACGTTGGTTCGCCGTGGCAGCCGACCGCGATCCTGCTGACCAACAACGGGCTGCACGCCGAGATTCGCTTCGACCGCACCCACCCGATCGGCAGCCACGACGCGGCCGGCATCTGCGATGTCATGCTCGAAGCGGCGCTGACAACGATCATGGACCTTGAAGATTCGATCGCGGCGGTTGATCCGCAAGACAAAGTCGCAGCCTATCGCAATTGGCTCGGCCTGATGAAGGGCACGCTGGAAGACAAGTTCGAAAAAGGCGGCAAGACCGTCACCCGCCGGCTTGCACCCGATCGTACCTACACCGCCGCCGATGGCACGCGCCTCACCCTGCCCGGCCGCGCGATCATGCTGATCCGCAACGTCGGTCACCTGATGACCGACGACAGCGTGCTTGATCGGAACGGCCGTCCGATCCCGGAGGGAATACTCGACGGCTTCGTCACGGCGCTGATTGCCATGCACGACCTGCATTCCCGGCACAACAGCCGCTCAGGCTCGATCTACATCGTCAAACCGAAGATGCACGGGCCGGAGGAAGTTGCGTTCGCGGCCGACCTCTTCACCCGCGTTGAGACGACACTCGGGTTGCCACCGAACACCGTGAAGATGGGCATCATGGACGAGGAACGGCGCACCACCGTCAACCTCAAGGAGTGCATCCGCGCCGCCCGCTCGCGCGTCTTCTTCATCAACACCGGCTTCCTCGATCGCACAGGAGACGAGATCCACACCTCGATGGAAGCGGGGCCGATGATCCGCAAGGCCGAGATGCGCGGAGAGGCCTGGATCAAGGCCTACGAGGACTGGAATGTCGACATCGGACTGGCTTGCGGACTGCCCGGTCACGCCCAGATCGGCAAGGGCATGTGGGCAATGCCGGACCTGATGGCGGCAATGCTCGAACAGAAGATCGCCCACCCCAAGGCCGGCGCCAACACTGCCTGGGTACCGTCACCTACCGCTGCGACACTGCACGCGATCCATTATCACCGCATCGACGTCACTGCGCGGCAGGCGGAACTACGTCACCGCTCGCGCGCCTCGCTCGACGACATCCTGACGATCCCGGTATCACGCGGCCACAACTGGTCGGCGGACGAGATCCAGAAGGAACTCGACAACAACGCGCAAGGCATTCTCGGCTACGTCGTGCGCTGGATCGATCAGGGCGTCGGTTGCTCGAAGGTGCCGGACATCAACAACGTCGGCTTGATGGAAGATCGCGCGACGCTGCGCATTTCCGCCCAGCACATGGCCAATTGGCTGCATCACGGCGTTGTCGACGGCCCCCAAGTGCTAGCGACGATGCAGCGCATGGCGACCATCGTCGACCAGCAGAACGCCGGCGATCCGCACTACCGGCCGATGGCGCCAAGCTTCGACGGCGTCGCCTACAAGGCCGCTTGCGATCTTGTCCTACAAGGCACCAGCCAGCCGAACGGCTATACCGAACCGCTGCTGCACGCCCGTCGCGTCGAGGCAAAGAAGCGCGGCTGACGATCATCTTCGGCGGCCACCAATGCAAAACGGGATCGCTCGGTTGAGCGATCCCGTTTCACGTTCAGGCAGCACCGCCCGAATTACTGGTCTTGCGACACCAGCTTGGAGATGTTGCGCACCGAAACGCGGCGATTGGTGCGCTCGGCCTCCTGCGTCGGAACTTTGAGGAACTGTTCGCCGTAGCCTTGCGTCGTAAGGTTCTCCGGCGGCACACCGAACTGCTCGGTGAGAATCTGTGCCACCGACTGGGCGCGCCGATCCGACAGGCTAAGATTGTCCTCGGACAGCCCGACAGCATCGGTATGGCCCTCGATCAGGAACACCGCATCCGGGTTGTCGGCAAGAACCCGATTGATCGACTTCGCCAGTCGTTCGAGCTTGCCGTATTGCTCGGACCCGATTTCATAGGAGCCGAAATCGAAGGTAATCAGGTCGAGGTCGACACGACGCATCCGGTCACGCAATTCCGGATTGTAGCGCACCTCTTCCAGCGAATAGACGCGCTCGATTGGAGCGATGGGCTCAGCGATCAACGTATCGTAGAGATCGTCATCCGAAGCGCGCTCATAGTCCATGATGTAGCGCTCGCGCGGGATCGTCACCACCGGTGGCCGCAGGTTGAGTGCGACGATGGTTGCCAGCGCACCGACACCAACACCGATGCCGACATTGCGCCAGAACCGACGGTTATCGATGATCGCGTGCTCTCGCCCGTCCGGTCCGCGACGGAAGCGGCGCAACATTCGGCCGTGGCGATCGGTCTCGGTGACGACGCGGAAGCCATCGGGACGAGTGTAGAACGTCTGCTGCACGCCGCCGGGCAGGCGCAAGCTGCGAGCGTTCTGCAGCCGCTTGAAGCGATCGGAATCGTCATGCCGGATGAACGCAGTCTTGCCGTCCTTGACGATGGTGCGGTTACCCAACTCCTGGATCAGCGTCTGTCGACCACCGATCGTCTGCGACTGACGCGACTGCTGCAGCTGCTTGAAGTTAGTGGCCGGGACTGACACCTGCGGCTTGACGGCCATCGGCGTTGGCACGAACGGCACGGCGGGCTTCTGCCTGCCCCCTTCGGTATTGGTATTGGGGCCGGCAGTCTTGTTCCTGGGAATGAACGGCGTCGTGCCGCCTGACGGTTGCGTGATCACCCCGCCGCCATTCTGCTGCAACGGCTGCTTCGTTACGGTGGGCACCTGTTGCTTCGTGAACGGTGTGGTCGATTGCCCGGTCGGTGGCACCGACTGAACCGGCGGCACGTTTTTGATGAGCGGCGGCGGCGCGTTCTTGATCGCCGGATTCGGCAGTGTGTTCTTGATCACCGGCGGTGGCAGCGTGTTCTTGATCACCGGTGGTGGCAGTGTGTTCTTGATGACCGGCGGCGGCACGTTCTTTGTCACTGGCGGCGGCGTCACCTGCTTGATGACCGGAGGCTGCTGGATGACCTTGGGCTGTGGCGTCGGCTGAATGACGCGCGGCGGCTGCTGCTGCGGCGGCGGACGGCGCACGCCTTCGGGCGCTTGCGTCCGCCCTGGCGGACGCTGACCCTGACCCTGACCTTGCCCCTGGCTCTGGGGCGGCGGAGTCTGCTTTTGTTTATTCTGCTCGGCCTTCTTCTTGGCCTCGATCTCGGCCGGCGACAGCTGAGCGAGTTCGATACGCCGCATCTGATCGGGCTGATCGGCCGCCTGGACTAAATTCGATGCGAGTAGCGGTATCGCCATGGCGAACCTGGCTACCGTCGTCAATCGTCGTGAGGTCATTTGTCGAATGTCCATTCTGTGGCCGCACCGGACGGGAAACGTCATCTACCAATACGTGTAGACGAGGTAAAAGTTCATTTGCGACTTTTCCATCTGAACCGTAGCTGAACAATGGCATAAATCGGCTTTTGTACGGCTTTTTACCAAATGATCGGCTGGCATCGCCACTTAGCCAAGCTTGAGGGGATCCGGATGACGGCACGCACGTCGAATTGGACCGAACATTTCCCGGGCTTGGCCTCGCTGCCGGCGGAGTTGCGCGCAAGCTTGACCGCCAACAGCGCCGTTGTCTCGATGCCCGCCGGCAGCCGGATATATGGACCCGGGCATGCGCCGGAGAGTTTTCTCTTGCTGATTGATGGCACGGTGCGCGTCCAGCAGGTGTCGGAGAACGGCCGTGAAATCGTGCTGTACAGGGTCTCGGCCGGCGAAAGCTGCGCGCTCACCACCGCCTGCCTGATGGCCTACGAAGACTATCCGGCCGAGGCCATTGCCGAGACCGAGGTCCATGCCGCCGCCGTCCCCCGTGCCACGTTCGACGACCTGATCGCGCGCTCGGCCGATTTTCGCCGGTTCGTATTCATGGCATTTAGCTCGCGCATCACCAATCTGTTGCGGATCATCGACGAAGTCGCGTTCTCGCGCATGGATATCCGGCTCGCTCTCAAGTTGATCGAACTGTCGCACGGCGGGGACACGGTGCTGGCGACCCAGCAGCAGCTGGCCTCGGAGCTTGGTACCGCGCGCGAAGTTATCAGCCGGATGTTGTCGGAGTTCCATCGCCACGGCTGGGTGCAGGCCGTGCGCGGCAGCATCACCATCACCGACCGGGCCGGGCTCGAGCGCCTCGCGCATCAACATTGAGGCGGGGACCGCCGAAGTCCGTGACTATGTCACAGACGTCGGGGCCAGCCGGGATTACATAGGCTCCACGTAACAACCGGAGGCTCTCATGACCTGCAATGTTGGTGGTATTGACCGCGTTCTTCGCGCGGTCGTCGGATTGATTCTGATCGCCTTGGTCTTCGTTGGCCCGCAGACCCCCTGGGGCTGGCTCGGCTTGATCCCGCTCGGCACCGCAATCATCGGGTGGTGTCCGCCCTATGCGCTGTTCGGTTGGAGCACCTGCGCGCCCAAGACACCCAAGACCGGCGCCTGAAACATGACGCGTCTCTTTCTGCTGCCCGGCGACCTGATCTGCGATGCCCTTGGCCTCGAAGCCCAAAGCGACAGCCGTCAGGTGCTGCGGAGCTTCTTCAACATGATGATCTGGAGCGCGGTCGGCATCGCCATCACGCTCAAGATCATGCTGTAAAACAGTCACGGCCCGGCGACAAACAGTCAGGCGACGGCCGCTCGTGGCCAACGCCGTGAAGGGTCTCGCGCGCCCTCAAGGAACATCCGACATGCTGAACCCAACCGAAAAGGCGTGGTCGCCTTATATCGCCGGCACAATCATCGGCCTTTTGCAGATACCGACGTTCCTGCTGATGGATACCGCGCTCGGCGCCTCGTCGTCGTTCGTTACGGTCGCGGCCCACATCGCCTCGATCTTCGATGCCCGCATCGCCGATGCCAAGTATCTGGCATCCCACCTATGGGGCGCGAAGAACTGGTGGCAGGTAGCCATCGTCGTTGGCATCGCGCTTGGCGCGTTCCTGTCTATGCGGCTGTCCGGCGCCCGCCGACAGACGATTTCGCCGGTATGGGCACGGGCGACCGGTACCACGACGCTATGGGCACGCGCGCCGCTCGCCTTCTTTGCTGGCTTCATCATGCTGTTTGGCGCCCGAATCGCCGGCGGCTGCACCTCGGGCCACGGCATCTCCGGCATGGCTCAGTTATCGGTCGGCTCCACCCTCGCCGTCGTCGGCATGTTTGCCGGCGGCATCGCCACCGCAATGCTGCTGCGCCGCGGCTGAGCGCCGCACAATCGGAGACCATCATGTCCGTATTCACCGCCATCCTGATCGGCCTTGCCACCGGCGTCGTGTTTGGCTTCGCGCTTGAGAAATCTCGCGTCTTCGAGCCCGGCGTCATCGTTGGCCAAATGCAGTTGCGCAATTTCGTCATGCTGAAGATCTTTCTGGCTGCCGTCATTACTGGCCTCGTCGTACTGGCGGTGTTGAACGGTGCATTTGGCGTCAAACTCAGCCTGAAACCGCTGCTCTTCAAGGCAGATCTGATTGGTGGGCTGATCCTTGGCATCGGCATCGCTCTAGCCGGTGCGTGCCCTGGCACCACGCTGGCCCAGATCGGCGCCGGTTACCGCGATGCCTGGTTCATCCTGCTCGGTGGCCTCGCTGGCGCACTTACCTACGGCTATCTCGATACTCCAATCACCGCATTCTTCGCCGAAAAGGGTGATAAGTTGAGCTTCAATCAGCTGCTCGGCCTGCCGTTCTGGATGGTGGCACTGAGTGTTGCAGTGGTGCTGGTGGCGGCTCTTATCGGACTCAAATCGTGGCAGCCGTGGCGTACCGAAATCGGCCGCAATGTCGATGGCGAGACCGAGGCCAACCGACTACCTCGGTAATACCCTAAACACATATTCGCCGTCAGCCAGCTTTGCTTGCCTTGGCGCCAAGGCGCCGCATGAGTGTGCCCGTCAACGTCGTGGTGATGTTCATCCACGGTTCATGGTCAAAACGCCATTGATCCCTTGCCTCGCGAAGTCGCAGAGGGAAACTAAGGAGTCGAAGTCCATGAAGAAATTGATCCTGGCGGCAGCACTGGTCGTGGTCGGCACCACTGGCGCCTCCGCTCAGCATGCCCCGTGGCGTTCGGGCGACCATCCGTACGCCCAGCGCCACCACTCGGTGTGCCAGATGAAGGCGCGCCAGCTGCATGGCTACGAGAACCGTGCCTCGTCTGATGGTCGCCTGAGCTGGCGCGAGCGCCGCACCATCGAGTCGCTGCGCAGCGATCTGCGTCGCACCTGCGGCGGTTTCCGCTGGCGTGGTTGATCGGCTCAACGCCGATTACCGACTGAGCCTGTAGCACCGCGCGAAACCTCAGGTTCCGCGCGGTGTCTTTTTGTCTCGAGTGAACGCCTTAGGTCGCCGCGCATAACGCAACAGGCCCCCATCGGTCAGACAGGGGCCTGTGACGATCACTCAAAATCAAAGGCTCGGATCAGCTCTTCTTGGCGGCCTGCGCGGCTTCCCGTTCGGTCATCGCCGATTTGCACTCGGTCGACAGCTTGGCGGTGTTGGTGGTGAGGCAAGCGCGCGTCTTGGTGCGGGTCTCCTTCATCTGATCCGGCGTCGCATTGGCGATCGGCTTGACGTCGCCGCACAGCTTGGCGATGTCGGCGCCGCAGGCCGCGCGGAACTTGCCGCCACGAGCGGCATCGTCAGTTTTCACCGCCGGGGTAGCGGTCGCAGCCGGAGCAGCCGGAGCGGTGACTGCGGCCGGAGCCTTGGCTGCGGCTGCCGGGGCCGGAGCGGTCGGCGCGGTCTGAGCGAACGCGGCAACCGAAGTAGTGACGGCGAGCAGCGCGGCGAGCATCGTGGTCTTGAGCATGGGAGGTCTCCTTCAAGATTGGGCTAGGGTTGAGCAAGTTTTGTGAATGAGCCGGTTTGGCTCTTCATCGTGATTAACCCTAGGCGCGCCCGTCTGAACCTAACCCCATGCACGCCGTTATCAGGCGTTCATCGTCCGCCTCATTCGGAGCGCAATGTCTGCCCCAGCCGCCCGGCGAGATCGTGGATGTATTGCCACGCCACGCGGCCCGAGCGACCCCCGCGCGTGATGCTCCACTCCAGCGCGTCGCGCACCATTTCGTCGTCGGCGATCTTGAGCTTGTGATACGCGGCGTAACCGCGGACCATGTCGAGATAGTCGTCCTGGCTGCCGTTGTGGAAGCCGAGCCAGAGTCCGAAGCGATCCGATAGCGACACTTTTTCCTCGACCGCTTCGCCCGGATTGATCGCGGTCGAACGCTCGTTGTCGACCATGTCGCGCGGCATCAGGTGGCGGCGGTTGGAGGTGGCGTAGAACACGACGTTGGTCGGCCGGCCCTCGATGCCGCCTTCCAGCACCGCCTTCAGCGATTTGTAGGAGGTGTCGTCGTGATCGAACGACAAGTCATCGCAGAACACGATGAAGCGGTGCTTGCTGGCGCGGATATGGCCGAGGCAGCGCGGCAGACTATCGATGTCCTCGCGATGGATCTCGACCAGCTTCAAGCCGTAGCCCGCCTTCTTCTTGGCGAGGCCACGCCCAACTTCGCCGTGCGCGGCTTTCACCAGCGACGACTTGCCCATGCCGCGCGCGCCCCATAGCAGGGCATTGTTGGCCGGCAAGCCATCAGCGAAGCGGCGGGTATTGTCGAGCAACTGGTCGGCCGCGCGCTCGATGCCCTTCAACAGCCCGAGCGGTACGCGGTTGATTTCACGTACCGGCATGAACCCTTCCGGCGATGTCCCCCACACGAACGCTTCCGCCGCATCGAAGTCGGGTGCGGCAACAGCTGTCGGCGCCATCCGTTCGAGGGCCGCAGCGATGCGGGCCAGCAGTTCAATTTCGCTCGTCGATTTCATCGCCGTCTCTCGCATATCGGTGGGAAGTTGACCGGCGGCTGCTATAGCCCGGCATGCGGCGGCCGTCACGCGTTGCCTGCGCTCCTGCCCCACTCCCTTGGTTAACCGCGCGTTAATCCCGTTTGGTCACAGTACCCCCATGAATTGGCCATCGTCCCAGGCCATTCAGGATGTGTTGCGTTGGGGCACGCGTGCGGGAGGCGTTGCGTGAGTGATTTCAGGTGGCGGCAGTGGAACGGCCGTGGCGCGATCGGCCTCGTGATCGGGGCAGCACTCGCAGCTGGTGCCTGCTCGCGCTCCTCGTCGGGCCCAGGTCCCTCGAGCGACAATCGCATCAATCCCAAGACCGGCACCTCGGCCAGCCCACGACTCTACACCGAAGGCCAGTCGATCCCCAAGGGCGGTGGCACCTACAAGATCGGCTCGCCATACAAAATCGGCACCCGCTGGTACGTGCCCGACCGAAGATCCGAACTACGACCGGACCGGCCTCGCCTCCTGGTACGGCGCTGACTTCCACGGCCGCAAGACCGCCAACGGCGAGATCTTCGACATGAACGCGCTGACCGCCGCGCACCCGACGCTGCCGATCCCGTCCTATGCCTACGTCACCAACCTTTCGAACAACCGTACCATCCTGGTGCGCATCAATGATCGCGGCCCCTACGCGCATGATCGGGTCATCGACCTTTCGCGCCGCTCGGCCCGTGAACTCGGCTCCGAGAACGCCGGCGTCACCCAGGTGCGGGTGAAATTCGCCGGCCGCGCGCCCCTCGGCGGCAATGACGCCCACGAGCAGAAATTCCTGGCCAGCCAACAAGGACACGGCCACCCGACGTATGCCGCCTCACCTGCGCCAGTGACACGGGGCCTCGCCGGTACGCCGTCGCCGGTCGCGGTGCGCTCGATGCCAGAACGCGCCTACGAGCCGCAGCCGACCACGCAGGCCAGCGCCGCTCAGATGCCAAACGGGCTGACGTGGCGGCGGTAGCAGATCGGCTCCAATGATCGACCGGCGGCGGGCGGCGACTTCAACGTCGCGCCTGCCATTGCGATACCACCTCGCTTGGATGCACGAGTTGAATGAGGTTGAGGACAAGGCCATCGCGGATGACGTAGCCGGCTGCGAGTTCGGCACCGACGACGAGCGCCGCAACCAATGCCACCGGCAGGCGCCAGGCGATCAGGAAACCTGCAACCGCGGCAGCGCTGTCACTCACCGAATTGACGATGCTATCGCCAAAATAGCCCTGGGCGAGCGCCCCCCGACGATAGCGCTCCATCACCATCGGCGTGTTCTCGAAGATTTCCCACGCAGCCTCCAACGCAACGGCGATGAGCAAGCGCCGGGCGATCGACAGACGCGGCGCCACGAGCGAGAGCACGAAGTAGAACACTACCCCATGCAGAACGTGGGTATATGTGTACCAATCGGTTAGGTGCTGCGAGGTCTCGGGACCAGAGGGGTTGCCGTGCCAGAGTGCGATGGTGCCGCAACGACAGATCGGCGACATGCCCATCGCGTACAATACAGCCGCCTGCACCGCGATTACCGCGACGGCGATCGCAGCATAAAGTTGGCCGTCGTCGCCCCAACCGGTCGATCGTCCCGCCATCTGATCCATGCGCTCATTCCCGACCGATCCGTATTCACCTGCGAACCGTGACATCCGGCCGGTCAACCCGCAAGACCAAGCCGCAACTCGGCACGGTGCCGGTCTCGCCCGGCATCGATACGTATGGCACGGTCGTCTCCAACCGGGTGATGCGACCTTCCGCTTCCAACTCGCCCAGGCGCGCCTCGAAGCCCTCCTGCATCAGCGTCGTCTTGACGGTCATGATGATGGCGCCACCCGGCCGGCAGATGCGGATCAACTCGTCGAGGCCTTCCGCGCCGACGTGGCCGGACGTGAACACGCCAACCGAAACGACGCCCGCGAACGCCCCGGTCGCAAACGGCAGCGGCCCGCCGAGCGCCAACTTGTGCAGCCGGGCGTAGACGCCCTTTGTCGCCGCCACCGCGAGCATGCCGTCAGAGATATCGAGGCCCTCGATCACCGGATAGCCGATCAGCCGCAGCCATTCGCCGATCAGGCCGGTGCCGGCGCCCGCATCGAGCAGCGGGCTCGCACCACGCGGCAGATGGCGTGCGGCGAGCGCGAGGCAGATCGCCGGATGCCGATAGCCGACCGTCGCCATGTCGGCCTCGTAGCTGTTGGCCCAGCGGTCGTAGTGCCGCGCGATCTCCTCCGGCGACTTGGCATGATAAACCGCGGCCAGAGGATTATCGTGCGCCGTGCCTGCCATAGTCGAAACTCCCACGTCTCAATCGGTGGCGGAATGTAGCAGAGCGATGCGGTGGCGTCAGGGAGGTGCGGGGAGGACGGGATGTGGCGCTGAGACCTCAGCCTGAGCGGTGAACTCAGGCGCCGTCTCGTCAAAACCACAATTCAACTACATCCCGTCCACAGACGGCTGTGATGGGGGATATTATGATTGACATGCGCGCATTGAAAATGCGCGACTGTCGCCGGGCTCATCGCTGGCGCAATGATAACACCAACCATAACCATTGCGCAGGAACGCGTCTCGGGCCAGCGGGCGTTGATCGGCGCCCAGGGCCGTGCGGTCGTGAAGCAAGATCGTGGCTGGGTTGAGATCTTCGTCACAACCGAAGACAAGGAGCCCGGGGCGGCCCTTACCGCCCATGCCACAAGTCTGATGTCGGTGCTGGATCAGCTTGCCGCAAAAAGCTTCACCGGCCAGAGTGTCGATTCCGGCCTGCTGACGATCCGTCCTCGATTTGAGGTCAAACGCGACGGCGGCAAGGAGATTTGCGGCCCCCTCATCGGATATGTCGTAACGAAACCGATTTACGTGTTTGTCGACGCGCCGGAACGCGTCGCGAGCCTCGTCACGGAATTCCCACTTTCCGGGCCTGTCCGCATCGGCAACGTCGGCTTTTATGCGCAGAATATTGCCGCTACGCATCACGCAGCCATTGCCGACGGGATTACCCGTGCACAAGCGGCAGGCGACGTAGCCGCCCGCGCCACCAACCGCAAAATCGGCGCTGTATCGGGGATCACACTAAGCATCAATGACCGTGCAGGTGGACGCCCGCGTGTCCGTGCCGTTCAGAGCTGGCAATACCCCTCTGTGAATACGCCGAATGAAGATGGTCTGAACAACAGGCTCGTGCTTGAGCCCGGAGAGGAAACGATCCAGCAACAGGTAAGCCTCGAACTGCAATTGCGCTAATGCGTTGGCACCCCACCGTTCGCCTCATTGCTGTTTTTGCAATGACCTGGGTAACCGCGCAGCATGTCACTGCTGCCGCCCTCACGCCCTCTGCGACGCTCGAAGTCACAGTTACAACCAGTGTTCTTACTGAACCCGACCATGCCTACATTCGGTTCGGCATCGCAGCCATTAGTGGAACAAGCCGCGAGGCGCGCACGCAATTGCGGCCCCAGGCAGAGCACCTTGTCCAACTCTTAAAGATCAGTGGCGTTGGCGAGCGCGCCCTCGACATCGGCCAGTCTATTACGGACGAAGTCGTGCGCGAGGAATGGATCGAGAATGAAGATCTGATCGAAGGCGCGATTGTTGGCACGCGCGCGCGGATGTCGGGGACCATCAGTCTGTCGGACATGAAGTTGGCACAGGTGGTGGTTGATGTGCTGGCCAGCCAAGGTATCGACGTCGCATTCACGGTCGAATACAGCCTCAGCCCTGCCGCGCAAGAATTGGCAACACAGCGCGCCCGCTCGGACGCCGTGCAACAGGCGCGAGAGACCGCAGTCGCGATCGCCAAGCAGCAGGGTTGGCGTATTGCGGAAATGTTGCCGACGCGGCGGCCTGCCACTGGCGGCGGCGCCGCTGATCTCGGCGGCTCTGGCCTGAAAGCCCCGAATGGGGCAATCCGACAATTCTATCACCGACCACCATTGCGACCGAGTATGATCTGGTAGCCACATTCCGGTTGGTGCGCTGATCGCGCGGAGCGGTTGGAAGGACGCAAAGGCCGGCCCTCGCGGTCGCAACGTCTAACTCACGCCGCCGTCGCCGGTCGCTTCCCGCTAACAGCAGCCTTGCGGGCAGGCTTCGCGGCCTCGACCGTGAAGCTGACTTTCTGCCCAAGCGCCCCCAGCAAGCGGATCAGTTGCTCGATCGAGAACCCATAAAGATCACCGCGTACAAGGCGGGACACCTTCGGCTGATCGATGCCGAGCAGCTTGGCGGCAGCGATTTGGGTCAGCCCGCGCTGCTTGATGAGCGCAGCGATTGAAATCGCAAGGTCGGCCTTGATCAGCAGTTCGTCGGCATCCGCGAGCCCCATATCTGCGAAGACGTTGCCGCTGCTCGGCGTTACTCTGTCGTCCTTCGTCATGGTTATTCGTCCTTGCTCGCCTCAAGCCAATCCTGTTGCACCTGTTCGGCCCGTTTCAATCGCGCCTTGATGCGATCGATATCGGCGTTGGGTGTGGCAATGCCGGATTTCGACTTCTTCTGAAATACATCCAGCACATACACACGACTGGCGAACCGAACCGTGTAGACGGCACGGAAGGTGTCGCCGTCATGGTTCGCAATTACCTCCAACACTCCGGCACCACCAAACCCCTTGAACGGCTTTGCATCAGGGTGCCGACCACCCGTCTGAGCCATACGAAGTGCGAAGCCGAATAAGCGCTGAGCTTCGGGCGGCAACTCGCGAATGTCGTCGCGCGAGGATGCTATCCAGAACAGCGGCTTTGGTGCTGAAGCCCCAGCAACTCGCGCGAACGTCTCTCTCATCAGAGATAATTATACCCAAACAACCATAAAAAAACAAGTCGCACCCATAGTGCCCCCCCCCGCCGGTAAGGCATAGTTGGACGCCTGAACATATCGACACTCACCGGCAGGTTCGGAGGGACCGGGCGTCTCCGTGTGGGGGCAGGGCTAGCTCCGCTCGCATCAGCCCTCCGTCACCCTGCATTCCAGCCCATCACCGCCTTGGTCTCGAGGTACTCGTCGAAGCCAGCCACGCCCCACTCGCGGCCGTTGCCGGATTGCTTGTAGCCGCCGAACGGTGCCTTTCCGTCGGCGCCAGCGCCGTTGATGTGCACCATGCCGGCGCGCAACTGACGGGCGACCCGCTTGGCGCGCGCGGCATCGGCTGATTGCACATAAGCCGCGAGACCCATGGTGCTGTCGTTGGCGATGCGGACCGCGTCGGCCTCGTCCTTGTACGGGATGATCGCCAGCACCGGCCCGAAGATTTCCTCGCGCGCGATGGTCATGGCGTTGTCGACGTCCGAGAACACCGTCGGCTGAACATAGTAGCCCTTGGACAATCCTGCCGGACGCCCGGCGCCGCCGGTGGCGACCGTCGCGCCGTCCTTGATGCCGGCCGCGATCAGCGCCTGGATCTTGTCCCACTGCACCTTCGACACGACCGGCCCGATTTCGGTGTCGGCGGCGTTGGGATCGCCGACCTTCATCTTCTCAGTGGCGGCCTTGGCGAGCGCGGTTGCTTCTGCGAGTTTCGCCGCCGGCACCAGCATGCGGCTCGGCGCGTTGCACGACTGGCCGGAATTGCGCATCAAGGCCTGCACGCCCTGGGTCACGGCGCGGGCAAGATCGGCGTCGTCGAGGATGATGTTGGCCGACTTGCCGCCGAGTTCCTGACCGACACGCTTGACGGTCGGCTGCAGCCTTGATCGCAACGTCGATGCCGGCCTTGGTCGAGCCGGTGAACGAGATCACGTCGATGTCCGGATGTCCGGCGATAGCGGCGCCGACGCCCGGCCCATCGCCGTTGACGAGGTTGAACACACCCTTCGGCACGCCGGCTTCGTCCAGGATTTCGGCCAGCAGCAGCGCCGAATAGGGCGCGACCTCGGACGGCTTCAGCACCATGGTGCAGCCGGTCGCCAAGCGCCGGCGCGATCTTGCAGGCGATCTGGTTGGCTGGCCAGTTCCACGGCGTAATCATGCCGGCGACGCCGATCGGCTCGCGCACGACTTGCGTGGTGCCCATGCTGCTCCTCGAAGGCAAATGTCTTCAGGATGTCGAGCGCGGTGCGGAAATGGCCCATGCCGGCACCGGCCTGGAACTTGGTGGCGAAGGCGAGCGGCGCGCCCATTTCTTCCGAGATCGTCGCGCCCATCTCGTTGAAGCGGCGCTTGTAGATGTCGACGATGCGCGACAGCAGCGCCAGCCGCTCCTCGCGCGAGGTCGCGGAGAACGCCGGGAACGCGCGCGCGGGCCGCCTTCACCGCCAGATCAACGTCGGCAACTGAGCCGATCGAGACCTGCCCGATCACGCCTTCCGTCGCCGGATTGATAACGTCCATGGCGCGCGGGGCAATCGGCGCCACCCAGGCGCCATCGATATAGAACTGCAGGGCATGGATCTTGGACATGGCCGGGCCTTTCGGAAGCGCGTGGAATTTCCGCCACGAGCATACCGCACGGAAGCGCGGCTTGGCACCCGTATGATGCGGTACCGCCGAAGCCGCTCACTCGTAGGGTGCAATAGGCGAAGCCGTATTGCACCACGGCACCCACCGATCGAATGGCACGGCGCAATACGCAAGGAGGCTATTGCGCCCTACGGGGCTTCCGCTTCGCCTTCTTCTTCGCCGGTGCCGCCAGCGACACGGCAAGTGAACGCCGCGCCCACGCGACGAACTCGTCCGCCTCGTCGTAAAGCCGTTCGGGCGCGCGCCAGTAGGACGTGATCGTCCGCGCGCCGTGCTTGGTGTCGTAGGTGAACGGACCGCAGCCCTCGGCCTCGAAGGCGGCAAACAAAGCCGCATCGGCCTTCAGGTAAAGCACGTCTTCGATATGAAGGCCGAAGATTACGCCATCGCAATAGATGCCGGCGCCGCCGAACATGCGGCGTGCGGTGACGTGGCCGAGCGGGGCCAGGATATCGCTCAGAAATTCGATGGTGCCGTTGGCGATCGCCACCCGCGCCTCAGACGTTCTCTAGCTTGTCTTTCGGCGCTGGCGTCAGGTTGACGCTCTCGCCGCAACCGCAGGCACCGACCTGATTCGGGTTCTTGAACACAAACTCCGACTTCAGCTTATCGACCTGATAGTCCATCTCGGTGCCGAGCAGGTAAAGCAGCGCCTTGGGGTCGATCAGCACCTTCGCACCCTTGTCCTCGACCACTTCGTCGAAGCGATCCTGCGTTTCGGCCCAGGTCATGGTGTATTCCATGCCGGCGCAGCCACCCTTCTTGACGCCGATGCGCAAGCCGACGACGTCCGGTTTCGACGCCATGATCGACTTGACGCGCGCGGCGGCGGCGTCGGTCAGGGTCATCGCCTTCGGGCGGGCACGAGTTGCAGGGGCTGCCATGGCTTCCATCGATTCCTTGGGACGTCGAGGTTTAATATAGCGCAGCAGTAGGAATTTGCGAGGGGCAGTGCATGGCGGGATCCATGCCGGTAAACCTACATCGAATTCTGCTCAACAGCAAGAACATATAGCGAACATAAATTCGAAATACCCTCCCCCCACTGAGTGAGACAGCTTACGGGGACAGTTACCGATTTCGACCATCTCATTGTAACTGCGGAGTTTTCGTCGGATCGGTAACTGTCCCCGGCCAACCAACGTCCCCGGTCAACCCGGCCAACCATAAATCGGCGCCGCCAACCTCCCCACAGCCGTCATCCCGGCCTACGAGCCTGTGAAGGATTCCCGGTTCGCTGTGAGTTGCGCCGGGACCGGATGCTGCGATGCCGTGCAGTGGACCAGCGGCGGCATTCCCCACTCATGCTGCCAGCGCCGCCCGGTTCCTGGCGGCGGTGAGGCGGATCGCGGTGAGCAGGTTGTGGGCGAGTGCGTGCAGCAATGCCACCGCCTGCACCTTGGCGAGGCCGCGCACGAACATCACGCCGAAGCCGTGGTTCTTGAGGTGTGCGTTGATCCGTTCGATCCGCCCGCGCCGTTTCATCACCATCTCCGCCTCTTCGCTCGCCATCCGTTTGCGCCATGCTTTCAGGGTCTCGTTTTCCCGCCCGCGTTCCCGTGCGCGCGCGGCGAGCGTCGCGGGCTTGACGTCCTCGCGGTCCCGCACCGGCCAGATGAAGGCCTCTACCGGATGGCCGGCGCGAGCGCCGAGCGCGGTGATGTCGCCGGCATGGGCATAGCCGGTATCGGCCAGCACACGCACGACGTTGGTTCGTGTGCGTTGCTCGCTTTCCTCCAGCATCGGCTTGACGAGGCCGCTGTCCTGCCGGCGGTCCGTCGCACGGATCGCGGTGATGAAGCCTTCGCCCGCCGTCACCGCCATCTGCACGTTGTAGCCGGGCCTGACCGCGCCATCGGCAAAACGCATGCGACGGGCCTCGGCGTCGCTCAGCGAAGCGCGCGGCGCCTTCATACGCTCGACGTCCTTCTTGTCGTGCTGCGCTCTTTTCGAGCGCTCCTGGTCTATCGCACGAAGCGTTTCGCGCGCCTTGGCGATCCGCTCCAGGCGCTGCCTCTGCGCCCGTTCGCGCGCCGCCCGCTGGCGATTGCTGGTCGCCGCCGGATCGTCATCGAGTTCGGCTTTCAGCGCGGCGATCTGCTGTCTGGCCGCAGCCGCAGCCTCGTCGAGGCGAGCCGCCCGCTTGAACGAGGACTTGCCCGCCGATGCCTTCACCTTGGTGCCGTCGACGATGATCTCGTGCGGCGTGGCGAGGCCGTCGGCGATGAAGGTCGTGAGACTGCGCGTCAGCAAGTCGTCGAGCACCTCGCCATGATTGGCACGGAAGTCGGCGAGACCGTGATAGTTGATGGGAACATCGGCGCGCAGCCAGCGATACCCGAGGCTCTGATCGGCCAGACGATCGAGCGCCCGCGCCGAGCCGACGCCCTCGATCGCAGCCAGCAGCCACAGCGCCAGCAGCACCTGAGGGTCGGCGGCGGGACGCCCCGCGCCACCTTCGCGCGCCTTCACCTTGTCGTAGAGCGCGGTCAGATCGAGCGTGCCGGTGAAGTCCCAGACGAGGCGCGCCATGTGATCCTCGGGCAGGTCGGACTCGAGGTTGACGAGAGACCACGACGTCTGCGCCCGGTTCGCCTCCAACACCCGCGCCGCCGCCCGAGCCCGATCGACGTCATTGCCCATGAAGCCCTCCGCGAATCGATATCGACTATCGAATCACAAACCCCGACAACGGGCGAATTATTCACAAGCTCGCAGGCCGGGACGATCGACAAGCCGCTGCACGTGTCATGTGAGCGGAGAAATGCCGCCGGTTCAACGCCTTCATTCCAACCGCGAACACTACGCAATTGATGTTTGTCGTGTGTCCCGGCCTTCGCCGGGATGACGGCACGGGGTGAGGTGCCGGCGGTGCCAATGGGATTCGATAGCAGTTGCCGACCCGATCGCTGATTTCGCTTCTTGCGGGGATAGTTCGATTTTGACTATTCCACTGCTTCTTACGGGGACAGTTACCGATTTCGACTATCCCATTGTAATTGCGGAGTTTTCGCCAGAACGGTAACTGTCCCCGTCCAACCCGCGTCCAACCCGCCAGCAATGTTCGCCGCACTTCCCGCTCTCCCCGTCCTTCACGGGGAGAGGGCAGAGGACCGCACGCGAGCGCGGTCCGAGCGTGAGGGGCGGCCACTTGCTCGAACCCAATGCCAACAGGCACCAAGACCGATGTTGCGAACACGGAGCAAGCAGCCGCCCCTCACCCTGACCCGCTCCCCGTACGCGCGAAAGGCGCTACGGGGAGAGGGAAAAGTGCCATGCGCCGCCTCGACCACCACTCACCACTCACGAACTCCGACTTCCACTGCCACTTGGCTTCACGCCCCCACCGAGTTATCCACGCCTCCCGCCCCATGCGATACTGCCCATGTTCCGCTTCACTAAAGGGCGCGCTTCGAAGGCGTTCAAAAGTGCGGAGGCGGAACGGACGGTCCGGAGGGTGTTGCGGTAACGCGCCGCGCACTGCCGGAGGGTTCCGTGCACCCCTTCTTGGCGCGAGCAAAGGGGTAGGCCCACACCAGCTCGCTGAAGCACGGGGGGACCCTAAAATCCGTTCGAGCAATGGGGTGGCCCTGGGCCACTTGAATTCAATATCGCGGAAGACCGCCGTGGACCACGGCCACCCCGCTCTCCCTCGGATTGAGGGGAAAAATGAAAATCACCGACGTCTCAGTGCATAGATGGAACAGATGACTTGTATCAACACCAAAACCTGCGGGGACAGTTGCCGATTTCGACCACCTCGTTGCAACAGAACCCATTTCGCCAGATCGGTAACAGTCCCCTACCGAACGCGCCTTGCATCACCGCAACGCCTGGGCGAGCATTGCCACCACCTTTACGAGCAGAGGCCCCGCATGAAGATCATCCAACCCGTCGCCGAACTATTGCGCAACGTCAGCGTGCCGTTCGCCGAAGCCCGCGCCATGCCGCCGTCGGTCTATACCAGCCCGGAATTCCTGAAGCGCGAGATCGACGATGTGTTCGCCAAGGACTGGTTCGCCGTCGGCCGCGCCAGTTCGCTGTCGAAGCCCGGCGATTACGTGACGCTCGAACTCGCGGGACAGCCGATCTTCGTCATGCGTGGCACCGATGGCAATCTCGCCGCCATGTCGAACGTGTGCCTGCACCGCATGTCGACGCTGCTGGAAGGCACCGGCAACAAGGGCCGGATCGTGTGCCCCTATCACGGCTGGACCTATAATCTCGACGGTTCGCTTCGCGCCGCGCCGGCGATGGCAAAGAACGCCTGCTTCGACAAGGCCGACTACAAGCTGCCGCAGGTGCGCTGCGAGGAATGGCTCGGCTGGATCATGGTGACGCTCAACCCGGATGCTCCGCCGGTCGCGTCGCGGCTTTCGCAGGTCGATGACCTGATCGCCGACTTCCAGATGGAGACTTACGTCGAGACCTTCCGCGAAACCCACCGCTGGGACACCAACTGGAAGATCCTGGCCGAGAACTTCATGGAGAGCTACCACCTGCCGGTTTGCCACGCCGGCACCATCGGCGGCCTGTCGCGGCTCGACGAGATGGTGTGCCCGCCGGGCCTGCCGGCGTTCAACTTCCACACCATCCTGAAGGACGACAAGCTGAAGATCGCACTCGCCCATCCGTCCAACACGCGGATGGTTGGCGACCGGCGGCGCACGACATTCCTGCTGGCGATCTATCCGAGTTTGCTGATCACGCTGACACCGGGCTACTTCTGGTATCTGTCGCTGCACCCACACGGCGTCGACCAAGTCGACATAATTTTCGGCGGCGGCATGTCACCGGACTACATCAACTCGCCCGAGGCGCAGGGACAACTCGCGCAACTGAAGTCGCTGCTGGACAAGGTCAACGTCGAGGATCGCGGCTGCACGGAACGCGTGTTCAAGGGCTTGTCTGCCAGCGCCGCCAAGGCCGGCCATCTGAGCCACCTTGAACGCCCGAACTTTGACTTCGCCCAGTACCTCGCTGAGAAGACTGGCGGCTTTCAGCGGACGTTCGATAGCGCGCAAGCGTAAGACGTGGCAACCGGTCTAGCTGGTGTAGCTCATGAACTCCATCAGCGAGCCGTCGGGGTCGCGGAAGTAGACGCTGGTCCCGACGCCCTTGGCACCACGCCGCTCGACCGGGCCGAGTTCGACAGCCACGCCGTGCGCCTTCAGATGCGCGATCGCGCCGTCGATTGCGCCGTGCCACTCGAAGCACAGATCGGAATTGCCGGGCATCACCGGAACTTCGGCACGCGGAAAGCCGATCTGGTCCGGCCCATGGCAGTTCAACTGCACCGGCCCGAACCGATAGGCGAAACCCTTGGCTACCGGCACCACCTCGCAGCCGAGCACATCGCGATAGAACGCGGTCGAGCGCGCCCAATCGCCGACATGGATCACGCAATGATCGAAAGTGATGTCGCCGACCATCTTCACACCACCTTGTTGATCAGCACCTTGACGATCGGCTTCTTGCCCCACTCCTGGTCGATCGCGGCGCGCACCGCGCGGCGAACGGCGTCGCGCACCAGCTCCACGTCCTTGCGACGGCCGGGCGGGATGCTTTCGAGCGTGCCGTCGATGGCGTCGAGCACCACGTCTTCCATGCTGTCGCCTTCGAGCGTCTCGAACGGAATGCCATCGAGCGCGCAGTCGGGCTCACCGATCAGTTCGCCCTTGCGGCCGAGCGCGAACGCCACCATGGCGATGCCGACGAACGCGAGCTTGCGACGCTCGCGCACCGGCCCCTCGACGCTCGGCACGATCAGCTTGCCGTCACGATAGAGCCGGCCGACCGGGATCTGATCAATTATCTCGGGACGGCCCGGCGCCAAGCGCACGAGCTTGCCGTCGGTCGCCAGCACCGTCGAGGGGACGCCGCACTCGCGCGCGAGCTTGGCGTTGGCGTAGAGGTGGCGGGCTTCGCCATGCATCGGCACGACGATCTTAGGCTTCATCCAGCCGTACATCTGGCGCAGTTCTTCGCGACGGGGATGGCCGGTGACGTGCACCAGCGCGTCGCTGTCGGTGATGATCTCGCAACCCATCAGCGTGAGCGCGTTCTGCACCTTGCCGACCGGCTTCTCGTTGCCTGGAATGGTGCGCGACGAATAGATCACGAGGTCGCCCTTGCCGAGCTTGACCTGCGGATGTTCTTCCTCGGCGATGCGGGCGAGCGCCGCGCGCAATTCGCCCTGGCTGCCGGTGCAAAGGGCCAGCGTCTCGGACGGCTGCAGGTATTGATACTGGTTCTGGTCGAGGAACTTGAAGTCGGCTGGCAGATAGCCGGTGTCGATCGCGACCTGGATCACGCGATGCATCGCCCGGCCGACAACCACCAGCTTGCGGCCGGTTGCTTCCGCCGCATCCGACACCGCCTTGATGCGGGCGACGTTGGAGGCGAACGTCGTCACCGCAACGCGGCGTTTGGCGCCCTTGATGATCTTGGTCAGCGAAGTCGCGACTTCGACCTCGGACGGCGAGCGGCCTTCGCGCATGGCGTTGGTCGAGTCGCAGATCATCGCCAACATGCCCTCCTCGCCCAATTGCTGCAGGCGGGCGTTGTCGCTGGGCAGGCCGACCAGCGGATCCTGGTCGAGCTTCCAGTCACCGGTGTGGAAGACGTTGCCGTGCGGCGTCCTAAGCACCACGCCCGACATTTCCGGGATCGAGTGCGACAGGTTCACGTATTCCAGATCAAATGGCCCAACCTTGAACCGGGTACCGATCGGCACCACGGTGATCGGCAGCTTGACGCGATTGCCGTACTCGGTGGTCTTCGAGCGCAGCATGCCGGCAGTGAACGGAGTTGCATAGATCGGGCAGCCGATGCGCGGCCACAGATCGATGATGGCGCCGATGTGATCCTCATGCGCATGCGTCAGCACGAGGCCGGCGAGCCGCTTCTTCTCATTGGCGATGAACTTGAGATCGGGCAGCACGACGTCGACGCCGGGCTCGCCTTCGCCTGGAAAGGTGAGGCCGAGGTCGATCATCAGCCATTGGCGTTTCTTCGCCTCGCCGAGACCGTAGAGGTAGGTATTCATGCCGATCTCGCCGAGGCCGCCGAGGGCCGCGAAAACGAGTTCTCCCTTGGCGCCGGTGTTCTCGCCAGCGCCGTTCGCGCGGGACTCCGTCATAATCAAGATCCTTTCGCGGGACTGCCGGCAGCGCCTGCCAGACACACATCCCCATACGTCAGTCGTCGTAACCTGCCGTAGCCATCGCGCAACAGCAAAGCGCCACCATCGTCAATACCATGGAACGAGCCTTCGATCCGCTCGGCCCCGGCGTTGACCGCCAGCGCCTCGCCGACCGGACCGGACCGCGCCAGCCAAGCGTCGCGAACCGCGCCGAAGCCGGCGCCACCCTGCCACACGCCCAGCCAGCGGTGCATTCCAGCATCGAGCGCCGCCAGCATGGCGTCCGGCGTAATCCCGGACGCATGCTCGCCCAGCCGCGCCACCGCCCGGCCCTCAATCTCTGGCGCATGCGCAATGTTGATACCAATGCCTGCGACCGCCACGGCGGTGCCGCCCCATGTCGTGGTCTCGACCAGTATCCCACCCGCCTTGGCGCGTTCAACCAGAATGTCGTTCGGCCACTTGAGCCGCAGGCCGGGAACCGTGCCTGCGCAGGCAACCTCGATCGCCTCGTGCGCGGCGACGCCGGTCAGCAGAGAGAGTTGATGCAATGCCGTGATCGGGCAACCAGGGGTGAACAGGAACGATGCGGCGAGGTTACCGCCGGCCTGGGTCCAGGCCCGGCCCGAACGCCCACGCCCCGCCGTCTGCCGCTCGGCTGTAATCCACAGCGGCCCTCGCTCGCCGCCACTGGCGCGGCGCAAGCACTCGGCATTGGTCGAATCGACTTCATCGAGCTTGACGATCGGGCTTGGGAACGCGCGCTCGTGAAGGGACATCAATACCTGAACGTCTTGGCCGCAGCCGTCGCCGCAGCGACAATTGGACCACCGATAAACGGCAGCGAGAACAGCAGCACGAACAGACCGGAGAACGCCATCACGGCCATGGTCTTTGCCCGCACCGGCAGGAACGGTTCGGCCGCGTCGTCGAAGAACATGATCTTGATGATGCGCAGGTAGTAGTAGGCGCCAACCACGCTCGCCAGCACGCCGACGACGGCGAGAAACCAGAGGTTGGCGTTGACGGCGGCGAGGAACACGTACCACTTCGACCAGAAGCCGGCGAGCGGCGGGATGCCAGCCATCGAGAACATCAGCAGCGCCAGCGCGCAAGCCATCGGCAGATTGTGCTTCGACAGGCCGGCGAGATCGGCGATGGTCTCGACCTCGCCGCCCTGCCGGCGCATGGCGAGGATGCAGGCGAAGGTGCCGACCGTCATGACGAGATAGATCGCCATGTAGATCAACACGCCCTGGGTGCCTTCCGCCGAGTGGGCGGCGAGGCCGACCAGCGCGAAGCCGACGTTGGCGATCGACGAGTAGGCCATCAGGCGCTTGATGTTGGTCTGGCCGATCGCGGCGAACGCACCGAGCAGCATCGAAGCCAGCGAAATGAAGACGATGATCTGCTGCCACTGCGGCGTGAAGCCTGGGAAAGCACCGAGCGTGGTGCGGCACAGCAGGGCCATGGCGGCGATCTTGGGGGCGGCCGCGAAGAACGCGGTCACCGGCGTCGGCGCACCCTCATAGACGTCCGGCGTCCACATATGGAACGGCACCGCCGAAACCTTGAACGCCAAGCCGACCAGCAGGAACACCAACCCGAACACGAGGCCGATGTTGCCGGCGGCAATCGAACTCTTGGCGATGCCGGCGATCACCGGGAAGCTGGTTGAGCCCGTGAAGCCGTAGACCAGCGAGGCGCCGTACAGCAGCATGCCGGACGACAGCGCGCCCAGCACGAAGTACTTGAGGCCGGCTTCGCTCGAGCGCACCGAGTCGCGGCGGAACGCTGCGACCACGTACAGCGCCAGGCTCTGCAGTTCGAGGCCGAGGTAGAGCGCAATCAGGTCGCTCGCCGACACCATCATCATCATGCCGACGGTTGCGAGCAGGATCAGCACCGGGTATTCGAATTTCATGTGCTTGTGATCGCGGAAATCGTCGAAGCTGAGCAGTAAAGCCACCGCCGATCCGCCGAGCACCAACAGCTTCATGAAGCGGCCGAAGCCATCGACCACGAAGGCGTTGTCAAACAGCGTCGCGGTGCTACCGGCCGGCTGCTGGACCACCACGACGGCGGCGACGATCAGCGCCAGAATGGCAACCCAACCGATACGCTCACCGTTGGCGTCGGTCTCGGGCCGCAGTACGCCGACCATCAGCAGCGCCATCGCCGAAATCGCGATGATCAGCTCGGGCCACATGGGATAAAGCGAGTTCAAGGTCATGGTATCACGCCTAGATGAGCAAAATGCTCGCTGATCAGTTGAGTGCCAACGCCGCGGTCTTGAGCGCCGCTTCGTAGCCCGACACCAGCTTCTTCACCGAGACCGCCGTCACGTCGAGCAGCGGCGAGGGATAGAAGCCGAACAAAATCGTCAGGATGACAAGCGGCGCCATCACCACGATCTCACGCAGGTTCATGTCCTTGATACCGGCCAGCGACGGCTTGTCCAGTCTCGCCGAAGATCATGCGTTTGTAGAGATAGAGCGCATAGCCGGCCGACAGGATCACGCCGAAGGTGGCGATGAAGGCGACCCAGGTGTTGGCCTTGAAGGCGCCAAGCAGCGTCAGGAATTCGCCAACGAAGCCCGACGGTACCAGGCAGGCCGACATTCGCCATGGTGAAGATCATGAACACGAAGGCGTAGATCGGCATGCGGTTGACGAGGCCGCCATAGGCCTTGATCTCGCGGGTGTGCATGCGGTCGTAGACGATGCCGACGCACAGGAACAGCGCCGCCGAAACGAGGCCGTGGCTGAGCATCTGGAAGATCGCGCCATCGATGCCTTGGGCATTGAAGGTGAAGATGCCCATGGTGACGAACCCCATGTGCGCAATCGACGAATAGGCGATCAGCTTCTTGACGTCCTCCTGCGCCAGCGCGACGAGCGAGGTATAGACGATCGCCACCACCGACAGCGTGAAGATCAGCGGCGCCAACTCCTGGCTCGCCAAGCGGAAACATCGGCAGCGAGAAGCGCAGGAAGCCGTAGCCGCCCATCTTCAGCAGGATCGCCGCCAGGATCACCGAGCCGCCGGTCGGCGCCTCGACGTGCGCGTCCGGCAGCCAGGTATGCACCGGCCACATCGGCATCTTCACCGCGAACGAGGCGAAGAAGGCGAGCCACAGCCACCACTGCATGTCCTTGGGGAACTTGAAGGCCATCAGCGTCGGAATGTCGGTGGTGCCGGCCTTCCAGTACATCGCCATGATGGCGAGCAGCATCAGCACCGAACCGAGCAGCGTATAGAGGAAGAACTTGAAGCTCGCGTACACCCGCCGCTTGCCGCCCCACACGCCGATGATGATGAACATCGGGATCAGGCCGGCTTCGAAGAACAGATAGAACAGCACGATGTCGAGGGCGCAGAACACGCCGATCATGAGCGTTTCCAGTACCAGGAACGCGATCATGTATTCCTTGACCCGCGTGTCGACGCTTTCCCAGGCCGCCAGGATGCACAGCGGCATCAGGAACGTGGTCAGGATCACGAACAGCATCGAGATGCCGTCAACGCCCATCTTGTAGCGGATCGGCCCGAGCCAGGCCGTCTCCTCGACGAACTGGAAGGCAGCGGTCGACTTGTCGAAGTTCCACCAGATCAGCAGCGACAGGCCGAAGGTGATGGTGGTTGTATAGAGCGCGATCAGCCGGATATTGCCGACCGCCTTGTCGTTCTGCACCGCGATCAGCAACGCACCGACCAGCGGCAGGAAGGTGACCAGCGACAAGAGATAGCCGTTGGCGATCATCGGGCAATTCCCCCGTTCAGCATGACCCAGGTGATGATGGCGGCGACGCCGGTCAGCATCCAGAAGGCATAGGTATAGACGTAGCCGGTCTGCAGCTTGACGACGCGGTCAGTGACGCGAACCACGGTATTGGCGGTGCCGTCGATGGTGCCATCAATGACACCGCACATCGCCGCCCTTCCACAGAGCGCGACCGATCCACAGTGCCGGCTTCACGAACAGCCAATCATAGAGTTCGTCGAAGTACCACTTGTTGAGGAAGAACAGGTACAGCGGACGGAATGCTCGTGCCGTCGCGGCCGGCAGCCATGGCGCCTGGATGTAATACAGGTAGGACAAAGCGAAGCCCGCCACCATGGCGACAAACGGCGCGAAGCCGACCCAGCCGGGGATCTCGTGCATGGCATGCATGATGTGGTTCGACTTCGCCTCGAACAGCGAAGCTCCCCAGAACGCCTTGTAGGGATCGCCGTGACCGGCGCCGATGAAGTAGTTCGAGAACACGACGCCAGCCAGCACCGCGCCAAGCGCGAGAACCGCCAGCGGCACCAGCATCACCAGCGGACTTTCGTGCGGCTCATGCGCGCCATGGCCGTGACCATGATCGTCATGCTTGCCGTGGTCGTCCTTCTTGTGATCATGCGCCGCATGGCCGTGGCCGTCGTCGGCCCACTTGGCCGGACCGTGGAAGGTCATGAACATCAGCCGCCACGAGTAGAACGAGGTCATGAAGGCGGCGACGACCAGCATCCAGAACGCGTAGTTATTCGGCGTGTGCGCGGCATAGGCGGCTTCGATGATGGCATCCTTGGAGAAGAAGCCGGCGAAACCGATGGAAGTGTGCGGGATACCAACGCCGGTCAAGGCAAGCGTGCCGATCAGCATCATCGCCCAGGTGAACCGGATCTTCGGTGCCAAGCCGCCCATATGCCGCATGTCCTGCTCGTGGTGCATGGCGTGGATCACCGAGCCGGCGCCAAGGAACAGCAGCGCCTTGAAGAAGGCGTGGGTGAACAGGTGGAAGATGCCGGCGCCATAGGCACCGACGCCGCAGGCGACGAACATGTAGCCGAGCTGCGAGCAGGTCGAGTAGGCGATCACGCGCTTGATGTCGTTCTGCACGAGGCCGACGGTCGCGGCGAAGAAGGCGGTGATGGCGCCGATCATGGTGACGAAGCGCAGCGCGTCGGGGGCAAGCTCAAACAGCGGCGACAGGCGGGCCACCATGAACACGCCGGCAGTCACCATGGTGGCGGCGTGGATCAGCGCCGATACCGGCGTCGGGCCTTCCATCGCGTCGGGCAGCCAGGTGTGCAGCAGGAATTGCGCGCTCTTGCCCATGGCACCCATGAACAGCAGCAGGCAAAGCGTCGTCATGATGTCGACGTTGTAACCGAGAAAGAGGAACGTCTTGCCGACCGCGCCAGGGGCGGCCGCGAACACCGCGTCCAACTGGATCGACTTGAACAGCGCGAACAGCCCGAAAATGCCGAGCGCGAAGCCGAAATCGCCGACGCGGTTGACGATGAAGGCCTTCATCGCCGCGGCATTGGCCGACGGCTTCTTGTACCAGAAGCCGATCAGCAGGTAGGAGGCGAGGCCGACGCCTTCCCAGCCGAAGAACATCTGCAGCAGGTTATCGGCGGTCACCAGCATCAGCATGGCGAAGGTGAACAGCGACAGGTAGGCGAAGAAGCGCGGCCTGCTATCGTCCTCGGCCATGTAGCCGATCGAGTACAGGTGGACGAGGCTCGACACGGTGTTGACGACCACCAGCATGACCGCGGTCAGCGTGTCGATGCGTAGCGCCCACGACACTTCGAGGTCACCCGACGCGATCCAGCGCATCAACTGCACCTTGGCGGTGGCGTGGCCGATGCCGACCTGGAAGAACACGATCCACGACAGCACCGCCGCCAGCAGCATGAAGCCGTGGTGATCAGCTCCGATGGCCGCTCCCCGAGCGCGCGCCCAAGAAAGCCCGCGATCAGCGCGCCGGCGAGCGGGAGGAAGACGATGGCGGTGTAGATCATGGGTGTTCCACGGGGAGAAAGGAGTAGGCGAGTAGGGAATAGCGAGTAGCGAATAGCGAATAGCCCAAGCGTTCCGCGCACGAGGCATCGCGAGATCCGCGCTTCCCTATTCGCAATTCGCTATTCCCTACTCGCTCCACTTTTCAGCCCTTCATCATGTTGATGTCTTCGACCGCGATCGAGCCGCGGTTGCGGTAGTAGACGACGACGATGGCGAGGCCGATGGCGGCTTCACCGGCGGCGACCGTCAGCACGAACAGCGCGAACACCTGGCCGACGAGGTCGCCCATGAAGCTCGAGAACGCGACGAGGTTGATGTTGACCGCGAGCAGCATCAGCTCGACCGACATCAGGATGATGATGACGTTCTTGCGGTTCAAGAAGATGCCGAAGATGCCGATCGTGAACAGCACCGCCGCAACGGTCAGATAGTGGCCAAGTCCGATGGTCATGCGTTGTCTCCTTGGGCCACGCGCCAGAAGTGCGCGAATGCCGCCCCGGCAGCCATCGCTGCAAGAAAATTGAATACCGGCGCTAAGAGGAAGAATCCCAGTGCATCACGTTCACCCAAACCGCTGGCGCGCGCCGGATCCATAGTGCCGCAGTCATGTCGCGCTGTATCTCAAGCCACCCTACGATCAACAGCCCCCAGAGCAACCCGGCGACAACAACCATCGTGAAGCCTCCCGCCCGCCGCTTCTTTAACGTTAGCTGTCGGGCCGTGACTTCGACGTCATCAGCCAACCTAATGCGAGCACCGACAGATGAAAGCAACGTCGCGATGAGCGGTGTCATATTCTTCGTCTCGAAGCTGCCGGACATCACCCTCACTCCGCCGCTTGCGCGCGCGGGCGCGGGCTTCTTCGGCGGGATGATGCTTTCGCCGCTGGCGACCTTGATCACCGCCATGGCGTCGGCGGGCTGGCGGTTGACCTGCACCGAGACCGACTGGCGCTTGACGCCTTCGCGATGGCGTAGCGTCAGCACGATGGCGCCGATCATGGCGACCAGCAGGATCAGGCCGGCGCCCTGGAAGAAGTAGACGTATTTGGTGTAGAGCACGCGGCCGAGCGCCACCGTGTTCGACACCGCGCCGCCCGGCGCGATCGCGACCGTCGGCGCCGCGGCGATGGTGGGCTTGGCCACCTGGAAGCCCAGCACCATGATCAGCTCGACGACGAGGATGCCGCCGATCAGCGCGCCCTAATGGCGCGTTCTTGATGAAGCCGGCTCTCAGTTCCGCGAAGTCGACGTCGAGCATCATCACGACGAACAGGAACAGCACCGCCACCGCGCCGACGTAGACGATGACGAGCAGCATCGCCAGGAACTCGGCGCCGAGCAGAATGAACAGCCCCGCCGCGTTGAAGAAGGTGAGGATCAGGAACAGCACGGCGTGCACGGGGTTCTTGGCGACGATGACCATCACCGCCGACAACACCGCGAGCCCCGCGAACAGATAGAAGAAGCCTGCCGTCAAGATCATCGTTCCAGTTCCTGCATCGTCGAGTGCTCCGTGGCACCCTACCCACCGCCGTCATCCCGGCGAAGGCCGGGACCCACGACTACGGGCCACTCGCTCAATTTCAGTTGCAGCCAACGAACGCCGCACTTTGAATTCAACCTCAACACCGCCCTGTGGCGAATTGTCGTGGGTCCCGGCCTTCACGCCCCCGTGCATTCGCAACGCCGGGATGACGGAGAGGAAAGACCTCCCCCACTACCCCCCAAACCTTCGACCCTTCGTAGGTTGGGTTAGCGCGCCGCTTCGCGCGTAACCCAACAACTTTGAGCCATCAACAAAGTCGTTGGGTTACGGCGCAAGAGCGCCTAACCCAACCTACATGTTCGTCTCCACTCCACCGCCGAACCGCTGACTTCCGACTTCTGATTTCCGCCTTCCGCCCTCACCGATACTTCGCGTCCAACGCCAGGTTCTTCGCGATCTCGCGTTCCCAGCGGTCGCCGTTTCCGAGCAACCGGTCCTTGTCGTAGAACAATTCCTCGCGCGTCTCGGTCGCGAACTCGAAATTCGGGCCCTCGACGATCGCATCCACCGGGCACGCTTCCTGGCACAGCCCGCAATAGATGCACTTGGTCATGTCGATGTCGTAGCGCGTAGTGCGACGCGTGCCGTCGTTGCGGCGCGGGCCGGCCTCGATGGTGATCGCCTGCGCCGGGCAGATCGCCTCACACAGCTTGCAGGCAATGCAGCGCTCTTCGCCGTTCGGATACCGGCGCAGCGCATGCTCGCCACGGAAGCGGGGCGACAGCGGGCCCTTCTCGAACGGATAGTTCAGCGTCGACTTCGGCGCGAAGAAATAGCGCATGGCAAGGAAGAAGGCGCCGACGAACTCGACCAGGAACAGCGATTTGATGCCGCGAACCATGGCTGTCATAGCAGCCCCTTTCCGAATTGCAGGACGGCGGCGGTCAGCACCACCATGACGAGCGACAACGGCAGGAACACCTTCCAGCCAAGCCGCATCAACTGGTCGTAGCGATAGCGCGGCACCATCGCCTTGACCATGGCGAACATGAAGAACACCGTGGTCAGCTTGATCAAAAACCAGATCGGCCCCGGGATCCAGGTGAAGGGTGCGACGTTGACCGGCGGCAGCCAGCCGCCAAGGAACAGGATGGTGGTCATCGCGCACATGCCGACGATGGCGACGTATTCACCGAGCATGAACAGCAGGTAGGGCGTCGAGCCGTATTCGACCATGAAGCCCGCCACCAGCTCCGACTCCGCCTCGACGAGGTCGAAGGGCGGGCGGTTGGTCTCGGCCAGCGCCGAAATAAAGAACACCACGAACATCGGGAACAGCGGCAGCCAGTACCAGTCGAGCATCGTGCTCGGCAGGCCGGCCTTGGTGCCGAGGCCGACCTTCTGGGCGTTGACGACGTCGGTCAGGTTGAGCGAGCCGGCGCACAGCAGCACGCAGATGATGACGAAGCCGATCGAGACTTCATAGGACACCATCTGCGCCGCCGAGCGCAGCGCGCCCATGAACGGATACTTCGAATTCGACGCCCAGCCGCCCATGATGATGCCGTATACGCCGAGCGAGGAAATCGCCAGCACGTAGAGAATACCGACGTTGAGGTCGGCGATCACCCACTTGCCCCACCAACCTTCATTGACGGGGATCACCGCCCAGGCGGCGAGCGCGAACGTCGCGGTTGCCAAGGGAGCGAGGAGAAATACGCCCTTGTCGGCGCCGGCCGGGATCAGCGGCTCCTTGAGCGCGAACTTCAACAGATCGGCGAACGACTGGAACAGGCCGAACGGGCCGACGACGTTGGGGCCCTTGCGCATCTGCACCGCCGCCCAGACCTTGCGATCCATCAGCAGCAGGAAGGCGATCAGCACCAGCAGCACGACGAGCAGCAGCGCGCTGAGGCCGGCGATGATCAGCACCGGCAGGATGTAGTCGAAGAAGAACGGTAGGAACGACTGCAGCATCGAATTCATCCTGTCCCTATTCCGCAGCTATGCGGGCGCCGGAGGCCGCGGCCTTCAGCGCCGACAACTCGGCCATGACGGTCGAAGCCCGCGCGATCGGGTTGGTCAGATAGAAGTCCTTGACCGGCGAATGGAACGGCTCCTTGGCAACCGAACCGGCAACCTTCGCCAGCGCCGCGACCCCACCGGCGTCGGCAGCCGACAGCATGCCGATGCGAGCCAGTGCCGGCGCGGCACGGTACATGGCGGCACGCAACCCGGCCAGATCGTCATAGGGCAGCTTGTGGCCGACGACATCGGATAGCGCCCGCAGGATGGTCCAATCTTCCTTGGCCTGCCCCGGCGGGAAGGCGGCTTTCGCCGTCATCTGGGCGCGGCCTTCGGTGTTGACGTAGGTCGCGCTTTTTTCAGTGTAGGCGGCGCCCGGCAGGATCACGTCGGCGCGGTGGGCGCCACGGTCGCCGTGCGTGCCCTGGTAGATCACGAACGGGCCGGCCGGCACCGAGACTTCATCGGCGCCGAGCAGGAACACCACTTCCATGTCCGCGCCCAGCATGCCCGCGACATCGCGACCGCCTTTGCCCGGCACGAAACCGAGATCGAGACCGGCGACGCGGCTTGCCGCAGTGTGCAGGATATTGAAGCCGTTCCAGCCGTCCTTCACCACGCCGAGCGCGGCCGCGGCCTTGGCAATCGATGCCAGTATCGCCGCGCCGTCGGGACGGGCATAGGCGCCGGGGCCGACGATGAACATCGGCTTTTCCTTGTTCGCCGGCGGATGCTCGACGAACTGGGCGAGGCTCTCCGGTCCGGCACCCAGGTAGTTGTATTTGTAGCCGAGGTCCGCCTTCTCGCCGACGACGCCGACCAGCAGTCCGCCCTGGCGCCAGCGCTTGCGGATGCGGGTGTTGAGCACCGCCGCCTCAAGGCGCGGATTGGTGCCGATCAGCATGATGGCGTCGGCGTGTTCGATGCCTTCGATGCCGGAATTGAACACGTACGAAGCGCGGCCGTTTGCCGGATCGAGCTTGGCGCCGTCCTGGCGGCAATCGATGTTCGCAACACCGAGCCGCGCCATCAGATCCTTCAGCGCGAACATTTCTTCGGCGCCGGCGAGATCACCGGCGATGGCGCCGACCTTGGCCGGGTTGGCAGCCTTCAGTTTCTCGGCGATCGCGGCGAACGCTTCATCCCAGGATGCCGCCACCAGACGGCCATTCTGGCGCACATAGGGCTGGTCGAGGCGCTGCGTGCGCAGACCGTCCGCCACATGCCGCGACTTGTCGGAGATCCATTCCTCGTTGACCGCGTCGTTGTTGCGCGGCAGCACCCGCATGACTTCGCCTGTGCGGGTATCGACGCGCACGTTGGAGCCGACCGCATCCATGACGTCGATCGACTCGGTCTTCTTGAACTCCCAGGGCCGGGCGTTGTGCGCCCACGGCCGGTGGGTCAGCGCGCCGACCGGGCAGAGATCGACGACGTTGGCGCTCATCTCGGAGAGCATGCCCTTCTCGAGATAGGTGGTGATCTCCATGTCCTCGCCACGGCCGATGGCGCCCAACTCCTCGACGCCGGCGACTTCGGTCATGAAGCGGACGCAGCGGGTGCACTGGATGCAGCGCGTCATCGCCGTCTTGATCAGCGGCCCGAGGTTCTTGTCCTCGACCGCGCGCTTGTTCTCGGCATAGCGCGAACCGCCGCCGCCGAACGCCATCGCCTGGTCCTGCAGGTCGCATTCGCCGCCCTGGTCGCAGATCGGGCAGTCGAGCGGGTGGTTGATGAGCAGGAACTCCATCACCCCCTCGCGCGCCTTCTTGACCATCGGCGTGGTGGTGGAAATGATCTTCGGGCTGCCGTCCTTGTTCGGCATCAGGTCGTTGACGCCCATC
Source organism: uncultured Alphaproteobacteria bacterium (assembly GCA_963732635.1). GTDB lineage: Bacteria > Pseudomonadota > Alphaproteobacteria > Rhizobiales > Hyphomicrobiaceae > JAKFWF01. The sequence goes on from CAVTAL010000005.1 coordinate 140,123, forward strand.
GCGCAGGAGGCGACGGGCTTCGGGATGCCCTGCACTTCGATCAGGCACATGCGGCAGTTGCCGGCGATCGACAGGCGCTCGTGGTAGCAGAAGCGCGGCACATCGACGCCGGCCTGCTCGCACGCCTGGATCAGCGTGATTCCGTCTTCGACCTCGATCGGTTTGCCGTCGATGATCAATTGCTTCGGCATGCTCAACCCGCCCCGTATGTGCCGCGAGCCGCGTTTCCTGGGGAGGAATCGCGTGCCACGACGTCACGACAATGCCACGCTTCTGGCAGCCCCGGACGGCAAACGCCAGAGGGTGCACTGCGGCATGTCTTCTCACCGTCGAAGCCATAACGGGTTGCGCTGCCGCTGCCAAGGTCGGTTGTGGGGGGAGTGGGGGATGGGATTTTGGGTGGGGGTTGGCGCCGGCAACATCCTGACCGACAACCGGCTCGGCACAACCTACGGGAACGAGCCCTGCCGGACTCTGCGCTGTTGCGCCAGCGACGTTGGTTGCAGAAAGGCCCGAATCTGGTGGATCTGATGTCGGCATGACGATCTACTGCCCATACACCGACCGTGACATCGAACCAGCTGCAGCATCCGAGGATCACATCGTTCCGAAAAGTCTTGGCGGCTGTGATGGGTTCACGAATTCTCGCCGACCGCAAGGCCAACAGCACGATGGGGACTGAGATTGAAGGCGGACTGTGCAAAGACTTCTTCACGAGCGCCGCTAGGGTGGCGCACGATGCTCGGGGTCAAAGCGGTAAGCCGCCGGCGATCAAGACGAGGTCATGCCAGAGTAGAGGGCAGCGACGTTCCCTATTCTGTTACGCTGGCTCGCGACGGTCTCCGCGTGTTTGATCCCATCAATAAGACACACGTTGATCCGAACGGCACCCGTTCGTATGCAGCTTAAGCTCGATCTAGAATCTTTCAGAGACTTCCCGACTGCGGTTCATCGCCAAGGTTGCACTTGGTGCCGGACACGCTCATTTCGGCACCGGCTTTCGCGACTTCGCTGCGCATTCTCAGTTGCGCCGGGTTCTCTGGGCTAAGGCCGAGTGATGAGGTTTGGAACGACAAAGCCTTTGACGTCTCGGCCGACGTACCCGTTCTGAGACTGCGCAGCGATGACATCGTCGCGGAGATGTGCGAGGCATTGGTCAAGGGTTTCCCCGGCCAAACGACTATCGGCATTCTCCCATCTCTGGCCGTCTTACTACCTTCGTCGGCATTCTCGGCCAGTACGCAGGCTTCCTGAGTTACGGCTGCAATGTCGATCGCATCTGGCGCGAGGCGGCCAATCGTCCGGTTATTTCTTCATCCTCGGGAGTGAGGGAGTACGAACCGTATGGCTTGAGGATGCGATTAAAGGGCACCTCATAGCAACGAAATTCCGGTTGATGGGCTCGCTTCCGAGCCGAGTGCAGCCCGAAGATCGAGATCAGGCGAGTTTGCGAAGGCGATCACCCATTCGCTGGGCGCCCCGGCGAGCAACAAATGATCCGCCTATTGAGACGATTTTGCTATGAGTCCAGCGAAAGTCGTTGACGACGTTTTGCTCGACTGATGTGTTGCTCGACTGATGTGCAGCGCCACAGTGCCAACGGACCTTCATTGCCATTGGCCAGCAGTGAGGCAAGATGAGACCTTAGTATGTGCCTAACGGGGACAGTTACCGATTCTGACTATCTCGTTGTAACAACGAATTATTCACCAGATCGGTAACTGTCCCCAACCGCGCCAACCGCCTCACCCGCGCCGCGCTGCCTCTATCGCGGCAACGTCGATCTTGCCCATGTGCATCATCGCGTCGAACGCGCGCTTGGCCTCGTCGCCGCCGATGGCGATTGCCTCGATCAGCACGCGCGGCGTGATCTGCCATGACACGCCCCACTTGTCTTTGCACCAGCCGCACGCACTCTCCTGGCCACCATTGCCGACGATGGCGTTCCAGTAGCGGTCGGTTTCCGCCTGGTCGTCGGTGGCGATCTGGAACGAGAAGGCTTCATTGTGCTTGAACGCGGGGCCACCGTTCAGGCCCACACAGGGGATGCCGGCGACGGTGAATTCCACCGTGATCACATCGCCCGCTTTGCCGGACGGATAGTCGCTCGGCGCCCGATGGACGGCACCCACCGCGCTGTCCGGAAAGGTCTGGGCGTAGAAGCGGGCGGCGGCTTCGGCGTCCTTGTCGTACCAAATGCAAATCGTGTTCTTCGCCATTTGCTTAGCCATTGCGTGTCCTTTCCGATCCACTTCAGTTCGACTGAGAAAACGACAAACGATCCGTCCCGGCAACCGGTTCCAGCCGCGCATCAGGAGTTGTCGGCGGCCGACAGTCGCGGGACAGTTTATCGATAGCCTGGGTGAGCCGGCTCGTACCATTCAGGGAGACGGGAAATCGGTATAGTGTCCCCGAAAGTCGCGACCCCGGGCGCGGCGGGACGCCCGAGACCTTTGCGGCATCGGCGCGTCACACGTCACGCGTTATGCGTCACTTCACTTGATGAAGCTGGTGTCGAACAGATCCTCGATCTTCGGCATCTGCTTGACGATGCCGATCTCCATCAGCAATTCGCCCGCTTCCTTGGTGAACGCCTGCATCTCGCCTGCGAAGAACTTCTGGTTCGACGCCTTGTCCTGCCAGCGCAAATACTGCGACGAGGCGGCGAACTGCTCCGCTGTCTGCTTGACGTCGGCGCCCATGATCGCGTTGGCCTTGGCCGGCTCCTTGGCAATCATCTCGACCGCCTCGAAATAGCTGTCGGCCAGCGCTTTCGCAGCCTTCGGATTGTCAGTGAGGAACTTCGGCGTGCAGCCGAAGGTGTCCATGATCATCGGATAGTCGAGCGTGGTGGCGATGATCTTTCCCTTGTCGGGCGCGGCGCGCACGGTCGACAAATACGGCTCGTAGGTCATGGCGACATCGTTCTGGCCGGCGATGAAGGCCTGCGCCGCCGGTCCCGGCTCCATGTTGACGACCGTCACGTCCTTCACGCTGAGCCCGTTCTTCTTCAGCATCCAGGCGAGCGTGAAGTAAGGCGCGGTGCCGGGCGCGGATGCGGCGACCGTCTTGCCCTTCAGGTCCTTGATCGCGGCGACATTGTTGCGCACGGCCATGCCGTCGGCGCCGTAGGACTTGTCGAGCTGGAAGATCTGCTTGGTGGCGACACCGCTGGCGTTCCACACGATCCAGGTCTCGACCGTGGTCGCCGCGCACTGCACGTCGCCCGACGCAATGGCCAGATGCCGGTCCTTCTGCGGGATCTTCTTCAGCGACACATCAAGACCGTTTTTCTTGAAGATGCCGGCTTCCTTGGCGAGCGTCAGCGGCGCGAAGCCGGTCCAGCCGGACAAGCCAACGGCGAGCTTGGTCTCCTGGGCGTGAGCGGCGGACGACATGGCCGCGATGGCGGCAAACATGGCGGAAGTCAGGAAGCGGCGCATGGCTCGTGCCTTTCATGAGGTGATCGGAAGGCTCGACGATAGGCGAGGGGAATGATCGACGCCAGTGCCTTTGCTGCCTCGAATGCGGGCGGACTGGCAGTGCGTTCGCTCGAAAGCCGTCCCCGCGCTCAATCAAGGGTTAACATCGCTCAGGCAGGCTGCATCATCAGTGGTCTTGGACAAGCGGACACATGATGACGGCTCGGTGGGTCAAATGGGCGATGCTGCGTGCGCCGGCATGCCTGATGCTGGCGACGGCGACACTCGCGAACGCTTGTCCATCGGCGCCCAGTCCGGTCAAGGACCTCGACATCCCGCGCTTCTACGGCGATGCCAAGGGCACCGTCGTCGAGCCGAAGCAGAAGGCGCTGCACGACGCCGCCGTCGCACCATTGACCGACTTCGTGCGCGCGGTGACGAACGACGCCGACAAGGCCCTGCGGCGCTCGAAGCCCGAAGCGCAGCGCGAAGTCGCCGCCTGCGCCCTAGGCTGGATCGCGACCTGGGCCGGTGCCGACGCGTTCCTCGGCCGCATGGCGCAAGATCAGGCCGAATACCAGCGCAAGTGGGATCTCGCCGGCATTGCCCTCGCCTATCTGAAACTGAGGCCGTTCGCCCACGACCAGCAGCGCCGCGTGATTGAACCCTGGCTGATCCGCTTCGCCGACGCGTCGCGCGCCTTCTTCGACAACCCGAACCATAAGCGCAACAATCACTGGTATTGGCTCGGCCTCGGCATCGCCGCCACCGCGATCGCAACCGACAGCGACCGGCACTGGCAGATCGCCCGCGCCATCATGGCGGACGCGGCGCGCGACATCGCAGCCGACGGCACGCTGCCGATGGAGATCGCGCGTGGTGGCCGTGCCATCCACTATCATGCCTTTGCGGTGATGCCACTCGTCGTGCTGGCCGAACTCGGTCGCGCCCGGAACGAGGATTGGTACGCCCTCGGCGACGGTGCGCTGCATCGGCTCGTCGACGTGACGCTGCGTGGCCTCGCCGATCCCGCGCTATTCGACCGTCTGGCGCAGGTCGCCCAGCAGCGTCCCGTCACCCACGTCGGCGGCGCCGGTTGGCTGCAACTCTATGGCGCGCGCTTTCCCGAGCGGCTTCGGAATCGGCCGTTGCCCGATACCAAGCCTGGGCACCGCTGGATCGGCGGCGACGTCACCGTGCTCGCGGCAGCTCTGCGGCGACTGCCGGCCGCGGCCACCAAGCCCTAGAACAGGAAATCGCCACTGGTAAGCGGACCACTGTTACCCGCGGCGACGATCAGAAATGATCATAGCCGTTCTTGGCCAGCACCACGGCCTTGCCCTCGCGATCGAGCAACTCGACGCCAGTGCCCTTGATGATCTCGCCGATATCCGTGACGGCAATGCCAGCTTCCAGGGCCGCCTCCTCGAATGCCTCGGCGTGCTTTGGCTGCACCGTCGCCAGAATTTCATAGTCGTCACCGCCGGCAAGCGGGGCTTCGGCCAGTTCCGGATGGCTGGCGAGCACGCGCGAAGCGGCGCCCGACAGCGGCAATCCGGCAATCGGCACGCGAGCGCCGACACCGGACGCCTTGCACATCCGGCCGAGATCCTTTGCCAATCCGTCGGAAACATCCATCGCCGCGGTCGCGCGCTTCAGCAGCAACTCGGACAGCTCGGTGCGCGCCGCCGGTCGCAAATAGCGCTCAAGCAGAAACTGGCGCTGGTCCTTGTCGATTTCCGGAAAGCGCTTGCTGTCGGGGTTGCGCCTGAGGACCAGGCCAAGTGAAGCATCGCCCAGCGTCCCCGACACGAAGATGCGGTCGCCGACCTTCGCGGTCGAGCGACGAACCATGGTGTCCTCGCGGACCTGCCCCATCGCCGTGATTGTGACCGAAAGCGCGCCGCCTGGCCGATGATCGGTATCGCCACCGATCAATGTGATGCCATAGCGATCCTGCGCGTCTTTAAGGCCACCGGCGAAGCGCATCATCCACTCGTCGGTCGGCACCTCGGGAAACGACAACGCCATCACGTAATATAGCGGTGTCGCACCCTTGCCGGCCAGATCGGAGACGTTCACCGACACCGCGCGCCAGGCAATCGTCTCGGGCACCTCGTCGACAAAGAAATGCAGCCCCGACACCAACGCGTCAGTGGTGACGATGAGGTCGTATCCGTGCGACGGCTGGATCGCGGCGCAATCGTCCTTCAGGCCGTACGCACCCGGTGCGGCGGCAGCCAACGGTGCCAGATAGCGCTGGATCAGATCTTCTTCGCTGCCGATCGTACGCGCCATGCGGCGTTCCCTGCCAAAACGAGTAATGTCAAAACTTGCGGAGCAGCCCTACGGTTCCACCGCGCTCGCCGGCTCAGGCCTTGACGAACTCCGGCGCACGCAATTTGCGCGCCAACTTGTCGAGCACGCCATTCACCACCTTTGGCTCCTCGTCGGAGAAGAAAGCGTTGGCGACGTCGACGTATTCGTTAATCGCGACGCGTGCCGGCACGTCCGTCCGCTCCATCAATTCAAAGGCGCCGGCACGCAGGATCGCGCGCAGAATGCTGTCAACACGGACGAGGCGCCAGCCGACCGCCAACTGCTGATCAATCATCGGGTCGATATCGAGTTGCCGCCGCACGACGCCGCGCAGCACTTCGGCGAAAAAGGTCGGGTCGGCATCGACAAGCGCTTCGTCGGCGTCCTCGCCCGTGAATCGGACTTGGACGAATTCATCCACCACGGCATTGAGGTCGATGCCGGCCATATCCATTTGATAAAGCGCCTGAACAGCGGCGAGACGCGATGCACTTCGTGGTCTCGTCTTGGCCGGTTTGCCCGGTTTGATCGCGGCTTTCATCGTTTGCGCTCCCCGGCGAAACCGCTTGCAACCTCGATCAGGCGCAGACAGGCGCGGGCGGCATCGGCACCTTTGCCGGCGCGGCCGCCCCTGGCGCGAGCCATCGCCTGCATCTCGTTGTCGACGGTCAAAATCGCATTGCCGATCGGGATGCCGTGCCGCATGGCGATGTCGTAGCACCAGTGGTTGGCGTTGTTGCAGACAATGTCATAGTGGGAAGTCTCGCCGCGAATGACGCAGCCAAGCAGGATGGCGCCGCTGTACTTCGACTTCGGCGCACCGGCCGGCATCGCGCCAGTGGCTACGGCCGCACCCAGAACTTGGGGAATTTCGAGCGCGCCGGGCACTTCCACCCGCTCGTAGGCGACGCCTTGCGCGTCAAGTTCCGCCAGCGCGCCCTCGATCAGCGCCTCGCCGATCGCCTCATAGTAGCGCGCCTCGATGATCAGCACCGGCAACTTCGGTCGCGTCGCCGGGTCCATCGACCACTGCTTAGTGTCGCTCTTGCCGGCCATTACTGAATCTTTCGCGTGTCGACGATTTTCAATCCATAGCCTTCGAGGCCGACATAGACCGATGCCGGCGAGTTCGACAGCAGGATCATTTCGCTGACGCCCAGGTCACGCAGGATCTGGCTGCCGACGCCGATCTCGACCCGGCGGCGTTCCTGGCCTTCGATCTTGCCGGCCTTCTTCGGTCGGCCTTGCCGCGCCAGCCCCTCGGACACCGACTTGGGGCGCAGGTCGCGCAGCAGTACGATCACGCCGCGGCCTTCCTTCTCGATCATGCGCATCGACGTCTCGATCACCGAGCCCTGCGCACTGTCGCCACCGATCGCGAGCAGGTCGACCAGCGGATTGACCGCATGCACCCGCACCAGCACCGGGCCGGGTGCCGCAAGGTCGCCCTTGACCAGCGCCAGATGCTCGCCGGCATCGACCGTGGTGCCATAGACGTGCAGCTGGAACTTGCCGCCATGGCCACTTTCAACTTCGCGCGCGGCGACGGGACGAACCAGCTTGTCGTTCGACAGACGATGCGCGATCAAATCCTCGATGGTACCGATCTTGAGGCCGTGCTTCTGGGCGAAACCGACGAGATCGGGCATGCGCGCCATGGTGCCGTCGTCATTCATGATCTCGCAGATCACGGCCGCCGGATAGAGACCGGCCATGCGGCACAGGTCGACCGAAGCCTCGGTGTGGCCAGCGCGAACGAGCACACCGCCATCGCGCGCGATCAGCGGGAACACATGGCCGGGCGAAACCACGTCCTCGTGCGTCTTGCTGGCGTCGATCGCGGTGGCAATCGTGCGTGCCCGGTCGTGCGCCGAAATGCCTGTCGTGATGCCTTCGCGCGCCTCGATCGAAACGGTGAATGCAGTACCGGTGCGCGAGGCGTTGGCCCGCACCATGCTTTCGAGCCGCAAGTCGTCGGCTCGCGCCTTGGTCAGCGACAGGCAGATCAGGCCACGACCATTCTTGGCCATGAAGTTGACCGCATCTGGCGTCGCCATCTGCGCCGGGACGATGAGATCGCCTTCGTTCTCGCGGTCCTCGGCATCGACCAGAATGACCATCCGGCCGTTGCGCAGGTCCTCGATGATCTCGGACGTGCTCGATAGGAAGCCCTTGCCCTCCTGGTATTCGACAGTTTTCAAACCTTTTGTCACCGGCGGAACTCCATCAGGCGCGCAACATAGCGCGCGAACATGTCGACTTCGATGTTGACCATATCACCGGCCGCCTTCCTACCCCAGGTCGTAACGCCCAAGCTATGCGGAATGAGGTTGACGCCGAAACGATTGCCCACCACCTCGTTGACGGTCAGCGAGGTGCCGTCGAGAGCAATCGATCCCTTCGGCGCGATAAATTGCGCCAGATGGTCAGGTGCTTCGAGGGTAAATCGGCGGCTGTCGCCATCGGCACGGATCTCGACGATGCGGGCGGTGCCGTCGACATGACCGGAGACAATATGGCCACCGAGTTCGTCGCCAGCCTTCAGCGAGCGCTCAAGGTTGACCTTGCGGCCGGCGGCCCAGCCGCCAAGCGTCGTCTTGGACAGCGTTTCGTTCGAAACATCGACGGTAAACTCGCAGCCATAGCCCTGCGGCTTAACGGCGGTAGCGGTCAGGCAGCAGCCATCGCAGCTGATCGAGGCACCGAGCGTGATCGACGCCGGCAGATAGCCGGTGCGAATGGTAAACCGCCCGCCTTCGCGCGCGATCACTTCGCCAACGTCGGTGACCAACCCGGTGAACATCGCCTTCTGTCCTTCGAACTCGTGAAACTGAACGGTATCGGCACCCGCGGTCGCGGTCGACACAAGCCGCCAGCCGGCGGCCACCGAAAGTCGCTGCAGACCATCGGCGCCGAACGGTAGACTACCACGATCCGCACCGACCGCGCGCGCGCCCGTCATGATGACGCATTCGTCGGCAAGACCGGCGTCGAGGAATGCCCCCGCGATGGTCGGTCCACCTTCCACCAACAGCCGGGTAATGCCGCGCCCCGCCAGCACCTGCAAGACTTGTGACAGATCGAGGCCGCGATTGTCCGCTCCGCGCGCGACGGGCACGATTTCGAGCGGACTTCCCGGCGCATGCGCCAGTTGACGAGCGGGCGGCTTCCGGCGTGGTAAACACCATCACCGGCACCTGCGATACAGTGCGCAACAGACCGGCTGTCCGGCGACAGGGTGAAATCACTGTCGAGCACGACGCGCAACGGCGAGCGGGCGGCCATGCCGGGCAGCCGACAAGTCAAATCCGGATCGTCGGCGCGGGCAGTACCTATGCCGATCAAAATCGCGTCCGCCTGGGCGCGCAGCAGATGCGCCTGGGCGCGCGCTTCCGGCCCGGTAACCCAAACCGGCTTGCCACCTTCGCCATGCGGCACCAGCCCATCGGCACCGACCGCCAATTTAACCTGTACGAACGGGCGATTGAGCGTCACCCGCCGGATATGACCGAGGGTCGCGCGCCGGCATTCGGCCGCGAGCACGCCGGTCACGACTTCGATACCCGCCCGGCGCAGCCGCTCGATGCCGCGACCCGACACCCGCAGGTCCGGGTCCTCGACGCCGACGACCACGCGGGCGATTCCGGCATCGACCACGGCGTCGGCGCAGGGTGGCGTCTTGCCGAAATGCGAGCACGGTTCGAGCGTCACGTACATCGTCGCCCCTCGCGCCCGCTCGCCGGCTCGCGCAATCGCTTGTGTCTCTGCGTGCGGGCGGCCGCCTTCTGCCGTGGTGCCGCGCGCGATGATCTCGCCGGTGATGGCATCGACGATCACCGCCCCCACTGAGGGGTTGGCGCCGGTGCGGCCGACGCCCCGCCACGCCATGCGCAGGGCAAGGTCCATGTTGGCGAGGTCGGTCTGAGCGTGCGAGGCCATCTATGCCTCTCCCCGGGGACAGGCCGATGCGATTGCCGCCCATGCCCCTTTCGCCCGCCCCTTTGGAAAGGAGGGTCAGGGTGAACGGCAGGGGCGAGGGGAAGTGCCACCTTGCGATGCCTTGATGTGCCGGCATGACATCAGTGCCGCTTGGTCGCGGTTCCCGGACCGTTAGCCGGCATAGTTGGATGAACCGGCTCGCCTTCGACCGTATCGCGCGCAATTTCGCTCAGCACTTCCTGGAAGTCCGCGGCCTCGCGGAAATCGCGATAAACCGAGGCGAACCGGACGTAAGCCACCGGATCGAGCCCCTTAAGGCCCTCGATAACGAGTTCGCCAATTGCCGACGACGGTACCTCGGACTCGCCAGAACTTTCCAGTTGCCGGACGATGCCGGACACCATCCGTTCGATGCGCTCGGGCTCGACCGGCCGCTTGCGAAGCGCGATTTCGACCGACGACAGCAGCTTGTCGCGATCAAACGGCACCTTGCGGCCCGATCGCTTTACCACCGTCAATTCACGCAACTGCACCCGCTCGAAAGTCGTGAAGCGTCCGCCACAGTCGGGACAGACACGACGCCGCCTGATGGCGACATTTTCCTCCGCCGGCCGGCTGTCTTTGACTTGCGTGTCGAGAGAGGCGCAGTAGGGGCAGCGCACGGGGCGGCCTTTCGCTCAGGTCTGGTTGTAGATCGGAAAGCGGCCGCAAAGAGCAATCGCCTCGTCCTTGATGCGGGCTTCGACGAGTGGCGCTACCCCGTCCGGCGTCTGGGCGGCGGCCGACAACACATCGCCAATCATGCGGCCGATCTGCTTGAATTCGGCAACGCCGAATCCACGCGTGGTTCCGGCCGGCGAGCCCAATCGCACGCCTGACGTTACCCACGGCTTTTCCGGATCGAACGGAACACCATTCTTGTTGCAGGTGATATGGGCGCGGCCCAGCGCCCGCTCCGACTTGGCGCCGGTGAGCTTCTTCGGCCTGAGATCGACCAGCATCAGGTGGTTATCGGTGCCGCCAGTGACCATGTCGAAGCCGGCGGCCTTGACCGTATCCGACAGCACCGCCGCATTTTCCACGACCTGCCGCGCATAGACCTTGAAGTCAGGCCGCAACGCCTCGCCGAACGCCACCGCCTTGGCGGCGATAATGTGCATCAGCGGGCCACCCTGAATGCCCGGGAACACCGCCGAATTGATCTTCTTCGCCATCTCCTCGTCGTTGGTCAGGATCAGGCCGCCGCGCGGTCCACGCAGCGTCTTGTGGGTCGTGGTCGTGACGACATGTGCATGCGGGAAGGGCGAGGGATGGGCGCCGCCTGCGACCAGTCCGGCAAAGTGCGCCATGTCGACCATGAATACGGCGCCAACTTCATCGGCGATTTCACGGAACCTCTTGAAATCCCAAGTGCGGGCGTATGCCGAGCCGCCGGCAATGATCAGCTTCGGCTTCGACGCACGGGCGATCTTCGCCACTTCGTCCATATCGATACGCTGGTCATCCTTGCGCACCGTGTAAGGCACCACATTGAACCACTTGCCCGATTGGTTGACCGGCGAGCCGTGCGTCAAATGGCCACCGGCGGACAGATCGAGGCCCATGAAGGTGTCGCCGGGCTTCAGGCAAGCAAAGAACACCGCTTGATTGGCCTGCGCTCCGGTCGGCGGCTGAACGTTGGCGAAGGCACAGCCAAACAGCTTGGTTGCCCGCTCGATCGCCACCGTTTCAGCGATATCGACGTACTGGCAGCCGCCATAGTAGCGCTTGCCGGGATAGCCTTCGGCATACTTGTTGGTCAGCACCGAGCCGGCAGCTTCGAGCACCGCCCGGCTGACGATGTTCTCGGATGCGATCAGTTCGATTTCGTTCTGCTGGCGCGATAGTTCCTTGGCGACGGCGGCTGCGATCTCGGGATCGCGCTGGCTGAGGGTCTCGGCAAAAAACGGGGTTGCTCGGGCCGCCTGGGTCATGGGTCTAGCCTCTCCGATGGATAGGGTTTGTCGATGCTGGGCTGCCCGCGACGGCCGATCTAGTCGAACAAGCGCGGAGCCCCGGATGTCATGCGCCGGCATCTACCACGCTGCTTCGCCGACGCAAAGCTCGCGGATCCGGCAACCCCCAACGCAAAATGGCGCGCATGCGGGGCACGCGCGCCATCCAACTATTCGTTAACGATCAGCAGATCAGCCGCGACCGCCGCGACGGTTGGCTTCCTTGATGTCGGCCGCACGCTGGCGGGACTTGCTGGCGACCTTGGCCGAGCTGATCGGCCCCATGGTCTCTACGATCTTCTGCAGCGCATTGACGAAAACGCTGCGCTGGCTGACCGGAAGCGAGGCCAGCAGGGCGTCGTTGGTTGCAACCGCTCCGGGAGCGGCCGATTCAATCGCGTGACGACCGGCGGCAGATAGTCGCACCGCATACATGCGTGCGTCCTGCTTGGTACGTTTGCGCACCAACAGGCCGCGCTCGACGAGACGGCGAACGATGTCGGCCAGGGTCGAGCGATCGATGCCGGTGGCGTCAACCAGAGCGGTCTGGCTCAGATCTTCCGACTTCGACACCGACATCAACACGGCAAACTGGCGGGGCGTGAGATCCGACTTGCCGATCTTTTTTGCGAACAGCTCGTCGGCGCACTGGCCGGCACGATGCAGCAGGTGGATGGCCGACAGTTCACTCATAGCCATATCCTTGCCGGTGGAGGCCTTGCTCATTTAGGTATTCCTAATAGGTGGATTAACGGCGCGGTCACGGTTTCGTCATAACGATAGAAGACCGCCGCGCATGTTGGAGTTCTGGTTACAGAATGACGTTTGCGACAACTTGACCTCAGATGCAACCGGATTAACTTTAGAAGCGTTCAGCTAGCACATTAGATTTTCATCCCGATAAGGGACCCTTGGGCTGGAGTGAACCGTTTGCGCAACAATGAACCTACTGTCCAGGCAAGTGTGCTGTCGGCTTTGCCGGCAATTCTGAAGGACGGCGGCATCGACGTGGCTGAGCTCTTTGCCGACGCCGGGCTGCCCATGCGAGCACTATCTGAACCCGAACTGGCTATTCCGTTCAGCGCGACGGCGCTGTTGTTCGACCTCGCCTCCCGCCGCCTGGGCGACCCTACATTCGGACTGTCCTATGCCCGTGCATTTCCGCCTGGCGGCACGGGTCTCCTCGCCATGTGGTGCTTTCGGCACCGACAGTGCGTGACAGCCTTAAGGCGCTGCAAACCTACCTGCACATCAATATCTCGCATGTCGATGTACAGTTCACCGACAGCGGCGGCATTGCCAAGTTCGAGTTTACCTGGCCCGCGTCACTCTCGGTGCCGCAGATGCAGGTCATCGGCTTCTACATGGCCTCCCTCATTCTGCGCCTGCGGGAGGCCACTGGTCCTGGGTGGCTGCCATTGTCGGTCGAGTTCCAGCATCGCGAACCCGAGGCACTCGACGCCTACCAGGCATTCTTCGGTTCGCGTCTGAGTTTCGAACGCAAGACCAATGCTATCGTGGTCGACGCCACCTCGCTCGCCAAGCGAATGCCGGTGATCTACGAGGGGCTGCATAAAAATCTTCTCGAACTGAGTGAACACAAGCTTAAGGAGTTGCGGGTAGCGACCACGGTCGCGGCCCAGCTGCAAGAGTTGCTGACGACACGGCTGACCAACGAGTTGCCGTTCGACCTCGAAGCCATGGCCAGCGAAATGGAATTGCCGACGCGCGCTCTGCAGTGGCGGCTAGAACAGGAAGTCACAAGCTATGAAAAGGTGCTGCTGAACACGCGGCTTCACGAAGCCGAGCGCTACCTGCGCGACAGCGCCCATCAGCTTACGCGGATCTCCGCCCTGTTGGGGTTTTCCGAGCTGTCCGCTTTCACGCGTTGGTCGCAGAAGCATTTTCAGATGACGCCGAGCGCCATGCGCCAGCACCTGCGCGGCGGCGGTCGCGCGCCAAGCTCAACCGGCGATGATACGCCGTGAGCGCGAGAAGAAATCTCGCCGGATCAGGATGATCAGCACCCATGTAGTCACGGCCGCGAATGCCAGCGGATGGAAAAACCAAGCCATCGCCGCGATCGCGTAATAAAAAGATCGCAAGCCGCTGTTGGCATGCTCCGCGGCGATGCCGATCAGGGTCGCGGTGCGGTCCGCGTGCGCATCGCACTGCTGCTCGTTACCGCCACTGGGGATCGGCGTCGCCGCAATCATGATGCCGGTATAGTGCGATAGCCGGAACGCCCAGGCGAACTTGAAGAACGCGAAAACGAAGATCCCCATCAGCAGCAGCGACTTGATTTCCCACATTTCAGGACTCGACTTGGCGACGTAGGGTAGCCGTTCGAGCAGCACCTGCACCTTCTCGCCCGAGCCCAGGATGGCGGCTAGACCGCCGATTGCGATCGCGCTCGTCGAAGCAAAGAACGCGTTGCCCTGACTGAGTCCTTGCAGCACGACGCCATCGAGCACGCGATTATCCCGCCGCGCCATGTTTCGCATCCAGGCGGCGCGTTGATGCTGCACCGCACCAACAATGCTGTGGCGTTCAAGCGGCCCCCATTCGGCAACCGCACGGTAGCCGACGATGGAAACTAGAAACCAACCGAACGCCACTGCGTCGGCATTGCTTGTGATCAAGTCCGTCAACGGCTGAGGGTCTCCTGCAACGACCTTTTTCCAAGGCCTACTCCACATTGCGCCACCGGGCCAAGGGGACGTAGGGCGGGCTCGGCGATGGGGATGCCCGAATGCAACAGATCGTGGACGCCGCGCCGCAATCGCTTGCACTGCGCGGGCTGTTAGGCTCCAAGAGAAGGCGATGGAACGGTTCGGACAGTTGCGTGGGTTCACGGCGGCGCTCGCGCTCATGGCGTTCGCGGCGCTCGTTGTGTCGTTCAGCGTCGTGCCGTTCGGCAATGTCACGGCGCAGACATGCGCCAAGGCCGATTTCGAAGCCGTGGTCGGCACCGCGTCGAGCACCTTGCGGGAAATGACGGCGCGCAATACGCCGACATTCCAGGAGAAGCTGCGCGACCTGAAGGACAAGCGTCGGTGGACCTACGAGCAATTCGTGACCGAGGCCGCCCCCCTGGTCGCCGATGAAAAAATCGCTGAATACGATGCCAAATCGGTCGAATTCCTGACCAAGATCAACGCCCTCGGCAGCGAAGGCGCCGGCGGGACCAAGGCCGATTGCGGCCTGCTCGAGAAGCTACGCTTGGACCTCGCGGCCCTGGTCGACACCCAGACCCAGAAATGGTCCTACATGTTCGGCAAGCTCGAAGCCGAAATGGTGAAATAGACGACCGCAGACTGATGCTGGCGCGCCATGCGACAGCGTGACCAGTCTCACCTCCACCCGAACATTGTCCGACCGCTCTTGCCTCGAACCTCCCGCACGAGGATGGTGTGAGCCGTGTGGCGTTGATTCGACAGGTCTGGAGACATCGGATGCGCGCCCTCGCACCTGCATTGCTATCAATACTCTTCGGCGTTGCCGGCATGACCGCGACGGCGGCCGCTACCTGCGTTCCAGGGGCCGGCATCGGCTTGTCGCGGATCGTCGACATCGATACCCGCGGCGGGCCATTGTACGGCCATCACACCGGCTATCAGCGCACGCAGAGCTTTCTCAAGCCGAAGGAAGTGGTGCTGACCTTCGACGACGGCCCGATGCCGTGGATTACCAAGTCGATCCTCGACACCCTCGACAACAATTGCACCAAGGCGACGTTCTTCTCGGTGGGGCGGATGGCGATCGCCTATCCGACCACCACCCGTGAGATCCTGGCACGGGGCCACACGCTTGGAACGCACACATGGTCGCATCCGCTGAACCTCAAGCGACTAAAGCCGGAAAGCGCCGTCGATGAAATCGAGCGGGGTTTCGCTGCCGTATCCCTCGCCGCCGGTCAGCCGATCGCGCCGTTCTTCCGCTTTCCCGGCCTGAACGACAACGCCGCCCTGTTGACCCATCTGCAGTCGCGCGGGGTCGGCATCTTCACCGTCGATGCGATCTCGAACGACAGCTACATCGCCGACGAAGCCAAGCTCATCGCCCACACCATGGCCCAGGTCGAAGCACGCCAAGGCGGCATCATCCTGTTCCACGACATCAAGGCCGCGACCGCCCGCGCACTGCCGGTGATCCTCGGCCAGCTAAAGTCAAAGGGCTATGCGGTCGTCCATATGCGGGCGTCGTCAGTGTTCGAACCGCAGGCGCAGTATACGCCGCAATTGTCGGCGCTGCTGGCCAAGGCACAGCCGGTCGGCAAGGGTAATCTGGTGCCATTCTATGGCGCCGCGCTGCGACCCGGCGCCGACGTCGGTACGGCAGCCGTCCTAACCGAAGTGCCGGTCGAGGCCATCGCACCGGAACCGAAGGTTTTCATGGCCCGCGCCAATGAAGCAGGTGGCGCCAAGCCGGGTCCGAGAAAACCGCTGGTGCGCACCGCATCGCTGACGAAGCCGGCGTACCCGAAGGTTGCGGCCAGTACGGCGGCGCCGCGCGCCTACCGACCAGCCGCACAACAGACCTTGCGCGCCGCCCCGCCCGGCAGCGGCTGGTTTGGCACTTCCTCCGGTGGTTGGGTGACCACCGTCGCACCGCCCAAACTACGCCGCAGCGCGGTGGATTGAACAGTTGGGTGGCTTGGGGGCGAGTGCTTTCGCTAGGGACCGCAT
Organism: uncultured Alphaproteobacteria bacterium; assembly: GCA_963732635.1. GTDB lineage: Bacteria > Pseudomonadota > Alphaproteobacteria > Rhizobiales > Hyphomicrobiaceae > JAKFWF01. The sequence continues at coordinate 156,485 of CAVTAL010000005.1, forward strand.
GTTCGCCGACGCGACGGGCGCCCGGCGAGAGATCTGAGCACTAGGCAACAAAAAACCCCGTCAACACGGGGCTTTTTAAATGGTGCGGTCGAGAAGACTCGAACTTCCACGCCGTTTCCAGCGCTACCACCTCAAGGTAGTGCGTCTACCAATTCCGCCACGACCGCCGCCATAGATAAAGAAGCAAGGCAGGCCTTGCTCCTCAGAGGTGCGGTCGAGTAACAGACCACAACCGCGAACGCAAGACCGAAGCGCAAGGTCGGGCGTCGATCCCCGGTGGAAAGACATCACGGCCATGCCGACAGCCGAACGACCGCGCCCGAATGCCGCCGATAGAGGCTCGCAAGTCGTCGAATGGGCGATCAGCGATGCACCCGTCAGTTACGAGGCGGCGCTCGCCATCATGGAGGCGCGGGTCGCAGCCATTGCCGAGGGCACCGCGCCGGAACTCGTCTGGTTGCTGGAACATCCCCCGCTCTATACCGCCGGCACCAGCGCCCGGCGTCAGGACCTGCTGCAGCCTGATCGCTTTCCCGTGCACGAGACCGGCCGGGGCGGCCAATATACCTACCATGGCCCGGGCCAGCGCATCGCCTATGTGATGCTCGACCTCAAGGACCGCGGCCGCGATGTGCGGGCTTTCGTCGCCATGCTGGAAGGCTGGATCATCGAGACGCTGGCCGCCTTCAACGTGCGCGGCGAAGTGAGGTCCGACCGCGTCGGGGTGTGGGTGCGACGCCCCAATCGCGGGCCCGATGCCGAAGATAAAATTGCCGCCATAGGCCTTCGTCTGCGCCGCTGGGTGAGCTTCCACGGCATCAGCCTCAACGTCGAACCCGACCTCGAGCATTTCAGCGGCATCGTACCTTGTGGAGTGAATCGTCACGGCGTGACGAGCCTGGCCGATCTCGGCCTCACCGCCACCATGGACGACGCCGACCTGGCGCTGGCCGCGGCCTTCGAGCGGACAATCGCCCCCATCAGGCGAATTTCACCACCATGAGTGCATACGAAAGCTACTCTAAACAGCGCTCACGAACCGTTAGGCAATTGTGGTTAAGATGCCAGCAGTGAAGCTGAACAGGCCGACCGAACGTCTAACATGGACATCAACTTCGAACGTGCCGCGGGGGTGGAGACCATCGACTTGTCTCGACGCCCGAACACCGTTTCGATCGTTGTTGCCTTGATGGGTCTGCTACTCGTCATCCAGATTGCAATCGTTTTCGCGACCCGAAATGTCGCCTTGCCGTTGATCGGATTGCTGACCGTGGCTGGCGGTTCCGCCGCCTGGCTCGGCCTCATCGCACTCGAATCGATGATGCCGACCAAGGTCAAGATGAACAAGGACGGCATTACTGTTTCGCGGCTGCTTGGCGAATCCACCTTCCAGTGGCTCGATGTGGCATCGGCCAAGCTCGTACCCTCGGGCGGCATGCTATCGGACGACCCGAAGGCGGAAGCATCCGGCCGCCTCGCCGTCGGGCTGTTCCTGAAATCGCGCAAGACACCTCGGTTGCACGAGCTGGACGCCGACTTCGTGATCTATGGCGCCTCCGAGGACTACATCAGCAATCTGCTGAAGCTGGTCGACCGGATCACCGAGTTCAAGGTCACAATCGGCGCCGGCCTGCCCGATCGCACCAATCGCATCCGCAAGGCCGCCCCCATCACGGCGCCGACTGCATTTCGCCGGCCGCGCGCGTCGACCTGAGCTTCCGCCGGTCACTCAACATCCCAATCCCTTCAACCTTCTGGACAATGCGCGCGCCCTCGCCTAGACGCGAGCCCGCAATGGCGTGCATCCGACTGCGCGCGGATAAACTCGTTACGGGAGTAGCGCGGATGGCCGATGAACCGGTGGTCGCCCAGAAGGGCCCTTACCAAGTCGACGTGAAGCAGGGACAAGCCTACTTCTGGTGCACGTGCGGAAAATCGGCGAAGCAGCCGTTCTGCGATGGCTCCCACAAGGGCAGTTCGTTCGCGCCGCTGCGGTTCGTCGCCGAAGAGACCGCCACTGTAAACCTGTGCGGCTGCAAATCGAGCGACGACAAGCCGTTCTGCGATGGCGCCCACAATATGCTCTGACGCATCCAACAGGAGACGACCGAAGTGGCGGAAAACAAACTACTCGATGCCCGGAACCTCAACTGTCCGCTACCAATCCTGAAGGCGAAAAAAGCGATCGCGGACGTGCCCTCCGGTGGTACGCTCGAAGTACTGGCAACCGACCCCGGCTCGGTGCCCGACTTCGCGGCCTTCTGCGAGGCCGGCGGCCATACCCTGGTCGAACAGACCGAGCAGGCCGGCGTCTACCGCTTCCTGATCCGCCGCGCCGCCTGACAGCATCAACCTGAGGTTCGAAATCATGACTTCGAAACCGGCGCCGACAATGGCCTACCGCATGCTCGGCCGCTCCGGCATCCGGGTTTCGGAGATATGCCTGGGCACCATGATGTTCGGCGGCCCGACCAGCGAGGCCGAAGCCGCCCGCATCGTCGGCCATGCCCGCGACCACGGCGTCAACTTCATCGATACCGCCGACGCCTACACCGAAGGTCGGTCGGAAGAAGTCACCGGCCGCGCCATCAAGGCCAACCGACACGACTGGTTTCTCGCGACCAAGGTCGCCAATCCGATCAAGGATGCGAGCGGCAAGATCATCGGCGGCGGCCTGTCGCGGCGCTGGATCATGCGCGGCCTCGACATGAGCCTCGCCCGCCTCGGCGTCGACCACATCGACCTCTATTACACGCACAAAGTCGATCCGAACGTACCCTGGGACGATATCGTGGCAACGATGGGCGATGCCATCCGCGCCGGCAAGATCGGTGCCTGGGGGCTCTCGAACGTTCGCGCCTGGCACATCCCCGAGATCGTGCACCAGTGCCGGCTGCAGAACGTGCCGCAGCCGGTCGCGCTGCAGCCCTATTACAATCTGCTCAACCGGCAACCGGAAGTGGAACTGCTGCCGGCGGCCAACCACTATGGCCTCGGCGTCGCCTCCTATAGCCCGATCGCGCGCGGCATCCTGACCGCCAAGTATGTGCCCGGCAGCAATGCCGCGCCCGACACCCGCGCCGGCCGCGGCGACAAGCGCATGATGGAAACCGAGTGGCGGCCGGAAAGCATGAAGATCGCGCAGGAACTCAGCCAGCACGTCGCGGCCCATGGCGGCTCGATGATCCACTTCGCCGTCCAGTGGGTGCTCAACAACCGCGCCTTGACCTCGGTGATCGCCGGCCCGCGCACCTTCGAGCAGTGGACCAACTACACCGACTACAAATCCTACAAGTGGTCCGCGGCCGATGAAGCGCTCGTCGACAGACTGGTGACGACCGGCCACGCCTCGACGCATGGCTTCAACGATCCGCAGTATCCGGTCGAAGGCCGCTTCCCCGGCGTAAAGCCCTAAGTCCAGCCCTAGCCAGCGAGCGCCCGATGAGCACCTCTCAAACGACCAAGCGCCTGGCCGGCCGCATTGCCCTCGTCACCGGAGCGTCGCGGGGCATCGGTCGCGCGGTGGTGCTCGCGCTCGCCGAAGCCGGCGCCCACGTCATCATCGTCGCCCGTACCACCGGCGCGCTCGAGGAAGTTGATGACGCGGTGCGCGCGCGTGGCGGATCGGCGACGCTGGTCAATCTCGACATGCGCAAGCCCGACCGGGTCGATGCCCTGGGCCCCAGCGCATTCGAACGCTGGGGAAAACTCGATATCCTGGTCGCGAATGCCGGCGTGCTGGGGCCACTTTCGCCGCTCGCCCATGTCACCAACGATGCCTGGGCCGACACCATGGAGATCAATCTCAACTCCAACTGGCGCCTGATCCGCACGCTCGACCCGCTGCTACGGCGATCGGATGCCGGCCGCGCGATCTTCGTGTCGTCAGGAGCGGCGTCGGCCAAGAATGCCTATTGGGGCCCGTACGCGGTATCGAAGGCCGGCCTCGAAGCGCTGGTCAAAACCTATGCCCACGAAATTGCGGAGACATCGATCCGCGCCAACATCGTCAACCCCGGTCCAATCCGCACCGCCATGCGCGCCAAGGCGTTCCCGGGTGAGGATCCGATGACGCTGGCTTCGCCGGAAGATATAGCGCCATTGTTTCTCGAGCTGGCCGATCCAGCTCTCACCGCCAACGGCCAAGTATTCAACTTCAAGCGCCCAACGGCCGCCTGACAGGGCCGGCATCAGAAAAAAAGCGGCTACCAAACGGTGCCGCCTCGTCAAATCACTAAACTGTGGATAACGGTGCCTACTGCGGCTTCGGAACTGCCGGCGGGGTTGTGACGGGCGGTGTTCCCGGCGCGGCCGGCGCACCTGGTGCGGCAGCTGGCGGCTGATCGGCCGGTGTCTCCGGTCCATCGTAGTAGAGGTATCCGTCCTCGATCGACACCACCTCGGTGCCCTCCAACTCGTATTCGTCATTCTCGCTGTCGTTGAGGCGAACGATGCAGCCCTTCATGCAGATGTTTTCCTGAACCGACGCCGGCGCAAGCGTCAGATCCTTTTTCACGTCGCCCTCGATGACGGTGAGCTTGTGCTCCTTGTCGTCGCGATTGGTGACGGTGATCGCCTCGGCGGAGGCCGCCAGGCTGAGAAGAGCGAAGGAACCAGCCAGACATGAAGCAAGCTGTTTTGACGCAAACTTCATTCCAGACGTTCCCTTCGCTCGATGCCGAAACCGGCAGCTTACTTCTTCTTCTTGGCAGCGACCTTCTTGGCCGGGGCCTTCGCAGCAGGCTTCTTGGCAGCGGTCTTCTTCGCAGGAGCTTTCATGTCAGTCGTCCTTCTCTCTCGTTTGCATGCCCCTTTTTATTCCGGGGCTCTTGTGCCCGATGTCTCGCGACTCGGGCTGCAACTCACAATCGAGAGATTCACAAGTGCGGGCAAACGGATTTTTCCGGTGACCGCTATCGGAGTTTTCGATAGACCAATTCCTGCTCCAGTTATGGACGAAACCGGAAGCATGATCAAGTTGCGGTCCAAGTCACCTCCGGTACCCAGCGTAACCCCGCCATGGACATCATCCTCGCCCGCACGTTTCTGATGGTCGCCGACACCGGCAGCTTCATCGAGGCCGCCCGCTCGATGAACGTGACGCAGTCGACGGTGAGCGCGCGCATCAAGGTGCTGGAGGACAGCCTCGGACGACCACTGTTCGATCGTTCGAACAACGGCGCGACACAGACCCCCGCCGGCAATCAATTCCAGAAGCACGCGCTGGCGATGGTGCGCGTTTGGCAGCGGGCGCAACTCGAAGTCGGACTGTCGGCGCAGCATCGCGACCACCTCGCGGTCGGCGCCGCATCCAGTCTGTGGGACGGCTTCCTGCTGAAGTGGGTCTCGTGGCTGCGCGAGAACATCCCCGACATTGCGGTGTCGGCGGTCTCGTCGAGTGCCACCGACCTCACGCAGCGGCTCGTCGAAGGCACGCTCGATCTAGCCGTCATGTATCGACCGACACGCCCACCGGGCCTAGCGATAGAGCATCTGTTCGACGAAGAGTTCGTGCAGGTGACGAGCCAGCCGGCCGGCACGCGTCGTGGTGCCGACGACTACGTGTTTGTCGACTGGGGGCCCGATTTCCAGCTCGACCATGCGGCGGCCTATCCTGATCTGGTGCAGACCGGCCTCAATCTCGACATCGGCACCGCCAGCCTCGACTATCTGCTGGGCAACGCCTGCTCAGGGTATTTTCCGCTGCGGCTCGTCAAGACACACGTCGCTCGCGGCCGCCTCAGGCTCAACAAGCGGGCGCGCAAGTTCACCTATCCGGTGTTCATGGTCTACCCGGAAGCCCGCGACGAAGAAGCCTACGAGCCAATCCTCGACGGCCTGCGCAAGGCAGTTTCGGGGTTGAGGTGAGGTACATCGCCCTCGTCCCCTCAAGCGCCCGAACGGCGCGTAGGCCGAGGCGGAACTCGGTCGCCTCAATACCCCAGCGCAATGCCGTCCTTGCGAGGATCGGAAGCGCCGACGAGGGTGCCATTCTTGCGATCGAAGTGCACAATCTGAGCGCCGCCCCATGGGTCCGATCGCACGGCGATCTTGTGACCCATTAGCGCCATCGCTTCGGCTGTCGCCGCCGGCACGCTACTCTCGATCTGCACCTCGCCATCTTCGAAGAACACGCGCGGGCAATCGATCGCCTCCTGCGCATCGAGGCCGTAGTCGATCATGTTGGTCATTACATAGACGTGGCCGATCGGCTGGAATGCCGCGCCCATCACGCCGAACGCCGCGAATGGCTTGCCGTCCTGCATCGCCATCGCTGGTACCAGCGTATGCATCGGCCGCTTACCCGGCGCGATGCAGTTCGGATGCTTCGGATCGAGGGTGAAGCCCTGGCCGCGATTGTGGAAAACAACGCCGGACTTCGGCGCCGCGAGCCCCGAACCGAAGCTCGAGAACACGGAATTTATGAACGAGATTGCCATGCCCTTTTCGTCGACGATCGAGAAACAGACGGTGTCGGTACCCTTCGGCTGCGGCACCGGCCCGAGGTCCTCGGTGCGCTTCTTGAGGTCGATGCGCTTGACGAGATTGGCAATCGTCTTGTCGTCGAGCATGAACTCGACCGGCACCTTCGCCATCGCTGGATCGGCGACGAAGCGGTCGCGCATGGCATAGGCGAGGCGGGAGGCCTCCATCATGCCGTGATAGCGCTCAGGCGCTGTCGGGCTCGACGACAGCTTGCCCATCTTGGCCAGCATCTTCAGCAGGATCAGCGCGACGATGCCGTGATTGTTGGGCGGCAGTTCATGCAGGTCGACGCCGCGATAGCCGACGCTCAGTGTATCCACGTAGCTGCACGACTGGGCTTCGAAGTCGGCGGCGGTATGAACTCCACCCAGCGCCTTGAGTTCGGCAACCATGTCGGCGGCCACTGCGCCGGCGTAAAAACCGTCGCGACCGTCCTTGGCGATTGCCTTCAGCGTCTTGGCGAGTGCGGGAAATGACATCACCTCGCCGACGCTCGGGGCGCGGCCGTCCTTCAACAAGTGCTTGGCCGCCGCCGGGTTGGCCTTAACCTTGTCGGTGGCAGCCGCCCAGTCATGGGCGACACGAGGGGCGACGACGAAGCCTCGATCGGCAAACTCGATGGCCGGCGCCAGCACTTCGGCAAACGACATCGTGCCATGGTCCTTGAGCAGCCTTGCCCAGCCGTCGATGGCGCCGGGCACGGTAACCGCGTGCGGACTCTGCATCTCAATCTGCGAAATGCCCTTCGACGCGAACCACTCTGGCGTTGCGCCCTTCGGGGCTTTGCCGGAGGCGTTGAGCGCAATCAGCTTCTTGCCGGGCTTCGAGATGATGGCGAAGCAATCACCGCCGATGCCTGTCATCGCCGGCTCGACCACGGCCAGGACGGCGGCGGTGGCGATGGCTGCATCGACCGCGTTGCCACCCTTCTTGAGGATCTCTATCGCGGTCAAGCTGGCCGAGGGGTGGGAGGTCGCGACCATCGCCCGCTTGGCATGAACCGAGGAGCGGCCGGGGAAGTGGAACGAGCGCATGGACGTTGATCCGTTGTTGCTGTGAAGCCAAGCGGCCAACGTCACGACCACCAAGCGCCCTGTCAAGCCTGCGCCACGCGCGTCCGCATCCCTACTTCAGATAATCGTGGACGACGTCGCCGGGCCCGAGCGTCAAGTCGACAGCGTCGCTCACGACGTTCCATCTAAATTTACCATGCTGGCCATTAGACTCGGACCAAAAACCCCCTTGTCCAAAGCCAGCGGACGCGCAAGTATCCGCGGCCTCTCGTTGTGTACCGCGTCGAGTTCCACCCATGACAGCACCCAAGCCCCGCACTCTTGCCCGCAAGGGCCTTGACGGTCGTGCCGTACACGACGTCGGCGGGCTCGACTTCGGCCCCATCGACCGCCACGAACACGACCTCGCCCACTGGGAAAAGCGTGTCGATGCGATGCTGATCCTGATGTACGCCAAGAAGGGCGCGTTCAAGGTCGACGGCATGCGCCGGGTGATCGAGGATTATGGCCAGCAAGCCTACGACCGCACCGAATACTATGAGAAGTGGATCCGGGCGCTGCGCAATATCATGGTCGAACAGGATATCCTGACGGCCACGGAGATCGACGCCAAGATCGCAGCGGTCGAAACAGCATTCAAGGCCGAGGGCCGCGCCGTCGCCAAGGGCGGCGTGCCGTGGGACAGCGGACTGGCGCCGAAGAAGGCGACAAAAACATGAGCGAAGCGACCACACTGGCGCCGCGCTTCCGCGTCGGTGATTCAGTTCGGATCGGCGATTTCCCAGCCGTCGGTCATTGCCGCACGCCCTGGTATGTGCGCGGCAAGCCCGGCACCATTGTCGAAATCCACGGCGCCTTCCGCGATCCGGTTCGCTTGGCATACCACCGGCCGGGGTTGCCGCCACTGATGCTGTACAAGGTGCGCCTGAAGCAATCGACACTGTGGTCCAACTACGCTGGCGCGGCCAGTGACAATCTCGAGGTCGACATTTACGAGCCGTGGTTGACCGCCGTAGATCGTGCATCCACGTCAAAGCCCGCATAAAGAGTCCCGCCCATGCACAGCCACGATCACGACGATCATGACCATGATCACGAACATCCGCATGGCCACAGCCATGGCACCCCTCATGCGCCGCCACAAAAGGATCACGACGCTGGCCCGGCGACGCCCTATGAAGTGCTCGAACGCGCCATGCGCGAGTTGCTGATTGAGAAGGGCGTGCTCACCGGCCGCGAGATCGCGGATCAAATCGACCTGATGGACAGCCGGTCGCCGGCACTCGGCGCCAAAGTTGTCGCGCGCGCCTGGACGGATGCCGCCTTCAAGGCACGGCTGATCGCCGACACCCGCGCGACGCTGGCTGAGATCGGGATCGACATCGGGCAACTCGCCGAGTTCCGCGTCATCGAGAATACCGCCACCGTGCACAACGTCGTCGTCTGCACGCTGTGCTCCTGTTACCCCAAGATGCTGCTTGGCGTGCCGCCAGCCTGGTACAAGAGCCTCGCCTACCGGTCCCGCACGGTCGCGGCCCCGCGCGAGGTGTTGTCCGAATTCGGTGTCGAACTGCCGCATGGCACTGAAGTTCGGGTGCACGATTCAACAGCCGACCTGCGCTACATCGTATTGCCCGAGCAACCGGCCGGCACCGAGGGCTGGTCCGCCGAAGCGCTGGCGGCAATCGTCACCCGCGATTGCATGATCGGCACCGCCGTCCCCCTTGTTCCCAAGAAGAGAGCAGCCGCGTGAGAACGTTGATGATCATGAAACGGCCCCTGGCATCCGCCACCGCCGTCTTCGCCATGCTGATGCCTTCGATCGCCTTCGCCCATCACGGTATCGACGGCCGCACGCCGTCGACCTTGGGCGAGGGACTGATTTCCGGTCTCGCCCATCCGGTTCTGGGTCTCGACCATCTGGTATTCCTGCTCGCCGCCGGCCTCGCCGCCGGTGCATTGCGCTTGGGGCTGGGCATTCTTGGGCTATTCATCGTCGCCTCGATCGGCGGCTTGGTGCTGCACCTGGCGCGCCTCGATATTCCGCTCGTCGAATCGGCGATTGGCGCCACCATTCTGGCGCTCGGACTCGCCGCCGGCAGTCGTTCGGAAATCGGCACCAAGGCCTGGGTGGCACTGTTCGTCGTCGCCGGCCTGCTGCATGGCTACGCCTATGGTGAATCAATTGTTGGAGCGACGGCAGCTCCGCTCAGCGGCTACCTGCTCGGCCTCGGGATCGCCCAGGGCTTCCTTGCCAGCGTTACCTACCTCGCCGGCCACAAGCTTGCCGATGGCGTCGGTCACGCGCGCCCTGAATTGCGTCACCTTGGCGCTCTGCTGGCCGTGATCGGCGTGGTGTTCTTCTTCGCCGCCCTGCGCACCGGAGCTTGATCACCACGAGGCGCTTTCATCGCGGCGACGTCGGACCGTGCTCATGGTATGAGCCCTGATCAGTCCTCCGGTTCGATGGTAAGATCATGCCGCAAAGCGCCGACGATGCCCGCTTCAATCCCGGCGACACCACCGCCACGCTCTTTGAGGCGCTCATGCGGGCAGCGCGCACGCATGGCCCCGGCAAAATCATCCTCGAAGACCATGAACGACAGCCGCTGACCTACAAGCGCCTGATCCTCGGCAGCCTCGTGATCGGTGACAAGCTCGCCGCCCGGACGCGGCGTAACGAGGCTGTCGGCGTTCTGTTGCCGACCGCCAATGGGCTCGCGGTGACGCTATTCGGTCTCAACGCCTTTGGCCGGGTGGCGGCCATGCTCAACTATACCGCTGGCCTGAAAAATCTGCGTTCGGCGATCGAAACCGGCATGATCCAGCTGCTGGTAACCTCGAGACGGTTCATCAGCATTGCCAAGCTGGAGGATGTGATTGCTGGCTTGAGCGCGATCGAGATCGCGCCCGGCCGCAAGCTTGCGATCGTCTACCTGGAAGACGTGCGCGGGCAGATCGGCGGCATCGACAAAGCCCGTGGCCTGGCACGATCGATGTATGCTGCTCGGCTGCACGCCAGACACGCCCTACGCCCCGATCAGCCGGCCGTAATCCTGTTTACTTCCGGCACTGAAGGCGCGCCAAAGGGCGTGGTGCTATCGAACCGCAATCTCGTCGCCAACGCCCGGCAGATTTTCGCACATGCCCATGGCATGCTGACCCCGGCCGATACCGTATTCAACCCATTGCCGATGTTTCATTCGTTCGGGCTGACGGCCGCGACGCTGATGCCGGTGTTGTCAGGCATGCGCACCGTGCTCTATCCGAGCCCGCTGCACTACAAGCAGGTGCCTGAACTGATTGGTGCCACCAAGGCCACGGTGCTGTTTGCGACCGATACCTTCCTCCAGGGCTACGCCCGGGCGGCGGAGCCCAACAACTTGAGTTCGATCCGCTATGTCATTGCCGGCGCCGAACGGGTCAAGGACCAGACGCGGGCAACGTGGAGCAAATTCGGCGCCGTCATTCTCGAAGGCTACGGCGCGACCGAATGTTCGCCGGTGCTCGCCTGCAACCTTCCTGACCGCAATGCGCCGGGTACCGTCGGGCCGCTGCTACCCGGCATCGAAGCCCGCCTCGATCCGGTCGAAGGCATCACCGGTGGCGGCAAGCTGGTGGTGCGTGGCCCAAACGTGATGCTCGGTTACATGCAGCAGGACAAGCCCGGCGTCATCGTGCCCCCGTTCGAGGGCTGGCATGACACTGGCGACATCGTGGCATTCGACGAGGCCGCCCGCATCGCGATCAAGGGCCGCGCCAAGCGCTTCGCCAAACTCGGCGGCGAAATGATTTCGCTCGCAGCCGTCGAAACCATGGTGTCGGAGCTATGGCCGGAAAATAATCACGTCGTCGTTTCAGTGCCCGATCCGCGCAAGGGCGAGCAGTTGGTGCTGGTCACCGACAAGCCCGACGCCGCGCGCGACGCATTGCTGGCCAAGGCACGAGACGCCGGCGTGCCGGAACTTTGGGTGCCGAAACAGATCATGCGGGTCGCAGCCATCCCGCTGCTGGGCTCGGGCAAGGTCGATTTTCCAGCCGCAACCCAGCTTGCCCGTGGCGAGGCCAACGCGACCTGAAGTGAAGTTCGACGTCGCATCACCACAATTCGGACATCGACCAGTGATGCCCTCCAGGCGTGGGGAACAGGAGACATCTGCATCACGTAGGGAGAGTAGTCGTGTTCAATCCACTGTCGACCACGAAAGTTCGCGAGGCGGAAGCCAAGCGACCGATAACCAACCTATCGGAAAATCCGATTGCCAATACACCGCCTGCCATCCCCCAACTCCCCGCCGCTAAACCAGCGCTGGTCGAGCGTGCCGAGGCCGGCAAGTTGTCGATCATCGGCAACGACCTCGCGATCATGGGCGAGCGCATCGTCATCATCACCAAGGGCATCCTGCAGGTCGACGGCGAGGTTCAAGCCGATCTGCACGGCTCTGAAGTGATTATCGGCGAGGCCGGCAAGGTCACAGGAACGATCTGGGCCGACGTCATCGAGATCCGTGGACAGGTGCACGGCACCATCAAGGGCACCAAGGTGCAGTTGATGGGGAAATCGACGGTCGAGGGCGATATTCACCATCAGACACTCATGGTTGTCGAAGGCGCCAACTTCGATGGCCGTGTGCGTCGCCCAGCCGACATCAACGATTTGAAGCCGATGCTCGATCCGAGCCAGCACGCCAGCAAGACGCCGACACTCGCCGCCTGAACGAATGGCCACGAACACGGTCCCGCGGCGTGCGATGCCGCGGCCGCTGGTCGTCGCCTTGCCCGCTAGCGATTTCAGGTCTTGATCTCGTCGGCCGCCGGCGTCTTGTAGGTCGTCTTCGCCAGCAGTTCCGCCAGCAGACCCCAAAAGAAATCGGCGCCGGGATACCCCATGATGCGACCGATCTCGCGCTCGCCTTCGACCAGCACGAAAGTTGGCGTGTAACGCAGCCCTTTCAAATGGCCGATTTCCGTCGCGCCCAGCCGCACACGTCGCAGCGGCGCGAAACGCCCCTCGGCGCTATTTGCATAGGCCGGCCCAACCTCGGCGTGCCAGCGGGCGCAATAGACGCAGCCCGGCTCTTCCACCATGACCAGCGCATGCGAACCCTGAGCACGGGTCGGCGCAGCCGCAATTGCGCCAAATCCAACCGCCAACAGGTTGCGGCGCGAGATCATGCTCGTTGCACGAGGATCACGTTTCGACCTCGGCGATGCGGAAAGTACCACGAGCGGACCCAAGTGTTTGCGATTGCGTGACTGTATATGCTACGTCCAAGTGATCAAGAGGGCAGCATCATGACCTTCCCCCATCGCGCGACAACCCGCCGCGACCTGCTGATCGCATCGGGGACGTGTGCGCTGGCCGCCGTGGCCGGCCCGATCGCCGTTGTCGCTCAAGACAAGAAGTTGGTTGATCAAACCTCGGCATCCGACACACCGGCGTGGCAGACCGCCATGCGCACCGTCACCGGCGATGCCAAGGTTGTCGAGGGCCGCATTGCACTCGATGTGCCCGAGATCGCCGAGAACGGCAATGTGGTCCCGTTCAACATAACCGTCGACAGCCCGATGACGGAGCTGAACTTCGTGCGGTCGCTCCGGATCTACTCAACGGGCAACCCACAGCCGCTGATCGCGACGTTCCGTTTCTCCCGCGAGAGCGGCCGGGCGCAAGTATCGAGCCGGTTCCGGTTGGCGGCATCTCAGGATATCGTCGCGTTGGCCGAACTGGCCGATGGTACGTTCCTGACGACCAAGAGAAACATCAAAGTCACCATCGGCGGTTGCGGTGGTTAGGGATTAAGTCATGAACAAGCCGCGCGTAAAGCTGCCTGATACCATCAAGGCCGGCGACATCATCGAGATCAAGACCCTGGTCGGGCACGTAATGGAAACCGGCCAGCGTCGTGATATCGACGGCAAGGTCGTGCCACGCAACATCATCAATGCCTTCACCGCGACATTCAACGGTCGCACCGTGTTCGAGGCCGAGTTGCAGCCCGGCATTTCGGCCAATCCCTACATCGCCTTCACAATGAAGGTCAGCGGCCCCGGCGAACTCGTCTTTACCTGGGCCGACGACGCCGGCGACAAGCTGATCGAACGGACCAAACTCGCCGTCTCCTAGAAACGCTCAGCCGATCAACGCAACGTCAGTGCGTCCAGGTGCCGATGCGGCCGAATTTGAAGTTGTCGGCGTAGGCTTTGCGCACCGGCTTGCGGCTTTGCGGCTCGATCACGGTGTAGGCGAGTCCCATGCGCTCGGCGTAAGCGACGGCCTCTTCCTTGGTATCGAACGAAAGCTCGACCTGCGCGCCAGTATCGCCCGAGCCGGCCCAGCCGGTCAGCGGATCAATGGTCTTTGCCGAACCCGGCTCCTGGTTCAGCACCCACTCCTTGGTACGGGCAGAGCCAGACTGCATGGCCGTCTTGGCGGGCTTGAAGATGCGTGCCGTCATGGGAGGTGACCTGTTCGAATGGGATAAGGCTCGATATCACGCGACCGACTGGAAGGGAATGCGGCGATTGTTCAATCAAACGCACTGCCGTTGTCGCGGGTCGCGGCGGGAAGCTTGCGGCGGCCTGCGAGGCGTATCGCCTCCTCGGCGGCACGCACCAGCGCCTTGGCCTTGTTGATGCATTCCTGCTGCTCGTTCTCAGGAATGCTGTCGTAGACAAGGCCGGCTCCAGCCTGCACATGCAGCACGCCATCCTTGACCAGACCGGTACGCAGCACGATGCAGGTGTCCATCTGCCCGTCGGCCGAGAAGTAGCCGACGCAGCCGGCATAAGGCCCGCGCTTGTCCTTTTCCAGTTCGTCGATGATCTGCATGGCGCGCACCTTCGGCGCGCCCGACACCGTGCCGGCCGGGAAGCCCGCCATCAGCGCATCGATGGCATCATGGTTTTTTGCATCGAGGCGGCCGATGACGTTGGACACAATATGCATGACATGGCTGTAGCGCTCGACGATGAAGCGTTCAGTGACTTCGACCGAGCCGATCTCGGCAACGCGGCCAACATCGTTGCGGCCGAGATCGAGCAGCATAAGGTGTTCCGCCCGCTCCTTCGGATCGGCGAGCAGGGCTTCGGCCAGATGCTGGTCCTCGGCAGCGGTGGCGCCGCGCCGCGCGGTCCCGGCGATCGGCCGGATGGTGACTTCGCCGTTGCGCACCCTGACCAGGATCTCCGGACTTGAACCGACCAGCGCGTAATCACCAAAATCGAGGTGGAACAGGAACGGCGACGGGTTGGTCCGGCGCAGCGCCCGGTAGAGCTGGAACGGCGGCAGCGAGAATGGCGTTGAAAACCGCTGCGACAGCACCACCTGGAACACGTCGCCAGCGCGGATGTACTCCTTCGCCCGATCGACCATGCCCCTGAATTCGGCGGGCGAGGTGTTCGACACCGGCTCTTGCGCCGGCGAAAAATCGGCGATGGCGCGTGCCGCTTCCGGCACCGGAGCATCAAGCGCGTGCACGATCGAACCGAGCCGAGCCAGCGCCGCATCATAGGCGGCAGCAGCCGTTTCGCCTTGGCGCGGACGCACCGGCGTCACCACCGTCATCTCGTCCTTGACCGCATCGAAGATGATGATGACGGTCGGCCGCATCAGCACGGCGTCCGGAACGCCCAGCACGTCGGGACGCTGGTTCGGCAGGTCCTCCACGAGGCGGATGGTGTCATAACCCATGTAGCCGAACACGCCCGATGCCATCGGCGGCAAGCCCTCGGGCACCTCGATCCGGCTCTCGGCCAGCAGTGCGCGAAGAGCTTCCAGTGTCGGCTTCGCTTCCGCCGTGAACGCATCCGGCCGATCAAGGGGCGTGCGATTGATCCAGGCCTTGTTGCCCTCGGCGCGCCATACCACGTCGGGCCTGAGGCCGATGATCGAATAGCGGCCACGCACGGCGCCACCTTCCACCAACTCAAGCAGGAACGTCATGCCCCGCTTGGCACCATTCGCCAACGCGCGGCCTTCAGTGAGCTTTAGGTAGGCCGAAACCGGTGTTTCAAGGTCGGCAACCAGCCGGGTCCACACCAACTGCGTTTCGCCGCGGGCATGACCGCGCGCAAACTCGATCTCCGTGGGGAACGCATCAAAGCCGGTGTCGGCAACCTGGAGCGGGCTCATGCGGTAGGCCGTGCCTCGTCATCGAAGCGCGAGGGCCTGATCCCTCGCGCGATTGTCACTGCGTTGGCTGATCCCGATCGGCGCCGGTCGCGCGCTGTAACGCTCCGGTGTTGATCTTGACGGTGTAGCGCTCCTGCAGACCGGCGAGGTAACCCGCCATGGTGTCGGACTGCATCTGGCGCTGCAGTTCGGCGCGCGTTTTTTCCAGCTGCTCGGCCGTCAAAGCCGGCGCGGCGATGATCTCGGCCACCTTGAAAACGACCCGTGACTTGCCGTCGACGGTATCTGTCGCACCGGCCGCGCCGAGACCCAGCGCGAAGGCCTGATTCATCGCCTGCTCGGTGAGGCCGACGGGCTTGCCGCCACGCAATGTCGGCTCCGTCACCGTCACCTTGCCGCCGGCCTCCGCCGCCACTTTGTCGATTGCCTCGCCCTTGCCGATCCGATCGGCCAAGGCCTGAGCAGCGGCCGTAATCGCCTTGCGGGATTCGGTTTCGACCCAAAGCGTTTTGACGTCGGCCTTCACGTCGGCGAACTCGCGCTGCTTTTCTGGCGTCGTGCCTTGGAGGTCGACCCAGGCATAGCCGCCGTCGGCCAACTCGATCGGCTCGCCATCAACGCCGGTCTTGGCCGCGAACACGGCATTCATGATCCGCTCGGCTTCCGCGTTTTCGAAGGCGGGCTTGCCGTCGGCGGCTTTACCGGCACGATCGGCATTGGCGATCTCGATCAGCTGCAGCTTGAGAGCGGCCGCCACCTCCTTGAGCGATTTACCGCTCGATCGCGCATCCTCGACGGCATCATGCTGCTTTTGGATCTCGGCACTCGCGCGCTCGGCCGCGATGCTTTCCTTGAGTTCGTCCTTGACCTCGGCCAGCGCCTTCAATTTGCCGGCCTGGATCTCGGTTACCTTCAGCAACACGTTGGTGAAGCGGCCTTCGACCACCGGCGACACGGCGTCCTTGGCGAGTTTGAACGCGGCCTCGGCGATCTTCTGATCAATCAGCGACTTCTGGGTCACGAGGCCGAGATCCATGTCGCCATCCTTGGCGCCGGCTTCCTTGGCGACATCGGCGAACGACTTGCCACCGGCAATCGCCTTGGCGGCAGCCTCGGCCTTGGCCTTGTCGGTGAAGGCGATCTGCTGGATGCGCCGCTTTTCGGCAACGTTGAACCGCTCCGGGTTCTGGTCATAGGTCGACTTGAGATCTTCGTCGCTAACGGCGATCGACTTCTTGACCTGCTCGCCCGTCAGCAACAGCGCCGCCGCGGTCCGCAACTCCGGCGTCATGAAGCGGCGCTTGTTGGCCTCGTAAGTCGCGGTAAGCTTGGCGTCGTCGGGTTCACCGACCGCCGGCACCTTCGCCGGATCGAGCGTGAAGAACGAGATCTTGCGCGTCTCCTCGCGAAATTTGTGCAGCACTTCCACCATCGCCTTCGGCACATTGACCAATTCGACCATGGCGATCGTCAACTGATCCCGGACCTCGTCCTTGCGGGCGATATTGAGGAATCCTCGTTCGGTCAGGCCGTTCTGCTTGATGAAGCCATCCAACGCCAATTTGTTGAACTTGCCATCGGCACCGACGAAGCGCGGGTCGCGCTTCAAATGATCGGTGATCGCCTCTTCGGATAGGCCGAGTTGCAGATCCATGGCATGATTGTCGATCGCCGCCGCACCGACCAACTGCGACAGCACCTGCTGGTCGAAGCCGAAAGCGCGGGCCTGCTCAGCGGTGATACGGCCGCCAAAACGGCGCCGCAGGTTCTCAAACTGGGTCTGGTATGACTGCTGGAATTCATTGGTGGAGATCTCGACGTTGCCGACGCGGGCAAGCGAGCCCTCGCCATAGCCACTGAACGACCCGGATATGCCCCAGAAGCCGAAACCCACGACGAGCAGGCCGAACAGGAACTTACCCAACCATCCTTGGGCGCCACGGCGCATCGAATCGAGCATCTGCGAAATTCCCAGTGTTGCGCCGCCACGCACCGCCCGGAACCAGCCTTTTCGGCCATCGAGCAGGCAGGCGGCCGGACGATAAAAAACCTGCACAGGAAAAGCACTCCCTGTGGTCGGCCGGCGTTCGATACGCTATGAACCCCAAGCCTCGACCGAAAGCAAGGGTCCGCCGGTCGAGCACGAATGCGTCGGCAAAGCGGGCGCCGATACGAAATCGCCGAACGGAAAGCCACCATGTCTCACCCGAGCTCCGCGAATCCCGCCTCCAAGCGCCCAACACCGCTGGTTGCCGGCAACTGGAAGATGAACGGCCTGCGGGCGGCAAGCGTCGAACTCGACAAGATCAAGGCTGGATGCACTTCGGTTGGCGCCGAAGTCATGATTTGCCCGCCGGCGACACTGATCGCGGCATTCGCCGATGCGGCGCGCGGCTCGCGCTTGCTGATCGGCGGCCAGGACTGCCACCCCAAGGCTTCGGGCGCGCATACCGGTGATGTTTCGGCCGTCATGCTGCGCGATGCCGGCGCCACCGCCGTTATTGTCGGCCATTCCGAGCGTCGCACCGACCACGGCGAAACCGACGCCGTCGTCCACGCCAAGGCCGAGGCTGCCTATCAGGCAGGGCTGACCGCCATCGTCTGCGTCGGCGAGACCGCCGAGCAACGCAAGACCGGCGTGACGCTGTCGATCATCGATCGGCAGTTGGCTGGCTCAGTTCCAGCGGGCGCCACTGCCGCCAACACTGTCATCGCTTATGAACCGGTATGGGCGATCGGTACCGGCCTGACGCCGACCGCGGCCGACGTCGCCGAGGTGCATGCTTTCATGCGCGCGAAGCTCGCCGCTCGCTTCGGCGAGGCCGGACGGCAGATGCGTCTCCTCTATGGTGGCTCGGTCAAGGCATCGAATGCGCACGAACTGATGGGCATCGCCGACGTCGACGGTGCACTGGTCGGCGGCGCCAGCCTCAAAGCTGACGATTTCGTCGGCATCCTGGCTGCCTACAAAGCCTGAGGTGTCCGTGACCATGATGCGTAAACTAACCCTGCCGGCATTTCTGGGCGTCGTGCTGCTTCCTTGCGGACTGGCCGTCGCGGCACCGCTGGAGCCGACTGCGTGCGAGCAACTGCGCCAGGAGCTCGGCAAGATCGAACTCACCGGCGCTCGCGGCAATCTCGCAAAAGGTGCTGCCTGGGCCAAAGTCAACCTCAAGCCCGAGCAGTTGCAGCAAATCGAAAAGCTGATCGATACAGAGGCACAGTTCCTGTTCCGCTGCCCGCAGCCCAAGCGCCAATTCGACGCAGCCACCGAATCGGTGCTCGAACATGGCACCGGGTCGGACCCTGCCCCCGATGCGGCAAAGCCCCAGGCCGCCACGCCGGACGCCGCGGCGAAGCCGGCCCCGGTGAAGAAAGCCGCGCCGAAGCCAAAGCCAGCGGTGGTAAGTCCAGCCGCCGGTGACGCGCAGACGGCCCCTGCGCCGTCGCCAAAGCCCACGCGTGCAGCGGCGAAACCAAAGCCCGCCGACGCCTTCGTACCGGAAGCGGCCGCGAAACCGGCCGATGCGCCGGCTAAGCTCCCGCCGCCCCAATAGAACACCAGGGCTGGCGGCGTCGCCGCTACTGGTGTAGGAGCGGGTCCAGAACCTGACATTCAAACAGACCTAGCGGACCGATATCCGATGACCACCGTCATTCTCGTGATCCACCTGATGATCGCAGCCGCCCTGGTGGGCGTGGTGCTGATGCAAAAATCCGAAGGCGGTGCGCTTGGCATCGGCGGCGGCGGTGGTGGCGGCATGCTCACCGGTCGCGGCACGGCGAACCTGCTCTCACGCGCCACTGCCGTACTCGCGGCGGCGTTCTTCGTAACCAGCAT
Organism: uncultured Alphaproteobacteria bacterium; assembly: GCA_963732635.1. Lineage (GTDB taxonomy): Bacteria > Pseudomonadota > Alphaproteobacteria > Rhizobiales > Hyphomicrobiaceae > JAKFWF01. Next base: position 175,959 of record CAVTAL010000005.1, read on the forward strand.
CGTCCTGACCATCTTGGCCCAGCGTTCGACCGCGCCGCGCTCGGTGTTCGAGACACCAGCCGCCGGCGCCCCTACCACTGGTGCCGATGGCACGACGGCGCCAGCAGCGCCGGTCGGTCGTGGTGGCGTGCTCGACAAGCTGCAGGGTGGCGCGCCCGCCCCGGCTCCGACCACGCCAGCCGCTCCCGCTGGTCCGGCAGTTCCGCAGACCCGCTAACCTGAAACAACAACGCGACAGTGGAAGAGGCTCTTTTGCCTCTTCGAATCACTCGCCATATGTGTATTCTACAAGCCCATGCAACGGTACATCTTCATTACCGGCGGCGTGGTTTCCTCGCTTGGAAAAGGCCTCGCCTCCGCAGCGCTCGGCGCGCTTCTACAGGCTCGTGGCTATAAAGTCCGGCTGAAGAAGCTCGACCCCTATCTGAATGTCGATCCCGGCACGATGAGCCCCTACCAGCATGGTGAGGTGTTCGTGACCGACGACGGCGCGGAAACCGATCTCGATCTCGGCCACTACGAGCGATTTACCGGCGTACCCGCGCGCAAGGCCGACAACATCACGACCGGCCGCATCTACCAGGAGATCCTCGCCAAGGAGCGGCGCGGCGACTACCTCGGCGGCACCGTGCAGGTAATTCCGCACGTCACCGACGCCATCAAGACGTTCGTCACCGCCGGCAACGAGAACGTCGACTTCGTTCTGGTCGAGATCGGCGGCACCGTCGGCGACATCGAGGGGCTGCCGTTCTTCGAGGCCATCCGTCAGCTCGGCAACGATCTGCCGCGCGGCACCAGCGTCTACATCCACCTGACGCTGATGCCCTACATCCCGAGCGCCGGCGAGTTGAAAACCAAGCCGACCCAGCACTCGGTCAAGGAACTGCGCTCGATCGGCATTCAGCCCGACATCCTGCTGTGCCGCTCGGACCGCGAGGTGCCGAAGTAGCGAGCGCCGCAAGATCGCGCTGTTCTGCAACGTGCGCGAGGAAGCGGTCATCCAGGCGCTCGACGTCGCCTCGATCTACGACGTGCCGCTCGCCTACCATCGCGAGGGCCTCGACGAACAGGTGCTGGCGGCGTTCGGCATTGCCGAACTGCCGACGCTCAATACCAGCCGCTGGGACACGATCAGCCGCGCCATCGCCACGCCCGAGGGTGAGGTGTCGATCGCCATCGTCGGCAAGTACACCGTGCTCAAGGACGCCTACAAGTCACTGATCGAGGCGCTGGTGCACGGCGGCATCGCCAACAACGTCAAGGTCAAGCTCGACTGGATCGACGCCGAGGTTTTCGAGCGCGAGGACCCGGCGCCCTATCTCGAAGGCGTACACGGCATTCTCGTGCCCGGCGGCTTCGGCGAGCGCGGCACCGAGGGCAAGATCCTCGCCGCCAAGTTCGCCCGCACACGGCATGTGCCCTACTTCGGCATCTGCTTCGGCATGCAGATGGCGGTCATCGAGGCGGCGCGCAACTTGTGCCACATCACCGAGGCGAGTTCGACCGAGTTCGGTCCGGCCAAGGAGCCCGTCGTCGCGCTGATGACCGAGTGGATGAATAACGGCCAGCTCGAAACCCGCGCGCAAGGTGGCGATCTCGGCGGCACCATGCGGCTCGGCGCCTTCGAGGCCAAACTGTCCGGCAATTCCAAGATCGCCACGGCCTATGGCTCGACCACGATCAGCGAGCGCCATCGCCATCGCTGGGAAGTCAACATGGACTACCGTGAACGGCTGGAGCGCGCCGGCCTTGCCTTCACCGGCATGTCGCCGGACGGCCTGCTGCCCGAGACGGTCGAATACCCCGACCATCCCTGGTTCATCGGCGTGCAGTATCACCCGGAATTGAAATCACGCCCGTTCGAACCGCACCCGCTGTTCAAGGGCTTCATCGCCGCCGCCGTGGAGCAGAGCCGGTTGGTGTGAGCCGGTGATCGACGCAATCGTAGGGCGCAATAGGCGAAGCCGTATTGCGCCGCGCCGCGCGTACGGTGGTCGTGGCGGTGCAATACGCTGGCGCTATTGCACCCTACGGATTACCTGCATCAAACCGGCGTCGTGTCGCCTTCACCGAGCCGGCGCTGCATCAACACCTGATCCAGCCAGCGGCCGTGTTTGAAGCCAACCGAATGAACGGTGCCGCAAAAGGTAAAGCCCATCGCTCGGTGCAGTCCGATCGAGCCGCGCTGGCCGCTATCACCGATCACCGCGATCATCTGCCTGAAGCCGCGCGCGGTCGCATGCTCGATCAGCGCCGCTAGCAAGGCACGGCCGACGCCAGATCGATGCGCCGCCGGGTCGACATAGATCGAGTTCTCGACACTCCAGGCGTAAGCTGGGCGCGGTCGATAGGCGCCGAGATAACCATAGCCCGCGACCTTGCCTGCCAGTTCAGCCACCAGATAGGGGAACTTGGCGTCGAGCACCGACTGCATGCGTCGGCCCATCTCAGCCTCGTCCGGCGCGGTGATCTCGAAACTCGCCGTGCCGTGCAGAACCGACGGGCGGTAGATTGCTGTGATGGCGGGAATGTCGGCGGTCGTCACCGGCCGAACCAAAATCGCTTTCGTCACTCCCCGCCTCCAGCACAGTGTCCCGCGCGCGGCGGCCGGCTCGCGGAACGCGTGTCGGCGCGCGCAAACAAAAACTCCCGTCGCATCCGGCCGGCTCCCCGCAGGGGAGTCGGATGCGACAAGCAAAAAAGAAGGCCCTACCTTGCGGCAGGGCCCTCCCATTTGTCCAGATCAGACCGTCTCTATCAGTCGCGATTGCCGAACAGCGACAGCATCGACGTGAACATGTTGATGAAGTCGAGGTAGAGGTTCAGCGCACCCATGATCGCGCCCTTGGCCATCAGCGTCGCGTCGCCCGCGATCTGATAATAGCCATCCTTGATCTGCTGGGTGTCATAGGCGGTCAGACCGGCAAAGATCAGCACGCCCAGGCACGAGATGGCAAACTGCAGGGCCGAAGACTGCAGCCAGATGTTGACCAGCGCTGCGATGATGATGCCGATCACGCCCATGATGAGGAACGAACCCCAGCCCGACAGATCCTTCTTGGTGGTGTAGCCGTAGAGGCTGAGGCCGGCAAAGGCCGCTGCCGTCACGAAGAACACCTGAGTGATCGACTGGCCGGTATAGACCAGGAAGATCGACGACAAAGACACGCCCATCACGGCCGCGAATGCCCAGAAGGCGATCTGCGTCGCGCCGACGCTCATCTTGTAGACGCGGAACGAAAGCAGGAAGACGAACGCCAACGGCGCCAGCATCACGACCCACTTGAGCGGCGAGGCAAACAGCATCGCGCCGAGCTGCGTCAGGTACATGCCGCGCTTCAGCGCCATGGTCGCACCGCTGGCCGTCTTGGCGGCCATGGCCGGGTCCATGGTGATCGACTGCGTGAAGACGAGATAGGCAACGATGCCGGTCAGCGCGATGCCGGCGGCCATGTAGTTGTAAACGCTGAGCATATATGACCGCAGACCCTGATCGACGACGGCGCCGGTCTGGCGCGCTGCCGAGCCGGCCTGCGCATATCTGTTGTCGTACTGAGCCATTGTGAGGTTCCCTTCGATATCTTTTGCGGGCGCAACTATCCCGGTAGCTGAAATATGAACTGTGTCGGTGTCACTTTCAAGGACACCCTCAACGATTATTTCCGACCGCCCGGCTTATGTTTACCACACCGCCTCGGCCGAACACTGGCGGCAGGCACATCCTGCCTTGTTGGGTTAGGGCGCCTTTTGCGCCCGTAACCCAACAACTTGGCACCACCCGCAAGATGTTGGGCTACGGACCGAAATGGCGCTAACCAAGCCGGCGTTAGTCGCCATTTTGCCGGCCCTCACTCACTCTTCAGGTATGGCACGGCCGGCGCGCGCAGCACCGCCCATGTGCCCATGCCGCCGAACAGCATGACGAGGCCGAGGCTGACGCCCAGCGCCTGAATGATAGCTGACGGCGACAGCACGAACGGCACGTCGATCACCGCCGTCAGCGCCACCCAGGATGCCAACGCGCCCAGCGCCACCGCAAAAATCGCGGTAACACCAGCCAGCATGGCGTATTCGAGCAGGTGCGAGGTCAAAATTCGCCGCCGGGTGGCGCCGAGCACCTTCAGCACCACCGCCTGTTGGATGCGCCGCCTCTGTGCCGTCGCCAGCGCCCCTGCCAGCACCAGGGCACCGGCCAGCAGAGTAACACTGCCCGCCACCCGCACCGCCGTCATGATGCGCTCGAACACGGCATTGAACGAGTTGATGGCGTCCTTGACCCGGATCGCCGTCGTCGCTGGATGCGCCTTGCCGATGGCGCGGCCAACCGCCGCCTCGGTCGCCAGCGTCGCGGTCTTCGGCAGCTCGATGGTCGCCAGCAGGTTGTGTGGCGCGGCTTTGAGGACGTTGGGCGAGAACACCATGACGAAGTTGATGGCGAGGCTTTCCCACTTCACCTCGCGCAGGTTGGATATCCGCGCCGTCACGTTGCGGCCGAGCACGTTGACGGTAACCTGATCGCCGATCTTGAGCTTGAGCTTCTTGGCCAGATCGACCTCGAACGACACCAGTGGCTCACCGGCATAGTCTTTCGGCCACCATTCACCGGCAACAACCTTTGAGCCATCGGGCACGGACTCGGCGTAGGTCAGGCCACGGTCGCCATTCAGCACCCACTGCGCTTCCGGCGGGGCCTTCAGATCCTCGACCGCGACGCCGCCGAGCTTGATCAATCGGCCGCGCAACATCGGTGCTTCCTCGATGCGGGCATCAGGGGCGACGTCGCGCACGGTCTTGGTGAAGGCTGAAAGATCGCCCTTCGGGATGTCGAGCACGAAATAGTTGGGGCTGTTGGTCGGCACCCGCCCCGTGAGTTCCTTGACGATCGAGGCGTCGGTCAGCGCCACCGCGACCAATAAAGACAGCCCAGCGCCAAGTGACAGGATCACGGAACGGGTGAGGCCGCCCGGCGCGCCCAGATTGCCGATGGCGAGTGCCAGTTCCGGCCATTTCGGCCGCTTGGTGCGCGCGGCGATGCGCGTCACGACCGTGCCTAGCCCCAGGAACACACCGAACACCACCAGCAGGCCGAGACAGAAATAGAGCGCGATTTTCTTGGCGTCGGCGTTGAGGACGGCAAAGGCCACCAGCGCCAGCCCTGCCGCCACGGTCGCGGCGATGATCGCCGGACGCGGCCGCGTGGACTCGGGCGCCACTTCCTCGCGAAACAACACGCCGGCACGCACCAGTTCCGCCCGGCCCAGCGGCCACAACGTGAAAACCAGCGCCACCAGGAAACCGTAGATCGCGGCCGATGCGACACTCCACGGCGACACCGTGATCTCTGCCCGGATCGGCAGGCTGTCGCCGAACCAGCTATTGAGCGCCAATGGCACCAGATAGCCTAGCGCAATGCCAATGACGACGCCGATGGCGGCAATCGCCATCACCTGGGTGAGGAAAATGCTGAAGATCAGCCGGCCGGGCGCGCCGACGCTCTTGAAGGTGGCGATCACTTTGCGTCGGCGATCGATGAAAGTCGCCACCGCGTTGGCGACGCCAACACCACCGACCAGCAGCGCAGTGAGCCCGATGAGAGTGAGAAACTGCCGCAGTCGGTCGAGCGTCCGCGTCACCTGGGGCGAGGGATCACGCCGGTCAGCGACGATGAAGCCCGACTCCGGCAATGCTGCTTTGAACTTTTCGCGGAACGCCAGCAGTTCGTTGGCACTGGCGCGTTCGCCACCCGGCAACGCCACTGCGTAGCGCCACCGGACGAGACTGCCCGGCTGGACCAAACCGGTCTTTTCCAGCGTCGTCAGCGACACGAAGACGCGCGGCCCGAAGGTCAGCCGGTCGGAAATCGTGTCTGGTTCGTGGTCGATTACGCCGGTAACCGGCAGCGTCAACGTGCCGATGGTGAGCGGATCGCCGAGCTTGAGGCCCAGCCGTTCGAGAATGATCGGGTCGACCACCGCGCCCTGGTTGGCGCGAGCCGCCGCGTCGAGCGTGATGCCGCCGACCAGTTTCACATCACCGACCAGCGGATAGGAGGCGTCGATACCCTTTAGCTCGGCAAGCGCCTGTTCGTTGCCGTCGGTGGTGCGAGCCATCGCCCGCATGGTCGCCGATTCGCTCACCCGGCCCTGCGATCGCAGCCAGCCGATCTCGGCCGGCTCCCCGCGCTTGTGGCTGCGCGCGAACGTAACGTCGCCGCCCAGAATTGCCCGGCCCTGTTTTTCGAACCCGGCCTTGAGCGCGTCGCCGAGCGCGCCGACGCCGGTGATCACCATCACGCCGAGCGCCACGCAGGCGACGAATACGTAGAAGCCACGCAGGCCGGCGCGCAGTTCGCGGGCGGCGAAGCGGACCGGCAACGGCAGCCGGGCGTGCCACGGCTGGGGAGGGAGAGGTGCTGCGATATCAATCGACGTCATGCGGGGCTTAGCTCCCGGGCTTGGGCGTCGATGCGGCCGTCGGCCATGTGCACGGTGCGCTGGCAAAGCGCGGCGAGTTTGGTGTCGTGAGTAATCAGCACCAGCGTCGCGCCGTGCCGCTTCTGCATGCCAAACAACAAGTCGACAACGGCCGAACCGGTGGCGCCGTCGAGGTTACCGGTCGGTTCGTCGGCAAGAAGCAGCTTCGGCTGCTGGCTCATGGCGCGGGCAAGCGCCACCCGCTGTTGTTCGCCACCCGACAGCTGCGCCGGAAAATGGGTGGTGCGCTGCCCGAGACCGACCTCGTCGAGCAGTCTTGCCGCCACATCGAAGGCATCGGCGCGACCGGCGAATTCCAGCGGCAATGCGACGTTCTCGATCGCCGTCATAGTCGGCACCAGATGGAATGACTGGAACACGATGCCGATGTCGGCGCCGCGCGCCAGAGCCAATTGATCCTCGTTCATCGACACAAAATCGTGACCAGCCACCCGCACGTTGCCGCGCGTGGCGCGCTCAAGTCCGGCCATGATCATCATCAGCGAGGTCTTGCCCGAGCCCGACGGCCCGACGATGGCGATCGACTGCCCGGCAGGAATATCGAGCGACACACGGCGCAGGATGTCCACGGGGCCGGCGCGGCTCGTCAGCGTCAATTCGACGTTTTCGAGGGATACGATCGGTTGGGCTAGAGGCAAGTGGCAACTCCGGTCATGGCGCGTGGGCAGCGGGGCGAGGGGCTTGCCTCGGCAGGCTTTCGTTTCTACGTCAGCACCCGACAATGGATGACCGATAGGGCAACAACATGGGTTTATTTCGCATTTGCACAAGTGTGTGCGGCCTTGCATCTCCCTCGTCCCCGTTTTTCACGGCGTGAGGGCATTGGCATCGTTGCCGCAATGATGGGATTGATTTTGATGACGGCACCGCTGATGGCCCAAACCCTCACCCCCATCCGCATCGTCGCATATGGCGACAGCTTGACGGCGGGATTTGGCCTTGGCCCGGCCGACGCCTTCCCGGCACAGCTCGAAAAGGCGTTGAAGGCCAAAGGCCGCAACGTCGAGATCATCAACGCCGGTGTCTCGGGCGACACAACGGCTGCGGCACTCGAACGCTTCGACTGGGCGGTGCCGGACGGTGTCGAAGCAGCCATTGTGGAACTCGGCGCCAACGACGGCCTTCGCGGCCAACCGCCCGAACAGGCACGCCGAAACCTCGACATCATCCTTGGCCGCCTGAAAGCCAAGGGCATCCAGCTGCTGGTCGCCGGCATTCCCGCGCCGCGCAACTGGGGCGACGCTTACGTCCGGGCCTTCGACCCGATGTTTGCCGAGCTAGCGGCCACGCACGGCGCGCTGCTCTACCCGTTCTTCCTCGACGGCGTCGCCCTGAAGCCAGAACTGAGTTTGCCGGACGGCCTGCATCCGAACGCTGCCGGCGTCGCGGTGATCGTCGAGCGCATCATGCCGAAGGTCGTCGAACTGATCGACCGGGCGCAAGCCAAACGGGTCGCCGCCGGCAAGTCTTGAGTGGCTGGCCGCGTCGGACTAACAATGGCGCCGTCCGACGCTGCAACGGGAGATCACCATGCCGCGCCTGTTCGCCGCCATTCCCATTCCCGCCGATATCGCCGAGACGCTCGATCGCGTGCGCCAGCCGACGCCCGGCGCATTCTGGATTCCGCCGTCCGACATGCATCTGACGCTGCGCTTCGTCGGCGACATCGACAACCGGCAGGCGCGCGACTTCGCAGCCGAACTCTCCCGCATCGAGATGCGCGCGTTCTCGCTGAAGCTCGAGGGGCTCGGCAGTTTCGGCGGTGACGAACCGCGCGTGCTGTGGGCCGGCGTCGCGCCTTGCGAACCACTCGACGCACTGGCGCGGGCGACCGAGCGGGCCGCCCGCAATGCCGGATTGCCGCCCGAGGGCCGCGCCTGGAAGCCGCACGTCACCCTTGCGCGGCTGCGCTACACGCCACTCGACGCGGTGGTGCGGGTGCTGTCGCGCAAGGCGACCTTCAACACGGAGGAGTTCTTCGTCGGCAAGTTCGCGCTGATGTCGGCCAAGCCTGGCAGCGGCGGCGGACCATACGTAGTCGAAGAGACATTCACGCTGGCCGGCGGCCAATACGCCGACTTCGCCGACGAAAACAACTATTGAGCGAGGCCCACCGTGATCAAGAAGCTCGATGACGCCGCGATCGCAGCCGGCTTGAAGGCGCTGCCAGAATGGTCGCGGGGGTCCGAACGCGATGCGATCACGCGCAGCTTCAAGTTCGCCGACTTCAATGCCGCCTTCGGCTTCATGACGCGGGTGGCGCTCGTGGCCGAGAAGATGGACCACCACCCCGAGTGGTTCAATGTCTGGAACCGTGTCGACATCACGCTGTCAACGCATGATGCCGGCGGCCTCACCGATCCGCGACCTGAAACTTGCCGCCGCGATCGATGAGATTGCGGGGTGACAATCGGTACAACGGCGCCAGGCTTTGGCCGAGGCGTCGTTGTACCATTTCATCCGCCGCACCCGACCTCCGGCAAATGGCGCTTGCGCGACGGTCGGGTTACCTGAACCAAATCAACGTCACCAACAGGAAGCAAGGAATGAGGATCGCAACCGACCACAGCATGTAGCCGAAGAAGCTCGGCATCTTGACGCCACCGCTTTCCGCGATCGACTTGACCATGAAGTTCGGCGCATTGCCGATATAGCTGTTCGCCCCCATGAACACAGCTCCCAACGAAATTGCCGCAAGCGTGCGCGCGAGCGGCCCCATTAGCGTCGCCGGATCACCACCGGCCGCATTGAAGAACACCAGATAAGTCGGGGCATTATCGAGGAAGCTGGATAGACCACCCGTTAGCCAGAAGTACATCGCGTCGTTTGGCTTACCGTTTGGCAGCGTGACTAGATCGATGATGCCAGACATGGCACCCGCCTTGCCTGCCCGCAGCATCGCGATCACCGGGATGATCGTAATGAAGATCGCGGCAAACAGCTTGGCGACCTCGAGCACCGGGCCCCAATTGAAGTCATTGGCGGCACGCACTGATTTCTGCGTGAGCAACAAAGATAATCCAGCAATCGCCAGCAAACCAAAATCTCGGACCATCCCCTTGTATTCGACTTCGACCCCGCTGATTTTGACGACACCAAACGGCTTGGCGATGCCGCTCCACAACACGATGGCGATTAGCAAGCCCAAGAGCGCGAAGTTGACGGTCCCTTCGAGCCTGACGCGATCATCGGGCGTAGGATCAGGCTTCGTGCGTCCTTCCTTCTTGTAATGGTAGGTATCGCACACAAAGAACAGCCCGAGCAGGATCACCGCCACCAGCATTGTCGGTTGCCATAGCGCAGCCACCGTCCAGAAGAAGTCGACACCTTGCAGGAAGCCAAGGAACAGCGGCGGATCACCCAGCGGCGTCAAGGCACCGCCGACATTCGAGACCAGGAAAATGAAAAAGATGAAGACGTGGGCGTTATAGGGCCGATCGTCATTGGCGCGGATCATCGGCCGCACCATCAGGATCGAAGCGCCGGTTGTGCCGACGAAACTCGCCAGGACGGTCCCGATCGCCAGCATGGTCGTATTGGTGACGGGTGAGCCGTGGATATTGCCCTTGATGAAAATCCCGCTCGCGACGGTGAACAACGCAAGTATCAAAATGATGAACGGGATATATTCAAGCAGCAGCGTATGCAGCAGTTCCGTCGTCGCCGACTGCGCGCCGAACTGAAGCAGAAAGGGGATGACGACCGCCAGCCCCCAGCCGAGCGCCACCTTACCGAAGTGATGATGCCAGAAACTCGGCGCCCATAGCGGCAACACCGCGATCGACAGTAGAATTCCAGCGAATGGCAATACCCACAACAACCCCATGGACTTGCCATCAATGCCAGCCGCCATCGCCGTGTCGGCCCAGAACATCATCAAGACCGCCACAGTGGCTTGCACCCGCAGCATTTTCCCCCCAACCGGCATTTGCCCTCCCAGGCTTACTTTGATCGCACGTCCATCGTCAGTTAACCCGCGATGGCGGCGAATTCCAACGTCATTCGCAGTTCAATTGATTTTCGCCTCGACCATGCCCAGGCCATCGATCTCGAAGCGCAGGTTATCGCCAGCGGCCACCGGGAAGGTCGCGATCACGCTGCCAGTGATCACCACCTGCCCCTTTTCAAGCGGCCGGCCACGATCGGCGGCGAGGTTGGCGACCCAGGCGAGCGCACCCATCGGATCATCGGTCAGTCCCTCGCCTTTCGCCACGCCATTGATTGTCAGCCGCCCCTTGAGGCCGTTGAGATTGGTCGAGGGCGGCACTGTAACGCCCTTGCCCAGTACAATGCCGGCGTTCCAGGCGTTGTCGGCAATCAGCGTATACGCCTTGGTCGACTTGTAGTGAGCGTTGCGATCCTCGATCAACTCGTACGCCGGCATGACTTCCGAAACCGCATCGCGCACCGACTGCGCGGTGTGGGCCGACGCCGACTTGTCGAGCGTGCGCGACACCCGGACCGCGAGTTCGGCCTCGACCACCAGATGCATGTAGTCGGCGAGCTTCAAGGTCACGCCGTTTGAATGAATGCGCTTTTCGTAGAGCATGCCACCGCAGGGATGATCGATGCCCATCAGCGCCTGCATCACCTTGGTGGTCGTGGCGATCTTCAACCCCGCGACCGGACCATGGAGTGGCGTCCACAACGCCCGCAGCGCCTCCTGCGCGGCATATGCGTCGGCCACCGTCGGTGGCGCGAGGTGATCGGGCAGGTTCACATATGCCTGCTTCGCGCGATGGGCGTCGGCAATGAAGCGGGCTGCGGCAGCGGCATCGAAGGCGGGCATGGACTGGAACTCCGGCAATGGGGGATATCGAGGCGTCGAGCTTGCGCAACACCACGCCGAGGCGTCAAGCCGCAACCGAGTGAGCGATGGTGAAGATTGCGCTGCAATGTCTATTCACGAACTTTGCCGTGTCAGTTCCCAGGCGTCTTTGTGCTTTCCACTTTTCCCTCAAGGCACTGAAGGGAGTGGGGCGGCGGTGGCCGACAGCGGCAAGCAATCGGGGACAATTACCGACCAGGCAGTTGTGTGCAGAAGCGCGCTGATGATGAAGATCGCCAACTTTCCTGGAATTCGCTCAGCGGCGGGAGGACACGCCGCCAGCGCCGATCCGCCATTCACTACCCCCACCTGTCACTTCGCTTGGCGCCGTGCCATAACCGCCTCCTCACAACAACACTGCCCGAGGAACCGCCCGCCATGACCGTTTCGCCTGAAGTCGTTGCCCAACTCGCACCCACTGGCACTCTGCGCGCCGGCGTCAACCTGTCGAACTTCCTGCTGGTGACAGGCAAAAGCGCCAACGGCGATCCGGAGGGCGTGTCGCCCAGCATGGCGGCCGAGATTGCGCGCCGCCTCGGCGTCGCAGTGAAGTACGTGCCCTACCAGCATCCGGGCCCGCTCGCTGACGACGCCGAAGCCGACAAGTGGGACATCGGCTTGATCGGCGCCGAGCCGGCACGCGCCGAGAAGATCGCCTTTACCGCCGCCTATTGCGAAATCGCGTCGACCTACCTGGTGCCGCCGAATTCAGCCATCCAGTCGATCGGCGATGTCGATAAGCCCGGCATTCGCATCGCCAACTACGGCCGCGGCGCTTATGGCCTCTGGCTCGAGCGCAACGTCAAACATGCGACGTTGATCAACGCGACCTCGATCGACAATGCCTGGGAGGTATTCGTCGCCGAGAAGTGCGATGCGCTTTCAGGTTTGAAGCCCGGCCTGCTGAAGGACGTTCTGAAGATGCCGGGCGCGCGCATCCTCGACGGCCAGTACTCGGCCGTGCAACAGGCGATCGGCACGCAAAAGCGGAACGCGGCGGCTGCCCAGTGGCTGTCGGCATTCGTGGAAGAAGCCAAGGCCTCTGGCTTCGTCGCCTCGCTGATCGACAAGCACAAGGTGATTGGCCTATCGGTGGCGCCGGCAGCCTGAACTCTTGGTCGGCGAGCGCGGGGCACTGTGGCAATCGGGAATCATGGTAGGATTTGGCTCAACTCTTTCGAGGAGACGACCATGTCGATGAAGAACAAACTGTTGGCGGCTGCCTGCCTGACGATCGGCGCCGGCCTCGTACCGATGATGCTGGCAGCGCCCGCATCGGCCGCCAAGTCCTGCGTGATGGCCGGTGGCGAAGCCACCATGGTAACCGCTGACCTCGCCAAGTTCATGGCCAACGCGGCATTGAACAACTCGATGAAGGACAAGGGTTTGAAGCCCACCGGCGCCGTCAAGATGAAGTGCAAAGATCCCAACCCGCTGACCTACTGCATCGCTACCCAGCGCGCCTGCAAGTAAGCACCGCCTGACGCAACTGACTGATAGCGACATCCTCTCGTGGCCGGCATGTTCGGCGGCGCGGGGGTGTCGTTTTTCGTTTGAAGTTACGCGGCGCGCCTGCGCTCTGCCATGGCCTGCCCAAAGGCCTGGAACAGCGCCCGATTCACGGGGTTGCGCTGTGCATCGTATTCCGCATGCCACTGGACCCCGAGCGCAAAGCCCGGCGCATCGGCAATGCGGATCGCCTCGGCCGTCCCATCCTCGGCGACGCCCTCAATCACCACTCGCTTGCCCGGTTCCAGGATGCCTTGCCCGTGCAGCGAATTCACGCGGATGTTTTCACTCCCAAGGATGCATGCAAAGGCGCCGCCCGGCACCAGCGCCACATCGTGTCGCTCGGCGAACACCACCGTCGGATCGGGGTGCACCTCGCCGGTCGGCAGACGCGGCATGCGGTGGTTCATGCGGCCGGGTAACTCCCGGATCTCGGGATGCAAGGTGCCACCGAAGGCGACATTCATCTCTTGGAAGCCACGGCAGATGCCGAACACCGGAATGCCGCTCGCGACGCAAACCTCAAGCAACGACAAGGCCATGGCGTCGCGTTTTTCATCGTAGGGTTCGTGCGCCTTGTGCGGCTCGCTGCCAAACCGCGTTGGGTGCACGTTGGCCCGAGCGCCGGTCAACAGAATGCCGTCGACCACCTCCAGCAGTGCGCCGATATCAGTGATCTCGGGTGAGCCCGCGAACATCAGCGGCAACGCGCCGGTCACTTCCGCCACCGCGCGCAGGTTTCGCTCGCCGGTCATTTGCACTTGAAACCGGTTCTCGACCAGCAGCGAATTGCAGATGACACCAACGACGGGCTTCTTCATTGCTGCAACCTCACCTGCTGTTGCGAAGATCGGCAAACGCGTCGGACAACCGTCTTAGAGCCTCGTCGAGGACCGGCCGGGGCGTCGCGATGTTGAACCTGAGCCAACTCTCGCCCCCAGGTCCGAATTGCTCGCCGGGGCTGGCGAATATCCGCGCCTTGTCCTTCACCCTCGAAGCAACATCCTTTGCCGACAATCCGGTGCCGGAAAAATCGACCCATGCGAGATAGGTCGAGGCGAGCCGCATCGAGCGCGCGCCGGGCGCTGCTTGTTGGACACGCGCGTCAAACGTGTCGCGGCTGCCAGCGAGATAGACCAGCAGCGCATCGAGCCAGGCGTCGCCGGTGCGCCAACCGGCTTCAGTCGCGATCATGCCGAAGCTGTTGTAGGAGCCGAGGCCACAGGCCGCGATGCGCGCATCGAGTTGACGCTTCAGCGCCGGGTTCGAAGTCACGCAGGCACCGACATGCGCACCGGCGAGATTGAACGTCTTGGTGGCAGCGACGCAGGTGATCAGGCGATCGGCGATTTCGGGCGCGGCGGCGATGGTCGAGATATGTTTGGCGCCGTCGAGCAGCAGGTCGCAATGGATCTCGTCGGAAACCAGCGTCAGATCGTGTTCGGCGCAGAACGTCGCCAGCGCGCGGATCTCCGCTCTTGACCACATCGTGCCGCCGGGATTGTGCGGACTACAGAAGAACACGACCTTGGTGCGCGGTGTCACCTGCGAGCGCAAGGCATCGAGATCCATGCCGTAGCGGCCGCCGGTCGCGACCAGCCTCGAATCGATGATGCGTCGGTCATTGGCCAGGATGATCTTGCGGAAGGCATGGTATCCCGGCGTGAAGACGATGACCTCATCGCCCGGTTCGCTGACCGCCTGCAAAATGAGCCCGAGACCCGAAACGATGCCGGGTGTCTGGCTGACCCATCCGGGATCGAGGTTAACGTCGTGCCGTCGCCCCATCCATTCGCACAGCGCGGCGCTCCATGTGCCCGTATCCGCATAGTAGCCGTGGGTCGCCCTGTTAACCTCATCCATCAATGCGGCGGTCACGCCGGGCGGTGCCGCGAAGTCCATGTCGGCGACCCACATCGCGATCGCGTCAGGCCCTTCGAGGCCTGAAAGCTTCGCCATCAGGTCCCACTTGGTGGCGTGCGTGCCACGACGCTCGATAACGCGGTCGAAATCGAACATCGGTGCGGTTCCTGTGGCTCAACTTCGTGACGACAGATAATCATGCGGGCCGGCGGCTTGATGGTCAAGCCGAGCGCCTAGCTTGTGGCACTATCGCCCCAACTCGCGCGAGATCGGAAAAATAGCCGAAAATCATTGTGAAACTTGGTGTTGTTTGGTCATAGACCATGCTTGATGCTCACTCATGCGGGTTGCAGCATTCCCGTCCATGAGCCTCGCCAACATCGAAACATCGTGCAAGCCCCGCGACGCGCAAGCCAAGCCCGCTGCAATCGACGGTGGCTTGACCAAGCCCTGCCCAATACGGCGGCACAATGCCGTTTTGCGTAGCTCAGAGTCACCACGGGGTTGCCGATCGCTATTTCGCGATTGCGTTCGATTGTCGGCGCGCAGCGATCCATGCGTCGCGTTCGCGTTCAAGATCGAATGGCGTCGGCGCCGGCTTGATCGCGACAGCCGGCCGCTCCTTGGCCTTGTTTCGCTCCCGGATCGCCGCACGGATGGCGTTATCGATATTGTTCTTCAATTCCCGTAGATCATTCACCGACAGCAAATCAAGCTGGTGATCGTTCACGTCTCGCACCCCGAGGCTGTTTCGGATTGGCTTCAAACGATATTGGCCTTCCCCGCTCCGCAGTTGTCACGAAATCCACACGCCATTCAAGTTGAGCCACTAGGTTGCGCACTACACTTTGCCACCATTGCGACAGCCGAAGCGCCACAACCCCAGACCGATACCGTCCGCAGCATCACGCCTAACGGTTCGGCCGCCACCATCAACGTCAATAAGATGGCGACGATTCGTTTGGTGATCAATGGGTTATGCTCAGATTTTTCGGGCCTACCAGAGATTTCACCGGATGTTCGTGAACCAGCAAAGCGCTTCTTTACCAACTCCGAACATTTAAGCCTGCAGCCTCTTTGCTGTCGTCGGAATCACGTCCGTTCCTTGGTCTCGACGAGGTACCTGACGATGGCACGCACCACCGGCGGCGCGAACAGGATGTTGCGGTGCCCGAAGCCCTCAAAGGCGGCAAGCCGCGCCGCCGGGCTTGCCGCGACCACCTCCTGCGCACAGTGGAATGGCACTTCAATATCATCGCGAGCATGCACCACCATCGCTCTGCAGCGGCTCGACAGCAGTAGCTCGGCCGTGGCGAAGCGATCAATCGGGCGCCGCCCGACACGCTCGAGCCGCTGTTCGAAGGCGCGTCGCGCGGCATCGGTCATGTTTCGTCTGGCCGCGAACTCGCCCGTCACATCCGCGAGCCGATTGGGGCAAGCGATCAGCACGACATGATCGGCGTCGAGCGCCCGCGGCATGGGCGGGCGGCCCTCCGCGGCCAGCAGCGAAACCATGCCGCCAAACGAATGGGCGACGATTGCATGCAATGGACCCAGCGCCTCGGCCACCACCAAGGTGGCACGCGCGCAATCGACGAGATTGGTGCGGCGGCCTGGACTAAGCCCATGCGCGGGCAGGTCGAACAACACGACGCGAAAGCCTGCGCGTCTGATTGGCTCCGCCATTGCGGTCATGAATGCCGCCTCGCTGGTCCAGCCGTGGACTAGCATCACGGTGCCTTCGGCCGGCTGCTTGTCGGGCTCCAGACGATAGGCTTGCAGATCGCCCGACGACGTTGGCACGCGTAGCCATTCGGCATGGCGCAAATGAAACCGGGCGCGCTCGCTAAGCTTTCGATGATCGGCGCCCCGCCACTCCGTCTTCGACGGCGTACAAAAAATGCGAAATGCCGCATCACCAGCTTGGGCCGGCGGCAAGTCGCCTAGATGCTCGATCATCGATGTATGCGCCAAACCAGACATGGTGCGGACTATCGTCCAGGCTGGCCCCAAGCGGCAACAGATTTGAAGCAAGTTGGCAAACGCTGGAAAGCCGTCCCGTCCCATCGAGCGATCTGTCCCGCGATCCCGGCACTTGCGGTGCAACCGGATAGCTGACTACACATTGCAACCCGACAACCGTGACAAGGCCCCAGCCGCCATGACCGACAGCAACTCAAGCAACCGCTGGATCGGCCAGCGCACTCACCGGCCGGATGGCGAGGACAAGGTCACCGGCCGCGCCCTGTACGCCGCCGACACCACCATGCCCGGTATGCTGTGGGGCAAGGTATTGCGCAGCCCACATCCGCACGCCCGCATCAAGTCCATCAACGTCGACAAGGCGTTGGCGCTGCCCGGCGTCAAGGCGGTGATGACCGCCAAGGATCTGGTGGAACTGCCCCTTGATAAACCGATCCTGGTCGGCATCGCCGACATGCGCTGGATCTGCCGCAACGTGATGGCGCGCGACAAGGTGCTGTTCGCCGGTCACCCGGTGGCAGCCGTAGCGGCGACCACGGCTCGTATCGCTGCGGCCGCGACCAAGCTGATCGAGGTCGAATACGAGGTGCTTCCGTGGGTGATCGACGTCGACGAAGCGATGCGGGCTGACGCCCCGATCCTGCACGATCACGTCCGCGCTCCCGGCGACAATTCGGGCAAACCTTCGAACATCGCCGGCAAGCTTGAACATACGCTGGGTGATGTCGCGGCCGGCTTCGCCGCAGCCGACGTCATCATCGAGCGCAGCTTCAAGACCAAACCGGTGCATCAGGGCTACATCGAGCCGCACGCCTGCCTCGTCAGCGTAACCAAGGACGGCAAGGCGACGGTGTGGAGCTCGAGCCAGGGTCATTTCATGGTGCGCTCGATGACCGCGCACCTGACCGGCCTGAAACAGAGCGACATCCGCGCCATTCCGGCAGAAATCGGCGGTGGTTTCGGCGGCAAGACCATCGTCTATCTGGAGCCGCTGGCACTTGTGCTGGCGCGCATATCGGGGCGACCGGTCAAGATGCAGATGACGCGCGAGGAAGTGTTTCGCGCTTCCGGCCCGACTTCGGGCACGTCGAGCAAGGTCAAGATCGGCGCCACCAAGGACGGCCGCATTACCGCCGCGCAGGGCACTTGGAACCTGCAGGCCGGCGCCTTCCCCGGCTCGCCAATCCGCGGTGCGGTCGGCTGCGCGTTCACGCCCTATGACATCGCCAATGTCCATGCCACGGGCTACGATGTGCTCTGCAATCGACCCAAGGCGACCGCCTATCGCGCGCCTGGCGCGCCGCTTGGCGCCTATCCGGTCGAGTGCGTGCTCGACGAGTTGGCCACCGCGCTGAAAATGGACCCGCTCGAACTCAGACTGAAGAATGCCGCCAAGAAGGGTACCAAGACCGCCTACGGTCCAACCCTGCCGCGCATCGGCTACGAGGAAACCATCAAGGCTGCGATGGCGCATCCGCATTATATGGCGCCGCTCGGCCCCAACCAGGGACGCGGCGTCGCCAGTGGCTTCTGGTTCAATGCCGGCGGCGAGTTTAGCGCCCAGGTGCTCGTCAACGACGACGGCACGGTGGTGGTGATCACCGGCCATCCCGACATCGGCGGCAGCCGTGCTTCGATGGTCAACATCACGGCTGAGTTGCTCGGCATCCATTACTCCAAGGTGCAAGCACTGATCGGCGATACCAGCACCGTCGGCTACAGTGCGGTGACCGGTGGTAGCCGCGTGACCTTTGCAGCCGGCATCGTGGTGACGAAATCAACCGAGCAGGTCATCGAGACCCTGCGTCAGCGCGCGGCCAAGATCTGGAAGATCGATGTCGAGGCTGTCGTCTGGGAAAATGGCCAGGCGCGGCCGGCCGGAGACAACGCCGGCAAGTTCGAGCCGCTATCGCTGGCCCAGATCGCAGCCCAGGCGAATGCCACCGGCGGTCCGATCGGTGGCCGAGCGTCAGCCAATACCACCGGTGCCGAGGGCGGCTTCGGCACTCACATCTGCGACGTCGAGGTCGATCGCGAAACCGGCCAAGTATTGGTCAAGCGCTACACAATTTTTCAGGACGCCGGCCGGGCGATCCATCCAGCTTACGTCGAGGGGCAGATGCAGGGCGGCGTGGTCCAGGGCATCGGCTGGGCACTGAATGAAGAGTACGTCTATAGCAAGGACGGCAAGGTTGATAATCCAGGCTTCCTTGATTACCGGATGCCGGTCGCGTCCGACCTGCCGATGATCGACACGGTGATCCTGGAAATCCCGAACGATAAGCATCCACAGGGCGTGCGCGGCGTTGGCGAAGTGCCAATTGTGCCGCCGCTGGCCGCCGTGGCGAATGCAATCCATAACGCGCTCGGCCTGCGCTTCCACGAATTGCCGATGTCACCGCCGAAAGTCCGCAAGGCGATTGAGACTGCCAAGGGCTAAGGTATAGCGGGTCCCACGCAACGGCCGGTGCATCCCTTCCGGCCGGCGCTTCAGATCTCGACCACAAGTTTGCCGAAGTGGCTGGCGGCGGCCATCGCGTGGTAGGCCGCGCGTGCTTCAGTGAATGCGAACGTCCGGTCAATCACCGGCTTCATGCCGTGAAGCGTAATGGCACGGTTCATGTCCTGGAACATGCGCCGAGAGCCAACATAAATGCCCTGCATCTTGATCGACTTTCGCATGAACGAGGCGGGATCGATCTGACCGCCGGTCAGCACGCCGATCAGCGCAATCGTGCCGGCAACACGGGTCGCCGTGATCGAACGCGGCAACGTGCCGGCACCGCCAACTTCGACGGTGAGGTCGACACCCTGCCCGTCCGTCGCTTCGAGCACCGCGTGCTCCCAATCAGGTCGCGACCGGTAGTTGATCGTAACCGAAGCGCCCATCTCGCCGGCGCGCGCCAGCTTCTGGTCGCTTGACGAGGTAATAATGGTGCGGGCACCTAGCATTTTTGCGAACTGCAGCGCGAAGATAGAGACGCCGCCGGTACCAAGCAACAGCACGGTGTCGCCGGCCTTGACGCGACCGCACTCGACAATCGCGTTCCAGGCGGTCAAAGCCGCGCACGGCAGGGTTGCCGCCTCGGCGAAAGACAAGTGCGGCGGCACTGGCACCACGCCATCAGCATGCAGGATAACTTCCTCGGCAAGCACGCCATCGAGGGCTCCACCTAGCGCGGTTGCCATCGCTTGCGCCGAGCAAGCTCCATCCTGCCATTTCTGAAAGAAGCACGAAGCGACGCGGTCTCCAGGCTTCATCGTGGTAACGCCAGGGCCGACGGCTATCACTTCGCCTGCACCATCGGAGTTCGGAATACGCGGATAGGGCAGTCGCCGTGAAACCGGGTCGCGCACCGTCATCAAGTCGCGGAAATTGATGGCGTTGGAGCGCATGCGCACGTGGACCTCACCGGCCGCCGGTGTGCCGGCCGCGACGTCAGCAAGCTTCAGTGCATCGATGCCGTCAGGCGAGACGATCTGCCAGGCTTTCACGGTCGGCCTCGATTGGCTTTGGCACTATGGTTCACAGATACAGCACGAGTGACGGTGAGCACCCCGCGATTGGAAATCGCCGCGCCTCACCGCCGCTCGCACCAAGGGTCAATCGCTTACGGCGTATAGAGCGCCAACTCAGCGCGCGCGTCGCCGATCGCGAACCAGCGATGCTGCTCGGCACGGAACTGCCGCCAGTTGACCAAGATCTTCTTGAACTGCTCGCTCTTGGCGGCCTCTTCGTCGAGCACCGTCTCCAGCGCGCCGCGCAATGCCCTGATGATTTCCGGCGGCAAGTACGAGAGCTGGGTGCCAGCAGCCACCAGGCGGACGACGGCTTGCGCGTTCTTGGCGTCGTAAGAGGCCAGCATCTCAGTCAGTGCGTACCAGCAGGCATACTTGAGGATATGCTGATAGCGCGGTGCCAGCGACGCCCAGGCAGCCTTGTGGATGAACAGCTGGTTGACCGCCTCGAGTTCCATCAGTCCAGGCGTGTAATAGTACTTCGCAACCTTGTGGAACCCGAGCTTCTCATCGTCATAGGGACCAACCCACTCGCATGCGTCGATCGTGCCCTTTTCGAGCGCCGGATAGATATCACCGCCGGCGATCTGCTGCGGCACGGCACCGAGCTTCGCCATCACCTTGCCGCCGAAGCCGGCCGTTCGCATCTTGAGGCCTTGGAAATCCGCAGGCGTCTTCAGCTCTTTGCGGAACCAACCGAACATCTGCCCGCCGGTCTGGCCGCAGGGCAACCCGACGACATTATGCTCACCGTAGACTTCGTCCATCAGCTTGCGGCCATCACCGAACATCAGCCAGGCATTGTGCTGCCGTGGCGTGAAACCGAACGGCACCGAACCATCGAAAATGAAAGACGGGTTCTTGCCGATGTAATAGCCGGTATAGGTCTGGCCGCACTCCACCGTGCCGTTGGAAACCGCATCCAACACCTGCAAGCCCGGCACGATTTCGCCGGCGGCAAAGGTCTGAAGCGTGAATTTGCCGTCCGTCATCTCGCCGACGATCCTGGAGATCGTTGCGGCGGCACCGAACAACGTATCGAGGCTCTTCGGGAAGCTCGACGTCAACCGCCAATTGACGACTTCATTCGTTTGCTGCGCGAAGGCTGGCGAGGCCGCCAATGCCGCAGCGCCCGTTGCCGCCATCGCCGCAAACCGCCGACGCGAAACCGCCTGCGTCTCGCTATTTGAATCCAATTCCATCGGTGTCTCCTCCTGTTAGGCTTTTTGACTTACCTGCAGTCTACTCGAACGATGGTGTCGCGATACGCCGGCGAGCCTCAAGAGCCGCCCCCTTGGCGCATATCCCTCATGCTTTAAGTGGCGCCGACAAAGCTGCCTCCTCGATCATCCGCAATGCCGCACGCGCCGCCGCATTGACATGATCAACACAGCATTTCTCAGCCATCGCCGCATCTCCACTCTGGATCGCTCGCCAGATTGCGGTGACCTCGCGCAAGCTCTTGTTGATCCGCTTCGGCTGCGACATCGAGGTAATTCGAAGCAACGCAATTCGATCGTGCAGCGGCCGCAGCATGCGCTCGACGAAGGAATTTTCGCAGCCCGTGATCATCGCCGCATAGAAGGCTGTCTTCGCATCAAGGCAGCCGGCCAAGTCGCTGGCTGCCGCCGCCACCTTCAGCTTCGCCAATGCATCGCCAATCCGGCGCGCCACCTCGGGTTTGTGCAAGCGCGCGCATTCACGCCCGGCAAAGCCTTCGAGCACGGCGCGCGCGGCATAGAGTTGGCGCGCCTCCTCAATGCTGATGGTGCTGACCACCGGGCCGCGGTGTGCGATGATCGTGACGAGACCGTCGGCCTCTAGTCGCCGCAGCGCTTCGCGGATCGATGGCCGGCTGACGCCCGTCATTTCGCACAGCTCCCGCTCGATCAGCCGTTGGCCTGGCTTGAACGCGCCGCTCATGATCGCTTCGCGCAGTCTCTGTTCGACCAGCGACCTCACGGTCGGCACGACGTCGATCCAGAGTTCCGGCGGCTTTAATGTCTTCGCGCTCATGCCACGCTCCAGGCTGCCACTAATCAAATCGCCGACCACCCGCCATCGATCGGCAACATCGCACCGGTAATGTTGCCAGCCGCCGGACTGCAAAGAAACACGGCGGTATCGCCCACGCTCTGCAACGAGACGAATTCCCGACTCGGTTGACGCTTTGCCAGATACGCCCGCGTAGCTTCGTCGATCGACACGTTCTCGGCCACGGCGATGGCCGCGATCTTGTTGGTGATGGCAGGCGTCGGCACCGTGCCCGGACACAGCGCATTGCAGGTTACGCCCGATCCCGCCGTCTCAACCGCAACAGCGCGCGTGAGGCCGACGATCGCGGTCTTGGTGGTCACGTAGTCGATGCGGTTTTCGACCGCGCGGGTCGAATAGATCGAGGCGAGGTTGATAATCCGCCCCCAGCCGCGCGCTCGCATGCCTGGCAGCGCTCGGCCAATGATATGGAATGGCGCCGAGAGATTGACCGCCAACGCCTCCTCCCACCGATCGGGTGGGAATTCAGCGATTGGCGAAAAGTGCCGGACGACCGCGTTGTTGACGATGATATCGATCGCGCCCAATCGGTCGAGCAGCCCCGCCATCATCGCTTCTATCGCTGGCCGTTGCCGCAAATCGGCAGCGATCGAAACGGCTTCGACACCGAACCGCGCGCCGATGCTGTCGGCGGCCGACTGCGCCTCGACGAGATCGTGCAGCACGACGTTGGCTCCGCTCGCGGCGAGGCTTTCGGCGAGGGCCAGCCCCAATCCACCGCCGGCACCGGTGACCAGAGCCCATTTGCCGTTCAGCATCTCCGCCCATCCTCGCTTGGCCGGCACCATCGAACCTAACCGCGCATTTCGACGCCGGCCCATTCCTCCAGCACCTTGGCGATATGCGTGAAATCGGAGTTGGGGCCAAACCGCGCGCTGGTGATTGCGAGCATCTGGCGCACGGCTGCGCCGCACACCATCGGCACACCCATCGCTTCCGCCTCGTCGATGCACAGCTTGACGTCCTTGTAGGACAGCGCCGTCGTGAAGCCGAAATCAAAGGTGCCGGGCAGCACCGCGCGCGGGAATTTGTCGACCGAGGCTGAGTTCCGCCCACTGCTGGCATTGATGATGTCGATCAACACACGGGGCTCAAGACCGGCCTTCACGCCCATCGCCATCGCTTCCGAAGTGATCACCAGTGCTGCCGCCGCCATCAGGTTGTTGGCGAGCTTGGCCGACTGGGCGAGGCCCGGCTTGTCACCGGCGAAGATGATCTTTCCGAAAACCTGCAGCACCGGCTCGACGATAGGCAGCGTCGCCTTCGGGCAAGATACCAGCACCGCGAGCGTGCCTTTGACGGCGCCAGTGACGCCGCCGCTGACCGGCGAGTTGACCATCGCGATGTCGCGCGCGCCAAGTGCTTCGGCGACGATCCTCGCGACACCCGGCCCAGTGGTCGACAGATCGATTAAAATGCGAACTCGTGTTCCAGCGATAACACCATCGCCACCCAGGGCCACCGACTTGACGATGTCGGGCGTTGGCAAACTGACGAGAACGATTTCGGCGTTCGAGGCCACTTCGGCGGCTGATTTGGCAAGCGTGGCGCCGCGCGCGACCAAATCCTTGGTAGCGTCCGCCTGCGTGTCGAAGATAGTGAGCTTGTAGCCGGCATCCATCAACCGGCCGGCCATCGGCTTACCCATGCGGCCGATGCCAATGAAGCCGATCATCTGGTCTGGCATGTTCCATCCCCTGGTGCAGATATTGGGCTCTGCGCACGCAATTCCAAAGAGTGTCTGGATTGTCAGTCAATCTGTCAAGCATGAGAATTGCATCGACACGTTCGCGCGCGTCTGCTTACCTGCCGATAACAATCTCCACGGAGCAAGCGTCGATGCCGCACAAGACGAATGACAGTGTCAGCGGCACACTGGCAACGCTGGTCGCATCCACCGCGTGGGCCGACATCGCGCCGCAATCCCACGAGGCCAAGCGATCAATCCTGAATTTTTTCGCAACCGGACTCGGCTCGGCCAATGACCCAGCGGTGACCGGCGCGCTCGCCGCGCTGCAACCATTCAGCGGCCCGGCCACCTCAGGCGTTATCGGCCGAGCCGAACGGCTTGATGCCATGTGCGCCTCGTTCCTGAACGCGATTTCAGCCAACCTGCTCGACTACGACGACACCCATCCCGGCACCATCATACACCCGACAGCGCCAGTGATGGCCGCGATCCTGGCACTCGCCGAAGCACGAGGCACATCGGGGCGCGATGTTCTGACGGCATTCATTCTCGGCGTCGAGGTCGAATGCCGGATCGGCAATGCCGTTTCGCCCGGCCACTATGCGCGCGGCTGGCATATCACGTCGACCTGCGGCATCTTCGGCGCCGCCGCAGCCACGGCCCGTATTCTCGGACTGCCACAGCCTCAAATCGCCAATGCAATCGGCATCGCCGCCAGCCAATCGGCCGGCAACGTCGAGAACCTGCCAAGTGCCGCCAAAAACGTCAGCGTCGGCAATGCCGCGCGCAACGGGCTATTCGCCGCGCTGCTCGCGCAACAGGGCTACGAGGCTGCTCCCAAGGCAATCGAGGGACCACTCGGCTGGGCCCGCGCCATGGGCGATGATCCGGACATGGCAGCCATGGTCGGCGGCCTCGGCAAAAGCTGGGAGATTTCGAAGAATACCTACAAGCCCTACCCGGCCGGCATCGTCTTCCATGCCGTCATCGATGCCTGCCTGAAATTGCGCGCTCGCATTGATACAACCAACATCGCATCAGTCACCGTTCAAGGCTCGCAATTGCTGCTGGCCCGGGGGAACCGCCCGGTCCGCAACGAGCGCGATGCGCGGGTCAGCATCCATCATAGCGTCGCTTGCGGACTGCTATTGGGTGCGGCCGGTGTGCGCGAGTTCGCCGAACCTGTCGTATCCGACCCAATCGTCGCCGCCATGCGGGCGATAACCAATTGCGAACTCGACTCATCATTGCCTGATGGCGCCGCCCGGGTCATCGTGCGAACTGCTTCCGGCACCATCTTGACCGAACTCGTCATGTCGGCACGGGGCAGTCTCGCCGCCCCACTGACCGATCGCGACATCGAGGCCAAGTTGGCAGAGTGCGCGCGCGGCGGCGGACCGGGCCTCGATCTTGCGCAACTGATCGAAGCGGTCTGGCACCTCGATGAATTACCTGATGTCGGACGGCTGATCGCCAGTTCCTGCCGACGGGTGCAGAGATGAGTCAAATCACCAACCAAGGAGCACATGCACATGAGTGAAAAAAGCCTATTCGACAAGGGACTGAAGGTCCGCAAGGAGGTCCTCGGCGAGGACTATGTCAACAAATCAATCGCCGGTGCCGACGAGTTCACCCGCACCATGGCCGAATGGTCGACGGCCTACTGCTGGGGCGCGCTGTGGACCCGGCCCGGCCTCGACCGCCGCACCCGCAGCATTATCAACCTGTCGATGATCGCAGCCCTGAACCGGCCGCACGAACTCAAGTTGCATGTCAAGGCCGCCATCAAGAATGGTCTGACCAAGGATGAGATCAAGGAGATATTCCTGCAGGTCGCAGTCTACTGTGGTGTGCCAGCCGGCATCGACAGCTTCCGCATTGCCAAGGATGCCTTTGCCGACCTCGACAAGGAAGCGAAGAGCTAGCCGGCATCACCGGCAAGCCAATCCGTCAGTTTCCGCCAGCGACCTCTGGCGCTTCGAAAAACAAGTCAGCAATCGAGGTCGGTTTGCTCTTCAGTGAACCGACCTCGTGCATGAAGTTCGCATAGGCCATGACGTTTTCCGGCTTCAGCGTGTATTTGGTGGTCGGGTCGTCGAGGATCGCAACCAGATCGTCGACACTCCAACCTTTGCCACCCATCGCCTCAAGCAGCAGTGCCGCGGCAGCCCGCTTGTCGGCCGCGATCATCTGCTGCGCCTGTTTCAGCGCCTTCAGTACCGCGCCGTAGAGCTTCGGGTTCTCGGTTTGGAACTTGGTGGTCGTGGACATCATCGTGAAGGTCGTCGAGCCGCCCATGACCTCATCCGAGTTCATGACCGTTCGGATCGCCTTGTCGTTTCGCTCGCGCTGATCGAACGGGGCCGACGCCCAGTGCGCAACGATATTGCCGCTACCGGACAGCAGACCGACGACCGCGTCTGGATGTCCCATCGTTACAGTCGCCGGGTCGAACCGGAATGTCTGCCCTGCACCGAATTTTTTCCGGGCATACATTTGCATGACAATTGATGGGATCGACACCTTGACCGATGTCACGGCAATTTTCTGGTTCTCGGTAATGTCATCGAGCGACTTCAGCTGATCGGCACGAGCATTGAGACGCATCGGGATCGAACTGATCGCCGCGATCGACTTCACACCTGCATTGCCGCGCGTCCGGTCCCACAGGATCAGAAACGCCGGCGGCCCAGCCGAAATGAAATGCGCCGCGCCAGACAGCAGTGCGTCGTTCATCGCCGCCGGCCCGCCGATGTTGGACCAGTTGACCTTGACCTTGACGCCGGCTTCTTCAGCGAATTTCTCGATGAGCCCGTGCTTCTGCATCACGTTGAGCGGCAGGAAGCCGAAACCGCCAGCGCCAAGCGGAATTTTCAACTCGTCGACTTCCGCTCGCGCCGCCAATGAAGAGAGGCTCATAAGAGCGACGATTATCAACGTACCTACGAACTTCATCTGCGTCTCCCGTGGAAGCTTGATACTATTGACACTGCGTCTACTTGGCAGTCGGTATGCAGTGGTCGATCAACGTGGCGACGTCGCTTGCTTCTTCGATGCCCCAGCAGGCTGCAATTGCCTTGTCCGCCTTTGCCGATGAGATCACCGTCGCCTGATCGCGGAACTTGGCCTCCAACTGCGCGTCGGTGAGTGGGCGGGCGAGATTGCCAAGCGACTGTTCGAGCTTCATGCCGACAGAACGGCCATCCTTGAGGCGCACCGAGACCTCGACGCCGTCTTCACTGACATTTGGATCGGCGACAGCCGTGGTCGCCTCGCGGATCGCCTTGATGGCCGGGTCATTTACCGTCGCGTCGGTGAATTCGGCCATCCCGACCTTGTCGCGCCCCAGCCCGATCGCCGTCGCATGATAAATCGAGAACTTGCCCTCCAGGCCAGTGCCGATCGCCTTCTTACTGCATAGATCAAGAACAAGCGGCGCGACGCGAAGCTCGACGGTTGCAATTTTGTCGGCGGTGAGATCGTGCTTCGCCCGCAGTTGCATGCAGGCATCGATTGTCGGGTGCACGACGATGCCGCACGGGAACGGCTTGTAGGCATTCACGCTCAGCTCAAATGTTTCACCGAGGCCCGCCGTGAGCTTTGTCAAGTCATACGCCGCAGCAGTAACCGCCGCGAAGCCACGCGGACCTTCAAGCGGGTAGCGACCTGTCGTGAAGCCCTGCTTTGCCAACAGCGCCGCCATATAGCCACTTTGCGCCGACCGACCGGGATGGAACGCCTTGCCCATTGAACCGAACATTTCACGGATGCCGGCCGCCTGGGTCGCAGCGAGACCGATCGCGTAGGTCGTCCGCTCAGCATCGAGATCGAGCAGTTTAGCGACAGCAACGGCGGCACCAAACACACCGACTGAACCGGTGCTGTGCCAACCGGCTTCGTAATGTGCCGGATACGTCGCGTTGCCGATCCGTGCCACCACCTCGAAACCAAGGATGAAAGCATGCAGGAAATCCGCCCCCGAAACCTTGTTGGCGCTGGCGTAGGCGAACAATGCCGAGGCGACCGGCGAACTCGCGTGGATGTAGTTGCGGGGGAGGGTGTCATCGAAGTCGTGAACGTGAGAACTGATGCCATTCAATAGCGACGCCAGCAACGGATCGAAGCGCTCTCGTCTCCCGAGCACACTTGCCGTGGCTGGTCCGGCGAACGGGCCCAATGCAGCTATCGTCATATCCATCGCCGGGTGTTCGGCACCGCCGAGCGCACAGCCAACGATGTTGATCAGCGCCCGTTTGGCTTCATGGCGAACGCCCACCGGCACCCGATCAAGTTGGCTGGCACCGACGTATTTCACCATTGCCGCGGTGCTGGTCATGGCCGGAAATCCCCCCATTTGATTTCGGACGTTCAAGCCGCGTCGTGCGACGCGTGCTCGCCCCGTGTTCGCCACAGAAGTTCCACTCCATAAGTTTGTCTGTCAATCTGATACTTGATCCGTCTAGCCGCTGGCGCCGCATAGCCGGCAATCACGAAAGTGAGTTGCGTGGAAGGCGATCGAACAGCACTCTCCACCGCAACGCGGCGTGCCCGCCGCCAAAAAACATATGGAGGATTGCCATGGCCAAGATCGCCTTCATCGGTTTGGGAAAAATGGGCCTGCACATGGGCCCAAATCTCGCCAAGGCCGGCCATACCGTGACGGGGTTCGATCTGTCGGAAGCCGCCAGTGCTGCCTATCGCAAGGCTGGCGGCACCACGGTCGACACGATGGGCCAAGCGTTGAAGGACGCCGAATTCATCATCTCCATGGTGAATACTGGCAAACACACTCGCGCCGTCTACCTGGGCGAAACCGGCGCCATCGCGCTGTCGCCAAAAAACGCCCTGTTGATCGACTGCTCCACCATCGACGTCGAGAGTGCCCGCTTCGTATCAAAAGCGGCAGCCGACGCCGGCCGGGTAATGATCGACGCACCGGTATCGGGCGGCACCATGGGGGCGGAGGCCGCAACTTTGACATTCATGGTCGGCGGCACAGCGGACGCTTTCGCTCGCGCCAAGCCAATCCTGCAGTCAATGGGCCGAAATGTATTCCACGCTGGTCCATCCGGCAATGGACAGGCGGCCAAGATCTGCAACAACATGATGGCCGGTATCAAGATGATCGCGACCAGCGAGGCACTCGCGCTCGGCAAGAAGCTCGGCCTCGACTACCAGACACTATTCAACATCGCCTCGGTTTCGTCGGGTCAGTCATTCACGTTGACGACATACTGCCCGGTGCCCGGACCGGTCCCTGCCTCGCCGGCCAATCGCGACTACGAGCCGGGCTTCTCAACCGAACTGATGCTGAAGGACATGAGGCTATCGCAGGATGCCGCCGCTGCCGTCGGCGCGTCGACACCACTTGGCGCCTGCTCGACTTCGATCTATCAGGCACTGGCCAACAACGGTCTTGCGGCCAAGGATTTCTCGATCGTCGCCAAACTGCTGAGCGGTGAACTTGGCGTCGCACCTGCCAACGATCCGGCAATCAAGGGTAAAGCCTGAACCGCTTCCGGCACTTCACTGACCAAGGAGAGATGTCATGAGCAAAATCGTCATGCAGCCAGCCGCATTCGCCCGCAAGCAAATGCTGATTGACGGCGCCTGGGTTGATGCCACCGACGGCCAAGTATTCGAGATTGAAAACCCGGCGCGGAAGGAAAAAATCGGCCAGGCGCCGCGCGCCCAGGCGACCGACGTCGACCGCGCGGTCGCAGCCGCCGCGAAGGCATTTCCTGCGTGGTCGAAGGTCGTTGCCCGAGATCGCGGCCGGTTGCTGCTCAAAATCGCCGACGCGCTCGAAGCCCGCGTCGAGGACCTGGCGCGCATCATCGCCACCGAAACCGGCAACGCGCTACGCACCCAGGCACGGCCCGAGGCGCGCGGCGTCGCCGACACCTTCCGCTATTTCGGCGGCCTCGCCAGCGAACTGAAGGGCGATACCTTCCCACTCGGTGACAATGTGCTGAGCTACACTCGACGCGAACCGATCGGCGTCGTCGCGGCCATTGTACCGTGGAACGCACCGGGCGTGCTTTCGGCGATGAAAATCGCGCCCGCCGTCTGCGCCGGCAATACCATCGTGCTGAAGGCAGCCGAAGATGCGCCGCTTTCGGTGCTGTTCATCGCCGAAGTTTGCACCGAGTTCCTGCCCAAGGGCGTGGTCAACATCATCACCGGCTTCGGTGCCGAGTGTGGCGCGGCGCTCGCAGCCCACCCCAGGGTGCGCAAGATCTCATTCACCGGATCGACGGCGGTCGGCAAGTCGATCATGCGGGCGGCGGCCGAGCGCATTGTGCCGGTGTCGCTCGAACTCGGCGGCAAGAGCCCAGCGATCGTCTACGCCGATGCCGACGCCGACTGGGTGGTCGATGGCGTGATGTCGGGCATGCGCTTCACCCGACAGAGCCAGTCGTGCACTGCCGGTTCTCGCCTATTCCTGCACAAGAAGATCTTCGACAGCTTCCTCGACAAGATGAAGGCCAAGGCGACGGCACTCAAAATCGGCGATCCACTGGACGAGGCGACCGAGATGGGCTCGATCATCAACGAGAAGCAGTACCGCAAGGTCTGCAGCTACATCGAGGAGGGCCTGCACCGGCCGGAAGCCAAGGCCGTGATCGGCGGCCTGCCACCATCGACCGGGCCATTGAGCAAGGGCTACTTCGCGGTGCCGACCGTGTTCGCCGACACCTCCAACGACTGGCGCCTCGCGCGCGAAGAGATCTTCGGGCCGGTGCTGGTCGCCATTCCATGGGAGAACGAAGCCGACGTCATTGCCATGGCCAACGACAGCCACTACGGCCTCGCCGGCTATGTGTGGACCCGCGACGTCGGCCGCGCACTGCGCGTCGCGCACGCGCTCGAAGCTGGCTGGGTACAGATTAATCAAGGTGCCGGCCAGACACTCGGCCAGCCCTACGGCGGACGCAAGCAGAGCGGCATCGGTCGCGAATTCTCGCTCGACGGCATGCTCGATAGCTTCACCGACCTCAAGAGCGTCACGGTCAACATCGCCGCGCCACCGGAGTAGTGTGGGGTTCACCCCGCCTTCGCGTCCTCGCGGATCATCGCCGCACCCTTCTCGCCGATCATGATCGTCGGCGCGTTGGTGTTGGCGGTCGTCACCGTCGGCATGATCGAAGCGTCAACGACGCGCAGGCCGGTAATGCCGCGTACCCTGAGGCGCGGATCGACCACCGCCATTGGATCGTCGCCCATCTTGCAGGTGCCGACGATGTGATAAATCGTGGTGCCGTGGCCGCGGACGTAGTCGCCGAGCGCGGCTTCGGTTGTAGCCGCCGGGCCAGGGGACGTCTCCACCACGCTGTGCTTCGCCATCGCCGGTGCAGCGAACACCTTTCGAGCCAGCGCGACGCCGGCAAGTGCCACCCGCAGGTCGTTCGGCGCCGACAGGTAGTTGGGCTTCAGCGACGGCCGCACGTACGGGTCCGCCGACTTGGCCATGATGGTGCCCCGGCTTTCCGGCCGTGCGATGCTGACCGCGATCGTCATGCCTGGCTGGCGCTCGAGTTCACCGAACTTGTTCTGATCGTAGCTCGCTGGCGAGAATAGCAACTGGATATCGGGGCTTGCCAGTCCATCGCGACTGCGGGCGAAGGCCTGCGCACTCGACACGCCGAATGTCAGCGCGCCGCGGCCGGTTGTGACCCAGCGCACCACCTCGCCGGCAAGCCTGAGCCCACGCGAATACTCATTGATCGATGACGCATCCTTCACGCGGTGAGAGACGCGAATGCCATAGTGATCGGATAGATTGGCGCCGACACCGGGTAGATCGTGCACCACTGGCACGCCGATCGACTTCAGATGCTCAGCCGACCCGACGCCCGACACTTGCAGCAGGTGCGGCGAATTGATCGTGCCGCCCGACAGCACCACTTCTCGCGCAGCCCTGACCTCGTGCTCCTGCCCGCCTTGACTGATAGGCGACACCGACGCAGCGCGGCCCTCGAACAGCAGCCGCGTGGCGAACGCGCCGGTCTCGATGCGCAGGTTCGGCCGGCGCTTCGCCTGCGCCAGGAACGTGCGCGCCGTCGAGCCCCGGAACCGGCCGTTGCGCGACATTTGTGAATAGCCGACCGCCTCGCTCTCCGCCCCGTTGAGGTCCTTCGTGAAGGGAATCCCGGCCTGTTGCGCGGCTTCGACGAAACGATGCGTAAGGTCGAGCGTCGTGCGATAGTCCTCGACCAGGATCGGGCCGCTCTTACCGCGATGAGTTGCATCGCCCGGCGCATACCGCTCGATCGACTTGAAGTGTGGCCGGACCTCGTCGAACGACCAGCCGCGGCAACCCATCTGTGCCCAGCCGTCGTAGTCGGCCGGGTTGCCCCTGATCCACAGCATGCCGTTGATCGAGCTGGAGCCGCCGAGCACGCGACCGCGCGGCCACGCGATCTGACGTCCCGCGATCCCTGGCTCCGGGTCGGTCTCGTAATTCCAGTTGACCCACGAATTTTTGAGCAGCTTCAGCACGCCGGCTGGCACGTGGATCATAGGATGGATGTCCGTCGGACCTGCTTCGAGCAGCATCACGCGAGCGCCATCGGCACTCAGCCGATCAGCCAGAACACAGCCGGCCGAGCCGGCCCCGACAACCACGTATTCAGCTTGGCTATTGCTCATTTCCCTGCCCTCAAGCGCCCGCCACATTAACGTAGAGCGCATAGACCGACTGGCTCGACGCCATGAACAGCCGGCTGTTGGCGCGGCCGCCAAAGCATAGATTGGCACACCGCTCCGGTAGTGCGATGCGCCCGATCGGCGCGCCATCGGGGGCAAACACCATGACGCCGTCGAGTGCCGGATCGCCCATGCCCCAGCCGCACCACAGGTTGCCATCGGCATCGCAGCGCATGCCGTCCGGCGTGCCCGGACCGGCATCGATCAGGACGCGCTTGTTCCTGATGGCCCTGCCGCCATCGACGACGTCGAAGGACAGGATCTTGCGATTCGGAACGCCGCGCAACTCGACGATATAGAGCAGTCGTTCGTCGGGCGAAAAGCAGAGACCGTTAGGCCCCAGGACATCGTCGGCGACCACGGTCGTGTGGCCGGTCTCGCCATCAATGCGGTAGACGTTCTGACCTAGTTGCGGCTTCGCCCTGTGCCCCTCGTAATTGCCCATGATGCCGAACGGCGGGTCGGTGAACCAGATCGAGCCATCCGACGCCACCACCACGTCGTTCGGTGAATTGAGCGGCTTGCCGTCGAAACTGTCCATCAGCACGGTGATCGAACCGTCGTATTCGGTGCGGGTCACGCGCCTGCCGCCATGCTCGCAGGTGACGAGGCGGCCATGGCGATCGCGCGTATTGCCGTTGGCGAAGTTCGACGGCCGGCGGAACTCGCTGACGGTTCCGTTCTTGTCGTCCCAGCGCATGATGCGATTGTTCGGGATGTCGCTCCACAACAGGCAGCGCTGGTCGCCGAACCACACCGGTCCCTCGGCCCAACGCATGCCGGTGGCGATCCGTTCGACTGCGGCCAGCTTGATCCAATAGGCCTCGAACCGCTTGTCGAGCGCGGTGATCGCCGGGTCGGGATAACGGGTCGCGGCCTGCCAGCCATTCGGAAATAGGTTCATCGGTTCATCCATCGGTTGTCAGGAGTTCGCATAGGGCACTTGGAAAACTACAGTTTGCATCGAGCATATTGATTGAGATCGGCCAAGGCTGCCTCCGCTTGCCGTGCCGCGGCCAGCAGCATGCGATCGGCGCCACGCCGCGCGATGATCTGCAAACCAATCGGCAGTCCACCGCGACCACGCCCACACGGCAGTGAAAGGGCCGGCGTCAGCGCATGATTGAAGAACGGCGTGAACACGGCATGTCCGCGCGGTAGCACTTCGACACCACCGATATGACGAGGGCCGAGGCGAGTGGCGTCCCACGCGACGCACGGCGCGGTCGGGCAAAGTAAAATGTCGACGTCCGCAAAGAACGCGGCGAGAGCGCGCTTGACGAGGTGGCTCGCCTCTAGCGCGGCGGCAACCTCCGCCCCCGAAAGCTGCAGCCCGCGCTCGATCTGAGCGGCGATGTCGGGATCGAAAATCGCGCGATCCCGCTTGAAGGCGTCGCCGTGCAACGCCGCCAGCCCGGCCGCCTGGATTGCCATGAAGGACGCCTCGGTGATGCCGGCCGGCCATTGCGGATCACGGTTGGCAATATTCCACCCTGCGGCCCGCAGCCGATCGACGCCCGACGCGATTGCCGCTTCCGCATCCGTGTCGACTGGAACCGGCAAGCCTAGCCTTGGTGCGAAGGCGACGCGGAGGCGCCGCACATCCAGCGCCTGACTATCCTGCACAATCTCTATCGTTTCAGGATCGCGGGCATCGATCCCGGCGATTGCTTCGAACAGCAGCGCCACGTCGCCTACCGTGCGACCCATCGGCGCGATCACCGCGATGCCCCAGAACGGCTCAGGAAATCCCGGTCCATAGGGAATGGCACCGAACGAAGGCTTGAAGCCGACCGTGCCGGTATGCGCCGGCGGTCGCCGTCCCGATCCACCGCCGTCGGTGCCGAGCGCGATCGGGGCGAAATCGGCGGCTAGCGCCGCTGCGTTGCCGCCCGACGAGCCGCCGGGCGTCAGCGACAAATCCATTGGATGCAGCGCTAGCCCGTGCAGCGGTGAGTTGGTTTGCCCCTTACATGCGAATTCCGGCGCATTGCCGATACCAATCACAACCGCTCCCGCCGCCTTTGCCCGTTGCACCGCAATGGCGTCCACCGGCGGAATAAAGTCAGCAAATATCCGCGACCCCTGACTGATGGCTCGGCCCGCCACCCAAATGTTGTCTTTGACAACGAGTGGCACCCCAGCCAGTGGCAGCTTCTCGCCTTCACGTAGCCGTGCAGCAACGCTTTCTGCCTGCGCGAGCGCTGCCGCCGGATCATGGCGAACGACGGCATTGAGCGCGCCATTGCAGGTCGCGATCCGGTTTAGAAATGCGTCGGTGACCTCGACCGGATCGAGGCTGCCCTCATTGACCTTGGCGGCAAGTGTCGCGGCATCGAATTTGATCATGAAGGTGCCCAGTGCGGCTGCGGTGATCCGAGCAGGCTAGCACAGGGGCGACATGGTCGATCAAGGCTACAGTGCTGCCGAGCAGAACGGAATCAGGTTGCGCCGCCCATCGGGCAGTGGATACCCCGCATCGCGTCCTACCGGCTGATCAATCCGCCGATGGCACTCAAAATGGGCGACTACTGGCAGCGCTTCCTAAACCAAAATGCGTTGCAATGGACCGATTGAATAAGGTGCGGGAGCCACGGCCGACGAACGCAACGGCTTGGTCGAACATCTGGCGCAATCAGAGACCCGTCGGGAACCTATCGGCCTCAAGCACGTTCGACTTGTAGCCCTTCGCGCAATCGGGCGGTATCGGCGATGCCGAACACGATCGCACCATGCGACGGCATATTGCCTTTGCCCAGCTCACTTCACGTGCATCAATGCGGTGAAGGGGTATGAAGCCAGGCCGCAAATATTCAAATCTTGCTCAAGACGGTGCGTTCGCCAGACCGGCCGCATCTGAACAACCCCGCTTTCTAAAGAGGTGAACTCATGAACGCTTCAACTGACCCAACCGCGCCAAAATCATTCGCAGAAGAAGCCAAGATCAGCCCGTCTACGGTGTTCGATGACCCCAAGGCTGTGGTCCAGGCTAGCGAACTCACGCCGAAAGAGAAATCCGACGTTCTGGTGCAATGGGAGGCAGACGCCAAGGCCTTGCAGATTGCCACGGATGAAGGAATGTCGGGCGGGCAGCGGCCTCGATTGGATGAAGTCAAGAATGCTCAAACTTTACTGGGTAGGCAAACGCGGAAATTGCTGAACCGGGTCAGCAGCCGGGCTACCCCGGATGACGCTCCGACGATCCTGACAAGCAACGAAGCGAGGCAGGGCGAAACCGGTCACAACGTGCGCTACGTGCTGGGGTTCGGGCTGGTCGGAATCATATCAGCCTTCCTCCTCCTCGGTTTGTACTATGGCTCTGTTTGAACCGGTAAAGAGCTAAACTTTCTAATCGCGCCATCACAACGAATGCGCGCCAGATTTCGAGTGGCGCGCATCGACTTGTTCGGCACGAAATGCAGCAGCACGCCGCTTTCAATTCAGCAACCAAATTAGCCGCGTTTAACAATGGGGCATATTTCGCCAACTCAAAACACTGGAGGTCGAGTACCATGTCGACACGAATGGCAATCACACTCCTGCTAACTGGCGTTATCGCTTCCGTTCTGTTCGGAATAGGTACGGTACTTGTCCTCACGGTGCCGGCACTTTCTGAGAACGCCTCCTACCTTCTGCCAGCCACGGTCATAGCAAGTGTGCTCATCGCACCTCTCGCTGCATGGCAAATCGCGCCGAGATTGCGTTCAAGCCGATCTCGGCAGCTCGCAGACAACCGTCCGCACATGCAAGCGCCGACCTGACATCGTTTGCAGCTTGCCCTTTTACACCGCAAGCTGACGACTAGCGGACCGATGCCTGTCTCGCAGCAAGATTTCGCAATACGGTCCGCTCAAGTTCATCAGGGAACTAACAGAGCACCGGCGCGTTATATTTTTATGTTCGGAAAAATCGAAGGAGTGCCTGGATGTCCAATAGCAAACGACTGGTGATTTCGCTGATCGCCGGCGTGGCGAGCCTAGCCTCGATCACTGCGGCGACAGCGCGCGAACAGGTATCCCCCAATCAGGCTCGTGCTCCGGCCCAAGAACTTCAACTCGCCCAGGCACCAGGCGGAGGGGCGCCGCAAAACAAATCTGCGGGTTCTGGCGCTGCCGGCGGCTCTGCAGGTAACAAGGGAAGTGCCGGCGCTGGTCGAGCCAATAGTGGCGGCGGCGGCAACATTGGACGCGCCCCAAGGCAGAGTAGTGGTATACAGCGGCCAAGTGGCGGTCCCTCAAATCGCGCAGTGCAGCGCAGTGGTCGCGAAGGCGGTGCTGTCCGCGTAAGACCGCCAGCTGATCGTCCTGCGATCTCGACCCCTCGGGTACGCGACGGCGTCAGCAGAAACGTTGAGACTCGCTCGCGCGTCGATGGTCGACGCCGGCCCGGTGCCACCCATGGCCGTCACCGCGGCACCCGCTTCTATTGGGGTTCGGGCGGCGAATTCTGGTTCTTTGACGGGTTCTATCACGGCGATTGCCAGTGGCTGCGGCGCAAGGCAGTTCAGACAGGCAGCCAATATTGGTGGCGTCGATTCCGCCAATGCCGGGCCTACTACTGACCCCTGGGACTGCAGACCTCGCTGAAAGGCGGGCAAGCAAAATCTGATACTATTCAGACGATGGCTTTTGTCCGCCGATGCCGCATTCGAACTGATCCAAGTCGGGCCACCTGCGACGCAAACGCGAGCAGGCGGCCCGACGCTTGGTCATGGTTCCGAACATCGGATGCGTGCTCCTTGATAACAAAAGCTTTGAGGCACGGCCGGTGGGCACATCATGGCCACATGCTGCGTCCGATCAATAACCAGTAATCTCAGTCGCGTTCATCGAGACAATACGTTCAACATTCACCAACGAGGGTTCAAATGGATATCGTCAATATCATCGTCGTTCTTGTGGCCGTCGGTGTCATATTGTGGCTGGTCAACACCTACATTCCGATGGACGGAAAGATCAAATCGATACTCAATGCGGTGGTCGTCATCGTCGTCGTGATATGGGTGCTGCAAGCATTCGGCATCCTCGGTTCCCTACGGAACATAAATATCCGATAGTTCGCTGAATTCCGAGGAGTGTCCGAAGGTTTCGCCAGTTTTAACGACTGGCGAAACTGCCTCGAACCGGCTCACTCGGTAAGGCCATGAAGGTCAGGCATCCGGGGCCGCTGCGACAAGTCCGGCCGATATCCTCGACTGCAAGATCGATCACAGCACATAAGCCCGGACTGGCCCGACTATTTTCCGGCTATTCGTAGTGTTGATGGGCCTATCGGCGCGGCCCGACCTTCGGCGCCGATTGCAGTCGCCGCCAGCGCCAGCCGTGCCAATGCCGGCAGCGACCTGGAGCCGGTCTTTTTCATGATCAGTGCGCGATGGTTCTCGACCGTGCGCTGACTGATGCCGAGATCAGCCGCGATATTCTTGCTGGGATGACCGGCGAGCACCAGTTCCATGATCTGGCGCTGGCGCGGTGTCAGCCCGGCAATATGGCTCGGCTGCGCTCTCGCGCCAGGCCGCCGCCTTGCCCGCATCGCGCGACTGCTCCAGTGCCTGTTCGACGCTGGTCAGTAGTTCGGGTCCACCGACCGGCTTCTCGATGAAGTCCGCCGCGCCGACCTTCATCGCCTCGACCGCCATCGGCACGTCGCTGTTGCCGGTAATCATAATGGCCGGCAACTGATCGCCGCCGTCGCGCAGGCGATGCAGAAGCTCAAGCCCACTCATTCCCGGCAGATAGGCATCGATCAGCAGGCAACCGCGGCGCGCCGGCTGATAAGCTGCGAGGAACGCCTCGCAAGTCGAAAATGTCTCGACCCTATGGCCGGCATCCTCAAGCAAGGCACGGAACCCTTCGCAGACGTTGGCGTCATCATCGACAACGTAGATGACGTCCCCGCCGGCATTCGCGGTCGGGGCCGCGATAGTGGCTGCTGACGGCAAGATCTTCGCACCTGGCGCGACGAGCAGGCGCTCGATTGCCTGCATCATTTCCTTCAACTTCACCGGCTTGTTCAGCTGTACGCAGTGCTGACTGGCGAATATCGCGCATGGTCTGGCGTCGAGATGTCACCGGTCATGATGATGACCGGGATCTGGCGACGCAGTGTCTCCCGCAGCTTTGCCGCAACCTGAAGCCCGTGCAGTCCCTTGGGCAGGTTGTAGTCGGCCAACACCAGCTCCGGATTGATCTTGCCCTGGGCCACCAGTTCGAGCGCTGCATAGCCATCGGCGGCGACCATCACATGATGCCCCTCGCCCGAAAGCAGCTGTTCGACGAGTTCGCGGACATCAGGATCGTCCTCGACCACCAGGATCGTGCCCTTGCGCGCCACATGCGCGCCATCCCCTGCCATGTGTTGCAGGTCCGCATTTGCATCCTGCAGCAGCGCGCCGTCGGCAGGTATCGTGACCTCGATGGCGAATACCGAGCCCTTGCCAAGGCGCGAGCGAACATGGATGCGGTGGCCGAGCAATCGCACCAGACGCTGCACGATGGACAGGCCGAGCCCGAGGCCGCGCGTGCGCTCGCGCGCGGCGTTGTCGAGCTGGTGATACTCCTCGAAAATGGCCTGCAGTTCGCCATCGGGAATGCCGATGCCGGTATCCCAAATCTCGATACTGATCGCGCCGTGACGCCTGCGGCAGCCGATCAGGATCTTGCCGCGCTTGGTGTATTTCAGGGCGTTCGATAGCAAATTGCGGATCATCTGCTCGAGCAGGCGCGGGTCGCTGTGCACATGCAGATTGCACGGCACCACTCGCAGCGTCAGGTTCTGCGCCTGGGCGTGATAGGTGAACTCATCCCGGAGGCGATCGAGCAACTCGTTGACGGGGAAACTCACCGGCTCGGCGCGAACAACACCAGCCTCGATCTGGTTGATGTCGAGCAGCGTGTTCAGCATGCCCGACATGGCGCCCAGGGTTTCGCCCAGTCTGGCGACCAACTTCGGGGCTTTTTCGCCGTCAACCAGACGGGCCAGCAATGCTTGCAGCAGCGTCAACGTCTGTAACGGCTGGCGCAGGTCGTGGCTGGCGGCGGCGAGAAAGCGCGACTTGGCGACATTGGCGAGGTCGGCCTCCTGTTTGGCTTCTTCCAAGGCCTTCCGGATCGCCTTGCGCTCCGAGATGTCGGTGAAGGTGATGACGACGCCCTCCACCTTGTTGTCATTGGTGCGGTAAGGAAGAATCCGGCGGGTGAACCAGGTGTCGGGCTGGGTTTCGATTTCCCGTTCGATCGGGTTCAGGTTGTGCAGCACCTCTCGTGCGTCGGTGGCGAGCGCGGTATCGGCGGAAAGCGAATTCAAGTCGGCGAGCGGTCGTCCGACGTCGCCTGGAATGACGTTAAACAACGAGCGGGTGGCCGGCGTAAAGAAGCGGATGTTCAGCTGCATGTCGAGGAACAGCGTCGCGACATCGGTGCTGTAGAGGATGTTCTGCAGGTCGTTGGCGGTGGTGCGCTGGCGGTCGAGCGTTTCCTGCAGCTGGCTGTTGAGGGCGGTCAGTTCCTCGTTGAGCGATTGGAGCTCTTCCTTCGAGGTCAGCAGTTCCTCGTTGGTCGACTGGTACTCCTCGTTGACGGACAGCGCTTCCTCGTTGATCGCCTTCTGCTCTTCGCCGGAGATTTCGAGATTGTGGATGGCACCTTGTAGTTCGGTCCTGGTTGCCTCCAGCTCATGCTCGAGTTCAGCGACACGAGCGAAGTCAAGCGGCAGGTCATCGGCGCTCTTCCTGGGCTCCTGTGGCTTTCCGTCGACGAAGCAGATCAGCATCAGCTGTTCGCCTTCGGCCGCAACCGACTGGACGGCAATGTCGAACGACACTGCGGTGCCGTTGCGATCGAACTGGCCGCCGGGAACAACGATCGTGCCACTTGCCTGGCTGGCCTGATGCAGGGCCGACCTGAGCTTGGTGCGCATCCCGCCTGCTGCCATGGCGAGCAGGTCTTGCGTCGGATGGCCTTGGGCGACGCGCAGATACTGGTGGATCGGCCCCAGCGAATAAAGGCACTCGTGCCGGCCATTGATCAGGACGGCAGCCGGCGCGAATGCATCCAGCACCAGACGGCGGCACAACTCGGCCAGCGCTGCTTGTCGAGAGGGCGCCTGGATCTGACCAGGTCGCGGCGGTGTGCGTCCGAGTTCAGCGACGCTCTTGGCAACGCCGAAGTCACGCAGGCGTGAGCGTCCGATGGTACGGTAAAGGCGCTCCGATTTCGAGATGACCTCGAAGCGACCCTCCAGATTGCCGACCGTCTCGGCACTGCCGAGCAGCAGAATGCCACCCTGTCGCAGCGCGAAATGGAACAGGGAGATGACCTTCGCCTGCGCCTCGGGACCGAGATAGATCAGCAGGTTGCGGCATGAAACGAGATCGAGGCGCGAGAACGGCGGGTCAGACAAAACATCCTGCACCGTGAAAACGACGGTTGCACGCAACTCAGCCGAGACCTTATAGCCGTGGTCCTCCTTCGAAAAGAAGCGCGCCAGTCGCTCAGGCGATACATCTGCGGTGATCGCATCCGGGTAGTGGCCTTCGCGCGCGGTGGCGATGGCCTCGGCATCGACGTCGGAGGCGAACACCTGCAGTTTGATGTTGCGCCTTTCAGCTGTGATCCGCTCACGAAACAACATCGCCAGCGAATAGGCTTCCTCGCCCGTACTGCAGCCGGCGATCCAAATGCGCAGTGGCTGGTCGAGCGTATGGCCACGCACCAGATCGGGGATGATCGTCTGGGCCATCGTCTCGAAGACTTTTGGATCCCGGAAGAAGTTCGTGACGTTGATCAACAGGTCCGTGGCCAGCAGATCAAGCGCATGGCTGTCGCCTTGCAGCATTTCAAGGTAGCCGGCCTTGTCCTTTGGATCGATATTGGCAAGCACCATCCGCCGCTCGATGCGACGCTGCAGTGTGCCGTGCTTGTAAAGCGTGAAATCGTGCGCGGTCTTCGTGCGCAGAAGCTCGATGATCCGCGGCAGCAGGTCCTGCGTCTCGCTTCCGAATGATCGGAGCATCCGGCACGTCGACCCGAGCCCGATGGTCTCTGTGCGCAATCAGCGCGGCCGGAATGTCGGCAATGGGGAGCACATGATCGACCCCGCCGGCCGCAATCGCGTTGCGCGGCATGCCATCAAAACCAGCCTCCTCCGGTTTCTGCGCGATAACGAGGCCCGCCCCATCCTTGATAGATTTCAATCCGAGACTGCCATCCGTTCCAGTGCCAGACAGGATAACGCACACGGCGCGTGGACCGTAGTCATCGGCCAGCGAGTGCAACAGGTAATCGAATGGCAACCGCGCGCCATGTCGCGCCGTCGGTGCAACGAGACGCAAAGTGCCTTCGGCGACCGTTAGATAGGCGCCGGGCGGAATGACGTAGAGATGGTCGCGTTCGATGGTCATGCCATCCGCCGCCTGCAGCACCTGCATCGAGGTGTGGCTAGCCAGCAGTTCAACCATCATGCTTTCGTGGTTCGGATCAAGGTGCTGGACCAGGATGAATGCCATGCCGCAATCGTTCGGCAAAGCGTCGAGTAGCTTGCGGCAGGCGTCGAGTCCCCCGGCCGAAGCGCCGATGGCAACGACGGGAAAGTCTCCGGATCGGCTGACGAAACCATCGGAATCCGACTTGCCGGCCTGCCGCCCACCGGATGGCGGAAGGCTACCTGCTGCCAGACGCGTACGACTTGCTGGCATGTTATTTCGGTCTCGGATGGTGGCAACCCATTGAGCTGCATCAGTTTCACGTTAGCACACCACACTAACCACATGCACTAAATCGGCGCCTTGATTTCACGCAACATCGTTTAATCGAACATGATTGCATCAACAGTCGCCCGGCTGAGTAGTTTCCGATCCTTCCGTGGCCCAGGGTGGTCGGTTATGGTTTCGCTTCGGTTGCAACTGGACATGCCATCGTACTGCGTCGAAGACCGTATCAAGAACCGCCGGTCACCGCCGAACCAGGAGCACAGACATGCACGTGGCATTGACCCCTCTCGCGGCCAGCCTGCCTGTCGTAGTGGCGGCCGCCACTGAGCAGGGTAGCGCGGCATCCTCTGCGGTAGTACCGCCCGTGCAGCAGGCCCATCCGTTGCGCATTCTCGTCGTCGAGGACGATGCTCTGATCGGCATGCTGCTCGGCGATATGCTCGAAGTGATGGGGCATCAAGTATGTGCGATCGAGGCGACCGAGGCTGGCGCCGTGGCCGCCGCCGCGCAATGGGCGCCCGACCTGATGATCGTCGACGTCAATCTTTACGAGGGAAACGGCATTTCAGCGGTCGACCAGATCCTCGTCAAAGGATTCGTGCCGCACGTCTTCGTCACCGGAGATCTGCGTGGCGTATCGAGGAGAGGCCCCGTGCGGTCGTGATCTCCAAGCCGTTCACCGAAGAAATGCTCGTCAGTGCCATAGCGCTCGCCCGCAAAAGTGCGTGAGCCGATCGGCATCGGTCCTTGCGGCTCGGCCCGTCCAAGCTACATTCGCAACTTCGAAATGATTTCGCCGCCGGATCATCGATGATCCGGCGGCGAATTTGTATTCATGAATTGGCGAATGCCGCCCTGGTTCAGCGCAAATAGGGACAAGTATGCTGCACACCGTCATAACCGGTGTACATGCCGGTGTCGGAGTCGAATGAGCGGTAGGTCTGGGCACAACGACTCC
Source organism: uncultured Alphaproteobacteria bacterium (assembly GCA_963732635.1). GTDB lineage: Bacteria > Pseudomonadota > Alphaproteobacteria > Rhizobiales > Hyphomicrobiaceae > JAKFWF01. Next base: position 219,276 of record CAVTAL010000005.1, read on the forward strand.
ATGCGCTGCCGTGCGAGCTACGGTGCTCGGCACGCGCTGCCTCCGAAAGTACGATGCCACCGATGATCGCGGCGCCAATGCCGAGGGCAATGTTGCCACCGTTGCCGCGACGGTAGCCGTTGCCGCGATATCTGCGGCCGTTGCGGAACTGGACCTGCTCGACGTTCTTCTCAATCACAGTCGTACCGGCAATGGCTGATCGAGCGGCGGCCGTTGGTTGAGCCGCAGCCGGCGCTGCCTCGATCGTCACGATGGAGGCGCAAAGCAGCGCGTAGCCTAGTGTTTTCACGATAGCAGTCATTTTGGTAATCCCGTTCCTGTTCGATCGTTGTGTTGGGCCACTGGGTCGTGACTGATCACGGCTTCTTCGGCGCGTCCGACTTCATGTCCTCGACCTTCTTCATGGCTTGGTCCTTCAACTGGCCGGCCTTCTCGGACGCCGATTTGCCCATCGCGATCGCTTTGTCCTTCATGGCATCGTAGGTGGTCTTTTCGGTCGCCTTGAACGCAGGCGCCAGCTTGAGTTCATCCTTGGTCAGCGCCACGACGATGATGCGCGCACCGTCGGCTCCGACCTTGAACGACAGCGCACTGTAGGGGACAGCCACGTTCTTCTCGCCCATGCCGAGCACGCCGCCGATGCCGAGCACGACGGTGTTGATCTGGCCAGCGGGAGTGAACACGAGATCATTAACGTCGCCGATTACTTCGCCAGCTGGATTTTGCACCACAGCGCCGAACATAACGTGGGCGAGCCATTCGCCTGCGGGTTGCTCCGTCACATAGGCAACTGCGGTCGCAGGCTTGGCAACCTGGGCGAGAACGGCGGTCGAGAATGTGGCCGCTGTCAAGGCAAGCGCGCTGGTAAAGGTCATGATGTGCTTTTTCATTCAGGTATCCTCGGTTGAGCGTTGTGTGGCTTGAGCGAAGGTCTTGCCGTCAGTGCGCGATTGCGGGTGCAGTCGGCGTCACCGGCGCGGATTTTCTGTTCGTCAGCGCTGCCTGCAATTTCGCCTCATCCTCGTGACTGAGCGAAGACCGAAGAACCGTGCCGCCGTATTCAGCTATTTCGGCCACGACCTTGTCCGGCGTCGCGTTGCGGACGAGCACGAACAGCGCCGAGGTACTCGGGGCGAATTTGTCGGCCAGAGTTTTCATGAATTCGTCGTTGATGCCGACATCGGTCAGAGCACCGGAGACCGCGCCCCAAGCGGCGCCAAGGCCTGCTCCGAACAGCGGGTTGAGAAAAATCATTCCGATCAACGTGCCCCAGAACCCACCGGATAGTGCGCCAACGGCGGTGAGATTTACGGCCTGATGCAGCTTGACCTTGCCGGACTGATCCTTGGTCACGACGACCGCGTCTTCGAGTTCGATCAAGTATTCCCGCTGCAGCTTCCAGAGCTTGACGCGAACCTCTTCGGCTTTGAATTGATCCGGATACATAACCGCGATCAGCTGAGACATCGAAAATTTCCTTTTTGCGTTCGAGCCGTTGAGCGATCCAAGCCGACGCACTGGCCCGACCCACTGGCCAATAGGGCATTGCCACTGGCATGTCGGGCCGCCGTACGAGCGCTATTACCCGTCAGTGAGAGGTAGGCTTCTGTTCGGTCGAGCGGCAGCCCCGGAAACTACTCATTTTGCCGTGACGGCCGCATCCACCGATGGCCGCAATCATTGCGCCAGATGGGCCATGATCTTGTTCCAGGTCACGGTGCTCACGGCGGCGCGCGGAATGACGCCGCCCATAACAACTGGAAGCGCGGCACTGGCGCGCTGGATGCCCTTGTCCAAGTGTTCGAGGTCTACGAAATCCGCCCCATCGGCGAGGACGGCCTTGCTCTCCGCGTTGCTGACACGGGCGGTCTCTTCATCCGAAAGCAGCTTCAAGACGGTATCGCGCGAAGCGAGTTCAGAACGCGTCTGGTCGGTCATGAGTGGACTCCAATCCGGTTTCAGTGCAGAGCGCGAGCGCGGCGCGGTCCGCGTCAAATTCGGCCCAGCAGCATCAGAACAACGACGATGATTAGAACGGTGCCCAGCAGACCGACACCACCGTGACCGAAGCCATAGCCATAGCCGCCAAAGCGGCCGCTAAAGCCCCCGAGCAGCGCGATCACAAGCAGGACAATCAGAATGGTACTGAGCGGCATGGCCGATAACTCCAGGTGGGTGGGGCGAACGAGAATGGCAGCGAGGGCGGAACTACTGCTTTTGGATGCTCAAACTCGGCAGCTTGATTTCGACGACGTTCTGGCGGCTCTGATAATAGAAATATCCGAGCACGGCGGCGGCGATCGCCAATACGACGATGACCAGGTTGCGGGTGTCAGTCATTGGCATGCTCCAAGTGTTGCGGCGCTATTGGCGCTGCCTACATGAAGCCATTGGTTGGTTCGAAGCGAAAGCCTCGGAAACTACTCATGGTCGGGTCCGCAATCTTCCAAGCGGTCACGTGGGGACACGCGAATTCCTTGTCGGGTCAACAAGACATTGAAGCTTGTGATTGAGTAGATTCCGATTCTTACGCCGGCAAATGTTGGGACTTACCTATTCATTACTTTGACGGCAGCCGCAGTTCCGCGGTGCGTAACGAAGGAATTGAATATGAAAATGAAGTCAGTGCTCTTTGGGATGACTGCGGCGGTGTCGCTGCCGTTGCTTGCCATGATCGCAACACCAGCTTCGGCCGCGATGCTGGCGCCAACGAATTCCGGTGGCGTTCCCTCATTGGTCGAAAAGGCTCGCAACGACTGCAAATGGGTCGACAACAAGTGGACCTATCAGAAGGGCGACAAACGTCTGGTCTGCCGCCCCAATCGTCCTTCCGGCAAAGGCTGGGGTTGGCACCGCGAAGGCAATCGGCAAGGCTGGTATCACGGGACCCGCAAGGCCTGGCACAATCTGGTCTGGTGAAACGCAACGTCGGAATGTCCGGCATGCAGAGAGCCCGCACCGTTGCGGGCTCTCTGTCGTTCGTTCGATCCGCAATTGCGGTTGAACATCCTGCAGGCGAGATCGCTAATGCAGCGGCAATTGTTCTCCTCGGTCACCGCCAAGGATCGGCGACCGGTGACGAACCGGAAGCCAGTTGCCTGATCAGCCAGCACTCTATTGCAGCACTTGACGAACGCAATCGTCTTCGAAGCATCAGATCACCACCTGCGTACCCACCTCGATGACGCGATCAGTTGGGATCTTGAAGTAGTTCGACGCATCGCTCGAATGGCGCGCCAACCAGATGAAGTACCGATCCTGCCATAGCGGCATTTGCGATCGAGCCGAGGGACGCAACGCGCGCCGCGACAGGAAGTAAGACGTACTCATTGGTTCGAGATCGAGGCCTAGACGACGACGCATCAGCGCGCGCGGCACATCGGGCTCCTCCATGAACCCGAACTTCAGCCGCACAATCGTGAATAGCGGCGACAACACCTTGGCCTTGCCACGCTCCGCCTCATCAACGCGCGGACTGTCGGCGGTATCGATGCACACGATGATGTTGCGATCATGCAAAATCTTGTTGTGCTTGATGTTGTGCATCAGCGCCACCGGCACCGCCTCGGGGTGGCTGGTCAGGAAGATCGCCGTGCCCTGCACGCGGTCGGTGATCTTCTGCTGCAGCATCGGTAGATGATCGTCGAGCGGTAGTTCCTCGCTCATTGAACGCTGTGCCAGCAGATCGGTACCTCGCCGCCAGGTCATCATGGTCAGCAGCAATGCGGCACCGACCACCAGCGGCAGCCAACCGCCTTCGAGGATCTTCAGCATGTTGGCACCGAGGAACACGACATCGACAATCAGGAACGGCAGCATCACGACAGTGGTACGCAGGATCGACCACTTCCAATAGTAGCGAGCGACGATCGCGGCCAGTATGACCGTCACCACCATCGTACCAGTCACCGCGATACCGTAGGCCGAGGCGAGCGCGCTCGACGAGCGGAAGGCGGCCGTCAAATAGAGCACGGCGGCGAGCAATAACCAGTTCACCGTCGGCATATAGATCTGGCCCCGCTCGGTGGCCGACGTGCGCCGAATGACCTGCCTCGGCAACAGCCCAAGTTGGATCGCCTGCTGCGTTACCGAGTAGGCGCCGGTGATGACGGCTTGGCTGGCGATGATGGTGGCGATCGTGGCGAGCCCCACCATCGGTATCAATGCCCAGGCCGGGTACATCAGGAAGAATGGATTTTCGAGCGCGGTCGGGTTGCCGAGCAGCAGCGCGCCTTGCCCGAGGTAGTTCAAGGACAGGGCCGGGAAAACAAGGGCGAGCCACGCAAACCGGATCGGAGAGCGGCCGAAATGCCCAAGATCAGCGTAGAGCGCCTCGGCACCCGTGACGGTCAGGAACACCGCGCCAAGGGCAATTAGACCGGCATTGCCGTGATTGGCCAGAAACTGCGCGCCATGCATCGGATTGATCGCAAGCATGATTTCCGGCCGCGCGATAATATTGGCGACGCCGCCGATCGTGAGCACGATGAACCAGACGACAATGATCGGCCCGAACCAGGCGGCGACCTTCGCAGTACCGCGGCCCTGGATGGCGAACAGCGCGACCAGAATTGCCAAGCTGATCGGCAGCACGAAGCGATCTAAGGCTGGCGTGATCAGGCTCAGGCCCTCGACAGCCGACAACACCGAGATCGCCGGTGTAATCATGGCGTCACCGTAGAACAGTGCCGCGCCGGCCATGCCGAGTATGGCGACAATTTTGCCCTTGTCGCCGAGCGCGCGATGGGCGAGCGCCATCAGGCTCAACGTGCCGCCTTCGCCGTGGTTGTCGGCGCGCAGCATAACGATCACGTACTTCAAGGTGACAATGACAATCAACGCCCATAGCGCCAGGGAGATGACACCGTAGACCATGTCCGGCGTCAGCACTGCGCCGGCTCTCGCGGCGGTCAAGGATTCCTTGATGGCGTAGAGCGGGCTGGTGCCGATATCGCCATAGACGATACCGACCGAGCCCAGCGTCAGGGCCCAGAAGCCCGTCTTGGCCGGTTCGTGCAGTTTGGTTGGGCCGGGAATGGCCGTCGCGATTGACATGATTTGCCTCGGCGGGTGGATGTATTCACGCCCCGAGGTATCGGCTTCGTGGCATAACGATGCGATATTGAACCCGATCACCGCCCATAAGGATCCCGTAAGGATCGAGCGATTTCGCGCATTTGCAGGCGAAACAGCGATAAACTAGCGGCCGTGGATGTGACCCGCCGCGGAGCGTGCATGAAGCCTGTACTTGTCGATCAGACGCCTGCGGCGCCGGCCTTCCGCGCCTCGTCACCGCTGTTCGAAGCGGATATATGGACAAAGTTGCCGCGACCACTCAACGGCCCGACGTTGGTCGCCGCCGCGCTCGCCGTGGTTGCCCTCGCGACCTTGATCGGCATGGCCGTGGCCCACCTGCTGCCGCAACCGAGCGTGCCGCTCGTCTACCTGCTGTTTGTCGTCCTGACGGCGATCAGCCTCGGCACCTGGACCGGTGTCACCGCAGCGTTTCTCGCCTTCCTCGCCTACAACTTCTTTTTCATCCAGCCGATCTACACCTTCGTCATCGCCGATCCGCAGGAACTGTTCGCGCTGATTGTATTCTTCATCGTGGCGCTGCTGACGGGTAGTCTCGCCGGCCGCATGCGCGAGGTCGCCGACGCGTCGCGGCGGCGGGCCAACGCCTTGCTCGCGCTTAATGAGTTCGCGGCGCTACTGTCGGGTGCGCGCAGCCAGGCGGCGATCATGCAGGCGCTGGCCACCCAGGTGGCGACGACGGTGCAAGGCAGTACCGTCGTAATGACCGCCGATGGCGATGACCTCGCGATCAGCGCGGCAGTCCCCAGCGGCACGCAGTTAACCACCGCCGACCTGCAGGCCGCCAGTCGCGCCCGCCGCAGTGGTAGTTACGTTCCGGCTGCTGCACCCGGCTGGCCCGGACCGACATACGAGTTCCGCCCCTTGACCACCGACCGAGGCGTCATCGCCGTCGTCGGCTTCACGCCCGCCAATGGCCAGCGCGCGATCGCCCGCCAAGACGAGGGCACGCTACAGACTATCCTGCGACATGCAGCAATCGCCATCGAGCGTATCCGGTTCGAGGCCGAAGGCGCGGCCGCCCGCGACGAAGCCGAGCGCGAGCAGATCCGCTCGGCGCTCTTGTCTTCGCTATCGCACGATCTTCGCACACCGCTTGCCTCGATACTCGGCGCGGTGACGAGCCTGCGTCTTCTCGGCGAAGGCATGACAGCCGAGACGCGCGCCGACCTGCTGCTCGCCATCGAAGAGGAAACCGGACGCCTCTCCCAGTTCGTCGTCAACCTGCTCGACCTCACCCGCCTTGAAACCGAGGCGCCCGATTTGCGTCGCGACTGGCTCGACGTAGCGGACGTCGCGCAGGTTGCGGCCGGCCGCGCCCGCCATTTATTTTGCGGCCGGGATATCGTGATGACGGCGGAGCCCGCCGTGCCCCTGGTGCGCGGCGATGCCATGCTCTTCGAGCACGTGGTGATCAATCTGATCGATAACGCTGTCAAATACTCCGGCGCCGCGACCAGGATCCTGCTTTCAGTCAAAACGGTTGGCAACAACTTGCAGCTCACCGTGACCGATCAGGGTCGTGGAATTCCGCCGGATCATATCGAAGCGGTGTTCAAGAAATTCTATCGCGTGCGGGCCGGCGATCGCGACACCCAGGGCACCGGCCTCGGCTTGACGATCTGCAAGAGGGTGGTGGAGCAGATGGGCGGCACCATTCACGCCGAGAGCCCGGTCGAAGATAACCGGGGCACCCGCATCGTGATCACACTTCCCGTTGCCGTACCTATCAAAGAGCCCGCCCCATGACCCAGTCGACCCGCATTCTCGTCGCCGACGATGAACCGCAGATCCACCGCTTCCTGCGGCCGAGCCTGATGGCGACCGGCTACGACGTGATCGCGGCCTCGACCGGCGCGGAGGCGCTGCGACGCGCGGCAAGCGATAGCCCGCACCTGATCATCCTCGACCTCGGCTTGCCCGACATGGACGGCAAGGATGTCTTGACTGAAATCCGCCGCCGTTCCGACGTGCCGGTAATCGTGCTGTCGGCCCGTGATCGCGAGGCGGAGAAAATCGCTGCCCTCGACCTTGGCGCCGACGACTACGTCAACAAGCCATTCGCGATTGGCGAGCTGCTGGCGCGCATTCGCTCTGCCCTGCGCCGCCGCAAACTGGTCGCGCCTGAACTGCCGACAATCTATCGCGTCGGCGCAGTCACTCTTGATACCGGCGCCCATCAAGTCCGGCGCGGCGAGGCCACCGTGCACCTGACACCGAAGGAATTCGAACTGCTGCTGATGCTCGCCCGCTATTCCGGCCGCGTCATTACCCATCGCCAGATCCTGACCGAAGTCTGGGGCCCCGCGCACGGCGCCGACACGCAGTACCTCCGCGTTTTCATCGGCCAATTGCGGCAGAAGCTCGAAGACGATCCGGCAAGCCCCAAACTGATCCTTACCGAGCCCGGCATCGGCTACCGCATCGCCGAAGCGGCGTGAGGTAGTTGCATGACGTTGGAGCGCGTCGGTTGCAGGTCCATTTCGACCGGTCCCACGAAGTCTCGGATCTAGGCCATCCCACCGTCAACGTGAGGTGAGCCGGCACAAGGCAGCAACCCATCCGATGCGCAAGTACCCGCCCGTGTTGTACCTCAACTCAACCTAGCGTCTCACCACCGCCTGCGTTCGGGCTCGCGTCTGCCAAATCGCGATTGTCCACTTTGAATTTGCAGCTGATGCCCGCCTGCGCTACGAGCAGCCATCGTCAACCAAGGGCTTCGGGCCCAGCGCGCCATCTCGTTGCGCTATAGAAATCGGAGATCTGTCATGAGCCTCGACCGCCGCACGGCGGAAGGATTGGCGTTTCTTGCCGCCTTCACCCTGTGCATCCCCGCCGCCAACTTCCTGATCGGCAACGTCGGCACGACATGCGTGCCAAACGGGCCTTGCCTGATCCCGGTCGCGCCCGGCCTGAAGGCGCCGAGCGGCGTCGCCATGATCGGCCTCGCACTCGTTCTGCGGGATCTGGTGCAGCGCCGCCTCGGACTGACGTGGTCGATGGCCGCGATCGCCGTTGGCACGGCCATCTCCGCGTTGCTCGCGCCGCCCGCGCTGGTGATCGCCTCGGCGGCGGCGTTCATGCTGTCGGAAGCGGCCGACCTTGCCGTCTACACGCCTCTCCAGAAGCGCGGCCTGGTGTTGGCCGTGGGGCTGAGCAGCGTCGTCGGCCTCGTCGTCGACAGCGTGGTGTTCCTGACGCTCGCCTTCGGCAGTCTCGATTATCTGGCGGGACAGATCGTCGGCAAGGCCTGGATGGTGCTGCTGTCGATCCCACTGATCGCATGGCTGCGCCGGCGCGACCAGCGCCTCGGCCTCGCGCCGGCCTGACGGGAGCGCCAGATGTCAAAACTTCCGATCGAAGTTCACCACCTCGGCCAGCAGTCGGCCTTGCCAGCGAACCCGGACGCAGCCGGCCTCGACCGGGTGCCAAACCCGCATGCGGACACCCATTATGTTGCCCGTTTCACCGCACCCGAATTCACCTCCCTGTGCCCGGTGACGGGACAGCCCGATTTCGCCCATCTCGTGATTGACTACGTGCCTGCCGCGTGGCTCGTCGAAAGCAAGAGCCTGAAGCTCTATCTGGCATCGTTCCGCAATCACGGCGCCTTTCACGAGGACTGCACGGTGGCGATCGGCAAACGCATCGCCGAACTCCTGCAGCCGGCTTTCCTGAGGATTGGCGGCTACTGGTATCCACGCGGCGGCATCCCGATCGATGTCTTCTGGCAGACCGGCACGCTGCCAGCCGGCGTCTGGTTGCCTGACCAGGGCGTCGCGCCTTATCGCGGCCGCGGCTGATCTCCGGCGCTGTTGACGACTTTCAATGCCCGGCGCCGCGTCAGGGTGCGACAATAATAACAAACGGAACCTAAGTGGCGCCGACGGGTTTTCACCACACTCGGCGTTTTAGATCTGTCTGGGTCACACCAAGTCACCGCCTGGGATCGTTCAACCTCAAGGAAGGACTTCAAATGAAGAAATCACTTCTCATCGCCGCAGGCATGATCGGCGCTGGCGTGTTCGCCGCCACCGCCGCGAATGCCGCCCCGCTGGGCGGCATCGGCGGGGCCACCGCTCCGGCCGCCGACAGCGGGATCGTGCTCGTCCATGGCTCACACCGCGCCTGCTCGGTAGGGCCGGCCGGTTGGCATTACCATTCTCGATTCCGCGATCGCCGCATCGCCTGTCGTCCGCCAAGCCCGGGTCGCCTATTCATCTGGCGTTCAGAAGGTGGACGCCAGGGCTGGTGGCATCGCAACGAGCGTCGTTGGCACAACTGATCGCCCAACGCTTTGAATAGGAAAGCCGGGGCCTTGCGGCTCCGGCTTTCTTCATGCTTCAAATATTCAGCCTACACGTTATTCGTCACTGTTCGCCCGCTTCACGTCCGGCGGCGTCGCCTCGTCCTTGAGGATGGCGATGGCTTCGGCCAGATCCATGACCTTGTTCTCACTACTGCCGAGCCGGCGCATCGCGACCTTGCCTTCTTCAGCCTCGCGGCGGCCGACAACCAGCATCACCGGCACCTTGGCTTCCGAGTGCTCGCGCACCTTGTAGTTGATCTTCTCGTTGCGCAGGTCGACCTCGCCGCGAAGCCCCGCGGCCTTCAGCTTCTTGAGCACCCGGCCCGCGTACTCGTCGGCATCCGACACGATGGTCGCAACCAGCACCTGGCGCGGTGCGAGCCACAACGGCAGATGCCCGGCGCAGTTCTCAAGCAGAATGCCGAGGAAACGCTCGAGCGAACCGCAGATGGCGCGATGCACCATCACCGGTTGCGTCTTGGAGCCGTCGGCCGCGATATAGAAGGCGCCGAAACGCTCCGGCAGATTGAAGTCCACCTGCGTGGTGCCACACTGCCATTCGCGGCCAATCGCATCACGCAGGGTGTACTCGAACTTCGGGCCGTAGAACGTGCCCTCGCCCTCGTTGATACCGGTCTTGATGCGGCTGTCCTCGGCCGCCATCTTCGTCAGCACCTTTTTCAGGATGCCTTCGGCATGGTCCCACATCGCGTCGGTGCCGACCCGCTTCTGTGGTCGCGTGGCGAGTTTCACCACAACTTCCTCGAAGCCGAAGTCCTTGTAGACCGACATCATCAGGTCATTGATCTTCAGGCACTCGGCCTCAAGTTGCTCCTCGGTGCAGAAGATGTGCGCATCGTCCTGGGTGAAGCCGCGCACCCGCATCAAGCCATGCAGCGCGCCCGACGCCTCGTAGCGATGGACGCAGCCGAATTCGGCCAGCCGCATCGGCAGGTCGCGGTAGCTCTTGAGGCCATGCTTGAAGATCTGCACGTGGCCGGGGCAGTTCATCGGCTTCAGCGCGAACACCTTGTGCTCGGCGGCATCGTCCTCCGGGTTGAGGAACGCCGTCGCCGATTTCACCGCGAACATGTTGTCGGCGTACCAGCCCCAATGTCCGGAGGTCTCCCACAGCGACTTATCCAGCAACTGCGGCCCCTGCACTTCCTGATAGTCGTCGGCGAGCCGGCGGCGCATGTAAGCAATCAACTGCTGGAACATCGCCCAGCCGTTGGCGTGCCAGAACACGACCCCCGGACCTTCCTCCTGGAAGTGATAGAGGTCCATCTCGCGGCCAAGCTTGCGGTGGTCGCGCTTCTCGGCTTCCTCCTGTTGGTGCAGGTAGGCGGCGAGTTCTTCCTCCTTGGCAAAGGCGACGCCGTAGACACGTTGCAGCTGGGCGTTCTTGGCGTCACCGCGCCAGTAGGAACCGGCGAACTTGGTCAACTTGAACGCCTTGCCGATGCCACCGGTCGAGGTCATGTGCGGACCGCGGCATAGATCCATCCATTCACCCTGAGCATACATCTTCACGTCTTCGCCAGCCGCAATGGCGTCGACAAGTTCGACCTTGTACAGTTCGCCCTTGGCACGGAAGTAGTCCTTCGCCTTGTCGCGGCTCCACACCTGCTTGGTGAAGGCTGCGTTGCGGGCGATGATCTCCGCCATCTTCTTTTCAATCTTGGCGAGGTCATCGGGCAGGAACGGCTCGGCCTTGGCGAAGTCGTAGAAGAAGCCGTTCTCGATCACCGGGCCGATCGTCACTTGCGTGCCCGGCCAAATCTGCTGGACCGCTTCCGCCAGCACGTGGGCGCAGTCGTGGCGGATCAGTTCCAGCGCCTCCGGATCGTTGCGCGAGACGAACTTTATCCCGACATCAGCGGTGATCGGGTCGTTGAGGTCGCACAACACACCGTCGAGGGTCATGGCGACGGTACGCTTGGCGAGCGACGGCGAGATCGACTTCGCGACATCGAGGCCAGTTGCGCCCTTGGCAACTTGGCGCTTGGCGCCATCGGGCATCGTCAAGGTAATTTCGGACATCTGCGACGTCTCCTTTCACTCACTGCCAACCACGCAGGTAAAAGGCCATTATTGGCTAATGCGGTCGATAGTCGGACTGCGTGGGGGCTGTCAACGCGTCATCGGCCTTCGTCCAACACATCGAATGCCATGAAATTGCCGTGATTCCACCATGCCCGGCTCACAATTGGCGTCGACGGTGAATATGTGGGGAATTGGCAATCGTTATCTGGCCGCTCTGTCTTGAGTGCGGCGCGCCTTGGCTGTGGCTAGCGGCGTGCGACGCGATGGACCCCGATCGAAAGCAATTCGGGTGCGGACCACATTCTCGGGGAGAGATCAGCCGTGCCTCATGTTCTTGCGTTCCTGGCGACGTTGCTGTCCGCGCTGCTTTTTTATGCGCCTGTCGCCGAGGCCCAGTTCTGGTCGAATCCAAAACCGCTTGAGGTGGCGCAGGCCAAAACCGGCACCGTACCGGCCCGCGTCCCGGCTCGAGCGGCTGGAACGCGCTCGCCAAGCCATAGCGAGCAGACCGAGCGGCTCAATCAGAATACAGTCACCGTGATCTCGGGCAATCCGAACGGCACTTATCTATTTCTCGCCTACGACCTGTCGGCCGCCCTCGATAGCGGCGAGGATCTGCGCGTACTGCCGGTAATCGGCAAGGGCGGCTATCAGAACGTCAAGGACATCCTGCACCTGCGCGGCATTGATCTGGGCATCACGCAGTCGAACATCATGTCCTATCTGAAGAAGAACAACGATTTTGGCGGCAACATCGAGAACCGCCTGTCCTACATCGCCAAGCTCTATAACGAAGAACTGCATCTTCTCGCCGGCGAGGGCATCAATTCGATCAAGGACCTCGAAGGCAAGAAAGTGAATTTCAGCGACGTCGGCAGCGGCACGCAGTTTTCGACACGCCTCATTTTCGAGCTGTTTGGCATCAAGCCGGTCGAAGTCAACATGGGCCAGTCGGACGCCTTCCTGAAGGTCAAGTCCGGCGAGATCGCAGCAACCATCCTGATTGCCGGCAAACCCGCCGGTTCGTTCGGCAAGCTCAAGGCCGAAGGCGGCATGAAACTGCTGCCGGTGCCCTATACGGAGGCGTTGGAAGCCGAGTACTTCCCGGCCACCCTAGACCATGAAGACTATCCGGGCCTGATTGCGAAGGGCCAGAAGGTCGAGACGATCGCGGTTGGCGCCGTGCTCGCGGTCTACAATTGGCCGCGCGACACCGATCGCTATCGCCGTGTCGCCAAGTTCACGCAGTCTTTCTTCGCCAACTTCCCCGATCTGCAGAAGCCACCGCGTCACGTCAAATGGAAGGAGACCAACCTCGCCGCCAACCTGAAGGGCTGGAAGCGGTTCCCCGCCGCCCAGGAGTTGCTCGACCGCAGCGTGACGACAGCGAGCGCAACAGTTAGCGGGGTCGATCCCCAACTCGCCCGCCAGCAGGCCAGCAAAGCCGCGCCTGGAGATGCCGCCGAGCAGGAGCGCTTGTTCCAGCAGTTCATGGAATGGCGCCGCAAGCAAAAGCCGTAACAAGCGGTCGGCGATATCAGGCGCATGGGGGAGACGGGCGACATGAGGCGTGACACTCTGGGGCGGATCTTCGGGTCCATGGTCGCGGCGGTCGCATTGGCGTTCGCCGCGACCGGCGCGATGGCGCAAACCGCAGCCGGCCAGCCGGCGATTTCGATTGCACCCATCATCCTCGTCGAGCCGACGGTCGAGACCCCAATCCCGATCCAGGTCGGGCCGATAGCCGCCCTGCCGAAGAACACTTTCATGCGGATCAAGGGCCTGCCGGCGCAGACGACATTTTCCGATGGCCATGCGGTTTCGGCCGGAACCTGGGCGCTGCCGTTGTCGAGCCTCGCCGAACTCAAGGTCACGGTGCCCCTGGCGGCGGCTGGGCGGGCGGAATTGCAGCTAGCGCTGCTCGCCATCGACGGATCGGTTCTGGCGGAAGCCAAGACCACGCTCGCCATTACCGCCGGCCGACTGGGAACCGCGACAGCGCCTGCCGCATCCAAGCTTCCCGGGCGGGCGTCTCTCGGTCCCGAACCGGTGTTGCAACAGCCGCCGGCTCCGGTCGCTCGATCGGCGCCACCGCCGGTTGCACGCGTCGAGCCGCCAGCGGCACCGGCCATGAAGCCGGAAGTTCGCGAACGCGCTTTGAAGTTGCTCAATCGAGGTGAGAGCGAGATGGAGGGAGGCGACGTTGCCGGAGCGCGTTTGCTCTATCAGCGCGCCGCCGAGGCCGGCCTGCCAGAAGCGGCGATGGCGTTGGGCATGACCTACGATCCGACCGAACTCGCTCGACGCGGCGTCAAGGGCATGCAAGGCGACATCGAGGCCGCTCGCAAGTGGTATACCCGCGCGCAGGAACTCGGTGCGCCGGGTGCCGCCGATCGCATTGGCCGACTGCGTTGATTTTGGCGGTCTGCGTCAGGTCGCTGGCCGCTTCCTCCACTGGCCATACCGCCACGGCCGCAACAGATGCCGCTGCTGCCTGATGTCCGGCGCCGGATCGAAGCCGGACGTGCCCCACGGATGGCAACGGCACACGCGCGACGACGCCAGCCAGAAGCCGCGCCAGGCGCCGTTGATTTCGATTGCCTCCAGCGCATAGGCGGAACACGTCGGCAAATGTCGGCACTCGTGCCCCATCAACGGCTTCAGCGTCCAGCGGTAGGCGTGCACCGGCGCCTTCAAAAGTTGTTTCGCGATGGCATGGGGAAGCCGAGTACTCATGAGGCAGTTTGGGCAGACCTGCCGGCCAACCTTCTCGTCAATCGCCGCCAGAGCCTTTTCGACCGCGTCGAATACCAACAATGTCGAAGCATGGCGCGCCTTGACGTTGCGCACCGGCTCCAGCACCGCGAGATCGGCCCAGCGCCCGGTCGGCGGCGTGCCGTTATCCTTCAACATCGCCCGCATGGTGGCGGCCACGGCATGCAACTCGTCCGGCGTCGAGCCGACGATTTCGCGCCCCATGACCGACGCAGCCGCTTGCCCCAACAGGCAGGCCTTCACCGTCTGCCCATATTCGGCGACACGGCCCTCGCGTAACGCCAGATCGACGTCGATCGTTGAACCGCAAAGCTTTGAATGGGCTCTGGCGGTGGCGTCGGGACGATCCAGGCGACTGGAGCTTGGAATAGCGGCGGCCAGTTCAAGGATCTTCGAATTGTAGAGGTCGCTGAGCTCAGTCATGATCTATCCGCCGCTGTCCTGTCGCGTCAGTTGCCGACTGGCATATTGCCAGATTCAATTCCGCGCGACGCCCCTTTATATAGAAGCCATGTCGGCCGATAACGAGCCCTCGGATGGAGCATACGATGAACCAGGCGGCAACCTTCCCCTCCCGCGGGACCGCGCAAGACGTGGAAACCGGTCGTGTGTTCATGCCAAAATTCGATGCAGACGGCCTGATTCCCGGCGATTGTCACCGCCGCCGATGACGGGACCGTATTGATGTTCGCCTGGATGAACGCCGAAGCCCTCGATCTGACGCTACGGACGCGCAAGGCCCATTTCTGGACCCGTTCGCGCAAGAAGATCTGGCTAAAGGGCGAGGAAAGCGGGAATTTTCTCGAGGTCGAGGACGTTCGGGTCGATTGCGACCAGGACGTCGTACTGGTGCGCGCCCGGTTGGCTGGCGCCGGTGTCGCTTGCCATACCGGCGCACGCTCATGCTTCTATCGCGTGCTCGCGCCCGCGGCCCCGCCCGGCGGCCCGTTCGAACTCACCCCCGTCGGCGACGTGCCCAAGGCTGCTACTGGTTAACCCATAGCCTGGCCGAACAAGGTCATTATCAGCCGGCGCTATTTCGTTACGCCCCCTGCCCCGCGAGGTCACTCGGCCTTAAACCCTCCGTGTTAAGGTGAACAATGACATCATAGGTTTGTGCTGTCCGGCACACACCTTGCAACCGATCGTTAATAGTACTCGAATGGCAAGAAACAGCACGATGGCCTTTGACCAAGGGCCGTGAAGCGGCGGAGGTAGATCGGGCCATGGCAGCGATGAAGATCGGATTAGCCCTCGGAGGCGGCGCGGCGCGGGGCTGGGCCCACATCGGCGTTCTACGCGCCCTGCACGACGCTGGCATCCACCCGGATATCGTCGCTGGAACATCGATCGGCGCCGTCGTCGGCGGCTGCTACGTCGCCGACAAGCTCGGCGAGTTGGAGGAATTCGCCCGCGAACTCACCCGCCGCAAAGTGTTTGGCTACCTCGACTTCAATCTTACCGGCTCTGGCCTAATCAACGGCCAGCGCCTTTGCACCCGCCTGGAGCAACATCTCGGCGACGCCTCGATCGAGCAGTTCGACCGCCCGTTCACGGCTGTTGCAACCGAGATCGGCACTGGTCACGAGGTCTGGCTGTCGCGCGGTGGCATGGTGAACGCGATGCGCGCCTCGTACGCACTGCCCGGCATCTTCAAGCCGGTGAACATCAATAACCGCTGGCTGTTCGACGGCGCCCTGGTCAATCCGGTGCCGGTGAGCGTCTGCCGGGCGCTCGGCGCGCGCTACGTCATTGCCGTGAACCTCAACGCCGACATGTTCGGACGCGGCACCGTGATGGCGAACCCGGATGTCGCCGGCCATCATCCGCCCGTGGCCGAGGTTGCCGAGGAGCCCGCACCATCGAGTGGCAGGTCCGTACGCGGCTTGATCAAAGACCAGCTATTCGGCAAGGGCGAGGGCGCGCCGGGCATCTCGACTGTCATGGTCGACGCATTCAATATCGTGCAGGATCGCATCGCTCGGTCGCGGCTGGCGGGCGACCCGCCGGATGTGTTGATCAACCCGCGACTTTCGGGCATTGGGCTGTTCGACTTCCACCGCGCCGAGGAACTCATCGAGCGCGGTCACCTCGCGGCCCGCCGTGAGGTCGAGGACATCCACCGCGAGATTGAGACCCGCCGGACGCTCGAAACGCGCTCAGCAGCGAAATCCAGTGGCCGCCCCGTCGTCGTGCAGCCCGTATCGCGCGCCAACGGGGCCTGATGAGAGTTAATCGGTTTAGCCGGCCAGTACGTAGCTCTTGAGTGAACTCGCCTCGAGTTCGACCTCGGCTATATGGTGCTTGACCACGTCACCGATCGACACGATCCCGACCAGTCGCCCGGCCTCAACCACCGGCACATGGCGGAAGCGACCGGTCGTCATCGTCGCCATGATCTGGTCGAGGCCGTCATCGGGTGCGCAGGTGATCACGTCCTTGGTCATGATCGAGGATGCCAGTTCCCCAAGACAGCCACCGCCACGCGCCGCGACAGCGCGCACCATATCGCGTTCCGACAATATCCCGGCCACGCCGCCATTGCCATTGTCGATCACCACCGCGCCAATCCGCTTTTCCGCCAATATCCGCGCGACGTCGTGCAGTGTCGCAGATGGCGGGCAAGTCGCGACCTCACGACCCTTTGTTTTCAGGATGCTAGCAACATTCATGGCGTAACCTCCTCGCGAGATGCGGTTGTGGACTGACTACGACGACGGCACAGCGACAGGCTCGGTCGCGGCGGCAGGATCGTGCGATTGTTGTGCCGGGGTCTGGCCAGCCGGCCGCGTGTTAAAGCCTAACGCATGCCCTGGACCTTGCAGTACCTCCTGACCGCTTTGTATGCCTGATGGTCGGTCAACTCGCCGTTCGGCGCAAGTCTTGTTTGCAGCAAATGCACGTAAACGGATTTAGCGGTCCTCTGGGTGATCATCATTTGGCATACTCGATGCGGGCTCCCTGCCCTGGTCCAACCAAGGAAACAGCAAAAGCCCGGCGAAAAAGCCGCCTAGATGGGCTTCCCAGGCTATGCCGCCGGCACTGAAAAGCTGCCCAAGAAAAAGTCCGAACAAAAGGTTCAAGACGAGCCAGGAGCCGATCATCATGCGGCTGCGCGGATCGCGAGCCAACTCGGCCAAAGTCATCGATGGCGCCTTCCGCCTGTTCCACGATGGTCGCTGGAACATGAAGCGCATTGCCGCGCCCATCAGCCCGGAAATTGCCCCAGACGCGCCGACCATCGGCTGTAGCAGCCCCCAGTTCATGACCAGGAACAGCATTGCGCCGGCGATCGCCGAAACAGCGCATAGCAGCAGAAATCGACCGGCATCGATCCGTCGGGCCACAATGCTGCCGAAAGCCAACATCCACCCGCAATTGACCGCCAAGTGTGTGAAATCGCCATGCAGCGCCGCGTGCGTCAGGAAAGTGGTGAAATTGGCGGTCACCCCGCCGGGCAATGTCTCGCCGACATACCGCGCTGGAACGAAAGCAGTCAGCAGCACCAATTGCTGGTCCATCTCCACGCCGAGGGCGAATTCACGGACCACATGGATCGCAATGAGTACGCCGAGTATGGCCAGAACGACGCGCGGAGCGTTGAAGACGGGTTGTGACTGCGACAACGCTTGGGACCTCAGGGATCGTTTTCACCAGCCCCCCGATTAACGTTGACGCGGGCTTACCGCAATTGAAATGCCCAATCCGCTGCCCAATGGCGAGCGCCGGAGTGCCGCTGGCATGGAAACTGCTGATCAGGTGCCAAGGAGCGTCTCAATTCGGGATGCGGCCAGGAACCCGATGATGAAGAACAAGACCAGTCAGATCCTCTACGCCTACTGGAACGAAGTCCGGGGCAAGCGCATCGCGCCGCGTCGGTTCGAGATCGAGCCGGCACGCATCGGCAGCATCCTGCCGGAAACGTTCATTCTGGAGCGCGCCGACAAGGACGCCTACCGCTTCCGCCTTTCAGGCACGCGCATATTCGAAAGCTTCGGCGTCGAGTTCCGCGGCAGCAACTTCCTCGACATGTGGCAGGGTGCCGACCGCGATCTGATCAATCTGAACCTTGGGATTGTCGCCAGCCAAGGCGCCGTCGCCACGCTCGCCTTCGAGGGCGCGACGCAGGATGGCCGCCGGGCCACCTTCGAGGCAATCCTGCTGCCGCTGGTGCATACCGGTCAGGTCATCGATCGCATCCTCGGTGCGATCAGCTGCGCAAGTCCACCCCAGTGGATCGGCACCGCTCGGCTCGACGATCGTCGCCTTGTCGGACATCAATCGATCTGGCCCGATGGTCGCCCACATGCCATCCTCGCCAGCGGCGAGCGTCAGGCGCCGTTCATGCCGTTTACCCGCGCCGCACGCCTGGTGCGTTCCGACCGTCGTCAGTTCCGCGTCTATGACGGTGGCCTGACGAAAAGCGACAGCGACGACCGATAGTCGTCACGGCAGGCATTCATCGGCCGCCCTGGCGCAACTTGTTTCAAAAGGAACCACCGCATTAGCTCCGCGTTAAATCCATGCGGGTAATCTCGATGAGAGATCGCCAGCGGGATCGGTTGCCTGACCGTCACGGAGCCACCCCGACCCCGCAGCGCTTTCACCGCCTTAGTCTTCGTCGGTCAATTGCTGTAGGTGTCCATGTCACTTCCCGCGCCAACCACCGCCCGCACGATCTTGCGCAAGCCGATTTCGGCCGTGTCCGCGGGCCCGGTGCTGGTTGCCGCCCAACCCAGCCCACACGCCCCGCAGATCAATGCCGATCGGCGCCTCCATGCTCGGTTTGACGTCAGTCTCCTGGGTCGCTTCATGCGGGCCGATAAGAACGAGTATCCCTGCCGGGTTCACAACATGTCGATCGGCGACGCCGCCTTCAGCGCGGCCGTGCAGGTCGAACCCGGCGAGCGGATTGTTGCCTACCTCGACCAGATCGGCGGCATCGAAGGCACCGTCGCGCGCGTCATCGAGGGTGGCTTCGCGGTCAAGATCGCGGCCTCGCAGCACAAGCAGGAAAAGCTGGCCGCCCAGATCACCTGGCTGATTAATCGCGCCGAACTCGAAGGTATCGATGCACGCCGCACAGGCCATGAGCGCATCGCCTCTAGCGACCAGCCAACCATCCTCAAGCTGGAGAGTGGGGAGGAATACGAAGCCAAGCTGTTGGACGTTTCGATCTCGGGCGCGTCAGTCACCACCGACTTCAAACCGTCGCTCGGCAGCGAGGTCATGCTTGGCAAGCTGCGCGCACTCGTTGTTCGCCACCATGGCGAGGGCGTCGGCGTGCAGTTCCTCGACATACAAAATCCAGACGCGCTGAGGCGCTATTTCGGGTGAACGCCCGGGCTGCCAGTCTTCAAAGTTCCTGCGTGCGTTCTTGTTCGGAGTTCAGTATGAAGCGCGTTCTCTCGTCGGCGATGGCAATCGCTGCGCTGCTCGTGTCGCTCGTTCCCGGCACCGCCATTGCCGACACGGCCAAGAACCGGCCTTCGGAGCGCCAGCCTTCGTACATGCGCGTTTTCGGCCAGGCCGCGCCGCCTTACGGTTTCGTCCAGTTCTGTGATCGCTCGTCCGACGAATGCGCGGCTGGAACAATGGCAGATGTCCGCTTTCACGCGAGCCCGGAACGGCTTGCCGAACTCGACGAAATCAATCGCGTCGTCAATGCGGCGATCGAACCGACAACCGACGCCGAACTGTACGGCGTCGAGGAATATTGGACACTTCCCAACGCGCGCGGCGACTGCGAGGACTATGCGCTCTTGAAGCGCCACATTCTGATCAAGCGCGGCTGGCCAGTCGGCAGCCTGCTGATGACGGTCGTACGCGACGAAAAAGGCGACGGCCACGCCATCCTCACCGCCCGCACCGCGCAAGGCGACTTCATCCTCGATAACAAGGTCGCCGCCGTGAAGCCTTGGCACTCGACCGGCTACGAGTACATCATGCGCCAGTCGTACATCAATCCGCGGGTGTGGATGTCGCTCGACCCGAACCATGGCCAGGCGCCACTCGCCATCTCCGGCGTGAAGACGCGCCGCTAGAACAGACGCCGCAATCGATCAGTCCTGGGGTTTCATGCCGGCGGCGAATCGCTTCCAGTTGCGCTGGTAGCTCAAGACACCGCCGCGCATCCGCGCGACATCGGCGTCAGTCACTTCGCGGATGACCTTGCCCGGCGCGCCCATCACCACGGAGCGGGCCGGAATCTTTTTGCCCTCGGGGATCAGCGCGCCGGCGCCAATCAGGCAATCCTCGCCGATCTCTGCGCCGTTCAGAATGATCGCGCCAATGCCGATCAGACTGCCGCGACCGATTTTGCAGCCGTGCAGCATGACCATGTGACCGATCGTGACACCGGCTTCGATCACCATCGGAAATCCCGGATCGGTGTGCAACACGCACGCGTCCTGGACGTTCGAGCCAGCACCGATGCGGATCGGTTCGTTATCGCCGCGAATGACGGTGTTGAACCAGACGCTGGCATCCTCTTCAAGGATGACATTGCCGACAACCGTGGCATTGGGCGCGATCCAGGCCTGGCCATTGGCCGGCATCTGCACGCGCATATCGTCGAGGCTGAATGCCGCCATGGTTTGCCCTGCCCTCACGCGCCTTCGAGGTCAATATCGAGGATCGCCATCTGCATCTGATAGCTGACCTCGCCGTCCTCCTCGTCGCGGTACAACTGGGCGATCTGGTCGGGACCAACGAATACTTCCGCCATATCCTTCTTGCGACCGTGCATGGCGACACGGATCGAATCGTTCTTGAACGTCCGGCGCAGATAAGCCTGCAGCTTCGGTAAGTCTTCCTTCATTTGGCAGGCCCTTCCAGCTTCACGACGAGTTGATCAAACAGCGGCCCTCAATGGCAGCCACAATCGCTCGGCGCAAGCCTCTGGTCCATGTTTCTGGCTGGTTCCGGGCAGCCCGCCGGGCCGACCACCTTGGCCGGAACGCCCGCAACTGTCGTATTGTCAGGTACTTCGGCGAGTACGACGCTGCCGGCGGCCACCCGCGAGCAATTGCCGACACGGATGTTGCCCAGCACCTTGGCGCCAGCCGCCAGCAACACGTTGTTACCGATCTTTGGGTGCCGGTCGCCGGTTTCCTTGCCATTGCCGCCGAGCGTCACATCCTGGAGGATCGAGACGTTATCGCCGACCACCGAAGTCTCGCCGACAACGATACCGGTGCCATGGTCGATCATGATGCCGACGCCGAACCGGGCGGCGGGGTGGATATCGATGCCGAAGATGCGCGATGCTTGCGACTGCAGGTAGAGCGCGAAATCGCGCCGGCCGTCCTGCCACAAGGCATGTGCGAACCGATGCGTGACCAGGGCATGGAAGCCCTTGAAATACAGCAAAGGCTCAAGATAGCGCTCACACGCCGGATCGCGATCGTAAACGGCGGCGAGATCAGCACGGAAGGCATTGCCGATGTCGGCCTGCGCGGTCAGCACGCCCTGGAACAGGGAGTTGATCATGCCCGCATCGACATCGGAGTGGTTGAGCCGCTGAGCCAACCGGTGACTGACCGCGTCTTCCAGCCGGTCGTGGCTCAAAATGGTTGCGAAAATGAAGCCGCCAAGCGCTGGCTCGGCGATGATGGCCGCCTCGGCCTCATGACGCACCGAAGCCCAGATCGGATCCACGGTCTGGATCAGGGGCTTGAGGTTCGCGTGTTTCGCCTTCGACATGACGTGCTCCCGTTAGGTTGCCGTAACCGTTCGCGGCCATGCATAGTTGCGTAGCCAGCACCGCAATTGAAGTCAACGCGCGCGCTGCCCCTTGGCCATCACGATTGCTTGGGGCAAACACGGACAATGAGACTGCAAGTCTTACGCCTCTATCTAGGGATGAAATCGACATGACCAAGTCCGCCGCCAGCGCCCCAAGCCTTAAATCCGAACTTCGCGGCGGCGTGTTGCATATCACAATCGACAATCCGTCGCGACTGAACGCCTTCACCACCGCAATGTGGACAGCGCTTCCGCGGCTGATCACGGAAGCCGAGACCAATGACGCAGTGCGCGTCGTCGTACTTTCAGGTTCCGGCGACAAGGCGTTCTCTGCTGGCGCCGATATTTCCGAGTTCGAGCAGACCCGTACCGCCGATAGCGCCGCCAAGTATGACGAGTTGAACAACGTCGCCTTCGACGTGCTTGCCCGCTCGGCCAAGCCCACCATTGCCATGATCAACGGCTTCTGCCTCGGTGGCGGGCTTGAGGTGGCACTGTGCTGCGATCTCAGGCTGGCGTCGAGCGTTTCGCAGTTCTCGGTCCCGGCGGCAAAACTCGGCATCGGCTACAATGCCCGCTGGCTGAGGCCCATGCTCGGCGTCGTGTCGGCCGCGCAGGCGAAGGAGATGCTATTCACCGGCCGGCGGTTTTCGGCGTCGGAAGCGGCCGGCATGGGCCTCGTCAACAAGGTCGTCCAGCCGCATGAACTGCAAACCGCGACCGACGCGCTCGCCACCGAGATCGCCGGCAACGCGCCGCTTTCAATCCTGGCCGCCAAACGCTGCGTCGACGCCCTCGACCAAAATCCGGCAATGCAGGACCTGAGTGAACTTGACCGGCTGGTCAGCGCCTGTTTCTCAAGTGAGGACTACATCGAAGGCCGCCGCGCCTTCATGGAAAAGCGCAAACCCAGTTTCCGGGGCAAGTGATCAACCGAGAAACTGGATCATCCGCCGGTTGGCCAGTTCCGGCACTTCGAAGTGCACGAAGTGGCCGGCGTCCTCGGCGCATTCGAGGGTGACGGTATCGAAGTAGTCGGCGAGCTTGTCGCTCCAGGCGAATTGCAGGACAGGATCGTGCCTGCCCCACAGCACGAAGGCCGGCGCCTTGATCTTCGGGACGGCGAGCGCACCCTCCCGCATCATGCGGCGGCGGAAGGCCGCAACGCCGACGTACCAATCGAAGCCACCCTGGATGTTGCCGGGCCTTGAGAAGTTGTCGACCCATTCTTCGAGATAGGGTGTGAACGCCTGCTTCTGGTGGCTCCAGTGGGTCAGGAAGTGGTTGAAATAGATCCGTGTCGCTTCGCGCGACGAGCCGACCAGGACGCTCGCGAAATCTTTCTGGTGGAACTGCTGGTACCAGAGTTCGGGGAAATTCCCAGCTTCTCCCCAGCGCGTGCCGATGCCGGGATAGGCGCAATTGAAGAAGAACAGCCGGCGCACGGAAGCCGGATAGGCGTGCGCGAAGGTCTGTGCCACGAACGAGCCGACGTCGTGCGAGACAATATCGACCACTCCCAATCCCAGTGCGTCGATGAACGCCTTCAAGTCCTGTGCCAGCAACTGCGGTGGCGTGCCGCCAACCTGCCGGCCGCGCTTAGAGACCGTTTCGCCAAAGCCGCGAAACTCTGGCGCGATGACATCGAAATGATCCGCCAACGCCGGCATGTTGTGCATCCATGAGCGCGCGAATTCCGGCCAGCCATGCAGCAGGATCACCGGTCGGCCCGTGCCGGCGCGGACGTAGTGGATCTTGAGATCGTCGGTCTCGACAAACCGACCGCGCCAATCGATGTCCATGGGTCGCACTCTCCCGTCACGATCTGGACCTCCCTCCTCGAATACCCTATGGCCGGGGTCTATACGAGGTGAAGGCGGTCATGGCGCATATGCAGCAACGAATTGTCCGGGCGATGCTGGCCGCAGCCGCAATTGCCGGCTCAGCATACACGGCGGATGCCGCCGACCGCGGTACGTTGCAACGCGCCTGCTTCACACCGACCGATCTCGCCGCGCGGGTCAACGAGATCAAGCCGATCAAGGGCATCGCCGGCGCGCAGATCCCGCCACCGAGCAAGATCACGCTGACCTCTCCCGTGCCTTTGCCCGCGCACCTGCGCGGCGCGATCCGCCGGGTCGACCTGCCGAAAGGGCGCAAACTGATCGCGCTCACCCTCGACCTGTGCGAACAGCCCGGTGAGGTTGCTGGCTACGATGGCCCGATCCTCGACTATCTGCGCGCCACCGGCACCAAGGCTACGGTGTTCGCCGGCGGAAAGTGGTTGCTGTCGCACAACGAGCGCAGCCAGCAGATGATGACCGACCCGCTATTCGAGATCGGCGTGCACGGCTGGGCGCATCGCAACGTTCGCGCGCTGACCGGCGCCGCGCTATTCGACGAGATGATCAATCCGCTGCGGGCCTACAGCAAGGTCCGCGGCGAACTCGCGGCGCGAACCTGCGCTGCCGGTCAATCGGGCGCGGTCGCCGCAGTGCCGAGCCAACCCACCCTGCACCGCTTCCCCTTCGGCGCCTGCAATCCCGCTGCCCTGCAGAGCGCGGCCGACAACGGCTTGATGAGCATCCAATGGGACGTCTCGACCGGCGATCCGGCGCCATCGCAATCGGCCAGGGCGATCGCCGACGCCATGCTTCGCAACACCAGAGCCGGTTCGATCATCATTGCGCACGCAAACGGTCGCGGCCATCACACCGCCGAAGCACTGCCGCTTGCAATTCCAAAATTGAAAGCGATGGGCTTCGAGTTCGTCACGGTCGGTGAACTGCTCGCCGCCGGCAAGCCGGTGATCACCGACACCTGTTTCGACAGCCGCCCGGGTGATACCGACAAGTATGATTTCCTCTACAGCAAACGGCCATCGTCACCGGGAGTACAAGGCAATGGCGGACGCCCCTCTGCGACCACCGGCGTTCCGCGCGGAACACTATGAACTCGCGCCGTCAGGGCTGTGGCTCTCGGCCATAACAGCCGACGAGGCACCGGGCCTCGGAGCCGCGCTCGCAGTCATCGACCCGTGGGTCAGATACGGCACCACGGCCGTGAACCTGACGGCGCTATTTACCCCGAACACCGATGGCGGCATTCGGCTCGCCATCCGAACGACGAGGAATGGCCCACCAATCGGCGTGGCTGTCATTCGATCCCCTTGGCTCGGTGGGCCATACATGCAGTTTCTGGCGCTGTTACCGGGCGCGCAAGGCTTGGGGCATGGCCGCGCAATGCTCGACTGGTTCGAGGTCGAAGCACGCGATGCCGGTCTACGAAATATCTGGATCTGCGCGGCGGCCTTCAACGACGACGCGCTGCGGCTCTACGAACGCCACGGCTTCGAGCGTATCGCCGTCCTCGACAACCTGATCAAGCCAGGGTTCGACGAAGTGCTGATGCGCAAACGTCTCAACCCCAGCGATAGTTGAAGCTAACGCTGATGCGATCCTGCGCCGCCTGGTTCATCGGCACCTCGTGCCGGAGCCAGCTTTCCCACAGCATCACGGTACCGGGCTTGGGCGCGAACGACACGAACGACCGTTGATCGATCTCGGCATCGGCGCGACGTGGCGGTGCGGCCATCATGAGGCCAAGGCGCGGGTCCTCGAATTGGATCGAACTCGCGCCCTCTGGCACCGACGCATAATACGTGCCGCTGACGACGCTATGCGGGTGAATGTGGCTCGTATGCACGCCGCCCGGCGCCAGGATGTTGATCCAGATGTTGTCGAGCTTCAATCGCCGCCGACCGAGATCGAAGGCCGCGGCCTCCGCGAAGGCTGCGACATGGCGGTCGAGGACCCGCTTCAATTCGCCGAATTCGGGCGCGCGGTCGTGCAGGTCGGTCAAGGACGCGTAAGAAGTATAGCCCTTGTAGTTCTTTGCCTTCGACCACGCGCGGCCGGCCTTGTCCTGGCCGGCGATTGCCCGACATGCGCGGGCGACGACGTCGGGTGCGATGCCGTCGGTCTCGGCACGATAGATCCGTGTCACGAACAAGCTCTCGATCGCAGCCATTGTCCCGTCCTTCACAAATGCGCGATGCCATGCCGGAAGCACTGGCACGTGCAGGTGACGCAAGACGCGCCGCCCTGCAATGGCTATAAATGTCCGCAATGAGGGACAGCAATGCCATACTGCAGCGCCAAGCGGGGGAAGTCCGCGACTGGCTGCTTGCGAGCGCCGTGTTCATGCCGGATTTGGGCATGGCGCTGGCCGAGTTGTGCGAGCGGATCGTCGCGGCCAGCGTGCCGATCGCGCGCGTAACCACCGCCGTGCAGTTGCTCAATGCCTCGAACCAAGGCGTCGGCCGCGAATGGCGCGCTGGCGAGCCAATCATCGAGCGGGTCTACCCGTACGGGCCGCAATCCGAGCGCAGCTACGAGGACAGTCCTTTCGCCGAAGCACAGCGGACCGGCGCTTGGGTCAATCTGCGTCCCCAGCAAATGCCTGACGACGCCTATGGCGTGATGCCAACCCTCAAGGCCGCAGGCTACACCCACTACATCTGCATCTCGCTGCCCTTCTCGAATGGCCGCAAACGCAACGGCGTCACCTTCGCGACCCGCGCTCCCGGCGGGTTCACACCGGCACATCTCGAGTTCCTGCGTACGATCATCCCGGCGATGCGCTCGGTGATGGAGATCCGCGCCAGCGAACGCATCCTCGACGAGATCCTGCAAACCTACGTCGGCAACGACCCTCACCACCGAATTCTGGCCGGCGATGTGCATCGCGGCACCGTCACCCGGATCCGCTCGGCGATCCTGTTCTGCGACCTGCGCGGCTACACCCAGTTGTCGATGACTTTGCCCGAGGAGGACATCGTCGACTTACTCAACCGCTACTTCGACTGCGTCGTGCCCGAGATCGAGACCCGCGACGGCGAGGTCCTCAAATTCATCGGCGACGGTGTGCTCGCCATGTTTCATGATCGCGACGGCGACGCGGCGGATTCCTGCGCCCGGGCCCTGGCAGCCACAGTCGCGAGCCTCGCGGGCATCGCGCGCGCCAACACTTACGGCTCGCTGCCAGCGCCGCTGTCCGCCGGCATCGCGCTGCACTATGGCGAAGCCGCCTACGGCAATGTCGGATCCGGTGAGCGGCTCGATTTCACCGCGATCGGGCGCGATATCAATATCGCCAACCGCATTACCCGCCTCAACGGCAAGCTCAATCAGCGGGTCTTGATGTCGGAAGCCTTTGCCGGTTGGATCACCGAGAAGAAGGAATATCTCGGCCTGCATGAGTTCAAGGGCGTGCCGGGCACGCATCCACTATACGCACCGGGTTGAACGCATCCGGTCATGGAGAAAACATGAGTGACGTCCAACGCCTCCGGATCTATCTCGCTGGTCCCGAGGTCTTCCTGCCCGATGCATTGGCGGTTGGCGCGGAAAAGTGTCGGTTGGCCGCCGAGGCCGGCTTCGAAGGGCTGTTTCCCCTTGACGCCAGTCTCGATCTGACCGGCCTCGCCAAATCCGAGGCCGCCCGCCGCATTGCGCTCGCCAACGAAGCCTTGATGCGCTCGGCCGACGCGATCATCGCCAATCTGACGCCGTTCCGAGGCGTGTCGATGGATGCCGGCACCGCCTACGAGGTCGGCTTCATGCGGGCGCTCGGCAAAACCGTACTCGGCTACACCAATGCAAGTGGCGACTACGCCAGCCGTGCGCGGCTGCACAGGACGGCCGCGCCCCTGCCCTATGACTGCGACCGCGCAGACCTCGAAATCGAGGACTTCGGCTTGCCCGAGAACCTGATGATCGCGGTCGCCGTGCACGAGAGCGGCGCCGAAGTCGCAAGCACTGAAGTCAGCGGCCGCGACCGCATGGCCGACCTCACTGCCTTTCGAGAGTGCCTCGGGCAACTGCAGAAACTGCTGGGCTGACCCGACGGCAATCGCGGGCTCTTCATTCCAATTTGGCTGCGCAAAGCGGGTTGAATTTGCTTAGATCGGCGCCGCAAGACATCCCAATCGGAGGCAAACCCGTCCAATGACCCCAGATCTCATCCTGCGTGGCGGCCACGTCATCGACCCGTCGCAGAACATCGACGCGGTCATGGACGTCGCTTTCAAGGACGGCAAGGCGGCGGGCGTCGCCAAGGCGATCAAGTCCGGCCCAAAGACCGAAATCCGCAACGTCAAGGGCTACGTGGTGACGCCTGGCCTGATCGACCTGCACACCCACGTCTACTGGGGCGG
The DNA here is from genome assembly GCA_963732635.1 of uncultured Alphaproteobacteria bacterium. Classification (GTDB taxonomy): domain Bacteria; phylum Pseudomonadota; class Alphaproteobacteria; order Rhizobiales; family Hyphomicrobiaceae; genus JAKFWF01. The sequence goes on from CAVTAL010000005.1 coordinate 247,463, forward strand.
CACGTCGCTCGGCATCGATGCCGACGAGTTCTGCCGCACCTCGGGCGTTACGACGTCAATCGACACCGGCAGTGCCGGCCCAGGCAACTTCGCCGGCTTCCGCAAGCACGTGATCGAGCGCAGCGAAGCCCGCATTCTCGCCTACTTGCATGTCTCGTTTGCCGGCATCTTCGGCTTCTCCAAGACCATCATGGTCGGCGAGAGCAAGAACATGGAGCTGATGGCGCCGCGCGAGGCGGCCGAGGTGGCGAACGCCAACCGCGACGTCATCGTCGGTATCAAGGTGCGGGTTGGCCGTCATTCTTCGGGCGATCAAGGCGCGGCCCCACTCAACATCGCGCTACAGGTTGCCGAGGAAGTCGGCATGCCGCTAATGGCTCACATCGACGAGCCACCGCCGTCTTACGAGGCAGTACTCGACATGCTGCGGCCCGGCGACGTGTTGACACACGCCTTCCGGCCGTTCCCAAATTCACCCTGCACCGCCCAGGGTACGGTCAAGCCGGCCGTGCTCGCCGCTCGCAAGCGCGGCGTCATGTTCGACATCGGTCACGGCAAGGGCTCATTCGCCTTCAAGACCGCGCGCCAGATGCTGGCCAACGGCTTCTACCCCGACACGATTTCATCGGACGTGCACGTACTGTGCATCGACGGTCCGGCGTTCGATCAGGTGACGACGATGTCCAAATTCCTGTGCATGGGGATGCCACTGCCCGAGGTGATCCGGGAGAGCACCATCAACTGCGCGATCGCGCTCAAGCGCCCCGAACTCGGCACCCTAAAGCCCGGTGCGGCCGGCGATGCCACCATTCTCCAGATAAGGGAGGGCAAGTTCGACTACGTCGACGTCCTTGGCGAGCACATGGAGGGCGACAAGAAGATCTTCTCCGAGGGCGTCGTCATCGGCGGCAAGTGGTGGCACGGCACCATCGGCGCCTGAGTCTGGTCAGAGCCGCTCTCGATCACTCAAGAGCAACATGCCGATGAAGTATGTCACCGGCAGCAGGGCTGCCCAGAAGAACGTGCGGGCATCGAGTTCGGACATCTGCACCCAGGCGAATGTCGCCCAGACTGCAAACAAAATGAGGGTAAAGCGTCCCATTGCGGCACAATCCTTCGCGAATTGGTTCGGTGCCAAGGTGGCAAGCCGATCCGTCGCAAGAAGCCGGCCAGGACGCCAAAACAGGCAAAGGCCGGACACCTCGATGGGCGTCCGGCCTTGCTGATTTCGAGCACGATTGGGAAATCGCGAGAAAACTACTTCATCGGCACGTAGGCGGTCTGGGCGCAGCAGTCGCCACCGAAGTGATAGCGCAGGCCAACCTTGAACTCGTGGGCGGCCAGATCGTCGACCGAAACGCGCGGGTTGATGTTGCCGGCGTTGTCGTGACGCTGGGACGAGATCTTGCCCATGTCGAGATAGCGGTAGCCGACGTCCAGAATGGCGCGATCGGAGATCTGGTAGCCGATGCCGGCCATCAGCGACCAGGCGAGGGCGATGTCGTTGTCGCCGTAGATCTTGTTGGTCAGAGCCGGATTGCCCGTGAAGTACACTTCGCTCATCATGTTGTAGGCGATACCAACGCCGGCGCCGACGTAAGGTGTCACGTTGCCGTAGCGGCCGAGGTCTTTGTAGAAATTGGCCATGGCGGTGTAGGTCTGAACGCTGGTGTGCAGCGGATCGACCAGGACCAGCGACGGCGGACCGACAACCGGGGGACCAGCGTAGTACACCGGCTCGCCGGAGATCTTGCGATCGCCGTGATAGCCGAGCATCACTTCGGCGCGGACGCCATGCGAGCCCGAACCGCAGCCGAAGCCGCCTTCGCCGAGCCAGGTATTGCCCATCGTTTCGTTGCTGACCTCGCTGCCGCTGGCGAAGCTGGTGCCGTTGGCGAGGTTGAAGGCCGAGTTATCGACCTGATACTTGGCCTTGGGATCGCGCGACCAGGAATAGCCAGCGTCGGCACGGAAATAGCAGTTGCTGACGGCGCTCGGCATCGGCGCGGCGTAGGCCGGACCGTCCTTGATCGAGCCGCCACGATAGCCGCCGAGATCGGCAGCCATAGCGGGAACGGAAAGAGCTGCCACAGCGGCGAGTGCGCCTAAGGCAAGTCCTGTCTTCAAGTGGAGTGTCATGTGTGTCATCCTCGTGATACAGGCCTTTACAGAACGCCTGCTGACCTCAGGTTGCAGACGGACTATGCTCCAGGGCCAGTTAATCCAGAGTTAAGCGGCGTCACGAATGCGGACGCTCGCGAACAGGCAGCCCAGGGAGGGCACGTTTCCTTGTTCACAGCCGAGACTATCGCGCGAGCCGTGGGGCGCACGCCGCTGATCCGATTGCGCCGAGCATCAGCCGAAACCGGGTGCGAAATCCTGGGCAAGGCCGAGTTCATGAACCCCGGCCAGTCGGTCAAGGACCGTGCCGCGCTGTTCATCATTGAGGACGCGGTGCGGCGCGGCACGCTGAGGCCGGGTGGCACCATCGTCGAAGGCACCGCCGGCAATACCGGCATCGGCCTCGCCGTCATCGGCGCCGCGCTCGGCTACAAGTGCGTGATCGTGATCCCCGACACCCAGGCGCAGGAAAAGAAGGACGCGCTGCGGTTGCTCGGTGTCACCTTGATCGAGGTGCCGGCCGTCCCCTACAAGAACCCGGACAATTACGTGAAGTATTCTGGCCGCCTTGCCGCCGCGCTCGACAAATCCTCGCCCGATGGCGCGATCTGGGCGAACCAGTTCGACAACGTCGCCAACCGTCAGTCGCACATCGAGACCACCGCACCCGAAATCTTCGAACAGACCGGCGGCAAGCTGCACGGCTTTGCCTGCGCGGTTGGCTCCGGTGGCACGCTGGCCGGCATGTCGATGGGGCTGAAAGCCCGCAACAAGGACATTCAGATTGCGCTCGCTGATCCGCCGGGAGCGGCCCTGCACAGCTACTACACCACCGGCGAATTGAAATCCGAGGGCTCATCGATAACCGAGGGGATTGGCCAAGGCCGCATCACCGCCAACCTCGAAGGCGCAGTCGTTGACCGCTCCTACCGGATCCCAGATGCCGAAGCGGTGGAGATCGTCTACCGGCTACTGATGGAGGAGGGCCTTTGCCTCGGCGCTTCATCCGGCGTCAACGTTGCCGGCGCCGTTCGCCTCGCCCGCGACCTCGGCCCCGGCCACACCATCGTGACTATTCTGTGCGACTACGGCACCCGCTATCAGTCGAAGCTGTTCAACCCGGCCTTCATGGCTTCGAAGGGCCTGCCCGTACCACCCTGGCTCGTCAATCAGCGCGCCGATATCCCCGCCGTTTTCGCCGACCCGGACAAGGCCTGACCCGATGACCGAGAAGCTGTACCGCGCTGACGCCTACGCCCGCGCCTGCGATGCCCGCATTGTCGCCGTCACCGATCGCGGTGGCATCGTCCTCGACCGAACCGTGTTCTATGCGTCAGCCGGTGGCCAACCCGGCGACAAGGGCGCGATCGATATCCCAGGCCTCGGCGCCATCGAGATCGCCACCGCCGTCTATGACGCCGACAAGGAAACGATAATCCACGTGCCGGCAACGCCGCTGGCATCAACCCCTGCCATCGGCACCACGGTCAAAGCCAGCCTCGACTGGGACAACCGTCACAAGCTGATGCGCATGCACACCGGGTTGCATCTGCTGTGCAGTCTTGTCAAATTCCCGGTCACCGGCGGCCAGATTGGCGCTGACGAGGGTCGACTCGACTTCGACATCGCCGATGCCGACGCCATCGACAAGGACAAGTTGTCGGAGGCTTTGAATGCACTCATTGATGGCCAGCACAACATTACCGAGCAGTGGATCACCGACGCCGAAATGGAAGCCAATCCTGGCCTGGTGCGCACCATGTCGGTAAAGCCACCCATGGGTTCAGGCCGCGTCCGCCTCGTCCTTATCGGAGCCGACGGCACGATCGACCGCCAGCCCTGCGGCGGCACGCATGTGCAAAACACGGGCGAGATCGGCCGGCTCGCGGTGACGAAGGTCGAGAAAAAGGGCAAACTCAACCGCCGCATACGCGTCGCGTTTGCCTGAACGGCGAACGTCCAGCAGGAGAATACCGCCATGTCCGAGAACGCATCGAAATTTCTGGTTGAGACCGCTTGGCTCGCCGAGCATCTGAACGCGCCGGACTTGATCCTGCTCGACGGTTCGCTGCATCTGCCAACCACCGGTCGCAACCCGTACACCGAGTACAAGGCCGAGCACATCGCGGGCGCGATGTTCTTCGACATCAACGACATCGCGGATGAGAAATCGAGCCTGCCGCACATGCTGCCGTCGGCCACCAAGTTCGCCAGCCGCATGCGCAAGATGGGCATCGGCGACGGAATGCGCATTGTTGTCTACGACAGCGAAGGTCTCTATTCGGCGGCCCGCGTGTGGTGGATGTTCCGCACCATGGGCAACCAGGACGTGGTGGTGCTGAACGGCGGCCTCAAGAAATGGAAAGCCGAAGGCCGGCCTGTCACCGACGAAGTGACACAGCTTCGCACACCACGCCATTTCACCGCCCGCCTGCACAACGCACTGGTGCGCGACAAGGACGACGTCAAGGCGCTGATCGGCTCCAAAACTACCCAGATCGTCGACGCACGCGCGGCCGCCCGCTTCGCCGGCACCGTGCCCGAACCCCGCGCCGGCCTGCGCTCGGGCCACATCCCGAGTTCGAAGAACGTGCCGTTTGGCACCTTGCTCAATTCCGATGGCACGATGAAGAACGAAACCGAACTCGCCGCGATCTTCAAGTCAGCCGGCGTCGATCCGTCGAAACCGGTGGTCGCCTCGTGTGGTTCCGGCGTCACTGCCGGCGTCATCGCCCTCGCGCTCGCCCGTCTCGGCCAGACCGATGCCGCAGTATACGATGGCTCCTGGAGCGAGTGGGGCCTGGAGGACGCAGGCACGCCGGTCGTCACTGGCACCGCCGGCTGAAGGCCCTCATCCCGCTCGATTGGCGGGCCGCGCGGTTTTGTTTGCGCGAATGCCGCATTTTTCCAGTGGCAACGCCGTCGTCAGCCAACCGTCCTTGGTGATGGCGACGACGTACCGACGGCAGTCATCGGCGATGCCGGGCACGAAGCGGACCTGGAACAAGGCCTGATCGGGCTTGCGCTGCTGCGGCCACGACAGGACCGCGCCGTCCGCAGTCTCGGAAAGCGCCGTCCGTATCGCGATGCCGGCATTGCGGTAGTCAGCATCAGATAGCCGTTCGAGCAGGACACGCGACAACTCCGGGTGCAAGCCAACCGCCAGCGCGCGCTTCTGGAAAGGATCGGCCGGATCGACCTTGGGTGGCGGCAGGGGCGCTGCCGGCGACGCTTCATCAGACGGCAAAGCGGCAACGGCAACCGGCTTTACCGTCAGCAATGGCGGGACCTGTTTCGCTTCTCGCGCGGAAGGCGCTGCCGGCATTTCGTCCAGTGCGGTCGGCTTCACCGATGTCTCATCGACAATTCGAGGTGGCGCGGTTGGAACATCGACCGGTTTGGCCGGCTCGGCCAGCCCGAGAGCCACGCGTAACGCTGGCGGCAGGCTGACCGAGAGATCGGCGGGAAGCCAATTGCGCCACACCGCACTGTCAGCAGCCGTAAACCAGGCACCAGCGCCAGCGATCATCAAAGCAGCGATCGTGCCTGCCACCATCTTGCCCCGCCTACGCTTCGGTGGCCCTGATAGCCGATCGTCCGGCGATAGGTCCCAATCGCCATAGTCGGCAACGGCATCGTAGCCGCCGCGATCGTCGGTGGTGCGGTTCGTCGAATGCATGGCGCGGGCTGCCATATCAGACACCTCATACTCGGTGGTCGATTGCTTCGGTTCCCGCCAGTTGCATAAACACTGATGCATTCAGGCAAAATGAGGGCGGCATCAGTGCCAATCTGCACGCCCCACCAGATCCAGCGTCGTGATCGCACACCCCTGTTTCAGGATGTCCGCATCTGAATGCTCCGGAAACATTCTGGCATAGCGCTCGATCAGCGCCGACCGAAGTTCTCCAATCGACCGCAGGTGCGGCAGGGACGCCGAAAAATCCGCAGCCGTTACATCTTCGATCCGCACCGCCTGCCGTACCTCGACGCAGCGACCTAGGCGTGAGCGCCGCACATCGACATGGGGCAGTGTTTCAATTCCCTCGGCCGTTCGGAATCCGGGCCTGACAATTGGGACGATTGCGTACAAATGTCCGACTACGTTCGAGGTGGTGCCCAGATTGAAGTGCACAAATCGCTCAGTGAGCGTTGCCATGGCGGCGAAATCGGCCGAGTGCAGCCTGATCCAGCCATCGACGCCCATTCGCGCTTTGAACGCGGCGACCGAGATGACGCTCTCGCTTGCGCCATCAACAATTCCGATACGCTCCCCCTCGGACGTACCAAGTGTCGACCCAACCATTCGCCGCTTTCCTAACCGCCAATCAGCCGCTTGAGCTTAGCGCGTTGATTTTGCTCGCTTTCCTGGTAAGCGAGCGTCGAGGCGAATTGGCCATTGGCGTCAAACAGATAGACAGTTGCGGTGTGATTCATGGTGTAGTCGCCGCCAGTGCCGGGCACCTTCTCGTAGATCACTCGGTAAGCCTTGGCGATCGCCGCCATCTGTGCCTGCGTTCCGGTCAGCCCGATGATGCGCTTGTCGAATGATTTCAGGTATTCGGCGAGATATTGCGGCGTGTCGCGCTCCGGATCGACCGAGACGAAAACCATCCTCAACTTGTCACCGTCGGCCTTCAATTCCTCAAGCCGGTTCGACATATCAAGTAATGTCGTCGGGCAGATATCCGGGCAGTGGGTAAAGCCGAAGAAGATCGCATAAGGCTTGCCGGCCAGATCGCGCTCGGTGAACGGCTGGCCGGTGTGCGCGACGAGTTGGAATGGCCCGCCGATGCGGGCCGCCCCACCGATCGCCTTCTGGATTTCAGGCCCGCGTTGGGTGAGGAAATACAGCCCCCCCGCCGTGAGGCCGATGGCGACGATGATCCACGTCGCAATCCGGATGCGTCGCAACAGGCTGCTAGTTTGCATTGCCACCTACTCCCGAACCTGATCCGGAGCCCTTGCCGGACTTCGACCCGGAACCCGATCCGGAACCCGATCCGGAACCTGATCCGGAGCCCGATCCGGAGCCCGATCCGGAGCCCGATCCGGAGCCCGATCCGGAGCCCTGAGCCTTTGCTGGCCTTCGCCGAGCCCTTGGCACCGCCGTGGTCGTGCCCGGACGCCTTGGCGCCAGCCGTCTCGACCTTGTATTCGATCTCTATGGTACCTGCCTTCTCGAAGATCAACGTGCCCTTGAGCAACTTGCCGGCTTCTGGCGCCGCCTTGATATCCATCATCATGACGTGGAACGAACCCGGCTTCAGCACCACGGTCTCGCCCGGCTTGATATCGAGCCCCGGCTGCAACTGCCGCATGCGCATCACGCCGTCGATCACTGACATTTCGTGCACTTCGAACCGACCCGCACCAACAGCCGAGCCGCCGACAAGGCGATCCGGCGTCGTACCGGTATTGGTGATGGTCATGAAGCCGCCAGCAACTTTGGCAGCGGGCGGCGGCACGCGCATCCAGGGATGATCGATTTTAATGGTACCGATCGTAAAGTCATGGGCACTTGCGCCGAAGGCGAGTGCCGCCAGCGTCATGGCAGACGTGATGCAAATGCGAACCAGTTTTGCAGACATGATCGAGAGACTTTCCGTAGGCACCGGCCGCTGGGATACCTCTGCGGGCAAGCGGATCATCGGCGCGGATGAATTGAAGATGGGCATGTGCGAAGCTGCGTCATGCTATACACGGCGGCGCACGCGCGCCCAGTGCCGGCACATCAGCCTTGCCGTCGTGCCGCAGCGCCGTTCGGACATCATAGCCCCTCTCTTGCGCTAGCAGCGACCACAAGGCGGATTGTCCAACCGGCAGCAACACAGGCACAGTCAGCCCGCCAAAGGCGCAATCATCGCTGGTCGACGTCGGCGTCTCGTGCTCAACGTCAGCAAGCGTCGCTGGAACGGTCACGACTTTCAAACCGCCGCCTATGCAGATCACCAATTGCAGCGAGCCGCCACCCGCCGCCGCCAGATCCGGCATGAAGCCGGCCGGGATCAGCCCGCGCAGGAGCACGATCCCAACCAGCAGCAAGGTCGCCCAGCGCCGACACGCGGCCGCCGGACATGATGTTAGTGAACGTTTCATAGCTACGGAGCTTAACGAGATCAGGGTCGCAAGATCAACGCGGGGCGTCGTCGCACACCGCGTCATTTGGTCTGGTCACGATCGAGCCAAGTTTGCGCGCCTTCGGCCGCTCGCACCGCGGTCGCAAACGTCGCTTGCAGAAGATAACCACCGGTCGGGGCTTCCCAGTCGAGCATTTCACCAACAACGAACGCGCCGGGCATTGCCTTTATCATCAAGCCTTCGTCCAACACGTCGAACCGAACACCGCCAGCGGTCGAGATCGCGCGCGCCAATCCACTCATGCCTGTCACCGTCAATGGGATCGCCTTGATTAGAGCTGCGAGTGCCGGTGCGTCGTTCGGCAATGGCCCTCTGGCCCCTTCGCGGGCAAGACTGATCGCGATCGGCGCCATGCCGGCGACCTTGCGTAGGAAATTCGCCGTCGACTGCTTGTTGCGCGGTTGGGCCAGCTTGTTGGCCAACTCCTCAACCGAAAAGCTCGGACGCACGTCGATCAGGATGCGTGCACTGCCTTTGCGGGCGATCTGGTCGCGAACCTGCCGGCCGATGGCATAGATCGCGCCCCCCTCAAGGCCGGTCCGCGTCACCATTGCCTCGCCGAGCGCAGTTTCTCCCTCGCAGGTCACCGCGAGCCGTTTGATCGGCTGGCCTTCAAATCGCTGCCGGAAAATATCCGACCAGGCAACTTCGACGCCGGCATTGGCGGCCTCAAGCGGTGTCACCGCCACCCCAGCCGCCCGTAGCGGCAATACCCAGCCGCCGTCAGAGCCCAGCCGCGGCCAACTCGCACCACCGAGTGCGAAAATAGTCACGTCTGGCGCAACCGAGGTTTCGACGCCGGTAGGCGTCACGATCCGAAGAGCGCCTGCTTCATCCCAACCGATCCAGCGATGACGCGTATGGAGTGCAACTCCCAGATCAGCCAGCCTGCGCAGCCATGCCCGCAGCAGGGGCGACGCCTTCATCGCCTTCGGAAACACCCGCCCACTGGAGCCCTCGAAGGTTTCCTGCCCGAGCCCCTCCGCCCAGGCTCGTAGGGCTTGCGGCGGGAAGGCTTCAATCAATGCCTCCAGATGTGGCCGCGCATCGCCGAAGCGCCCGAGGAAGCGCGGCAGCGGCTCGGCATGGGTGAGATTGAGTCCGCCTCGACCGGCCATCAGAAACTTGCGACCGACCGACGGCATCCGCTCGTACACCGCGACGTCGAACCCGGCACGAGCCAGCACCTCGGCCGCCATCAACCCACCTGGACCGCCACCGATCACCGCCGCTCGCCGCCGAACTGTGTTCGTCACCGGCTGAAGACGATCATGATCGCCAACATGCCGACGGTGATGCCGACCACCAGCAGCGCTGTCATCAAACTTGCGTTGTCGGATGATCGACGGGGGCCACCAGCGGCGCCGGCACCCGCCCCACCGGCCGACATGGCCTTATGCCGGCCAGCACCGACGCGTAACGCGCTGCCAATCGCAGTCGCGGATGCGACGTCCTTGGGCTCGATCTTCGCGGAACCGGATGCGGTGTGCACATCATTCGGAGACTTGCCGGCATCGCTGGCCATCGTGATTGGCTCCCGTCCGTGACCGAACCGCTACCAGACGCCTGTGTTCGGCATCGACGCCCATGGCTCGGCCTTGGCCTTCGCCTCGCCTTTCTGCAGAAGTTCGATCGAGACATTGTCGGGCGAACGTACGAACGCCATCCGGCCGTCACGCGGCGGCCGATTGATGGTAACCCCCGCCTTCATCAGCCGGTCGCAAAGGGCGTAGATGTCATCGACTTCAAATGCCAGATGACCGAAATTGCGTCCGCCGGTGTAGACTTCCGGGTCCCAATTGTAGGTCAACTCCAGCAGCGGCGCCTTGTCGGCGATGCCCCTCGCCTTGTCCTGCGGTGCTGCCAGGAAAATGTTGGTGAAGCGCCCAGCTTCGCTGTCGTAGCGACGCACTTCCTCCATGCCGAACTTCCGGCAGTAGAAGTCGAGGCTCTGCTCGACGTTGGCGATCCGAACCATGGTGTGGAGATAGCGCATGGGGCCTCCCGAGCCGTGAACCAGCGAAGTCAGAGAGGCGTGATACGCCCGCCACGACTGGCGAACAAGCGGTATCGCCATCGCTTCGTGCGCAGCCAACAAGGAACAACTATCCACAACGAGTGAAAAACATTTTTGTTCCCAGGTGCGACAACCTGTCCACTTTGCTGGGGAAAACCCGTGCAGGAACTCACCTCATCCCGCAGTGCAATATTTTAGTCCGACCACCAATCATGCCGGCTGATTCGGGCGAATCAGTCGATTAAAATCGACCCCCGCGAGGCTCTAAAATGTCTTCCCCAACCGCGTCGATCGGGCGTAATCCACGACCAATACGCCAAGCTTCTGCCCAAATTATTGCTCTGAGTTTTCTAGCTACTATATCAGACACTTAACCGCTCTAAATGCAGTCAAGAACAATTTTTGAACACCACTTCCACCAACCAGCGAGGCAATTTTGATCTAGCCTTCGTTAACCAATTGGGACATGTTCCGGACACTTCTCGAACGGGGACGCCCAAGAGGGGTCTTAAGGCGTCACCGCCAGAGGGGTAGCCACTCAGTTCATGTGGCAGTGCAACGGTACCAGTTACGTGCAAACGGTAGCCAGTAAGACGGGGTATATGATTATGAGAGAAGACAATCTGGGCGATCTCACGGGGGTCGATCCGACCCTTCTAGCAGAGATCAACACCGCGCGCAGCGCCGAGGGTCTCGAAGTGTTCGAGATCGCTGGAGCCATAAAATGGTTCGATGCGTCAAAAGGTTACGGCTTTATCGTACCTGACAATGGCCTTCCCGATGTCCTGCTCCACGTCACTTGCCTGCGAGCCGGAGGCCACCAGACCGCATACGAGGGCGCCCGGGTCCACGCCCAGGTACTGCGCCGTCCGAAAGGCCTGCAGGCCTTCCGCATTCTCAGCCTCGACGATAGTACAGCGATCCATCCTTCGCAACTGCCGCAGCGCACCCACGTCGTCGTCACTCCCGAAAGCGACTGGGAGCGATCGATGGTTAAGTGGTTCAACCGTGTACGTGGCTTTGGATTTTTGACCCGTGGAGAGGGCACTCCGGACGTATTCGTCCACATGGAGACGCTGCGCCGATTTGGCTTCACCGAACTGCGTCCTGGCCAAATCGTCCAGGTTCGCTGGGGTCATGGTTCGAAAGGTTGCATGGCGGCCGAAATGCGCCCCGATGGCCTGCCATCGGGCTTGCCATCGCAGCATTGAGACGACTATCTATCGCGAATGAACCTTCGCGACCACACTGATCTGATCAGCAGGACTGCCCGTTGGGCGGTCCTGCTTTCGTTTGCGCTGTTGCTGCCGCTGTTGGCGGCCTTCCCGGTCGAGGCCCAGATGCGCCGTGAGACGCTGATGCTGCAAACCGGCGGCGGCAATCAAGCGATCGAGATAGAGATCGCCGAAACACTTGAGGAGAAGTCGCGCGGCTTGATGTTCCGCCCCAAGATCCCCGACGGCACCGGCATGCTGTTCCCCTACGGCACGCCGCAGGAGATCACGATGTGGATGAAGAACACCTACGCTTCGCTCGACATGGTGTTCATCCGCGCCGATGGCACCGTACATCGCATCGAGACCAGCACCGAGCCAATGTCTGAGCGCGTCATTGCGTCGGAGGGGCCGGTGGTCGCGGTATTGGAGTTGGCTGCGGGTGCGTCGGCCAAGTATGGCCTGAAGGCCGGCGACAAGGTGCTGCACAAGTCTTTCGGCACCGGGCTGAAATAGCGTTGCTTGACGGTCGGCCAACAAACGGGCACTACACGGTCGACCCTATGGTCGTTACGGGGCGTAGCTCAGCCTGGTAGAGCGCCTGCTTTGGGAGCAGGAAGTCGCGAGTTCGAATCCCGCCGCCCCGACCATTGTCGTCAAAGTCTTCGAAACTGACGACGAGTACATACCGACATTCGCTCGCATTATGCTTGCGCGAGCCCGTGACCAAAGGGAATTCGTAGGTCTCATCGGCTTTATGGATGCCCTGCATCGCCAGCGGGTGCATTGCTGTGACCGATTTCAGATGGTGACGCCGCCAGTGAAGCGAATTTGAAAGGCCGCCGCCGCAGCCGGTGTCCAACTTGCAAAGATTGACAGCGTCGAACATAGCCCGGCCATGCTCCAGCAACCGCTCTCGCTTGCGCAGACCGGCGAGCCGCTCATGAACGAGCGCTCGCAATATTGGCATCGCCAGCGATGTAGCTGGCTCGAATGTCCCAATGGATGCACAGCGCGTGCCCGCAGTGCGGACTTGCTGGCCCCGCTGCGCGACCGATCTCCGTAATCTCGATGGCCTGTCGGATCTCGTCCACGCCGAACATTGTTCACAATAAAATGAATATCGTGGCCCGATAAATGGTCGATTGGCTCGAGAGCGTATCCTAACCTGCACTTAGTGAGCGCGGCTCAATCGCAATATGGATGGGGTGGGCGGTTTATGAGGGACGACGTACTTCCTGGCGGAGGATGACCAATGGACCGGCGCAAAACAATTCCGATGCTGGCAGCGCTGGCCGCTTCTCTATTACTCGTACCCGCCGCGCACACCGAGAGCATAAACGCCGGCGGCCGCGCTTCGAGCGGCATGCGCCCATTCGTTGCCAAGACTATCGCTACGTTCAACACGCCGTGGGCACTCGCATTCCTGCCCGATGGGCGGATGCTCATCACCGAAAAGCCTGGTCACCTCTTTCTTGTCACCCAAGGTGGGGGCAAGACCCAGGTCAGCAATGTGCCCGTCGTCGCAGCATCCGGCCAGAACGGCCTGCTTCACGTTGCCATCGCACCTGATTTTGCGGTCAGCTCCCGGGTCTATTTCAGTTACGTCGAGCCCAGTGCCGGCGGCGGCACCCTGGTGCTGGCGCGGGCGTCACTCTCGCTGTCCGACAGCGGATCGAAACTGGTTGATGGCGCGGTGATCTGGCGCCAAACTCCGACGGGTGGGGGTGGCCAGCCCGGCGGCATCATAGCATTCGACCCGCAAGGATCGCATCTATTTCTGACGGTCGGCGACCGCATGGTACCGGCTAGCGCTCAGGACCCTGGTCAGGCGCGCGGCAAGCTGCTTCGTCTCAATCTCGATGGTACAACGCCTTCGGATAATCCCTTTGCTAACGAACCCGGAGTACGGGGCCAGACGTGGACGACGGGTCATCGCAATCCGTATGGCCTCGCCTTTACGCCCGACGGCCGGCTTTGGCTTCACGAAATGGGGCCGCGCGGCGGTGACGAACTGAACCTCATCGAGCCAGGCCAGAACTATGGCTGGCCGCTAGTTTCCAATGGCGACGAATACAGCGGTGCACCGATCCCCCGCCATGCCACCCGACCCGAGTTTCGCGCGCCAGCCGTATATTGGACACCCGTCATCGCGCCCGCGGGGCTGGTGTTTTATAAGGGCGCGATGTTTCCACAATGGCAGGGCTCCGCCTTAGTTGGCGGCTTGAGGGCCCAGGCACTGATACGTTTAGAGTTCAGAGCAGACGGCCAGCCCGATGAGGCCGAGCGCTGGGATATTGGTGGGCGTATCCGCGATGTCGCCGTCGCAACAGATGGCGCCATCTGGCTCGTCGAGGACAGCAACCCCGGTCGACTGATGAGACTGACTCCGGTCAATTGATAAGCGACAACAAGAATGAGTTCGAACCATCTTCAACTCGTTCCCGAGATCGGCGGCACGCCCTGTTGCCAACGCGCAGATCTCGACCGATGATGGCACTAAGATCCGGTTGCCATTACCAACCTCATGACACGACGGGGCCACATCAGTGAACGAGACGACATTTTCGGACGCCGACGTGATCGGCCAGGAGCATTGGACAAAGAAGGGCGACGTACGCCTGTTTATGTGGGAAAAATTCGTTGGCGAACCCAAGGGCAAGCGCGGCACTATTTTGTTCGTTCACGGCTCGTCGATGGCGTCGCAACCGACGTTCGATCTGCATGTTCCGGGCCGCCCCGATAGCTCGGTGATGAACTATTTTGCCAAGCGCGGCTACGACACTTGGTGCGTCGACGTCGAAGGCTACGGCCGCTCGGACAAGAACCGCGATTTGCCGTTCGATATTTCCAACAGTGCCGAAGATCTGGCAGCGGCGTCGAGTTATATTCAAGCAACGCGCAACAGCGGCCCCTTACTTGTTTACGGCATTTCATCTGGTGCGCTGCGCGCGGGCCTCTTCACACAACGCCATCCCGAGCGTGTCGCGCGGTTAGCCATGGACGCGCATGTGTGGACCGGCAAGGGCAGCCCGACGCTAGCCGAGCGCGCGAAGAAGTTGCCGGAATTTATCAAGGCTAACCGCCGCCCCATCAACACGGCATTCGTGCAGTCGATCTTCGAACGCGACCATCCAGGCTGCGCCGATCAACCGACGATCGATGCCTTTGCCAAGGCGATTTGCGCGCTCGATGATTCGATCCCGAACGGCAGCTATATCGACATGTGCTCGAAGCTGCCCGTCGTCGATCCGACGAAGATAACGGTGCCATCGTTGATCATGCGCGGCCAGTGGGACGGCATCGCGTCGATGGACGATCTGATAGATTTCTTCAAGCTGCTGCCCAATCCGGACAAGCAATTCACCGTGATGCCCGGCATTTCGCACGCGAGCTTCCAGCAAAAGAACTATATGCTGGCTTATCACGTCCTGGCGTGCTTCTTCGCCCAGCCTGATCCCGTCTACCGCGGCTGATGATAACCGGCCGCACGGTTCAGTTCCCACCCAAACAACGAGAGCGCCACCGCCCTTCAATCCAACGACAAGGCGCTCCGGTTCCAACGGAGGAAACGCACGATGTCTAACACAATCGCTCCCCTCACGCGCCGCAGTGCACTGCAAGGCGCTGCCGCTGTTGGCCTGACCGGCGGCATCTCGCTGCCCGTCCACGCACAGGCAAAGTTCCCCTCGCGCAAGTTCAGCGTCATCATCCCGACCGGCCAGGGCGGGGGGGCTGAACGACTTGCCCGGCCGTTCGCCGACGTCTGGTCAAAGCAACTCGGTCAGCCATTCGAGTTCGAGTTCCAGGCGGGCGCGGCAGGGCAAGTCGGCTACACGCTGTACGTTCAAAAACGCGAGCGCGACGGCCACAACCTGCTGTTTGGCAACATGGGTCCGGAGATGATCATGTATGCAACGCAGAAGCCCGCCTACAAGTTTCCCGAGGACTACATTTACTTCTGTCGCACCGATACGGACGACAGCTGCGTGTTCGTGCGCAAGTCGAGCGCATTCAAGAAGATTGAAGACGTGGTCGCGGAAGCCAAGAAGCGGCCGCTGAACACGGCGACGAGTCGGATTCCGCACCCAGCGTCTATCGGCATTCTGGCGCTCGGCGCTGCGACCAACTCGAAGTTCAACCTCATTCCCTATCAAGGCGGCAACCCGACGACTGTCGCGGTGCTCTCGGGCGAGGTCGATATCGGCGTGCTGCCTACGACCACCATCGTGAAATTGACGGATCAGCTGACGGTTCTCGGCATTTTCAATAAAGAGAATCGGCTGGCGAAATACACGGCGAACGCACCCAGCATCAACGCCGTTTTCGGAACAAAAATTCCCGATCTCTATTCGGCGCGCTCCTGGGCCGTTCACGCCGAATTCGCGGCCAAAAACCCCGATAGCTTCAAGCTGTTGGAAGAAAGCGCCAAGTCGGTCAGTGAAGATCCAGCCTACGTCGCAGCGGCGGCCAAAAATGGCGAAGTTCCGGAATCGCTAACCTATGGCGATCGAAAGTCGTGCAACGATTATGCCCTGTCGATGATCGCGCTGGCGGACGAATACAAGTCAATCCTGACCGCTAAGCGCTGAGGTCAGCACAATGTCCGACACCTTTGCCAAGGGCTTGCGCCGCGTCGGCCATTTGGATCTGGCCGGTGGTGGGCAGGTTTATGTGTCGGGCGGACATGCCTACGTCGGTCATATGGATGCACCTGACGGCACGTCCATCATCGATGTAAGAGATCCGGCCAACCCAAGGGTCGTGAAGGAAATCCGGCTCGATACCGAGCGCTCGCATACGCACAAGGTGCGCGTAGTTGGCGATATCATGATCACCAACGTCGAAATGGCGCAGCGCCATGCGGTAAGGCGTGCCTCGGCACTGAAGCAAGCGCAAACTCAGCTCTCCGCGCAACTGAACCGCCCGCCAACGGACGCAGAGCTTGGCACAGCGCTTGGCCTGAAGCCCAATCAGTTGGCGCTGGTGCGCGATTTTGCGACCAAGCCCTATGCCGAAGGCGGCTTCAAGGTCTGGGACGTTTCAAACAGACAAGCACCCCGCGAACTCGCCTACGTCAAGACCCACGGCTTCGGCGTGCACCGCTTCGATATGGATGACCGCTATGCTTATATTTCAACCGAAATGGACGGGTACGTCGGCAACATCCTAGTGATATATGATCTGGCCGACCCGAGCCACCCCACGGAAGTTTCACGCTGGTGGATGCCAGGGCAACATACGGCTGGCGGCGAAGTGCCGACGTGGAGCGGCTACAAGAACCGCTTGCACCACGCTATGCGCCAAGGCCATGAACTGTGGGCGGCAACTTGGCATGCGGGCTTCCGCGTGATCGATGTCAGCGACATCACCAAGCCGGTAACGACCGGCGCGTTCGAGCACCAGGCACCGTTCCCCGAGCCGACGCACACGATTCTGAAAGTGCCGTTCCCAGTTGCTGGTCGCGATATCGCGGTTGGGGCGGATGAAGAGCACGACCATATACCCGGCCAATTGCATGCCGGGCTTTGGGTGTTTGACGTCGGCCGACGCGACGCGATCAAGCCGATCGGCATGTTCCACTTGTCGGAATTGGCATCGCCCTATGCGGGGAAGGGCCAGCGCTTCGGCATGCACCAGTTTCAAGAACACTTGAATGACACGCGGCTCTATTGCGCGTGGTTCGGCGGCGGCGTCCGCGTAATCGACATCAAGGACCCGACACTGCCCATGGAAACCGGGTTTTATATCCCTGAGCCCGTCGGCGGGCAGCCAGCGCCGCAGACCAACGACGTCGATACCGACGACCGCGGCCTCATCTACCTGATCGACCGCTTCCGCGGGTTCGATATCTTGGAACCGGTTTGACGCATCACAAGGAGCTGGCCGCAGTTGAGCACTGAGCCCGACGCCATCGAGGACGAGCCACGGGAGGCCCTGGCGGCCGATCTGATCATCCCGCTACTCGGCTGCGGATTGAGCGCCTACTACATCATCTCGACGGCAGGACTTGCCTGGGAAGCGCGTGCAACCGGCACGACGATTGCGGGTGTCTTGTTGGCGCTTTGTGCGCTGCTGTTCGCGCGCACCGGCCTCAAACTCGCGCGCGGTGGCATGGGCAGCTTCAACTTCGGCGATCTGTTTGAGAACTCGATCTACAACCGCCAGCGCGTGGCATTAGTCGCCCTGCTGATCGTGTTCATTCTGACCATCCAATGGCTCGGCACTACGCTCGGCCTGCTGCTGCTGATGCTGGCGGCGCTAAGGGTCATGGGTGTGACCGGTGCCAAGCAACTCGTTGGCATCTCGGTGTCGTCGGCGGCGGTCGTCTACCTATTGTTCATATTCCTGCTTAACAGCCGGATGCCGCGCGGCGTCATCGAGAACGCGCTTGCCACCATCCTACCGACGCTGGGGAACTAACCGCCATGGCAAGCGCCAGCCCCGAACTAATGTTCGAATTGTTTATACGGGCTTTGTCGCTGTGGTGGGTGATACTTCCCGCCAGCCTGATCGGCATCGTCGTTGGCATTCTGCCAGGGTTCTCGGCACAAAACACGCTGATCATCCTGCTGCCGTTGACGCTCACCATGCAGATCGAAGTGGCGCTCGCCTTCATGATCTCGCTCTATTGCGCGACGCAACTGGGCGGTGGAATCCCGGCAATCCTGTTCAACATGCCAGGTGAGGGAGGGGCGGCGGCCACCACGCTCGATGGTTATCCGATGACGAAGAAGGGCATGGCGCAGCAAGCGCTCGTCTGCTGTTTCGCGGCGTCCGCTTTCGGCGGACTGATCACGACGCTGACCACGATTGCCCTGCTGCCATGGCTATCGCAGATCGGGTTCTACTTCAAAAGCGTCGAGATGGTCGTTGTCATGGTGTTTGGCCTAACGCTGATCGCGGCCATTGCGGCAAAGGACCTGCTCAAAGGCCTAATCGCAGGCTTCGTTGGTCTGTTGATCGGCTCGATTGGTGCCGACCCGATCTACGGCACCGGTCGGGCGACATTTGGGGTACTCGAATTGTACGATGGCGTGCCGTTGATCCCGGCGCTGGTCGGGTTGTTTGCCATCTCGGAAGCCTTCGAGATGCTCCGCCAGGACACGGTCGTTAGACCCGAAGATCTGGCGCGCGCACGATCGGCACGCTGGGTCGACACAATCGACGGCTTGCGGATCAACGCGCGCTACTGGTGGCAAACAGTGTGGACCTCGATGATCGGCCTCGTCGTCGGCATTCTGCCAGGGGCCGGCTCTACGGTCGCAGCCTTCCTCGCTTACCACTACTCTAGGCTGTTCTCGAAGACGCCGGAGCTTTACGGCACCGGCCATCCGCCAGGCGTAATCGCGCCTGAGTCGGCCAATAATGGTGTCACGTCGGGAACGCTGATCCCCGTGCTAGCACTCGGCATTCCAGGCGGCACCACGGGCGCCGTCATGATGATCGTGCTCAGCTATCATGGCATTACGCTCGGGCCGCGCTTGTTCATCGAGCGGCCCGAAATTGCCTATGGCGTGTTCATGCAAATGACCGTCGCCTACCTGTTGATGGTCATATTGGTCCTGCCGCTCGCGCGGTACATGAGCCGGGTGGTCTGGATCCCGACGCGGTTCCTGGTGCCGCTGATCCTGTCGTTGATCACGATCGCGGCGTTCGCCGAGCGCGAGTACATATTCGATATGGGCCTCGCCTTACTGTTCGGAGTGATCGGCTACATCGCGCGCCGTAGCAAGTACGAGGTCACCGCCATGCTGATCGGTGTGCTAATGGGGCCACTGTTTGAGACGTACTTCCTGCGCGCGCTGCGGGTCGGGCAGGGTGATCCGATGGTGCTGTTCTCGTCCACCATTGGCAACGTTCTGTGGGTGATGGTCGCGCTCGCTCTACTGCTGCCGTGGCTGCGCGGTCGCAAGAGCCAAGGCATTCTGGCGAAGTCGGCTGCTGCGGGCCATGAGAGCTAAATGCTAGTCTGAGTGCGTGTTTCGAATGTCAGCGTTTGCCGACTTTAATCCGCTTTCGGTGTCCGTGCGAAAAGCATCGCCGTGGTAATTTCCTCAACCGACGGTGAGCGCCGTGACGCATCGAGCAGGCTCAGCACTTACGCCTGGATCGATACGTCCGGCGCAGACGTCGACTCAATTGAAATATTATGTGGTGATCACAACCATCCGTCAGATGATCCGACTTCGTCGCGCGCCGACATCGAATTGACGCGCATAGTCGCCCTTGCCAAGGCGCATTGCAGTTCAGTGTTCTTCGTTCGAACCTCGCCGACTCGACCACTTCGCTAACCGCGCGACGCCGATCGCGAACCAGATCGCCAGTACAAACTCGATTCCGGAGCGGTGATCCCAGCGCGTGTAGCCAGCGGTCGCGCTGGTCAAGATGATAACGTAGGCGGCCAGACCAAACAGCAGAATGCGCACAGCCGGCGTCAGTTGCGGTTCCACTGCGAACCGCCAAGCACCGATCAGCGACAACCCGAGGAAGCCAGCCCACAACAGGCTACCGCCCAGATTGAACACGAAGCCCATCGGCGACGTCTGCCACAGCAACCGCGCGACGCCGAGCGGCCCTTCACGCTCGCGGGCCTCGCGCCATTTGTTGAGATCGCGGTGATTGCGCTCGGCGAGGTCAAACAGTCCGAGATAGCGCCCGGCAAGCATCGCGACGCCGGGGTTGGCCATCAGATTGAAGGCATCCGAAATCGCGGTCTTGACGAACAACACCGGATGCGTTGCCGCGAAGGTTACGAACTCAGCCGGTTCGAGGGTGCGCAGGTCCCGGCCCGCCTTGGCATTGCGATCAAGATAGCCTTGCGGCAAAGGCAGACTGCCCATCGCCGCCATCCGATCAGCGCGCAGGAACAGGTTCGAACTCAAGACCGCCGACGCTTCGACCTAGTTCATAGCGGCTGGAGCCAGCGGCGATCCCCACCCACCACATCGCGGTGAAGGCAAAGCCCAGCCCCAGGAACACGGCGACGTTGCTCCGTCGCCCGAGCCCTTGCGGCTTGAACAGCACTAACCACAGCGCGCCCGCCAGCGGCAGCAGCAGATAGACGTGGCGCACGAACGCCAGTATTCCCACTGTGAGACCGGCCAGCACGAGATCGCGCCACCGAGCCTCGTCGGCAAATTCGAGCCGCGCCAACAGGTAGGTCAACGCAATCAGCAACGGGTTGCAGATCGCCTCCGACACCAGGGCATGCGGGTGGAAGATCGTCGCCGGCAACAGCGCCCAGGCAATACATGCGAGCCGCGCGGTGCGCTCAGGCACAACGAGCGACGCCAACCGATAGAGCAACACCAGGCCGACGCAATAGAGCGCGATGCTCTGCGCCATCACGCCATAGGGCCCGGCCACACGGAAGGCTGGCGCGAATAGCACCCAATCCCCGGGCGAGCCGATGCGAAAAACTACGCGGAGCGCAGCATCGAGATCCGGTTGCGCGAGCAATTCCGTCAGCGCGCGAAAGCGATCACCCGCCCGATCGCCAACCAGCATGCGTTGCGCGCCGTCAGGCACCAGCACTGCAAGTGCAAGATGCGCCGTCACGAACGCCGCCAGCAGCCCGACAAGAAAGCGTTCGCGCCACCAGGGCATAATTCGCTTCGGATCGATCATGGGGTTCCCGTCACCCGGCTCCAGAAGCGCGACTGGAAGGCCGGATCGATATGTGGCGTCAACGCCTTATGATCTGGGAAACGAGGCGGCGAACGCCTCAGGCGACATCCGTGCATCCTTGTAGGGGTTGATGCGGCCGCCGGCCGCGATCACCACGGCATCGAGTTCATCGAGCAACTGGAATACCGCCGGGCCGCTGTTGGCGAAGTCGAGCGTCAGCGTCAGGCCGGGCTTCGGGAACGACAACAAGCCGGGCGAGGCCTTGGCGCCGAAGATCTTGAGCACCGTCAGGAACGACCCGAGCCCAGCCCGTTGGCTGCGGGCCAGTAGATCAGCCACCACCGATATGCCGCCCTCGACGGGAACTATGCATTGGTGCTGCAGGAGGCCGCGCGGACCGTAAAGCCTGTTCCAGGCACCGATTCGGTCAAGCGGATAGAAGAACGGCAGAAAGTCGACCGCAGCCGATTTCTCGCGACCAAGCGTCTGCCGGCGATAGAGCGCATTGAACGCCCGCAGTGTGGTGCGACTGATCAGCGACAACGGCGGATCGAATGGTACTGACAGCAGCGCACCACCGCGCGGCGCTGTGATCGACCCGCTGCCGCCGGCGTGATTGCCCTTGATGTAGAGCCCGCGCCCGAGATCCCGACCCGACGCGAGACTGTCGATCCAGGCGACGCCGTATTCGTGGCTCTGGTCCGCCGCCCGCGCCAAGGCCATGAACTGATCGAGATTGCCGAAAGGCGTGATCGTCTGGTCGATGCGGCGCGAAGTGACCGGGATCAGCTGAATGTCGGCCCAAGTAATCAGGCCGGTCAGACCTAGGCCACCAATGGTAGCAGCGAAATAGCCGGCATTGTCGGCCGCCGTATGGACCTTGCGGCAGCCGTCCGATCGCAGCAACTCGAACGCCAGCACATGGCAACCGAATGTGCCGCGCACATGGTGATTTTTACCGTGCACGTCATTAGCGATGGCGCCGCCGATAGTCACGAACTGGGTGCCAGGCGTCACCGGCACGAACCAGCCGGCCGGCAGCACACGCGCAATCAAGTCGCTGAGCAATAAACCTGCCTCGCACCGCACGACACCAGTACCAGCATCGAACGCCAGGATGCGATTGCGACGGGCGGTGTCGAGCAGTGTACCGGCGGTGAGGCAGGTGTCACCGTAGCTGCGGCCATTGCCGAACGGCAGCACGCGCTCGCCCGGCTTGATGCCAAGATCGCTCGCCGCCTCGGCCAGCACGCGCACCGACTGCGGCAACTTCGGATAGCGGCCCCAGGATTGATAGCGGCTCATGACCAAAGTGTCGCGATTACGAGCAGGAAGCCAGCGATGGCGACGATGTATTGACTGCGCCAGTCGCGGATCGCGAACATGATCGGGTCCTCATGCATTTCGCCGCGCCGCGCCAGAATCCAGAACCGACAGATCAGGTACAGCATCAACGGGCACAGCAACCAGATCAGTTCCGGATTGGCATACGCGGTCTTCACCGTCGGGCTGTCGATATAGAGCGCCAGCACCAGAACCGCCATTAGGCCGCTACCGATGCCAAACTGCGACAGGGTTTCGAGATCGACCGCCCGATAACTGCGTCCCCGCTCGCGCGTATCGGCATCGCGGCCCATGTCGGCGAGTTCGACGTAGCGCTTCACCAGGGCGAGACTGAAGAACAGGAAGATCGAGAACGCCAGCAGCCAGAACGAGCGCGGAATATCCAGTGCCGCCGATCCGGCGACGATGCGCAGGGTATAGAGACCGGCCAAAACCAGTACATCGAACAGCATGGTCCGCTTGAAGAAGAACGAATAGGCGAGCGTCGTCGCGAAGTAGACCGCGAGCCAGCCGGCAAACGGTAGCGGCAGTAGCAAGGTGACGACCCCGGCGCCGGCAAGCAAAGCGGGGGCCATGAACAGTCCATGCTTCAACGGCACAGCTCCGGACGCAAACGGCCGGTTGCGCTTGCGCGGATGCCTGCGATCTTCCTTCAGGTCGACAAGATCGTTGATGACATAGACCGCCGATGCCGTAAGCCCGAAGGCGACGAACGCCAGCGACGCGCGCAGCAACGCCGTCGGGTCCAGCATCATGTGGGCCAGCAACAGCGGCACGAATACGAGGCCGTTCTTCATCCATTGATGCAGCCGCAGTGCCTTGAGGTAGGGCTGCCAGCCAGGCGCGGCGCCGCCGAATTCGCGCACGATCTCGCGCTCTGCCTTGATGCGGGCACTTGCGTCGGTGTCGGCGTTGACCAGGATAATGCCGCCGGCGTCACGCCACACCGCCATGTCGGCCATCTCATTGCCGGCGTAATCGAAGCCGCCGACGCCGAAGCCGTCGACCAGTTTCGCGGCCTTGGCGGCGCTCTTCAGATTGGTCGTGCCGTCACTCGCAATCACGTCGTCGAACAGATGCAGATGCTCCGCCACCGCGCGCGCCTGCCGGATGTCGGCGGCGGTGACCAGCACCAATCGGCGCCCCTTGGCCTTTTCCGACCGCAGGAATACGAGGAACGTTTCATCATAGGGCAGGTCGGCGGCATCAAGCGTCAGGCGTTGTGCGACCTCATCCTTGAAGCGCGCCAATCCACCGGCAAGCCACACCGGCATCAGTAACAGCACCAGAGGATTTCGGCGGATGAGTTGCAGCAACGTCTCGATTAATGTGTCGGTACGAACCAACGTACCGTCCAGATCGACACATAGAGGGCGCGAGTTTGCTGCTTCCGGGTTCATCTTCTGCATGTGTCTGGCATTTCCGCGATTTTGTACCATCGCGGTGCAAGTTGCCTGCCGACACAACAGGGCCCAAGGCGGGAAGAACGCCCATGCTGCCCCTAAGTTAAATTCCGTGATTAACCGCTACTCAGCCGCCGCCTGCTGCTTGGCGAGCGCAAGCTCGAACAAGCGGCCCAAACCCGCGATCGGCTCATTAATCCCAGCCAAGCGAAGCATATGCCAAACCATGGCGTGGTTCGACGAGGTAGCGGGCTTGCCCGACGCCGCCTCGATCGCGGCGATGGCATCGATGGTGCGCAGGCTGGTGCATGACACGAAAACACCGTCTACGTCCGTGCGTTCGGCTAGCGCCACCGATGCGCGGATGATCTCATCCACGGCGATTTTGCCGACCAGATTGTCATCCGGCTCCTCATAGGAGGCGAACGCCGTTACCTCGAGCCCACGCGCCGTGAGTGCCTTCACGACACCATCGTTCACCGCGCGCATGTACGGCGTCAGCACACCGATCCGCCGGCAGCCGAGCGCTGCCAGACCGGCGATGCCGCCACTGAACGGGTTCGTGACCGCAGCATGCGCATGAACACTGCGGATCTCGCGCTCGACTTGCTGCTCGCCGATCACCATCGAACCCGACGTGCAACCATACCCGATCGACTTGAAGGCCCACTCCACTGGCAGCAACCCAGCCGTTGGCGCCAGCAGTGGTTTCATCGCCATCAAGGTGTCGCGGTTGATCTCGAAATCATTGAACAACCGAGCGTGATGCAAGGTCACACCGTCTACGCGGGACATGATCCGTGACGCTTCGTATTCGAGCGTCTGGTCGGTCTTCAGCACCAGCATGCCGATCCGCGCCCTGGCACCGAGCCCGGCATCGGTCGCAAGTCTCAGTCTTTCGTAGTGCATGGTGAGGCCTCCTTGACGGCGGGATCGAACCTCGAAACTCTACTCATGGCAAAGTCTCGCATCGTTCGACTTCATCGGCAAGCAAGGGCAGATCCATGAAAATCGCAGTGCTGGGCGCCGGTGTCATCGGTGTCACCACGGCTTACGAACTTGCCCGCGACGGCCACGAGGTCACCGTCATCGAGCGGCTGCCCGAAGCCGCCGCCGAGACCAGCTTCGCCAACGCCGGCCTGTTCTCACCCGGCCATGCCTATACCTGGGCCTCGCCCAAGGCGCCCAAGATACTGTTTCAGTCGCTCTACAAAGAAGGTCAGGCACTGCGCTTCAAGCCGAGCCTCGATCCACAATTGTGGTTGTGGTCGATACAGTTCCTGCGCAACTGCACCGCCGAGCGCGCCCGCATCAACACCAAGCGCAAGGTCCGGCTGTGCCTCTACAGCCAGGCGCGGTTGCAGTACGTCGCGGCCGACACCGCCGTGCCCTATCATGGCCTGAAGGGCGGTTTGCTGTATCTCTACCGCAACCCTCAAAGCTTCGAGCGCGGCGCCGGCAATACCAAAATCCTCACCGAGGAAGGTCTGGAGCTAAAAGCCATCAGCGCCGACGAGGCCGCCGCCATCGACCCCGCGCTGGCACCGGTCAAACACAAGTTCGCCGGTGCGATCTATTGCCCGTCGGATGAGAGCGGCGACTGCCGTGTGTTCACGCAGGGGCTGGCAAAACATATCGCCTCAAAATATGGCGTCGTCTTCAAGTACAGCACCGAGGTCACCGGCTTCGACACTACTGGCGATCAGGTGACCGGGGTGCTCACGGATGCTGGTACGATCAGCGCCGACACCTATGTGTTCTGCCTCGGCGTATTCGGCTCGAAACTCGCGCGGCAACTGGGCGTCCGCCTGCCGATCTATCCGATCAAGGGCTACTCGATGACGGTGCCTATCGGCGGCCACAACAATCCGCCTGCGATCGGCGGCGTCGACGAGGATAACCTCACCGCCTATTCGCGCCTCGGCGATCGCCTGCGCGTCACCGCTACCGCCGAGTTCGCCGGCTACGACAAGAGCTTCAAACCCGATGATTTCCGTCACATGCTGGGCGCCATCCGCGACCTGTTCCCGAATGGCGCCGACTACACGCACCCGACCTACTGGGCGGGCCTTAGGCCGATGACGCCGGAGGGCACGCCGCTATTCGGCGCCGGGCGCTATCGCAACATGATCTTCAACACCGGTCACGGCCACATCGGCTGGACCATGTCGCTCGGGTCCGCCCGCATCGCCGCCGACATCGTCAAGGGTGCCAAGCCCGAATTGCCGCTCGACGGCATGATGGTGAGTTGATCGGCGGCTTCAGATCACCTTGTCGGCGGGCCGCAGGGCGCCGGCCTTCTCCGCTTCTTCCAGCGTGCGGGCAAGCTCCTCTCGCGCCTTCTCGGCCTGCCGCTGGCGGCTCCACAGCGAGGCGTAGAGTCCGTCCTTGGCAATCAGATCGGCGTGCGTGCCCTGTTCGACCAGGATGCCCTTTTCCAGTACCAGGATGTTGTCGGCGTGCACGATGGTCGACAGCCGATGGGCGATCACGAGCGTGGTGCGCCCCTTCGACACCCGGTCGAGCGCGTCCTGGATTTCCTTTTCGGTGTGGCTGTCGAGGGCGCTGGTCGCCTCGTCGAGCATCAGGATCGGCGGTGCCTTGAGGATCGTGCGGGCGATGGCGACGCGCTGCTTCTCACCGCCCGAAAGCTTCAGGCCGCGCTCGCCGACCATCGCCTTGTAGCCTTCCGGCAGCGAGCGGACGAACTCGTCGATCTGGGCGAGCTTGGCGGCGGCGAAGACCTCTTCGTCGGTGGCTTCTGCCCGACCGTAGCGGATGTTGTAGAGGATAGTGTCGTTGAACAGCACCGTGTCCTGCGGCACCACGCCGATCGCGGCACGCAAGGATGCCTGCGTCACATCAGTGATGTTCTGTCCGTCGATCGTCACCCGGCCGCCGGCGATGTCGTAAAAGCGGAACAGGATGCGACTGATGGTCGACTTGCCGGCTCCCGAAGGGCCGACGATCGCGACCATCTTGCCAGCCGGCACCTCGAACGACACGTCCTTCAGAATCGGCCGCACCGGATCATAGGCAAACGACACGTTGTCGAAACGGATCGTGCCACCCTTGACCTCAAGCGCCTTGGCGCCCGGCTTGTCCTCGATTTCCGGGTTTTCCGACAGCAGCGTGAACATGGTCTCAAGATCGACGAGCCCCTGCTTGATTTCGCGATAGATCATGCCCATGAAATTCAACGGTATGTAGAGCTGAATCAGCATCGCGTTGATCATCACGAAGTCGCCGATGGTATGCGTGCCGTTGACCACGCCGCGCGCCGCCAAAATCATCGCCAGCGTCAGACCGATGGTGAAAATCACCGCTTGGCCGCCGTTGAGCGCGCCCAGCGACCAGTACGATTTGAGGCTCGCCTGCTCGTAGCGCCGCATCGACACGTCGAAGCGCTTGGCCTCGTGCCCCTCGTTGCCGAAGTACTTGACCGTCTCGAAGTTCAGCAGACTGTCGACCGCCTTGGTGTTGGCGTCGGTGTCGCTGTCATTCATCTCGCGGCGGATGCCGATGCGCCACTCGGAGGCCGCGATCGAAAACCAGATGTAGGCGGCGACCATCACCAGCACGATGATCACGATCAGGCCGCCGAAGTAGTACCACAGCAGCGTCGACAGCAGGATCAGCTCAAGCGCCGTCGGCACCGCATTGAGCGCGCCCATCCGGATGATCAGTTCGACGGCCTGGGTGCCGCGCTGAATGACACGGTTGAGGCCACCGGTGCGCCGCTCGATGTGGAAGCGCAGCGATAGCCGGTGCAAGTGTTCAAAGGTGCGGTTGTTGAGTTGGCGCACGGCATTGAGTGCGACGTGCATGAACAGCACATCGCGCACCTGGGTGAACACCGCCATCATGACACGGGCCATGCCGTAGGCTACGATCAGCATCGCGCCTGTCAAAAGCGCGCCGCCGGCTGGCGTCGATACCAATGGCACCTGCGCAATCAGCCAATCGGTCGCTGCCTTGTAGATCACCGGCATGCCGACGGTGACAATCTTGATGAACACCAGCAGCGCGAACGCCCACACCATCTTGCGCCGCAAATCGGGACGCCCTTCCGGCCATATAAACGGCAGCAGGCCACGCAGAACGGCCATCTGGTCGGCTGGCTTTTTCGGCCCGCCCGGCTTCGCACCGACACTCGCACGTGCGGCGGCATGGGCTGGTTTGCCCGTATCGACGACGGCCATGGCGTTGATCCTCAAGGTCGCTTGAATGAGGTCGTGCAATAGCACAGCCTGCTCGGCCGGCAACCCCGCTCCGTCAAGCCCGGATCGTGCCGGCCAAGGCTCAGCCGCGCTTTGACACAGGGATGAAGACGCGCTGGCACGGTTTGATCACGTCGGGATCGCCGATTCGGCGATTTGCCCTTTCGATGATCTGGAAGCGCCCGCCGTCGCCATAGTGCAGGTCGGCGATGTCCCAGAGCGAGTCGCCGTCCTTGACCACGTAATAACCCGGCGGCTTGACGCGCCGCCCAGCAGCGCGACAGGCTTCGCCCGGCGCGTCGTCGGCCCTCCGGGCCACGGCATGGGCGCCGCGCCCTGCGCCTAGCGAACTGCGCGTGCTGGTATCGATCGCAGGACGGCGGCGTGCTGGCGGCGGCGCGGCACGGGCCAAACGCTCGGGCGCCACCGTCGGCGCTGGCCTTGGCGGGACCGCAACAGCAGCCGAACGTCTCGCTTCCGGCTGCTTCGGCTGAGTCGGCGGCAGGCCGCCAATCCTGGCGGTGGCTTCCTTCGACGCCGCCTCGGCGAGTTCGGCTGCGCGCCGGCGGACATCTTCAGCGGCTTTGACAGTGGCGGCGCGCGCCGCATCGGCCTGCTGGTTCGACGCCTTGGCTGCGGCCTGACGTGCATCTTCGGCAGCCTTCAAGTCCGCAAGGCGCTTCAATTCGGAGTCGCGCGCCATGTCGGCAGCACGCTTGGCCTCAGCGGCGGCGCGCTGCCCTGCCTCTTGTGCCAGACGGACGTCTTCGGCGGTCCTTCGAGCCTCGGCCGCCTTTTGATCGGTGGCACGCTTGGCGGCTTCATCGACAACGCGCTTGTCGTCGGCGGCCTTGCGAGCAGCCACGTCACGCGCGGTCGCTTCGTCGGCGGACTTCTTGGCCTCGGCCGCCTTCAGGTCGGCGGTGCGCTTGGCAGCCTCGTCGGCAACGCGCTTGTCGTCTGCGGCCTTCTGGGCGACTGCACGCTTTTCCTCCGCAGCTTTTAGGTCCGCCTGACGCTTCATCGTCTCGTCGGCGATGCGCTTGTCCTCGGCGGCCTTCCGCGTCGCTTCGTCCTCGACCTTCGGCACGGCTGCGGTGGCAGTCGCTTTCTGACCTGCTTCGGCCGCTTTCAACTCTGCATCACGCTTGGCCTGAGCGGCGCGCAGTTCCTCCCGTGCCCTTTGCTGAGCGTCCTCGCCGGTCTTGGCGTCGGCCGCCTTTCTCGTCTCGTCCACCTTGGTCTTGGCTTCAAGACTTTCCAGCGTCGGCGTCGGTTCGACCAGTCGTTTGACCACCGACTTCTGGTAGGTGTCGCTTGAGCGCTTCAGCCAATTGAGAATGCCGTCGACGAAAGTCGGCGCTGGGGCCTCGGTCGGCGCCGACTTCGATGAAGCGGGCGGTGGCGCCGACTGCGCCTGAGCGATAACTGTGGCCGGTGCCGCGACCACTTGTGGGCGTTGCCCATCGCCGCCAGCGCTCAGGTTTTTGACCACCACGTCCCGGTAGCCACGATCGGCCCGATCGAGCCAGTCGCGCAGCGTGCCTATCGTGCCATCGACCACGCCACTTGCGGCAGGACCCGATTGTGCAACGCGGATCACTGGCACAGCCGATTGAGCTGCGACGACATCAGCCGCAACGCGCGGCTCCGCTGGCTGGCCGACATCATCCCCAGCGACGAAAGACACCACGAGCGGCCCCATGAAGCCCTGCGGTGTTGACACCCGAACGGTATCGCTGAACTGGTCAGCGGCAGCCCCATTCGACATCGCCCGCACCTGCAAACGATGATCACCTCGCCCAAGGCCGCGTTCGACCGATAGCTGCCACGAACCATTGGCTTTAGTCGTGGTTTGTCCGATCAATTGTCCATTGCCTAGCAGACTGATCGACGCCAACGGAGGAGCCCACCCTTCGACAACCGTCGGCTCGCCGAGCTCGATCGAGATTCGCGCCACGCGCGGTGCCATCTTCGCCGCATCGGGACGAACCAATTCAAGCCCACCGGCGAGAGGTCCTGCAACTGGCTCGGGCATGTGTGCGGCTAGCTGCGTGCCACTCTGCGCGGTCGCGGCCCCGACACCCGGGTTTAGCAGCCAGGCAATCGTCGCCGACACGGCGAGGATGGCGGTTCCAGAAATCACGATACCGGCCAGCGCAGCGACTTTCATGCCGCTTGCTTTCTCCACCAAATTCGCACGTGATTGCCGCATGTTATGCCGCCCAACTCAATCTATGCTCTAACTTCAAGAGGCAGCTTAGCCCCATCCCGCGCCGGTGGCAAAGGCCCCCTCCCGGCCTTGCTGAACTTGCGCCACGGCCGGTGCCTCGCCGTATGCCTCAATGTCGCCCTCGAACCCACCTTAACTGTGCACGATGACAGACAAGACAATGACGCATCTTCATGCGCACAGTGGCAGCGACGAGCAGACGATTCGGACGCTTCCTATGACGCACCCTTCGAGCATTTCAGCAGCCCAACTGGTGCCAGCGACCCCGCAGGTGCGCAGCGTTTGCGTTTATTGCGGTTCCGGCAACGGCCGAAATCCAGCCTATGTCGAAGCCGCAAACACACTCGGCCGGGCGCTCGGCGCCGGTGGCGTGCGGCTGGTCTACGGTGGCGGCAGCCTCGGCCTGATGGGCGAAGTAGCCCGTGCCACGCTTGCCGCCGGTGGCAAGGTTACCGGTATCATCCCCGAATTCCTCTCCAGCAAAGAACGCATGTTGCGCGATGTCGACGAGTTGGTCGTCACCGAGAACATGCACGAGCGCAAGATGTTGATGTTCGAGCGCTCGGACGCATTCGTGGCGCTGCCCGGTGGTATCGGCACTCTTGAAGAGTTGGTGGAACAGCTGACCTGGGCGCAACTCGGACGCCACAATAAGCCAATCGTGGTCGCTAATATCGATGGGTTTTGGACACCGTTCCTGAGCCTGCTGCAACACATGAAGTCCGACACTTTCATCCGCGCCGGCCTCGATATCCGGTTCGTAGTGGTCGACAAAGCGGAGCAGATCCTACCGGCAATCATCGCCACTGCGGCCGGGAGCCTGACGGATGCCGATCCGGCACTGATTGCCCGGTTCTGAACGGTCAAACGAGCGAATTGTCGCACTCATGCCGGTGGACAGCCGCAGCGGCCGCAATTCGGCTGCATTGACCCCTCATCGCCGCCTCATGCTAATGATCCCATGTAACGGGTCGGCGAATCGCCGGCTCATTGGCAGGTGGATGTGATGAGAGGCCTCGCGAGCATAAGGAAGCGAGTGTTCCACTCGGTGGCGACCGCCGCTGTGTGCGGGATCGCCGTTGCCACGGCTTGCGTGCTGCCGTCATCATCGGCCATGGCGCAGGGCTGGCAATGGCCGTGGCAGAACCAGCAGCAACCGGCACCGATGCCGCGCGAGCCAGTATACCGTCCGCCAGTTGGACAGCAACCGCCACCGAGCCCGAACGGCTATCAGGGCCAAGGCTACCAACCACCCGCCAGCGCTCAGGGCGGCGCGCGTGGCGGTGGTAATGGCAATCCGATTTGCTTGCAGCTTGAGCAGCGCCTTGCTCAGGATGCCAATCGCGGGACCCAGTCGCGTGACCAACTGCCGAAGCTAGAGGCGGAAATTCGTGCCGCCGATCGCGCGTCGCAGCAGGGCCAAGCCCAACTCGAACGGCAGGAATGCTTCGACTTTTTCCTGTTCTCGAAGACCTTGAAGCGGACGCGCGCCTGCGTTGATCTCAACACCCAGGTCGAGAATGCCCGCCGCCGCATCGCCGAACTCGACACCCAGCGCCAGCAGTTGATCTCGTCCGGCGGTCGCTCCTATCAGGACGACATTATTCGCGAACTGGCGCGCAACAACTGCGGCGCCAACTATCAGCAAGAAGCCAATCGGCGCGGCCCGCTGTCATCGCTGTGGCAGGACGAGGACGGTGGTGGCGGCAACGGCGGCCAGTTCGGCAACCTGCCGTTCGCGACCTACAAGACCGTCTGCGTCCGCCTTTGCGATGGCTACTACTTCCCGGTCAGCTTCTCGACGCTGCCCAACCATTTCGAGCGCGATGCCGACGCATGCCAGTCCAAGTGCGCCGCACCGGCCGAACTCTACTACCACCAGAACCCCGGCAGCAGCATGGAGCAGGCGGTATCATTCAAGTCGAAGCAGAACTACTCCAGCCTTCGCACCGCCTTCCGCTATCGCAAGGAATACATCCAGGGCTGCTCGTGCAAGCAGGCGGAATATGTGCCGAGTACATTGCCGGCCGACCGCCGCGCCGATGTGCCGCCCGGCGCCAGCGCTGCAGTGGCGCCGCCGCCACGCCGGTGAGCAAAAGAGGCATATAGCGCGACATGATCCCGGATGTCGGCCTTCAATGCGGCGCTCGTGCATGAATGCACCGTCGACGCCGTATTCCCTCAAGTCCGCGATCGTCATCACGCAGCCGACCATCGATGATCTGTCGACGATCCGCTACATTCACGCCCAGTCGTTGCGCCGCGCCGCCGCCGCATGGTTGGATGAAACCGCTATTTCCGCTTACGATGCCTTTGTCTACGGTCCGGCCTATGCCGCCGATATCGAACAGGCTTTGCGGAAGGCACGCTTTTTCGGTGCCTATCTGAACGGCCAGTTGATCGGCACGAGCGGTTGGTCGCCGATCGACGACGATACCGCCAGCGCGCGGGTCCGGTGGTGCCACGTTCAGAACCTGTTCGGCGGCCTCGGTATCGGACGCAGCCTGCTTGACGTCGCCGAGCAGCATGCCGAAGCGTTCGGGCACACGTCGCTCATAGCCCGGGCAACGCCGTCGTCAACAGCGTTCTTCGAGCGCGCCGGCTATGGCGTCACCGCGCATGGGCGTCGCGAAATTGGGCCGAACCAAACCTTGCCGGTGACATTCCTGCGCAAGAACCTGCGCCCACCAACAGCGCCGCCGCTGTTTTGACGCGCACGCTTATTTGCCGTCACGCCGCGCCGCCCGCGCCATGGCCACAACCGAGAAGATCTCGAACAGCATCTGCGCCGCAGCGTGCGCGGTGTTGGTCGTCGCGTCGTACTGCGGCGCGACCTCGACCACGTCGCCGCCGATAAAATCGATGCCGGCGCAACCGCGCACCAACTCCATCGCCTCGCGCGAACTCAGGCCGCCGATCTCCGGCGTGCCGGTTCCCGGTGCGAATGCCGGATCGAGGCTGTCGACATCAAATGACAGGTAGGTCGGCCCGCCGCCGATCACCGTGCGGATCTTCGCAATCGTCCCATCAAGCCCCAGCCGCATGAACTCCTCGGCATGGATCACGGTCATACCGCTGTCGTAGGAGAATTCCCACAGGTACTCGGCATTACCTCGAATGCCGATCTGGATGGTACGTTCGGGATCAAGCACCCCAGCCAGCACCGCCTCGCGGAACGGACCGCCGTGATGGAACTTCGAGCCCTCGAATGGCCCGCCGGTATCGCAATGAGCATCAATATGGATCATGCCGACTGGGGTTTTCGCGCCGAGCGCCTTCAGGATCGGCAGCGAGATCGAGTGATCGCCGCCGACCGCAACCGGTGCCACTCCTGCGGCTGCAAGCTTGGCGAAATATGATTCGATGTCCTCGTGGCTCTGCTCCAGGCTGTAGCGCGAACGGAACGACACATCGCCGATGTCCGCCGCCTTAACGAACGATGCCGGCACTTGCCGGTGGACATGGTGATAAGGCCCGATGCGCTCGATGCCCCGCACCGCGCGAGGTCCAAACCGGGCACCTGGCCGATTGGTGACGCCAAGATCCATCGGCACCCCTACTACCGCCACCTCGAGCCCCGCGATGTCGACCGCCTTGTGCGCATCCGCCATCAACGGCAAATCGAGAAAAGTGGAAACGCCCTCGTAAGGCTTGGCGCGGCGGTCGGCACCGGAAAACAGGATGTCGACAACTTTCTTGAATTCGGCGTCGTGAACGTCGCCCGCCGCTGCCGCGGTGTATTTCGCGCGCAGTTTGTCGAGTTTATCGGACTTCATGGCGACCTCTGGCGGCTGATTGACTGCGGCCAGTATGGTCAAGCCAGACGCTGCGTCAACGCAACGGCGTTTCGCAACTTCGTCAAAACTTGAATACCTGTTGCGATAGGGCCGTACCGGCATCGACCGAGGAGCCGGCCGACTGCTGCACGCGTTGGCGCGCGTTCCCACCGGTCGACTTTGCAATTGGCTGTTTGGCAACCTCCTTGACCGTCGCCTTATCGCCGAAGCCCGGTAGCCGCTCGCCAGTAGCGATCACGGATTGCGTGTCGCGCAGCTCAAGATCACCATTCCACCCTAGGAGATAGTAGTCGGTCGCACCCGCGACTGGGGTCAATCTGTACCCTTTCGGATCGCGGGTCTGGACCAGTTCTTCGACCGATATTGTGCCATTGCGCAACCGCCATTCGGCGAAGGTCTTGCCGCCCGTCCTTAAAGATCGCCAGCCGACCTGGCGGCGCCGGCGGCGCCATCAGCCACACGCCGACAATATTGCGGCGGTCGGACGATGCCTCGGCGATCGCCTGCTGCTCCTCATCGAGGCGCAGACCGAAAATCGAGACTTTTAGGGATGGCTGAAATGTTGCGACCGCCCATGCGCCATGGCCAATTTTCATGCCCGGCAGGTAGAAGTTGACCACCGTCTTTTCATGCGGCGTCTTTTCCTTGGCCCTAACCAGATCCGCGATGCGGGTAATCTCGGGTTCGGCAATCCGGCGCGGCAGGACAACCGCGGCATAGCGGGCGCTGGCGGTCGCCGACAGATCCTCGGATACAACCCGGAAACTTTGCGCTGGATCAGTTTTATCCGCCGCCGTGGCCTCGACCGGCTTCGGCTTCTTGGCGGCCTTCGCGGCCGGCGGCTCGATCAGCGCGCCGACCAGCAGTGAAATAACGGCTAGAAAAATCGCGGCAATCGTCGGCATCGCGCCCTCGAATGGATCGTAGCAAGGCACGCAGAGCGACACCGCGAGCCCCTAGGTCGGATAGCCAGTGTTGGTTAACGAACGATTAACAGGCTTGAACCGACCGCCGTCGCCGGTCATCCTGCGGCCACACCCGACGCATGAACGAGGAAGGCGGCGACCGTGCCCAACCAAACGACCGATGCTCGCTCAATGCCGGCGAGCCTGACCGGCTACGACGTACCGGCTGAACGGCTAGCGCTGATCCTGCCGCACGTGCGCGCCCTGAGCGAGACCGCACTCGCGGTCTCCGAAGGGCTGCCGTTGCAGGCCGATGCTGCGGACTTCTCAGCCACCCTCGAAGCCGAGGAGGCCTGAGCGATGGATCTGCGCACCTTGAGCCTCACCGGCCTTGCAGCCGCCATCCGCGACCGCCGGATCACCTCCGTCGAAGCGACATCGCAGGCACTCGCGCGTGCGCGCACGGTCGCGCCAAAGACCAACTCTGTCATTGCCTACGACGACGAAGCGGCACTGGCGGCGGCCCACATAGCCGACGCCATGACGGCGTCCGGGCGCTCGTTCGGGCCACTGCACGGCGTGCCGTTGGCGCACAAGGACATGTTCGATCGCGTCGGCCATATTCCGAGCTGGGGCGCGAAGATCAGGAAGCAGACACCCTGCACTTCGAATGCGACCGTGATTGCGCGCCTGCAGGCGGCCGGCAGTCACCAGATCGCGAGCCTGCACCTCACCGAATTTGCTTTCGGACCGACCGGCCACAACTATGTGCTGGGGCACGCCCGCAACCCGTGGTCGCTCGATCATATCACCGGCGGCTCGTCGTCCGGATCGGCGATCTCAGTCGCGACCGGCACAGTGACGGCTGCACTCGGCTCGGACACCGCTGGCTCACTCAGATTGCCGGCGGCGGCCTGCGGCGTCACCTCGCTGAAGCCAACCTACACCCGCGTCTCCCGCGCCGGCGCCATGCCGCTGTCGGCTTCACTCGATTGCGTGGGTCCTATCGCCCGCGAAGTTGGCGATCTGGCGTTGATGCTACAGCATCATCGCCGGTGCCGATGGTCGCGATGGCGGCGCCTCGCAGCGATCGGTGCCAGACTATACCAAAGGCCTCGACACGCCTGTTACCGGCTTGCGCATCGGTGTCGACGAGACATTGATTGGCCTGGCCGATGCCTCGGTTCAGGAACGGATTGAGGCGGCGCTCAGTATACTCGAAGGTGCCGGCGCCAAGCGCGTCGCAGTGCGCTTCCCCGACTGGGGCACGATCGACCGGCTGACCCAGTTGCTGCAGTTGCCCGAGGTCGCTTCGGCGCATGGCGCGCATTTGCGCCATCGTGCCGCCGACTTCGGCCCGCAGGTTCGCGCCCGGCTCGAATTTGGTCACTTCATCTCCGGCGCCGATCACCAGACCGCGCTCAGGGCCCGCGGCACCATGCTCGCCCGCACGCTGGCCGAGACCTATGATGGAGCCGATGTCACGATCCTGCCGACGTTCGCCGATCCGTTGCCGACGATTGCCACTCTCGACGTCGCTGGCGGACCGCAGTTGCAGACGGCGATGGGCCGTGTCGTACTCTATTGCCGGCCGATCAACTATCTAGGGCTGCCATCGCTAACCTTGCCGTACCCAATGAGTGGCGGCTTGCCCAACGGTTTCCAGCTGATCGGGCGACCGTTCGCGGAAGGCCGTCTACTACAGTTGGGTCACGCCTATCAGCGCGTCGTGAAACCGCAATTGGCGCCGCTCGGCTGAACGCGCCCTATTGGCTTGCACGATATCCGCATCCGCCACTCAATTTGAGCTTTGCCCCACATTGGCCACGGTTTCTCTAGAACGCAGGCGGATTGTCGTAGCGGCAGCTGGCGGGGGCTGCTAAAGCAATCGGCAAAAATCACATATCCAGGAGGACACCTCACTATGAAGTTCACACGCCGTCAGTTCACCACCGCCGCCGTCGCAACCGTTGCCACTAGCGCCGTGCCGCGCATGGCCCGCGCCCAGGCGCCGATGGTCATAAAGTTCAGCCACGTCGTCGCCGATGACACGCCGAAGGGCAAGGGTTCGCGCAAGTTCGCCGAATTGGCCGAAAAATACAGCGCCGGCAAGGTCAAGGTCGAGGTCTACCCGAACTCGCAGCTGTACAAGGACAAGGAAGAAATCGAGGCCCTGCAGCTCGGCGCGGTTCAGATGCTGGCGCCGTCGACGGCAAAGTTCGCCCCTCTCGGCGCCAAGGAATTCGAAGCCCTCGATCTGCCGTTCGTGTTCAAGAATACGCCGACCTACGTCAAGGCTGTGAACGGCGACGCCGGCAAGTGGCTGATGGCGAAACTTGAGCCCAAGGGTGTCAAGGGCCTGGCCTTCTGGGACAACGGCTTCCACATGGTCTCGGCCAACAAGCCACTGATCAAGCCGGAAGATTTCCAGGGCCTAAAGATCCGCATCTCGGGCTCGAAGGTCGCTGACCAGTACTTCCGCCAGATGGGAATGATCCCGCAAATCATGGCGTTCTCGGAAGTCTACCAGGCGCTTCAGACCGGCGTCGTCGACGCCTGCGAGAACACCGCCTCGAACTACTACACGCAGAAGTTCCACGAAGTGCAAAAGCACATCACCATCGGCGAGCACGCTCATCTTGCCTACGCGGTGATCACCAACGCCAAGTTCTGGGCAGGCCTGCCGGCTGACATGCGCGCCGCACTCGAAAAGGCGATGGCGGAAGTCGACCGATTACACCAACAGCATCGCCGCTGAAGAGAACGCCGACTTCGCTCGAGGCCATTAAGAAGTCAGGCAAATCGGAGATCCACGTGCTGACCGCCGAGCAGCGCAAGGTTTGGCAGGAGAAGATGGAGCCGACCTACAAGTGGGCAGAGGGTCGCGTCGGCAAGGAAGCAATCGATTTGCTCAAAAAGGCTGGCGCCTGACGCTAGGCGCAAGATAGTCTAAACCGACAATAGTGAAAGAAGTGAGCCGGCCGGGGTGATCATCATCCACGGCCGGCCGCCGTGTAGGGGATGCCGAAATGCTGCGCTTTCTCGACCGCCTCGAGGAATGGATCATCGCGACACTGATCGCGACGGCAACATCCATAATCTTCATGGCCGTGTTGCATCGCTATTTCGCGGGCATTTCGGTGGGTTTGGCGAAGTCGGCCGCAGCGAACGGGATGCCTGGCCTCGCAGCCTTCCTGCAGGGCGTGTTTCGCTGGCTGACATCCTGGGACGTATCGTGGGTCCAGGAGGTCTGCATCTACATGTTCGTCTGGATGGCAAAGTTCGGCGCCGCCTACGGCGTGCGCACCGGCATCCATGTCGGCGTCGACGTTTTCGTCAACATGCTGGGGCCGAACGTATCGCCACCGCATAGTTCTGTTCGGCCTGCTGTGCGGCGCAACTCTTTACCGGCATCGTCGGCAGCCTAGGCGCCAATTTCGTCTACCACATATATCCAGACCGGCCAGCAATCGAACGACCTCGAAATGCCAATGTGGATCGTCTACCTCGCCGTGCCGCTGGGCTCCTACCTGATGTGCTTCCGCTTCCTGCAGGTCGCCTGGCACTTCGCCAAGACCGGCGATTTGCCCAAGCATGATGAAAGCCACGTCGAAGGCCTCGAAGACGTCAAGATCGCGGAGTCGAAGCCATGACCAACATGTTCATGAAGGCGCGCAGTGACAGCGACGGCCGCGTGCTTGGCTCCCTCCTGCTGTCAGCGCCCCTCGCCATTCTAGCGGTCTGCCTTGCGCATAAGTTTGGACTGATCGTGATGCCGCAGGGCTTGCGCGCCGGCATGGTATTTATCCTGCTGTTGTCGCTGATGCTGACCGGCATGCCAATCTCGATCGCGCTCGGCATGACGGTGCTGACCTTCCTGTTCACGCTGACCAACGTGCCGATCGAGTCGGTAGCGTTGAAGCTGTTCACCGGAATCGAGAAGTTCGAGATCATGGCGATCCCGTTCTTCATCCTGGCCGGCAACTTCCTGACCCACGGCGGCGTCGCCCGCCGCATGATCAATTTCGCAACGTCGATGGTAGGGCATCACCACGGCGGCCTCGGGTTGGCTGCGGTGTTGGCATGTGCGCTGTTTGCCGCCGTCTCGGGTTCGTCGCCAGCGACCGTGGTCGCAATCGGCTCGGTAATCATGCCGGCGATGGTGGCACAGGGTTTCCCACCTCGCTTTGGTGCCGGCGTGGTGACGACTGCCGGCGCTCTCGGCATCCTGATCCCGCCATCGATCGCGATGGTAATCTACGCAGTGTCGACCAATACCTCGATCGGCCAATTGTTCATGGCCGGCGTCATTCCCGGCATCATGCTGGCCTCGATGCTCGCCGGCACCACTTGGTATCGGGCCTGGAAGAACAACTACCCGCGCCTGCCGAAGGCGACTTTGATGGAGCGGTTTGCCGCGTTCCGCAATGCCTCATGGGGCCTGTTCTTGATCGTTATCGTGATCGGCGGCATCTACTCGGGCATGTTCACACCGACCGAGGCCGCCGCGATGAGCGCGGTCTATGCCTTCTTCATCGCCGTTTTCGTCTACCGCGACATTGGCATGAGGGACGTGCCGCGCATCCTGCTGTCCTCGGCCAACATGAGCGCGATGCTGCTCTACATCATCACCAACGCGGTATTGTTCTCCTTCCTGATGACGCACGAGAATATCCCGCAGGCGATGGCCGACTGGATCATCGCCCAGGGCTTCGGCTGGATCTCGTTCCTGCTGGTGGTCAATATCCTTCTGCTGCTCGCCGGCAACGTGATGGAGCCATCGTCGATCATCCTGATCATGGCGCCGATCCTGTTCCCGGTGGCCATGAAACTCGGCATCGATCCGATTCACTTCGGCATCCTGATCACCGTCAACATGGAAGTCGGTCTGTGCCATCCGCCAGTCGGCCTCAACTTGTATGTGGCTTCAGGCATCGCCAAGATGGGTATCACCGAACTCACCATCGCGGTCTGGCCGTGGCTGCTGACCATGCTGGTGTTCCTGGTCATCGTCACCTATTGGCCAGGACTGTCGCTGTGGCTGCCAACAGTGCTAGGGATGCGCTGAACCGAAACTTCGTTACGAGGCTGAAATGAGCGACCTGAGGGCTATTCCCTGCATCTTCATGCGGGGCGGGACCTCGCGCGGTCCCTACTTCAAGGCGTCGGACCTGCCGGCAGACGTCGCCACACGCGACCGCGTTCTGCTGGCCGCCATGGGCTCGCCCGACGTGCGCCAGATCGACGGCCTCGGCGGCGCCGATACGCTGACCAGCAAGGTCGCCATCGTCTCGAAGTCGACCCGCCCCGGCGTCGACCTCGACTATCTGTTCGCCCAGGTCGACATCAAGCGGCCGCTCGTCGACACCGCGCCATCGTGCGGCAACATGCTTTCTGGCGTCGCGCCGTTCGGCATCGAGACCGGGTTGATAACGGCCGAGGACGGCGAGACCCGCGTCATGATCTTCAACGTCAACACCGAGTCCCGCATCGAAGCAGTGGTGCAGACCCCCGGCCGCAAGGTAAAATACACCGGCGACGCTCGCATCGACGGCGTGCCCGGCACCGCGGCACCGATCATTTTGAACTTCATGGACGTGGTGGGCTCGGTTTCCGGCAAGCTGCTGCCGACCGGCAAGGTGCGGGACGTCATCGATGGCGTCGAGGTCACGTGTATCGACGTCGCCATGCCAATGATCATGATGCGGGCGACCGACTTGGGGCTAACCGGCACCGAGGATCGCGCCCATTTTGACGCCAACAAGTCACTGTTCGCCAGGGTCGAGAAAATCCGCCTGCAGGCCGGCCGGATGATGGGCTTCGGCGATTGCGCCGACAAGGTGATCCCGAAGGTCGGTTTGCTATCCAAACCCGCAACCGCGCACGGCACCATCACGTCGCGCTACCTTACGCCGCACGCGCTGCACAACGCCCACGCCGTCACCGGTGCCGTCTGCGTCGCCAGCGCCTGCGCCCTCGAAGGCTCGATCGCGTACGAACTGGCACGACCGGAAGACGCCAACCCACGCACCATCTGGATCGAGCATCCCTCGGGCGAGGTCGACGTCGTGCTCGAGACCAAGGGCAAGGGCGTTGAAATGGACGTGGTCGCCGGCACCTTGCGCACCGCCCGTCCGATCATGAAGGGCGAAGTCCTTGTTCCAGCGAAGCCTGTGGCCCCTGTAGTGGGCAGTTGCCTCAATGCGTTGGACTGAAAAGGGGAGCCGCGAGGCTCCCCTTTTCAGTTCCGACAAAATTCGACAATTGCCCAAACGAAAAAGGACCGCATCGCTGCGGTCCTTTTCTTTGTTTCTCAGCCTCTAGGCTGCCTGAACAATTGGGAGGGTTGTCTTGGTGTCCTCCTCGTTGTGAATTCCAGAGCGAAGTGCAATTCCAATGTATCGAACTCGTCCTGCGATCTTGGCCTTCTGTACACCTAGTTCACCGAACTCTCGACCAAACGTTGGCAGTGCCAACGGCTCCTTCTCCTGTTCTTCACACCAGGCGCAGTAATCTTCGTAAAGTCCAGTTGCAGTCAGGCTCGAACCATCCTGCGCATCAATTCTCTCCTTGTAGAAACGCTCGACGTCAGTCTCCGGGGCCACCATCTTGGGCGCCGTCTTGTTGTCGTTGGCACTTGCGACCCGCGGCGCCTTGGCTGCGGTGATCATCGGTGGTGCCACAGGCTGGGTTACCGCCACCGGCTCGGTGACCGTCATGATCGTCGCCATGGCGGGAGCCGCCGGGGCCTCACGATCATATAGACGCCACTGGCTGAAGGCGATGTACATGCCGAAGCCGGAACCGACCTCCAGAAGCAAAGCCACGAAGATCGACATCGAAGTCTGGATGTCTTCCATCGTCGCTTCAGGCATGAACTTCTTCAGCAGAGCCAACAGCACGGCTGCCTGCGGATCGGCCTCGGTGGCCTTGCCGCCGACGTTCTGCTCGATTTTGCGAGCCAGATCGCTAGCCTTGGCGTTCAGCTTGCCCGCCTCCTGAGCTGATGCGAGTTCGGCATTGAAGCCGTGCACCTGCTGACAGAAGTCGCGCTGAGCCTTGCCATTCATCAGCGTGCAACCGTTCGTCCAGCTCCATTCGCGGCGGTTCTTGGCGCCTACGATGTCCGCTTCGACGGTTGCAGCGGGCCGATGCTGCGGAATCCAGGCCAGCTGATCATTGGTACGCTTCAGCTCGGTCTGCAGATCCTTATAGGCCTGCGCGGTAACG
Organism: uncultured Alphaproteobacteria bacterium; assembly: GCA_963732635.1. GTDB lineage: Bacteria > Pseudomonadota > Alphaproteobacteria > Rhizobiales > Hyphomicrobiaceae > JAKFWF01. Next base: position 289,718 of record CAVTAL010000005.1, read on the forward strand.
GCTCGCTGGCCGGAAGAATCCGACCGATTGAGAGCCGCGTGGCCCAGAGCCGAAGTCATCGCATAGGCCGTAACAACGACCCAGACGACTGCCGATGCGGCCGCTTGCGACCACATCTTGTTTCTGATTGCGGCAAAAAAGAAAAACGGCACCAGCGCCTTCATGCAGTCGGCCGCCGCGCTAGCCGCTCCATATATCGTACCATCCAGCTCGGTTTTCCCGAGACTGTAGCCAAATCGATAGTTCATCGCAGCCGACACGGCGAGTAAAACGCCAGCTGCGAGAACCCCTAGCACGCCCAGAGCGTGTCTCATTGCCCTCTCCTTATCAGGGTCCCGTCGACGCGAAGTCGCGGTGACGAGAACTTTTCTTTGTCTGCGAGGGTGCGATAGTTTTCAGGAGGCGGCGGCGGAGTGTGCCGTGCCAGAGTTCCGCAACGTGCTATTCCCGAAGTGAGCTCCAACCCTGTTTCTATCTGTTGCTATTCCCCAACAGCAACAGCAGGGCCGGCAACGAGCCGACGTGCATCAACCACACCTGAACGCATGAGCCATATGAGTTATGCACCGATCGCCATCGCCGCTGGATCGCTACTGTGCACAACATCGAACGGAACGAGCCAACACGCGACGCCAGGGGCTCCCTCTGCGGTGACGTTACGCGATTCGAAAGGATTTGGTAACGGTTTCAGTTCTCTAGAGGGCAGGGTCGGTGGCCGAGCTTGGATGGCGGTAGAAATTCGACGGCGAATTTCATCCACTTTGCGCGCCTGATGCGCTCAGGTTTTGCACTGGTTATCCCCAAACAGTCGTCATTCAAACAAGATCGTGTGGCCAACAATGAGGCAGCGCCTAATTCTAGTGTTGCAGGACCATTGATGCCGAACCAGCACAGATGCATCCCGCTTGTTGCCATGCAGCAACACAACGGCTTCGACCGAAGACATTGCAGCGCGGTCTTCACATCCGCGACACTGGCCGCCGTCTGCGGTTGCGCTGGCATCTTTATCATTCATAATATTTCGTTGAACGTCATATTCAAATTGGAACATGCCTTGCACTGATTTACAACTTGCGCGGCGAACGGGCCGAGGTCATACGCGTTATACGAGTTGCGCTCTGCCATTTGGGTTACCAACCGAGGGTGTAGCGTATCGGTGTCGTGGAGTTTGTGAAATGCGCAAGGCATCAGCGTTGGTTTTGGCATTCGTCAGCGTCGCCTCCGCAGCGGTAGTGCTGTCGCAGGATCATGGGACAATCGCTGATCGCCTACTTTATGGTGACAAAAATTCGGTGGCGACAGCGCTGCCCTCCGCATTAAGCGGCAACGCGCCTCAACTCGAGACCGTCTCACGAGTGTTTTCGTCGTCGCAGCCGCTGCTGCGCGAGTCTGCACCGCGCACCACAGCGGTTGTGGCCGGGGAACGCAGCACCAGTGAGCCCGCACACCCCACCAACACCGCGCCAAACCCGATGCTGCTGCAGCCAGCAGCGCAACTTGTCGCCGACACGACAGTGCGCCGCCTCGCCTCTTCGCGCCCAGCCGACGACGACGCTCGCCGGGAGTTGGTCAAGGACTTACAGCGCGAACTTAAGCGGGTTGGCTGCTTCGACGGCGAGGTTTCCGGTACCTGGGGACCGAGTTCTAAAAAGGCAATGGCATCGTTCACTGACCGCGTAAATGCCACCCTGCCGCTCGACGAGCCGGACTATATTCTCCTCACTCTCGTGCAGGGCCACGGTGAAAAAGCTTGCGGCTTGAGCTGCCCTGGCGGCCAGGCACTGAATGACGGCGGCAAGTGCGTGCCGCGCGCGGTGCTGGCACATAGCGGTCGACGCACCCAGGAGAAGCCTGCCGCATCGACTCGCCGTGAAGAGGCCGATCAGCCTTCAACTGTGGCACAAGCACGCGCGCAGTCCCGCTCTGTCCCCCCGAGCAAGGTTGCTAGTTCGTGGTCGGCAGTGGTAACCGCCCCGCCGCAAGCCGAAGCTCAAGCCCGGCCGCCAGCACCAGCGCTGCCTGGGCGCATGGCAATTGGCGCACCGGTCAGCGCCGTTGACGCACCGAGTGATCAGTCAAAGGCAGAAATTGCCAATCGCAGGGCCGTATTGGCTGCAAATGCGACTGTCCAGCGCAATCTCGCCGACGAAGGCGAACGCGGCAATCGACTGAGCGAGGCGCAAGCGCGTCGCAACCGAGAACTCGCGCTTCAGAGCAAGACCACCGAAATAGCCACCAAGCAGCGAGCGGCAATCGCTCCCGCACGGCAACCCACGGTGGCCGCGCTCGCGGCGCTCTCGGCCCCCCCGCAGTCCGGGCCATCATCGACCGAGACCGTCCCGGCAACGGCAACGGCAACGAATGAGACACCGAGCTCCACCGGGACTGGCAAGCGCCCAGCCGTCAAGCGGTCGGCGCCCCAGCGTATCGAAAGAAAGTACGTAGACTCGCCATTCACAGCACCACGACTAGCCGCAGCCCCGGCTCGAGCACCAGCACCACGCCTGTCGTCGCCGTACAATAGTGGCCGAGTGGTCGCAACCGGCCCGTCGCCCACCTACACGCCACAGCCGGTGAGATGGACCCGCACCATTTTTAACGACATTAACCGCATGCACTGAAACTGCAGTTCGCAACGGGACGGATCAACACCCGAACTGCCGATGGAATCTGGCCGCGACCTCGAATGCCGTCGGACGTCGAATCCTTCAACTGACAACACACGCTTCGCCGGTCGGAACCCACGACGTGTTGTTCTGCTGCAGGTCACATTCGGTAATCACTGTTCCAACGTGCGTCTGCATGCATACCTTTTCGCCCAGCCGGTAGGCTGTGCCGCGAAACAGGCAGCGGCACGGAATGACTGTGCCGTCGCCGCCGATCACGCCATGAAATGGCGAGGATTTCCAGGCTGGCTCCGTGGCGGGGGTAGTCGAATTAGGCGGCGGCGCGCCCTGCGCCCTCGCTGGCAGCACATAGCCATGGCCACAAATCGCCAGGACCGACAACACCAGCGCGGCATGGCTGCGGCCATTCCGCAACCGATCGTCCAAGTGCAACATGATGCGCCTCGTACGGTTGAATGCAGTTCAGTCTAGATCAAGCGGTGGTCGTTGTCATGTCGATTGCGCAACGGTCGATCGGAAGCCCCCAGTTCGCCGATGCGCACTCATCCTTCACGCCGGTGAAGTCCTCGGGCGGTTCGATACCGATTCCGGTTCAGTAAGCGGAGTTTGTCAACCAGTGCGCAAAATTGCCCACGTCTGATCGAGGCTGCTGAGCGTGTCGTCGAACAGAACGGAACGCGAGCTAACTAGTGGTCTTGCGGGGCAAAATAGGAACAGAGACCCCCGCACAACTCCCGCAACAGCGGCCGTCGGCATCGGTGTCGACGGAACAATTCATTGAAATCAATGGTGCCGGCAGAGGGGATTGAACCCCCGACCTTCGGTTTACAAAACCGCTGCTCTACCGCTGAGCTATGCCGGCAATCCGCCTCCCTATAGCGCCACACACGCGATGTGACTACCCCTTCGCGCCCTTGGCGATTGGCTCCTGGAACGCAAGTCCCAAATCCCAGGGGAAAAAAATCCAGGTGTCCTGGCTGACCTCGGTGATGAAGGTGTCGATCGTCGGCACGCCCTGTGGCTTGGCGTAAACGGTTGCGAAGTGGGCATTCGGCAGCATGCCGCGCACCACCTTGGCGGTCTTGCCGGTGTCAGTCAGGTCGTCGATGACCAGCACGCCGCGGCCGCGACCATCTCCAATGGCCCTGATCGACGGCGCCACGTCCTTCAGTACTTCCAGCGCGCCCTGGCTATCGTAGTCGTGATAGCTTGCGATGCACACGGTTTCGATCAGCCTTAGACCCAACTCGCGGGCAACAATTGCCGCCGGCACCAGCCCGCCGCGCGTGATGCATACGATCGCTTCGAACGGACCGCCATCTGGTCCTTTGCCGGCAAGCCGCCAGGCCAATGCACGAGCGTCACGGTGAAACTGATCCCAGGAAACGGGAAAAGCCTTGGGAGCTGCGGGCGTGGCCATCTAATCGATCCTTCATGGTCGGATGCGCTCGTTTAACTGGCTAGTTGCCGCAATGCCAGCACCTGTATCAATCGGCCACCAAGTGACAACGCGTGCGCGGCGGGCTGAACTGTGGTAACCCGCCAGTCCTTCGTTCAGCAAGGTCGCAACTATGCTCAAACTCTACGGCCGTGCCAGCTCAAGTAATGTGCGCAAGGTACTGTGGGTCGCTGGTGAGATCGGCATTGATTATACCCGGGAGGATTGGGGCCGGGGCTATCGTTCCACCGATGAGGCGGAATTCAAGCGCGTCAGCAACTTCGGCGTCGTGCCCGTGATCGACGACGACGGCTTCATCCTGCGCGAGAGCAACACCATCGTGCGCTACCTGTGCACGAAGCACGGCCGCGCCGACCTCTATCCGACCGACCTCAAGGCCAGAGCGACGGTCGAAGCCTGGATGGACTGGGGCGCGCAGGATCTCTATGCCGGGGCACGAATCGTGTTCCTCGGATTGTCGGCGAAAATTGCGACTTTCCAAGACGCCAAGATGATCGAGACCGCCATCGGCGATTGGACCCGGCAGATGCAACGGCTGGACAGTGAACTTGCGACCCGTGGCCCTTATCTTGCCGGAACCGATTTCACCATTGCCGACATCCCGGCCGGCATCGTCGTCAACCGCTGGTATGGCATCGACTTTCCAAAACCGGTGCTGCCGGCGGTGCAAGCCTACTATGACCGCTTGGCCGAGCGCCCGGCGTACCGCAGTTTCGTGCGCAACGGCATGGCTTGAGCCGCCGCACTTTTGCCTAGGTCGTGGCCCAGCAACAAAACATTGTTCAAAGCAGCCGGGTAAGGGATTTGGAGCGGCGACAGCTAGTGATAGGTTTCTGTGCGGCAGGAGTTCTCGGCATCAGCGTCGCCGAGGCACAGGAAACCTGCGTCGTTTGCAGCGGGCCGGCTGCCGTCTATCGCTGCACGATCGAGAAGGCAGACAAAATTGCCCGCTTCGGCTCGATGGCGGACAAGGCGATCCAGACAGTCTGCATCAAGGAAATGGCCCGTAACGGCGGCCACGAAACATGCGCTGTGAGCCGCGAAACCACACCGGCTATCTGCGACGGCATTCAGCGCCAAATTCCGCTGACAAGCCTGTTGGATGCTGCTCGCCCTGCGCCGCCAAAGCCGGCGACAACGCCGGTACCGTCGGCGCTACCGGCACCGGTCCCAACCGCCGCGTCACCGCCAACGGTGGCAATTCCCGCCAAGCCCGCCGATCCGAAGGACAGTCCGCCGCGCACGGTTCAGGAACTTGCTGAGCGCACGGGCGAGAATTCGAAAAAGCAACTTGAAAGCTTTGGTGAGGCAACCTCCAGAACATGGGGCTGCGTCATCTCGCTGTTCAAGAAGTGCTGAGGTTAGAGACCGATCAGTGCTTGTTGATCCACTCGCGCGCCAATTTCTGAGCGCGAGAAATCTGCGTCCGGCTCATCTCGCGAGCGAGTTCGCTGCGATAGCGCTTGGCGTCGTCGTTGCCGCGCAGTGCCGCCAGATTAAACCATTTGTGTGCCGACACGAAATCGACCGAGACCTCGCGGCCGGCACAATACATCAGCCCCAATTCGAACAGCGCATCAGGGGCTCCACCCTCCGCCGCACATTCGATCGATGTGAGAGACGTGAACTCGAAACGCGCCATGACGCCAACACTCCAATGCCCCGACATTTATGACCTTGGCCCACACTCTGCTGGCGATTGGTCACGCCGTTAAGATGTCAGCTCGAGGCTTACGGGAGGTAAATTCCGCAGTATTTATTCTATCGATTCAATCACTTAATAATAAGCACTCAGTTGTGCCGAGCCCCATTTTGCGACAAACGTCCCAGCCTGCGACAGCCCGTGTCGGCGCGGCAATATACGCGTCAACTTCTTGCTAACCCGAACACTGAATTTCTTGTTTGAGGCGGACGGCGCCGCCGGGCCCCGATGCAAGGCAAAAATCACACCCATCAACACAATATTTGCCTTGAGATCACCGCGCCAGGAAGTAGCTTGCAGCAAGCGTTCAGGTCGGTTGTGGCACCGTCTGAATTGTCGCTTTGGGAACTGTTGCAAGCATCGATCGCTTGATGGGGGTTGACCGTGCCACTTCGTGTAGCATTGCTAATCGGGGTCGCCGTGTTCGTTACCGGCTGCGCCAACGATCATGCCAGAACGTCGCCTAGCCTCGGCTCCGGAACACAGCCGGCGATGTTGGGTGCCTCGACGATTGCCCGCGAGCATGAGGCGGCGGATCTGAAGCGCGCCGCCAAGCAGACTGTCTCCGCCAAACTGCTCGCCGCCATTGCGCTCGAACGCGTCACTGGCCGCACCCCGGACCCCGCCCGCTTCAACGAACTGCGCCGCTAACGGTATTCACCGCGCCTTCTGCCCAAACAATACTGCCTGCGCTGCCTTGTCGGTGGCGAGATTGGACCCCGTCCGCAGTTCCTCCGCGACCTTGACTCCGATAGCCACTGCCGGCCGGTCGTGCACACGCTTGAACCAAGCTTCCAGATGCGGGAAGTCCGACAGCTCCTGGCCCTGGTTCTTGTAGGGGCGTACCCACGGGAAACACGCCATGTCGGCAATCGAATAGTCGCCGGCCAGATAATCTCGGTCGGCCAGCCGCCGGTTCATCACGCCATAGAGGCGATTGACCTCGTTCGTATAGCGGTCGATGCCGTACTTGATCTTCTCCGGCGCGTAGTTGCGGAAATGGTGCGCCTGCCCGGCCATCGGCCCGAGGCCGCCCATCTGCCAGAACAACCACTGCTCGACGTCTACGCGGGCGCGCTCATCAGCGGGATAGAATTTGCCGGTCTTGCGGCCGAGGTACTGCAGGATGGCGCCGCTCTCAAATACCGAGATCGGTTTGCCGTCCGGGCCGTTCGGATCGATGATCGCCGGCATCCGGTTGTTTGGCGAGAACGCCAGGAACTCAGGAGCGAACTGGTCGCCCTTGTTGATGTTGATCGGCTTGATCTCGTAGGGGAGTTTGCACTCCTCCAGCATGATCGTGATCTTGAAGCCATTCGGCGTCGGCCAGTAGTAGAGTTCGATCGGCTTCTGCTTCTTGGGCATGTCCGGTCTCCGTTTGAGCTTCGAGTACGATCAACAACGGCAACGGGGCCAACCCTTGTCGGATCGGCCCCGCTCTTTCGGATCACGGCAGCAGCACGATCGAGCCGGTGGTCTTGCGACCCTCGAGGTCGCGGTGGGCCTGAGCAGCGTCTTTGAGCGGATATGTGTGGTTGACGGCGATCTTGACCGCCCCCTTCTTGACCACGTCGAACAGGTCGTTGGCGGTCTCGACGAAGTCAGCCCGTGTGTTGGTGTAGGCCATCAGCGACGGCCGGGTGACGTACAACGAGCCCTTGGCGGCAAGGATGCCTAGGTCAACGCCGGTGACCGGTCCCGAGGCGTTGCCGAACGTCACGAACAGACCGCGCGGTTTGATGCAATCGAGCGACGACGGGAAGGTGTCCTTGCCGACCGAGTCGTAGACCACGTCGCACATTTTGCCGCCGGTGATCTCCTTCACTCGTTCGACGAAGTTCTCCTTGGCGTAGTTGATTGTGTGGGTCGCGCCGGCATCTTTGGCGAGCTTGCACTTCTCGTCTGAGCCAGCCGTGCCGATGACGGTGGCGCCGATGCTCTTCAGCCATTGACAGGCGATCAGGCCGACGCCGCCGGCTGCGGCATGCCACAGGAGCGTCGTATCGGGACCAACGACATAGGTCTTGCGGATCAGGTAGCGCACGGTCATGCCCTGCAGCATCATCGCAGCGGCGGTCTTGTACTCGATGCCATCTGGCAGCTTGACGGCGCGTTCGGCCGGCAACAGCCGCTCGGTCGAATAGGAGCCGATTGGCTGGGCGTAGGCGATGCGGTCGCCGACCTTGAAGTCCGTGACGCCGGCTCCGAGAGCGGTAACCTCGCCCGCGCCTTCCATGCCAAGCGTGAACGGCATCGCCGGCTGCTTGTAGAGGCCGGTGCGGTGATAGGTATCAATGTAGTTCACGCCAACCGCGTGATGCTTGACCTTGATCTGACCCTGGCCGGGGGCTGCGACCTCGACTTCCTCCCACTTCATCACTTCGGGGCCGCCGTACTCGTGAACGCGGATCGCCTGAGCCATATTGGTTCCTTCCCTGGAGACGGGCACTTTTCGCGCCCACGATGCAACCGCCCGCCGTTCGTCGATTTGGCAGCCAGCGGCGAATCTGGTTAGTCAAAGTTTCGCGCGACAATCCGGGATTAGCGCAAAGATGCCACACCCCTGCCACCTCTCCGATTTAGGGCGATGTTCGATAGTTCACAAGAGGCGAACTTTATGGCGGTGACCTTCCTCGCACGCATGGCGCTCATTGGCGCCTGCATGACGTTCAGCGCGTGTTCGACCAACGAGGTTGCGCCGATCTCCCAACCGATGGGGCTTGGCTGCGTCGACGATAGTCCGCATTGCGTCACTGAGCGGGGCCATGCCCTGAAGGGCCTCATGGCCGACAAGTCGAAAACCTGGGTGCGCCAGCCGGCGTCACCTTCGGCCTACGCGTCTGGCGTGCGGTTGTGGGCGTTCAAGCAGAAGAAGAAGGACCTCACCTGCGACGAACTTTCCGTCGCCCGCCGCGAGGCCGACGGCGCCGCTCCGACACTACGCAGCGCCAAGGGCCAGCTGACGCCAGCCCAGATCTCCCGCGGCATCATGCTCGCCCAGGACATCGGTCGCGAGTTGGGCAATGAGTTCGGCAGAAGGTGTCGGGCGTAGAGGGGCTTGCTGGCGGGACATTTCATAGCCGCCACCGGCTCTGCGATCTGCAGGTGTGCATTGTCATTGCTGGATAGATCAGCCATCGACAGCAGCGAGTGGTCTGTCGATACTGGCCGGAAGCATTGATCGCCCAGAACCGCACCCCAGGAAGCGCCAATATGTCCCACACCTACTGCATGGCATTTCTGACCACACCGAAGCTTTCGCCACCTGACGCGGTGACGGTCGCTGCCAAGTGCGGCTACGACTGGGTCGGTCTGCGCCTGCAAGCGCCGCCAGGCGGCTATGGCCCGCCGATCATCGACGATCCGGCGATCATTCGCGAGACATCGAAGCGCCTGAAAGACACTGGCATGAAGGTCTACGACGTCGACATTGTGCGGCTCGACGCCAATTTCTCGGTCGCCAGCTACGCCAAGTTTCTCGACGTCGCCGGCGCACTCGGTGCCCGCGCCATTCTGGTTGCCGGTGACGACCCGGACGAGTTGCGGATGATCCAGAATTACGCTGCCTTTTGCGCGGCAGCCAAACCTTTCGGCATTACCGCCGACCTTGAGTTCATGCCGTGGACAAAGGCCTCCAACGTCAAAATCGCTCACCGCATCGTCGCCACGGCCAATCAGTCGAACGGTGGCGTGCTGGTCGACGCGCTGCACTTCGCTCGGTGCGATGCGACGCTCGCCGACCTCGAAGCACTACCGCGCTCGATGCTCCATTATGCCCAGATCTGCGACGGCCCGGCCGAGATTCCGACCACGCTTGAAGGCCTGCTGCACACGGCGCGCGTCGAACGGATGCTCGCCGGCGAGGGCGGTATCGATCTGACCAGCATTTTCACCCGACTGCCCGACGACATCATGATCTGCGTCGAGATCCCGAGCGAAAGCCGCACCGCCAGCATGGGCGCCGAAGCCTGGGCGAAGCTGTGTCTCGACACCTCCAAGACGTTCATGGATGGTTTGCCGCGCAGAGCAGTGCGCGCGTAGCGACCGGCGGCGGTCTCAAGCCAGCGCCACGATATCGAGCGGCACGGCGACACCGCCGACTGATGCGGCCGCGAGAAGGCGGTAGCTGCCGTGCGCGACGTAGCCTTGCTTGATCGCCTGCTCCAATGTGGCGGCGCTCGTCAACGCCCGACTGCCCTCGGCCTTGTTATGTTTTTCGAGCTTGGCCGCGAGGTTGACTGCCTCGCCGATCACGGTGAACTCAAGCCGCCGTGCCGAGCCCAGTGTCGCGAACACCACCGGCCCTGACGCCGCCGCACCATTGACGTCGAGCGACAGCCCTTCACCGGAGCCGCCGACCTCGGCCCGCCACAACGCGGCATCGGCGATAATCGCATCTAGCGCGCGCAAGGCATCGGCACTGGCGGTTGCGGACGGGCGCACCGCGCCGAACGTGATCATCACTCCATCGCCGAGGAATTTGTCGATGACGCCGTTGTGCGCCTCGATCAGCGGCACAATGCGGGCGTGAAATCCGGTTAGAATCTCGACCAGACGATGCGGCGGCACCATCGCCGCCAACCGCGTGAAGCCGCGAATGTCGAGCATCACGATCGCTGCTTCCCGCTCCACCGCCGTACCGGCCTCGATCAACTGGTCGGACGATGCAATAACCTCGGCAACACCGCCAGATAAGAAGCGGCGAATCTCGCGCCCCGCTGCCTCCTCGCGCGTCGCCAGTACCAGCATCGCCTGCGCGCGTCGCACCGCTGCGGCCAGCAACGCCGTGACCAGCAGGACTGCCAGAATCTTGTCAAACTCCGCGCCGATCAGAATACGGTTGCTGGTGAGGTAATGGCCGAAGTTGCGGGTGATGGCGCCGACACCGTCGACCTTGATCGCCGCCGCCAGCACGATCAACCAGCCGACCGCGAACGAGATACCGGTCAGCAGTACGTAGCGGTAATCAAACCTAAGGCCACGCAGCACAATGAAGACGAACACGTAGACGAACGTCGGCACCTTGAGTGAGAAGGCACTGGGCTGACCATACTGGGAGTGGAACGACCAGATCAGTGTCATCAGCAGCACCGTGTCGATTAGGATCGAGGCGACCAGGATCGCCCACGGCAACCGGCCGCGATAGGCGAGCAGAAGTCGCAGCATCGTGAACGAGGCGTAAGCGACCAGCGCAATCGGCACCGGTTCGAACATCGGCATACCGGCATCGACCGGACGCGGCGCCAGGAAGAACAGGGCCGCGAACGTCAGTACCAGGCCAAGTTGGACCCAGCCGATTAGCCGTTCGCTGATGTCCTCGCGGTCGCGGATCAGCGCCCGAACCCGATCGGGCAGCGTCTCGGCCTCGAAGCGCGCGGCAATATAACCAGAGATGGTGGCAGCCAGTCCCACTTGGATGCGTTGCTCCCTTTGAGAAGACGCAACCGTGACCGACCGCGACCGCCGCGTCCAATCAAGCCGCGATCAAGCCTTCGTGGTCCTCTAGCCGCCCTTCGCGAACGGACCGAGCACGGCACGGCATTCGGGCGGCAGTTGATCGAGCGTCATCTGCGGCTTGGGTGGTTGCGGTTTGACCGGCTCCTTCGGCGGCGGCGAGGGCGGTGGCGGCGGCCGGCTGACCAGCGCCAGCCAGTCAGTCAACTCCTTGCCGCAACCGTCGTCGGCGAGCGTCGTCTGCTGCGCCTTGCAGCCGGGGCTGTCGGGCGGACACGACATTCGCACGTGGAAATGATAGTGGTGGCCCCAGTACGGCCGGATCTTCCACAGCCAGGCGCGATCCGCGCCCAGCGCCGGCGCTGCGTCACACAGCGCCTTCTTGATCGCCGGATGCACCAGGATGCGCTCGACCTCGGCATAATTGGCGGCGCGGCGCAGCAGGCGCACGTGGCCTTCGGTCCAGACCGCCGGGTCGACCGCGACCGAACGCTCGTTACCGGCCGGTAACATCGATGTCGCGGCCAGATCTTCGCGCTCTTTCGCAGTCAGCCGGCGGTTCGGCATCGGGGTCAGCCACAGGTCGGCATCGAGACCGATCTGGTGACTGGCATGCCCGGTCAGCATCGGCCCGCCGCGCGGCTGCGACATGTCGCCGACCAGCAATCCCGACCAGCCTTCCAGCGACTGCGCGTCGCGAGCGAAGCGCTCGACCCATTTGGCCAGCAACGGGTGGCCCCAGTTGCGATTGCGCGACAACCGCATCACCTGCCAGGCCGGTCCGTCAATCGCGACCGCCTTGGCGCCGGCGAGGCAGCCCTTCGAATAAAAGCCGATCGAACGCGCCTCGATATTGGCCGGGCTCTTGACCGCGCCGAACAGCATCTTAGCTGCAATCAAAGGCTTTTTGGGCTTGGGCAGCACCGCCGCGGGCGGGGCAGGCACGGTTGCTGCGGGCGCGGGTGTGGGCGCGACCGGTGTAACAGATGGCGGCGTAGGCGCTGTCGGTGCCGCATTTTGCGCCAGCGCAAGCCCGATCGAAGCCACCGCTGCGGCCATCGCGCTGAAGGTCCACGTTGCCAGACGCATTCAAGCCTCCGCATCAATCCGACACTTTCGCCAATGCTTAACGCATGTGCACGTGGCCCGCACCCCCTCGATCATTTGCGCCGTTCGAACGGCACCTTGAGGCTCCAACCGATCGTCGTCGGCATCGGCCCCGGGTAATGCGCGAGCCCGATCGTCATGCCCAAATGACCGTGCTCCGGTTGGGCGACGTAGGTGCCGAACAACCGATCCCAAATCGAAAGGTTGAAGCCATAATTGCTGTTGTGCTCGCGACCAATGACTGAGTGGTGCACGCGATGCATGTCCGGCGTCACCACGACCAGCCGCAATACGCGGTCGAGTGCCGGCGGCAGCGCCACGTTGGCGTGGTTGAACATCGCGCCGGCATTCAGGATCACCTCGAACAGCACGACGGCAACCGGCGCCGGTCCGAGCACCACCACCCAAACCATCTTGTAGAGCATCGAGAACGCGATCTCGAGCGGGTGGAAGCGGATCGCGGTCGTCACGTCGATGTCGGGATCGGCGTGGTGCACCTGATGCAGTCGCCACAGCAATCCAATTCTGTGCGCCAGCAGATGCTGTAACCAGATCGCGAAATCGAGCACCGCGAGCGCGATCACGATTTCGAGCCATACCGGCCAGCCGAGCCAGTTAAGCAGCCCAATCCCGCGCCCTTCCGCCCAGATCGCGACCGCCACCGCCGCCAGCGGCATCACGACCCCACCGATGAGACGCGGCAGCAGGTCCATGGCGCGAACCAGCAGGCTGTCGAGACCGACGATCGCGAGATTGGTGGTCCAGCGCCGGATCTTGGGCTGGGTGAGCTTGCGCTTCGGCAAGGCGAGTTCAAGTAGCGCCATGACAACGAACGCCAGCGCGAATACCGCTAGTCTGAGAACCGGTTCTGCTATGGTCCCGAACAGCTGCATGAAATTCCTTCAGGATGGTCGATGACGACGCTTCATACGCTCGATGACGGCCCGGCCGACGCTGACTGCCAACTGCTGCTCGCCCACGGCGCAGGCGCGCCGATGGATTCGGCCTTTCTCGAAGCCTTCGTCACGTTGATGACCGCTAGGGGCATCGCCACGACGCGCTTCGAATTCGAGTACATGGCGGCGCGCCGCGACGGCGGCAAGAAGAAACCACCGCCCAAGGCCGAACGGCTCGTTCAAGAGTACGCGAGCGCGGTCGATATTGTGCGAGCGCGCATTCGTAAGGGCCAGCGGCTGTTCATCGGCGGCAAATCGATGGGCGGGCGGGTCGCGAGCTTGATCGCGGACGAGTTGCACACCAAGGGATTGATCGCAGGCCTCATCTGCCTTGGCTACCCATTTCATCCTCCAACCAAGCCGGAGCACCTGCGCACCGCGCATCTTCTCGCCATGCAATGCCCCGCCCTGATTGTGCAGGGCGACCGCGATCCGTTCGGCCCACGCACCGAGGTCGAGACAATGGCCCTGCCGGCGTCGATCAGGGTCCATTGGGCAGCCGACGGCGACCACGACCTGGGGCCCCGCGGCGCCTCGGGTTTTACGCGTCGCGGCAATCTCGAAGCCGCCGCCGACGCGGTCGCGGCGTTCGCCCGCCAAGCTTAGAGTTGCATCGCAAATTTAGCCTGTCGCCCGAACCTTTGCCATCCAGCCCCATGATCGCGTAAACAGCAGCCCATGACATCAAGAACTACATCCAAATCGATCCCGAAAGCCCCACCGAAGGTGCGCCGCACGGCCAAGTCGAAAGTGCCAAAGGTCGGCTTCGTTTCGCTCGGTTGCCCGAAGGCGCTGGTCGACAGCGAGCGCATCATCACGCGACTGCGCGCCGAGGGCTATCAGATCGCCGCCGACTACGACGGCGCCGACGTGGTGGTGGTCAACACCTGCGGCTTTTTGAATTCGGCCAAAGAGGAAAGCCTCAATGCCATCGGCGAAGCGATCTCGGCGAATGGCCGCGTAATCGTCACCGGCTGCCTCGGTGTCGAGGAAGCTCGCATCCGCGCCGAGCACCCTGGCGTGCTCGCGGTAACCGGTCCACATCAATACGAGCAGGTGATGGAAGCGGTGCACGCCGCCGTGCCGCCGCTGCATGATCCGTTTGTCGATTTGGTGCCGCCGGAAGGCTACCACCTGACGCCACGACACTACGCCTACGTGAAGATTTCCGAAGGCTGCAACAACGCCTGCTCGTTCTGCATCATCCCCGATCTGCGCGGCAAGCTTGTCAGCCGTCCGGCCGGCCACGTCATGGCAGAAGCCGAGAAGCTGGTGAAGGCCGGCGTCAAGGAACTGTTGGTGATCAGCCAGGACACCAGCGCCTACGGACTCGACATCAAGTATGCAACGAGCCCGTGGCACGGCCAGCCACTGGCTGCCCGCTTCCTCGACCTGTCGCAGGCTCTCGGGAGCTTGGGCGCCTGGGTGCGGATGCACTACGTCTATCCTTATCCGCACGTCGACGACGTCATCCCGCTGATGGCCGAGGGCAAGATCCTCCCCTATCTCGACATTCCCTTTCAGCACGCTTCGCCCAAGGTGCTGAAGGCGATGCGCCGGCCCGGCAACCAGGGCAAGACCGCCGCCCGCATCGCCAAGTGGCGGCAGGTGTGCCCGGATCTCGCCATCCGCTCGACCTTCATCGTCGGCTTCCCCGGCGAGACGGAGGAAGATTTCCAGATGCTGCTCGACTGGCTGGGTGAAGCCCGACTCAACCGCGTTGGCTGCTTCAAGTACGAACCTGTCGACGGTGCCAAGGCCAATGCCCTCGATGGCGCCGTCCCAGAGGAAGTGAAGGAAGAGCGTTGGCACCGCTTCATGGCGGCGCAGCAGGAAATCAGCCGCGAAATACTGGGCGCTAAAGTCGGCCGTACCATCGATGTCATTATCGACGAAGTTGACGACGAAGGCGCGCTCGGCCGCTCCAAGTGGGACGCACCGGAGATCGACGGCAGCGTATTCCTCAACGGTGAGACCAAGCTTGAGCCAGGCCAGTTCGTTCAGGCCAAGATCGTGCACGCCGACGAATACGACCTTTGGGGCGAGTTGAAATGACTAGGCCGCGCATTCTGCTTACCCACACGCCGGACATGCGAGCCAACTACTACGGCGAGCGCGCGGTCGCGGGTCTGCAGGCGCTAGGCGAAGTGGTGTTCCATGAAGGCACAACGCCGCTCGACGCCGACGGCATCGGCCGCCTCGCCAAGGGCTGCCGGCTAATTGTCACCGATCGCAATACGCCGGGCCCATCGCCCGTGTTCGAAAACATTCCCGACACAGTGGCGTTTCTGCGTTGCGCGGTCGATATTCGTACTATCGACGTGGCGGCTGCCTCGAAGGCCGGCATCCTGGTGACGCAGGCGAGCCCGGGCTTCGTCGCATCCGTTGCCGAAATGGCGTTTGGCCAGATGATCGACCTCGCCCGCGGCATAACTCGATCGGTCAACGACTATCGCGGCCACAGACCGCCCGATCCGCGCAAGGGCATCCAGTTGTCCGGCGCCACCATTGGCCTCATCGGCTACGGCGCCATTGCCCGGCATGTGGCTGAGATCGCCGACGCTTTTGGCATGACCGTCCTGGTGCATGATCCTTACGTGAAAGACGCAGCTCCCTACGTTCGCCTGACGACGTTCGACGAAGTGGTGGCCGGCGCTGACTTCCTGCTGCCTCTGGCGGTCGCGACCGAGGAAACCGAGAACCTGATCAATTCAGCCGTGCTGCGCCGGATGAAGCCGACCGCATTCCTCGTCAACTTGTCGCGCGGCAACCTGATCGACGAGCCGGCGCTGACCAAAGCTCTGGATGAAAAGTGGATCGCCGGTGCTGCGATGGATGTCGGGCGTGGCCCCGACCAGATGCCGTCACCGTTCCTCGCCGCCCGCGATGATGTGATCGCGACACCTCATACCGCCGGCCTGACGCCGCCGGCGATCGAGTTTCAGGCGCTGGAAACGGTAGCCCAGGCTCGTGAACTCCTGGCCGGCCGGTTGCCGAAGGGAGCGGTCAATGCCATGGCGGCATTCCGGTTCGTGGCGGGCTGAACCGTTCAATACGAAATCATCCGGTTCGTATTGCTTTCGCGGAATATGCTTCGATCGAATTCGGCAATGATTTAGCAAAGTTTTCCACAGCTTTCCAATGGTCTTGCGACCTTCGGCATTTGCCAACCGCAAATTCTAGGCGCAGTCTGAAAATCACAAGCGTCACCATCCGGAATGTTCCCCGTATGTCCTGCGCGAGTAGCGTAATTTGTTGCGTATGTGTCCCGTTGTTGTTGCGTCGATGTGCGTAAGTGTGCCTGCGTAAAGTTTGCTGTTGCGTACTTGGTTGCGTTGCGAATTTGGTCTCGCGTATCGGTCTGCTATGCGTACCCCACGTGAAGTAGTTTTCGCCGGCTGGATCCCCCGATCCAGCCGGCTCCGTTTTGCCCGTCGTGCGTTGCGCTTAACGCTGGCAGCGCCGGCAGTGGAACGTCGAACGGCCGGATTGCACGATGCGTTGGACAATTCCGATACAGCCGGGAGCCAGGCACGCCTCGCCCTCGCGGCCGTATACCTGGAACCGATGCTGGAAATAGCCGAGCGAACCGTCGGTCTGGCGGTGGTCGCGCAGGGTCGATCCACCGGCCTCGATCGCTTCACCGAGAACGCTGCGGATCACCGGTACTAGGCGTTCGGCGCGTTCGGTCGGACGGCCGTTGACTCGGGCGAGGCACGAGGCGCTGCGGTGCGGTGCCAAATTGGACCGGAACAGTACCTCGCATACGTAGATGTTGCCGAGCCCCGCAATGATGCGCTGATCGAGCAGGAACGCCTTGAGGTCGGTCTTTTTGCCTTGTGCTTGGCTGGCGAGGTAGACAGACGACAGCTCATTGCCCATCGGCTCGATACCGAGCCCGGCGATCATCTTGTGGCTTTCGAGGTCACCGCTGGCGCACAGGTCCATGGCGCCGAACCGCCGCGGATCGTTGTAGGTGATGATGGTGCCGTCCGACATTTCGAACACGACGTGGTCGTGGGTTGTGCCGCTGCCGGTATTCTGCTCGAACTCGCCAATTACCTGTGCGTCGCCTTTGGGCGCAGCGATCGAAAACCGGCCGCTCATGCCGAGATGCATGATCAGGATCTCGTCGGTCGATAGCCGCACCAGCACGTACTTGGCGCGGCGGCCGAGGCTCATCACGTTCGCGCCGGCGATCCGCTCGGCGAAGCGATCCGGGAACGGAAACCGCAAGTCCGGCCGGCGCAATTCAACGCGCACGATCCGCTTGCCCGCCATCGCCGGCTCCAGCCCACGCCGCACGGTTTCGACTTCAGGTAGCTCGGGCATTGCTGTTCACTCTCCGCGCACTTGATCCATTGGAGCCGCAATTTCGACGCCCCATACCGTCATTCCGTGGCTTGCCCCGGGGACCAATCAGGCAGTGAACTCGGCAGATGGGTTCTGGCACAATGGGTCCCGGCCATATGTGCTGTTTGACACCCATTGTGGGGCACCAACTGCGAATCAGAACTCACGTTCGAGCTTGGGCCCGAGTTAACCCGCCGCAAAATTTCTTGGTCGCGCGGGGCCGTGATGATGTAGAATTCGGCCATGACACAGCATGCGCCGGGCAATTCGTCCACCCAAACCTCATTCGGCTTTCGCGACGTCGCCGAAAGCGAGCGTCAAGGCCTCGTCAACGAGGTATTCACCAGCGTGGCCGAGCGCTACGACCTGATGAACGACCTGATGTCGGGTGGCCTGCACCGGCTGTGGAAGGCCGACTTCATCACCATGGTGAACCCGCCGCAGGGGGCGACGTCGTTCCGGCTGCTGGACGTGGCCGGCGGCACCGGTGATGTCGCCTTGAAGTTCATGGCGCGCGGCGGACCAGGTTGTACGGCCACGATCTGCGATATCAGCGCCGAGATGCTGGCGGTCGGCCAACGCAAGGTGACCGCCGCCGGCCTCGACGACCGCATGGCGATAGTCCAGGGCAACGCCGAGCAACTACCGTTCGCCGACCGGACGTTTGACGCCTATACGATCGCTTTCGGCATCCGCAATGTCACCCACATCGACAAGGCGCTCAGTGAGGCGCATCGCGTGCTGAAGCCCGGCGGTCGGTTCCTGTGCCTGGAGTTCAGCCACGTCGACGTGCCGCTGCTCGACAACCTCTATGACTTCCATTCGTTCAACGTCATTCCGCAGCTGGGCAAGTGGGCTGCGGGCGCCGCCGAGCCCTACCAGTATCTAGTCGAGAGCATCCGCAAGTTCCCGACGCAAGCTGCGTTCGCGGCCATGATCCGCGACGCCGGCTTCGAGCGTGTAAGCTTCCGCAACCTGACCGGCGGTGTCGCCGCGATCCATTCCGGTTGGCGGCTGTAGCGTGCTGCAGCCGGCGGCGAAATTTTGCGCTTGACCGGGCTTCCCCCGACGTCGGACGCTTCCGTCATCATGAGCGGCCAAATCACATTCCTGCTGAACGGCAAGGTGCAGCGTCCGGCCGACGTCGCACCGACCACGACGCTTTACCAGCTGATCCGAGACAGTGGGCTCACCGGCACCAAGGAAGGCTGCGCCGAGGGCGATTGTGGCGCCTGCACGGTGGCGCTCGGCGCCATTGAAGACGGCAAACTGCGGCTGCGCGCGGTCAACTCGTGCATCCTGTTGGTGGGTCAGTTGCAGGGCAAGTCCGTCACCACCGTCGAGGCGATCAGTGGACCGGCCGGCGCGTTGCATCCGGTGCAGCGCGCAATGGTCGACAACCACGGCTCGCAATGCGGCTTCTGCACGCCGGGCTTCGTGATGTCGATGTACGTCGCGCACGCAATGGGGTTTCGCAGTGAACATCTCGACGACATCAACGACCTGCTCGCCGGCAACCTGTGCCGCTGCACCGGCTACGGCCCGATCATCGAAGCCGCCAGGCAAATGATGAAGGTGCCTGTCGCCAATTGGGATATCGCGCGGCGCGAAGCCGAGGCTAAGGCGCTACGCGCGGTCGAAATCGATACGGTCGCGATAGCCGGCAGTGGCCGGAAGTTGTTCTCGCCGGTCTCCATTGCCGAATTGGTGCAAGTCCTCAACTACCAGCCGAACGCGACGATCGTCGCCGGTGCGACCGACGTCGGCCTGTGGGTGACGAAGCAGCATCGAGAACTGCGAACCGTCGTGCACATTGACCGGATCGCTGAGCTGCGGGCGATCAGCCGGTCAGCCGACGTGCTGTCGATCGGCGCCGCGGTCACCTATGCCGACCTGCCAGACCTCCTGTACGATCACTACCCGGCACTTCGCGATCTGATCCGCCGCATCGGCTCGACCCAGGTGCGCAATTCCGGCACCATCGGCGGCAACATCGCCAACGGCTCGCCGATCGGCGACATGGCCCCCGCACTGATCGCACTCGACTCGACGCTGGTGTTGCGCGGCGTCAACGGGCAGCGCCGTATGCCGCTTGAGGACTTCTTCATCGCCTATGGCAAGCAGGACCGACGTACGGGTGAATTCATCGAGGCGATCGAGATCCCGCTCGCCGCGAAGCCGCGCAACTTCCAGTGCTACAAGATCTCGAAGCGGCGTGATCAGGATATTTCGGCGGTCTGCGGCGCGTTCAATATCGGCATCGAGAATGGCGCTGTGACGCGTGCCCGCATCGCTTACGGCGGCATGGCGGCGATCCCGAAGCGGGCGGCCCACGTCGAAGCGGCATTGATCGGCGAGCCGTGGTCGCTCGCCGCGATCGAGCGGGCACTGCCGGCATTCGCCGTCGACTATCAACCGATCAGCGACATGCGGGCGTCGGCCGACTATCGGCTGACGGTAGCGCAAAACCTTCTCCGCCGCTGCTACCTGGAAAGTGACACCTCGCCCATCCGCCTTGCCGAGTTGTCGGCATGAGACGACAGACACTAGCAACGCTGCCCAATGCCCGCATCGACGGTGGCGTGCACGAGGCGCGCCGGCACGACAGCGGCGAGCGCCACGTCACCGGCGAGGCGGTCTATACCGGCGATATCAAGCTGCCGGCGAATGCGTTGCAGGTCTTCATTGCCACGAGCCCGCACGCGCACGCCCGCATCAAGATCCGTGAACCTCGATGCTGTACGCATCGCGTCGGGCGTGGTCGCGGTGCTGACCGCCGCCGACATTCCCGGCGACAACGATTGCAGCCCGGTGCGCGGCGACGATCCGATCTTCGCCGACACGCTCCTGCAGTATGCCGGGCAATCGATGTTCGCGGTGGCGGCTTCGACAGTCGAGGAGGCACGCGCCGCGGCAATGTTGGCTGCCATCGAATACGAAGTGTTGCCGCCGATCATCACCATCGACCAAGCGCTCGCCGCCAAGTCCTATCTCGAACCGCCGCGAACCCTGACCCACGGCGATCCCGATGCCGCAATCAGCACCGCGCCGCATCGTGTTTCAGGAAGCATCGAGATCGGCGCCCAAGAGCATTTCTATCTCGAAGCCCAAGTGGCGGTCGCGATCCCAGGCGAGGGCGATGAGATCACGATCCATTCGTCGACGCAGCATCCGACCGAAGTCCAGCACAAGGCCGCCTGCGCGCTCGGTGTACCGTTTCACGCCGTCACAGTCGAAGTCCGCCGCATGGGCGGCGCGTTCGGCGGCAAGGAAACGCAAGGCAACTTGCCGGCCATCGTCGCGGCACTCGTCGCGCAGCAAGACCGACCGTGCGGTGATGCTTCGCTACGACCGCGATGACGACTTTCGCATCACCGGCAAGCGCCACGACTTTCGCATCGACTATGCCGCCGGGTTCGACGACACCGGCCGCATTCTCGGCGTCACCTTCGAGCACGCCATGCGCTGCGGCATGTCGTTCGACTTGTCCGGCGCCATCGCCGATCGCGCGCTGTGCCACGCCGACAACGCGTACTATCTGCCGGCGCTGCGTGTAACCTCTCACCTGCTGAAAACCAACACCGCGTCGAACACCGCCTTCCGTGGCTTCGGCGGACCACAGGGCATGATCGGCATCGAACGCGTGATCGACGACATCGCGCGGTACTTGGGGCTCGATCCTGTTGCCGTGCGCCGCGCCAATTTCTATCCGCCCAAGGACGCTATCGAACATCGCCTTACGCCCTACGGCATGACGGTCGAGGACTGTATCATCCAGGATCTGTTCGACGACCTCGAACGCTCTTCCGATTATCAGAAGCGCAGGGCCGCCATCGCCGTCTGGAACAAGACGAGCCCGATCCTCAAGCGCGGCATCGCCATGACGCCGGTGAAGTTCGGCATCTCATTCAACAACACCATGCTGAACCAGGCCGGCGCGCTGGTTCACGTCTATGCCGACGGTTCGATTGGGCTCAATCACGGCGGCACCGAGATGGGTCAAGGGCTGTTCGTGAAGGTGGCGCAGGTCGTGGCGCAGGAATTCCAGGTCGATCTCGCCCGCATCAAGATCACCGCCACGCACACGGGCAAGGTGCCGAATACATCGGCGACTGCCGCCTCGTCGGGCTCCGACTTGAATGGCATGGCGGCGCGCGACGCGACGGCTAAAATCAAGACCAGACTGAGCAACTATCTGATGCGGGCCTACGGCGTGGCTTCGACCGAAATTGAATTCCGGCCCAACCGCGTGCGCGTCGGCACAACCGAAATTGCATTCGACGATGTCGTCGCCGAGGCCTATCGTGCCCGCGTCTCGTTGTCGGCCACCGGCTTCTACGCCACGCCGAAGTTGCATTGGGACGACGCCACGCGGACCGGCCGACCATTCTACTATTTCGCCTATGGCGCCGCCGTTTCCGAGGTCGCAATCGACACCCTGACCGGCGAGAACCGAACTTTGCGGGTCGATATCCTGCACGACTGCGGCCGCTCGCTGAACCCGGCCATCGACCTTGGCCAGATCGAAGGCGGCTTCATCCAGGGCGCCGGCTGGCTGACGATGGAAGAGCTGGTCTGGGACGATGCCGGGCATCTCAAAACCCACGCGCCATCGACCTACAAGATCCCCTGCGCTTCCGACCGTCCACCCGACATGCGGATCGCGATCTACGACAAGGGCTGCAACATCGAGGAAACCATTTATCGATCGAAGGCGGTGGGAGAACCGCCATTGATGCTGGCGATTTCGGTGCACGCGGCTTTGGCCGATGCAATTGCCAGCGTCGGCGAAAATCGCGTCTCGCCCAATCTCGACAGCCCCGCAACGCCCGAACGCATCCTGTTCGCCGTAGGGCGCGTCAAAGCCGAGGCTAGGTGAAAACCAATGACCGCCCCCCTGCTCCGCCTCGATGGATTGACCAAACGGTTTCCCGGCGTCATCGCCAATGCCGACGTATCGTTCGAGATCGGCCGCGGCGAGGTGCACGCCCTACTCGGCGAGAACGGCGCCGGCAAGTCGACGCTGGTCAAGATGGTCTACGGCATCCTGCAGCCCGACGAGGGCAGCATGCTGTTCGACGGCACTGCCTACGCGCCGACCAGTCCCGCCGCTGCCCGAGCGCGCGGCATTGGCATCGTGTTCCAGCATTTCTCGCTGTTCGAAGCCTTGACAGTCGCCGAGAACATCGCGCTCGGCCTGCCCGCCAAGGAAGCCGGCCGCGAACTGTCCGAGCGCATCGTCAAGGTGTCGGCTTCCTACGGCCTCAAGCTCGAACCCGCCCGCCTCGTCGGCACGCTGTCGGTCGGCGAGCGCCAGCGCGTCGAGATCGTCCGTTGCCTGCTGCAGTCGCCGCGCCTTCTCATCATGGACGAACCGACCTCGGTACTGACGCCGCAGGAAGTCGACATGCTGTTTTCAGTCTTGCGCCGGCTTTCATTCGAGGGCTGCTCGATCCTATATATCTCGCACAAGCTGGAAGAGATCCGCAGCCTTTGCTCGCGCGCCACCGTGTTGCGCGGCGGTCGCGTCGTTGCCGCCTGCGATCCGCGCAAGGAGAGTGCGCGCGGCCTCGCGGAAATGATGATCGGAACAACGATGCAGTCAGCCGTTGCGCCCGGCCGATGACGCCCGGCGCCGTTCGCCTTGAGGTCGATGCGCTGTCGCTGGTCAGCGAAGAGCACTTCGGCGTCGATCTCGACGACATCAGCTTCGATGTCGGCGGCGGCGAGATCCTCGGCATTGCCGGCGTCGCCGGCAACGGCCAGACCGAACTGATGGAGGCGCTGATCGGCGAGCGCCGGGCTACAACGCCAGAGGCGATCACCGTCGACGGCAGGGCGGTCGGCCATCTCGGCCCGACCGAACGCCGCCGCCACGGCATGGCGTTCGTGCCGGAGGAGCGGCTCGGCCACGGCGCGGTTCCGGATATGTCGCTGATCGACAATACACTGCTGGTGGCAGCCAGCGCCGCAGGCCTTGTGTCGCGCGGCCTGATTGATCGCTCTGCCGCGCGCCGGTTCGCCGAGGAGATCGTCGCCGCTTTCGACGTACGCACCGCCGGCGTCGAGCATACCGCTCGCAGCCTTTCTGGCGGCAACCTGCAGAAATTCGTGGTCGGTCGAGAGATCCTGCATGCGCCCGCCGTCCTCGTCGTCGCGCAACCGACCTGGGGCGTCGATGCCGGCGCGACCGCCGCCATCCACCGCGCCCTGCTCGACTTGGCCGCCAAGGGTTGCGCTATTGTCGTCATCTCGCAGGACCTTGACGAGTTGTTCGCGCTTTCGACCCGCATCGCCGTCATCGCCCACGGCCAGCTATCAGCGCCGGTGCCGATCGCAGCGGCGACGATCGAAGGTATCGGCCGCGCGATGGGCGGCATGCCGATACTGATCAAGAAGGATGCCGTTAATGCTTAGGCTGGAGCCCCGCCGCGAGCCGTCGAAGGCCATGGTCTACGCGACGCCATTCATCGCAGTCGTGCTGACGCTCGCCGCCGGCTTCCTGCTGTTCGCCGCAATGGGTCGCGATCCGCTGCAGGCAATGTTCCTGATCTTCGTCAAACCGCTGACGAGCCTCAACGGCCTCGCCGAATTGACGGTGAAGGCAACGCCACTGGTACTGATCGCAACCGGGCTCGCCGTCGGCTTCAGGGCCGGCGTATGGAACATCGGCGCCGAAGGTCAGTTCACCATCGGCGCACTGACAGGTGGCGCGGTGGCGCTCGCAGCCTATCCGGCGGGCGGGTTCTGGCTTCTGCCGCTGATGATGCTGGGCGGCATTCTGGGCGGCATGGCGTGGGCCGCGATCCCGGCCCTGCTGCGCACCCGCTTCAATGCCAACGAGATCCTGGTCAGCTTGATGTTGAGTTACGTCGCGGTGCTACTGCTGAGTTTGTTGGTGCATGGCATCCTGCGCGATCCCGAAGGCGCGAATTTTCCTGAAAGTCGCCTGTTCCAGGCCGCCGGATTGATCCCGAACCTGATACCCGGCACCCGCGCGCACTTCGGCGCCCTGGCCGCCCTGCTCGCGGTCGCGGCCATTCAGTTGCTGCTGTCGCGGCACCTCGCAGGCTACCAGGTGAAGGTGCTGGGGATGGCGCCACGAGCCGCCCGCTTCGCCGGCTTTTCGGAGAACCGCATCGTCTGGGGCTGCTTCCTGTTGTCGGGCGGACTGGCGGGGCTCGCCGGGCTTATCGAGGCGGCCGGTCCCGTCGGCCAATTGGTGCCATCGCTGCCGGTTGGCTACGGCTTTACCGCGATCATCGTCGCCTTCCTCGGCCGGCTGCACCCGATCGGAATCCTGTTCGCGGGGCTGCTGATCGGGCTGACCTACATCGGCGGCGAGATGGCGCAGATCGCCATGCGCCTGCCCAGCGCGACGATTTCGATCTTCCAGGGCTTGCTGCTGTTCTTCCTGCTGGCGAGCGATGTGCTGGTCCGCTTCCGCCCCGTCTGGCGCGTCGCCGCCACGGCCGCCAAACTGAACCCCGCCGAATAGGATGGCTCGCGATGGATCTGTTCACCGATATCCTGATCGGCGTGATCGCGGCGGCGACGCCGCTGGTGTTCGCGGCCATCGGCGAACTGGTGGTCGAGAAGGCCGGCGTATTGAACCTTGGCGTCGAGGGCATGATGATCATGGGCGCGGTAGCGGCATTCGCGGCCAGCATCGCAACCGGCAGCGCCACAGCCGGGGTCGTGGCGGCGATCATCGCTGGCGCGGCAATGGCCGCCCTGTTCGGGTTGCTAACGCTCAACCTGATGTCAAATCAAGTCGCAACCGGGCTCGCCTTGACAATGTTCGGGCTCGGTCTGTCGGCGCTGATCGGACAGGCCTATTCGGGCATGACGGTGCCGACCTTTCCGCGCCTTGCCGTGCCGCTGCTGTCGGACCTGCCGGTAGTCGGCCGGCTGCTGTTCGCGCGCGATGGCATGTTCTATCTGTCGATCGCGCTGGTGCTTGGTACCGCTTACGTGCTGGCGTCCACGCGGGCCGGTCTGGTGCTGCGTGCGATCGGCGAGAACCACGACGCGGCGCATGCGATCGGCTATTCAGTGATTGGCTATCGCTATCTGGCGTTGATGTTCGGTGGCGCCTGCGCGGGCTTGGGTGGGGCATATCTGTCGCTGGTGCAGACGCCGATCTGGGTCGAAAAAATGACCGCCGGTCGCGGCTGGATCGCACTCGCCCTGGTGGTGTTCGCGGCGTGGCGACCGGGTCGGGTGCTGGCCGGTGCCTATCTGTTCGGCGGCATCTCGGTGCTGCAGTTGCACAGCCAGGGTTTCGGCTTGGCGCTCGACCCGCAGATCCTCGCCATGTTCCCCTACCTCGCGACCATAATTGTGCTGGTGATCATCTCAGCCGACAAGATGCGGCTCAAGCTCAACGCGCCGGCCTCTCTCGGCAAACCATTCTTCGCGCCCGCATGAACCAAAAATTCGCCCTTCGCGGCCAGACGCTGGCGTTCAAGGCCGACCCATTCCAGGTTGCGCCACAGGATGCGATTGCCTTCGACAGTGACGGCGCCGTGGTCGTCTGTGACGGCATCATCGAAGCGACCGGACCGGCGCACGAAATCCTCGCGCGGTATCCCGGCATGGAGGTCGAGGCCTATCCGGGTCATCTGATCATGGCGGGGTTCGTCGATGCCCACGTCCACTATCCACAGACCGGCATCATCGCCTCCTACGGCGCGCAGCTCATGGAGTGGCTGCAAAAATACACCTTTCCCGAAGAACTGAAATTCGCCGATCCGGCCTACGCTAGCGGCGTCGCTGAAATCTTCCTCGACGAGATATTGCGCAACGGAACCACCACGGCTTCGGTCTACTGCACCGTGCACCCGCAGTCGGTCGATGCACTGTTCGCCGCGTCGACACAGCGCGGCCTGCGCATGGCGGCGGGCAAATCGATGATGGATCGCAACGCGCCGCCGGGGCTGACCGATACACCGCAGCGCGCCTATGACGAGAGCACCGCGCTGATCGCCCGCTGGCATGGCCGTGACCGCTGCACCTATGTCGTGACGCCGCGCTTCTCCGTCACGTCGTCGGACGCGCAGATGGAAGCGATGGGCGCATTGTGGAAGGCCCATCCGACCACCCTGATGCAAACGCACATTTCGGAGAACAAGCACGAGATCAAAACCGTCGCCGAACTGTTCCCGACCGCACGCGATTATCTCGACACCTACGAGCGGGTTGGCCTGATCGGCCCCGGCGCCAACTTCGGCCACGCCATCCACTTGGGCCCACGCGAAATCACTCGCCTGCGCGAGACCGGTTCCGGCATCTCGCACTGCCCGACCTCGAATTTGTTCATCGGCTCCGGATTGTTCGATCTCGCCGGCTTGCGGCAATGCGCGCTGCCGATACCGGTCGGCCTCGGCACCGATGTTGGCGGCGGATCGTCGTTCTCGATGCTGGCGACCATGCGTGCGGCCTACGAGATCGCCCAGCTTCGCGGCAACAGTCTGCACCCCGCCCGCGCCTTCTGGCTGGCGACGCAAGGCTCGGCGCGGGTGCTGCGGATGGCGGACCGGATCGGCAATCTGGCCGTTGGCTATGATGCCGACATCGCCGTCATCGATCTCAATTCAACGCCGTTGATCGCCCAGCGCATGGCGCGGGCGACGTCGATTTCGGAGGCGCTGTTCGTGCAGATGATCCTGGGCGACGATCGCGCCATCGCCGCAACCTACGCCGGCGGCCGGCTGGTGCATCGGCGCGAAGCAGAAAAGCCGGGTGGCCGGACTGGGGGAGTACAGCCACCCGGGTGAGGTCAATGCCGCGTGCTGGCAACAACTGTCGAAGGAAGCTGGGTGGCTTGCGCTACGCAGGCATCCATCTGGGGATCGATCGCCGCGACAACCGCTGCAGGTGCGTCTTCGACCACCATCACCGGCTCGGATTTCTCCCATAGGCGAGCGAACGCCTTGGCGCTCCAGTCGGCGGTCCGGCTGCAACCGCTTGCGTGGCATTCGTAGGCATCGCGCTTGGCTGGCTCGCGACGCATGCAATCGCCGACCCATGAGGTGGTGTCGTCGATACGCAACTGCTCATGGGCGTCGAGCAGGCGAATGTCACGGGCAACTCGCAGTTCGCAGGCAAATCCGATGGCGATATGGGCGGTGCTGTCGGGCACGTTCGGCGCGACGCTGGTCAACAGAACCTTGATCTCGAAGCCGGCAGACTTGATCGCGGGCGCAAGCGCAGTAAGGGCCAGAACTACGGGGCTCTCGGCCGAACGGGCGATCAGCAGCCAGGGCTGGTCCGAATGCCGCGAACCGCTGGCCGTTAGGTAACTCGATATGAAGGCCTTGAGTTTTTCTTCCTTGTCTTCGCGTTTGACGACGTCCATCCGTGGCTTCGCATTCAACGTCATATCTCGTTCCTCGAAGGGGTAGGAACCGGCGGGCTACGAGAGCCGGCCGAGACCAGTTTTAGTTCCTTACGCGAACATCACAGGCAGAGATGCGAACTGGTCGGTTGTGCGCAGATCCGATAGTGGTCGAGGCCGGTTAATTTTGAATTTAGCAGCGTTCGATTTCGGCATCGAGTGTCAGTCAGCCGGTTCCCGTACGACCAGCCGTGTGGCCATGCCGGTGGCGTCGAAGTCTTTTTCGGCACCAATCTCGATGACATCGTCCTGCGTGACCGACTCGGCCGTTAGCAAGGACGGCTTGTGCTCGACGAACCGGCCAGCCATCGCAAGTCGGGCGAGCGCTGCCGGCAACACGGCGGCGGTCGTCGGCACCGAAAACGTAACGGGATCGGAGGATCCTGCCGGCAAGGTGTAGCGGATGGTCTCGCGGGTCATTTCAACGTCGACGCCGCGCGGCTCCGGAGACAACGTCCGCACCGGCATAGCAACGACGTTCTCGGGCAGCGGCGACTGCGGCTGGGATGGCGGTTCGACGGCGCGGACCGAGACCTCGGCCTCGCGACGGGCGAGTTCATCCGACCATTGCGCAATGCTTGCCTCGCGCGGCGACGGCTGCGGCATTTCGCCCACCGGCGGCTGATAGCGCGCATAGGGACCGAAAGCGGCGGCGGTATCGTTGGCCGGTATCGGCGGCGAAACCGGCATCGGCGCCGGGCGGAAAGCCGCGACCGGTCCGCGCGGCGCACCATAAGGCTGCTGTGGTTGGGGCGGGGCGGCAGCAAACTGCGGCGCGTGGCCCGTCGCCATCGGGTGCGGTGTCCACGCTTGAGGCCGCGGCGGCGCAAAGCTTGGATGCGGCGGTTGCGGCATCATCGGCGCCGGCGGCCGCAACTGCTGGCCGAGGTCGCGGAAGGCGCCGGCAATTGCGCCCGGCAGTTCGGGCGCGGACGGCCCCATGGCCTCACGCTCGGTCCGCCGCTTCTTCTTTTCGGCTTCGACCCGCTTGGCAGCACCCATCACCGCACCCAGGATGATTTCCGACCAGGCGCCATCGGCAAAACGATAGATCCGGAACGCCTTGCAGGACGAAAACTTCGAGCCCTGGCGGCCAAGCTTCTTCTGAATGCTCGCGGTCTTCAAGAACGGCGAATACACCCGCTTGAAGATCTTCTCCTTCTCGAAGCTTGAGAACAGGTTCGACAGCAGGTGGGCTTCGGCGAGCAAATCCTGCTGTTCGCGCGGATTGCGATTCCACGGCGCGTCGAGCGGAACGGCGACATAGTAGTCACCGCCGTAATCGAACACGACGTGCCGGAAGATCTCGAACTTCTGGCGCATCTCGACGTCGGAATGGATATCGGTGAAGCGCGACAGGATCTGGTAGACGGGCCCGCGCTCGGCGGCGACCATCTTCGGCACCAACCCCTGCAACCGGTTCATCGGCCGGCCCATCGAGACCAGCAGCAGACAGATATCGACGAAGATCGCGATGGCGAGCGGCACATAGTCACGCTTCGACAGGCCGGCCTGCTCGCCGCTGTAGGACTTCATGACGGACGGCGACGGCGTCTCGACCGATTGCACCGCCTTCTGCTGCAATGCGCGCAGTTCGTCGGCCGACGGCGGCATCTTGAACGACAGCAAGCCATAGAAGCTTGTGGTCAGGCGGCGGAACGCCTCGATGGTCGCTTCCGAACCCTCAACAGCGGTGATGGTCGGCTTCTGCAATTCGGGCAACTGGTCAATGGCGCGTACGACGCCTTTCAGAGCACCCTGTAGCTGCGGATCGGGGCATGAAATCGAGCCGCCCTTGCCGTCGGCGATCGTGGTCTTGTCGGCGCGCTCGGCGAGGTCGGAGCGGATCTGCTTCAACTGCGGGTCGGTACGAAACGCGTTGAAGCCCGTTACCGTCATGTCAAGCTTGCGGCCAAGCGCGCGCATGAAATCGTTGCGGGTGCCGCTCTTGGCATCGAATGTCGACTTGTCGTCCTTGACGATCTTCATCAGGTCGACGTCGAGGGCTGCCATCTCGGATTTCACCGCCGTGACGCGGCCCTTGACGAAGTCGGAGGCGAACGAGAAGCGGGCGGCATCGTCCTCGCGCATTTTGCGGCGCGGACCTTCGCCGGGCTTCGAGTTCGGGCACGATGTACCGTTGGCGCGCTCCTGCTCGGCCTTCTGGGTCGAAATCGCGGTCAGGCTCATCAGCGTGCCGTTGAGCTGTTCGAGCCGGGTCGCGGCGGTGTTGAGCGAGCCCTGCACCTGGGTCACCGCGCTCTCGGCCGAGCGCGACGCTTCCGACCGGCTCTCCAGCACCTTCCAGTAGAAGCCGAAACCGAAGCCGATCGAGATCACCGACAGGAACACGTAGCCAGCGACATACAGCAACCGCGCGACGAAGCCGACCGGTGCGAAGATCTGGTCGAGCAGCCAGACGATCATGGTCATCAGCATGGCGACCGAGAAGCCGATGATCACTTTGTGGATCAGCGGCAGGTCGCCCATGTTGGCCTCGATCAGTTCGAGCATGCCGACGTAGGTCGCGACCCACGACAGAATGCCGAGGCCGAGCACCAGGAAGAACTTCTTGGGGTCGCGCTTGGGCTTTTCGGAATGGCGGAAATCATGGCTGTCGCCATGCTCGTCTTCGCGACGGCCGCGGCCACTGGAGAACGCATCAAGGATCGCCGGCATGGGATCAACTGGTCCGCTACGATAAGCCACGTCTACTAAAGGCAGTCATGGCTCGCGCGCAGCCCGCCCCGGCATCCGGGGTAGACAAGCAATCTGTCGGAGTTGGGTTTGGCTTGGGGCGGATTGGTGGCGGGGCGATGAACCTGTGGATCAACGATCCGTCCTCAGGGACGTTGAGGCGCCGACCTTGGATCAGGCACCCTGCCGGGAGCGGGCTGGCGCGGCGTGGCCGCCTTCGGCTGCGGTTGCAACGGTACCGCGACGGCCGGTGCCGCAGCCGGCTGGACCACGGGCGCCTCCACCATCTGATCCGGGCGCGGCCAGCGGAAATCATCGGCGCGGCCGGGCTTCGGTGGCAATTGCTCGCCCTTCACCATGACGCGGAAAAATGGGGTCTGGGTCGGCGACATTTTGGCCCGGCGACCGGCGGCGGTGCCATCGCCGGACGGGCTGACCGAACTCAACAGCAGCAGGCCGCCGGGCAGGATTTCCTGCAACGTGTCGCCAACCTGGGTCGCACGTTCCGGCGATGCGTTGCGCCCGATCAACTCGATCACCGAGGCAGGAATTGCCGGTCGCAGAATATCGATATTGGTCGTTTCCTCGCGGCCGGCGGGCGTCATGGTACGCAGCACGACGCGGCTGTTGTCGGCCTTCTGCTCGGCCGAAGAACTGGCGGTGACCGCCAGCGGCTGCGGCGCGGAATTAGTCGTGGTCGACCAGGCCGACTTGGTTTCGCCAGCCCTCGGCGTTGCGGCGGCGACAACCGGTGCGGCCGCCACCTCCACCTTTACGGGATTGATCTTGCGCTGTTCGGGTTCGGCGCCGGCCAGCGGGATCGACCTATCGGCTTTGGCCTGGGTCAGGTCGCGGCGAATTTCGCGTTCGACGAAGTGGGCGAGCTTGCGGTTGCCGGCGGCGGTGAAGCTGACGCCGTCCGATTCGCGCAGCCGCCGAACCAGTCCCGCGACGTCCGGTCCCAGCGCCACGAAACTGCCGTTCTCGTCGGCAAAGCCGGCAAACGCGTCAATGAACTTGATCGCATTCAGATTGGCCCGATCGCGCACCAGATCATTGATCAACTGGATGGCCTCGTTCGACTCGGCCCGCTGTATCACCGGCAGGCCGATCCAGTAGATCGAGCCGCCGCGCCGCTTGAGCACCTTCATCAGCCGGTCGGCGCGCCGGCCATATTCCTCGCGCCACTGCTCGCCGCCGACCGCCAGCCGTTGATTGCCGGGGAGGCGAATTTGCACCCGGTCGTCGCGGCCGAGCATGACCACGGTGATGTGCGCTTTTTCGCGAGTGAGGCCGTCGTCGAGAGCCCTGATCTCGTCGTCGGCTTCGGCGCGCGCCAGACCGGCGAAATGGCGATGCTTGCGGTTGATCTGCAATCGGCTGTCCGAGCCGAACGCCTCGACGAGACCTGACAACGCGCCTTCGGCCAGTCCATCGCCGACCACTTGCAGCTTGTAGATATCGCCTTCGGGAAACGGCGTGATGAAGCTCGCACCACTCGGGACCTCCTGGGCGCGGACAAGGGTCACGTCCAGCAGGCCGAGGCCGACCGTCAGGCCCAGGGCGACGCAAAGGGCGCGGCAAAGGTGAATAAAGCGTTTCATCATCCCCCCTCCTGCCGCAACCGGTCGATGAGTGCAATATCGGCGTGACCGTCCTGCGGCAGGCCGCGCGTTTTCTGGAACAGGCGGATCGCGGCCTTGGTGCCGTTGCCGATCACGCCGTCGACCCCGCCGGTGTCGAAACCGAGTGTCGTCAAGCGCCGCTGCACTTCGTCGCGCTCGGCCTTGCCGAGCGAGCGGTCGCCCGGCGGCCAGGGCGTCACGAGCGGTGGACCGTCCGGCCAGCCGGTCGGCCAGATGCCCGACGGCCAGCGCGTAGGCAATCGAATTGTTGTATTTGAGAATGGCGCGGAAGTTATCGCCGACCACGAACGCGGGTCCCTTGGCGCCGGCCGGCAACAGCAGTTGAAGGGCGGCGAGCGTGCCGCTGGGGGCTACCGATCCCGGCCGTGCGATCGCCACGCCGAGTGCCTGCCATTGGCCCCATGTATTCATCACGCCTGGGTTCGACAAACCGTAGTCGAAGCCGTCAGGTAGTCGCACCTCGAAGCCCCAGGGGGAACTGCTGCTCCAGCCCCACGCCTTGAGATAATTTCCAGTCGAACCGAGCGCGTCGGCAACACTGCCCCAGATATCGCGCCGGCCGTCGCGGTCGAAATCCACCGCATGCTTGATGTAGGTGGTTGGCATGAACTGCGTGTGCCCCATGGCGCCCGCCCAGGAACCGGCGAGATCGGCCGACTTGGCCTCGCCCGATTGTAACATGCGCAGCGCCGCCAACAGTTCGTTGCGCCAGAACTCGGGCCGGCGGCTGTCGAATGCGGCGAGCGTCGCCAGCGAGCGCAGGACGCTGCGCACGCCCATGCCGGCGCCGAAATTGCTCTCGATGCCCCAGATCGCCAGCACCACGTGGCGGTCGACACCGTAGGTCGCCTCGACGGCCGCGAGCGTCGCCCCCACCTCCTGCAATTTCTGTCGCCCGGTTTCGAGCCGCGCCTCCGACACCAGCAGCGTCAGGTATTCACCCGCCGTCTTGACGTATTCGGGCTGCGTTGACGCCAGTTCCAGAACTTGCCCGTCCGCCGCCATGCCGGCGAAAGCGGCATCGAAGGTCGCCGGGGCGATGCCCTGGGTTGCAGCATCGACACGCAGGAATTCGATGAACGCCGCAAACTGCTGTGGCGAAAGCTGCGGCGCGGTCGGCGTCGCGGCGACCGGCGACAGTGTCGGTGGCATGGAGGGCGGCGTCGGCCACATCGTCAGCACGATCCAAGCGCCGGCGATTGCCGCAATCATACTGGCACCCAAACTGGCACCGAGCAGCGAGACCGAGCGTCTGGTCGATGCCGCCATGGCCACTACCTCGCCGGGACGCTGCGCAAGTGGGCGAGCAGCCCAGCCGTTGGCCAGCAGTCAACGGCGATGCCGGCCTTGCGCTGGTAGGTGCCGATCAGCCAGCGGGTGTTTGAACCGATCTTGCCGTCGAGCTTGTCGATCGGCGCTACCCCGCGCCTTCAGCTGCCGCTGGATCTCCTCGACGTCACGATTCGGCAACTGCACGATTGGCTTCCAGGCGGTGTCGAAGTCGGCGACGCCGCCGATGCGGTCGCTCAAGTGACCGACGAACACCGCGTAGAGGTCACTCGTGTTGTAAGCGCGTAGGACCTTGAAGTTGTCGGTGACCAGGAACGACGGGCCGTAAGCGCCGCCCGGCGACATCAGGTAGGCATTCCTGGCATGCAAGGCTTCTGGAATGGGCTTGCCCGAAGTCGTGACGGCTCCAGCTTTCAGCCATTCTCTGATCGGCCGTTCGTTGGCGGGTCCGTCGTAGCCGCAGTCGAGTGTCTTCGGCAGCCGCACCTCAAACCCCCACGGCACGCCCGTCAGCCAGCCCTTGTCCTTCAGTTGCTTCGCAGCCGAGCCCAGTGCGTCCGGGACCGAATTGAACAGATCCGCTTTGCCGTTGTGATCGAGATCGTAGGCCGACTTGTAGAACTCGGTCGGCATGAACTGGGTCAGGCCCATGGCGCCGGCCCACGACGCCCGCATGTTTGGAATCGTAACGATGCGGTCTTCCAGCATCTTGAGGCCGTACAGCAGCTCTTGTCGGAACATGTCCTTGCGGCGGCCGGTAAAGGCCTGCGTCGCCAGCACCCGGATCGCGTAGTGAGGCAGCTTGTGCGACCCGAAGGCGGTCTCGCGGCCCCAGATGGCGAGCACGATGCGGCGATCGACGCCAAGTTCCTTCTCAACCGCATCGAGGGCTGCGGCATGAGTCTTGGCAAAGCCGCGCGCCTGGGCGGTGAGATTGCCGAGCAGCTTCTTGTCGAGGTAATCCTGCGGCGGCCGGGTGAACTCAGCCTGGCCCTTGACCGACGTTTCGGTACGGCCCGGCAGTATGAGATCGGGCAACGCCAGATCCGGCTCTACGCCCTTGAAAGCGGCATCGAACGTGGCGCGTGAGACGCCCAGCGCCTTCGCTTCCGGCCAAAGGCCGTCGAGGAAAGCAGCGAAGGTCGATTGTGCCCGCGCCGGCGCGGCGAGCAACCCGCACGCCAGAAATGCAATCAGCAGCGCTTGCCGCAGCCTCGTCATGCCAGTCCCCGCTTGACGCACAGATGCAGGCCGCACCAACGCGGCCAAGCCCGTCTCCACAGTTATCCGATTCCCGGCTTTATTGCGGCGATTGCGGCAATGCCGATCAATATCGGAAATTGGTTTGAGCTGTCCATGAGCCGGCCCACAGGTGTCATCCCGGCATTTATTGCCGGGACCCATGGCACGGCAATCTCGCTCGTCCGGTTTAGCGGCATGATGGGTCCCGGGGACAAGCCCCGGGATGACACCTGTGGTTGGAAGCGACCTTCTACGTCACCGACCTCAGCCCTTTGGGCTTGCGTTCCCGGGCCTTCGCTTGGTTCACGATCTGGTCGCGTTCGGCGGCGGCATACCGGCTTCCCCTGTCCGATCTGCCGAGGATTACAGCGGTGCAGTGTCGATGAATTATGGTGTAGATACAGCATCAGTGGCGGTCTCGTGAGTGCATTGGTGCTGATTTTTTCTTTTTCCCCTCGATCGAAGGGAGAGCGGGGTGGCCGTGGTCCACGGCGGTCTTCCGCAGTATTGAATTCAAGTGGCCCAGGGCCACCCCATTGCTCGAACGGATTTTAGGGTCCCCCCGTGCTTCAGCGAGCTGGTGTGGGCTTCCCCTTTACTCGCACACTTGTGGGGTGCACGGAACCCTCCGGCAGGGCGCGGCGCGTGACCGCAACACCCTCCGGACCGTCCATTCCGCCTCCGCACTTTTGAACGCCTTCGAAGCGCGCCCTTTAGTGAAGCGGAACATGGGCAGTATCGCATGGGTGCGGGAGGCCGTGGATAAGTCGGTGGGGCGTGAAGCAAGTGGGAGGGAAGTCGGAGGTCGTGAGTGGTGAGTGGTGGTCGAGGCGGCGCATGGCACTTTTCCCTCTCCCCGTAGCGCTTTTCGCGCGTACGGGGAGAGGGTCAGGGTGAGGGGCGGCTGCTTGCTCCGTGTTCGCAACATCGGTCTTGGTGCCTGTTGGCATTGGATTCGAGCAAGCGGCCGCCCCTCACCCTCGGACCGCACTCGCGTGCGGTCCTCTGCCCTCTCCCCGTGAAGGACGGGGAGAGGGGAAGTGCGGCGAACATTGCTGGGCGTAAGGTCGTGAATTGGTGAGGTCTTGAAATCGCCAAGCCGTGCCGGCGTGAGCGGTGAACTCTTACATTTCAACTGCCTTCCCGGAACGCCCACGGCAGCAGGCGTAGCCGGGATCGCGTCCAAGGCGTTGGGCAACCTGATCGCACAACCGCTGCCGACGCGGCCCCGGGTCTCGGGCGTCCCGCCCGCGCCCGGGGACGCAGCGGAGGAATTGGGGCCGGCTCACGCGGAAAATTGGTATACTGTCCCCGATTTCCGGCAATCCGATTCCGGTGAATGAGATCGGAGATGGCCGGTAGAATGCAGCTGGGCGAGGAAAGGTGACCCTATGTATTTGCGCACTTTACTTGCGAAGGAGACTATTAGCTCGTTGAAGGTTGAGCTGAACTCGCTAAATCTGCAGCGCGACCCAGATGTCGATGCGAGATCGGAGGTGCCTTTTATTCGCTTTTCAACGGTGGTTGCCCTCGATATAACAATATCTAGCGTCGTCTCTATTGTCGATCTCAGATCGTACGAAACGGTCTATGTGAATTTGTTTCTTGTTGACAAGAAAATGAACAAAATCAATGCACTGTGAAGAAATGGAACATGAAATTGACGGCCCAACCATTAGTTCGCGAAAGCTACACAAGTTAACAATTAATACATCTACTCCAAAGGAGCACGCTCAAGCATGGGTCGTCAGTGTCGTTAATGACATGCGAGTTGACATTGCTCGTCTGAGGGAATTGGCCGGCAACTATCCACTATTGCTTCAGATGTTGATTGGAGATGGCGGAAAGCAATTATTGCCTGTCGCAGATGTAAGGAGGCGGGCGATTTTTGCTTCCGCCGTATTGGCCAAGCGCCCATTCTCAGAAACTCTACGACTGATAGCTGCTGTCCCGGATGACCCGCCACTTCCGCTTGTCGCGAGGGTGTTTGTGGCGTTTCTGAGGCTTTTCGATCCTACAAGTAAGGAGGGTTCCAGTGATGTCGAAGTGCTGCGTTGGAATCGATTCATCGAGGAAGCACGAAAGAAGTATTATCCGGATAATAATCACCTTTGCTGAGGCAGGATGCCACGGGACAGCATACCGATTTCCGCTGAATTCGAACGCGTACTACGGTTGCCTCATATCGACCACCGTCGTTTCGCAAATCTCGTCCCAACTCGCCTCCTTGCTACCAAAGGGCCACGTTGGTTCCCCACGTGGTCCAGGGATCAGGCTCACTATGAACGCCCACACGATCGCCACCCAAACTGCAAAAGTTCGATGAATAGCTTGCAGTGCACCAATCTTTACCCGTCCGATCGTCCGAATTCTCAAACCGAGAATAAGCTTCCCAATCGACCCGCCAAACACGGAAACGAGTACAATTTCCCCGGCTGCCGAAATTAGAATAAATGCTGCAGCCAGTAGAAAATCGCTCTGCCCGCCTGCCATAAAAACCGCTGCGCACAAGAATAAAACCGCATCGACGGCGCGCGCTGATATTCGCTTGATGTTTATCTTTGACATTGTAGTTTTCAAAGCGAAATGAGTAACCGGCCCCGAACAGGAAAAGCCCCTCACACCCCCTTCTTCATCCCTTCCAGCTTGCGTTCCCAGGCCATGGCTTGGGTGACGATCTGGTCGAGGTTGGCGTGTTCGGGCTGCCAGCCGAGTTCGCGCATGATCTTGTCCGGCGCCGCCACCACGGCCGCCGGATCGCCCGGCCGGCGCGGCGACAGCTTGACCTCGAAGTCGCGGTTGGATGTGCGCTTCACCGCCTCGATCACCTGCAGCACCGAATAGCCGCGGCCGTAGCCGCAGTTGAAGATGTCCGACTTACCGCCGCCGCGCAGGTGCTTCAGCGCCGACATGTGGGCACGCGCCAGATCCTTGACGTGGATGTAATCGCGCAGGCAGGTGCCGTCCGGCGTCGGATAGTCGGTGCCGAACACCTCCATGCGCGGGCGCTGGCCGAGCGCCGTCTCGCAGGCGACCTTGATCAGGTGCGTGGCACGCGGCGTCGACTGGCCGGTGCGGCCCTTCGGATCGGCGCCGGCGACGTTGAAATAGCGCAGCGCCACGAAGTTGAAATCATGCGCGATCGAAGTGTCGCGCAGCATGATCTCGGTCATCAGCTTCGACGAACCATAGGGCGACATCGGCTTCAGGACCGTTTCCTCGTCGATCGGCTTGTCGCCGGTCATGCCGTAGACGGCGGCGGTCGAGGAGAAGATGAACTGCTTCACGCCCATCGCGACCGCGACTTCCATCAGCGCGCGCGATTTGACGGTGTTGTTGGCGTAATAGCCGAGCGGATCGGCGACCAACTCCGGCACCACGATCGAGCCGGCGAAATGGATGATGGCGGTGACGCCGTGCTTGCGGATCACGGTGCGGGCGAGGTCCTGGTCGCCGCAGTCGCCGATGACGAGCGTTGCCTCGGCCGGAATCGCCCAGCGGAATCCGGTGGTCAGGTTGTCAAGCACCACGACCGTCTCGCCAGCGTCGATCAGCTCAAGCACCATGTGGCTGCCGATGTAGCCGGCCCCGCCCGTGACCAGAATGCTCATGTTTCTCATCCCCGCTCGATGCGCCTGCGCACGCCATAGCAAATACAGCTTAAACTTTCACGCCCCAGACAGCGGGTCGTCACAATCGGGCGATAGTACCCGGCCACGATCCATTAACATTGCGACGGTTGCAGTCATCCGGCGACCGTGCAATTGCACTGGAATCGCATGGGCCCGCAAGCCGCCTGCCAGGAGTTCCACAGATGTCGTCGCTGAAGAAGCCGATCCGCAAGGCCGTATTTCCCGTCGCCGGCCTCGGCACCCGCTTTCTGCCCGCCACCAAGGCGATGCCCAAGGAAATGCTGACCGTCGTCGACCGGCCGGTCATTCAGCACGTCGTCGACGAGGCCCGGGCGGCCGGAATTGAACACTTCATTTTCGTCACGGGCCGCAACAAGGGCGTGATCGAGGACCATTTCGACAGCCAGTACGAGCTGGAACATACCCTCGAAACGCGCGGCAAGGCCAAGGAGCTCGCGCATCTGCTCGACGATCTGCCAGGCGCCGGCCAGACGAGCTTCACCCGTCAGCAAAAGCCGCTCGGCCTTGGCCATGCGGTGTGGTGCGCGCGCGAACTCGTCGGCGACGAGCCGTTCGCGCTGCTGTTGCCCGACATGCTGCATCACGGCGTCAAGGCGTGCCTGGCCGAGATGATCGAGGCCTACAACGAGTTCGGCGGCAACCACATCGCGGTATCGCCGGTGCCGGACGACCAGACGCATCAGTACGGCATCGTCGGCGTCAAGGACGTCAAGGCCAAGGTTTCGGCGCTGACCGGGATGGTCGAGAAGCCGCCGCGCGGCACCGCGCCGTCGAACCTGCACATCACCGGCCGCTATATCCTGCAGCCGGAAATCTTCGGGCTGTTGGCGGCTCAGGAAAAAGGCACCGGCGACGAGATCCAGCTTACCGACTCGATGATCAAGCTTTGGCAGGAAAAGAAGCAGCCGTTCCATGCCGTCCGCTTCGACGGCCAAATCTATGATTGCGGCTCGAAGATCGGCTTCCTCACCGCCAACATCGCCTATGCCCTCGACCGCGCCGATCTCGCCCCGGCGCTGAAGGCGGAGTTGAAGCGGCTGCTTTGATCCGCTTGTGACGACGCCCGCGATGTCGTGTAGCCTCGCGTGAAAACCGCCGAGGATACGACATCAATGGCCGATCGCACCGCCCGCGCGCCGCTCTACATCCGGATGCACGACGCCGACAACGTCGCGATCGTCGCCAATGATGGCGGATTGCCAGCCGGCGCGGCGTTTCCATGCGGGCTGACGCTGCTTGATCGGGTGCCGCAAGGCCACAAGGTGGCGCTCGTCGATATCGCCGAGGGTGCGGCGATCCTGCGCTACAACGTGACGATCGGCTACGCCTTG
This sequence comes from uncultured Alphaproteobacteria bacterium, assembly GCA_963732635.1. GTDB lineage: Bacteria > Pseudomonadota > Alphaproteobacteria > Rhizobiales > Hyphomicrobiaceae > JAKFWF01. The sequence goes on from CAVTAL010000005.1 coordinate 329,634, forward strand.
CGAGACCTGCCCGCCGGCACCTGGGTTGCAGAGGCCGCGATCCGGATGCCGGCCGCGCCCGGCCTCGATAATCTGCCGATCGCGACCCGAGCCCGCGAGCCGATGCCGGCGCTCGAAGGTCACACTTTCCAGGGCTTCCGCAATCCGGATGGCTCGGTCGGCACGCGCAACATCCTCGCCATCACCACCACCGTGCAATGCGTGTCGGGCGTGGTCGAGTTCGCCGTCCAGCGGATCAAGCGGGAACTGATGCCGCGTTACCCAAAGTCGATGATGTGATCGGCATCGAGCACACCTACGGCTGCGGCGTCGCCATCGACGCTCCGGGCGCGGCGGTGCCGATCCGCACCTTGCGCAACATCAGCCGCAATCCGAACTTCGCCGGCTCGACGATGGTGGTGAGCCTCGGCTGCGAGAAGCTGCAGCCCGAGCGCCTGCTGCCGCCGGGTTCGACCGGCTACGACCTCATTACCCTGCAGGACGAAGCGCACGTCGGCTTCCAGTCGATGATTGCCTCGATCATGACCACCGCCGAGAGCCACCTGGACCGGCTGAACAAGCGGCGGCGCGAGACGTGCCCGGCGTCCGATTTGGTGGTCGGCATGCAATGCGGCGGCTCGGATGCGTTTTCCGGCGTCACCGCCAATCCGGCATTGGGGTTCGCCTCCGACCTGCTGGTCAGGGCGGGCGCCACGGTGATGTTTTCCGAAACCACCGAGGTGCGCGACGGCATCGATCAGCTGACCGCCCGCGCCGCGACGCCAGAAGTCGCCGCCGCCCTGATCCGCGAGATGGACTGGTACGACAAGTACCTCGAAGCCGGCACCGCCGACCGCAGCGCCAACACCACGCCCGGCAACAAGAAGGGCGGCCTTTCGAACATCGTCGAAAAGGCGATGGGCTCGATCATAAAGTCCGGCACGGCGCCGATCGCGGGCGTCATTTCGCCCGGCGACCGGGTCGCGGTGAAAGGGCTCAACTATTGCGCGACGCCGGCCAGCGACTTCATCTGCGGCACGCTGCAACTAGCCGCCGGCATGAACGTGCACATTTTCACCACCGGCCGCGGCACGCCATACGGCCTCGCGCATGTACCGGTGATCAAGGTCGCCACCCGCTCCGACCTGGCGCGGCGCTGGCACGACCTGATGGACGTCGACGCCGGCCGCATCGCGACTGGCGACGCCACCATCGAACAGGTCGGCTGGGACGTGTTCCGCCTGATCCTCGATGTGGCGAGCGGTACCAAGAAGACCTGGGCCGAGCAGTGGAAGCTGCACAACGCGCTCGCCCTGTTCAACCCCGGCCCAGTGACCTGAAGGCGGCACCAGGACCCCACGCCAGCTTCGGCGATCAGGCCTTGGCCGCTGGCGGTGGCATCACCTGCACTATCGTCTTGCCGGCCTTGTCCTGCACACGGATCTTGACCGGCCGGTCCTTGAACACCGTCTGCTGCAACTGCGGCACCAGCGTCGCGAGTGCCTTCGCCTCACCCGCCAGTGTGATCAGCCAGATGATGTCGCCGGAATTCCATTCACGCAGGCCGAGCAGCGGCGGCTTGTCGAGATTTTCGGTCAAGCGCTTGTCGACCTCCGCCGACACCCGCGCCCACAAGGCGACCGCCGAAGGCACCAGCGGCGCCTCGGGCGTGGCCCGCGTCAACGCGATCCGAACCTGACCGACGAGCAGCGGCGGCACGACCAGCCATTCGAGATCGGCGAGACGCAGATTTTTGTAGCCTGCGTCCCGTGCCAGCACGGTAACGGCCTGGGTGAAATCCTGCGTATAGCGCTCGAACCTCGCTGCCGCCTTTCGTCCAGGCGCGGCAGCGGCGGCGCCGGTCGTCGGTTGCGCGGTTACTTCGCCGCTCGCGGGCTTGCCGGCGCCACCGTTGTCGTTGCCTTTATCCACGATCGTTCTCTCCCACTCGCTGAAAATCCAGCATCAGGCCCGACGGCCTTGAAAATATCCCATTGGAATTGCCCGCGATCAAACCCGGCGGACAAGCACTATGGCCAATGTGCACAGCTTAGTGAGGAGCGCGGTTCAAGTTCAAGTTCTTCCTGCATGCGACAGTGAAGCAATCGTTACCTACGCCTTGCCGGCCTCGACGGCGTGACAGGCGACCGCGTGCCCGCCTAGGCCAAGCGGCTTCGGTACTTCGATCTTGCAACGGTCGAACGCCAGCGGGCACCGCGGATGGAACGCACATCCCGGCGGCGGTGAGATCGGATTTGGGATTTCGCCCTCGATCATCTTGCGCGGCCGACCGCTCATCTTCAGGTCCGGCACCGCATCGAGCAGCATCCGCGTGTAGGGATGGCGCGGTGACTTGAACAGTTCGACCGCAGGCGCGGTTTCGACCAGCCGGCCGAGGTACATCACGCCGATCCGCGTCGCCATGTGGCGGACAACAGCGAGGTTGTGGCTGATGAAAAGATAGGTCAGTCCGAGCCGGTCCTGCAGATCGCGCATCAGGTTCAGGATCTGTGCCTGCACCGACACGTCGAGCGCCGAGGTCGGCTCGTCGCAGACCAGGAATTCCGGGTTCGAAGACAACGCGCGAGCGATGCAAATGCGCTGGCGCTGGCCGCCCGAGAACTCGTGCGGGTATTTGTGCATGTCAGCCGGGTCGAGACCGACAAGGCGCAACAGGTCGGCGACCTTGGCGTCGGTTTCGGCCGCATCCTTGGTCAGACCGAACGCCTTCAACGGATCGGCGATGATGGCGCCAACCCGCCAGCGCGGATTGAGACTGGCGTAAGGGTCCTGGAAGATCATCTGGATGCGGCGGCGCAGCGCCGTCATGTCGGCGTCGCTGGTCGCCCCCCACATGTCGACGCCGTCGATCGTGACGCGGCCGGAAGTCGGCGGCAGCAGTCCGACCACCATCTTGGCGACCGTCGATTTGCCGGAGCCTGACTCGCCGACGAGCGCGAACGTTTCCCGGCGGCCGATCTGAAGATCGACGTCCTGCACCGCTTTCAGCAGCAAGCGCTGCTCGCCCTCGAGTACGCGATTGAGCCACGGCTTCGACACGTCGAACGTGCGCGACAATCCCTTGACGTCGACCAATGGAGCTTCGCTCATGTCGAGGCTCCCACCGCAGTCTTGGCCGCCAGCCAGCAGGCAACTTGCGAATTGCCGGCGGTGATCGGCTCCGGTCGCTCGCTCCGGCAGCGATCGAACACGTAATCGCAGCGCGGATTGAAGGCGCAACCCTTCGGAATGGCGGTGAGGCGCGGCATGGAGCCTGGAATCTGCATCAGTCGGCTGTCGTTGCCTTCGAGTGTCGGGATCGAGCCCATCAGCCCTTTGGTATACGGGTGAACCGGCCGCTGGATGACATCCCGCACGGGGCCGATTTCGGCGATACGACCGGCGTACATCACGGCAACCCGGTCGGCGGTTTCGGCGATCACGCCCATGTCATGCGTGATCAGCATCACTGCCGCGCCGTGGTTCTTGCACAGCTTTTTCAGTAGCTGGATGATCTGCGCCTGGATCGACACATCGAGCGCGGTCGTCGGCTCATCGGCGACGATCAATTCCGGCTCGGCGGCGAGCGCCAACGCCAGCACCACGCGCTGGCGCATGCCGCCGGAGAATTGGTGCGGGTAGCTGTCGAGGCGATCGCTGGCGCCTTGGATTCCGACTTCGCCCAACAGTTCCAGCGCGCGGGCACGCGCCTCGGCTTCGGTCATTGGCAGATGCGTACGGATGGTCTCGATGATCTGGTCACCGATGCGGTAGAGCGGATTGAGGCTGGTCAGCGGATCCTGGAATACCATGCCGATGCGTTTGCCACGGATCCGGCGCATCTGATCCGGTGGCAGATTGTCGATACGCTGGCCCTTGAGCAGCACCTCGCCGCCGGCGATGCGGCCGGGTGGCTCCAAGAGACCGATCACCGCCGTGCCGGTCATCGACTTGCCGGCACCAGATTCACCGACCACGCCGAGCACTTCACCCGGCGCAATGTCGAACGAAATGTCATCGACCGCGACCAGCGTGCCCCGTCTTGTCGGGAACTCGACGCGCAGATGCCGGACGGAAAGAACGGGTGTCGGACTTGTCATCAGCGCAGCTTCGGGTTGAGGGCGTCGCGCAGCCAGTCACCCAGCAGATTGACGCTGAGCACCAGCGTCGCCAGCGCGAGACCGGGGAACAGCACCATCCAATAGTCGCCGGACAGCAGGAACTCGTTGCCAGTGCCGATCATGGTGCCGAGCGACGGCTCGGTCGGCGGCAGGCCGACACCGAGGAACGACAGCGTCGCCTCGGTGATGATGGCGAGCGCGAGGTTGATGGTCGCGATTACCAGCACCGGCGACAACACGTTCGGCAGCACGTGGCGGAACATGATCGCGGTCTGGCTCATGCCGATCAAACGCGCGGCCTGGACATAGTCCTTGTTGCGCTCGACCAACGTCACGCCCCGCACGGTTCGGGCGTATTGCACCCAATAGGACAGGCCGATCGACACCACCAGGATCCAGAACTTGGCGCCACTGTTCTCGTGATGCTTGAAGACGACACTGGCGACGCCGTCGACCAGCAGCGCGGTCAGGATCGCGGGGAAGGTCAACTGCACGTCGGCGATCCGCATGATCAGTGAATCCACCCGACCACCGACGTAGCCTGCCAGCAAGCCGAGCGAGACACCGAGCAGCATGGCAAGCGACACCGACAGGAAGCCGATCACAATCGACGCCCGTGTGCCGTAGAGCATGGTCGACAGGATATCGCGGCCCTGATTGTCGGAGCCGAGCAGGAACTTGCGCTCGCCGCCCTTCTCCCACACCGGCGGGGTGTTGGCGTCGAGCAGGTTGAGGCCGTTGAGATCGTATGGATTCGAAGGCGCGATCAGCGGCGCGCACAAGGCCGCAAGGATCATCAGGCAGGCGACGACACCGGCCACCACCACCACGCGGGAACGGAAGAAGCTCGCCGCGATATCGCTGTCGAGCAGCCGCGCGAGGCGGCCCATCGGGCGCTGCACCGGATCGGCCGGCTTGGCTGCGGTGTCGTCGCTCATCAGTGTCCCGCCCCCTGGCCGGCAATCCTGATGCGGGGATCGATGGCGACGTACAGCAGATCGACGATGAAATTGATCACCACGAACATGAACGCGACCAGCAGCAGATAGGCCGCCATGACCGGGATGTCGGCGGTCTGCACCGATTTGATGAACAGCAACCCCATGCCCGGCCACTGGAACACCGTCTCGGTGATGATCGCGAAGGCGATGATGGCGCCAACCTGCAGTCCGATGATCGTCACTACCGGCACCAGCGTGTTCTTCAGCGCATGGCCGAAATAGACGGCCCGATCGGACAGGCCGCGGGCACGGGCGAACTTGATATAGTCGGTGCGCAACACTTCCATCATTTCGGAGCGCACGAGCCGGGTGATCAGCGTCATCTGGAACAGACCGAGCGTGATCGCCGGCAGGATCAGTGCCTTGAGCCCGGACCAGGTCAAAAGCCCGGTCTTCCAGAAGCCGAGCTTTACCACCTCGCCCCGACCATAGGACGGCAGCCAGCCGAGTTTCACCGCGAACAGATAGATCAGCAGGATGCCAATCAGGAACGTCGGCAGCGAGATCCCGATCAGCGATATGGAGAGAAAAAGCTTCGATAGCGTCGAGTTGCGATGGATGCCGGTATAGACGCCCATCGGGATGCCGAGCAGGATCGCGAACAAGGCGGCGGCGAAGGCCAATTCGAGTGTCGCCGGGAAGCGGTCCGCGATCAGCGTCGTGACCGGCTGCTTCACCTGATACGAAATGCCGAAGTCGAAGTTCAAGGCCTTCCAGACGAAGCGGCCAAACTGCAGCGGGATTGGATCATCGAGCCCCAATTCGGCGCGCAGCTTCACCCGCTCCTCGTAAGTTGCGTCCTGGCTGACGATCTGGCTCACCGGATCGCCGACGAAGCGGAACAGGATGAACGACAGCATCGCCACGGTCAGCATGACAAACGTCGCTTCAATCAGGCGGCGGATGGCGAAGGCGAGCATTTTTCTGAGGTTACTCGTTGCGGGGCGTCATGTTCGTCGAGGTCACCGCTTGTAGGTTGGGTTAGCGCCATTTTCGGCGCGTAACCCAACATTTCACGGGTGGTGCAAAGTGTTGGGTTACGGCCGCCAAGCGGCGGCCTAACCCAACCTACGTTCGAGGCGCGGCGCCGGGCGCAAGGCCCGCGCGCCGAGACATGCACTAGTTCTTGGTCGTCAGATAGAAGTGAATCTGGTTGTCGGCACGCTGCACCATTTTGACCGACTTGGATACGCCCCAGGCCAGCGACTGCTGATGCAATGGCGCGAGGCCCACTTCTTCATGCGCGATCATGTAGGCTTCCTTGATCATGCCATCGCGCTTGGTCTTGTCGGTCTCCGAGACGATGAGCTTGGTCAACTCATCAATGCGCTTGTTGCAATAGCCACCGTAGTTGGCCGAACTACCGGTACCCTTGGCGTCGCGGCAGCCGACGATGTTGGCCAGCACATTCCAGCTGTCGAACGAGCCCGGCGTCCAGCCCAGCATGTTGAACGAGCTATCGAAGCCGCCGCTGGCGCCAGCGAAGTCAAAGAATTTCGCCTTCGGCTGGGCGTTGAGCGTCGCCTTGACGTTGATGCGCGCGAGCATTGCGGTCACCGCCTGGCAGATCGCGGCATCGTTGACGTAGCGATCGTTCGGGCAGTCCATCCGCAGCTCAAAGCCCTCGGCATAGCCGGCATCCGCCATCAACTTCTTGGCGGCGTCGACGTCGTAGGGATGGCGCTTCAGGTCGGCCAGCGGGGTGAACAGCAGCGGCGAGATCAACAGCGCGGACGGCACCGACATGCCGCGCATCACCTTCGACTTGATCGCCTCGATATCGATCGCCTGATAGAACGCCTTGCGCACGCGCGGATCCTTGAAGGGGTTCTTGCCCTTCACGCTCGAATACTTGAGCTCGTCGCGGAAGCTGTCGAAGTTGAGGAAGATGGTGCGCAGCTCCGGCCCGATCATGACATCGGTCGAGGCGTTGCCCTTGATCCGGTCGATGTCCTGCACCGGCACCGGGTCCATCATGTCGATCTCGCCGGTCAGCAGCGCCGCGACCCGTGTCGCATCCGACTTGATGGTGGTGAAGATCACCTCGTCGAGGTTGTGAACGGCCTTCTCCCACCAGCCGGCGTATGGCTTGAAGACTGTCTTCACGCCCGGCTCATGGCTGACGATCGTGAACGGCCCGGTGCCGTTGGCGGTCAGCGCCCAGGCGCTCACCGCGGTCGACTTGGCGGACTGCGGATTGACCGCGCCGACCTTCTCCGACCAAGGCTTCGAGAAGATGTGGATCACGTCCCACTCGTAGTGCAGGATCGGATTGGGCTTGCCGAGCTGCACCTCGATGGTGTGATCGTCGATCTTGACGAACTTGGCGTCGGCCTGGACCTTATTCTTGACTTGGCTGTCGGGTGCGCGGGCGCGATCCATCGACATGATCACATCGTCGGCCGTGAACGGCTCGCCGCCATGGAACTTGACGTTCTTGCGCAGATGGAAGCGCCATTTGAGCGGGTCGACGACCTCCCAGCGTTCGGCGAGGCCCGGTATGATCTTGAGATCCTTGTCGCGCCGGATCAAGCCTTCCATCACGTTGCTCAGGATACCCTGCGTGAAGGTCTCGTTGAGCGTGTAGGAATCGAGCGCGTTGAGATCGCCCTGGAAGGCGAACTTGAAGGTCTTGGCGTCGGCGCCTGTGGCCAGGGCAAGCGACATTGCCGCCGCTGCCAGATAGCTTCGCATTCTTCGCATTCGTCTACTCCCGGTTGCCTGACTACGAACAGACGCTAGTTCTTTCGCGCCCAATAGAACAGTATTTGATTGTCGGCCCGCTGGTGGATGTCGACCGACTTCGACACGCCCCAGGCCAGCGCCTGCTGATGCAGCGGCAACAATCCAGCTTCCTCGTGCACGATCGTGAAGGCCTGCAGGATCAATGCGTCGCGCTTTGCCTGATCAATCTCCTGCGCAACCTGCTCCGCCAGGGCATCCACTTTCGGATTGCAGTAGCCACCGTAGTTGAACAGCCCACCCCGCCCGTCGGCATCGCGGCAGCGAACCAGGTTCGACAGCACATTATGGCTGTCAAAGGAACCCGGCGTCCAGCCCAACATGTTGAACGAACTGTCATATTTTCCGGTCGAGCCAGCGAAATCGAAGAATTTGGCTTTCGGCTGCGCATTGACCGCGACCTTCACGTCGATACGCGCCAACATCGCCGCCACCGCCGTGCAGATCTCGTCGTCGTTGACGTAGCGGTCATTGGGGCAATCCATCCGCACCTCGAAGCCCTGGGGGTACCCGGCCTCGGCCATCAGTTTGCGAGCAGCCGCTATGTCGAAGGGGTGGCGCCGGATTTCACCTGCGCGGGCAAACAGCAGCGGTGAAATCAACAGGGCAGATGGCGTCGACTGGCCGCGCATGACCTTGGAGTGGATCGCCTCAATGTCGATCGCCTGGTAGATCGCCTTGCGGACCCGCGCATCCTTGAACGGATTGCGACCCTTGACACTTGAGTACTTGAGTTCGTCGCGGAAGCTGTCGAGATTGAGGAAAATCGTCCGCAATTCCGGCCCGGTCAGCACCTTTGTCGAAGCGCTGCGAGCGATGCGATTCATGTCCTGCACCGGCACCGGCTCGATCAGATCGACATCGCCCGAAAGCAGCGCCGCAACCCGCGTCGCATCCGACTTGATGGTGGTGAAGATCACTTCGTCGAGGTTGTGCTCGGCGGCACGCCACCAGTTCGGGTTCTTCTTGAATAGCGTCCTGACGCCCGGCTCATGGCTCACCACCGTGAATGGTCCGGTGCCATTGGCCCGCAGTGCCCAGGCCTCAAGCGCGGTTGCCTTTGCGGATTGCGCCTGGGTCGCCCCGACCGATACAGCCCACTTCTTTGAAAACATGTACCAGGTGTCCCACTCGGCATTGAGAATGGGATTAGGCCTCGAGAGCAAGAAATCGACCGTGTGGTCATCGATTTTCTCGGCCTTCATGTCGGCCGGCGCACGCCCCTTGATCTGCGAGCCCTCGCTGCGCATCCGATCAAGTGAGAACAGCACGTCATCGGCGGTGAAATCCTCACCACCATGAAACTTCACGCCGCGCCGCAGATGAAAGCGCCAACGCGTTGGCGCCAATATTTCCCAGCGTTCGGCCAGCGCTGGCACCACCTTCAACTGCTTGTCGCGCGCCGTGAGCCCTTCCATGACGTTGCCCATGGCCCCGAGCGTAAATGTCTCGTTGAGCGTATAGGGATCGAGCGCATTGAGATCGCCCTGGAAGGCATAGCGCAGCGTCACGGCGTTGGCGCCGCTGCCACTTGCGCTAAGCAGCGCGGCGAACACGAGGGACGTCCAGAGTTTCATTCTAGCCATCTGTCAGGCATCTCCGACGGTAAAACCGCACACGAGCCGTCTCGCTCGTGACATCGATACGAGGTTCGCTTCCAAAGCATCAGAGCAAAAGTCATACTGCAGCAACTATCGGGTCTGGTCTAGGCGGTGGGCGTCGCAGCTGCCGCGCACTTGATCAGTTGGCTCGACCGTTTTCGCAAGCGTGCAGCCCGCGACCTGGGCCTTGACGCCTGCCCCCGGCGTCACTCAACGTTCAATCGCCGATAGCACCGAAGGACCGACCCAATGCCGATCGTCAACCGCGTTGCTGCCTTCGCAGACGAGGTCGCAACCTGGCGGCGGGACATCCACACCCACCCCGAACTCGGCTTCGACGTCACCCGAACCGCCGCGATCGTTGCCGCAAAACTGAGCGAATTCGGCTGCGACGAGGTCGTCACCGGCTTTGCCCAATCCGGCGTCGTTGCGGTGATCAAGGGCCGCAACAGTCGCTCCGGTGGCGTCATTGGCTTGCGCGCCGACATGGACGCCCTGCCGATCACCGAGATCACCGGCTTAGCCCACGCTTCGAGGATCGCTGGGCAGATGCACGCCTGCGGCCATGACGGTCACACCGCCATGCTGCTCGGCGCGGCAAAGTACTTGTGCGAAACGCGCAACTTCGACGGCACCGCAGTACTGATCTTCCAACCCGCCGAAGAGGGCGGCGGCGGCGCCAAGCTCATGGTCGAGGAAAAACTGATGGAGCGCTTCGGCATCCAGGAAGTCTATGGCATGCACAATTGGCCGGGCGTGCCGGTCGGCCAGTTCGCCATCCGGCGCGGCCCGCAGATGGCCGCCGCCGACCGCTTCAACATCACCGTGCACGGGCGTGGCGCGCACGCGGCGCAGCCGCACATGAGCATCGATACCTTGGCGATTGGCTGCCAACTGCATCAGGCATTGCAGCTGATCGTGGCGCGCAACGTCGATCCGCTCGATCCGGCAGTGCTCTCGGTCGCCTTTTTCCATGCCGGCACCGCCCACAACATCATTGCGCCATCGGCAAGCCTGGGCGGCACGGTACGCACCCTACGCAAGGAAACACAGACCATGGTCGTGAAGCGCATGCAGGAGACGGTCGACGGCCTCGCCCGCATGCACGACACCAAAATCGATTTCGAATACCTCTATGGCGTGCCGTGCACCTTCAACCACGACCAGCAGACCGCGAGCGCGGTGGCGGCGGCCCGTGATGTCGCGGGCAGCAACGGCGTCGACACCGAGGTGCTGCCAACGATGGCCGGCGAGGATTTCGCGCTGATGCTCGAAGAAAGGCCGGGCGCGATGATCTTCATCGGCAACGGCGATAGCGCCGGCCTGCATCACCCGGCCTACGACTTCAACGACGGCGCCATTCCCGCTGGCGTATCCTATTGGTCGCGCCTGATCGAGACGCGCCTGCCCGCCTGAATCAACCATCGATCATCGGAGGAACATCCATGGCGCTCTATGAAATGCGAACCTACACGCTCTACGTCGGCAAGATGGCCGAAGCGGTGAAACTCTACACCGAGCTCGGCTACCCGGCGATGCAGAAGGGCGGCCAGGACAAAAAGCTTGTCGGCTACTTCCAGAGCGATTGCGGCACCATCAACCAGCTGGTCCATATCTGGAAATTCGACGACGATGCCGACCGCCGCGCCCATTGGGCGTCACTTTTCTCGAATAAGGATTTCATCGAGGGGTTCGCTTCCAAGTTCCGACCGCTGGTGATGACACAGGAAGTCAAACTGTTGCTGCCGGCGCCGTGGGGACCGCATCCTTGAGATCGGAATGACGAACTCAACGTGATCAGGAGAGCGCCATGCAGCGCATGAAATTTGGCGCTCTCGATCTGTCGGTGATCGATCCGCACGAACGCGATACGCAGTACATCTACGACGAGATCTTCGTCGAGCGGCAGTACGATCACCCGTCGTTCAAACTGTCCGCTTTGCCCACCATCGTCGACGTCGGCGCCAACATCGGGCTGTTCTGCATCTGGGCCCATCAGGTCCATCGGCCCCGTGCCATCCATGCCTTCGAGGCGAGCCCAGTGACCTTTGCCTACCTGCAAGACAACATCGCCAGACACATCGATGCCGGCAAGACACAGGTCCATCTGGTCAACAAGGCGGTCGCAAGTGAAGCTGGGAAGACGCTGATCCTGCATCAGTCGCCACTGGTCTCCGGCATCAGCACGCTGCTCGATCCCAGCCAGGTGGCATGGGTGAAATCACTTTCGGACAGCCGCGAGATCATCAAGCATCAAGTACAAACGACGACGCTGTCGGAGGAGATCAGGCTTCGGGATATTCAGATCATCGACCTGCTGAAGATCGACGTCGAGGGCTATTACATGGAAGTGCTCGGCGGTCTCGATGACGCCGGCTTCGCCAAGGTGCGCAACGCCGTGATCGAGATCGAGTATGCCGATGCCACCGGCGCCGGCCCCGACGAGGTCGATCGCCTCTTCCGCGCCAAGGGCTTCAAGACGGATGCGCGCGAGCAGACCCTATACGCTTGGCGCGACTGACAAACGACGCCCGTCATCGCGCTGCACCCAGATCTCAACCGGCATACACCAGCAAACCTCGCCGGCCATTCGAACAGGCCGGCGCGTGCCACCGTGGCCAATCGCGACGCAACCACAAATACCACCGTACCCGTCGATCGCTTCATGCGGCGGGACGCTGGGCGCATTGCACCCACCCCGCCGCAGACTGCTCAATACCGCCGGATCAATCCCACCAACCGGCCCTGGATCTCAACTTGATCGGGCCCGAAAATGCGAGTCTCATAGGCCGGGTTTGCAGCTTCCAACGCTACAGCAGCACCGCGCTTGCGCAGCCGTTTCAAAGTTGCCTCCTCGTGCTCGACGAGGGCGACGACAATATCGCCGTTCTCGGCCGAGTCGCAGCGTCGGATAATCACCGTGTCGCCGTCGTGGATACCAGCGTCGATCATCGAATCACCACGCACCTCGAGTGCATAGTGCTCGCCGTTGGTCAGCAGATCAGGCGGGCACGCGATATCGTGCGTGTGATTTTGGATCGCACTGATCGGCACACCGGCGGCGATGCGCCCCATTACCGGTACTGACACGGTCCGACTGTCGATAACCGTCGACGGCGGCGGCACGAACGGCTGCTTGCCGCGACTGCCGTCGATCACACTCGGGGTGAAGCCGGTTCGCTTCGGTGTCGGCGGCGCCTCGGTCGAATTCTCCGGCAACTTGATCACCTCGAGCGCGCGGGCCCGATGCGCCAGCCGACGGATGAAGCCGCGCTCCTCCAACGCCGTGATCAATCGGTGGATGCCCGACTTCGACTTCAGTTCGAGCGCATCCTTCATCTCGTCGAAGGATGGCGGCACACCTTCCTCCTGCATCCGCTTATGGATGAACAGCAGCAGTTCTTTCTGTTTTTGCGTCAGCACGTTCCACCTCCCGGCACTGGTATCGCTCGACAGCGGTCGCTTGCAACGACGCGCCCACTCGCCAACGCCACCAAACAAACACGGAACGTACCTTACCTGTTCCTCTAGTGTTCCGCAAGCGACTTTCGGAAGGCCTTCGGCGTTGCCAGGAAGCGACCCCTTTTAGACTTTTGCCGAACATCGGCTCGCATTCGACAAGAAAGCGCCGTAGGCTGCACCCAACACTGCTACCAATACTGCTTCGTCAATTTGAGCCGGAATCTGATGGCCGCCCGCGACGCCCTCAAACGCGAAATTACCCCGCAGGTCCTGCTGAAGGCCTATTCGTGCGGTATTTTCCCGATGGCGGAGAGTGCGGAGGACCCTCAGCTGTACTGGATCGAACCGGTCAGCCGGGGCATCCTGCCGCTTGACGACGTTCGCCTGCCGAAGCGCCTTGCTCGCACGCTACGGCAGCAACCATTCGAGGTTCGGATCGACACCGATTTCGATGCCACCATCGCCGGCTGCGCGGCTTCGCGACCGGGACGACGGTCGACCTGGATAAACAATCAGATCCGCACGCTCTATCGCGAGCTGTTCACCCTCGGACACTGCCACACGGTCGAGGTCTGGAACGGCAAGCGGATGGTCGGCGGCTTGTACGGCGTGGCGCTCGGCGGCGCATTCTTCGGCGAAAGCATGTTCTCGACCGAGACCGATGCCTCCAAGATCGCGCTGATATACCTGTGCGCCCGCCTGATCCATGGCGACTTCACGCTGCTCGACACGCAGTTCGTCACCGACCACTTGCGTCAGTTCGGCACCGTGGAGGTCGAACGGCCGGAGTTCCATGCCCGGTTGGAGAAGGCAGTGCCGATCGCAGCCGATTACGCGCGGCTGGATCGCAATGCATCGCCGCAGGAAATCATCGAAATCATCGAAACGGCGCACGCGGGCCGGGCAAGCTGAAATCCGTCGCTGCGTAAGCCGAGCCTAGCGCGGCGGACGACGGCGCGTCGGTATTGGCTGCTCTTCCGGAGTCTGTCCTGCGGCCGCACCACCGCCCTTGGCAACTGCAGCCGCGGCACGGGCGGGCTGGCCGCAGTCCGTCAGCCAGACGTCGAACACCGGGTGCTCGACGGCGTTGAGACCGGGACTTTCGGCAAACATCCAGCCGGAGAACAACTTCTTCACCTGCCCATCGAGTTGCGTTTCCTCGACCTCGACGAAGCTGGTGGTTTTGGGCGGCTCGGTCGGCGGGCGGGAATAGCAGACGCGCGGCGTGACCTTGAGCGAGCCGAACTTTACCGACTGGCCGAGTGGCACTTCAAGCTTCGAGATTCGCGCTGTCACCTTATCCAGCGTCGCGAACACAGCGACCTGATTCTCGATGCGCTGCGCGTCGGCGGGGACCACCAGGCAGAGCAGTGCGACAACCGATGCGGCTGCGATCTTGCGGTTCGAAGTCAACGGTCGGAGCCCCGATAAATCTGCAATTCGCGGACTTGGTCTGGTTCTGTCGTGGCGCGCAATGGTGGCCCCAGTGTGTCGGGCAATCTCAGCCGGCCTCGGGCGCAGCGGGCTCACTCCGGCTTCCAGGCCTTGTAGTCGCCGGTGACCTTGGCGCGCACGCCCGAACCCAGTATCGAGCCCTTCGGCCGCCACGCATTGGGCGTGCCAGTCATGTTCATTGTATGCGGCTTCTGCCAGGACTTGGCGCTGTAGGTTTCCTCGGTGGGCGGCGTATCCACAGTATAGTGCAGCCAGCCATGCCACTCCGGCGGGACCTTCGAAGCTTCGGCGAGATCGGTATAGATCACCCAGCGGCGCGGAACGCCAAGCGGGCCGACCCCCTTCGTCTGCTTATAGTAGCGATTGCCATAGTCGTCGCGACCGACCAGTTCGCCGCGGCGCCAGGTAAAAAGGCGCGTGCCCCAGGTATTGCCGCCCCACCAGCTGAAGATCTCGGTCACAATGCTCATGGCGTGCCTCTTGGCGCTCGAATGACGACGTTGGGGTAGCGCAGGCTAGGGGTAAGTGTCCAGCAGCAGGAACGTTGCTGCACATTTGTCACACAGTCGGGGTGCGGAATCGCACTAGCATTTGTGAGGGCGCGATCGAGCCGCCTGACTTACCCCCAGGCGTGGCATCGCCGACACCCGGCGCAAACCGCCAATTCATCCGGGTTTGGCTCAAATCATCCACAGTGGTGGACAAGCGAAATTCGACCCTGGACGCAATATCTAGTAGGGTTGCAGCGGCGACCCACAAGTACTTGGTGTTGGCATTCGAATCGACTAGCTTCGGTTTATCGGAAGCGGTCGCCCGAGTAAGCGTCGACCACCCACCCTGACGACAAGTTCCAATCAAGAGCCAATGGTTGCCTTTCGTATCCTGAAAGCAGCCCCAGTATCGTGCGGCCGACGTCCGGCCCACACCGCGTAAGTCGAAGTGCGTGCAGTGGCCCGTCGGCCACCCGTACCAAGACACCAGTCACAGCGTCCGCCCGGTCACTCGTTCAGTGCCAGGCCAAGTACTGCGTCCCAACATAACGAGCGCCGTCGACCGGGGCCGCAGATCGCGGTCGTGCGTGCGCGCGGCATACAAACAAAACGCGAAGAGACGCGGGGATAATATGAAGATCACACGGCGCTACACCGAAGCTGGCAAGTCACCGTACGAGACGATTCCTTTCCGTAGCGCGCTTAGTGAGATCAAGAACCCGGACGGCTCGACCGTCTTCCGCCTCGACGGCATGATGGTGCCGGAGCACTGGAGTCAGGTTGCCGCCGACATTCTGGCGCAAAAGTATTTCCGCAAGGCCGGCGTGCCGAAGCGTCTGCGCAAGGTCGAGGAAACGCAGGTGCCATCGTGGCTGTGGCGTTCGACGCCCGACGACAAGGCGCTGGCTGATCTCACCGAGAAAGAGCGCACCGGCAGCGAAATGGACGCCCGCCAGGTGTTCGATCGTCTGGCCGGTACTTGGACCTACTGGGGCTGGAAGGGTGGCTATTTCACCACCGAGGAAGACGCCCGCGCCTTCTTCGACGAACACCGCTACATGCTCGCCATGCAGATGGGCGCGCCGAACAGCCCGCAGTGGTTCAATACCGGTCTGCACTGGGCCTACGGCATCGACGGTCCCGGCCAGGGCCACTTCTATGTCGACCATCAGTCGGGCCAGCTCGTCTCGTCGACCTCGGCCTACGAGCATCCGCAGCCGCACGCCTGCTTCATCCAGTCGGTGCAGGACGATCTCGTCAACGAGAACGGCATCATGGACCTGTGGGTGCGTGAAGCCCGCCTGTTCAAGTACGGCTCGGGCACCGGCACCAACTTCTCGTCGCTGCGCGGCGGCAACGAGCGCCTGTCGGGCGGGGGCCGCTCGTCCGGCCTGATGAGCTTCCTCAAGATCGGCGATCGGGCCGCCGGCGCCATCAAGTCGGGCGGCACCACGCGCCGCGCCGCCAAGATGGTGGTGGTCGACGTCGATCATCCGGATATCGAGGAATACATCGACTGGAAGGTGAAGGAGGAGCAGAAGGTCGCAGCTCTCGTCACCGGTTCCAAGATCTGCCAGAAGCGCCTCAAGGCGATCATGAAGGCCTGCGTCAACTGCGACGCCGAGAGCGGTGCTGCCGAAGGCGGCGTGCTCAACGAGCGCTGCTTCGACCCGGCCAGCAATCCGAAGCTCAAGGCCGCGATCAAGGAAGCCCGCCGCGACCAGATCCCGGACAACTACATCCGCCGCATCATCCAGTTCGCCCGCCAAGGCTTCAAGGATGTCGACTTCGCCACCTACGATACCGATTGGGACAGCGAGGCCTACCTCACCGTCTCCGGCCAGAACTCGAACAACTCTGTGCGCGTCAACGACGAGTTCCTGAACGCCGTCGTCGCCGACGAGGATTGGAAGCTCACCTACCGCAACTCCGACAAGGTGGCGAAGACCGTCCGCGCCCGTGATCTATGGGACAAGATCGGCCATGCCGCCTGGGCATCGGCTGATCCGGGCATCCAGTTCCACACCACCATCAACGACTGGCACACCTGCCCGAAGTCGGGACCGATCCGCGCTTCGAACCCGTGCTCGGAGTACATGTTCCTCGACGACACGGCGTGCAACCTCGCCTCACTCAACTTGATGATGTTCCGGGGCAAGGACGGCGTTTTCGACACGGCGAGCTACGAGCACGCCTGCCGATTGTGGACCGTGGTGCTGGAAATCTCGGTGCTGATGGCGCAGTTCCCGTCGAAGCAGATTGCCGAACTGTCCTACCGCTACCGCACCCTTGGCCTCGGCTTCGCCAACATCGGCGGTCTGCTGATGGCCTCGGGCATCGGCTACGACAGCCCGGAAGGCCGTGCCATCTGCGGCGCGATCTCGGCGATCATGACTGGTGTCTCCTACGCCACTAGCGCCGAAATGGCGAAGGAGTTGGGTCCGTTCCCGGGTTACACCGATAACGCCGGCGACATGCTGCGGGTCATCCGCAACCATCGCCGCGCGGCATACGGCGAGAAGACCGGCTACGAGAAGTTGTCGGTGGCGCCGGTGCCGCTCGACCACGGCTCGTGCCATGACAAGAAGCTCGTCGCCGCCGCCCAGCGCGCCTGGGATCGCGCCATCGAACTCGGTCAAGCGCACGGCTTCCGCAACGCCCAGGCGACCGTGGTGGCGCCGACCGGCACCATCGGCCTCGTGATGGATTGCGACACCACCGGCATCGAACCCGACTTCGCGCTCGTCAAGTTCAAGAAGCTCGCTGGTGGCGGCTACTTCAAGATCATCAACCAGGCGGTGCCACAGGCGCTGCGCACGCTCGGCTATCGCGAATCAGAGATCGCCGAGATGGAGGCTTATGCCGTCGGCCACGGCTCGCTGCGCCAGGCGCCGGCGATCAACCACACCACGCTCAAGGGCAAGGGCTTCACCGAAGAACTGCTGTCGAAGATCGAGGCCGGTCTCGGCGCCGCATTCGACATCAAATTCGTGTTCAACAAGTGGACGCTCGGCGAAGACTTCCTGACCGGCAAGCTCAAGATCCCGGCCGAGAAGCTCAACGATCCGGCGTTCGAGGTACTGGCTCACCTCGGCTTCTCCAAGAAGGACATCGAGGCCGCCAACGAGCATGTCTGCGGAGCGATGACGCTGGAAGGCGCGCCGCACTTGAAGCCGCAGCATTTGCTGGTGTTCGATTGCGCCAATCCGTGCGGCCGCAAGGGCAAGCGCTATCTATCGGTCGAGAGCCACATCCACATGATGGCGGCGTCGCAGCCGTTCATCTCGGGGGCGATTTCGAAGACCATCAACATGCCGAACGACGCGACGGTGGAGAACTGCAAGCAGTCCTACATGCTGTCGTGGAAGCTGGCGCTCAAGGCCAACGCGCTCTATCGCGACGGCTCCAAGCTGTCGCAGCCGCTGAACTCGCAGTTGCTGGCCGATGACGCCAACGATGCCGACGAAGTGGCCGAGCAGATGCATGCCGACAAGCCGATGGCGGCGCGCGCCACGGTCGCCGCCGAACGCATCGTCGAGCGCATCATCGAGCGTGAGCGCGAGCGGGCGAAGCTGCCCGGCCGCCGCAAGGGCTACACCCAGAAGGCGACCGTCGGTGGTCACAAGGTCTACCTGCGCACCGGCGAATACGAAGATGGCCAGTTGGGCGAGATCTTCATCGACATGCACAAGGAGGGCGCCGCCTTCCGCTCGTTGATGAACAACTTCGCGATCGCGATTTCGCTCGGCCTGCAGTACGGCGTGCCGCTCGAAGAGTACGTCGAGGCCTTCACCTTCACTCGCTTCGAACCGGCGGGACTCGTGCAGGGCAACGAAACGATCAAGAATGCGACCTCGATCCTCGACTACATCTTCCGCGAACTGGCGGTGTCCTACCTGTCGCGTAACGACCTCGCTCACGTCGATCCGAGCGAGATCATCAAGGGCGGCACTGGACTAGGCTCGTCCGACGAGGACCTGGATGGCCACGAGGCGCCGATCGTGCCGGCAGCCAAGTTCGTTTCGAACGGCTTCGTGCGGGGCTCGTCGATCGTGACGCACGCCGTATCGCGCAACATCTCCGGCGGTTCGGCAGCGGCCCAGGGCGATGTCGCGGCAAACTTCGCGGCGTCGACCTCATCGACCGGCCAGACCTTGATGTATGCCCGCAACACCACGACGGAAGTGTTCGGCCAGACCACCACGACCGTCCAGGGCAACCTGGCGCTCAAGGTCGACACCGCCCAGGAACTGCGCGCCCAGGCCCGCATCCGTGGCTACGAGGGTGAGGACTGCCGCGAGTGCGGCAACTTCACGCTGGTGCGCAACGGCACCTGCCTCAAGTGCGACACCTGCGGCGGCACGAGTGGGTGCAGCTGAAGCGAGCGATGGTGTCAGACCATGAAAATCTGACGCCGACTTCACGGTATCGTCACGGGCGTCATCTCGTCCGTGACGGCAAATGAGGAAGGCAATGACACTGACGCCTGAAATATTTGGTCCGCCGCCTGCGGCCGCCACGATTGAATTGGCGAAGCGGCAAGCTGCGGTCATAACCCCTGTCGACATCCTCCACCTCGCCGAACTGGTGCCGGTGGTGCGTGAGCGGTTCGGGCTGGCCGACAGTTTCGCCGACGACGCGATCCTGGCCAGCCTGCGTGTCATCGCCACTCAATCGCAGCCACGCGAGCGCTGGCGGGCGGCGTTCAGCTCAAACCTCGGCGTGGCGCTGGTCGCTGAGGGCCGCGACCTCAATACCGCGCTTAATGCCCTGATCGCCCTGCTACCGAGACCAACGTCATGAGCGCCTCGAAGAAACCGCCGGTACCGGCCTCAGTTTACCTCGTCGCCGACAATCTCGACGCGGTGCTGGCGGCGGGCGAGGACCTGCTGGCGCTCACCCATCGAGAGCGGCGCCGAGAGCGATCCGCTGCGCGCGGCGGCGGCCGACCGCGAGATTCGCCGACCAGATCCGCACTCTCGAAATGACGGTGGCGGCGCGGGCGTTGCAGGCACGGGCACGCGCGGCCGAAGTCCGCGCCGCCGACAGCCGCTATAAATCACTGATCAGCCTGTTCATCGGCGGCACCGCGGCGCTGCAGGACGCGGTCGATGACCTCGGCGATTCGACCGCCGCCGACTTCCATGCCGGCAGTGATGTCGTGACCTATCTGCGCGCGCGCGCCGTGATCGCTGCCGACGCACCCGGGCTGCGCCACTTCGGCGAACTGGTGGTGCCCGAAACATTCCTCGTCGCCGAGCGCATCGAGCTTGGCCTGCTGATGAACCTGTGCGCCACCTTCCTCGACCGGCTTGAGGACCACTACGAGTTGTATGAGGACGAGGAGGGCGTGGTGCCGCCGCCGATTGCCGATGCCGATTCCAGCGCCACCGTCGCCCGCGAGGCATGACGGCTGGCGCGAAGGACAATTGCCAAGTCGCTGAGCGCGGGAGCCGGCCTCGCGCAACAATTATCTACCCGCCGCGCCCCGAAAATATGAACCCCGCGCCAGCGGCGATCAGCATGAAGCCGACGGCGTGATGCCACGTCAGCGCTTCCTTCAGATAAACCACCGAGAAGCCGGCGAACACCAGCAGCGTGATGACTTCCTGCATGGTCTTGAGTTCGGCCGCTGAATAGACCGCATGGCCGATGCGATTGGCTGGCACCGCCATGCAGTATTCGATGAAGGCGATGCCCCAAGACACCAGAATGGCGACGATCAGCGCCGTGCTCTTGAACTTCAGGTGACCGTACCAGGCGAGCGTCATGAACACGTTCGATCCAATCAGCAGTACGATCGGCGCGACGTGCGGCCAGGATATCGACGGTAGGTACATCGGTCTCTTTCTCCCATTGGCGCAACCGCCCTGTCAGATGAAGCGCGCGGTGGCGCCACACGGTTCCCTTCGACGCGTCGCAGGCGACGATTGAATCGCACGAACCGCGACGGCCCCGCACATGCCAGCCTTGCACGCGCCCTGCTTTCGCGGTTCGGCCCATGCTAAGAGCCTGTCCGGGGGATTTTCATGAGATTTCATGATCCAAGGTCGAGTTGATCCGCAAGGAGCGGCCCGCCGGTCGTAGCCGTAGCTACGGCCAAGGGCTGCGACGCGGCGGGCGACCGAGATTGGGTCACCTCCGGTCGCGCATGCATGGCCCATCTGGTTCGTCGCGCGCCTTGCCGATACCTTTGGGTATCGGCTGCGCCGACGCTCCTGCCATCTGAACCATGCATGCGCGATGAAACTCCATGAAAATCCCCCGGACAGGCTCTTAGATCACGGCCGACAAAGACGGGTCCAGCGATCCGCGTCAACACGGGGTGGAACATCCATGAACAGGCTCGACGGTAAAGTGGCGCTGATTTCGGGGGCCGCGCGCGGCATCGGGGCGCAGACGGCTCGACTGATGGCCGAGGCCGGCGCGAGTGTCATTATCGGCGACATTCTGGATGAGGCCGGCCGCGAAACCGCCGGGCACATCGTACGGGGCGGCGGCACCGCCCATTACATCACCCTCGACGTCACCTCCGAAGCCTCGTGGACGGCAGCCGTGGCCGACGCCACCCTGCGCCACGGCAAGCTCGATATCCTGGTCAACAACGCAGGCATCTTCACCGGCCGCGACTTCGAGGAAGCGACACTCGCCGATTGGCACAAGCTGGTCGCCGTAAACATGACCGGCGTGTTCCTCGGCACCAAGATCGCCGCGCCTGCCCTGCGTGCCGCCGGACTGAAAAGTGCGCACGGCAGCGCCATCGTCAACCTCGCCTCGATCGCCGGCCTCGTCGGCTCGCCGCTCGACCCGCTCTATTCGATGACGAAGGGCGGCGTCACCTTGTTCACCAAGTCGACCGCACTCGCTTTTGGCCGCAAGGGTGACCGCATCCGCGTCAACTCAGTGCATCCCGGCGTGATCGAGACCGACATGGGCGAGCAGACGTTCCAGCGCCGCATGGCCATCCTGAAGACCAACGACATCGAGGTTGCGAAAGAGAATTCGCGGGCCATGCACCCGATCGGCCGGCTCGGCACCGCCGACGATATCGCCCGCGCGATCGTGTTCCTCGCCTCCGATGACGCCAAGTTCATGACCGGCTCGGCGATGGTCGTCGATGGCGGAGTGACGGCGGCCTGAGCGCAACAATCCAAGTTTGACCGGAGCCTGCTGCGACCATGACCACCGCCGACTTTGACATCCAGATCGATCGCTGGCTCGCGACGTTCACGGAAGCACTTGCCGCCCGGAACATCCCGGCCGTCACCGCCCTGTTCGAAGCCGAGGAGTGCTATTGGCGTGACCTTGTCGCCTTCAGCTGGAATTTGGTAACGCTGGAAGGCCGCGCGGCCATCGCTGATATGCTCGCCGCACGGCTTGCCGACACGCTGCCCTTCTCGGCCAAACGCACTGGCGAGGCTCGCGTTGACGGAGACGGCATCGTCGAAGCGCGCCTGGCAATCGAAACCCGCATCGGCACCGGCGAAGGCTTCATTCGCCTGAAGAACGGTCGCTGTTGGACGCTGCTGACCTCGATGCGCGGCCTCAAGGACTTCCCCGAGAAGCAGGGGCACCTGCGCCCGAACGGCGCGCTGCATGGTGTCCATCGCGGCCGCAAGTCATGGAGCGAGCTGAAGGCACAGGAGGAAGCCGAACTTGGCTACAGCCGCCAGCCCTATTGCCTAGTCATCGGCGGCGGTCAGGGCGGCATCGCGCTCGGCGCCCGCCTCCGCCAACTCGACGTGCCCACCATCGTCATCGACAGAGAGCCGCGCGCTGGCGACACCTGGCGCAACCGCTACCGGTCGCTTTGCCTGCACGACTCGGTCTGGTACGACCACTTGCCCTATATTCCGTTCCCGGCGCATTGGCCGGTGTTCTCGCCCAAGGACATGCTCGGCGACTGGCTCGAGATGTATGTCAAGGTGATGGCGCTGAACTACTGGGCATCGACCGAGTGCCAGCGCGCCGCTTACGATGCAGCCAAGGGCGAGTGGACTGTCGAAGTGAAGCGTGATGGTCGGCCGGTGACGTTGCGGCCCAAGCACCTGATCATTGCCACCGGCATGTCGGGCATGCCGAACTATCCCAGCATTGCCGGCCAGGACGCCTTCAAGGGCGAGCAGTATCATTCTAGCGGCTTTACGTCCGGCGCGCCGTATGCGGGCAAACGCTGCGTCGTCGTCGGCTCTAACAATTCGGCGCACGACATCGCCGCCGAGCTATGGGAGCAAGGTGCCGACGTGACGATGGTGCAGCGCTCGGCGACCATTGTCGCCAAGTCCGAGACGCTGATGGAGCTGGGCTCTGGGCCGCTCTATTCCGAAACTGCGATCGAGAACGGCATCACCACCGAGATCGCCGATCTGATCAACGCCTCGGTGCCCTACAAGGTCGCACCACGCCGCCACACCCAAGTCTACGACCAGATCAAGGAGCGCGACCGCGACCTCTACGACCGACTGGCAAAGGCCGGCTTCATGTTCCACTTCGGCGACGACGGCTCCGGCATTCACACGTCCTACATCCGGCGCGGCTCGGGCTATTACATCGACGTCGGCGCCAGCGAACTGATCGCCAACGGCAGCATCAAACTGAAGTCGCGGGTCGAGATCGAGCGACTGACAGCCGATGCCCTCGTGTTGTCGGATGGCTCGACGTTACCTGCCGATCTCGTCGTCTACGCCACCGGCTTCGGTTCGATGAACGGCTGGGCCGCGCAATTGATCAGCCAGGACGTCGCCGACAAGGTCGGCAAGTGCTGGGGCGTCGGCTCCAATACGGCGGGTGACCCCGGCCCCTGGGAAGGCGAAATCCGCAACATGTGGAAGCCGACGCAGCAAGAGAACCTGTGGTTCCACGGCGGCAACCTGTTCCAGTCGCGGCTCTATTCGCTGTCACTGGCGTTGCAGTTGAAAGCGCGGTTCGAAGGTCTGCCGACGCCAGTCTACGGGCTGCCGAAGGTGCATCATTTGAGTTGAGGCCCGCGACGCCCGGTAGATTACGGTTTTCATATTGTCGGATGTCGCTTTATGATGCGGCATAGACCTCGCGCCGCCACGGCGTGAGCAACGAACATCAGGGAGAGCGGCCGATGGCGAAGATGAAGGGTGGCGATCTCATCGTCGAGCATCTGATCAACAATGACATTCCCTACGTGTTCGGCATCTGCGGTCACGGCAACGTTGGTTTGCTCGACAGCCTGCACGAGGCCCGCGACAAGATCACGATGATCTCGCCGCGCCACGAACAGGTGGCGGCCCACATGGCGGACGCCTATTTCCGCGTCAAGCACGAGGCGGTGGCGACGCTGACGTCATGCGGTCCCGGCTCCTGCAACATCGTCATGCCGCTGGCGGTGGCGCTGTCTGACTCATCCGCGATCCTGGCCATCACCGCCAACGTGCCGACCCAGCAGTTCAACCGCTCGCCGTTCCAGGAGATCAACCGGCACTATCAGGCCGATTTCCCGAACATCATCAAGCCGGTCGTGAAGCGCTCGTTCCAGCCGACCCGCGTCGACATGCTGCCCCTGGCACTACGGCAGGCCACAACGACGATGCTGCAGGGCAGACCCGGTCCAGTCAACGTCGACATCCCCTTCAATGTGTTCCAGGAGGAAGACGACGTCGAGGTGCCGCCGGCGTCGCCGAAGCTCAATGCCCAGCGCAGCGGCGCCAGCCCTGAGGAAGTGTCGGCCACCCTCGACATGATCCTTGCCGCCGAGCGCCCGGCGATCTTCATCGGCCACGGTGTGACACTATCCGAGGGCAGCGCCGAACTGACGGCCTTCGTGCACAAGCTCGGCATACCCGTGATCTCGTCACCGAACGGCATGGGCTGCCTCGATATGCGCGACGAACTCTCGCTCGGCTTCATCGGCCGCAATGGCGCCTATCCCGCCAACCAGGCCGGCCGCCATGCCGACGTGGTGATGGCGCTCGGTGCCCGCTTCGACGACCGCTCGGCCTCGTCTTGGCTGCCTGGCTATTCGTGGAATTTTCCGCACACAAAACTCGTCCACTGCGATGTCGACCCGAGCGAGATCGGCCGCAACTATCCGCCGGATATCGGGATCCTGGCCGACGCCCGCACCTTCCTGCGCCAACTGCTGGCCGAGTTCGACCGCCGCAACATCAACCGCGCCGACAAGCTCAAGGCCTGGCACGCCGACATCAAGATTTGGGCAGCGGAATGGGCGGCATTCACGGCACCAAACTTCGCGATGCATTCGAACCCGATCCGGCCCGAGCGCGTCGTCGCAGACTGCCAAGCAGTGCTGCCCGACAACGCCATTCTCGCCTGCGACGTGGGCGTCAACCACAACTGGTACATGCAGTTCTGGAACGCGCGCAAGCCGCAGACGATGCTGAATTCGTGGGGCTTCTCCGGCATGGGCTTCGGCGCCGCTGGTGTGCTGGGCGCGAAGCTCGCGGCGCCCGACCGGCCGTGCGTGTCGATCGTCGGCGATGGTAGCTTCACGATGGTGCCGCACGTGCTGTGCACCGCCGTAGAATACAACATTCCGGTGGTCTGGGTGCTGTGGAACAACTTCGGCTGGGTATCGATCCGCGACATCCAGCTCGGCATGTTCGGCGGCCGCGAATTGGGCACGATGTTCCATGCCGGCGCCAACAACAAGCCGTACAATCCCGACTTCGCGATGTGGGCCAAGGCCGCCGGTTGCGACGCGCTGACGATCACGAAATCAGAGGACTTCAAGGGCGCGCTCGAACATGCCGTGGCCTCGAACAAGCCGTTCCTGCTCGATGTCCACGTTGACGCCGAAATCCGCCCGCCGGCGACCGGCAGCTGGCAACTGCCGCCGACGCCTTATCGCGAACCCGGCTTCGGCAAGGCCTGGTTGCCGGGTCAGTGAGATCACACACACCACGCGATACGCGGAGGTTGGGTTAGGCCGCGCCTATCGCGGCCAGTGAGCCGCAGACACGCTTCGACCAGTCGCAATTCGTTGGGTTACGCGCCCAAGCGGTGCCGCCTAACCCAAGCCTACGGGGAGAGCGCCCATTTTCGAAGGACCACGCCCCATGACTAATCCCACGCCCGTCGCCTTCATTCGCAACATCGCCGAAGTGCCGTGGCGCGAGTTCCCGAACCACTTCGGCGGCGCATTGTCGAAACCGCTCGTCATGCCGGAGACGGCGGGAGCCAAGCACCTCGACTACCGCATCTCGATGTATCAGCCGATGGCGCGGGTTGCCGTCCACACCCACAAAGTGCAGGAGCAGATCTATCACGTGCTCGAAGGCGAGGGCCTGATGCAGATCGCCGGCAAAAACCATGTCGTCCGCAAGCACGACGTCATCTTCCTGCCGCCCGGCATCGAGCACGCGATCGAGAATTCCGGCATGGTTGATCTGGTGTTCCTGGTCATCACCTCGCCGGTGAGTGACGAGGTGGTGGAGTAGGTCAGCCTCGCCGCAGCACGCGGAACACCACATCTCCCGTCACCGTCAGCCGGTCGAGCTTCGCCAACGCCTCACGTCCAGCGAGCGGCGCGCGGTGGTCGTGCGGGGTCATGGTCAGCAGGTCGGCGATCTCGGTCGGCACTCGACAGCTCGACCTCGAACTGCAGCCGCTGCTCGTCGGCCAGATGATAGCCGGCGCGCAAGGCGGCATCGAGCGACGGCGGTTCGGTCGCCTTCACGACCGGATAGATGATGGACCGCATCTCGATCAGATGCTCGGGGCCGGGATCGACCAGCAGCACACACCCGTTCGGCTGGCTGCACCGCCGCGAACGCATCCCACAGCGGAAAGCCGAACATCGACAGGATGACATCGACGCTGCCGGCGCGAACGGCAGATGCCGGTTTGACGCCACCGCCCAGAATACTCGGACTTGCGCTTCGCCGCCGCCCGCACCGCCCATTTCGAAATGTCGATGCCGGCGCAGGCAGCCGCGGGATTGGCCCGCGCCACCGCGTCGAGATAGTAGCCCTCGCCGCAGCCGGCATCGAGGATCGAGTCGCGCATTCGCCCATTGTGGCGATGATCTCACACGTGCGCGTGGCGATCGGCGCATAGAGGCCAGCATCGAGAACACGCCGTCGCGCAGCCACCATCTCGCGGCTGTCGCCGGGATCCTTCGATGCCTTGTGCTGAACCGCGAGCAGGTTGTAGTAGCCCTCGCGCGCGCGGTCGAAGCTGTGACCTGCAAGGCAGCGCAGCGCGCCCTCGACCTCCGTCATCGCCGCGCCGCAGATCGGGCAGCAAAGGCCATGCGGGAAATTCATCGGACCGACGCCGCCGCGTTCCGGCCCGCCCTGCGACCCGACGCGAACGCCCAGCCGAGATGATGGCCGTGGCCCTTCAGCAGCAAGCCGCCTTGCCCGGTCGAGCCCGCCGCATAGAGACCGGGGATCGGCTCGTCGTGAGGCCCCAACACCCGATGCTCAGTGTCGACCGCGAGCCCGCCTTCGGCATGCACGAACACCGCGCGCACCGGGCCGAGGCTGACATATGGTCCACCACCGAGGCCCGCCGCCGCGCCAGCAAGTGCCTCGGCCGGCATATCGAGCTTAGCTGCCAACGCCTCGATCGTTGCACCAGCCGAATAGATGTCGGGCCGGTTGCGACGATAGTCGTCGACATAGGCATAGGCGACGCCGGGGGCAGTCGAAATGAAGTGCGGCCAGGCCTGAAACGCCTGCGCCAATTTCGCATCGAGGATGATGTAGCCGATCTTGCCCGGCTGGGCCGGCATGTCGAAGGCCGGTGCATCGGTCTCCTTGGCGAAGCGCTGCCCGAGGCTATTCACGAGGATCGCGCCCTGCTCGAACAGCATCGGTGACGGGGCAAGCGCCGTCGTCACGAAGCTCATGATGAAGGGCCTGAGAATTGCCGGCGGCATGTTCTGCAGCGACCACGCCATGACGTTGGCGAGCAGCGGCCAGGGCGGCAGATTGAGCAGCGGATTGCGCTTCTGCGGGGCTATGAACCGCAACTCCGGCCCGAGCGCCAGATCGCCGTTGACGATGCGCGCGCCGACGGCAAGGCCGAGCTTCTGGCCGTCGCCGGTGGCGGTAATATTGACGCCGTCGATCTGAGCCTCGCGCGGCCCCATGAACTGGCCCTTGAGATCGGGATCGGAGGTGAAATCGCCGCTCGCCAAAACAACGCCACCACGCGCGGTAAAGCGCACCCGCCCGCGCGGCGCATCGCAATCAATGCCGATGACGCGGGTCTCCTCGCGCACCAGCGCGACACCGCGCGTGTCGCAGCGGATCTCGACGCCGGCTCTCCGCGCCGCCTTGCTCAAATGCGTGATGAACGAGCGTGAATTCGGCAGCACGTTGTGCATGCGCGGCTTTTGGTGCGGCGGCTCCGGCATTGGCCCGAAGAACCGGACGCCGTGCGACAGCAGCCAACGGAAGGTATCCGGCATGGCGTCGGCCAACACGCGGCGCAGTTCCGGATTATCGCGATTGTCGAGCGAGCCGTTGAAGCCCGCCATGTCGCGCCAGTGGTCCGCTGGTGTATCGATGATACCCTTGGCACGCTGATGCGGCGTGTCGCTCGCCGTCACCGAACCGATCGACCAGGCGGTGGAGCCACCAAGTTCCGAGTTCTTTTCCAGCAGCACCACCGAGCGGCCAGTAGCGCGCGCCTCGATCGCGGCGGCCAAGCCCGTACCGCCACCGCCGACCACCACGACGTCGAATGTTTCGCTTGTGCCGCTCATAATGCACAGCCGGTGTCGGTGTAGCCCATGCCGGCGAGCTTGTCGGCGGACGCAAGAATGTCGGCGTCGGGCGTCCGCGAGGTGATTTCCAAAACCGTGCGACGCCGGTAGCCGACCTTGGACAGGGCCGCCGGCAATGTCGCGAACGGCACGTCTCCCTGGCCGACAGCGGCATGGGCATAAGTCTTCTGATCGGTGTCGGACAGATGCACAAGTTTCAGTCGCGGCGCGCATCGCGCCAATGATGCGCCGAGGTCTTCCTTGACGAAGTGGCTGTTGGCCGCGTCCCAGACGATGCCGATGTCCGGATTGCCATAGTGATCGAGCGCATCCATCAACTCGTCGATCTTGGGCAGGAACGCGAACGGCATGTTTTCGGCCCACAGCGCCGTACCGGATTTCTTCGCCAGCGGCGCCAGTATGTCGAGCGCTTCGAAGAAGTATCCGGCGAGCCGGTCGCGCGGCGCTGGAAACAGTGGATTGGCCTTGCCGGGCCCAAGCACCACGCCTGGCACGCCGAGGTCGCCCGCGAGTTCGACGATGCCTCGTCAACAATCCGATGGTGTAGCTGCGCATTTCCGGCGCGATGCCGGCGACGTTCATGTCGATGTTCGGCATGTTGAGGGTGATGACCTTGGCGCCGAGCCCGTCGATCCGTCGGCGCAAGGCGCCACGAGATGCCTTGTCGAGTTCAGCCGGCCAGCAGTGGCCCGGCACCATCATCACCTCGAATTCAGCGAAGCCTTTCCCGGCGAGGTGCGTCAGGCACGCTTCGATCGAATGCGACAGCGTGTAGGAGTAGGTATTGCAGCCGAAGGCGGATGCCGAATTGGATGTCATCTGAGGCGCTTCCCCTGATCGTGCCGTTGCAATTCACGTGAGCCCGCCGACACAGATTTGTCAAACGCGGTTCGGGAATGCGAAGGGTGCTTTCACATCATGGCAGCTTTCTGCCATGATGGCCGCAATGAGCCGCAAGCCGGAGTATCGCCGTTGACGACCCGATCCGCACCAAAAGCTGCCGCGCCCGCGCCGCGCCGCGCCAAGCCGGTATCAAAGCCGGCGACCTCGCGCCGCAAGGCTGCCAGCCCCGACGATGCCGGCGACAGCGACAGCCTGCCGCGCGGCGGCGGTGTGCAGTCCCTCGGCCGGGCCTTCGCCATTCTTGAGGAAATTGCCCATACCCGCGAAGGCATCGGCCTCGCCGATCTGTCGAAGCGGGTTGGGCTGCACAATTCCACCACCTTCCATCTCGTGAAGACAATGGTCGGGCTCGGCTACGTGCGGCAGTTGAAAGACAAGCGTTACCGCGTCGGCCGGCCGCTGTTCGCACTCGCCGCCAGCGCCCTGGACGACGTCGAGATGGTGAGCCTCGCCACGCCAATCCTGGAAGCATTGTCACGTGAGACTGGAGAAGCCAGCCACTTTGGCGTCCGGATGGGCGATCAGGTGGTTGTCACCGCCCGCACCGGCGGCGCCGGAGCGTTCCAACTGACCGATCGGGTCGGCGTGGTGCGGCCAGCCCACTGCACTGCGCTCGGCAAGGTCATTCTCGCAGGCCTCAGCGACGATCAGTTGTTGCAGTTCCTTGGCCGCGCCGACCTCAAACCGTTCACGCCGAAGTCGATCACCGATATCGACATCCTGCGCCGCGACATCGATGAAGTACGAAGCGCCGGCATGGCCTTCGACGACGGCGAGTTCGACGCCGAGGTGCGCTGTGTCGCACTCCCCGTGCGCGATTTCACCGGCCGCATCATCGGCGCTATCGGCATCTCGGGGCCGATCTGGCGGCTGACGATCCAGGCGTTGCAGAGCCGCGCCAAACTGGTCGAGGCAGCCGCCGCACGGCTCTCCGCCGAATTCGGTGCGAACCGCATCCTCTAACCCTCGACTTTGATTGACAGCCAACGGGAGTTGCCCGACATTCGCCATTCAACACTATAGAATGCGCTTTCACGATATCGCATGCGCGAAGCAACAGTGAAATGCACGAGATCCGGGATCAACCTGGACACGAGCCATCACCCCTAGGGCCAGGAGGAACGCAGGCATGACGGTCAGGACCAGACGCACTGTACTGAAGGGCGGCGCTGCATTGGCGGGCGTCTCGGCGCTCGGCTTGCCGTCGATCAGTCGAGCGCAGACCGACAAGATCAAGCTCGGTCATCTGACTCCGCTGACCGGCTTTCTAGGCGCTCTCGGCGAATATGCGACGCTCGGTATCCGCATGGCGGAAGACGAGATCAACAAGGCCGGCGGCGTCATGGGCCGGCAACTCGAAATCATGTCGGAAGACTCGGTCAACCCGGCCACCGCCGCCACCAAAGCGCAGCGCATGCTGGAGCGCGACGGCGCCGTGTTCCTGCTCGGCGAGATCAACTCTGCCTCGTCGCTGACGATTTCGCAGGTCGCTGCCCGCAACAAGAAGCTGTTCGTCAACATCGGCGCCCGCTCCGACGCATTGCGGGCTAAGAACTGCAACAAGTACACCTTTCACATCGACATCCCGTCGACGGTGATGGTCAATGCGGTCGGCAAGGCGCTGCTGCGCGACGGCCTCGTCAAGGACAAGAAATTCTTTTCGCTGACTGCCGATTATATCTTCGGCCACGACCTGCTCAGCGTCGCCAAGGCCTTCTTCGCGACCAACGGCGGCACGCTGCTCGGTGACGAACTGGTCGCGACCGACGCCACCGATTTCAGCCCGTTCCTGCTGAAGATCCGACAGGCAAAGCCCGACGTGGTGTGCTCGAACCTCGCCGGCAATCAGGTGACCAACTTCGTCAAGCAGTATGCCGAGTTCGGCCTGCCTTACCCGATTGTCGGCTTCAATCTGAATACCGCCGATGCGTGGGCGGCGGGTGATGGCAATCTCTCTGGCACCTGGCCGACGAGTTGGCATCACGACCTCGACACGCCGGCTTCGAAGGCGTTCACGGCGGCTTTCACCGCCAAGCACGGCAAGCCCCCGGAGAACCACGCCTGGATCGAATACATTACTTTGAAGATCGTGGCGCAGGCGATGAACGAAGCCAAGACGACCGACACCGACAAGCTAATCGAGTACCTGGAAAAGGGCACCGAGTTCGACATCCTGAAGGCGCGCAAGGCCTACTTCCGCCCATGGGATCACCAATTGATGCAGGAAGCCTATCCGTTCACGGTGAAGCCAAAGGGCAAGGCGAAGGACAAATGGGATTTCCTGGCGCTCGGCGCCGCCGTGCCAGGTGCCGGCGAATCCCTCGAAGTCCTCGCCGTCCAGAAGGACAAGAACACCTGCGTGATGTGATGGGAGGCGGGGAACCGATGAAGTCGCGCGGCTTCGCCCTCTCCCCCACCCCCTTGGCGGAGAGGGCAGAGGACCGCACGCAAGGGCGGTCCGAGGGTGAGGGGCGGCCACTTGCGCCGGCCCAATTGTCATCCAGCCTTGAACAGCAGAACCCGCCCGCGATTGATCCGGTCCCCATGAGGCGTCCCCTCACCCTAACCCTCTCCCCGGAAGGGGCGGGGAGAGGGGATGCCTCCCATGCAGCTGACGTTCCTGATTGAGCAGATCGTCAACGGGCTGGTGCAGGGCGGCTATTACCTGCTGATCGCGCTCGGACTGTCGTTGATTTTTTCGGTCGGCGGCGTTGTGAACTTGGCGCACGGCGCGTTCTATGCGCTTGGCGCCTATGCCTTCGTCGAGCTGCTGAAAGTTGTCGGCTTCGGACCTGCGGCCGTGCTGTCGCCGATCGCGGTCTCGCTGCTCGGCATCCTTTTCGAACGTTACCTGCTGCGTCGATTCTATTCAGCCGATCCTATCCTCAGCCTGCTCATCACCTTCGGCCTCGCCATGGTCGCCGAGCAGGCCATCCGCATGATCTGGGGCGCGGCGCCGATTGCGGTGTCGATGCCGCCCGAACTGAAGGGCCAGGTGATCCTCGGCGACTTCCTGTTCTCGCGCTACCGCCTGCTGATGCTGGCCATCGTCGCCTGCATCCTCGCCGGCATATGGCTTCTGCTCAACAAGACTTCGTTCGGCCGCGTCGTGCGCGCCGGTATCCAGCGGCCCGACATGGTGGCGTCGCTCGGCATCAAGCTTGAGCCCTACATGATGGCGATCGTGATGCTCGGCGTCGGCATGGCCGCACTCGGCGGCGCGCTGTTCGCGCCGATCACCAACGTCCACCCGGCGATGGGCGCCGACATCCTGACCGTCGCCTTCGTCGTCGTTGTGATCGGCGGCCTCGGCAGCTTCTGGGGCGTGGTGCTGGCGGCGCTGCTGGTCGGCGTCGTGCGCGGCGTGACCATCCACTTCATGCCGGCGGCCGGCGAAGCCTCGATGTACATCCTGATGTTCCTGGTCCTCATGTTCCGGCCGCGCGGCCTGCTCGGCGAGCGCATCGAGAAATTCGAATGATGCCGGCCCCGCGCGCAACATCCAAACTGATGCCGCTGTGGATCGGTATCGCCGCCGTTCTGATCATGCCGCTGGCGATGCGGGTGCTGGGATTGACCCTCGACAACGGCACGGCGGTGATCCTGTTCGCGATGGCCGCAATGGGCTTGAACCTGCTGGTCGGCTTCACCGGCCTGGTCTCGTTCGGTCATGCGGCGTGGTTCGGCGTCGGTGGCTACGCCGCCGGCCTCGCCCAGAAGCACTTTCTGCCCGGCCAGATCATCGTGCCAATTGTCTTGGCGATGCTGCTGGTGGCCGTGGTCTCGACCGTGGTCGGCATGCTCATCCTGAGACGGCGCGGCGTCTACTTCTCGCTGTTAACGCTCGCCTTGTCGGCACTGACCTACGCCGTCGCCTTCCGCTGGACGGCGGTGACCGGTGGCGAAGACGGGCTCGGCGGTTTGCAGCGCGGCCGCCTTGGACCGATAAACTTTGACGACAGCGCCGCTTACTACACACTCGTTGCCGGCATCGCCATTGCCGTGCTGTACGGCTTGATGCGGGTGCTGAATTCGCCGGTCGGCCACGTCTTGGTGGCGATCCGCGAGAACCAGCAGCGCGCGACATTCCAGGGGTACGCCGTCGACCGCTACCGGTTGGCGGCCTTCGTTCTGTCGGCGGTGATCACTGGGCTCGCAGGTGCGCTATTCGCTTTCCTGCACTACCTGATATCCGCCGATGCGACCTCGGTTGCATTCTCCGGCGAGCTACTCGCCATGGCGGTAATCGGTGGCATCCACAGCGTCCTCGGCCCAGCGCTCGGCGCGGTATTCTATCTGTTGTTTCGCGAGCTGTTTTCGATCTGGACCGGCAACTGGCTGTTCTGGTTCGGCGTCGTGTTCGTCGCCTTCGTGATGTACTCGCCGGGTGGCCTCGTCGGCATCTGGTCGCAATTGATGCGGCGCTGGCGGCCGCCACCAGAAGAAAGCGCCGCCATGAGCGGGCGCAAAATCGCCGACAGCCGGCCGCTGCCACCGTTCCTCAAGGCCGAGCAGCGCGACGGCGTGATTCTCGACGTCGCCGACGTGTCGCGCAACTTCGGCGGCATCCGCGCCGTGAAGAGCGCGAGCCTGCACCTTCGCGCCGGTGAGATCCACGCGCTGATCGGCCCCAACGGCGCCGGCAAGACCACTTTGTTCAACATCATCTCCGGCATGTTTCGTCCGTCGGGCGGATCGGTCAAACTCTACGGTCAGCCGATCGACGGCCTCAGGCCCGATGCAATCTGCGGGCGCGGCGTTGCGCGCTCGTTTCAGATCACCAACCTGTTCAAGGGCCTCACGATCTACGAGAATCTGCGGTTATCGGTCCAAGCGCGCCACCCCGGACGCTTCAACGCCTGGCGCGACATCGACAGCTACCCTGAAGTGCACACCGAAACCGTCGAACTGATCACCTTCCTCGGCCTCGACGGTATAGAGACCATCCTTGGTGGCGATCTGTCCTACGGCGGCCAGCGCTTGGTCGACATGGGGATCACGCTCGGCTCGAAGCCACAGGTGCTGCTACTCGACGAACCGCTGGCCGGCCTCGCCGCCGCCGAGCGCGAACGGGTTTCTGGCCTCGTGAAAGCGATCGCGCAAGGCTTAGCCGTGCTGATCGTCGAGCACGACATCGATCGGGTGCTCGGCTTCTCACGGACCGTAACGGTAATGAACCAGGGCGAGGTGCTGATGGCCGGCACGCCCGACGAAGTTCGCCGCGATGCGCGCGTGCAGGCGATCTACACCGGCAGTGGCACGCCCGCCGTTACCGGCCGCAGCGCCGCCAGTGCAGTCTCGCGGCCAATGCTATTGAAGTTCGATCGCGTCAACGCCTTCTACGGCAAGAGCCATATTCTCAACGACGCGACGCTCGATGTAAGGCAGGGCGAGATCGTCGCCCTGCTCGGCCGCAACGGCGCCGGCAAATCGACGCTGCTGAAGACCCTCGCCGGACTGGTGCGGCCGGCCTCAGGCGCGATCACCTTTGACGGTCGCGATATCGCGAGAATGAGCGCACCCGACATCGCCCGGCTCGGCATCGGCTACGTGCCGCAGGGCCGCGGCCTGTTCGCCGGCATGACCGTCGCCGAGAACCTGTCGCTTGGCCGCCTCGCCCGCAAGACGGATGGCAGCGACGGCGTGGTGTGGAGCGAGGATAAGATCCTCGAATTCTTCCCGCGCTTGAAGGAGCGCATGAATGTTGCCGCCGACTACCTCTCAGGCGGCGAACAGCAGATGGTGGCGGTTGCGCGCGCATTATCTGGCAACGTGAAACTTCTGCTGCTCGACGAGCCGTTCGAGGGCTTGGCGCCAGCCGTCGTGCAGGAGTTGTTCACGGTGTTCGATCGGCTGCGCGCGCACGCTTCAATCATCATCGTCGAGCACAACCTCGACCTCGTGCTGGCGCTCGCCGACCGGGTGTTCGCCCTCGAACGCGGCGCGGTCTTCCACCAGGGCCCGGCCGAGCCGCTGCTGATCGATCTCGACTACCGAAAGAAAATCCTATGGCTATGATGCTGGTCACGACCGACATCACTGAAAGGCAACTCCCATGAAAGCAGCAGTCATCGGCGCCAACGGCGTTGAAATCCGCGATGTGGCGAAGCCGGCGCCGGGACCGGCGCAGGTACTCGTGCGCGTGCGGGCGAGCGGCCTCAATCGCGCTGACGTGATCATGGCGTCCGGCCACATGCACGGCTCGGCCGGCGGACCCGGCGCAATCCTGGGACTCGAATTCTCAGGAGAAGTGGAGGCGGTCGGCGCTGAAGTCAAAGGCATCAAGGCCGGCGACCGGGTGATGTGCTCGGGTAATGCCGGTTACGCCGAATATGCGGTGACCGACTGGGGCCGCGTCGCGCCGATCCCGGCCAACAACATGAACTTCACCCAGGCCGCCACTCTGCCAATCGCATTGCAGACAATGCACAACGCGCTCGTCACCGCCGGCCGCTTGAAGGCTGGCGAAAGCGTGCTGATCCAAGGCGCCAGCTCCGGCGTTGGCATCATGGGACTGCAAATTGCCAAGCACATGGGGGCACAACTCGTCATGGGCACGTCGACCAACGCAAGTCGTCGCGACAAACTCGCCGAATTCGGCGCCGATCTCGCCGTCGACACCAGCGATCCCAACTGGGCGGACGTCGTGACCAAGGCCACAGACGGCCGCGGTGTGAACCTCATCATCGATCAGGTCTCGGCCGGCGTCATGGACGCCAACATGAAGGCGGCGGCAATCCTCGGCCGCATCGTCAACGTCGGCCGTCTCGGCGGCTTCAAGGGCACGTTCGACTTCGACCTGCACGCCATGAAGCGCATCGACTACATCGGCGTCACTTTCCGCACCCGCTCGCTCGAAGAGGTGCGCGAGATCAACCGCCGCATGCGCGCCGACCTGTGGGATGCGATCGAAGCCGGCAAGCTCGCCCTGCCGATCGACCGCACCTTTCCACTTGACGATGCCGCCGCGGCGCTTGCCCACATGAAGGCCAACGCTCACTTCGGCAAAATCGTGCTGACGCAGTAATCGAGAACTCCCATGTCCCGCTCCTACCTGCCTGTCTCCGGTCTAGAATCACCGCGCTATGCCGGCGTGCCGACCTTTATGCGGCTGCCGTCGATTGATCCCGCTGGCCCTGAAGCGCCCGACGTCGCAGTCGGCTTCGTTGGCGTGCCTTGGGACGGCGGCACCACCAATCGACCGGGTGCGCGACATGGACCGCGCCAGTTGCGCGACCTGTCGACGATGATCCGCCGCGTCCATCCGGTGACGAACCTCGATCCGTTCGTCGCGGTCAACTGCGCCGACGTCGGCGATGTGCCGGTAAACCCGGCCGACGTGCAGGACACGCTGAAGCGGGTCACCGCATTCTATGACGTGCTGGTCGCGGCCGGCATCACGCCGGTGACGGCCGGCGGCGATCATCTGGTGTCGCTGCCGGTGCTGCGCTCGCTGGCGAAGAAGCAGCCACTCGGCATGATCCATTTCGACAGCCACACCGACCTGTTCGACGACTATTTCGGCGGCTTCAAATACACCCACGGCACGCCGTTCCGCCGCGCCATCGAGGAAGGATTGCTCGACCCGAAACGCATCGTCCAGATCGGTATTCGCGGCACCATGTACGACGGCGAGGATATCGAATTCGCTCGCACCCAAGGCGTGCGCATCGTCCGCATCGAGGAACTGATGGAGCGCGGCATTCCATCGGTGATGGACGAGGCCCGCGCCATCGTCGGCAGCAAACCGACCTACGTGTCGTTCGACATCGACGGCATCGATCCCTCGCAAGCGCCCGGCACCGGCACGCCCGAGATCGGCGGCTTCTCGACATACCAAGCACAGCAAATGGTAAGGCGCTTGTCGGGCCTCGACATAGTCGGCACCGATCTCGTCGAAGTATCGCCGCCGTTCGATCCGTCCGGCGGCACCGCCTGGGTCGGCGTATCCATCATGTTCGAACTGCTGTGCGCCCTGGTGCCGGCGGTGGTGAAGCGACGGGGCTAGCCCCGTCCCCAGCGTTGCCACAGCATGATGGTGGCGGGCAGGAATACGAGGTCGCCGATTAGCGAGGCGGCGAGTGTCACCGCGCACACCCGTCCGAACAACCTCAGCGACGGCAGGTCGGAGAAAACCGTCACGCCGAGGCCGAGCACCAGCACGATGGTGGTCAGGATGATCGCCGGGCCGACCAGCACGCGGGCACGGCGGATGGCGAGCGCCGGGTCCTCGCCCGGTCGCTCCTCGCGCCTGAGGCGATTGAGAAAATGAATCAGGCTGTCGATGCCGAGGCCGAAGATCACCACCAGCGCCACCACGCTGGCGAACTCGAGCCCGCCGTCGGTGAAGCGCAGCAGCGCGCCCGACGTCACCACCGGGAACAGGCCCGGCAGCAAGCTCAACACCATTACGCCGACAGAGCGGAAGGCCAGGCCGAGCAGCACCGATACAAAAATTACCTCGGCGAACAGCGAGGTTTTCAGCTGGCCGATCATGCGCGCACTCGACCGCGCCGCGATTGCCGGCAACCCGGTGACCGAGATTTCCAACCCCGGATAGTCCTTGCGCACGCCATCCAACGCCCGATCGAGCTTTTCGACCACGGGGAGGATCTGGCTCGAAGTCGATGTCGGGCAGCCGGCCGGTGACCAATACCGCGGTTTCTTCCTTGGCGATGAAGCGGCGCACCAGCGTTTCCGGCAGCACGCCAACGAATTTCTTCAAGGTCTCGACTTTGGTGTCGCCAGCTTCGGCGAGCCACCGGCGCAGACTGTCGAGCGACCAGACATTGCCGACGCCAGCCTGCTTTTCCAGCGCCTCGTGCGCCTTGGCGATGGCGCCGAGCACGCTCGGATCATACATCGAGCGGCCATCCTTCCACTCGATCATGATGTGCGCCGGGTTGCCGCCGGTCAATTTCTTGTCGAGGCTCGCGGTCGCCGACAACGCCTGCTCGCGATCCGGCACCTGGTCGGCGAGGCGATAACGCGGCTCAAGACCTTGATAGATCAATCCAAGAATGACGAAGCTCGCGACGCCGAGGGCGGCAAAGAACACCGGATGCCGCACCACCTTGTCGACAACCACACCGACGAAGCGGCCGAGTGCATCCATGGCGCCATCGACCGCCGCCGACCGTCCGGCGCTATCGCCTTCCGGTTTCAGCAGCAGCCGCCCCAGCACCGGCAATGCCGCGATGACGACGATATAGGACACGATCACCGACAGCACGCCGGCCATGCCGAACGACCGAATGAGACCCGACGGCGAGAACGTCAGCGCCAGGAACGACAGCATCGCGGTACCATGCGCGAGCACGCAGGCGGGCCCGACCACCCGCACGCCGAACCGCAGCGCTTCGTCGCGGCTATCGCCTTGCCGCAGACGGTCGCGGATGGCGCTCGTCATCTGCATGCTATCGGCGAAGCCCATCACCATCACGAGCGGCGTCATGACATTGAGGAACAGGTTGAGCTTGAAGCCTGCCCAACCGAGCGCACCGAGCGACCACACCACCGCCAGGATCGGCGGCAGCACCGCCATCACCATGAAGGAAAAGCGGCGAAAGAACACCATCGCGATCACGGCGCCGAGGATGAAACCAAGACCGTTGTAGACGAGGCGGTCGCGTTCGACGGCGTTGCGGATTTCGAGTTGCATCACCGGCGCGCCAGTGAGCTTGACGACAAGGCCGGCCGGCTTGAAGGCGGTCTCAGCGGCTTGCCTGATGCCCTCGATGATGGGCTTCGCTCCCTGCCCCTGCATCGCCGCGCGGTCGAGCGACAGAACGATCATGGCGAGCGTGCCATCGTCGGACAGGAACTTGCCGGCGACGATCTCGTTCTTGCGCAGCGCCTGCACCATGGCCTTGAACTGCGCTTCGTCGGCTGGCAGGTCATCGGGCACGATCGGCGCGGCGTAGCCTGTCGCATCAGGTTTACCGCGTGCCGACAGCATCGAGACGATGCCGGAAACGCCGTCGGAAAGCTGCAGTTCGACCGCCGCCTTGCCAAAGGCTTCAAGCCCCGCGCGCGATAGCAGCGCCGGCCCCTCGACCACGGCCAGTACATCGTATTCACTGGACGGAAAACGCCTGTCGATTTCCTCGTATTTGCGGAATTCGGGTGTGTCGGTGCGGAACAGCTCCGACAGACTGTCGTCGACCTGGATGCGGCCTAGACCAAGGGTCGCGCATACGGTCAAAATCGCCAGCAACACCGCCGTCACCAGCGGCCGGGCGAGCGCCACGAGCCCCAGTCGTTCGAGCCCGAAGCCCAGATTAGAGGCCGCGTGCGGCGTGTCGGTGCCAGCCATTCGTCTCGCCGTCCCCTGGAACGCCCGCCGCGCGTTGCCTGATGTGAATCAGTAATCCCCTGAACGATGGTCGCATCCCGCCCGCTCATGACGCAAGCGTAAAGGAGCATTGATCGGAGGCGGCCGGCAATCGACACAGCGCGCACTGCTTTACCGCCAAGACCGTGATCGCAATTTGTGCCGGTTCTACCGCTGCGATGTCGACACACGGAGTTGAGTAGGCACCTTAACTTGTATCAGCACTTACTGTTGATCCGCACCGCTCGAAACTATGCTATCATTCGCTTGAAACACATGGACGACCGGCCCAATGAATCAGCACGCCCGCACGTTCCCCGAGCAGACCACCGTGGAAGAATTCCTCGCATCGCCTGGGTGTGAGCGCTGCGAACTGGTCGACGGTGCGATCACCGCGATGGCGCCCGCGACGCCGATACATGGGCGTCTGCAAGCGCGGCTTGCGCTTTTGATTGGCAATCATCTGGCAAAGGGCAAAGGCCCCTGCTGGGTTGCGACCGAGCCTGGGGTACAGCCACGCGCGCAAGCGCGCTTCAACGTCCGCATTCCCGACCTCGGTGTCTCCTGCACGCCAGAACGCTCCGACGACAAGTTCCTGCGCGATCCCGTCCTGCTGGTCGAAATCCTGTCGCCCAGCAACGGCAAGGACACCAGCAGCAACGTCATCGCCTACACCAGCATCCCGAGCGTCATGGAGGTGTTGATCGTCGATTCCACCAGCCGCGCCATCGAGCACCTCTACCGCAACCCCGACGGCACCTGGCCCGAAAACCCCGCTCCGATCGGCGAGGCGGACACGTTCACGCTCAGCAGCATCGGGCTGTCGCTGACGATGGCGGAGGTCTATGCCGGCACGAGCTTGGATGTGGGGGCGACGGGGTGACTGCACGCCTCCGAAGCGTTGGGTTGCGTGCGTAACCGAGCAGGAATTCAAGGTGAACTGCTTCGCCTACGCAGGAACTCCCCGCCCGACATGATGATGCATTTATAGAATCGTCTACCCCAACGGCAAGATTTACGTTGGTGGCAAGACCATTGTAATCGACATCAATTACTTTGGCAGCGCCAGTGATGATCTCATCGCTCTGGATTTCACGCTTCGCGAGCAACGGATGAGTATTCACCATCACGCGCGTGATATTGTGGGAGTCCGAAACCGTCAACTCGCGTCGAGGTTACCGCAAAGGAATTGGAGTTCATTCGGCGAATTCAGGTCGAATGACCCGTCCATCGGTTACAATCGCTGGCCAAAACTAAAGACATAGACTTGTCGCGCGACTTTGACCTTCGTTGAATTTGCTCTGCCTGTTGATCTGTGTTTGAATCTTAGCAAGTTAGCACCCTTCTGCGCCCTCCCCTCCCCACAATCGTCATCCCCGCGAAGGCGGGGACCCAGTCAACGGGCGGAGCGATCGGTGTTAGACTTGGAATGAAGTGCAGCGTCGAGGCTTGTTCTGACCATTGACACTGAATGTCCAGAGGCTTGGCTGGGTCCCCGCCTTCGCGGGGATGACGACTGAGTGGGTGCAATCGCGATGCGCTCACGGCTCCGCTTAAAAATTAGTTCGAGACGAGACCATGACCCAGATCCCCGATTTCACGAGCATCCCGTTCACGCCGACCGCGCCGGCCACGCCCGCGCCGTCGGGCGAGCCGTGGCTGACGCCGGAGGGGATCGAGGTCAAGCAGTCGTACTCGGCAGCCGACATCGAGGGGCTGGATTTCCTCGACACCTGGCCCGGCATCGCGCCGTTCCTGCGCGGGCCGTACCCGACGATGTACGTCACCCAGCCGTGGACCATCCGCCAGTACGCCGGCTTCTCGACCGCCGAGGACAGCAACGCCTTCTATCGCCGCAACATCGCCGCCGGCCAGAAGGGCCTGTCGGTCGCGTTCGATCTCGCCACCCATCGCGGCTATGACTCGGACCACCCGCGCGTTCGCGGCGACGTCGGCATGGCCGGTGTGGCGATCGAACTCGATCTACGACATGCGCACACTGTTCGACGGCATCGACCTGTCACAGATGTCGGTGTCGATGACCATGAATGGCGCGGTGCTGCCCGTTCTCGCCCTTTTCATCGTCGCGGGCGAGGAGCAGGGCGTGCCGGCGGCCAAGCTCTCGGGTACCATCCAGAACGACATCCTCAAAGAATTCATGGTGCGGAACACCTACATCTATCCGCCCGGTCCCTCGATGCGGATCATTTCCGACATCTTCTCCTACACCTCGGCGCACATGCCGAAGTTCAACTCGATCTCGATTTCCGGCTATCACATGCAGGAAGCCGGAGCGACCGCCGACCTCGAACTGGCCTATACGCTGGCCGACGGCGTCGAATACGCCCGCGCCGGTGTTGCGGCCGGACTGCCGATCGACAAGTTCGCGCCGCGCCTGTCGTTCTTCTGGGCGATCGGCATGAACTTCTTCATGGAGGTCGCCAAGATGCGGGCGGCGCGCCTGCTGTGGGCGAACCTGATCCGCAACGAGTTCAAGCCCGCCGACGACCGCTCGCTGAGCCTGCGCACGCATTGCCAGACCTCGGGCTGGAGCCTCGCCGCGCAGGACGTATTCAACAACGTGCCGCGCACCTGCATCGAGGCAATGGCGGCGACGCAAGGCCACACCCAATCGCTGCATACCAACGCGCTCGATGAAGCGATCGCGCTGCCGACCGACTTCTCCGCCCGCATCGCCCGCAATACACAGCTGTTCTTGCAGCAGGAAAGCGGCACCACGCGCGTCGTCGATATCTGGGGCGGCAGCTTCTATGTCGAGCGCCTGACCGCCGACCTCGCGGCCAAAGCCTGGGCGCACATCCAGGAGATCGAAGGCCTCGGCGGCATGACTAAAGCGATTGCCGCCGGCGTGCCGAAGATGCGCATTGAGGAGGCGGCGGCTCGCACGCAAGCCCGCATCGATAGCGGCCGACAGACCATTGTCGGCGTCAACAAGTTCAAGCCGACCGACGAAGCCCAGATCGAGATCCTGAAGGTCGACAACGCCAGCGTGCGCGGCCAGCAGATCGCCAAGCTTGAGCGCCTCAAGGCCGAGCGCGATCCAGCGGCCGTCAAGACGGCCCTCGAAGCGCTGACCGAAGGCGCGCGCGGTAACGGCAATCTGCTTGACCTCGCGGTGAAAGCCGCCCGCGCCAAAGCTACCGTCGGCGAAATCTCGGACGCCTTGGAAGCGGTGTTCGGGCGCCACCGCGCCGACATTCGCGCCGTGTCTGGTGTCTACCGCTCGGAAGCCATGTCCACCAAAGGAGGCAAGGTGAACCCCGACGTCGCCCGCGTGACCGCACTGGTCGAGGAATTCGCCAAGAACGACGGCCGCCGGCCGCGCATCCTGGTCGCCAAGATGGGCCAGGACGGCCACGACCGCGGGCAGAAGGTGATCGCCACCGCCTTCGCCGATCTCGGTTTCGACGTCGACATCGGCCCGCTGTTCGCAACTCCCGACGAAGCGGCCCGCCAGGCGGTCGAGAACGACGTGCATGTGATCGGCGTGTCGTCGCTCGCCGCCGGCCATCTGACGCTGGTGCCGGAATTGAAGGCCGCGCTGGAAAAGGAAGGTCGCGGCGACATCATGATCGTGGTCGGTGGCGTCATTCCGCCGGGCGACTACGCGGAGGTGTACGCTGCCGGCGCTAAGGCGATCTTCGGTCCCGGCACCAACATTCCGCAGGCGGCCGGCGACCTGATCGACAAGCTCAACGCGCAGTTGGGTTATGCAGCGCGAACGGCCGCCGAATAGGCGAGGT
The DNA here is from genome assembly GCA_963732635.1 of uncultured Alphaproteobacteria bacterium. Classification (GTDB taxonomy): domain Bacteria; phylum Pseudomonadota; class Alphaproteobacteria; order Rhizobiales; family Hyphomicrobiaceae; genus JAKFWF01. The sequence continues at coordinate 373,212 of CAVTAL010000005.1, forward strand.
CAATACCGCACCACCGTACGCCACGCGCGCGGCGGCAGTGCATGGCGAACGCCAGCCAGATGCGCGGCGGTGCGCCATTTCGACGGCTGCCTCGTCTTCAGCGCAAGCTGACGAACACGCGGCCGCCTGGGCTTAGCCTTGGCTAGCTTCATCGGTTTCGGCTCATCAAGCGACGCAGAGCTCGGCACCACGCTTGCGGTCGCCGGTTGGTGTTCGAGAGATGCGCGCTGCATCGCCGCCGGAGCAGGATTGGCCGCATAGGTCTTCGCCGTGCCGCCGTAGCAGCCCGCGACACAGGTGATGATGGCCGCTTCCGAACCGGTCGGCGCGGTCGCCGCGATCTTCGTCACACCGGCCGGGCCATACGGCAGACCAGTCTGCGAAGACAGGCGCGGCGCGTAATAGACGACCTTGTTCTTTGCGTCGCCGCAGCCGGCGAGGCACTCGACGATGTTGAAATCGGGATCCAGGGCGGCGGGCAAACTGGCCTTGACGATCGGCACCTGGCGCTTCACCGACTGCCCGCACCATCTTGCGATTGTAGCGGGTCAGCACGATTTGACTGGCGCCCTTATGCGTCCGTTCGAAGCCGGCGCCGAATGCGTCCTCGGCCTTGGCCGCAATCGCCACGATCGGGGATGGCGGCTCAAGCTTGAAATTCGCCGCTGGCGATTGGATTTCGGGAAGAGGGAGCGTCGCAGCTTCCGCGACGGTCCCGTACGTCGGCTCGAAGCGAGGCGGAACTGGTGGAAAGGCTGGAATGTTGAGCGCAATACCGGCATCGGACGCGGTACCCGCCGCCCCCTGCTCGACCACTGCCGGCGCGGCGTTGATGACCACTATTGTCGGCTCGGCCCCGGCCCCCGCCAGCGGCATTAGAACGACGGCCAGCAGGCTCAATGCGGCTTTACCGCCGCAACGCGCCCTTCCTCTCGACGACTTTCGCATTGCTCACCCCTACGCCCGGTACGCAACCGGCCCCGGTCTCAGCATCCCAGAGCTCGGTAAACAAAATGCTGAGATGTGTTCAGTTTCAGTGCAACCGTCACCGGCGATGCACGAACCAGCCATCGGAGCCGGGACTGGCGTTGATGATCCGAACATTGCGAAAGTCGCCGCTTGCCAGCGGCACGGGCCGATCTACGCCATTCTTCGGCGGCACGTGAACAGCGGTCGGAGTTGCGGCGGTCGAAGCGGTCGGCGCGGCGGCAACGGCCGATTTCGTCGCGGACGGCGTACCTTCGAAGTATTTTGCGATGCAGGGATCCTGCAGCTTTTTGAGCTCGAGTTCGCCGGGCTTGACATAGACAACGCGGCCGGCGTCGCAAATGTAGGCTTCGTCCGCCCGCGCGACCTCGACCCAGGCGCCGGCGGCAAGCGCCAGCGCGGCAACGATGCACCCCTTCACGATCCTCACGACACGACCCTCCCGCACGGCACCACAGACGGTGTCACAATACGGGACAGTCGGTTACCAAGCCTTTACCGGCGATTATTTCGGCGCCGGGTGGCGCCAGTAGATCCCTCTTTCGCTCAATACCCGCTGCAGCGGCGGCACCCGCGCCTCGGGCGGCCGCTTGCCGGTCAGCAGGATCGTCCGGATGTCCTCCAGCAGGGCGGTCTTTTCCGCATAGCCGGAATGATGCAGGGCGAAAATGTCGGTGCTGGTATCGGTCACGTCGATGGTGTCGATATCGGGCAGCAGCAATGGACCGCCGGCGGGCACGTCGCCCGCACGCGCGACGCTGCCGGCGAGGCGCTTCGACAGCTCCAATGCCCAGTCATTCGAGGCGACATAGAGCGTGGTGCCCTTGGCGACGCCCTTGATCTCGTTGGCGAGGTTCTCAAACAGATCGCGATCGACGTCCGGTGCCGCGAGGATGATCTGCGAGATGGTAACACCGGGGGGGGTGGCATTCTTCATGTCGCGCAGCACCGGCAGCAACGCCAGATTGCCCATGCTGTGGGCGATGATGCTGACCGTCTTGGCGCCGGTTTCGCGGGTGACGAGGTTCAGGAACTCCTTGAGATACGGCACCGCCTGCTCGGCGCTACCGCGATCATAGCCATAGTCCTGAAGCCCGAGCTGCCCCTTCGACGGCCAGCTATAGACGAACGGCGCGCCATCAAATTTCAGATCGTAGGCCATTTGCGCCGCACGATAGACGGCGTAGTCGAATGTCGTATTGAAGCCATGTACGAACACCACCGCGTGATCCTTGAACCGCTCCGATGCAGCAAGCCGCTCACGGATCAGCCGCAGGTACTCGTCCTTCGACAGCGACTTCACCTCCTGCATGGTGAAATGCTTCTTCGGGTCCTCGGCCTCCTGGTAAATGACGATGTTGGTCAGCGGGATGCGATAGGCCCAGGGCCGCTCGATGTTCGGCACTTCATGCGCCTTCGGCACCGTCACCATGGCACGACCGAGTTCGAGCCGGCGGGCACGCTCGGAATCGTAGCTCACCCGCTTCGGTTCGGTCTTGGCGCCGCGATCTGTCCCGTAGAACACCGGCACGACGTCGTAATCGACGGAGGGCGGTGGCGGCGCGCCGCCAGCCGGGCTCGGCAAGCTGCGCGTCTGCGCCGGCTCGGCGGATGCGGCCTTGCTGTTGGCGGCCTCTTGCGCCTGCTTCAAAACCTCCGCCTGCATGCGCTGCTGTTCAGCCGCCGCAATGGATTTGCCATCGGCGTCGGAAACCGGCGGCGCGGCCTTCTGCATCGGCGGCGAAGGCGCCATCGGCGGTGGCGGCGCGGCGGCAACAGGTGCGGGCGGCGACGCCTCGGGCTTGGACTCGGCCGCCTTCCTCGCCACCGGCGCCGATGCGGCCGGCGGCTTGGCTGCAGTCTGCTCCTTGTGGGGCACGGTCGCGCCGAAGAACATGCCCAGCACAACCGGCGCGATTGCGACCACCGCAAGTGTCAACCTCGAAAGCACCTTCGCGGCTGGCGGCAAATCACGCGTCACTCGCCAGGCGAACAGGTAGAGCAGCAGTCCGACGCCCGCGATCGTGGCATTGAAGGCGGTCGGTGAAAGCTCAAGCATGGCGCAACTCCCAGAACAATTCGAGGCGCACTCTATGAGGTCGAAAGTGGCGGGGCAACGACAGAAAGCGGTATACGAAACGGCCGCTTGTACCGTCGGCGATTCCTGACCAAACTCGCCCCAATGACACAGACCCGCCCCCCCATGGACGACTATATTGCCGGCGTGCGCGCCGGTGACCGGGCAATGCTCGGCCGCGCAATTACGCTCGTCGAGAGTACAAAGCCCGAGCATCGAGCCCGCGCCCGCGACCTGCTGCAGGCGCTAATGCCCCATACCGGCCAAGCGCTGCGGCTTGGCATCACCGGCGTTCCCGGCGTCGGCAAGTCGACCACCATCGACCAACTTGGCCTCAACCTGATTTCGCGCGGCCATCGGGTCGCGGTGCTGGCGGTCGACCCGACCTCGAAGCGCTCCGGCGGCTCGATCCTCGGCGACAAGACGCGCATGACGCGGCTCAGTGCTGAAGCCGATGCATTCATCCGGCCGTCGCCGACATCGGGCACACTCGGCGGCGTCACCGCCAAGACGCGCGAAACCATGGCCCTGGTCGAGGCAGCCGGCTACGACATCGTCATCGTCGAGACGGTCGGCGTCGGCCAGTCCGAGGTCGCGGTCGCCGACATGGTCGACTTCTTCCTGGTGCTGCTGCTGGCCGGTGGTGGCGACGATCTGCAGGGCATCAAGAAGGGCGTAATCGAACTCGCCGACATGATCGCAATCAACAAGGCCGACGGCGACAACATCCCGCGCGCCACCAAGGCTGCTGCCGACTATCAAGGTGCATTGAACATCCTGACGCCGCGCTCGAACCAGTGGCAACCGCCGGTGATTACAATCTCCGGCGCGGAGAACCTCGGCCTCGACAGGCTGTGGGCACACATCGAGCGCTATCGCTCGCTCATGTCAAAGTCCGGCGAGTTGCAGCAGCGGCGCTCGGCGCAGGCGGTCGCCTGGATGCAGGATTTGATCGCCGAGCGGTTGCTGACCACCGCGCGCAATCACCCGAGGGTGGTTGCCGCTTGGCCCGTGATCGAAGCAAAGGTGCGCAGCGGCGAACTGCTGCCGACGCGCGCGGTCGACGACGTGCTGGCGCTGATGGGCATATCGGACGTCATGTCGTGACGTCGGCTTTGGTCATTCCGCCGCGCTCCGAACCATTGGTCGATCTTGATATGGCTGCGTTCCTCGACCTCAACAATCGGCACAAGGTCGAGTTGTCGGAACTCGATGCCACGGAGCTGGCACGGCTGGTTTCGATAGCATTTCAGGCGCGCGGCACCCGCAACCCGATGAGCATGCTGCTCGCCTATGACCAGTTGGCTGACTATGCGAGCCCGAACTTCCTCTGGTTCAAGGCGCGGTTCGAGAGGTTCGTCTATATCGATCGCGTGGTGGTTTCAGTTGACGGCCGTGGCTTGGGCCTCGCATCGCGGCTCTATGCCGATCTCGTCGAGGCCGCACGCTCAGCCGGCCACACGCGGATCGTCGCCGAGGTCAACAGCGATCCCCCAAACCCTGCGTCAGATGCATTTCACGCGGTGCGCGGGTTCACCGAGGTTGGGCGCGCCCATCTCGGGGATCGCGGCAAAACGGTGCGCTACCTGTGCCAGTCTCTTTGACCTCGGGTCAGGTCTTAGTCGCGCGCCACGCCTTCAACGTGTCGAGATAGTCACGCGCGGCCGGCGTGTCTTGCTTTTCGATGGCCGCGATGACGCCTTCCTGGTCGGCCTGCTGCTTGTGCTGACCGAGTTTCCAACTCGCCTCGACCTTGGTCACCGTCATCTCGATGCCGACGATGGCGCGCAGCATCGCCTCGCGCTTAGCCGGCGTCATCTTTTCCGAGACCCAGGGCTTTTTTGGCAGAAGACGGGCCTCAAAATTGGCACTTAAGTGATCGACCAGATCGCGCATGCCGGCCGCATCCATTGCTTTGGCCGTACCACTCAGGTGCACACTGACATAGTTCCAGGTCGGCACCTGGTCTTCCATCACGTACCAGTCGGGCGAGATATAGTGATCAGGCCCGATCACCGTCAGCAGCACGTCGGGCGCATGGCCGATGATCTGGTGCAACGGGTTGACGCGGGCGACGTGGAAGATCGCTCTTGTCACGCCATCCGCCGTTATCAGCTCGAACGGCAAGTGAGAGGCGACCGGCTTGCCCTGATCGACCGCGATGAAGGTGCCGAACCCGCGCTTGGCGGCGAACGTCAAGGCAGTTGCCTCGTCGGTCTTGAAGGCAGGAGCAACGTACATGGCGGCGCCTCGAAAACTTGTCCACGGGTGTCAGGGCGGCGGGCTATAGTCCGGCATGCGTAGGACAGGAGCCCCCCATATGCAACGCCCGCTCAGCGGCCCAGCCCCGAAACTGACGGCCCCACCGGGGGCTTGCGACACGCACATGCACTTCTACGGCAGCCAGTATCCGCGCCATCCGGGCGGACCAGTGCCGGCGCCCGACGCCACCGTCGCCGAGTACCGCCAGATCATGAAATGGCTCGGCATTTCGCGTGTGGTGGTCGTGCAGCCCAATGCCTATGGCGACGACAACCGCTGCATCCTCGATGCGGTGGCCGAACTCGGCCAGGAAACGGCCCGTGCCATCGTCGTCGTCAAGCCGACCATCGCGGAAGCCGAATTGCAGCGCCTGCATGCAGCCGGCGCGCGCGGCGTGCGGATCATGTGTTTGCCGGGCGGCCATTCGAAGTGGGACGCGCTCGACGAGACGGTCGCTCGCATCGCCCCGCTCGGCTGGCATCCGATCATTCAGTTCGACGGCCGCGAGTTCGAACAACACGAGGCGCAGCTTCGCACGATCAAAGGCAACTACATCATCGACCACACCGGCAAGTTCCTGGAGCCGGTGGCGCCCGACAGTGCACCGATGAAAGCATTCCTGCGGTTGCTCGATCGCGGCAACTGCTACGTGAAGCTATCCGGACCCTACGAGACCTCGAAGACCGGCGCGCCCGATTACGCTGACGTTGGACAGATCTCGAAGGCACTGGTGAAAGCCGCGCCCGAGCGCATGCTGTGGGCCTCGAACTGGCCGCATCCCGGATTGCCGGCGGAGAAGTATCCGAGCGACGTGGCGATGCTCGACCGCCTGCTCGACATCATGCCGGACGAAAAGGTGCAACGCATGACGTTGGTGGATAACCCG
>CAVTAL010000006.1:5000-167533 GCA_963732635.1 uncultured Alphaproteobacteria bacterium
GAGACTCAGCGTCGATCAGGAGGAGACTGCGCCGTGTGTGGGCTGACGGAGGGAGGGCTTAAGCCCGACTGACGGCAGGCCACACACGGCGGCGCTTTTTTGAATACCCGTCTGGCGGTCGGGCAGGTCTGCGGCAAAGTTCTGATTCGTCTCAAGCAATCGAGGGATCAGCATTTGCCCGGCCTCCATATCACCGACCACCAGATGAGGCTGTACATGAGTATTCGAACAACCCACGAAACCGCCGTTGCTGCCGCCAAGGCCGGCATCAGTCGCGCAACCGGCTTCCGCGTCGATGCCGATCCGCGATTGCCGTCGCAGAAGCAGAAACCCCGCGAACGGCGGCGGCCGGATCCGCTGGCCGCCATCTGGGAGGCCGACGTCGTGCCGATCCTGAAGGCGGCGCTCGGCATTCGCACTGTCAGCGTGATGTCTGAGCTGCGGCGTCGACATCCGGAGTTAAACCCGAACATCCGCCGCACGCTGGAGCGGCGGATCACCAACTGGCGCGCCCACCATGGGCCGGAGCAAGACGTGATCTTCCGCCAGGAGCATGAGCCCGGCCGCATGGGCTTGTCGGACTTCACCGACACCAGCGCGCTCAACTTCACTTTGGCCGGCGCCATCCTTGCACACCGGCTGTATCACTTCCGCTTGGCGTTCTCGGGCTTCGCGCACGCCCATGTCGTACTGGGCGGCGAAAGCTTCGTGGCGCTGGCCGAGGGGCTGCAGAATGCCCTGTGGGCGCTTGGTGGCGTGCCAAAGGAACATCGCAGCGACAGTCTATCGGCGGCATTCCGCAACCTCGACAAGGCGGCAGCGGGTGACCTGACACAACGCTATCAGGCCCTGATGGCGCACTACGGCATGACGCCTTCGCGCAACAACCCCGGCGTCGCCCACGAGAACGGTTCCATCGAAAGCCCGCATGGCCACCTCAAACGGGCGCTTGAAGACGAACTGTTGCTGCGTGGCTCCAGGGACTTTGACGATCTCGATGCCTACCGTCGGTTTGTCGACCTGATCATCGGGCGGCAGAATGCGCACAATCGCAAACGGATCGAGCTGGAGATGCCGAGCCTCGGTAAGCTACCGAAGCGGCGGACGGCGGACTTCGAGGAAAAGTGCGTGACGGTGACGCGCAGCGGCGGCTTCATGCTGAACCGCATGTTCTACACCGCACCGTCGCGGCTGATCGGGCATCGTCTGCGCGTGCGGCTCTACGATGATCGGCTTGAATGCTTTCTGGGATCGACGCTCATGATGATCGTGCGGCGCGGGCAGCCCGTCTCGGACAGCAAGGGCGGTCACGTCGTCGATTACCGGCATGTGATTCACGCGTTGCGCCGAAAGCCGATGGCGCTGCTTAATCTGGTTTATCGCGACCAGTTGTTCCCGCGCCCTGCTTATGCCCGCGCGTTCGAGACTTTGCTGGCGGTAGTTGGTGATCGGCGGGCGTGCAAGATCACTGTCGAGTTATTGGCGCGCCGATTGACACGCTATACTGGCGTGCTCCTGCGACCGCCGCGTGATAGGGTCCTCGCACGTTGATGTCGATCATGTGGTCAACTTCGGCAGGATCGATGTCTCTGGCATCCCAGAGCGCAGCAACGCCGGCGCTGATCACGAGGATGTCGAGCTTGTCCAGCCCCTCGATGCAGGCCGCGACCGCCATCCGATCGGCACTGTTGACCCGGAAAGCGGTCGCTCCGGTGCGCTCGGCAAGCACCTCTGCCGCTGCCTTCGATCCAGCAAAGGTGAAATACGTTCGAGCGCCATCGCGCGCCAGGCGCTCGACGATCGCGGCGCCGATACCTCGGCTTCCGCCCAGAACAAGTGCAACCTTTTGATCGAGCGATGCCATTTACCGTCCTCCCTTTCTGTGAGCCGGCATTGTTCTTCATCAGGGCGTCATGTCGAATACGAGCACCTCTGCATCGCTGGTTGCTGTCAGGGTAAGCGTACCGCTTGCTTCGAGCGCGACGCCATCGCCGGTTCGCAGAGGTTCGCCGTTCAACGTCACGCCGCCTGCCGCCACTTGCACCCAACCAAGTCGTCCAGGGCGAAGTTCGAATGTCGTGGCCTCGCCGTCATCGAGGACAGCGGCATACAGATCGACATCCTGGTGGATCGTGACCGAGCCATCACGGCCGTCGCGGGAGCCGATGAGGCGCAAACGTCCGCGCTTGTCGGCGACGGAGAAGCGCTTCTGCTCGTAACTCGGCGCCATGCCCGTCTGCTCCGGAATGATCCAGATCTGGAGAAAGTGGGCGGGCAGCGTCTTCGAAGCGTTGAACTCGCTGTGCCGGATGCCGGTGCCGGCAGACATGCGCTGCACATCCCCCGGCCGGATGACCGACCCGGTGCCCAGACTGTCCTTGTGCTCAAGCCCTCCCGCCAACACGTAGGAAATGATCTCCATGTCCCTGTGGGGATGTGGTGGGAAGCCGCCGCCCGGCGCCACCCTGTCCTCGTTGATCACGCGCAGGGGGCCAAAGCCCATGTGATCGGGATCATGATATTGCCCGAACGAGAAACTGTGTTTGCTGTCGAGCCAACCGAAGTTGGCTCGCCCACGCTCCTCGGATTTCCTGAGTACCATCGCCATAATCGTGTTCCTGCTTGCCGTCGAATTTGTTGGGGTGAACGTGCTCCTTGCTCGCAAATGGTGCAATCCGCTATGTTTGAACCGGTTTGCATCCAAATTGGCGACAATGACGATGGACAAGCTTGAGGCGATGAACGCGTTCGTGAAGGTTGTCTCCCTCGGCAGCTATGCCGAGGCAGGTCGCGTTCTCGGACTGACACGCTCGGCCGTCAGCAAAGCGGTGATGGAACTTGAGCAGTTGCTCGGCGCGCGGCTGCTCGATCGAACCACCCGTCGCGTCGGGCCAACCGAGGCGGGGCTTGCCTATTACGAGCGCTGCGCCGACATCATCGCGCGCGTCGAGGAAACCGAGCTGCAAGTGTCGCGGCTGCATGGCGAACCACGGGGAATCGTCAAGGTCAACGCGCCGACGTCGTTCGGCGCTCAGTATCTGGGTCCGGCACTGGCAGATTTCATGACTGCCTATCCGGACGTCAATGTAGAGGTGACGCTCAACGACCGCTTCGTCGATCCAATCGAGGAAGGATTCGATCTGACGTTACGGATCGCATCGTTGGCGGATTCGAGCCTGATAGCCCGCAAACTCGCGCCGGCACGACGCGTGTTGGTCGCGTCGCCATCCTATCTCGACAAGTACGGCCGACCTTCCACACCAGCTGATCTCGTCAACCATCGCTGTCTCAACTACGGGCACACGACCACGCTGCAAAAATGGCAACTGACAAAGGACGGAAAGACGTTGAACGTGACAATCAAATCGGTTCTCTGTTCCAACAATGGCGATGTGCTGAGGGCCGCCACCTTGGCGGGGCACGGAATATCGAAATTGCCCACCTTTCTCGTCGGGCCTGATATCGCTTCCGGCCGATTGCTGGTCGCACTGCCCGATTATCCCCCGACGCATCTCGGGATCTACGCGCTCTACACGCCGAACCGATATCTCGCCGCCAAGACACGGGTCTTGATCGAGTTTCTGGCCGCGAGATTTGGCAACGAACCGCAGTGGGATCGATTCACTGAAACACTACGATCGAGCAAAGGCGACAGCAAGGTTCGCTCCTGACAGATGATCGGACAATGTCACCGGCAGGTCTAAGGTTGCACGCCCCCCAGCAACCAATCCTTCCCCTACTCCTTCGAGTCCGTCAGCGCTCTGCCTGCTCTTCCAGAGGTGACAAGATTGCCTTTATGCCATTCGCCAATATGCCTTGGTCCGTACCGGCACCGAACATGTTGAACCCTAGTGCCCGGTACTGGGAAGCCCATTCTGGACTTGCCGGCATGAAGCCGAGGCCCTTGTTATGCTTCTTCGCTGCAGCAACGATCCGTTGCAATGCGGCGACGTAAACCGGACCATCAAACTCACCGGGGACGCCCAGAAAATTTGTCAGGTCGAAATGCCCGACCCAAAGCACATCAATTCCATCGACAGCTGCAATCTCTTCTACCGCCTCCAGACCACGCTCCGTCTCGATCTGAGCAATGGCCACATTCCGCGCGTTGGCGGCCGTCATCTTGTCCAGCACGTTGCCGGCGAGATAGGAATCGTGGGCAAATCCGAATCCTGCACCGCGCCGCCCCAGCGGCGGATAGCGCATGGCTTCTGCAAACGCATGGGCCTGGGCCTTGCTTTCGACCATCGGCACCATCACGCCACGGGCTCCAACGTCGAGCGCCCTGGCAATGAAATGGTATTCGCCGCGCGGTACTCGGACCATCGGCTCCACACCGATGCCGGCACAGGTGGCGCATAGCATCTTGAGTGTATCTATGCTCAGGCCCGCATGCTCCATGTCGTAGAGCACGAACTCGGCACCGGCATTTCTTGCGATCTGCGCGATGCCCGGTGTGAAGCACTCGAAGATCATCGCACCGGCGACAAGTTCACCGGTGACAACGCGCTGACGAAGGTTTTTCTGCCTTGCGGTCATCTGCCATCGCCTCTCCGGCATCCGCCCGCCTCAGGCATCAAGGTTCGAAAAAGTCTCGCACAGCACACTCGCCAGTTCACTCTCATTCGGGCCTCGCCCGCGGCGATCAAATTGCAGCTTCGGTTTTCGCGTCGAAGAACCGAAGCCCTGCCGGATTGATGCCGAGCCGGATCTTCTGCTGCGGCTTCACCTTGGTCGTCGGTTCAACGCTGGCAACCATGGCTCCACCGCCAGCCTTAACATCGAGGATGATCTCGGAACCGAGTTGCTCGGCGACTTCCACGATGGCGTCGAACGAGTGGTGTTCCGGGTCGGTGCCGGTGGCCATGTGTAGATCCTCCGGCCTAATGCCGAGCGTTGCAGCCTTGCCCTTGTGCGGTCCCATGCGTGCCGCGATCTGATCAGGGACACGGATCTTCATTGTCGGACTCGTGGCGTAGAGCACGCCGCCGATATCCTCGATCGTCGTTTCAGCGAAATTCATCGCCGGCGAGCCGATGAAGCCGGCAACATATTTGTTGGCCGGGTTGTTGTAGAGCTCCAGCGGCTCGCCCACTTGCTGGATCAGTCCGTCCTTCATGACGACGACACGGTCGCCGAGCGTCATCGCCTCGACCTGATCGTGAGTGACGTAGATCGAGGTGGTGGCCAGCCGCTGGTGGAGCTTCTTGATCTCGACGCGCATCTGCACGCGCAATTTCGCATCCAGATTGGACAATGGCTCGTCGAACAGGAACACCTGTGGATTGCGGACAATGGCGCGGCCTAGCGCCACGCGCTGGCGCTGACCACCAGATAGCATCCGTGGCTTGCGGTTCAAATGATCCTTGATGTCCAGGATATCGGCAGCATTGTTGACCCGCCGTGCGATCTCGGCCTTGTCGAACTTCCGCATCTTCAGGCCGAAGGCCATGTTGTCGTACACGCTCATATGCGGATAAAGCGCATAGTTCTGGAACACCATGGCGATGTCGCGGTCCATCGGCGGCAGTTCGTTGACGACCTGCGGTCCGATCAGGATCTGACCCTCGGTGATCGCCTCGAGTCCTGCGACCATGCGCAGCGTCGTAGTCTTGCCGCAGCCTGACGGCCCGACGAGGACGATGAACTCCTTGTCCTTGATCTCCAGCGACACACCCTTAACGGCATGAAAATCGGCGTAGTGCTTGTGGATTTCGCGGATCGATACGCTGGCCATTCGATTACCCTTTGACGGAGCCGGTCAGGCCCGAGACGTAGTGCTCGACGAAGAACGAGTAGGCGATAGCGACCGGGATCGAACCCAGCAGTGCGCCTGCCATCAGCGGCCCCCAGAACTGCACGTCGCCCTTGATTAGTTCCGAGACGACGCCTATCGGCACCGTCTTCTGCTCCGGCGACGACAGGAAAACGAGTGCATAGATGTACTCGTTCCAGGACAGCGTGAAGGCGAATATCATGGCCGACAGGATACCCGGCACCGCGACCGGAATGATGATGTACCACATGGCCTGGAAGCGGGTCGCGCCATCGATCCGCGCGCACTCTTCAAGCTCCTTCGGGATCGCCTTGAAATATCCCATCAGCAACCACGTCGAGAATGGAATCAGGAACGTCGGATAGGTCAGGATCAGCGCCCAAGGCGTGTCGCCAATATTATAGGAGCGGATGATCTCCGAGAGCGGGATGAACAGCAAAGTCTGGGGCACGAGGTAGGTGACGAATATGGTCGTGCCGAGCAAACCCGCCCACTTGAAGTTGAGCCGTGACAGCGCGTAGCCAGCGCACACGCCACAGAACAGTGAGATGGCCGTCGCGACGGTCGCGATGAACATCGTGTTCCAGATCCAGGTGGGGAAGCTCGTCTCGCCGAGCAGGAACTTCACGTGGACGAGTGTCGGATCCCAGGTCCAGAACGGCTGGTAACTAGGGCGCCGCCACGCCACGTTGATTTCGGCCGTTGGCCGGAACGTGGTGATGACCATCCAGTAGAACGGCATGAGCAGGAACGCCAGGAACACGCCAACGGGCAACCTGAAGAACACCCAGCGGCGCCAGAATGAGCCTTCGATCATTACCGTGTCTCCACGCGCCGGATGTAAATGAGCTGGAAGATCACGATCATGAACAGGATCGGGAACATGGCGAGCGATACGGCCGCGCCCTGGCTCAACTGCCCGGCGCGGATCGCGAGTTGGTAGGCATAGGTGGCGAAGAGGTGCGTCGCGTTGGCAGGGCCGCCACCGGTCATCACCTCGACGATTTGGAAGTCGGCGAAGGTCTGAATGACCGAGAACAGCACGACGACCATCGTCACTGGCAACAGCAACGGCCAGGTGATGTAGATGAAGCGCTGCCATGGCTTGGCGCCGTCGATCGCCGCAGCCTCCTGGAGATCGGGCGAAATGGTTTGCAGGCCGGCCATGAGCGAGATGGCGAAAAATGGCACGCCGCGCCAGACGTTGATGATGATGATCGACACCATCGCCATGTCGCCGTCGCCGAGCCATTGGATCGGACGCCCAAGCGACATCAAGTTCAGCTTCCACAGCGCCCAGTTCACGACCGACATGGTGGGATCGAACATCCACTTCCAGGCGAAGCAGGCAAGTACGGTCGGCACGATGAACGGCAATAGTATGAAGGCGCGCGTGAACGCCTTGAATTTGAAGTTGCGGTTGAGGAGCACGGCCAGCCAGAGCCCGAGGACGAGCTTGAACACCGTCGTCACGGCCGTATAGAGGATCGTATTGCGCACGACCGCGTGGAAGATCGGGTCGCTCCAGAGTCTAGCGAAGTTGTCGAAGCCGACGAAGGTGCCGGGCACGCCGACGCGCGCGTCCGTCACCGACAGCAGGATGCCGCGCAGGAACGGATAGGCGATGAAGGCGCCGAGCAAGGCGAACGTCGGCACGAGTAGCAGGAACGCGAGCGTACCCTCGCGTTCGAGAGGTCGCCACTTAGCTTTCCCGACGTATTCGCTCGTGGCAACGGACGCGGATGCAGTCATGGCCATGGCTGCCATTTCTCCCGACGCTTGCTCAATTTACGTGCCAGCCCATCGACCCCTGGCGGGTTGCGGTGCCCGGTGCAACACACAGGACACCGCATCGAGGCCTCACGCCCCGTAGATCGTCTTGAGCTGCGCTTCGCAGGCCTTTACGGCGTCCTCGGCCGATTGGCCCTTGACCGCAGAGGCGATCATGTTGCCGAGCAGGTACTTGGTCAGCACCTCAGCAGCCTTGCCGTTCGGCTCACCTGGGTAGCCCGGAGTCTTGCCGGCTTTGCCGGCGACGGCGAACGGCGCCATGACCGGGTTCTTGGCCCACATGTCGTGCTTCTGCCAGGATTCCGATCCCGGCGTGTAAAAGCCTTCGCCAGTCGTGAACCATTTTTCGTAGTTCTCTTTCTTGTGCACGAAGCGGAGAAGATCCTTCGCTGCCTTAGCGTTCTTCGAGTAGCTCGGCACCACATGCGAGGTGTAGGTGTGGAAGCCGAACTGGCCCTTGGGACCGGCCGGTAGCGGGGCGTGCAGACAATCCTCGAACAACGGCTTGCCCTTGTCGTCCTTGTAATCGGCCGGCTTGCGCTTGGACTCGATGTAAATCGAGGCGCCGTTCAGCGTCGACGAGATCGTGCCGGTCAGGAATGCGCGGTTGTTCGAACTGTCGTCCCAGGCGAGACCACCTTCGTCCATCGAGTCCTTCCAGAAGGCGACGAAATATTTCACCGCCTCGACTGCCGCCGGCGTATTGATCACGACCTTGCCCTTGTCATCGACTTCGGTGACGCCGAACGACCACAAGAACGGATAAACGAATGTCGGCGGGTCACCGAATGACTGACCGAGAGACTGTCCGAGCGGCATGCCCTTGGCCTTCAGCTTCTTGCCGGCATCCCGGTATGCGTCCCACGTCTTTGGGAACTCGTTGGCACCGACTTCGGCGAACAGCGACTTGCGATAGACGTTCATTGCGCCGATGAGCGCGCTCGGCATCGAATGCCATTTGCCGCCCGACGAACTGTTGCCCTTTGACACGTCATCGAACGTGCCCTGCTCCTTCGCCACCTCGTCGGCGACGTCGCTCATGTCGGTGAGGCTCGCTTTGTAGAGGTGCGGGTGGTTGTTGAAAAGCATGAGAATGTCGGGGCCGGCGCCGGATTGGATGCCGGAGGTAATGCGCGGCTGCAGGTCGTTGCCGTTTACCGTTTCGTACTTCACTTTGATACCGAGCGCCTTCTCGGCTTCCGGCGCGATCGTTTTGCGGATCAATTCATCACACGCCGGTACGAAATCATTCCAGCGCAGCCAGTGGACCTCGGTCACTTGCGCGAACGCGGGAGCCTTCCCGGTGGCGAGAATTGCCGCCATGCCGCCGGAGGTCTTGAGGAACTTGCGTCTGTGGATCTTCGTCATGGATTCCCTCCCTTGGAAATCTTTGGTCGACGTTTCCAGTTTCAACAGCGTGGCTCTTATGGCCCGTTGATCGACCAACGATTGCTCATTGGGCCGGTCCGCCGAGAGACAGCGTATACATTGTCAAATCGAAACTCCATCCGGTTTTTGTCGAAGCGCAAAAAAAAGCGGATCAACTGCCACATGGCGGCTCATGCGCAGGCTCGGAGCCACTCAGGCCCCTTGCGACCATTCCGTGATGTGGCCTGTCAGTAACGCTGCTGCTTACCGTTGATCCCCAGGCGACCTCGCCACGGAGGTCCGCCTTGCCAGATTGTCGCGCGAACGGTCGGTGATGGCGGCACTGCGGGACGACTGAACAGTGCCGATGCCTGCTCCTGACCCGATGTCGATGTTGTCCGGTCCACTGGAAGCGGACAACCCGTATCAGAATTGTCCAGAGCGGCTAAGGAACCTTGCTGCTTTCGACGTGCTGCGCCAGCTTGCCGAGAGTTTGATAACCGAATTCGACGGCGCCAAATCCGATCCCCGCGTCGCGCTGAGCCTTCGTTGGATGCAACTGCCGCAAGGTGATGACGGTCTTGCCGTCACTCTGCTCATCGAACGTGATGGTGGTGCGGAATTTGCCAGGATCGTTGTCTTTGTCGGAGCCATGATCGATCTCGATCAGGTGCGGCCTTTCGATGCGCCGGAATTGCATCCAATTCGTATATCGCTTTCCGTCGGGAGCGATCATATCGAACCGCCATTCGCCGCTGACGCGAAGATCCATAGACTTTGTCTCGACTCTGAAACCGGCCGGACCAAACCATTGGGGGAGATGGCGCGGGTCAGCCCAGGCGGAGAAAACCAACTCACGTGGCGCATTGATCACGCGCGAGAGAACGATCTCTCGATCCAGCGCCCAAGAGGACAGGAGCACCTCATTTTGACTTGCGTTTGCGGGCATTGGACTTCTCCTCCTGCTTCAGCTTCTCAACGTACATTTCCAGTCGATCCAGTCGATGTTCCCAGACTTCCCTTTGGCCCCTCAACCATACCTCGATGGTTGCAAGAGCTTCCGTCTGCAATGAGCACGTCCTGACGCGCCCGGTCTTCTCGGACGCAACGAGGCCGCTGCTCTCCAGAATGCGGATATGCTTCATCAGGCTTGGCAGCGCCATTTCGAACGGCTTCGCCAGCTCTCCGACGGATGCCTCGCCTTCACATAGGCGCATGACGATCGCACGACGGGTCGCGTCGGACAGGGCCCCGAAAACATTGTCGAGTTGCGTCGATTGGTTAGCCATAGAGCTAACTATAATCGAGGCGAAAAATTGCGTCAATGAGTGTTAGCCAAATGGCTAACTAAAAAGTAGTGAGTGCAACGTCGCCGATCGGGTTCGCCAATGCTTGCTGAAGAGTGCGCCGCAGTGGAGGCTTCAGCTGGAATCCGTCACCGCCGTTCGCGCAATGCTGACGTCCGAGGCGGCAATGCGGATACCGGCCTCCATGAAATGCACCTCTAAATCAGCCAGTTGTCCGCAATGCGGACGACGCACGGTTGTGCGGCGCAATGGCCGGTTCGATGCGTTAGGCGGCCATTGGCCCGGACCTACGAATGTCGCCCATATTGCCAATGGTCGAAGCTGAGGTGTAGGCTTGCGGCCGTCAAGCAACTGACAGCTATCTGGGGTAGACCTCCCGTCGATCGCCGGGCCTTCAAGTGGCATGATCGACCCGATCTGGGCGTCGGCCGGAAGTGGCTGGCCACCTCACTCCATCTGCTTGTCGGGCCCTGGGCGGACGTCGCGCCGTGCACCTCCGCTGGTCAGATGGAAGCCGCGAGATCGTGCCGGATATGCCGCCAAGCCTCGCCAAGTTTTTCCGACTCGATAGCCCTTTTTCGCTCGGCGCGGAATTTCATGCGAGACAGTGTCGGCTGCAGGCCCCTCCACCCGTCCTTGAGACTTGACTGCGCCCAAGGGCAACAGAAACAGGCGAGAAGATCCGGAAGGAGCGTCCCATGAAGGTGATGGTCATCGTCAAGGCGAGCAAGGCGTCGGAAGCCAGCGAGATGCCGAGCAAGGAGCTGCTCGCGGCTATGGGCAACTACAATGAGGAGCTTGTGAAGGCCGGCATCCTGCTCGCCGGTGACGGGCTGCATCCGACGGCCAAGGGCAAGCGCGTACGCTTCTCAGGCAAGGACCGCATTATCATTGACGGACCATTCACCGAGACCAAGGAGCTGATCGCCGGCTATTGGCTATGGAAGGTCAAGGACATGGAAGAGGCGGTCACGTGGCTGAAGCGCTGCCCCAACCCGCACGAGGAAGACTGTGAAGTCGAACTCCGACCCGTATTCGAGGCAGACGACTTCGGTGAGGCTTTCACGCCGGAGCTTCGTGCCCAAGAGGAGCGCGTCTTCGCCGAGGCACGGAAGAACAATGGCTGAAGCTGAGTTGCACCGTGGCGACAGGCAACGGTCTCAGAAGATTGGCAGTGGCACTCGGTGGCTACCGCAAACGCTCCGCATTTCGAGCGCACCGCATTCAACCTCGCCCGCATCCACGCCACTTCGGCAGGCGGGCAAGAAAGTATTTGAGCTGGACCGGGAGACATCGATGGCCGACCGCATCCAAAATGTGACCAACTCAGGCTCGCGCACACGTGCGGGGAAACTTGCAGTGCTCATGGCATTAACGTCGCTCCTACTGCTGGCGTTGCTTCATTTTCTGAGCCCTGAATTTGATCCCTCTTGGCGCATGGTCAGCGAGTACGCCAACGGCCGCTATGGCTGGGTGCTGGCGCTTTTCTTTATTTGCTGGGCTGTCAGCACCTGGGCGCTGGCGCTCGCCCTCTTCCCGCTGGCAACCACTTGGCCGGCCTGGCTTGGGATCGGCGTCCTCGTCATCGCCGGCATCGGCGAGGCTATGGCGGCTGCATTCGACATCAACCACCCCCTGCACATGCAGGCGGCGATCCTAGGCATGAACGGCGTGCCCATCGCGGCGTTGCTGATCGGCATCTCGTTCGCCCGCGCTGGCCACTGGGGCTCTTCGCGACGAATGATGCTGTGGCTCTCGAATTTACCGTGGTTAAGCATCGTGCTGATGGCGATTGCGATGGGGTTGTTCTTCTCATCGTTGTCGCGTGCCGGCATCGTAATTGGGCCCGATTCAAAGCCACTCGCCGCGTTGCCACCGGGTGTCGTGGCGTTTGGCGGCTGGGCCAACCGGTTGCTAATCATCGCTTTCTGCGCGTGGGCGATCGGGGCTGCGTGGCATGCCTCTCCGAGCCAAATCCGATCGGAAGCAAATTAGTTCCGCAATCGATCGAGCCGCCCGTGGCTCACTCCACATCCTGTTGCATACGATGATCTGTGAAATCTCGTTCAAGGAGGTTGGCCATGACGATCACTGGAGGCTGCCACTGCGGCGCGACCCGATATGAAGTCGAGGGTGAGGCAATCACTCATGCGCTGTGCCACTGCTCAGATTGCCGGCGGCACGCCGGTGCACCGATGGTTGGCTGGACTATGTACCCAACGGCGGCCGTCAGGGTGACGAAAGGTGCACCAAAGATCTATCATTCGTCGAAGGACGGGCGCCGGCACTTCTGCGGCGAATGCGGTACTGGCTTGTTCTACGTGAATACAGTCGTCCTGCCCGGCATCATTGACATTCAGAGCGCAACCTACGACGACCCGAATTCGGTTCCGGCGCGCATTCACATTCAGGTCGCCGAGCGCCTCCAATGGATGGAGCGTGCTCACGAGCTGCCGATGTTCGACCGCTTTCCGCCCCCCAAAAATTAGGTGCCCGTTTCGAGGCAATCGGTCAGTCGGCCCGCTTCCGGCCGCCACGACAGAATTGCCTATTCTGTCGAGTCTGCGGGAATCTCCACGGTTCTATTGCTCAGACGACGGGTGCGGTGATAGTCTCGCACCCAGTCGGGACCGTTCGGCGCATTGGCGCGGGCGGCTCTGGGGGAGTTCAACAGAATAGGCAAATCCGTCGCGTCCTGAGGCTCGTCGTAGACGAGCAGAAGGAACGATGACATGCACTCCACAGCCGACGGCACTCTCAGCCTTTTCACCACGAACGGACAGCGCAAGTACCTCACCGGGGACGAGCGTCGGCACTTTCTTGCAGCTGCCGCGACGAGCGGCAGGCCGGAGCTTGCCACTTTGTGCGCAACTCTTGCTTACACAGGATGCAGGATATCCGAGGCGCTTGCGCTAACTTCGGCATCCATCGATTTCGACGAAGGCTTCATCGCCATCCGTTGTCTCAAGAAGCGTTCAAAGATCCCGGTGATGCGGGAAGTGCCAGTGCCTAATGAGTTGCTGGCTGCGTTGCGCGCCGTCCACATTCAGACGGGCGACAGTGTTGCATGCCGATTATGGACGCTTTCACGCAGCCGGGCGTGGCAGCTCGTCAAGAGCGTCATGACTGATGTGGGAATTCCGGCGGGCGCACAGACTACTCCGAAGGGGCTTCGTCAAGGATTCGGCATTCATGCCATCCGGTGCGGTGTGCCCATCAACCTCGTTCAGCGATGGCTTGGCCACGCCAGCATGAGCACGACGGCAATCTATCTCCGGGCGATGGGCCGTGAGGAACGAGACATTGCTGCCCGCATGTGGATACGCGATGATCGACGCACCTCGGATCAGATATCGAAGTGAGCGGCGGGTGAGAACGTACGAGCGTTTGCGTCTTTGCCGTCGAAGCCTCGGCAGTTGGTCAGTACGCGCGTGCAGCCGATGGTGTAGCTTTTCCTGATATGTGTGTGGCCGTGGACCCAGATGGGCACGTTGTCGAGCGCGGTGATGGTAGCGTCGAGATCGCTCGCATAGGCCCCGTCGAGACCGTTTCCTGCGAATGCAGGATTGATCCCTTGCCGGCTCGGCGCGTGATGCGTGATGACGACGGTCGGTTTGGACGGATAGGCTCCGAGGCACCGCTGCAGGGCCGACCACGATGCGTCGAAAGCATCGGCCGCGTCTTCCGGCCGGAATTTGGCCAGCAGTGTCTCGCCGTCGGAAGTGACGGACCGCTTTTTGACGAAGAAATATTCGCCCATGCGGCGGCGCACGCCGTTCATTGCGGTCGGGCTCCGGCACTCGAAGTCCGACCAGAGCGTCGAGCCGAAAAATCGCACGCCGTCCAAGTCCACGCAGTCGTTGTCGAGGACAGTGATGCCGGGGAGATGCTGCCGCAGGAGGCCGATGGTCTCGTCGAACACCCCGTCGTAGTGATCGTGGTTTCCGGCGACGAGCAGGACATGACCGAAGTTTGCGACCGCGCTCTCGGCAAAGCGCGTCACCCTGGCGCGTTGATCGATGCTGTATTTGTCGCCGCGCGCAGGATCGAGGCAGCGGGCGTGACACAGATCACCTGCGATGATGAGCACGTCGCCCTTCGGCAGCTTCCATTGGAAGTCCTGGGATTCCAGATGCAGGTCGCTGATGTAGTGGCAGCGCATGACGGCTCGACCTCACGAATTGATGGAGCCGTGACTATGGGAGCGCCGTTGCGCTTTGTCGGTTAAGGGGCGTTAACGATTGGCTACGATGGCGGGTAGCAAACCGTGTTCACGGGAGTATCAGGTGAAATATTTTTCCGACGCGCAGAGCGCGGTTTTCGGTGAGCAGCAGTCTCACCCAAGCGCATGGCAGAACCTGCGTAAGCATCCGGCGAGGACCGGGGGGGTGAGCGGTCAGGCGGCCTGAGCCGCTGTGGCGTATGGCGGCTTTCCAGTTCCACGGCAGCAGGTCGGCGATTTGCTTGGCGGATGATCGGCGATGCGGGCGAGGACGTCGGCGAGCCACGCGCGCGCATCGACGTCGTTGAGCTTGCAAGTCTCGACAAGCGTGAACATGGCGGCCGCGCGATTGCCCCCGCTGTCGCTGCCGCAGAAGGTCCAGTTGCGGCGACCGACCGCGATGCCGCGCACGGCGCGTTCGGCCGCGTTGTTGCTCATGCAGAGCCGCCCGTCGTCGAGGAAGCGCGTGAAGGCGCGCCATCGTTTCAAGCTGTAGTCGATGGCGTTGGCGACGGGCGTTTTCGACGAGAGCTTCGCGCGTTGCTCGCGCAGCCAGGCTTCGAGTGCATCGATCAGCGGCTTCGATCGCGCCTGTCGTACCGCGCGCCGTTCGTCCGGCGTTTTGCCGTTGATCTCGCGCTCGATGGCGAACAGCGCATCGATCCGCTGCACGGCTTCGATGGCGATCGGCGCCTTCTGCAGTTCGGCGAGTTCGAAGAACTTGCGCCGGCCGTGCGCCCAGCACGCCGCTTCGAGGATCATGCCGGGCTTGCGGCCTTCGACATAGAGACCGTTGTAGCCGGCGTAGGCGTCGGCCTGCATGAGGCCGCTGTAGGTGGCGAGATGGCGCTCGGGATGTTCGGCGCCGCGATCGCGCGCGTAGTGCAACAGCACAGCCGGTGCCGCACTGCCGCCGAACGGCCGATCGTCACGCACATAGCCCCACAGCCGCGCAACGTCGCATTTGCCTTTGGCGAGCACCGGCACTGTCGTGTCATCGGCATGGATGCGTTCAGCAGCGAGCACGTGCTTTTCGATCTCTTTGACGATCGGCGCCAGCGTCGCCGTGCACGCGCCGACCCAGTCGGCCAGCGTCGAGACATCGAGGTCGATGCCCTGCGCTGCATAAAGATCGCTCTGCCGATTGAGCGGCAGGTGCGCCCGGTACTTGTTGTGCAGCACTTCGGCGAGCAGCTGCGGACCAGCCCGCCCGCGCGCGATCGGATGCGATGGCGCCGGCGTTTCCGTGAGTCTTCTCGCATGCCCGGCAGGTGAAGACCTCGCGCACGTGCTGGATCACCTTCCAGCGCTCCGGCACGAGCTCCAGCGTCTCGGTGATCTTCTCATCGAGTTTGCGGATCTTCTCCGAGCCGCAATGGCGGCAGGCGCAAGGTGCCGCATGCACCAGCCGTTCGCGCGGCAGTTTTTCGTCGAGCGGACGACGCGCTGGTTTAAGCGGTCGCCGGCGCCTGCTCTGCGGAAGCCGGCTACGGGCGCGCGATGGCGGCGGCGACTTTGCCTTCACTCGCCGTCGCGACGAGTTCGTCGAGCTGCATCTCAAGCTGATCGATCAGCCGCGCGCCCTTCTCGGACGAGGCGCCGTGCTCGCTGCGCTTCATCTTGGCGATCGTCAATTTCAGGTGTGCGATCTGCGCGTCGAGATCGAGGAGCGGGTCTCGGCGGCAGTCGCGCGGGTTTCAAGCTCTCGGCGCGAGCATGCGCCGCGAGAAGAAGCGCCTTCAGCGCAGCCACATCATCAGGCAATGTCGCGGGATCGAGTGCCATGGAGGAGAATCTACACTGCTTCGCGCAGGCTGCGAATCGGCGATCCACATGAGCGCGAGCGACGACGCATTCAGCCCGCGATCTGTGGCCGATACGTCGCTTGTGGCGCCCGCCAATCGATGCCTTCGAGAAGATAGCCGAGTTGCGCCGGAGAGATCGTCACCGCGGCGTCGCCGGCGTCTGTCGTCGCAGGCGGCACCGGCCAGATGAAGCGGCCTTTCTCAAGCCGCTTCGAGAACAGGCACGCGCCCTGGCCGTCGTGCCAGATCACTTTGATCAGATCGCCACGCCGGCCGCGGAAGACGAACAGATGGCCACAGTGCGGATCGGCCTTCAGCGTTTCCTGCACCAGCAGCGCAAGGCCAGGAAAGCCACGCCGCATGTCGGTGTGACCGGCCGCAAGCCAGACGCGAACACCAGCGGGAACTGGGATCATCACGCCGTCTCCAGGGCGGCGATGATGCGCGCAACACCGCGACGTCGATGTCGACACAACCCGCAACTTGCGCGCCCGAGGCCAACGATCTCGATCATGGCTGATTTTCAGGCCACCGGCGCACTTGGCGCAGGCGCCGCGATCGCCACCGGCAGGAAGGCCGGCGTCGATCCGGTCTCGGCCGAAGATCTTGCGCCATTGATAGATCAGGCTCTGCGCGGCCCCGTGGCGCCGCGCGATCGCCGACACATTCGCACCCGGCAGCCGAGATTCAGACAACGATCGAGCGCTTCTCCGCAACGCTCCACTCCCGCCGCGCACGCAACACGCTGTGCCTACGTTCGGACGTATCTGCAGACGTAGGCACGGACCATCTCCATCGCGACCGAGGCCGCGACAAAGATCACGTGCGCCCCACATCCGACAAGGCGGTCGCCGCCGGGGGCTTACGAACCTGCCAACGCCCGATTTTTTGCTACCCATGTGCTACCCAGAGCACTTTTTGGTAGTCTGCAATTTCAGCTAAGTGCTTGAAAAGATTGGTTGCGGGGGCGCGCAACCACCTTGATTTGCAGCTAAAAGGGCTCCTCCGAGCGTGCCTGCCCTTGTGACGGCTGACGCTTTCCGATCCCGTATTGACGCTTGCGACATAACCATCAGTGCGGCGAATTCGCAAAACGAGCCAAGCCACACTTCCTGGTGCCGCCTCACCTTCAATACCGGAAGTTGCGCCAGCAGGAGCACGAATGCGGTCAGGGCCAAAAGTGGTCGAGCTTGGACCGCCAAGGTAGCCACGTGCTTTGGTTCGCTGACCGAGTGACAGGAGACATTGACGCTACTGCGGCGATCGAACGAACCGGCCTGCCTTCCACATGTGTGGCGGCAGTGCGCGCTCGAGGACCTGAACGACACTGATCAAATACCCCCCGTCGGCTACGGGCCAATGCTGAGTGCACCGCCACGGCACACCTTCCCGCAGGTTCCTTTACTGAAGGCTCCGGACGCCGGCCGCGTACTGCGCTGAACTCCAGTGAGGGGGGATCCGGAACCCTCAACAGTCGCGACGATCAAGGCCGGTCGCGTCAATGCTCGAAGCACCCCTCCGAAAGCGACCGATCGCCGAACGCTTGACGAATGCCGACGCGATGCGCTCAGCTGCGGGAGTGGGGCGCTCGGAGGAACAGAAGCGGCAAGGGCCAACAGCGCTGAACCGGGCAAGGGCTGGCTCTGACAATCCGACACGAGGCTTCCAGTTTGACGAGCCGGTGTCCTAGCCGACAGTGCCTCGGGCTATGAAGTACCGGTGCCGAAAGTGTCTGCGGTCGTTTAATCCCGAGGAACTCCATATGACAGACGAGAAGAAGCTCCTGGCCGATGCAATCAAGCTTGGTGTTGCCAACTTCGAAACGACCCGGGGTTCGGTTCCGGACAACTTCAAGCTGCTGCTTGAACACTCGCCTGCGGCTTTTGCCGGTTATGGCATGATCCGAAGCGATCTGATGAAAGACGGCGCGCTCGACCTCAAGACCAAAGAGCTGATCTTTGCGCTGCTCGACACCGTCATCGGCGCCACCGAAGGCGCCAAGGTGCATGCGGCCAACGCCATCCGTCTCGGCCTTACGGTCGAGCAATTGAGCGAGGGCTTGGTGCAATGCATTCTCGCCGCCGGCATCACTACCTGGAACATGACTGGACGGCCCGCACTTGAGCACGCGATCATAGTGCGCAACGATATTGCAGCCGGGAAACCTTAGCCGACGTGCGATTTCATTTCGCCAGATGGCAGGCGACGAGCGTGCGGTCGACCTGCCGCAGAACGGGGCGCTCAGTGTTGCAAGCAGTCTCGGTATACGGGCAGCGCGGATGGAATGTGCAGCCAGTTGGTGGCGCCATAGGCGACGGCATGACATCGGAAGCCGTTACTTGCGGCAGACCGGCATAGGGGTCTGGTGTCAGCACGCTCGCCAGCAGTGTTTGCGTATAGGGGTGCCGCGGGGTCTCGAACAGCGTATCGACGTCAGCCTGCTCGACGATCCGGCCAAGATACATGACCGCGACACGCGTCGACAGGTGTTCGACCACCGCCAGGTTGTGGCTGATGAAGACCAGCGTCAAACCGAAGGTCTTCCGCAGATCGAGCAGCAGGTTGAGGATCTGTGCCTGCACCGACACGTCGAGCGCTGAGGTCGGCTCGTCGCATATGACGATCTGCGGCCGCACGACGAGCGCGCGGCCAATCGCCACGCGTTGGCGCTGACCGCCGGACAGCTGGCTTGGCAGTGCCCCGCGTAGACGGTCAGCAAGGCCTACCTGCGCCATTACCTCGGCGACGGCGCGGCTGCGCTCAGCGCTGGTGCCGATGCCATGTACCCGAAGCGGCAGCTCCAGGATCTCACCGATCGTCTTGCGCGGATTGAGTGACGAGTAGGGATCCTGGAACACCGGTTGCACCATCCGCGCCAGCTCTCGTCGCGGCAGCGACGACAGTGAACGCCCTTGCAACAGCACGCTGCCCCGTGACGGCGCGATGATGCCGAGGAGGATACGGGCCAGCGTGGACTTGCCGCACCCGGATTCACCGACGACCCCGAGTATCTCGCCACGGCTCACAGTGAGCGACACGTCGTCGACTGCGCGCAACGTCCGCTTCCGAGACAGCAGCCCTTGCGCCAATTCGAACTGGTGCGAGACCCCTCGCACGTCGAGCAGCACTTCGCCAGGTGATGGCGGCTCGCAGTCAACCACGGGGGAGCGCTCCCCATAGTTCGTCGGCGCGGCGGCACAGTGTGGCGTGCGCCTTGGTACCGACGAGGTTTAGGTTGGCGACCGCACATTCGGGCGTCGCGAATGTGCACCGGGTCCGGAATGCGCAGCCAGCTACCGGGCCGACGAGGCTCGGCACTAGGCCAGGGATCGCACCCAGATGCCCGCCGCGATCGCCGCTGCGTGGCCGCGGCAGGCATTCGAGCAAAGCGCGCGTATAGGGATGGCGCGGATTTCCGAGCACGTTGGCGCGCGTACCGGTTTCCACAACCTCGCCGGCATACATCACGACAATCCGATCAGCGATACGCGAGACGACGCCGAGATCATGCGAAATGAATACCAGCGACGTACCAGTCTCAGCCTTGAGCTCGCGCAGCAAGTTGAGGATCTGCGCTTGGATCGTCACGTCGAGAGCGGTCGTCGGTTCGTCGGCGACGATGAGCTTTGGTGCGCACATCAGCGCCATGGCGATCATCACGCGCTGCCTGAGGCCGCCCGATAACTGGTGCGGATACTGCGCGAGCCGGGCCGCAGGCTCCGAGATGCCTACACGACTGAGGAGATCCAGTGCGCGCGCCCGCGCCTCCTTTGCCGAAGCGTTGCGGTGGCGCTGTAATACTTCGGTTAGTTGCAGGCCGATCGTCAAAGTCGGATTGAGCGCCGTCATGGGCTCCTGGAAGATCATCGCCATCTGATCGCCGCGCAACTCTGACATCCGCGCCTCGTCGGCGTTGGCGAGATCCTCGCCGTCGAAAGTGAAGCGGCGCGTCACCACGTTTGCTCGCGGCGGCAGCAATCCCATGATCGCCAGGGCGGTCAGAGATTTGCCGCAGCCGGATTCGCCAACCACACCCAGAGTTTCGCCGCGGTCGACAGTCAAGCTGATGCCTCGGACGGCCCGGAGAATGCCTTGCGCCACCGGGAATGAGACTTCGAGACCATCGATTTCGAGCAACGCCGTCAATGCCGCTGCTCCTGTGCCGTCACGTCGCGCAGGCCATCGCCGACGAGGTTGATCGCGAGCACGAGCAGCAGCAGGGCCAGACCGGGGATCGCCGTGATCCACGGACTGAACAGCATCTCACCGCGCCCTTCGGCGACCATCAGCCCCCACGAGGGCGTCGGCGGCTGCACACCGAGGCCGAGGAAGGAGAGTGCTGCCTCCAGCAGGATCGCGTGTGCCATTTCAAGCGTTGCGACGACGATGATCTGCGGCATGACGTTGGGCAAGATCTCGCTGGCGATGATGTATGCCTTCGAACAGCCGAGGCATTCTGCGGCGGTGACATAGTCCTGGCTACGCATCTGCTGCGTGGCGGCACGCACGACCACCGCGAACCGGTCCCACAACAACAAGCCGAGGATAGCGATCACCACTGTCAGCGAGCCCTTGATCAAGGCCACAGCCGATAATGCGATCAGGATCACCGGCATCGACAGCCGCGTCGTCACCAGGAACATTACCGCGCGATCGACGCGACCGCCGAAATATCCCGCCGCCAGCCCAAGGCTGCTGCCGATCAAGCCCGAGATCAACATTGTGGTGAAACCGATGATCAAGGAGATGCGCACGCCATAGATCATGCGGCTGAGGTAATCACGCCCCAGGTGATCGGTGCCAAGCGGATGCAACCAGCCGCCACCTGGGTGCCAGACCGGATCAATCAGACGCTTGGTGATGTCCTGGGCGTAGGGGTCGAAAGGCGCGATCAACGGCGCCAGCAGGCCCATCGCCAACATGCCGGCCAAGACCAAGCCGCCGAACAGTAGCCCCGGATGTTTCAGCGCTGCCTGCCAAGCTCTGGCGCGCCGTCTCGGTAGCTCGCTCGAATGGGTGTCAGTGGTCATGTCAGCCTGATCCGCGGATCGATCGCCGCATTGAGCAGATCGGCCGCCAGCGTCAGGAACACGTAGATCAGCGAGAACATCAGCACGATGCCCTGCACCACCGGGAAATCGGAGCGGCTGATCGAGATCCAGGCCAGATGTCCGACGCCGTGCAGGGCAAACACCGCCTCGACGATGATCGAGCCGCCGAGCAGAAACCCGAGTTGCACTGCCGCCAGCGAGATCACCGGAATGATGGCGTTGCGCACGGCATGCCGCCTGACGATCGTCCAGCGGCCTAGTCCCTTGGCGCGGGCGGTACGGATGTAATCTGAGGCCAGCACCTCGATCATGCCGGCGCGTGTCAGCCGCATGATCCCCGGCACCGCGTTCAATGCCAGCACCATGACCGGCATCACCAGATGCTGCCATGTGCCCGAACCCGAGATCGGCAACCAACGCAGCATCAATCCGAACAGGATGATCATCTGCAGGGCCAGCCAGAAGCTCGGCATCGCCTGACCGATCACCGCCAGCGTCAATGCCAATCGGTCGATCCAGGAATTCGGACGCAGCGCCGCGAGAATGCCGAGTGGCACCGCGATCGCCACCGCCACGACGATCGCCCAGAAACCGAGTGTCGCCGTGATCGGCACGCCATCGACGATCAGTTTCACCACCGGCTCGCGCGAGAAGAAGGAAAGACCGAGATCGCCGCGCAGCGCCGAGCCAAGCCAGTCGACGTAACGCACGATGAAGGGGCGATCGAGACCATGGGCGCGCCGGGCCGCCTCTACGTCGGCAACGGTGGCGCTATCCCCCGCGATCGATTGCGCGAGATCGCCGGCAACCTGCAACAATGTGAAGCTGATCGCCGATACCGTCACCAGCACCAGCACGGCCAGTAGCAATCGCCTGACGATAAAGACGAGCATGGGGGTGGTTAACCAGGGCGTGTTGGAGACTGCGCACCAGCTTAGCCTGCCGCTGCCCGATTGCAACCGCGCCGGACCACGTGTCGGCTATGCGCCGCGTAACGCGCTCCATGCACGTAAGCGCACTAGACGGTGCCGTATTTCTATCTCAGACTTTGCCCCGATGACGCTGGCCCATCGGAGGATACCGGAATGAAGCGCATATCTTGGCGGCCCATGCTCGGATTAATGTCGGTCGTGGCGCTTCTGCTCGGCACATTGCCGAGCCAAGCCGGCAAGAAGGACGACACGCTCAGGTGGGCGTCCGGCCTGTCGGTCACCTCCGCCGATCCTTATTACAATTCGTTCCGCGAAGCCGTACTGATCATGGCCCAGATGGTGTGGGACGGGCTCATATACCGCGACCCCGACACATCCGAATACAAGCCGCTGCTGGCCAAGAGTTGGCGCTGGAGCGATCCGGTCACGATGGAGTTTGAGCTGCGTGACGACGTCAAATTCCACGATGGCCGCCCGTTCACCGCCGACGACGTCGTTTATACCATCAATTACGTCATCAACACGGACAATAAGGTCAACAATCCCAGCAACGTCAACTGGATGAAGTCGGCCGAAAAGCTCGGGACCCATAAGGTCAAGATCACCACCCATAAGCCGTTTCCGGCCGCACTCGAATACCTGTCCGGTCCAGTGCCGATGATGCCCGACAAGTTCTGGGACGAAGCCGGCCCGTCGCGGCTCAACGTCAAGCTCGTCGGCACCGGTCCCTACCTGTTCACCAAGTGGGAACCGGGCAAGGAGGGCAGTTTCACCGTCAATCCTGGGTATATGAAGGACAGCCCGAAGGGTCAGCCGGCGATCAAGAACATCGTCTTCCGCATCATCCCCGACCAGACCGTGCAGATGGCCGAGTTGATGGCGGGAAATCTCGACTGGGTGTGGCAGCTCAATGAGGACGCCTCGAAGAAGCTGGCGCGCGTGCCCGATATCGAAGTGCTCGCATCGGAAACTATGCGCATCTATTTTCTACAGTTCGACGTGATGGGACGCGGCGGCAAGAACCCGTTCCAGGACAAGCGCGTTCGCGAGGCGGTGGCGATGTCGCTCGACCGCGAGGCGATCGTCAAGAACATGCTCGGAGCCGGTTCACGGGTGTGGCACGCCATGTGCTACGAGAGCCAAGCCGGCTGCTCTACCGATGTCCGCAAGATCGGCTACGATCCCGAGAAGGCCAAAGCGCTGCTGGCAGAGGCGGGTTATCCGGGCGGCTTCGAGATGGACATCTACGGCTTCCGCACCCGCCCGCGCATCGAGGCGCAGATGGGCTATCTCGCCAAAGTCGGCATCAAGACCAAGCTGCAGTTCCTGCAGTATGCGGCCATTCGCGAAAAGCAGCATAAGGGCGAGGCACAGCTGACCGACACGAGTTGGGCCTCCTACTCGGTCAACGACACTTCGGCGATCATCAACCCCTTCTTCACCAGCCTGCCAGACGACCAAGTGCAGGACCCGGAACTGAAGGCCTGGGCTGACGAGGCATCGGTCGAGATCGATCCAGCGAAGCGCAAGGAGCTTTATGCGCGCATCCTGAAAAAGATCGCCGAAAACGTTTATGTCTTGCCGCTCGCCACCGCACCAGCCGTTTACGCCTTCAGCAAATCGCTGAGCTTCAAGGCCTATGCCGACGAGAATCCGCGCTTCTTCCTGGCAAAGTGGAAATAGGGCTGCGTCCGCATGCCCGGCATGGGTTCACGA
The DNA here is from genome assembly GCA_963732635.1 of uncultured Alphaproteobacteria bacterium. Classification (GTDB taxonomy): domain Bacteria; phylum Pseudomonadota; class Alphaproteobacteria; order Rhizobiales; family Hyphomicrobiaceae; genus JAKFWF01. The sequence continues at coordinate 28,969 of CAVTAL010000006.1, forward strand.
ATCTCGAACACGATACACCGGTTGAGGAGGTCTGAGCGTGCCCGATCATGACCTGCGCGGCAGCGCATGGCACTTGGCCCCGAGCCAGTACATCGCCAAGCGGCCAGCCGAGCATACCGTCGGCAAGCCTACCTCACTATACGTGGCGATGCCGGACGGCTGCCAGCTTGCCCTCGACGTACACCTGCCCGACGGTGACGCATCGAAAAAATGGCCGACCATCGTCATCCTCACACCCTACTGTCGCCGGTTCCAGGTGACAGCCGGGTCGACCGGCGTCGAGGCGTCACCGAACACGTTCCGCTATCGCGACATGTTCGTGCCGCGCGGCTATGCCGTCGTGGTGGTTGATGCACGCGGCACTGGTGCCAGCTTCGGTACCCGCGACAGCTTCCGTTCGCCGCGGGAGCGCCAGGACTATTCAACCATCGCCGACTGGATCGTGGCTCAGCCGTGGAGCAACGGCGCGATCGGCGCGACCGGTGTCTCCTACCTCGGCGCCGCCTGCGATTTTCTCGCCAGCACCGGCCACCCTGCCGTGAAGGCCATCGCGCCGCTGTTCGCTGTCTGGGACACTTACGCCGACAATTATTACCCCGGCGGCCTTCTGATTAAGCGGCTCGCTCGGGTCTATGACGATCTGATGGTAGCCCTCGACCACGACAATCGCGAACTGCGGCGCCAGTTCGTTTACTATCGCGAGCCGGCTCTGGAGGGTCCGATGCCGGTCGATGCTGACCGTGATGGATCGATGGCGCGCTCCGCCGTCCAGGAGCATTTCTCCAACTTCAGTATGCCGGACTTCATAACCGACTTCAAATTTCGCGACGATACGCTGCCCTACGACCCGAGCTTCTCGACGGGCTCGTTCAGCCCTTACCACTATGCCGACAAGATCCCGGCCAGCGTGGCGGTCTACACGGTCTCCGGCTGGATGGACGGCGCGGGCTACGCCAACGGCTCTATCTCGCGCTACCTTTCGCTACCGAACGCAGAGCGGCGCCTGCTGCTCGGACCCTGGGATCACGGCGCGCGCATCAATGCCTCGCCATGGCGGACGCGGCCAGAGCCCGAGTTCTCGGTACTGAGCGAGATCCTGCGCTTTTTTGACCAGCATCTGGCGAACCGCGCCACCGGCCTCGAACGCGAGCAGCCCGTGCACTACTTCACTGTTCACGCCGAAGAGTGGCGCGCGGCGCCATCATGGCCGCCGGTTCGAGACAGGAAGCGCTTCCATACCGCGGCTGGCGGTCGGCTGCAGTCGACCCCCGCGCCGGATCAGAGCAGCGCCACCCATCAGACCGACTTCAGGATGGGCACCGGCAGCCAGACCCGCTACGAGCGGATCGCCGGCATTGATGCGACGTCCTACTATACCGACTGGCCGGGTCGCGACGGCCGGATGCTCAACTTCACGACGGCGCCGCTCGACCAAGACCTGGAGATGACCGGGCACCCGGTGCTGTCGCTGCGGATCAGCACGAGCGAGCCGGACGCTGCGATCTTCGTCTACCTCTCGGAGATCGAGGCCGATGGTCAGATCCGCTACGTAACAGAAGGCCTGTTGCGCGCGCTGCATCGTGCCGAAGCGCAGCCACCAAAGGCCTATCAAGCCACATGGCCCTGGCGCACCTTCGCACGCGCGGATGCCCGACCAATGCCGATCGGCGAGCCCCAAAGCATGAAGTTCGCGATGCTACCGATCTCGTGGCGCTTCGCCAAAGGCAGCCGCATTCGGATTTCGCTCGCCGGCGCCGATGGCGACCACTTTGCCCAGACCCCGCATGGCCGGCCGCCCCGCATCACGCTGCACAGCGGCGGTGCCGACGGCAGCATGATCGAACTGCCGACTGCATCGCCACAGTGAAGCGGGAAATCGAAGAGGACCTGACCGATGCCACGCCCACAGCGCCGCCTGCCACAAGCTCGCTCGATGATCGTCGCCCCGCAGCCCGAGGCGGTGGAGGCGGGCGCCCGGATGCTGGAAGCGGGCGGCAATGCGATCGACGCGACGCTCTCCTGCGCTTTTACGCAAGGGGTGGTCGACCCATTGATGTGCGGGATCGGCGGCCTCGGCACGATGCAGATTTTCGATCCGCGCAGTGGCCGGCACGTCGTGATCAATGGCCTATCCAGTTGCCCTGCCGCCGCGTCCGAGATGATGTGGAGCAAGGCGTTCGAACGAGAATGCAGCGACGGCTATGGCTACGTCGTCAAGGATGCTGTCAACGAACTCGGGCACCGCTCCGTCACCGTGCCTGGCATCTTGCGGCTGTTTGCCGAGGCGCACGCGGCGTTCGGCAGTAAGCCATGGAGTTCATTGTTCGAGCGCGCCATAGCGATAGCCAACGAAGGTTGGGTGATCCGACCGCACGTACACACTATGTTCACGCTCGACGAGACCGCCTACGGCCGCCGTAGTTTCAGCGACAAGCTGGGCCACACAGCCGACGGTCGCCGCATCTACCTGCGCGCCGATGGAACCCCAAAATGCCTTGGCGATATTGTCCGCAATCCCGACCTCGCCGCGACCCTCGGCGTACTGGCTCGGGACGGAGCAGAAACATTCTACACCGGCTCGATCGCGCAGCATATCGTGGCCGACATGCAGGCCAATGGCGGCATACTGACGGCAGGCGATCTCGAAGTGTACCGGCCAAGGACTGCGCCACCCCTGAAAGTGCCATTCAGGGGTTACACCGTGTCGTTGCCCGATCCGCCGGCCGGCGGCATCGTCGTGGGCGAGATGTTGCGCATTCTCGAACGGTTCGATCTTGCGGGTCTCGGCCACAACAGTCCGGACTACATACGCGTCGTCGCAGAGGCAATGAAGATCGCCGGGCTCGACAAAGAAGAGCATATCGGCGATCCGGACTTCCTGAAGCCGCCTATCGAAATGCTGCTTTCTGACGCCTATGCGGACGCATGCGCAACACGGATCAAACGCGGCGAACGCGCAACATTGGCCCGGGTTGGTGCCGACACCAAGGAGACAACCCACGTCTCCTGCATCGACGCCGATGGCCTCGTCGTTTCACTGACGCATACACTTGGCCTCCCCTCTGGCGTCATTCCGCCCGGCACCGGCTTCATGCTGAACGGCGCCATGAACTGGTATGATCCAAGACCGGGCCGCGTGCTTTCCATCGCGCCCGGTAAGCGCCGCTATTCGTCGATGTCGCCAGCCATCGTGTTCGACGGCAACAAGGCCGTCGCTTCGCTCGGAGCGCCCGGCGGCGCGTGGATAACGGTGGCGGTTCTGCAAGTTCTTTTGAACATCCTGGAGTTCGGCATGGGCGCCCAGGAAGCGGTCATGGCGCCACGCTTCAGCGCGACCAGTGAGACGATCGACATTTCCAATCGGATACCGAGATCCACGCAGCAAGCGCTTGAAGCCGCCGGCTACAAGGTCAAGCGCTCTTACATGAGCTTCGCCTTTGCCGGCGTTCACGCGATTACCAATTTCGACGGTGTGCTCGAAGGTGGCGCCGACCCGCAGCGAGACGGATATGCCGCCGGGATTGCGTAACCAATCGAGGTTACGACCGCATGGTGCTGCCGTCGTTTATGTATAGGTCGTTGCCGCGCCACGTCGATGCCGAGCAAAAAAGCTCGCGCTGGCTCGGCGGACACAACCAATTGCCGAAGTCCGTTCTCGAACCCGGCTATCGCGTTACCGTGTGGGACGGATCAGCATGGGATGCCATTCGGGCTGCAGGTCATCGGTCGCTTCAGAGGCGATTTGGACGTGTTCAACGCCGCGGAGGCGATGGAGTATGGATTTCGGGCGAACCCGATTTTGCGGCGGCTGCAGCCTGATTTAAAAAATCTCGCCATTGCAAGGCCCGAACTCAAGTCGATCGTGACACATCCCCCATCGCGAGCCCGCGATTGAAACCATCGTTTTGACCATCTGATCGCCACGGGCGACGTTGTTGACATGGACACCCAGGGTTACCCCTACGCCTCCGACTGCCAGAAATTCAACGAGCACCTCGCGCCAGGGCGTGCTGCATGACGGTTGTGACCTTCTCAATCAGTAATATGGGAAGAATTGCCAATGTCAGTGTGTCGACAGTGAGTGGCGATGCGACCCTCGATACGATTGCACATGCTATCAACCGTACGACGTTTTCAAAGCCGTCCTCCGGGATGTCCGAAGCACAACTGATCTACATCGTTCCGTTCCATTTTCGGTGATATCTATCCGCACTCATCGCGCACACTATCGGGTGAGCACCGTCCACAAGAAGGGCTCAGCAAGGCAGCTCTGGGTCAAATTCGAGCTTCACCGGAAGCTGCCAATCACGGACGGTCTGCCACCGATCTCTGCGGAACGGTTGACGACTGGCAGCTTAAGTCCCAGCTTCGAGCGTAAGCAAGCGAGATCCCTTGCGGCAGGGTCGGGCCAGGATCTGCCTCGGTCATCAAGAAGATCGCGGGCTTGCCGAGCGTCAGCTCATCGGTAGGATAGCCGACAGTCAAGGGTCAACTCGTACGACCGAACTTGATCCGGATTCTGTAAGTCTCGGGATGCGGAGCTAGCTGCATGCGACCTCACTGGATCAGCCTCATACTCTGGCTCACAGCCATCTGGCTCTCTGGAGCCACTTGGCCTGCAGAAGCGCAGACCCGCGCCGCGCTCGTCATCGGCAACAACAACTATGCGCGGTTGCCTAAGCTTGACAACGCAGTCAACGACTCGACCGCCGTCGCAGCCGAATTTCGCAAATCGGCCTTCGATGTGGCCGAGCTACGTGATGCCGGCTTGGACGCCATTGCCAGCGGCATGCGTCGCTTTCTCCAGACAATCGCAAATGGCGGCGTTGGGGTGTTCTACTTCTCAGGCCATGGGTTGCAAAATCAGGGTCTCAATTTTCTCGCGCCGGTCGATTATGCCATCGATAAGGGAGTATCAACTGAGGGCTTGATCTCGCTTTCCGGCCTCTTGGACGCGATCGACGCTGCCAAACCCAAGCTTGCCGTAATCATCATCGATGCCTGCCGCGACGATCCGTTTCCAACGGCAGCATTGGCGCAACCGGTGCGCCGGGGCTTGTCTGAAGTTGCGCGGCAAATTCCAGCTGGTACCATCGTGATTTACGCGGCGAGCTCAAATCAAACGGCACTCGATAGCCTTCCTGGCGAGAGATCGAAGCACGGTCTCTTTACGGGCGCGCTGCTAGATACTTTGCGCCAAACTGGACTCGAGATCCGAGATGTTGCACATCGCGTACGCTACGCAGTGATGCAAAAGGCGCGTGCTGTCGGGCATAGGCAGATCCCAGCAATCTATGAGAACCTGACTGCAGGCGAGTTCCATTTGGCGCAACGACTGCCTCCGGCATCGCGAGCAGACTTGGCGCCTCCTGCATTGCCGAACGCCATAAGATTACTGCTGCCATTTGCAGTTGGCGGGCCTAGCGATGTCCTCGTTAGGGCTGCACTCCCACTGCTTGCCAAGGAGCTTGGCCGTGAAATCGTGGCGGAGAACCACATCGATGTCCAAGGTGACCGCGTCACGGGCATGCTCGCCGCCGGTCCAAAGGACGGCAGCCTGATGCTCGTCTCACCATTTGCGGCCTCTGCGCGGCGGCAAAAGGCCAACGATCGGCGGCTCGCCCCAGTGGCGATGCTATTCGACACGCCACTCAGCTTGGCGGTCAGCAAGCGCTCGCAAGCGCGAACGCTGGGCGAGTTACTCGGTGGCGCCAAAGCGCAAGGCCGCAAGCTCGTCATGCAGGTCGCACAGCCATCAGGCTCGCCGACAGACATCTGCGGTCGTCAAGCCCTGCAGAAGTTTGGAGCAACCGAGATCGAACTCGTGCGTGTCAACGGTGAGGCGGTGGCTGTCAAAGCCGCACTCGACGGCGCCGCAGACCTCGTGTGCACGAGCACAATTGCGCTGCGAGCCATGGCGGCTTCACAACCAAATTTCGGCCTCAAGGAGTTGGCCGAGGTGCGATGGTCGGCGACGCCCTCGACCGAGGCGCTGCGCGTCCTGGCTACAGGGCCGCAGGGCTATGACATTGTTGCGCCAAATTGGCTGGCCGTGTTCTCCGCAGCAGAGGTGAGCGACAGTGTCCGCGAGGTGATTGCTGCTGCAATCGGCCGATTGCAGCGTAGGCCCGAGTTCATTCAGGCCGTCAAGAAAGCGAATGGCCTGCCAGTATCAGCAGATCAAGCAACCCCAGCGGGACTGCTGAATGCGCTCCTTTTGGGCGTGGCATTGCAAGATGACAATTGAACGTGCACCTGATTGCGGCAGAGGCAAAACCGCTGAGTGATTTGCCGAATTGTTATGGATGGCACGGTGCACCTGACCCGAATCTTCACAACAGCTCCGGCACTACCCAGAACGGCCCTTCGCCGCGCACGATGCGCTCGACGTTGTCGAAGGCATTGCGGAAGCGGGCGATATGGTTGTCAAACGTCGGCCCGGCGAAATGGGCGGTGAGCACCACGTTGTTCAGCTTGAACAGAGGATTGTCCGACGGCGGCGGCTCCTCGTCGAATACATCGAGGCCGGCGCCAAAGAAGGCCGTCGTCTCCAGTGCCTTGGTTAACGCTATCTCGTCGATGACTGGACCGCGAGAGGTGTTGACGAGGATGGCAGTCTTTTTGAGCAGCGCCAGCTCGCCAGCTCCGATCATGTGCTTGGTGGACGCATTCAGCGGCACGTGTAGCGATACGAAATCCGATCGCCGCAGTAACTCGCGCCTCAGGCGGAACCTGACGCCAAGCGTGTCTTCCTCGTCTTCGGTCAGCCGCTTGATGTCGTAGTACTCGACCTTCATGCCGAAGGCCTGTGCGCGCCGCGCCACCTTCCGGCCGATATTGCCAAGGCCGATGATACCGAGCGTCTTGTCGTAGAGCTCGTACATCACGGGGGGCGGGCCATTGCCGCGCCAACAGCCGCCCGACACGCTCTGGTGTTGCCACACCACGCGCCGCGCCACGGTCAACATCAGCATCATTGCGTGCTCGGCGACCGAGATGGCGTTGGCGCCGCCGTTGTTGGCGACGGGCACTTTCGCTCTCCGCGCTGCCGCGATGTCGACGGCATCATAGCCGGCGGAGAGAAGCTGCACGAGCTTCAAGTGAGGGGCCTTCTTGTAGAAATGTGCATCCATCTGCACATGCGGATAGCAGATCATGAACTGTGCCTTGCGCAGCGCCGCTTCGAAGGCATCGGTGCCCGGCTGCGCCAGCACCAGTTCGATGTGGGAGGAAGCAAGGCTCTTTGCGAGTTCGCCCGTCTCCTCGGACGGCGGTACAACCAGGACAACCGGCTTCTGGATCACGGGGCGCTTCTCCGGGACGGCTGCAGCGGATGGTCAGTGATGAGTGCCCAAACTAAGCAGGTTGCGCCAATTGGCGACCGTCCTGCATCCTTACCGCTCAGAAGATGCCGGTCAACGAACACTTGAAGAACCTCGACGCAATACCTTCAATACCGACCGTCGCTGGCCGGAACTTGTCATTCTGCCTCGGGCCACGAACTGCCGAACTCGGAAGTGGTGCTAACGACGTCAGCATTTTCCAGCTCCGGACATGACGACGAGGTCGGGATGAAGTGCAGTTTGAAGCGGGATAGTTGGCGAGCCAAGCCTTCACCTCGGGCGTCTTGTGGGTGGCGTAATTATCGCAGATCGCGATTTTTTTTTTTTTTTTTTTTTTTTTTTTTTTTTAAAATGGATCCTCATTGGCGCGGTGCTTGGGCAGGCATCCGCCGAACACCTTGCCGGTCCGAACGTCGAGCGCGGCGAACAGCGTCGTCGTGCCATTGCGCTTGAAATCGTGCATCATCGTCTCGGCACGCCCCTTCTTCAGAGGCAGAGCCACGTGTGAGCGATCCAGCGCCTGGATTTGGCTCTTCTCGTCGATGCACAATACCAGCGTCTTGTCGGCCGGGCTCATGTAGAGCCCGACGACATCGGTGACACTCTCGGCGAACTTCGGATCGTTCGGCACCTTGAAGCTGCGCACGAGATGCGGCTGGAGCTTCGCCTCGTGCTAAATCCGCTGGATGCTGGTGTGACTGAGGCACATCTCCTTGGCTATCGAGCGCCACGCTCCAGTGCGTGGCGTTGGCCAGTTGCCCGCTCATACCGACCCGCCATTCATCTGACCTGTGGGATCCATGGATACGAGCAGAGTGATTTGATGCGGCCTGCTTCGGCGATGATGCGGCTCCAGGCCTGCGACGCGGCCTCGACGATTGCGTCGTAGTCAGCGTGCAGGCGGTGCGAGAGGAAGCGCTCTTTCAGGTGGAGCCACACGCGCTCAACCGGATTGAGTTCGGGCGAGTACGGCGGCAGGGGCATGAGTGTGACGTTTGTAGGTACGACGAGCGCCTTCGCGCCGTGCCATCCCGCCTGATCGAGCACCATCGCCACGTGCTCGTCCTCGGCGATCGTCGCCGCGAACTTGTCGAGGAACAGCTGCATCGCCTCGGTGTTCACATACGGCAGGATCAGCGCGAAGGCGTTGTCGGTTCCGGGCTCCACGGCGGCGAAGATGTAGGCGAACGTGAAGCGTTTGTCGGCGATGCCGCGAGGACGCTCGCCGCGCTTCCACCACACATGGCAGGTTCGGCCCTTCTGGCCGATCCGCGCCTCGTCCTGGAAGAAGATGCGGACGCGCTTTTTGGTGCGTCTACGGATTGACCGCAGAATGCGCGGAACGTTTTTTAAAAGCCGCCGCAGCGACTGGGTCTGTTTCAGGGTGAAGGGGCCGCGTCTTCTGCCGCGACAGGCCGAGTTTTTTCAGAAGCCGCCCGAGCGACCAGGGATGCATGCGCTTGCCGAAACGCTCCTCGCAGACCTTCGCGAGATCCTCGAGCGTATAGGCCGAGAGCCCGCTCGTCTCAATATCCGGCCCCGCCAGCACGATCTCGACAATTGCGGCCTGTTCCTCAGGCGTGAACATCGGGCGCCGGCCGCCGTTCCAGCGATCGGCGAGCCCGTCGACGCCGTGCGCGTTGTAGCGCAACACCCAGTCGCGCAGCGTTTGCCGATCCATGCCTGCCGCCCGCGCGGCCTCATCCCGGCTCATGCCGTCAAGTGCGTTGGCGATCGCGAGGATGCGGCGCGCAATCCGCACGTCGTCCGCCTCTTTGGCAAGCCTGCGCAGCACCGCCGGCGTGCGGTCTTTCCTGATTTCGAGCGCAAGAACCATGTCACCCCCCCGAATCAATCCTGGAGAGAGATGGAATCACGGCCCGCCCCAAACCGGAATCGCTGCCGTGCAACACGAGTCAATCAACTGATTGCCCGGTATGAGTGATCAAAGTCCACGGCCTTCGACCTCACGCCGCAGTTCATCGACCAGCGTTTGCACGTTGGGCCAGAACGGGTGCACCGCCAGCAGCTTTTCATAGGCCTGCAGCGCCTGCGGTTTGCGATCAAGTTGCCGCATGATCTGGCCAAGGCCGTCGAGCGCCTTGTAATGGTTGGGATCGAGCGCCAGCACGCGTCTCAGGTCGCCCAATGCGCGTTCGTAGTCGCCTTCGGTATAGAAGACGTAGGCACGGCGGTTCCAACCCTCGGTGTAGTCAGGAGCGAGTTCGACGACCGCTCCCAATAGTTGCAACGCGAGATCGCTGCGTTGATGGGTCACCGAATGCATCGCACGCTCCATCAGCGCGGCAATCGTGTCGCTGCCCGAGGTCAGCCAGATCTTCTCGATCGATTCGGCGAAGGGCTTTGCCGAAAGTTCGTCTGGCGCGGTGGCGAGATGGGCATAGAGATCGTCGAGCAATTTTGCGCGATCACCGGGGGCGTCGGGAATGATCTTGCCAATTTGGGGCTTTTTCGATTTCAAATCGCCCGGAGCCGGCTGCGCGCTTGGATCGGGCAATTTGTCCTTCTGGTCCTTCGGCGTCGTGGCAGGCGGCCTGCCATGTGGAGATGGCTTGTCGGCTGGTGATTGCGCAAGCGAAGGAGGCAAGGAAACGACAGAAGCCACCGCAATGCAGAAACATGCGGTGGTCAAAGACTTTAATGACGCCAAGTTTCTCATTCGGCTAGGTTACGAAATCCGCGAGCCGGCGTCAAAGCCGATCGAGGAGCATAACCTCAGCCCTGGCGGGCCTTGAAGCGGCGCTGCGTCTTGTTGATGACGTAAAGCCGGCCACGACGGCGAACGACCTGACAATCGCGGTGCCGGACGCGCAATGACTTGATGGAGTTCTTCACTTTCATAGCACGCTCGTCTCGAATTCAGGCCCGCGTTGACATCGCGTGCCGTGGTGTTGAACAAAATGGTGGGCGCGACAGGGATCGAACCTGTGACCCCTACCATGTCAAGGTAGTGCTCTACCGCTGAGCTACGCGCCCATGCCGCCCTTACGGGCGGAAACGGGAAGGCTTCCTATACTGGCGTCCGAGGGCGCTTGCAAGCGGAGCTTTTGTTCTTTTTTTGCGGGCGCCCGGATCAGGCGGCCAGCAAGCGATCGACTTCGCGAACGAGGTCTTTCAAGTGGAATGGTTTCGAAAGCACGCGCGCATCCTTTGGCGCCGTGGTGTCGTTATTGAGAGTAACGGCAGCGAAGCCGGTTATGAACATGATTTTGAGACTCGGATATATTTCGCTGGCACGCCGCGCCAGTTCGATCCCGTCCATCCGCGGCATTACGATATCCGTCAGCAGTAGCGAGAATGGTTCTGACAGCAAGCGCTCGTAGGCTTCTTGGCCGTTGGCGAACGATGTGACCTCGTGGCCAGCGCGCTGCAGCGCCCTTTCGAGGAAGCCGCGCATCGAATCATCGTCCTCCGCAAGAATTATGCGGGCTGCCGAAGTCTGTGGCGGCGATGATGGGGGAGGGTTCATTGTCATGTATATCGACCGGTCGCTGGGGAGCAATCCTTTAAGGCGCTTGAATGCCAATCGCCAGTCTATTGTGATGTGATTCAGGTAAACGAGTGGTGAAGCTGTTGAGTTGGCGCATTCGTGCAACTTCCACCATGGACAGGAGTGGGCACTATTGGCAGACTGCAATGCCTTGAAAACGGAATTCATCTGAATGCTGCGTGAACGACAATCGATTCTGGAAGAGCTGACGCCGCCCTTCCAGGTGTTGAGGCCTGTCGTCCAGAGCACGCCCTTCATTTTCTGTTCGCCGCACTCCGGTTCGATCTATCCGCGGACCTTCATCGAAGCGTCCAGGCTTAGCGCGATGAGCTTGCGGAAATCGGAAGATGTGGCCGTGGATCAGCTGTTCTCTGGTGTCGCGAGCCTTGGAGCGCCTCTGTTGTCGGCGCGTTTTCCACGCGCTTTTTTGGACGTTAACCGCGAGCCTTACGAACTAGACCCCGAACTATTCCGGGTGCCGTTGCCTGTATATGCGAACAGCCAGTCGATGCGCGTGGCGGGCGGGCTCGGAACTATTGCGCGGATCGTTGCCGACGCCGAGGAAATCTACCCGGCCAATCAACGTCCGACGCTCGATGCGGCATTGCAGCGCATCGAGTTGCTGTACAAGCCGTTTCACGCTGCCTTGGAAGAGTTGATCGTCACGACTCGGGAGCGCTTCGGCATTGCGATCCTGATTGACTGCCATTCCATGCCATCCACCTCGATGGGGCGGCCCGGCAATGCCAATCGGCCGGATATTGTGCTCGGTGACCGCTTCGGCGCCAGCTGTGATCCTCGCGTGACGCGCGTGGTACGCGATACGATCGCGGGGCTCGGTCTGCACGTTCAGCTGAACCGCCCTTATGCGGGCGGTTTCATCACTGAGCACTATGGCCGCCCCTATGAAGGCGTGCACACGCTGCAAATCGAGATCAACCGTGCACTTTATCTGGATGAAGTGACGTTTCAGACATCGCCAGGGTTCGTGCCGCTGCGGCACGGCATATCAGTTTTCGTAGCGAGGATGATGAAGGAATTGCCGCCCCAGCTTTCCATGCGAATGGCGGCGGAATAGCAAGTCCACCGTCAGAGCGTACCCTTGGAAAAGAAAAGGGGTCGTTCGGGAACCGAACGACCCAAGTCTAGGGAGGAAACGCCCAAGGAGGGCTGCGGTAGGCGAGATCAACTCCCCCGGGCCGCAATCAGAAGTTAAGGGTGCAGCGCACAATCGGCAACTGCATTTTTTGCAGAGCAGCATGATCACCAGCGAACATCCGTGTGGTTGAATTTAGTGCAGACAGTACCCACGCCGGTCAAACTCTGTGCGGTTTATGGCGGCGCACAAAAAAAGGCCGCTCGAAATCCGAACGGCCCAGGTCAGGGAGGAAACGCCTGAAACAGGGCGATCGCAGCGACATGCTCGACCGCCTCAGGCATTTCAGTCATGGACTTGTTTGCACTATACAGCAAGCTGCGTAACTGAGTGTTGTTGTAGTTTTGCACGCAATGTGATGACTTTGCAACAAATGTGTAGTCGTTTAGAGGTTTAGCCTTTGGCAAAAGTTGCGCGATGTTCGGTCGGAAGCGGGATTTCTCGCTGCAAGTGCGAACGTAAGCTGCGCCAAACGTAATCGTCTAATTTAGCAGATCCCCACCAGTCGAAAGAAATCCATGCCGCCGAACAAGAAGCAGACTGCGGAGTTCCTCGCCACTGCCCACCGACTGGCCGAGCTGTCCGGCCGGGCAATTCTCCCCTACTTCCGGCGCGCAATGAAGGTCGACAACAAGGCGGCGATCGGCAGCTTCGACCCCGTCACCGCCGCCGACCGGGCTGCCGAGCGCGCGATTGCCAAGGCACTGAAGGCCGAATGGCCCGATCACGGCATCGAGGGCGAGGAGTACGGTCTGAAACCGGGGGCGTCGGGGTATCGCTGGATCGTCGACCCGATTGACGGCACGCGGGCATTCATTCTGGGTTTCCCACTGTGGGGCACACTGCTCGGGCTGGTGCACGAGGAGGTGCCGCTGATCGGCATGATGGATCAACCATTCACCGGCGAGCGTTTCTGGTCGGGTCCGACCACTTCGACAATGCGCCTGCCGGGCGGCATCGAGCGGCGCATGAAAACGCGCGCCTGTGCCAGTCTCGCCGATGCAATGTTCGTTACCACCCACCCGGACATGTTCAAGGCCGGCGACGAGACCCGCGGCTTCGAGGCGATCCGGGCCGCTACCAAATACACTCGCTATGGCGGCGATTGCTACGCTTATTGCATGCTGGCGGCTGGGCAGGTCGACCTCGTGGTCGAGGCCGGGCTCAAGCCCTACGATATCGCCGCGCTGATCCCGATCATCGAGAAGGCCGGCGGCCGCTGTACTTCCTGGACCGGCGGATCGGCGGCGCGCGGCGGTCGCGTGATTGCGGCTGGTGATCCCAGAATTCATGAGGCGGCGCTCAAGCTCCTCAGCCGTTTTTGCTGAAGAATTCACGAATGAATCGCTGGTAGATCCGGGTCAGCGCCTCAAGGTCGGCGATGGCGACGCGCTCGTCGACCTGATGAATGGTCTGGTTGATGAGACCGAATTCGATCACTGGGCAATGGGCCTGGATGAAACGTGCATCCGAGGTGCCGCCGCCGGTAGTCAAGGCTGGCGTGCGCCCGGTCTCGGTCGCCACCGCCTCGACCATGGTGTCGACGAGCGGACCAGGTTGGGTAAGGAATACGTCGCCTGTGCCGGAGAATGTCACCGACCAGCGGGCGCCAACCCGCTCGGCCGCCGCCTCGCACTGCAACCGCACCCAGTCTTCCAACGCCGGCCGGCGCCACAGGTCATTGTAGCGGATATTGAATTTCGCTCGCGCCTCGGCCGGGATGACGTTGGTTGCGGTGTTGGCGACCTGGATTACGGTGACCTGCAGGCTCGACGGCTCGAAGTCGCGGCTGCCGGCATCAAGCGCCTGCGACGAAAGCCGGTCGAGCAGGCGGGCAAGCTTCGGCACCGGGTTTTCGGCCAACTGCGGATAGGCGGCATGGCCCTGCTTTCCGAACACAACCAATTCGCCGTTGAGCGAACCACGCCGGCCGATCTTGATCTCGTCGCCAAGCGCCTTCGGATTGGACGGCTCGCCGACGACGCAGGCGTCGAGTTTTTCGCCTCGCGCAGAGAGCCAGTCGAGCACCTTCATTGTGCCGTTGATCGACGGGCCTTCCTCGTCGCCGGTGATCAGAAACGAGATTGAGCCAGGCAGCGGACCGGCCGCCTGCACGCGCAGGGCGGCTGCGATGAAGCAGGCAATGGCGCCCTTCATGTCGACCGCGCCGCGACCGTAGAGGATGCCGTCGCGGATTTCGGCTGCAAACGGTGGATGCGTCCATGCAGCGTCGTCGCCGGGTGGCACGACGTCGGTATGGCCGGCGAAGCATAAGTTCGGCGCGTTGGAATTGCTGGCGCCGATGCGGGCGTAGAGGTTCTCGACGTCCGGGGTGCCAGGCTCGCTGAACGTCATGCGATGGACGACATAGCCGGCGGGCTTTAGCGCCTGCTCTATGACGCCGAGCGCGCCATGGTCATCAGGCGTTACCGACGGGCAGCGGATCAAGGCCTGGGCAAGGGCAACGGGATCGGTCATGGCAGCGGGGCTCTATGCTCGTGTGATCGATTGCGGTTGGGTGGGCTGATGCCAAATGGCACTACTCTATCGGATCGAGTTTCGCCGCGCCGGCTGCAACTCCTGCATTCGGTGCCGTTGCTCCGACCTGTGGCGCTTTCAGATGGCCCATCATCTCGTCGTGGCGGATTTCGGCTTCGATGATCATGATCTTTTGCCAGATTTTCTGACTGAGGCTCGCCGCCGTGCGCTCGATATCGTTGACGGTCTCGGTGACGACCGGGTCGGGGAAGCTTTGAGCGTAGAGCACCGCGACCTTTGCGGTCAGCGACAACATTTCCGAGCAGTAGTCGAGATAACGCGTCAGTTCGAACGGCGATAGCGTCCGTTTCGGCGACGACGGCGTCTGGCTCGTAACCGCGGCGGCGCTTGGGTCCTTGGTCAGTTGGTGCATGTCGACGACGTGCACAATTGAGCGCAGTTCGTGCAGCGCCCTCATCGCGCGCCGCCGCTTGGCGCGCTCCTCCAGGGAGAACATGAAGAACAGTGTCGCGCCCATCAGCAGCACGATATTGAAGCCGGCATCGATGCCTTGGATGGTCCCGAACAGGTCGTCGCTGGCCTTGGTGCGCGACAACAGCGCGTAGCCGACGAAGGTCAGCAACGAGAGGCCGGCGAGGAACACCAGCGTGACCAGTGCGCGCGTGAAGATCGCCGGTTTCGCGATCATTGCCGAACGGGCGCTGGTGGCGCGGGCGATGCCGGTCAGTTCGGATGCAACGCGAGCGAGGCCGGCGCCTGGAAAGCGCTCGTCGATGCGCCGCGTCAACAGGTCCAGCGACTGGACGATCTTGGTTGAATCGAGCGTGCGGAACATTGCAGCGAAACTTTCGTCGGGGCTGGTCCAGGTGTCGATAACCGGCGCGCACTTGTATCGCGCCGCCCGCTATCCGGCTAGCTTGCGTATGCTCGCAAAGGCGGTCGGGGCCGAGCATTTGCCGCAGTGCATTCGGCAAATCAGCCATGCACGGAAAAGTTGGTGCGGCGCGCGACGGTTCCTGCCATCTAGAACGACAGCAGGTGCCAGCCGGCGCATTGCGATCAGGCCATCCTTGCAGGTTCGAATGTCGCGCCGGTTTCACACCTCCGTGCCGCTGTCGTCGATCGACAGCACGCGGGCGCGCGGCTTCATCGTGTTGTTCACCTGCGATTCGACGGCACGCTCGATCCTGATCTCGCTGGTGCCGTTGCAGGCCTATGCGCTGCTGGGCGCGGCGCAGGTGGTGAGTGTCGTCTACTTTCTGGTGGCGATATTGGGGCTGGCGGCGAGCCTCGCCGTGCCGACTGTGCTTCACCTCCTGCGACGGCGCTGGGTACTGACGGCTGGCGCCGTGCTGCAGATCGCCAGCGTCGTGATGCTGGCCTGGGGCACCACGACGACATTGGTGGCGGGCTTGCTGCTGCAGGCGTTCGCGGCGGCGGCGCTTGATGTGGTGATCAATCTCTATCTGCTTGATCACATTCCGCGCCGGGGGCTCAACAACTTCGAGCCGAAACGTCTGCTGTTCGCCGGCAGCGCATTCGCGCTCGGGCCCTGGCTTGGCGTCTATCTGGCGCGACACGTCGGGGCGCACGTTACGTATGTGGTTGCGGCGGTGGCGACGCTGTCGCTGCTGGTGTTCTTCTGGTCGATGCGGCTTGCCGACAACCCGAGTTTGCAGGTGGGGGGCGCGCCACCGCCCAATCCGCTTCGCTTCGTGGCGCGGTTTTTCTCGCAGCCTCGTCTTGCACTTGCGTGGTTCCTCGCACTCGGCCGCAACGGCTGGTGGGTGATGTATTTCATTTACACGCCGATCTATGTGGCGAACGCCGGCTATTCGGCGGAGGTCGGTGGCGGGCTGGTGTCGCTCGGCTTGGCGGCGATGCTGATGGTGCGGGTTTGGGGGCGGATCGGGCAGGTGATCGGCATGCGCAATCTGCTGACCATCGCCTATGGCCTGAGCGGCCTGTTCAGCATTGCCGGCGCGACCGCAGCATTCCTCGATCAACCGCGGCTTTGCATGGCGCTGGTGTGCATCGCCGCCTGGTCCGCGACCGCGATCGACGGCGCCGGCAACGTGCCGTTCCTGCGCGCAGTGCGTCATTTCGAACGGGTGCATATGACGTCGGTGTTCATGACCTTCCGTCACGTCGGCGCCCTCGCGATTCCGGGTGTGTTGGCGCTGGTATTGTGGTTCTTGCCGCTGCCGGCGGTGTTCGCCGTCGGTGGCGCCATGGCGATTGTGATGGCCGGCCTGTCGCGGTTTCTGCCGCGCGGGATGTGAGCGTCGGCTCGGCGGTTGCAAAATACATGGTGTTCATACAACTACTTGGGTCCATTGCTGCATTCGGCGTCGTCTGATTTTCTTTTTCCCCTCGTCCGAGGGAGAGCGGGGTGGCCGTGGTCCACGGCGGTCTTCCGCATATTGCAATTAAAGTGGCCCAGGGCCACCCCATTGCTCGAACGGATTTTAGGGTCCCCCCGTGCTGACGAGCTGGTGTGGGCCTACCCCTTGCTCGCGCCAAGAAGGGGTGCACGGAACCCTCCGGCAGTGCACGGCGCGTCACCGCACACGTCCGGACCGTCCGTTCCGCCTCCGCACTTTTGAACGCCTTCGAAGCGCGCCCTTTAGTGAAGCGGAACATGGGCAGTATCGCATGGGGGCGGGAGGCGTGGATAAGTGGGAGGAAGCGTGAAGTCGTGAAATGGTGAATTCGTGAGGTCGGAAGTCAGAAGTCAGAAGTCAGAAGTCAGAAGTCAGAAGTCAGAAGTCAGAAGTCAGAAGTCAGAAGTCAGAAGTCAGAAGTCAGAAGTGGTGAAGTGGTGAAACGGTGCTTGGGCCTTCGGCCTGGCACCGCCTGCGCAAGAGCGTCAGCTCACGACAGGGCCAACTGGTCAGTGGTGCCAGGCTAAGGCCAGGCACCTTCGACCGCCCGGATTGCACCGTCGCCAATCCAAACATCGGTGTCATCCCGGCATTCATTGCCGGGACCCATGGTGCCGCATCCCGGCTGTCTTGTTTGTGGCGCGATGGGTCCCGGTGACAAGCACCGGGATGACACTTGTGGGGCGCTGGAAGCGGAGCGTCGGGTCGCCGATGTCGTAGTGAAATCGGCGACAGTTGCCGGTAGCTCGGCGGCTCGTGAGGCCATGCGCTTCATTGCCCTTCCCCGTCGAAGGGAAGGGTAACAGAGTCAGCCGTGATGAAGGTCGGAAAGCTGGTAATCGTGGCCGTCAGGCCTTCACTTCTTCGGCTTGGGCAGTTCGTCCAGGCTCGCGATGTACCACTCGTCGGCTTTGACGATGGCCGGGTTTTCGCCGTTGGCATAGATCCAGCTGTCGACCGCCCAACGCGTCTTGTTGGCATTTTCCACCAGCACCGCGGTCCAATGCGTCCAGCCGGCAACCCCGCGCAGATAGTTCTCCTTGGCGAAGGGAGCGGCCACCGTGTGATGCTTGATCAGGCCCTTGCCCGCCAACAGCGTCAGGTAGCTCGTCGTGTTGGTCGCCTCGTCGACGCAATCCTGCTGGTTCGGGTCGCCGGAAGCTGCGAAGTCCATGCCCGGACGGTCGTCCTTGGTGCCGATGACGTCGCCGACGCGTGTTTCCATCCAGCCGATGGCGTAGGCGACGCCGCGCCGCTCGTCCTCGGCCGTGTCGGCCTTGGTGCGCCACTTTTTCATGATCGCCGTCAGCTCGGCGATGTCGGCCACGGTAAAGGTGAACTTCGTGCGCATCTTGCAGCCGTAGGCATGGCAGACGTGCACCGTCGCGCCCTTTGGCTCGGGCACCGAAAAGGTGGCGAAGTGCAGCTCGTTGGTGCCAAAGCCCTCGTGCGTGCAGGCGCCAGCGGAAATGGCGACCAGGGCGGCGGCGATCAGTCGAATAACGCGCATGGTGCCGCCAACGCCTTCTAGGGTGACCGGGAGGTGCGATGCCTCTGTTTGCGTGATTCGCGGCCAAAAGCCCAAATCAAAGCGCGTTGAGGGCCCGCGAGTTTTCCAATAGTGTCCACAGCCATGGAAAACTCTGAAAAAATTCATGTGGTTGGCGGTGGGCTGGCGGGCTCGGAAGCGGCATGGCAGGCGGCCTCGGCCGGCGTGCGCGTCATCCTGCACGAGATGCGCCCCATTCGCGGCACCGATGCGCACAAGACCGACGGCCTCGCCGAACTGGTGTGTTCGAACTCGTTTCGCTCGGACGATTGGGAGAACAATGCCGTCGGCCTGCTGCACGAGGAAATGCGCCGCTGCAACTCGCTGATCATGGCGGCGGGCGACAAGCACAAGCTGCCGGCGGGCGGTGCGCTTGCCGTCGACCGCGACGCGTTCTCGGCCGAGGTGACGGCGCGTATCGAGGCGCACCCGCTGATCACCATCGCGCGCGAGGAAATCATCGGCCTGCCGCCGGCCGAATGGGACAACGTCATCGTCGCCACCGGACCGCTGACCACGGCCTCGCTTAGTGAAGCCATCATCGCCGAGACCGGCGCCGACGCGCTCGCGTTCTTCGACGCCATCGCGCCGGTCATCCACTACAACTCGATCGACCTGACCAGGGCCTGGAAGCAGTCGCGCTACGACAAGGCGGGTCCCGGCGGCACCGGCGCCGACTATCTCAACTGCCCGATGGACAAGGCCCAGTACGAAGCCTTCATCGATGCCATGATTGCGGCCGACAAGACCGTGTTCAAGGAGTGGGAGGCGAATACGCCTTACTTCGACGGCTGCCTGCCGGTCGAAGTGATGGCCGAGCGCGGCCGCGAGACGCTGCGCTTCGGGCCGTTGAAGCCGGTCGGCCTCGCCGATCCGCACCAAGGTGGCCGACGTCCCTACGCCGTGGTGCAGCTGCGCCAGGACAATGCACTCGCCACGTTATGGAACATGGTCGGTTTCCAGACCAAGATGAAGCATGCCGAGCAAGTGCGCGTGTTCCGCATGATCCCTGGATTGGAGACGGCCGAGTTCGCGCGCCTCGGCGGCCTGCATCGCAACACCTTCATCAACTCGCCGAAGCTGCTCGACGGCCAGTTGCGCATGAAAAAGCAGCCGCGTCTGCGCTTCGCCGGCCAGATCACCGGAGTCGAGGGCTACATCGAGAGCGCGGCGATCGGCTTGCTCGCCGGCCGGTTCGCGGCGGCCTCAGTGCGAGGGGCGATACATGCCGCGCCACCGCCGAGCACGGCCCTGGGCGCGCTGATCGCGCATATCACCGGCGGCCACATTGCCGGCGAGAGCGAGGACGAAGCGGCCAAGGGCTCGTTCCAGCCGATGAACATCAACTACGGCCTGTTGCCGCCGCTCGATCCGCCGACCCACGACGCCGACGGCAAGCCGATCAAAGGCAAGGATCGGGGCTTCGCCAAAAAGCGGGCGATGAGCCGGCGGGCGCTGGTGGATCTGGAAGGGTGGTTGAAGGCAGCGGGCGCGTGAGGCAGTGTTTGGATGATCTGAGTGCCGGATTGGGGCCGATCCGGCAGCTATCGGATTTTCGGCTTCGAGGTGCGCTGGTAATCGCTGGCGGGCGGGCCGACGCGACGGGCCAGATCCGGACATCCCAGTTGATCAGTCGTTGCAATGTAGCACGTCGCTTCCGATGGATTAAAAGGTAATCGTACTTCAGAATTGTGCAAGCGTCGTGCACGTTGTACCGTTTGTCCCAATGCTGCCACCAGGTTTCTTATGAAGCGGCGAACATTCATCGCTCTGGTCGGAAGTGCGGCGGTCGTTCGCGCGCGCTTCTCCGCAGACTCCTGAGGTGCTCTGGCTGCTCGAATCAGGCAGAATACGTCGACGATTGGAAACTATGGTGGGCCGCGGCAACCGTGGCGACTACGACCGCTGGGCGCAGTTGGGTAATGTCGGTTGGAGCTATGATAATGTTCTTCCCTATTTCAGGCGTGCGGAGGCGAACGCCACGTTCCGGGACAAATGGCATGGAACCGATGGACCGCTACACGTCCAGCACTTCCGTGAACGCAATCCTCTGTTCGAAATGTACCTGGAGGCCCTTGAGGATTTTGGGGTTCCCCGAAATCCCGACTTCAATGGCGCAACGCAATTGGGTAGTGGCTTCTATCAAGGCACGATCCGAGATGGATGCAGGATGAGCGTCGCTGACGCCCATCTTGCGCATGCGATATCGCGTCCCAATCTGACCATAGAAACGGCTGCGCATGTCACGCGGGTCGTGTTGGAAGGGACTCGGGCGATTGGTATTGACTATGTCGTAGGTAGCGAAGCACGGCGAGCCCTCGCCTCTCTCGAGACAATTTTGGCTGCCGGAGCCATCGGCTCACCCCACATTCTCTTGCTCTCGGGCATTGGCCCATCCGCTGAGATCACGGCACACGGCATTCGGCCGGTCGAGGATCTTCCGGGGGTCGGGCGGCACCTGATGGACCATATCTCTGGACCGCGTGTCACGTTGGCTATCAGGGATGCCGGAGAATTTGGGTTTGACAAGCCGAGTCGCAACGAAGCTATCGCTCGTTTTGAACGAGATCGAACAGGGCCTTTCGCGTCGATGGCGATCGACGTCGGCGCGTTTGTGCTTGCGCGAAAAACTGACGCCGACCCGAGTCTTCAACTGTTTGCTGGGCTGACATCGTCCGAACGGATGAGGCATACGCTGCCGCCTGGCATCGCGCTCGGCGGTTACGTGTGCAGACCGCAAAGTACGGGTACTCTGCGGTTGGCAACGGGCAGCCCCTTCGACCGCCCGTCAATCAATCCTGAATATTTCACAGTGCCCGATGACCTGGAGCGTCATCTCGAACTCGTTCAACTCAATCTAGCATTAGTGAACCACAAGGCCTTTGATCATGTGCGCGAGCGCGTCATCGCACCTTCGTCAAACCGCCCTGACATCATTGCTGCAATACGGGCTGACGCAAGCACAACGTGGCATCAGAGCAGCACCTGCCGAATGGGCGTTGACGAAGAAGCGGTCGTAACGCCGGATCTCAGAGTTCGGGGGATCGATCGCTTGCGCGTCTGCGATGCATCCGTATTCCCGACAATGGTCAGCGGGAACCTGAACGCTCCCACTATCATGGTGGCTGAGAAGGGGCGGATCCATACGGGGCCGATGATAATTCCAGCGGTAGGCCCGATATGAACACAGTTCTGCTGACGCGATGAGCAGGCAAGCGGACTCGCTGAGAGTTAGACAATTGCTGCCCGTGCGACTTCGCCTTCGGCTCACTCGCGTTTGGCTCCGACCGTCGGCTTGCCAACGACACCTGCCATTATCATCTGTTCGCCCGACCGGGCAGAGGCAAGACCGGCCCTCGTCCCTAGCCATTTCCCTCATGTCGTGTTTAGAATAGCGAATGGCAAAAGACGGCAAGGCAAAAGCGCTGAAGGCGGTGGGCGGCAAGAGCGCGGCCGACGCCGTGACGCTGCCGCGTCATGACCCGTCACGGGCCTACCGCGTTGGCTTTTTCCTGGTGCCCAATTTCACCATGATGGCGTTCACTTCGGCGATTGAGCCGCTCAGGCTCGCCAACCAAGTGACCGAGCGGCTGCTCTATTCCTGGTGCCTCTATTCAGCCGACGGGCGGCCGGTGAAGGCGTCGAACGGCGTCGAGGTCAGCGTGGACGAACCGTATACGCAGGCGCGCGATTTGCAGGCGGCGATCCTGTGCGCTGGCAATGGCGTTCAGAGCCTCGACCATCGCGACGTGATGGCGACACTGCGCCGGCTGTCATCGTTCGGTACGGCGCTGGGCGCGGTGTGTACCGGCACATACGTGCTGGCCAAGGCCGGTCTGCTCGAGGGCTACCAGTCGACAATCCACTGGGAGAACCAGGCTGCACTGATCACCGAGTTCCCGCAGCTTGAGGTGACGTCGGAGCTGTTCGAGATCGACCGCAACCGCTTCACTTGCGCTGGCGGCACGGCTGCGGCCGACATGATGTTGTCAATCATCGGTCGCGATCATGGACCCGCGCTCGCCACCGCCGTCACCGATCAGCTGATCCATCACCGCATTCGCGAGGCGTCGGAGCGCCAGCGCATGGATCTGCGTACCCGGCTCGGCGTTGCCCATCCGCGATTGCTGTCTGTCGTGGCGCGCATGGAGGAGACGATCGAGACGCCGCTGTCGTGCACCGATCTCGCGACCGACGCCGGGGTGTCACCACGTCAGCTTGAGCGGCTGTTCGCCAAGTATCTCGGCCATTCGCCAACCCGGCATTACCTGACGGTCAGGCTCGACCGCGCCCGCTTCCTGCTGCAGCAGACCAGCCAGCCGATCCTGTCGGTGGCGATGTCCTGCGGCTTCGTCTCGGCGTCGCATTTCTCGAAAAGCTACAACGAGCATTTTGGCCACACGCCCTCGACTGAGCGAAGGGTGGGGTCGCGCGACGTGAAGGCGGGTTCACACAAGCCGATGCCGCAGGTGGGTTAGAGGACTTGGGGCTTTGGCCGCCATATGGTCGAAAGCAATTCAGCATTCGAGGGATGAACCCGCCATGGGCGCTTCGCAGTCCGATCCTCCGTCAGCGCCGCCGGTTCGTCGTGGCCGCGAGGCCCGCAAGGCCGCTCGACTGCTGCGCGCGGCGTCGTCGATCCCGTTCATTTCGCGCAACATTCAGCCGACCGATCTGCTGAGTGAGGAGATGTTGGCCATCATCGAAGCCAACGCCGAAACCATCCTGCAGGAAATCGGCATCGAGTTTCGCGACTATCCGAAGGCGCACGCGTTATTTAAAGCGGCCGGCGCCGACAGCAAGGGTGATCGTATTCGCTTTCCCAAGGGCCTCGCGCGCAGCCTGTGCAAGACGGCGCCCGCGACCTACATTCAGCATGCCCGAAACCCGGAACGCAACGTCGAGATCGGCGGCAACAAAACCGTGTTCGCTCCGGTCTACGGCTCGCCGTTCGTGCACGACATCGACAAGGGCCGCCGCTATGGCACGATCGGCGATTTCCAGAACTTCGTGAAACTCGCCTACGCATCGCCGTGGATGCACCACTCGGGCGGCACCGTTTGCGAGCCGGTCGATGTCCCGGTCAACAAGCGCCATCTCGACATGATCTACGCCCATATGGCGTATTCAGACAAACCTTACATGGGATCGGTGACACTGCCCGATCGCGCCGCCGACACCGTCGCCATGAGCGAGATCCTGTTCGGCCGGGAATTCGTCAACAGCAACACCGTCTGCACCAGTCTGATCAACGCCAATTCGCCGATGGTGTGGGACGCGACCATGCTCGGCGCAGCCGAGACCTATGCTGCCGCCAACCAAGCCTGCATCATCACGCCGTTCATTCTGTCCGGCGCGATGAGCCCGGTGACGATGGCCGCCACCCTGTCGCAGGTGCTGGCCGAGGTCATGACTGGTGTTGCCTTCACGCAGTTGATCCGTCCCGGCGCTCCGGTGATCTTCGGCACCTTCGTATCGACGATCTCGATGCAGTCGGGCGCGCCGACCTTTGGCACGCCAGAAGCTTCGCACGCGATTTTCGGCGCGGCGCAGTTGGCCCGGCGCATGAACCTGCCGTTCCGCACCGGCGGATCGTTGTGCGCCTCGAAGCGGCCCGACGCGCAGGCGGCCTACGAGAGCGCCAACACGCTGTGGCCAACAATCATGGCCGGCACCAACTTCGTGCTGCACGCCGCCGGCTGGATGGAGGGCGGGCTCGCCTCGTCGTACGAGAAGTTCGTCATGGACTGCGACGAGCTGGGTGCGATGCACCGCTTCTGCGAAGGCCTCGACATCACCGAAAACGGTCAGGGCTTGTCGGCGCTTCGCGAGGTCGGTCCCGGCGGCCACTTCCTCGGCTGCGCGCATACGCAGGCCAATTTCGAGAATGCGTTCTATCGCTTCGCCCTGCACGACAACAATTCGGTCGAGCAGTGGGAGGCGGAGGGCGCGCAGGAAATGCATGTCCGCGCCAATACCACTTGGAAGAAGATGCTCGCCGACTACCAGCAGCCGGCGATTGACCCGGGTGTCGATGAAGCACTGCGCGAATTCATCGCCAAGAAAAAGGCCTCGATGCCGGACGCGACGCATTGAGGCGACGAACGGTCGGCAGCGATTGATGCAACTGTTTGCCACTGACAGCGATCATTGCTGCATTCATTGGCCGACCCCGTACCGAGCATCGAAGGTGGCGCGCGCCTTGCTCGCCACCAATACCAGCCCGCGAAAATATTGACCGCTTCGTAGGTCGGCTAGAGCCCTCTCGCGAGAGCCGACATTCCACGAGCGGTGCCAGCCGCGTCGGGTCTCGCAAGAGGGCTCTACCCGACCTACGGGATTGCACATGGATTCCGTAGGTCATTGGTTTTGCGGTTTGGTATGACGACCCGTATCATCAGCCCAGCAGTTGGTAACAGTGGGTTGCGTAAAAAAAGCAGCTGACGGATTATAAATCGATTGCCGCACTAATGTTCATTCTGCGCATTTATGTAAATGCCTTCGGCGCCCTAAAGTCGCCGGGTTTAACTTTGAAACGTCGCTGTGAGGGCCTCGAGGGCACGACGGAACCGGCGCAGATGTGATCCCGGTGTGTCGCTGCCGGTGCCACGCGACGTTTCGCACACGCCCAAGAGCGAAGGGCCGTGTCGTCGCCCAATCACAAGGAACCACATAGGGATGAGCAAACTTCGTCGCTCGACCGACTATGGAACTGTCATTCTACATACGGGCCTGGTTATTGCTTTTGTCATCGCGGCCGCAACAGGGTTGAGAATTGCCGCGGATGATCCTGATGCGGAGTGGCTGCGCGCGCTCGATCGCCTGCTGCCGGTTGAGCACCTTTGGTTTCGGCATCTGGTTGCCGGCATGTCCATAACCGCAATCCTTGGCGGCTATTTCGCCTATGTGCGAGGTGCGCGCCTGCAGGCACGCGTGCGGTTCGACAAGGCGCGTATCCTGGTGATGATGCGACCGGGGCGGCAGCGATGGGCGGCAGTCAATGTTGTGGTGTTCTGGGTGTTGATGTGCGCGCTGATCATCGAGATCATCAGCGGCTTCATGATGATTGCCGGCGCGGGGCACGCAACCATCACAGCGCATCGGGTGGCTACATATGTCTGTATCGGCGCCATTGCGGCCCATGTCGCTCTGCACGCGGCGTTCGGTGGCCTTAGCCAAATCGCACGCATCATCCGGCCGAGCCGGTTGGTCATCGCCGAGCCGCCACCCGATCTAGCCGATCTGTTGGCAGAGCAGTTGGCCAAGCAGCATCAGTTAGCCAACGCGGCAGCGGTTGCCGAGCCTGTTCCTGCTGTGCCGCAGCCAGCGCGGGAGCCCGCACCAACGCGTCAACCACCGGCCGTTACTGCGAACGTGAAGACCGAGCGCATCCGCGCGACGACACTGCACGCCAATCCGTTCGTAACCGGAATTACCGTCGCGTTCGCGATCGGTGGCGTCACGCTTGGTGCCGAGCAGGCGACGCGAGAAGTCCTGAAGGTGCCGCGCATCGCGCGGGTGGAGGCGCCCAAGCTTGACGGCGATCTGTCCGATGCGGCCTGGACGCGGGCAACGCCGGTCAAGGTGTTGACGACCCAAGGCGGTGATTTCGGCGGCACGCACCAGTCGATGGTGGAAATCCGCGCGGTGCACGATGGCGAGTTCGCCTACTTCGCGTTCGTCTGGGAGGATCCAACGCGGTCGCTCAAGCATCTGCCACTGGTCAAACGCGAAGGTCGCTGGCGGGTGGCTGCCGGCCGCGAGGATCTGGGCGACGAGCAGAGATTTCACGAAGACAAGTTCGCCGTGCTGCTGGCTCAGCCGGGCATGCCGTTGCTCGGAGCAGCAATTCATCTGGCGCGACGGCCGCTGGCAGACAAACCGGCGAGTGGCACCGGGCGTGGCCTGCACTACACCGCTGGCGGCATCGCCGACGTGTGGCAATGGCGCGCTTCGCACAGTGGCGCGACCGGCCACATCGACAATTGCCATTTCGGGCCACCTGCCGATGCGCCTGACGGTACGTCGCGCTACTCCGGTGGCTTCCAGCTCGATCCAGGGGCGTTGCCCTACCGTTCGAACATCGCTGAAAACTCACCGCTCTCTGGTGCCACGTGGGTCGTTCCCAACCGGTTGCCGCGCGATATCGAGGCCATGCGCAAAGTCTTGGGGCCGATCAATGACGCCCCGGCGGCGAGCGAGGGCGAAGCCGCGCGATGGTGGATGTCGCAGTCGGAATCGGTGGCTTACACGAGCAAGCTCGATGCTGCCATTGCCGATGGCACCGTAATTCCGGGGGTCGTCGTCAATGAAATGGCGGAACCCTCGCGCGACAGCATCAGAGGCGTCGCGCGTTGGGCGGCTGGCCGCTGGACGCTCGAATTGGCGCGCCGCCTCTACACCGATAGCCGCCACGATATGCCGATCAAGACCGGCAAACTATTGTGGGTGGCGGCCTTCGATCATGCAGAAAAACGACACACACGGCACTTGCGGCCGTTCAGGCTGGAGGTCGACTGATGGCGAAGATGCACCGCATTCAACTTGGGGGCCAACAGTTCCATGCGCGCTCGGGCCAGCTTCTGCTCGACGCGGCCCTGCTCAACGGCATCGAGCTGCCGCACGACTGCCGCGCCGGACGCTGCGGCTCGTGCCTGACCAAAGTGCGCGCCGGCATTACGCTGGGCGGCGAGACAAGGCAGGCCGGAATTGTCCACGCATGTCAGGCGCGGGTGTTCGGTGAGTTGAAACTCGAAGTCGAGGCACTGCCGCCGGTAACGCAGGTGAACGCTCGCATCGTGCATCTCATCGAAGTCGCGCCCGACATCGTCGAGGTCACGATGAAGCCTGCGCAAGTGATCGAGATGCTGCCTGGCCAGTATTGTCGTTTCCGCTTTCGCGGTTTTGCCGCTCGCGCTTTCAGCCCGACCGCGGCGCTCAATTCTTTGCGCGACGACGGCCTGCTGCGGCTCAACATCAAGCGCGTCCGAGACGGTCGTGTCACACCGCAGATAGGCAAGTCGATCAAGGTCGGGCACCCATTGACGATTGAAGGCCCATTCGGCCATGCGTTTCTGCGCCAGGGCGGGCACGGCCGATTGGTGCTGGTCGGCAGCGGCACCGGTTTCGCGCCGGTCTGGGCAGTGGCGGCGGCTGCGTTGCGTGAAAACC
The DNA here is from genome assembly GCA_963732635.1 of uncultured Alphaproteobacteria bacterium. Classification (GTDB taxonomy): domain Bacteria; phylum Pseudomonadota; class Alphaproteobacteria; order Rhizobiales; family Hyphomicrobiaceae; genus JAKFWF01. The sequence continues at coordinate 56,582 of CAVTAL010000006.1, forward strand.
CGCTTCGCCGGATCGTGCTATTGGCCGCCTCGCGCAAGTTGTCGACGCTCTACATGGCACAGGCGCTCGATCTGGCCAGCCGATACGCCAACGTCAAAGTCGCCGCCTGCGTCGAGGAGTTGAAACAGAAGCGTGGGCTTCTGCTTGCGGGCGACACCATCGACCATCTGCCGACGATCGCCAATGACGATATCGTCTATGCTGCAGGCAGTCCGAAGCTGGTGGACGCGGTCGGCGATGCGGCACACGCGAGTGGCGCGCAATTCTATGCAGATCCGTTTGAGCCTGAAGTTCGGCCAAACACGAGCGGTTGGCTCGACAATGCCAAGGCTTGGTTGCGCACCGGTTGACGTGGACAATGACAACGGGTCAAGCAGTCCGCTGGTTGCAAATTTTACCCGCCCAGTGCGATCAGCTTGGCCTTGTCAGTCATGATGAACATGCGGCCACCGGCAACGACTGGAGCGATGAAGACGGGGCCGCCGAGATCCTGGGTCGAGACCACCTTGCCGGTTGACGCCTCCACCGCCGTCAACTGACCCTTGTTCGAGGCAAGCCACAGGAAACCGCCAGCCAGCGTCGGGCCGGACCAAGTGGTGCCCTGCAACTTGGTCGTCCACTGGATCTTGCCGTCGCGGCGGGTGATCGCCATCAGCTGGCCGGTGGTATCGACCACGAACACGCTTTCGCCTGCAACCCAAGGCGTCTGGGTGCCTGGCACATTGAGCGACCACATCCGCTCGCCGGTACGGGCCTGGTTCGCGACCATGCGGCCGCCATGGCCGACGGCGAACACCATGCCTTGGTCGATCGCCGGGCGGGCAGCATCGCTGAGGCTTGCGATTGCGGATGCGGACTTGGTGCGTGCGAGGCTCTCCTGCCAGACCTGACCGCCGTCCGACACGCGCAGCGCGACGATGTCGCCGGACGGGAACGGCACCACCACCACATCGCCTTCGACGGCGGGGCTCGGGTTCGACATGATGCTGGTCTTGTCGGGCAGGCCGCGGAAGCTCCACATCTCGTTGCCGTCGGTACCGTTGAGGCAGATCATGCGGCCTTCGGTGGTGACGACGAATACGCGATCGGCGGCAGCCGTCGGCGAGGCGCGCACCGGTACGCCGACCGACTTCTCCCAGAGTTTCTTGCCGGACTGCGGATCGAGCGCGACAACGGTGCCGAAGCCGGTGGCGGCATAGACGCGGCCATTGTCGGCGGCGAGGCCTCCGCCGTAGCCCTTTTCGCTCTTTTCCTTTTCCGGCGTCACATCTGTGCGCCACACCGCCGAGCCGCCCGAAAGCGCGAAAGCACTAACGCGGGCGGCTGCATCGATGGTGTAGACGCGGCCGTCGTAGACGATCGGGCTCGCGGTCAGTTTGCCTGATTTGGACGAGCCGGTACCGGCGTCCGCGCTCCAAGTCTGACGCACGGCGCTGGCAAGCGCCAGATGGCCGGGGGCGTTGTTTGCTTGCCCACCGGGCTGGGTCCAGCCGTCATTGGCGCGCGGCGGCGGCAATGTAATCGGCTTGTCGGCGCTGGCGAGGTCACCCGGGATCTTCTCGGCCGCCTGGATCACCGGAATGCGGGTGCCCGGCAGCGGCTTCTGCTTTTCGGCGAATGGGTTGAGGTCGCCGATTTTCGGCATGCTGGGCAGGCTATCGGAGCAGCCGGCGAGAGCGCTGGCGGCGATGCCGGCGATCAACGCGATTTGCGCCGCTCGCCTCGGGCCGTTCCACTCACGTGTGATGCCAACCTCGCCCATCGGGCTCCCCCGTTCACTTCTTCTTCGGTACCTCGGCCGCCTTCGGCGGCTCCGGCGCCTTGGTAGCCTCAGCCTTTGGCGCCACCGTGGCGGCTGGCGCCGTCGCCGCCAACTCGGCCGCGATAATCGTCGCCATCATCACCTTGACCCGTTCCAGGATCGACGGCGGCACCTTGCGCTCGCCGAGCAGCAATTCATTGAATTTGCGGGCCTGCTCGAGTTGCCCGTTCTTCAAAGCGGCCAATCCCATCAACTCGCGCGCCGAAAAGCGCCAGGGATTGGCATTGTCGGTCAAATCGATGAGCCGATTCTGCATCTCGGTCCAGTCGGCCTGATCAACCCGCAATGTTGCGGCCTGTAGGCGCGCGAAGTCGCCGAGCAGGCGATCGGTGGCGGTGTCCTTGGCGAGCGCATCGTAGGCGGCGACTGCTTCGGCGGCATTGCCGGCCTTGGCGGTGGCGGCGGCGAGGCGCAGCTTCGACAGCGTCGCGTAGCCGGCCGGCCCGCTGCTGGCGATCTTGGTCAAGGCAGCGGTTGCCTCGTCCGCCTTGCCGCTGGCGATCAGCCGGGCGGCGGCGTCGTAGGTCGCGCCAGAGGCGTCGATTGCGAGCTTTTGCTGATGCAAATAGGCTTGGTATCCGCCGACGCCGAGCACGATGGCGGCGATCGCGGCAATGATATAGGTGCCGTAGTTTTTCCAGATCTTGAGGATCTGCTCGCGACGCATCTCCTCGTCGATTTCGCGGAAAATGGAATCCTGCTGCTCGGCCATGACCTTATACGTCCGCCCCTGTCTGTTGACACAACGCCCCGCCGGCACCCGAGGGATCAGTGCCAAGCCACGCTCATGAGCGCTCAGACATAGCCAATTGCGGCCCTTCCGCAATGCTGAAGGCACTTTATTTCAGGCTATTTTGCGACCCGGATAACTGTGGATAATGAGCGGGCTTCAGCCAAACAGCGGGTCGAGCTCGCGGTAGTCGGGCAAATCGGCGCCGATCAAGCGCCCTGACCGCAGCACCGCGCGGTTGGATTGCGGACGCGACAGCAGCTCGGTCCAGGTCCGCGCGGGCATCGAAACCAGATCCGCCGCCGCTCCGCGCGCGATCCGGCCATGGCCGAAAAAGCCCATAATATCGGCCGGCACCCTGGTAATTGCCCCGCTCCATTCGCCGAATGGATGGTCCAAATGCGCGATTCGGACCGCTTCTCGGAACACCTCCAGAGCGTCGAGGTCGCCATAGGCGTAGAACGGATCCCGCGTATTGTCAGATGCAACGGCAACCTTGATGCCGCGCGCGCGCAATTCGTGCAGCAAGGTTACGCCGCGACCGCGCGGGGTGCGTCCGGCATGCCGGTCCTGCAGGTACATGTTGCACATCGGCAGCGACACGACGGCGATGTTCGACTTGGCCATCAGGTCCATGGTGGCGGCGACTTCGGATTCCGGTTGGACCGACAGCGAACAGCAATGACCGACCAGAATCTGGCCCTGAAAGCGATAGCGCAGCGCCGTCTCGGCAATCGTGCGCAGCGACGTGGCGGTGGAATCGAGACTTTCATCGACATGAAAATCGAGGTTCCAACCGCGATCGGACGCCACCCGAAACAGCCGGTCGATGCCGGCGGCGAGGTTCGGCGTCATGTAGGTGACGGCGCCGAGGGTTTGGCCATGGGCGGCGATTGCGGCCGTCACGTCGGCCATGTGGATGTCATCGAGCGCGAGATCGATCGGGAACAGCGGCGAAGCGTCGAGTTGGATGCGGTCGCGCCAGCGGTCCTTCAACTCGGCATAGACAGGCCACGTAATGTGGGTCTGCTCGATGCGGCTGTCGAGGTGGGTGCGAATGGCGGTGGTGCCGTGCGCGTAGGCGCAGCGCAGCGCGAATTCCATGCGCGGCATGAGGTCTGACGCCGACCAGTTGGCGGCGCGATCGGCCATCACGGTTTCAAGTGCGCCCTGGAAGCTACCATTGGGATTCGATGCGCGCGGCCAGATGTGGCCCTTGTCGAGATGGGTGTGGCACTCGACGAATCCCGGCCAGACCATGCCGCGATCGAGGTCGATCGAGGGCGCTGTCGTTGGCTTGGTACCGGCGGCTGTGATCGCCGCGATCCGGCCCTCGGCAATCTCGATGTCAACCAGCGCCAATCCCTCGGCGTCGCCAGCGAGCGCGTCGCCGTCGACGAGGCACACCGGCACGGTTGCCCGCTGCAGGGTGACGCGATCACGCGGCAGATCGTCGAACTTCGTCCGCCAATGCATGGCCTCACAACTCCCGCTTGATTGCGCTCTCGTGCCAGCGATGAAGCAAGCGGTGCGAAATCCAGCTGGTCACCAGGAAGATCGCGATGCCGGCCGATGAAATCATGAACAGGGCCGCGAACATGCGGGGTATCTTGAGATTGTAGCTCGATTCCAGAATGCGGTAGGCGAGGCCGGACGCATTGCCGCCGGTGCCGGCGACGAACTCGGCGACCACCGCGCCGATCAGCGCGAGGCCGCCGGAGATTTTGAGGCCGCCAAGAAAATACGGCAGGGCGGCGGGTAGCCGCAGGTAGCGCAACGTCTGCCAGCGCGAGGCGCCATAGAGCCGGAACAGGTCGACCAGATTGTGATCGGCGGAATTGAGCCCGAGGATGGTGTTCGACAGGATCGGGAAGAAGGCGACGATCCACGCGCACACCAGCAGCGACAGGTTGATGTCACCGATCCAGATGATGATCAGCGGCGCGATGGCGACCACCGGCGTCACCTGCAGCACCACGGCATAGGGGAACAGCGATTTCTCCAGCCATTTCGACTGCGTGAACAGGATGGCGAGCGTGACGCCGACCGTCACCGCCGCGACCAGGGCGGCGAAGGTGATCCGCAACGTCACCCACAGCGAGGTCGAAAGCGTCGGCCAGTCGGCGATCAGGGTTTGCCCGATCAGCAGGGGGCCGGGCAGGACATAGTGCGGGATGCCCTTGACGCGCACGATCAATTCCCAGGCGACCAGGCCGAGAATGCCGATGGCGATCGGCGCCAGGATGCCCGGCCACGAACTCCGTGCAATGCCGAGGATGCGCTGTTCCTCGGCGAACACCGGCCGCGTGGCGCTGTCGGTACCGTCATTTTGAAGCGTCATGCGCCAATCGCCTTCTTCAGGGTCTCGGAGGCGGTTCGGCAGAGGTGGACATAGTCTTCCGAGGTGCGGAACAGGTCGTCGCGCGGGTAGGGCGAGGCGACCGGCAGATCGGCCATGATGCGACCGGGGCGCGCCGCCATCACCGCGATGCGCTGCGACAGGTACACGCTCTCGAATACCGAATGCGTCACGAACACCGCCGAGAAACGGCGTTGCCACCACAGCGCCAGCAGATCGTCATTGAGCTTGTGGCGGGTGATCTCGTCGAGGGCCGCGAACGGCTCGTCCATCAAAAGAATGCGTGGACGGGTGACCAGCGCACGGGCGATCGACACCCGCATGCGCATGCCGCCCGATAGTTCGCGCGGATAGGAATGCTCAAATCCGGCGAGGCCGACGAGCTTCAATGTCTCGACCGCGGCCGCCTCGGCTTCACCCTTGGCGCGGCCCTTCAGCTTCAGCGGCATCATGACGTTGCCGAGCGCCGTCGCCCACGGCATCAGCGTCGGTTCCTGGAATACGAAGCCGAGGTCGGGCTTGGCGTTGGCGCTGCCCTCTGCGCCCCAAACGATCTCGCCGGCGCTGGGCGAAGCGAGGCCGGCCAGCATGCGCAATAGGGTGGACTTGCCGCAGCCCGAGGGGCCGAGCAGGCTGATGAACTCGCCCTCGCGCAGCGCGATGTTGACATCGTGCACCGCGAGCGTGCCGTTGGCGAACTGCTTCGAGACGTGCCGCACCGTGACAAGGGTGCGGCGCTCTCCCTCTCCCCCTCCTTAAGGGGGAGAGGGTTAGGGTGAGGGGCGGCCACTTGCTCGGATGCGATCACGGTAAGGCCAGCCTCCGGTGTCGATCGGTCATTGCACGGAAAGCGTGTTGCATGACTTGATGTTCGGCAAAGCCCACCTCTCTCCTCCCGCGTTCCCGGCCAAGCGCGGCCCAGGTGGAGCGAACTTCATTCGAGGCAAATTACGCGCGCGAGCCGGGATCTTTAACCGTCGCGTGGAAGCATCATGCCCGGCATAACCTTGTAAAGATCCCGGACAAGCCCGCCCGCGCCATTGTTCTTCACCGAGCCATCTGTGCGGGCTTTCCGGGAACGCGGGAGGAGGGAGGTGGGCTGTCTGCGAACGTCGAGATGGTGCTCGACGAACTTCCTGAGCTTGCGGCATTGTATTCGGCCTCGAAGCCATGTCGGCGCGCGGGGGCGCGCAACGATGACAAATGCGTGCGCGGATGCTCGTCGTGTGTCCCGGCCTTCGCCGGGATGACGGCGGTGGGGAGGCAAGCCCCGTTGTCGATCGGTCAAGACACGGAAAGCGTGGCGCCTGACCTCGATGTTCGAGCAAAGTTTCCCTCCCTCCTCCCGCGTTCCCGGAAAGCCCGCATAGATGTTGCGGTGCGGTTTGAAAGTGCGGGCGGGCTTGTCCGGGATCTTTGCCAGCTTCTGGCGGGCACCAAGCCTCACCGTTAGAGGTAAAGACCCCGGCTCGTGCGCGGAATTTGCCTTGAGCATCAGCCGAGACAATCGGGCCGCGCTTGGCCGGGAAGGCAAGTGGAGTCAGTGTTGGAACTCCCGCTGCCATCACAACCCAACGCCCTTGTTGACGAAGTCGAGGCTGTAGGCCTTTTTGATATCGACGCCGGCCGGGAAAACGCCGGTCTTGGTCATGGTGTCGTAGAACCGCTGCCAGCGGTCGGCCGACATGGCGCCGATACCGAGCTTCAACGCGTCGCCGGAATTCACGATGCCGCGTTCGTTCATCACCTTCACCGCATAGGCGATCTTCTCGTCGTCCATGTCGGGGTTGTCCTTTTTGATCAGCGCGTTGGCGGCGGCGTTGCCTTCGCCGTTTTTCATGTAGGCGGCCCAGCCCTCGATGGTCGCGTTGACGAAGCGCTGCACCGCGTCCTTCTTTTCCGCGACGAGCTTCTGCGAAATGTTGATCGTGGTGTTGTAGTTCTCGAAGCCGGCATCGGCGATCAGGTGGACGACGGGTTCGACGCCAGCCTTGCGGATCGCGAACGGCTCCGATGACAGGAAGCCCTGCTGCGACGCGGTCTTGTCGGCCAGGAACGGCGCCATGTTGAAGGTGTAGGGCCGGGCCTGCTCGTCGGTGAAACCGAACTTGGCTTTAAGGAACGGCCAGAAGCTGTTGCGGCCGCCGGCGCCAACCAGGATCGGCTTGCCTTTCAGCGCCTCGAAACTGTCGTTGCCGACGCCTGGATGGGAGATGATGACCTGCGGGTCCTTCTGGAAGATCGATCCGATGCATAGGAACGGCAGGTTCTCGCGGGCATAGTTGATCGCCTCGAACGAGTTCGACATCACCATGTCGACGCGGCCGCCGAGCAGCAATTGTGATGGGTTCTGCTGCGGTCCGCCCATGCGGATTTCGGCATCGATGCCGTGCTTTTTATATATGCCGTTGGCAACTGCGTAATAGAAGCCGCCGTGCTCCGCCTGCGCGCGCCAATTGGTCTGATAGCTGAGCTTGTCGAGGCCTTGCGCAGTGACCTGGGTCAGGATGCCCGGAGCCGCGAAAGTGGCTGCCGTGGCGCAGCCAAGGCGAAGCGCATGGCGCCGTGAGATGCGGGTGAAATTCCGGCTCATGGGATTGACTCCTCTGCTGGCGATCCGGTTGCCCATCTCCCGGAATGCGCCATTTGACGTGGATCAATTGTAGACAGTGCCGGGGCCACGGCAAGGGTCGCGCGCGGTCTTCGGCACAATCTGCAGGCAGTTCTACCCAACCAAGTATCCATTGGCTTGGCCGAATGTCAGGCACGATCTGCCTGTGGCTTGTGCAATTTCCGCAGCGCTGGCCTCTGGTCGGACGCGAACGCCGCCACTACTGTGCCACCGTCGATTAAGACCACATCACGGCTACCGGAGTGATCCCCATGAATTCGAGCGCGCCTGCCTCCAAGGCAGCCCCCGCATCCCGTTATGACATTGCCGCCTTGATCGCAGCCCTTGGCGACGTGCCGGTCGTCACCGAAAGCACGACGGTGAGGCGACGGTCGCGCGATTATTTCTGGTACAGCCCGATCCTCAACGCCCAGTTGCACGGGCTGTCAGCCGACGTCGTGGTGGTGCCGCGCAACGAGGCCGACGTAATCAAGCTGGCGGCGGCCTGCGCGCGGCTGCGCATTCCGATCACGCCGCGCGGCCTATCGACCGGCAACTACGGTCAGGCGGTGCCGCTCGAAGGTGGCGTGCTGCTCGACATGAGCGGCATGACGAAGATCCTGTGGTCGAAGCCCGGTATCGTGCGCGTCGAGGCCGGTGCGAAGCTGGTCGACATCGATACCGAATTGAAGCCCGGCGGCTGGGAACTGCGCATGCATCCCTCGACCAAGCGGATGGCGACCATCGGTGGTTTTGTTGCCGGCGGTTCCGGCGGCGTCGGCTCGATCACTTATGGTGGCCTGCGCGAACCGGGCAACGTCATCGGCGCCCGCGTCGTGACGCTGGAGGAAGCGCCGCGCGTCATCGAACTGCGCGGCGATGAAACGCAAAAGATCAATCGCACCTTCGGCACCACCGGCATCATCGTCGAGCTCGAAATGCCGCTGGCGCCGGCCTTGCCGTGGATCGACGTGGTGGTGGCATTCGACGACTTCTATCAGGCGGTGCAGGTCGGCCACGAACTTGCGGTGGCCGACGGTATCCTCAAGAAGCTGGTGACGCCGATCAAATGGCCGCTGCCGACCTATTTTGGTGCGCTGAAGGCGCATTGTCCGGAGGGCAAGTCGATACTCGCGCTGATGATCGCGGAAAGCTCGATGGAGAGTTTCAAGTCGCTGCTCAAGGGGCGCGGCGCTATCACGCTTGAGGCGCCGATGGACGAGAGCGCGGCCAGCATCCCGCTCTACGAGTACACCTGGAACCACACCACGCTGCAAGTCTTGAAGACCGATCGCGGCGTGACCTACCTGCAGTGCCTCTATCCGCACGACCGGGTGATGGAGTCGGTCAAGTTGATGACCGAGATGTTCGGTGACGAGGTCATCCCGCATCTGGAATTCATCCGCTTCGGCGGGCGGGTGACCTGCAGCGCGCTGCCGGTGGTGCGCTATACGACAGCCGAGCGCTTGAACGAGATCATCGACCTGTTCGAGGCCAATGGCGTGACCATCGCCAATCCGCACGTCTACACGGTTGAGGACGGCAGCCGCCACAAGCGCACCGACGCCGATCAGCTCGGCTTCAAGCGCGAGGTCGATCCGATGGGCTTGCTCAACCCTGGCAAGATGCGGACGTACGTGCCGGTGCGCGGCTGATGCGCAGTCGCGGCCCCTCGATGGTCGCGTGAATTCAATCGCGCCAACTCCACAACCGGTGTCATCCCGGCATTCATTGCCGGGACCCATCGTACCAGGACCTTGGTGTTCGAAGTCCTGGCACGATGGGTCCCGGGGACAAGCCCCGGGATGACATTTGTGGGGGTGGATGGCGCTCGGACATGATTGGCGTTGGGAAGAACTTCGATGCGCGTGCTTTATGTTTACTGTCATCCGGTGCCGGAAAGCTTTCACGGCGCCATTCGGGCTGAGGCCATCGCCGGCTTGCAGCGCGCCGGACACGAGGTCGACCTGATGGACCTCTATGCCGATGGCTTTGATCCGGTCATGAGCGCCGACATGCGGCGCACCTATCACGACACCGCGCGCAACCGCGCCGGGCTTGAGGACTACGTCGCGCGGCTGCAGGCCTGCGAGGCGATCGTGGTGCAGTTCCCGACTTGGGTATTCGGTCCGCCGGCGATGTTGAAGGGCTGGTTCGACCGCTTGATGATGCCCGGCGTATCGATCGATCTGTCGGACCCGGCCAATGTCAAAGTGCTGCTCGGCAACATCAGGAAAATCGCCGGCATCTCGACCTACGGCCGGCCGCGCTGGATGGCCTGGTACATGCGCGACCCGTCACGCGTTCTGGTGAAGCGCTACCTCAAGCGCCTGACCGGCGGCAAGGCTTCAGTCGAGTATCACGCGCTCTATCATATGAACGTGGCAACGGACGTTCAGCGCAAGGCATTCATTGCCAAGGTGGGGCGGTCGATGGCAGGGTTTTGAACCCTACTCCTTCGCCGTCTTCACGTTGCGGTTGCTGACGCTGCTGGACTTGACGAGATCGCCGCCGGACGCGAACAGCTTGTCGACGTCGGCCATGCTGCCCTTGAACTCCTGCGCCCACATCAATTGCGCGATCTGCTGGGTCGGGCGCAGCCGCATCGGCGGCATCGAGCCGGCTTGATCGAGCATGTCGAGGGTCTTCGATACATCCGGGTGGATCATGTGGGCGAGCGCCGGATCGTCGGCCGAGGCGGTGGCCGTCATGTACGGCGTGACCGGGAACGGCCGGTAGGACATTTCGTCCGGATGCTCTTCGTCGTAGGCGGGGGCCTGCACCCAGCCGTTGCCGAAGCCGGCGCGGCCGATGATGTCGGTGATGCCCATGTCAGGCCCGAGCGAGGCGACGCGCGGCGCCGCCGGTGGTTCGGCGACCGGGATCTTCTGTGCGGTGCCACTGAGGCTTGCCAGCGCCGGCTTCGGGCGCGATGCCGGGAAAGGGCCGGCGACCAGTTGCGGCTCGATGCTGGCCAAGGCCGCCAGTTGGGCGAGCTTGGCGCGCTCATCCGTCGTCGGCTGGGTCAGGCGCGACGGACGATCGACCACGCGCGGCTCAGGCACGGGACGGGCCACCGGACGTTCCGGCGGTAAGGCCGCGACCACCTGCGGGGCTGGTGCCGGCTTCGGCATGATCGACGGCATCGCCGAGGTCGAGGCGGCGACGAACGCAACCGGGGCAGGCTTCGCCGCCGGCTGGATTTTCGGCGTCAGAGCCGCCACCTGGATGCCGCTGCCAGCGGGGCGATTGCGGTAATCGTGGAATTCGGCGACCTGCACGGCGAGTTCGCGATGACGGGCCTGGGCGACCTGCACGTCCTCGCGGCTGATCGGACCACCGTCGGCCGGTTGATGCTGCGACTTGCCGTTCGGGAACAGCAGCGCCAGCTCATAACGCGGCAGGCGCGGCCAGCTACGCACGCGGTCGGTGTCGAGATGCACGAACGGGATCGCGGAGGTTGGATAGTAGCCGACGCCACCGCGCTCGCGCACCAGCGCCGAGTAGCGGATGCGCTTCAATGGCACGTCGGGGAAATGGACGTCCGCGGCCTTGCCGAGGATATGGCGGCTCTCGCTCGCCTGCCCGCCGACGGTTTTGCGCAGCATCTCGTTGGTATTGCGCGAACGGTAGCCGGAAATGATGTGCATCGGCTCCTTGGAGCCGAGTTCGGTGTGTACTTCCCACAGCAGGTCGATCAACGCCGGGTCCATCTTGGCCGGCTCGTTGGCGCGGAAGTCGCGCATCTCCCAGTTGATCTTCTGCATCGCCTCGGCGACGAACTGACCGTCCTTCTTGTAGACGACGCTGATCGTTTCCTTGGTGTGGATGTTGTACATCGAGATCGTGCGGGTACGATCCGAATTCGCGATGAGGGTGTGGGCGCCAAGGACCGCGAACAACGCAGCCACAGCGACGCCGGCGATCTGCCGTCGTTTACGCGAGACCAAAACTAAATTCCCCTTCCCGTCATTCGGCCGCAGGTGAGTACGGCCCCGTCGATCACGCCCCGTGACCAGTTCCCGCGCCTGACGCATCAGACCGGGGACCAGGATCGTGAATGGCCGAGATTAACCATTTCCGATTAAGGTTTGGTAACCCTGCAAGTGGGGCGCACTAGGGCGAGGCTTGGGCAAAACCAGGGCAAACGCTGGTTAACGGGCCTGAGGGTAAATGAATTGATGGAGGTGCTGGATGGCTCCGAAGACTAAACCCAAGGCTTTGCCGGGCGGCAAAGCGCGGCTGCGCGCTGAAATCGTCGAGGCGATGCAGGGGCTGCATCGTATCGGCGCCGTGACCGACGTCGATTTGCGCAAGACGACGTTGCGCATGCTTGGCCGCGATGCATTGCCGAAAATACCGCCGTTGTCACCGGCCGAGATCGTAAAGGTGCGCGAAAAGGCCGGCATCAGTCAGGCTGTGATGGCCGGGTTTCTCAATGTCGCGGTCAGCACTGTCAGCCAGTGGGAGCGCGGCGAGCGCCGGCCGACTGGCGCGGCCCTGAAGTTACTCAATGTCGTGAAGTCGCGCGGCATCGAACCGTTGCGGTAGCTCACCTACTCCAGCACGATCAGATGATTGGGGAGGCGGGTTGGCTCGGCGCTGCCGGGCGGGAAATGCTGGGCGAGGCGGGCGCCGATCGCCTCGACCGCCGCGACGAAGCCATCAGCCGCGCGGCCCTCGCCGATCGCGCTCGTCAAAGTATCGACGATGCCCTGCCATTCGGCCTCGGGAACCTTCTTATGGATGCCGGCATCGGCCAGGATCTCGGCGTAGCGTTCGGCCACCGACACGAACAGCAGCACGCCGGTGCGGCCTTCGGTGGTGTGCAGGTTCTGGGTCAGGAACTGCTCGACGGCGCGGCGGTGGGCGCGCAGCCGCTTGGTCGAGGTCGGCACCAGCGCGTAGCGCAGCGGCCGATAGAACAGCAGCGCCAGCAGCGCGACGAATACCATCATCTGAATCAGCCAGATGTTGTGCACCGTCATCCAGGTGAAATGGATGAACGGCCAGGGCACCAGCAGCGCCACCAGCGCCGCCCACATGAAGGGCACGTGCAGATAGGTCGAGCTGTCGGCCGCCACCACGGCGACGATCTCGCCGGAGGTCTTGTCCTCCGCCTTCGAGATGGCATCGGCGACGCGCTGGCGTCCCTGTTCGTTGATTAGTGCCATTGCCGTTCCTGCCTACCAACTGCCCGACGAACCGCCGCCACCAAAGTCGCCGCCGCCGCCCGAAAATCCGCCACCGCTATCGCCACTGGACGAACTGCCGCTGCTCCAGCCGCCCGAACCGCCCCAGCCGCCGGGCACGATGACGACGTTGCCGCCGCCGCGTCGCTTCTGACCGCGATATCCGGCCGGCAATTGCGCTGCTTGCTTCTGCTGCTGCCAGATCGAGTAGCCGACGACGCCAATCCAAAACAGTATGAATAGCAGCTGGCCGAGATCGATCTGGATATCCGGCGGCTTACGCACACTCTTCGCCCGCTTCTTCACTTCCTCGGCGTCGCCCTGCAGCGTGGCGATGACATCGCGCACGCCGGCCTTGACGCCGGCGGGGAAATCGCCGCGCCGGAAGGCAGGGAGAATGGCGTTGTCGATGATCAGCTTCGACATGGTGTCGGTGAGGATCGGCTCAAGCCCGCGGCCGACCTCGATGCGCACCTTGCGGTCGTTCGGCGCCACGATCAGCAGCGCGCCGTTATTGGTTCCGGCCTGACCGATCTTCCAGAACCGGCCGAGTTGGTAGCCGTAGTCCTCGATCGGCACGCCCTCGAGCGACCTCACGGTGACCACCACCACCTGATCGGTCGACTTGGCATCGTGCGCTTTGAGAGCGGTTTCGATCTCGGCGCGATCTGACGCCGACAGGATATTCGCCTGATCGACAATGCGGCCGGTCAACGGTGGGAAGTTCGGTGTCGCGGCGTTCACGATGCCGGCGAACAGCCCCAGCATGATTGTTGCGAGCGCAAGCAGCCGTACACAAAACGCGAACGCCGCGTTCTGTCTATCAGTTCCAGTCCAGGCGGCAGAGCACACCTGTCCCATGGCTTCGTTTCCTCTGCGTGCCAGTTCTAAACACGTTACCGGCCTTGCGTCCGACCTGCCGGAGATGCAGCAAGTCGCAATCCGTAAGTTGGTTTAGGCGCCCCCTTGCGCCGTAACCCAACGTTCCACGGGTAGTGGTCGAAGTTGTTGGGTTACGACCGGCAAGGGGGCCGGTCTAACCCAACCTACGGCAGAGGTACTTGAATTGGCCGCTCAAGGCTTTTTAGGCGCCGAGAAATCGACCTTCGGCGCCTTTTGCTCTTCGGCCGGAATGTCGAACGTCGCCATTTCCTTGTTGGCGCCGTACATGAACGACTTCCAGATGCGGCCCGGGAAGGTGACGAGTTCGGTATTGTAGATTCGCACCTTCTCGATGTAGTCGCGGCGTGCGATGGCGATCCGGTTTTCGGTGCCTTCGAGCTGGTTCTGCAGGGCAAGGAAGTTGGCGCCCGACTTGATGTCCGGATAGCGCTCTGACACCACCATCAGCTGGCGCAGCGCGCCGCCGAGCGTGTTCTGCGCGTCCTGGAACTTCTTCATGGCTTCCGGATTGGTCAGGATGTCAGCCGGCACCTGGACGCTCGAAGCTTTGGAGCGAGCTTCCGTGACCTGGGTCAGCACCGACTTCTCCTGTTCGGCGAAGCCCTTGACCGTGTTTACCAGATTGTCGATCAGGTCGGCGCGGCGCTTATATTGGTTCAGTACCTCGGACCAGGCCGCCTTGGCGCCGTTCTCGTAGGTCGGAATGTTGTTGACGCCGCAGCCCGCGAGCAACAGCGTCGTGATCATGGCCAGCAACAGCGCTGGCGCTCGCATCGAAAGCGTCATGGGATATCCCTCCACAGAGCAACTGCGCCAGACCTAGTGTGTCGCAAACGGCAACGCAAGCGCACGTTACGGTGGCACAGTTTCAGCGTGGTGACATTGATTTCGATCTCAGCAGCTGATCGCTCAGCACCGCCAGCAGCAGCAGGCCGAAGCCTGTCAGATCGAGCGCGGTCGGCTGGTCGCCGAGGATCACCACCGCGCCGATGACGCCGAACACCGGCACCAGCAGCGTGCCGAGGCTCGCCGTCGACGACGATACCTTCGTGATCAAGCTGAACCACAGCACGTAGGAGGCGGCCTGCGGCAGTGTCACATGATAGGCGAAGGCAAATGCGACGCGCGGCTCCGACAGGTCGAAGCGTGGCACCTCGAACAAAGCCATGCCGAGCGTGCAGGCGATGGCGGCGACGATCACCTGCCAGGTGGTGATCGCCAGTGGGTCGGCGGCGATCTTGTATTTCTTGAGGTAGACGGTGCCGGCCGCCCAGCAGATTGCCGCGCCCAGCACGTAGACGAGGCCGAGCGGCAGATGCCCGGTGGCGATAACTGGCCAGAACGAGGTTGACAGGATCGCGAGGCCCAAGGTGCCGAGCGTCAGCGATGCCGCGCGCAACCGATCGATCGGTTCGGCGAGCACGATCCAGCCGAACAGCGCCGCCCACAACGGCATCGTGAAGGTGAGGATGGCGGCTCGTGATGCCGGCATCGACAATTGCGCGAACACCGCGAAGATGTTGAAGCCGGCGACGTTGAGCAGGCCGGCGATGACGAGGTGTCGCCAGTGGCTACGCGGGATCGCGAGTGAAGCGCCGGTTGCCTTGGTGAAGGCGGCGAGCAGCGTCGCGCCGCAGGCAAGTCCGACCGCACGCAGCGTCCAAGGCGAGATCGCGGTCAGCATGATCTTCACCGCCGGCCAGTTCAGCCCCCAGAACAGGGCGGCAATCCAGAGGCGGTACATGGGTGGGAGTCCGGTAAAGGTTGGCCACGCGGCGGGCGTGGAAGGCAAGCGCACGCGGGCACCAGGGGTTCGACTATGGTCGTGATCATATTTATGTCAAATCGGGCAGCCATTCGCGCCCGTGGCGCATTCGTTGACACGACCGGCATCACTATGGTGACATCGGCTTGCCATGCGTACCCGATCGAAACTGCGAGCCAGAGACTGTTTCAAGCTCGCAGCAACGAGCGCTGCGATCGGCGGATTTTTGGCGATCGCCGCCGGTGCCGCTCGAGCCCAGGTCGATCTGATAACCAATCGCACCTTCGAGCTGTCGTTCATCGAACGCCAAAGTCCTATAACCGGCGGCCTTCCGCCAGCCGCCATCGCGGGAGTACCGCCCGGTGGGCAGGTCAAGGCCATCGGCCAGCTGAACCGCATCGCCATGTTCTTCCGGCCGAATCAGCAGGTCGACTACGAACGCGAGCGCAATCCGGCGAGCATCAATTCCACGTTTCATTCGTTCCGTGGCGCCACCGGTCGCCTCGGCGATTGGCTGAAGGTGCCAAACCCCTATTCGCCGAACATAACCGTGCGCATTACGACCCGCGCCAATACGATCCTGACCGAAATGCATGGCCGGAATTTCACCCAGGTCGTCAAGATCAGCACCGACGGGGTGGCCTGCCACGCCGACATTTCGTATGTGCTCGATGCCGGACAGCAATATTTCAAGCTGGTCAATATGAAGTCGAAGCAGGAGACGCGGCATCTCGCGCTGTCAGCCGATCAGATCCAATGTAAACTCGGCAGCTCGAATATTTTCTGAAGATGCGGGTCGCGCATGTCGAGGCCGGTTGTCGACCGACAACGCCCGGTGCGCGAGCGGGCCGGAGCGGCGACGCGACAACCTTCTCCACAACACGATGCAATCGCAGAGCTTGCAGCACGCCTTGCGCACGTGTGACCGCGAACTCTGCGACCTGAGCCGCGAACGGCTCGCATCAGTTGTGGGATCGTTATGGAGTCTTTATTTCTTGCACGGCTTGGCGCCCTCAGTGCGGCGCGACGACCAGTGCATGGCGGGCACGCGGTCACTGAATTCGACCGACGCCGGCCCCTTGGCAGGCGCAAACCCTTGTCCCGGCTCACCCCAATCGCTTAAGTGGCGGCGGAATCAACGGCCGTGCGTTGGACGCCGGTGGGATTGGGCTTGCCAGGGGGCATCATGGACATTGCTGCGAAGACCTTGCTGGGCGTGCTGATCGCCGGATCGAGCCTGGCGTTAGCGCCGCTGCCGGCCTGGGCGCAGAGCGGTTTCGCCGGCAACACGCCGGTATTCCAGAGCGACATCGAGCGCAACCAGCGCCAGCAGGAGGCCGAGCGCGCCGAGCGTCGCAAGACGTCCGGTGACGTGCCCTATCCCAAATACATGGACGGCGGCGGCAAGCCCGATATCAAGCCGGAGAAACCGCCGGTCGTCTACCTGGAGAGTAACGAGCAGCCCGGCACCATCATCGTCGATACCAGCGGCCGCAAGCTCTACTATGTATTGCCCGGCAAGCAGGCTTATGCCTATCCGATCTCGGTCGGTCGCGACGGCTTCACCTGGACCGGCACCGAGCGCATCAGTCGCATCGCCGAGTGGCCGACCTGGACGCCGCCACCGGAGATGCGCCAGCGCCAGCCCGGCCTGCCGGTCACGGTCTCTGGCGGCATGATCAATCCACTCGGCGCCAAGGCGCTGTATCTGGGCAACTCGATCTACCGCATCCACGGCACCAACAACGATCGAACGATAGGGCGGGCGTCGTCATCGGGTTGCTTTCGGATGATGAACGAGCATGTGACGCATCTGGCGACCATGGCGCGCGTCGGCACCACGGTGCGGGTGGTGTCGAGCTATTCGGGGTCGAACACCTCGGCGCCGCTGTCGTCGCTGTTCTCTGTCTTCGGCGGCAATGACGAGCCTGCACCAAAGCCCACCGCGCCGATGAAGAAGAAGGCGGCGACGCGGGGGATTTGAGCGAGGAGGTAGCGGCTGGTGGCAGCATCACTTCAACTGAAGGTGTAGATTGGTGCCGGGGGCGATTGCGCCAACGCCAACGCTCTAGAAATGATCGCATCGTCTAGTTGACCGGAAGTCCGGCGCGAGCGAGACCGGCACAAATTCGATCCATCACGGGCTCGGAATAGAGCATTGCTGCGCGGACCTCGGCGCAATTCATGAGCGGGTAGTCCTGGAGGAGCAGTTTTAGGCCATGCGCTGCATCTAAGTCCCGCCCCGCGTCGATGTGTGCAGGCACCAGTTGGCGATAGATCCAGCGGGCACTCGGGTTGGCTGCGAGTGCCTTCTCCATCCAGTCAATCGCCTCGTCGTGTCGCGCCTCGATGTAGTGCGCCGCGCCGATGCCGAAGTGGCAATTGAAATTCATCGGGTCCAGTGGGCTCAACCGAAGAGCTTTCTCGAAGCACGCGATACTCTCCGCGGCGCGGTCACGATAGCCATGCAGCCAGCCGAGCCGGTTCCAGCCCCAACTGCAATTCGGGTCGTATGTCACGGCTCGCGAAAGCAGTTCTTGGGCACGCTCGAAATCGCGCACAAGCGTGTGTGCGGCGCCGAGCATGGATAAGGCAAACGAGTCATCTGCGGTCTGATGCACAGCTCGTTCCGCCAGATCAAGCGCCTTCCGGCTATCCGTCGTAAAATCATCTGTCCAGCTATAGACGCAGCGTTGTGCATGGCACCATGCGGCCATGGCGAGTGCCGATCCATATGCGGGGTCACGCTGCAACGCCTGCTCCAGCAGTGTGAGGCCCAACGCATTGGACTTGCGATCGAGCGCCGACACATGAGGCAATGCCTGCATGTAGAGGTCGTAGGCGTCGAGACTTTCGGACCGCTTGCGCCGCGATCGGGCCACTTCCGCGGACCGGATCGAAGGCTGGATCGCACCGATTACGCTGCTTGTGATCCGATCCTGCAATTCGAAGATATCGGACAATTCGCCATCGAAACGATCCGCCCAAATGTGATGTCCAGTGCCGGTCTCGATGAGCTGTCCGCTGATGCGAACCTTCTGGCCTGATTTCCGCACGCTGCCTTCCAGCACATACCGCACGCCGAGTTCGCGCCCGACCTGGCGGGGGTCGACGGGCCTTCCCTTGTAGGTGAAGGTCGAGTTGCGCGCGATGATGAAGAGCTGTCTGACACGGGAAAGCCCCGTAATGATATCCTCCACGATGCCGTCGGCGAAGTACCCTTGGTCGGCATCGCTCGACATGTTCTCGAACGGGAGCACGGCAATCGAAGGCTTATCGGCTTCGATATCGCCGACATCCCCGGCGGGTGGAGGCCCGCCTCGCTCGTAGAAGCCTTCGGTCGCGCTCTCATCGCGCGGCAACAGCTCAAATCGCAAGCCCCGTCCGCGCACCGTCTTGATGACACGCTGCGACGTGCCGTCATCGCCGAGGGCTTTGCGCGCGGCGTTGACACGGGTTGCAATCGCGGCGTCGGAGACGATGCGTCCCTTCCACACGTTCTCGAGAATTTCATCGTAGCTCACCAGCCGGCGCCGATTGTCGACAAGGAAGGCGATCAGTTCGAACACCTGCGGCTCGACGTTTACGATGGCGTCGTTACAAAGCACGGAGGCGGCGTCGAGATCGACCTTGAAAGTGTCGAAAACCAACAGGCGATTGGTGCGGGCATCGCGCATATTTCGGTCTCGTTGATGGCGATCCGCCCCACAGCAGGGGCAAGCGCAAAAAAACAAAATGCGCTTCGTTATCAAAAGAAAGCCTATCTGAAGGCGGCCTGAAGGCAAGCCTCCAGCAGTAACCGTGCAGCGCTCTTAGTGTTGTCTCGTCGCCCGCACAGTGGGGGCTGACCGAAAGCAACCGATGGTGGCAGCAATGACGAGCTTCGACGCGCTTGCCTTCAAGAATACGACGCATGCACAGTGGAATGCCGTGGCTGACCGCTGGAATGCCTGGGGACCACTTCTGGACAACTGGCTCGGGCCGGTTAGCGAGGCCCTGCTCGATATGGCAAAGGTCGGTCCGGGAAGCCGTGTGCTGCATATTGCGGGCGGCTCTGGCCAGGAGGCAATGCAGTCAGCGCGTCGTGTCGGTCCCAATGGCCATGTTCTAACGACTGATCTGTCTGAGGCGCTGACGGCTCTGGCCGCGCGCAATCTCGAGACGGCGGGCTATAAGAATGCCGCGGCGCAGATTGCGGACGGCGAACAGTTTTCGCTTTCTGGTGCGCCGTTCGACGCTGTCTTGTCACGTGTCGGACTGATCTACTTCCCCGATCAATTGGGCGCGATGGAACATCAGGTCGCCGCAGTTCGACCCGGCGGGTATGTTGGGGCGATCGTCTATGCCACGCCCGAAGAATGTCGCTTCTTTTCCGACCCCGTCGGCGTGATCCGCAGGCATGCGGCCCTACCACCTCCCGCCCGGGTCAGCCCGGTCCCTTCAGCCTGGGAGCGCCGGGGCGGATAGAGGCACTGTTCGAGGCGGCTGGATTAGTGGATGTGCAGGTTCGCAAAATCAGCGCGCCCGTCGTGTTGCCGAGCGCGGCCGAATGTCTGCGTTTCGAGCAAGAGTTGTTCGGTGCGCTTCATCAGATGCTTGGAAAACTCGATGAGGCGGCCAAGGCTCAAGCCTGGGCGGAGGTCGGCGAGAAATTGCGCGCGTTCGAGGTCAAAGGGCGGTTCGAGGGGCCCTGCGTGATGATCGCAGCTGTTGGTCGAAAGCCTTCGTAATCGTGCCCCGAAGCCGGCTTCGGCGGGGAAACAGGACCGTTACCACTCGTCGGCAGAAAGGTGATGGGCACAATGTTACGCCCACGCCTCACTCCTCCTCGCTTGTTTCCCCGCCCGTGCCCCTGAACCCGGTCGCCACGACGTACAGCTCGGCGCTGTCGGCGCGGCTCGCCGGTGGCTTGACGTGCTTGACCACGGCGAAGTCGCGCTTCAGCAGGTTGAGCAGATCCTTCTCGGTGCCGCCGAGCAGCACCTTGGCGATAAAGATGCCGCCGGGCGCCAGGATTTCGGTGGCGAAAGTGCCGGCGGCTTCGGCCAGGCCCATGATCCGCAAGTGGTCGGTGCGGGTGTGGCCGCTGGCGGGCGCGGCCATGTCGGACAGCACCACGTCGGCCTTGTGGCCGCGCAGCAGCGCGATCAGCTGCGCCGGCGCGTCCTCGGCCATGAAGTCGAGATGCAGGATCTCAACGCCGGGGATCGCCTCCATGGCGCTGATGTCGATCGCCACCACTTGGCCCTTTTCGCCGAGCAGCGGCGTCGCGTGAACGCGTTCGGCTGCGATCTGCGACCAGCCGCCGGGCGCGGCACCCAGATCAATCACGCGCTGGCCGGGCTTCAAGAACTTCAACCGGTCGTCCAGTTCCGACAGCTTGTAGGCGGCGCGTGAGCGCATACCTTCACGCTTGGCGGCGGTGACGTAGGGGTCGTTTAGCTGACGTTCGAGCCAGCGCCGCGACGCCAGCGTTCGCTTTTTGATCGACTTGACGCGGACCTTGAGTTGTCGGGCACCGGCGTCGGGGCCGGCACCGCCGTGTTTGGGGATTTTCGCCATTGTTCGTTGTTCGTCCTTAGCGGCCGTTCGAATGGGATGACGGGCCACGATGGTGACCGTCTTCCGACATCAGTGTTGATAAAATGCCTTCGCGCAGGCCGCGGTCGGCGACGCGCAGGCGTTCCGTCGGCCAGATCCTGACCAGGGCTTCCAGAATGGCGCAGCCGGCCAGCACCAGATCGGCGCGGTCGCGGCCGATGCAGGGTTCGGCGATGCGTTCCTCGTAGGTCTTGGCGACGAGGCCGTAGGTGACAGCTCGCATCTCCTCGGTGACGAGCCAGACGCCGTCGACCCTGCTGCGATCGTAGCGCGGTAGCCCGAGCTTGATGCCGGCGAGCGTCGTCACGGTGCCCGAGGTGCCGAGCAAATGGGCACTCTCGCGGGCAACGCGGGGGGCGAATTTGTGCTCGGCCTCGAACGGCGCGATCAGGGCCGAAACCTCGGCAACCATCGCCTCGAAGGCGATGGCATCGACCCGGCGGCCGTCGAAACGGTCGGCGAGATTGACGACGCCGACCGGCAGCGAGGTCCAGGCAACGATGCAGGCATGTGCCTCGATGCGATCGGCGACGCCACGCCGCCATTGCCCCTTGCGCCGCGACAGGTCGAGCCAGATCAGCTCGGTCGAGCCGCCGCCGATGTCGAACACCAGCGCCAGATCGGACGACGTGTCGAGCAGCGAGGCACAGCCGGAAACGGCAAGCTTGGCCTCCTCCTCGCGCGACAGCATTTCGATGTCGAGGCCGATGTCGCGCTGGATGCGGGCCAGAAAGTCGGGGCCATTGCCGGCGACGCGGCAGGCTTCGGTGGCGACGAGGCGCGAGCGGCTGACGCCGTGCCGGTTGATCTTGGCGGCGCAGACCTTGAGCGCGTCGAACGTGCGGTTCATTGCGCCGTCGGACAACTGTCCGCTGGCGCCAACGCCTTCGCCTAGCCTGATAATGCGGGAAAAGGCATCGACAACCATGAAGCCGCGCCGCGACGGGCGAGCGACCAGCAGCCGGCAATTGTTGGTGCCGAGATCAAGCGCGGCATAGGTGGCGCTGCCATGTCGATGGTCACGCCACGCGTACCCCCCGCCATTGGAGAGGCCGTTGACCGGAATTGGGCGACCCTTGCCGCCGCCCGGTTTGCCGTCGTTAGCTCCCTGCACATCCATCCCCAGCACCTGGCGCGAGACCGGCCGGCAGCGTCGTGCTGCGCGGGTCGGACCTCCGTCTTCAGGCGTCGTCCTGGTTTCAACTTGGGTGCAGTGTAACAGGTCGCGGCCCCAGGACAAGAAATCATCCTGGCAGCCCTATAAAACCTGCCCATCTTCGTAAATTGCAGACAAAGGGTTCTACTTGATCGGCGCGCGCGGCAATACCGTTTCGCCGGGTTCCATCACGTAGGTGTAGTCGAGCGAATACCACGGCGCCTTCACGCTCGGGTCGGACGGATGCGGCTCGTCGTGGCGCAGATAGTCGCCGAGCAGGGCCTTGGTGACGCCGAATTGCACGTCGGTGTCGATGTGCGGATCGCAGGGGTCGTAGACTTGGCTGATCAACACCTTGAAGCCTTTGCTGACGATCAGCGCGTGCAGATGCGCCGGGCGGTAGGGATGCCGGTTCTGTGCCGCCAGCAGCCGGCCGACGACGCCGTTCATCGGCAACGGGTAGCCGACCATCTTTACGGTCTTCAGCCAGAAACGGCCGTCGGCGTCGGTGGTGAACTTGCCGCGCAGGTTCATGTCGGCCTGGTCAGGGTCCTGGTTCTCATAGAGCCCGACTGGGGACGCGTGCCAGATATCGACCTCGGCGCCGGCAATCGGCTGGCCGCTCCGATCGACCACACGGCCGGTGACCAGCAATGCCGGGCCGGGCGTGTCCGAGCGGATGATCGAGCCGCCATTTTCCACACGCGGCGAATTCAACCGCCAGAACGGGCCGAGCAGCGATTGCGAGGTTTCGGTGTTGCCGTTGTCGCCGTTGTTGAGCAGGCATACCAGCGCCGACACGCCGAGTGAGCCCGACATCAGCACAGCTTCGTTATGGGTGTCAGTGGTGTGTTTGCCGATCTCGTTGATGAGGGCCGCAGCTTCACGGAACTCGGCCTCGGTCAGCTTCACGTCGCGGATGAAGGCGTGCAGGTGTTTCACCAGCGAGACCATGATGGTGCGCAGGCGCGGGTCGTTCGTGCGGGCCATCACCGCCAGAGCGTCGATCGTCACGTCTTCGTGGCTATTGAGGATCATGCTGTTATGCCTCCGCGCGATAGCGAATTTCGTAGCGTCAGCCGCGCTCTGGCGCTACCCGATTGGCGATCTACCAGCTATTGCAGGATCAGCCATGAATAGCCGCGCCCCGTCCTCGACCCTGCCAATCATGACCAGCACGGCGGAAAGGTCTGAACCATGATCCGGGGCACAACCAAGCTGCTGGCGCACATCGGCTATCCGACCGAGACATTCAAGGCGCCGATGATCTACAACCCGTATTTCGAAAAGCACGGCATTGACGCGGTTGTGGTGCCGATGGGCTCGAAGCCCGAGGACTTTCCGCAATTCTTGCGGCTGGTGTTCAAGCTGTCGAACATCCAGGGCGCGTTGATCACCATGCCGCACAAGGTAACGACGGTGGGGCTGCTCGATGTGGCATCGACCACGGTGCAGGTCGCCGGTTCCTGCAACGCGGTGCGGCTTGGCCCCGGCGGACAACTCGAAGGCGACATGTTCGACGGTGAGGGCTTCGTGCGCGGCGTGCTGCGCAAAGGCCGCAAGTTGGCTGGCGCCCGCGTGCTGGTGGTTGGCTGCGGTGGTGTTGGCTCGGCCATCGCCGCCTCGATCGCCAAGGCCGATGCCGCCGAGATCGGGCTCTACGATCCGCATGCGCCGACCATGAAGGGACTGTGCGATCGCCTGCGCCAGCACTACCCGAAGCTGAATGTCACGCTCGGTTCGATTGATCCGGCCGGCTGGGACGTGGTCGTCAATGCGACGCCGCTCGGCATGAAGCTCAACGATCCGTTGCCGATGGACGTGTCGCGGATCGCGCCGACGACTTTCGTCGGCGAGGTGGTGATGAAGCAGGAAGTGACGCCGTTTCTGGCGGCGGCGCGGGAACGTGGCTGTCAGACCCAGGTCGGCATCGACATGCTGTTCGAGCAGATCCCGGCCTATCTCGAATTCTTCGGTTTCCCGACGACGACCGCCGAGGAACTGCGCCAAGTGGCCACGATCAGGTACTGAGGGACGCCATGCGTTCGAGGATGGTGGCGGCTCTGGTTTTGCTCGCGCTGTCGGCTATGTCGGCCGTGGCGCAAGTGTCGCCGGGGGAGCGGTTGCTAAATGCCTACCCTGATTATCTGAAATCAGTCGAAGGCAACGACCTCGTCTGGAAGGACGGCACGCGGATGCAGATCGATGACGGGAAAGGTCCGAAATCGTTCGAGCAGTGGCTGGCGGCGCCCGACCTCAAGGATATGTTCCGGCTGCCCTACGCGGCTGGCGATGTTCCGCCGCCAGCGGCGTCCGAGACCGATCCTGGCCGCGCCCGCAACGCCGCATTCTTCGCCAAGATGTACGGCGATTGCAGCAAGGGTGAGGTGACGAAGAACCTTGTCGATGTGTCGTGGTTGCCGAAAAAGGCCGGCCAGAAGCTGCGGGTCACCAAGGTCAATGGTGTCGCTGATAAGCTCGCCGCCATCAGCCGCGCACTGGATGAATTGCCGGCCGTATTCGACGTCTATCTGAAGCCGTCCGAAGGCACTTACAACTGCCGGGTGATTGCCGGCACGACGCAGGCAAGCGCGCACGGTTATGGCATCGCCATCGATATCGCGACCAAGCACGCGCACTACTGGCGCTGGAGCAAAGGCGGCTACCAGAACAAGATCCCGATCGAGATCGTGAAAGTGTTCGAGGAGCACGGCTTCATCTGGGGCGGCAAGTGGGGCCACTACGACACCATGCACTTCGAGTACCGGCCGGAGATGCTGGGGAAATAAGTGAGTGGTGAGTGTGTATTGTTTGACTGCCTGCCTTCTCGCGGTAATGGGAGACGTCGCCAAACACGGAGTTGACGCCCCACCACTCACGACTGACCACTCACCACCCCACGAGCCCCGCCCATGCGCCTGTCCGCCATCACTGCCGCCCTGGTGGCAGCACTCGTCGGTATTGCCGGCGCGCTCGCAGTGGTGCTGGCCGCGGCCGAGGCGCTGGGCGCGACCAAGGCCGAGACGACGTCGTGGGTGATCGGCTTGTGGATCGCGATGGCGGTCAGCAGTGCGGTTCTGAGCCTGTGGCAGAAAATCCCCGTCATCACCGCATGGTCGACGCCGGGCGCGGCGGTGATCGCGGCGACTGCCGGCGTTGGCATGCCATCGGCGGTTGGCGCCTTCCTGCTGGCAGGCGGGCTTATCCTGCTCACCGCCATGATCGCGCCGCTCGGCCGACTGATCGAACGCATCCCGGTGGCGGTGGCGTCCGCCATGTTGGCCGGTGTGCTGGTGCGCTTCGTCATTGCCATGTTCGACGGCGTGAAAGCGTCGCCCGAACTGGTGCTGCCGCTAATCGCGCTGTTCCTGGTGATCCGGCTGTGGAACGCCTCGTTCGCGATGCTGGCGGTGGTCGCGGCCGGTATCGGCCTTGCGATCTGGAGCGGCGCCTTCGCGGGCCAAGGCCTGTCGCTCGAAATGGCTGGTCTCGTCTACATACACCCCGTGTTCGACCCGGCGGTGCTGATCGGCCTCGGCGTGCCGCTCTACCTCGTGACGATGGCGTCGCAGAACCTGCCCGGTGCCGCCGTGCTGCGGGCGTCCGGCTATGCGGTGCCGATGGCGCCGGCATTGTTGGTGACGGGCCTGGCCTCGATCGCGGTGGCGTTCGTCGGCGCTCATACCGTCAATCTGGCGGCGATTACGGCTGCGATTTGCACCGGCCCCGATGCCCACCCCGACAAGGACAAGCGTTGGGTGACCGGCATCGCCTACGGCATTATCTATCTCGCCATCGCAGGCGTTGGCGCGTCGATCGTGGCGCTGTTTTTGGCGTTTCCGCCCGTGGTGATAAAGGCGATTGCCGGTCTCGGCCTGATTGGCTCGCTCACCGGGGCGCTGGCCCAGGCGATGCACGATGTGCCGACGCGTTTCGCCGCCGTGTTAACTTTCGCGGTAACCGCTTCCGGTGTCACGGTTTTCGGCGTCGGCGCGGCGTTCTGGGGGCTGGTTGCCGGGCTGATCGTGCTGACGCTCGACGAATTCGCCGCCAAGGCCCGGACCTGATTGCCATTTATCGCATTGCAACAGCACCGTTCCCGCTTTATACAGCCGCCATCTCATGCATCGACTATGAGACTACGCTGCGGCACCCTTGGAGGCCGGGCGGTAAGGAGTGCGGGCCGACTTAGCGGCCCTTTTTCCATTGGAGACAGCCATGGCAGATATGACAGAACTGAAAGCCACGGCGCGTCCGCGGGCCGGCAAGGGGGCCGCCCGGGCAGTGCGTCGTGAAGGCAGAATTCCAGCCGTGATCTACGGCGATAACAAAGAACCCCAGACCATCGCGCTCGACGAGAACGAGCTGTGGAAGACGGTGACCAAGGGCAAGTTCCTGTCCACCGTGTTCTCGATCGACCTCGAAGGCACCAAGCTGCGCGTGCTGCCGCGCGACGTCCAGCTCGATCCGGTCAAGGATCGCCCGCTGCACGTCGACTTCCAGCGCGTCGCTTCCGACGGCATGATCCGCGTCAAGGTGCCGGTGAAGTTCGTCAACGAACTGCTGTCGCCCGGCCTGAAGCGTGGCGGCGTGCTCAACGTCGTGCGTCACGATGTCGAAGTGATCTGCCCGGCCGACCACATCCCGGCGGCGTTCGAGTTCAACCTCGAAGGCCTTGAGATCGGTCGCTCGATCCACATCTCGGCCGTCACCATGCCGCCGAATGTGCGCCCGACCATCACCAACCGCGACTTCACGGTGGCAACCATTGCCGGCGCGTCGTCGAAGGGTGATGCCGAAGGTGCTGCTGGTGCCGCCGAGGGTGCCGCTCCCGCCGCCGCTGCTGGCGCTGCTGCTCCCGCCGCCAAGGCTGGTGCCGCTGCCGCTGCTCCGGCCAAGGGTGCTGCCCCGGCCAAGGGCGCTGCTGCTCCGGCCGCCAAGCCGGCTGCCAAGCCAGCAGCCAAGAAGTAAGCTGCTGATTGCTACGGAGTGGATATCCGTAGGTTGGGTTAGGACGCCCATTGGCGTCCGTAACCCAACGACTTGCCACCGCTCGTGGAGTGTTGGGTTACGACCGGCTATAACGCCGGTCTAACCCAACCTACGGCCCACGGCCTGACGGATTCACACATGAAACTGTTCGTCGGTCTCGGCAATCCGGGCGCGAAGTACGAGCGCAACCGGCATAATATCGGCTTCATGGCGGTCGAGCGCATTGCCGATCGCTATCGCTTTCCTGCCTGGCGCCGCAAGTTCGAGGGGCTCGCCACTGAAGGCACCATCGACGGCGAGCGGGTGCTGCTGCTGAAGCCCGAAACCTACATGAACGACAGTGGCCGGTCGGTCGGCGAAGCCGCGCGCTTCCTCAAGATCGACATCACCGACATCATCCTGTTTCACGACGAACTCGACCTCGATCCCGGCCGGCTGAAGGTCAAGGTCGGCGGCGGCAATGCTGGCCACAATGGCTTGCGTTCGACCTCGGCGCACATCGGCAACGAGTACGCGCGGGTGCGCATCGGCATCGGCCATCCCGGCTCCAAGGACGCGGTCGTCCACTTTGTGCTGAACGATTTCGCCAAGTCCGAGGCTAATTGGGTTGAGCCGATGCTGGACGCCATCGCGGCATCGGCCCCGTGGCTCGCCAAGGGCAAGGCCGATCGCTTCCAGTCGGACATCGCGCGGCTGACCTCGGCCGCCGCCGACGAGCCGGCGCCGAAACCGGTCGCAGCCAAGCCGGCGGCGCCGAAACCCGCCCGTCATCCCGCCGGCGAGCGCGCCGCCAAGGCTCAGAACGCGATCGCCGAGAATTTGAAGAAGTGGCTGGCCGGCAAAACACATAAAGGCGATTGACACGAATTTCGTGTTACACTATTTTCGTGTCATGAAAAACATTACGATCACGCTGCGCGAGGACATCGCCGATTGGCTGCGGATCGAGGCCGCCAAGGCCAACCTCAGCATGTCCGCCTTCGTCGCGGAAACGCTCGAGGACCGCATGGGCCGGGGCAAGGATCAGTTGGCCGTTCTCGAACAGTTCCTGGGCGGCGCGGGTTTCGCCGGTATCGGCGCCGATCTGGCCAAGCGGGATGAGCTCTATGACAGGCCGGGTCTTCGTCGACACCAACATTCTGATCTACGCCCTCGACCCGGCCGATCCGGCGAAGCGGCAGGTATCGGCGGATTTGCTGAAGGCGACGATCGGCAACCGTTCACTCACGCTAAGCCCGCAAAGTCTGAATGAGACCTATCGCGTGCTGGTCGAGCGCCGCCGGCTGATGCCGGTGAACGCGGCGCGGACCTATATCCGCACGCTCGCGCCGTGGGCCATCGCGCCGCTCGATGCAAAAACCACCGAGCGCGCCTTCGCGGTCGAGGACGAGACCGGCTATAGCTGGTGGGACTGCCTGATCCTCGCCGCCGCCTTGCAAGCCGATTGCCGCCTGTTCGTGTCGGAAGATTTAGCTGACGGCCGGGAGGTTGGGGGCATGCGGATTGCCAATCCGTTTGCGGAGGGGTTCGCGCGGGTGGTGAAGGGGATGGGGAGGTGAGTGAAGAAACACCAATGACAGTTTGGAACAACCTCAACGCTTCCCGTCGTCCGCTCGGTGCTTCGCTAATCGGCCAAATGCCGCGCGCCGACAAGGACGCCGACGAACTGCAACTGCCGGACCGTCGCGACCCGCCCCGCGATGACGCGTTTGAGCCGGCGGCCGCAATCGCCTTGAAGCGCAAACTCCCCCTCCCCCCGAATCGCAAGTGACTTCGCCGGGCTGGGCGTGAGGATCGTCAGTGAGCATCAGCCATCAGCTTTTTGGTGAGCCGAAGTCATCGGCCAACAGGCCACACTCTCCCACTCCGGTTTCCCGGAATTTGGCCAGCGCGACTCAGCGCTGGAAAAATATCCGGGATCTTCACCTGCCAGGTTTCTGCACCGGCAGCAGCTAAGGCTCGAGACCGTCCAGGCGCAGTGCATATGGACGGAGATCGCGCCAAGTCGGATTGTTTCTCTCGATGAGTTCGAACTTCCGGTCGCGCCGCCCGTGCATCAGCGCCCCTGCATGTCGCGAGATTTGCGCCCAAATCCGACCGGGGAAGATCCCGGATATGCTTGCGCCCGCGTGCCGCGGTCGCCGCATTCCGGGAAACCGGAGGAGGGAATGTCGCGGCGCGGTGGCTTCCAGTGAAAGTCACGCGCATCCCGATCCGACCGTCGGTTTTCAGGATGCACCGGCCATCGGCCCCTGGTAACCCGACGTGATGGGGCCCATAGGGTGCAAACAGACCTGTAGCGAGAAACTCCTGCTTCCGATAGTCTTGTGTCTGTTCATCCCCGAGGCTTTCAGTGGTTCGGCACCCATGCAAACTTTATCAGATATGCCTCTTGATGGTTTTGACGTGAGTGATCCGGCCTTGTTCCGCGACGATACTTGGCAACCACTGTTTGCTCGCCTGCGCAGAGAAGACCCGGTGCATTACTGCGCCAACAGCCCGTTCGGCCCTTATTGGTCAATCACTAAGTACAGAGACATCGAATCGGTTGAGTTGGACCCAGCAACGTTCTCGGCCGAGATTCGCGGAAACAAGATCGACGACCCGCCGCCAGGCACGAGACCGCCAACTTTCATCCGCATGGATCCCCCGAAGCATACCGAACAACGACGTGCTGTAGCGCCGATAGCATCGCCGTCAAATGTCGCGCTTTACGAACCAGAGTTGCGTCGCCGGACCGGGGATGCGTTGGACGCTCTGCCACGGGGCGAGATTTTCAATTGGGTGAGTCGCGTTTCGGTCGAGCTCACAACATCCATGCTTGCAACGATGACTCGATTTGCCCTGGGACCAGCGAGAGCAAACTGGCTTTTTGGTCTGAAGTTGTCGTTGCCGACATCAATGCACCAGACGCTATCGTGAAATCGGACAGGAGCGGGTCAAGCCCTGACGAGATGCGGCGAATACTTCCGCATCTTTGAACTTCGGAACGACAAGCGCCAAAATCGACTTGGTTTCTATGCTGGCGCACGACCAGCCACCGCAAACATGTCGTTTTGGGAATTGGTGGGTAATGTGGGAATGCTCATCGTTGCGGGAAACGACACCACGCGCAATACGATGACCGGCAGCGTCCTGTTTGCTACCAAAGGCCCGACGAGTTCGCAAAGGTGAGGCGCAATTCAAACTTGATCAAGAACTTCGTGGCCGAGGCTACAAGGTTCCAGTCGTCGATCATCTATTTTCGACGTACTGCGACGCGCGACACTGTCTTGAGAGGTAAGACGATCAGGGCCGGCGACAAGGTCGTCATGTGGTTCATCTCTGGCAATCGGGATGAAGAGGTGATCAACGAACCAGACCTATTCATTGCCGATCGCGAGAAGCCACGAATGCACCTGTCGTTCGGCGCGGGAATCCATCGATGCGTCGGAGATAGACTGGCCGACTTGCAGCTGAACGTGCTCTGGGAGGAAATTCTGAAGCGCGATCTCAGAATTGAAGTCGTCGGGGAGCCGACGCGCACATATTCAAACTTCATACGCGGATTCCGAGAACTCCCAGTTCGGATTGCGTTGTGATGGGCTGATCTGCTGACATTCTCGTCGACAGACGGGATGACCCGATCAGGGCCACTCGCATCCCCAACCGACCGTCGGCTTTGCGGGACTCCGCCATACGCAATAGGGCTGCTGGCTCCCCCCGCCCCTTGCCCTAGCCGCCCCCCCGGTGTACCCCCTCACTCAAACTCCCCAACACCCTGATCGGACTTACATCACATGGGCTTTAAATGCGGCATCGTTGGCTTGCCGAACGTCGGCAAGTCGACCCTGTTTAATGCGCTGACGCAGACCGCGCAGGCCGAGGCTGCGAACTATCCGTTCTGCACCATCGAGCCCAACGTCGGCGAGGTCGGCGTGCCCGACCCGCGCCTCGACAAGCTGGCCGCGATCGCCGGTAGCCAGCAGATCATTCCGACGCGGCTGACCTTCGTCGACATCGCCGGCCTGGTGCGCGGCGCCTCGACGGGTGAGGGCCTGGGCAACAAGTTTCTCGCCCACATCCGCGAGTGCGACGCCATCGCCTATGTGCTGCGCTGCTTCGTCGACGACGACGTCACCCACGTCGAAGGCCGCATCGATCCGCTGGCCGACGCCGAGGTGGTCGAGACCGAGCTGATGCTCGCCGACCTCGAAATCTGCGAGAAGCGCCGCACGGCGGCCGAGAAGAAGGCCAAGGGCGGCGACAAGGAGGCAATCGCCTCGATGAAGCTGTTCGACAAGGCGCTTGAATTGCTGCGCGAGGGTAAGCCGGCGCGGCAGGCCAAGCTCACGCCCAGAAGAGGAAGCGCCCTATCAGGCGTTGCAACTGCTCACCGCCAAGCCGGTGCTCTACGTCTGCAACGTCGACGAAGGCTCGGCCGCCACCGGCAACAAGTTCTCCAAGCTGGTCGAGGAAGCCGCCCACAAGGAAGGCGCCGGCGTCGTCGTCATCTCGGCCAAGATCGAGGCCGAGTTTGCCGGCCTGTCGCTCGACGAACGCGCCGAGTTCCTGAAGGATCTGGGGCTAGAGGAAGCCGGCCTCAACAAGCTGATCCGCGAAGGCTATCAGTTGCTCGGGCTGCTGACCTACTTCACGGTCGGCCCGAAGGAAGCGCGCGCCTGGACCATCACCGCCGGCACCAAGGGACCGAAGGCTGCGGGCGTGATCCACACCGACTTCGAGAAGGGCTTCATTCGCGCCGAAACCATCGCCTACGACGATTATGTCCAGTTCGGCGGCGAGAACGGCTGCAAGGACGCCGGCAAGATGCGTCTCGAAGGCAAGGAATACGTCGTCAAGGATGGCGACGTCATGCACTTCCGGTTTGCGAATTGAGGTGCGTGCCGTGTCCGACGACTTGTCGCATTAAGCCGGTATAGTGCGGCACCCTTAGCCAGCTCAGACGAGGCCTTGCGATGCGCATCCTGGTGACCAACGACGACGGCATCGATGCGCCGGGGCTGCACGCGCTGCGCCAGATCGCGGCCAGGCTGTCGGACGACGTCACGGTCGTTGCACCCGAGACCAACCAGTCCGGCAAGGGCCACTCGCTGTCGCTGCATGAGCCGCTGCGCATGCGCGAGATCGGTGACAATGCCTTCGCCGTGCGCGGCACGCCGACTGACTGCGTGATCATGGCCTGCCGTCACGTCATGGCCGACCGCCTGCCTGATCTCATCCTGTCCGGCGTCAATCGCGGCGCCAACATGGCCGAGGACATGACCTATTCGGGCACCATCGCCGGCGCCTTCGAGGGCACCCTGGTTGGCATCCGCTCGATCGCGCTCAGCCAGGCGTTCGGCTTCGAAGCCAAGGACCCGCGCTGGGAAACGGCGATCGAGCATGCCCCCGGCGTGATCGAGAAGCTGCTGCAACTCGACTGGCCGGTCGGCAGCCTGATGAACGTCAATTTTCCGGATCGCGCGCCGGACAAGATCGAGGGCCTCAAGGTGACGCGGCAGGGCCGGCGCGATCCCGGCCTGCTGTCGATCGACGCGCGCCGCGACACCTGGGGCGAACACTACTACTGGCTGGCCTACGAGCGCCGCCGTTCCAACGCCGCCGCCGGCACCGATCTGGAGGCCGTCTACAACGGCTTTATTTCCATCACGCCGCTGGCCATGAACATGACCGCCGACAGCATGCTCGACACCGTCGCGGCGAAGTTCAAGGCGTGAAGTTGCTCCGTTAACTTTTCATTTACCAAGATAACTGTCGCCTTCGGTCCGCCACCATCCGCCGTGGTGCCGACGCAAATCCGTCGTCAGGCATCCTAAATCGGGGGGTAAGGGAACAATCATGTCCCAGTCCGGTCCGACGAGCATTGCACAGATGCCTGTTTTTCAGATTGCATCCGCTCGCACCTCATACCGACGAGCAGAAGTTTTGACCGATGGTCAAAACTTCTCGCCGGTATTCGCCTTTGGCTTGCGCGCAGCCGCCACGCCAACCCTGCGCGCGGATTCCGTCGAGCCTCTCGCACTGCCGCCTTCGGGGACGGGTCAGAATTTTCGCTCGACGTATCACATGATGAACTGCCGCGCCCGGCTGTTAACGCGGCGTTAACCGGAACAGGGTTAAAGGTTTATGGCAGTCGAGGTGTAACATGTCGCGTAAACTAGTCGTGCGTCGCCAGAGCCATTCCAGTTCGCAGCCCAAGGGCAGCGGGCGACTTTTGCGTTTTCCGATTGTCGGCGTGGCGGCGATCGCCGGCCTGCTGGCGGCGGGTTGCAGTGCCGATATCTCCCGCTTCGACGGTCAAGGCTTCGGCCTGACCGACAGTAACAGCGCGACGATCCCACCCAAGGGCATGCGCAAGGGCGAGGCAACGAACCTCGGCGACGCTACCCCGGAGGGCGGCACGTCGTCGCCGGGTGGTACCTATTATCCGCCGTCGAGCAACCGCTCCGGCAATGCCGGTGGTTCGGTGCGCATGTCGTCGCTGCCGGAGCCGGTCGGGCCGACTTCGCCGCCACCGACGGGTTCCGCGCCCTTGCAGCGCACGGGATCGATCGCGCCACGGCCAGCCGCCCAGGCAAAGCCGATCGCCGCCGGCACCACAATCGAAGTCGCGCAGGGCGATACGCTGTTCGGTATCGCCAAAAAGCACGCCGTGCCGGTCAATGAGCTCATGTCGGTCAACAATCTGACCGCGCCGACCATCAAGCCCGGCCAGAAGCTGGTGCTGCCGGCCAGCCGCTCGATTTCGCGCACCGCGACGCCGCACAAGCCGATCCAGCGTGCCGAGCCAGTGCGCGTGGCGGCGCTGCCGCAGCAGAACGCCGGGCCTTCGGCACCGGTGAGCCCGATTCCGGTCTCTTCCGCCGCGCCGTCCAATTGGACTGGTAGCCACGCCGTGAAGCCAGGTGAAAACCTTTATGGCATCGCCCGCGCCAACCGCATTTCGTTGAACCAGCTACAGCAGGTCAACGGCATCGTCGACGCGACCAAGGTGAAGCCCGGGACTATGCTGAAGGTTCCCGGCGGCGCGGTTACCGCCTCTACGGCACCGGACGCTCCCGTCGCAGCCCCCGCTTCGAGGGTCGCGGGTGCCGCGACCACGGCCGAGACGCCGCGCATCACGCAGATGGCGACCAAGCCGGTGATCATCAATTCGCAACCGGTCCAGGCGCCGCAGCAGGTGGCGGCGATCGATCCGGTCGAGCCGCCGACTGACACTCAGCCGTCTGTCACCGAGCCTAAGGCTACCTCCAAGAAAGGCACCGACGTCGCATCGGCCGGTGGCGCGGCCGTGGCGGGCCAGAAGTTCCGCTGGCCGGTCAAGGGCCGCGTGATCGCCACTTACGGCTCGCGCACCGACAGCACCCACAACGACGGCATCAACATTGCCGTGCCGATGGGGACGGAAGTGCATGCCGCCGAGCAGGGCGTCGTCGCCTACGCCGGTTCCGAATTGAAGGGCTACGGCAACCTGATCCTGCTGCGTCACGATAACGGTTGGGTCACCGCCTACGCCCACAACGAGGAGATCCTGGTCAAGCGCGGCGACAAGGTGAAGCGCGGTCAGTCGATCGCCAAGGCCGGCAAGACGGGTACGGTCGATCAGCCGCAGGTGCATTTCGAGATTCGCCAGGGCCAGAAGCCGGTCGATCCGATGCCGCACATGGAAAAGCTGTGAGCGCTTGAAGGTTCGAGGGTGAAGTGAGTAGCGGCCGGATGGGGATGCAGGTCCCCGCCGGCCGAACTGTTTTGGCGTCGAAAGCCTGAAAATACAGGCTAAAATCATCGATGGCAGTGGAAAATGCCTGTGCCGCAACGATAACTCGTTGACTTACTCCGCCGCATTGGCCATCCCGGAGCCACACAACTGAGAATTGAGCGCGGCTGTCGTTGGCTTGTGTCAGCAATGGGCGCGCTAAAACCGAACCGGAGTTCAAGAACAATGGCCATCAAGCCCACCGCAAAAGCTGCTGCCAAGCCCGCCGCCAAAGCCGACAAGCCAGCCGCTGTCGAGACCATCACGCTGACCCAGCTCGCGACCAAGATCGCCGAGGAGAACAGCGCCTCGAAGAAGGACGTCAACGCCATCCTCAACCGCACCATCGAGCTGATCGGCGGCCATCTGAAGAAGGGCCGCAAGCTGCGCCTCTCGGGCCTCGGCATCCTGCAGGTCAAGAAGCGTTCGGCACGCATGGGCCGTAACCCGGCCACCGGCGAGACCATCAAGATCAAGGCTTCGAAGAAGATCGCCTTCCGCGCCGCCAAGGACCTGAAGGACTCGATCTGAGTTCTTCTGATCAGTGCTGATTGATCATCGGGCGTCGCCACAAGCGGCGCCCGAAATCATTTTTTGTCTTTCCAGATTTCAGAATGACTTTAATTCGCGCGCTCCATTTCCCCTGGCGCGGCTACCATTTCAAGTGCTGAATGGCAGGACCGCCATTCATGGAGAAGAGATCATGCCCGCTCATGTTATTTGTCTGGCCGCGGGATTTGTGCTTGCCATGTTGCCGGCAATTTCGCCGGCGAAAGCCACTGCAGGAGCCGAATTGATTCAGGCGACGATGGGCGGAGATCTGGCGCGTGTAACGCGGCTGATTCTCGCTGATGCTCCGCTCGATGAGCAGGATACCGCTGGGCGGACGGCCCTGCTGATTGCGGTCGATCTCGATCTAGTTACGATTGCGCGCGCCCTGATCGCCGCAGGAGCCAGCATCAATGCGCAGGCTGCGAACCTCGATACGCCCTGGCTGCTCGCTGGCGCCCAGGGTCGCACCGAGATCATTCGCGAAATGATTCCACGCAATCCGGACCTGTCGATCCGCAACCGTTATGGTGGCAACGCATTGATCCCGGCTTGTGAGCGGGGACACGTCGAGACTATCAAGTTGCTGTTGACGACGAAGATCAACGTCGATCATGTCAACAATCTTGGTTGGACCTGCCTACTAGAGATCGTCCTGCTCGGTGATGGCGGCCCGCGCCACATCGAGGCGGCAAAATTGATCCTTGGCGCTGGCGCAAATCCCAATCTTGCCGACAAGGACGACGTTACGCCGCTGGCCCACGCGCGCGCCAGGGGACAGGCCGCAGTGGCGGCGCTCATCGAGCAGGCAGGCGGGCGGATGAAGTGATGTCTGGATCTATTGGGCGCCAGCGGGGCGATATTTGCTAGCTCACCCAAACTCCACCGTCATGCCGTCGTAAGCGGGTTCGATATTGGGCGGCAGGTCACGGCGCAGCGTGTCGTAGTCGAGGTCGCCAAGCAGGTGAGTCAGGATCGCGCGCTTTGGGCGAAGGCGCTCGATCCAGGCGAGCGCTTCCTTCAGGCTGAAATGGCTCGGGTGCGGCGTATGGCGCAGCGCGTCAACGATCCACACGTCGAGGCCTTCGAGCAGCGGAATGGACGCCGCCGGAATGTCGCTGATGTCGGGCGAGTAGGCGACGTTGCCGAAGCGGAAGCCGATCGACTGGATCTCACCATGCGTCTGCGCGATCGGCTGGGCGGTGATGATGCCGGCCGGCCCGTGGATTTCGATCGACTGTGGCGGTTCGATCAGGTGGCCCTTTAAAATCGGCGGATAACTGCTACCCGGCCGCGAGCCGAAGCAGTAGTCGAACCGGCTCATCAGGCTGTCGCGCGTGTGTGCGTCGAACCACACCGGAATGCGCCGCTTCATGGCGTAGGACAGCGCCCGCAAGTCGTCGATGCCGTGCGTGTGGTCGGCGTGGTCGTGGGTGTAGAGCACGCCGTCGAGAACTTTCAACCGAACGGACAACAGCTGCTCGCGCACGTCCGGGCCGGTGTCGATCAGGACGGTGGTCGAGCCGTTCGAGTTGCGCCGTTCAATCAGTGCCGCGGCGCGGCGGCGTCGGTTCTTCGGATTGCCGGGATCGCACTTGCCCCAGTCGTCGCCGACGCGCGGATTGCCGCCGGACGAGCCGCAGCCGAGGATGGTCAGGCGATACGTCATTGAGATTTTCCCGGGCCCGCGAGTGCTCGCG
The DNA here is from genome assembly GCA_963732635.1 of uncultured Alphaproteobacteria bacterium. Classification (GTDB taxonomy): domain Bacteria; phylum Pseudomonadota; class Alphaproteobacteria; order Rhizobiales; family Hyphomicrobiaceae; genus JAKFWF01. Next base: position 93,721 of record CAVTAL010000006.1, read on the forward strand.
GCACCTTCTTGAACAAGCGGAAGAAGTTCGCGGTGGTGGCGGCAGCGATCGCCTCGTGGCTGACGCCCTTCACTTCGGCCAGCGTGCGGGCGGTGTAGGCGACGTAGGCCGGCTCGTTGGTCTTGCCGCGATAGGGCTCGGGCGCGAGGTAGGGCGCGTCGGTCTCGACCAGCAACTGGTCGAGCGGCACTTGCGATGCGATGGCGCGCAGTGCGTCGTTCTTCTTGAAGGTGATGACGCCGGTGAACGACACGTAGAGGCCAAGTTGGGCCGCACGGCGGGCGAGTTCCGGACCGCCGGTGTAGCAATGCAGGATTGCCGGGAAGGGCCCCTTGGCATGCTCGTCCTCGAGGATGCGGATGGTGTCCTCGTCGGCGTCGCGGGTGTGGATCTCGAGCGGCAGGCCGGTGACGCGGGCGGCCTGGATGTGGCGGCGGAAACCCTCTTCCTGGCCCTCTGGCGAGGACTTCTTGTAGAAGTAGTCGAGGCCCGCTTCGCCGATCGCCACCACCTTCGGATGTTCGCTGAGCTTGATGATTTCCTCAACGGGTATGTCGAGTTCGCTGTCGGCATGGTGCGGATGGGTGCCGACCGAACAGAACACGTTGTCGAACGGCGCGCAGATTTCGAGCAGTTCCGGCAGCCGGCGGATTTTGGTCGAAATCGTCACCATGACGCCGACGCCAGCCGCGCGCGCCCGCTCGACCACGAGCGACCGGTCCGGCCCGAACTGCGGGAAGTCGAGATGGCAGTGGTGGTCGACGAGCATCAGGCGGGCTTTTCCTTAGGTGGCTTCGGCGTCTTGGGCTGCTTGGCAATCTTCGGCGCGTTGGCTTGCGCCTTCGCCGCTTCGGCTTCCGGATCGACGTAGCGCGGGAAGACGCCGGCCGGCGCCGGCAGTTGCGTGCCGGGCTTCAGGCGACCGTTCGCGCCCAGCGACGCGAAGGTGCGCCGCATCCGCCGGGATCGCCAGCAGGTCGAGCAGCTTGGCGGTCGATGCCGGCATCGCCGGTTGGCTGAGGAGCGCGATCTGGCGCACCACTTCGGCGGTGACGTACAAAATCGTGCCCTTGCGCTCGGCCGTCAAGTTCTTGTCGAACGGCTTCTCGGAGGCGAAGTAACGGTCGCCGTCCGATACCAGCGCCCAGGCGGCGTCGAGGTAGACCTTGATCGCCTGCCGGTCCATGGCAGTGCGCGCGGCGGCGTACATCGCATCGGCGGAAGCCAACATCGCCTTGTCGGCGTCGGTGAATTCGCCCGGCGTCGGCACCACGCCCTCGAAGCCCTTGGCGATCATCGACAGCGAGCGCTGCGCCAGATTGCCGAGGCCATTGGCGAGGTCGGCGTTGATTCGGGCGACGATCAGTTCGTGGCTGTAGCTGCCGTCATGGCCGAAGCCGGTCTCGCGCAGGAAGTAGTAGCGGGTCTGGTCGACGCCGTAGGCCTTCACGAGGTCGAACGGATCGACGACGTTGCCGACCGACTTCGACATCTTCTCCCCGCGATTGTAGAGGAAGCCGTGCGCGAAAACGCGATGCGGCAAGGCCAAGCCCGCGCTCATCAGGAACGCCGGCCAGTAGACGGCATGGAAGCGCACGATGTCCTTGCCGATGACGTGCACGTCGGCCGGCCAGTAGTGGTTTTTGCCTGCGCCGGCGACTCCCTCGGTGCCGTCGCCGTTCGAGAACTCCGGTAGCCGTCACGTAGTTGTTGAGCGCGTCGACCCACACGTACATCACGTGCTTCGGATTGCCCGGCACCTTGATGCCCCAGTCGAGCGAGGCGCGGCTGATCGAAAGATCCTGCAGGCCGCCCTCGACGAAGCTGCGCACTTCATTGCGCCGTTCTGGCGGCAGGATGAAATCCGGGTTGGCGGCATAGTGGGCGAGCAGCTTGTCCTGGTACTTCGACAGCTTGAAGAAATAGGTTTCTTCTTCGGTCCACTCGACCGGCGAGCCCAGCGGTTCGCGGCGCACGCCGTCGTCGCCGACGGTGGTTTCCTTCTCGTCGAAGTAGGCTTCCTGACGCACCGAGTACCAGCCGGCGTACTTCGACAAGTAGATGTCGCCGTTGGCTTCCATGCGGGCCCACAACGCCTGGCAGGCCTCGTGGTGGCGCGGCTCCGTGGTGCGGATGAAGTCGTCGTAGGCGCAGTCGAGCACGTCTTCCATCTGCCGGAACACGGCGGCGTTGCGGTCGGCCAGCGCCTGCACGGCGATGCCTTCCTTGTCGGCCGTCTGCTTCATCTTGAGGCCGTGCTCGTCGGTGCCGGTCAGATGAAAAACGTCGCGGCCGTCGAGGCGCTCGAAGCGCGCGATCGCGTCGGTCGCCAGCGCCGTGTAGGCGTGGCCGATGTGCGGCACGCCGTTGGGATAGAAAATCGGCGTCGTGATGTAGAATTTTTGGCCCGCGGCCATGTGAAACCTCTTTGAGCGTAGTGCGACCGGTATTGATGACGAGGCGTAGGTTGGGTTAGCTGCCCATCAGGGCAGCGTAACTCAACATTCCCAGGGTGGTCTAAGTTGTTGGGTTACGACCGGCAAGCGGGCCCGTCTAACTCAACCTACGGGGCACGGCTTGCTGCGGCCAGCCGCGAAATCGTCTCCAAAATCAGAGTCTTGCGATCGAGGTTGTAGGTTTGCACCTCGGCCCGATCACGCACCGTCGTTTCCCACACGTCCGCGAACGTGGCAAGCCTGCCGGCAGGGATCAGCCGCGCGGCGAATGCGACACTTCCATCGGGCTTGCCGACGGCGTTCGACCGGATCGCGCGGGCCAGGATATCGAGCAGCATATCGAGGAAGGTTTCGTATTTCTGCTCGGCGCTGGCGAGCGCAAATTCGTCGGAAAGAGCATGCGCGGCAGTCCAGTCGACCTTCGGCAACAGGGCGAGCAGCGTTTCGATCCGCTCGTAGATCTTCAGGCCATCGGTACCGGCGAGCGACAGCGCGCGGCGGACGCTGCCATCGGCGAGGCTGGCGAGCTTCGGCCATTGCCGGTCGTCGGGTGGCTCGCCGTCGCCGGCGGCAATGGCGTCGCCAGCGGCACGGCGCAGATCCTGTTCGCCGAGCTTGCCGAGGGTGATGGTGCGGCAGCGCGATCGGATGGTCGGCAGCAGCCGGCCGGGCTCCGATGAGATCAGCAGGAACACCATCCTGACCGGCGGTTCTTCAAGAGATTTCAGCAGCGCGTTGGCGGCGGGGCCGGCGAGTTCATCGGCGCTGTCGACGATGACGACGCGCCACGCGTTTTCCTCCGCTGCGAGCGACAGAAAGCCGCGCAGGCGGCGCACCTCGTCGATCGGGATCGAGGCGGCGAAGCGCTTATCTTTCTGGTTCCATGGCCGGCGGATGACCAGCAGGTTCGGGTGCGACAGTGCGCCAACCTGCCGGGACGCGGTGGTGTCACCGGCGATTTCGAGGCTGCCGCCCAGCCGGTCGCGCTCCATGGGGTGGGCCAACACGTATTTGGCGAAGCGATAGGCGAGCGTCGCCTTGCCGATGCCTTCGGGCCCCCGGATCAGCCAAGCGTGATGCATGTGACCGGAGGCGAACGCCTCGGCGAGGGTTGCTTCGGCGCCGCCGTGGCCGTGCAGGCGATGGGTGTGGCGCGGATGCGGGTAGTCGCCGAACCGGTCGGCCTCGGGACTGGCTTCGATCTCAAGCTTGGCTGGGCCGCGCGCCATGGCTCAGGCCGGCGGACGCGTGAGCAGCCGGGTCTCGATGGTGCGCCAGATGGTGGCGGCGATCGGTGCGGCCGGACCGCTGGCATCGATCACGACGCAGCGCTGCGGTTCGGCACTGGCGATGGCCAGGAAGCCCGTGCGCAAGCGTCGATGAAAATCGAGATCGCGGGCCTCGAATGGATCCGTGCGGGCGCCCTCGGGTCGGCGTTCGGCGGCGCGGCGCAAGCCGTCCTCCGGTGCGAGGTCGAGGATCAGTGTCAGGTCGGGCGCGGTATCACCGACGACAACCCGGTCGATGGCATCGATGTCGGCGGCGGACACGCCACCAGCCGCGCCCTGGTAGGCGCGGGTCGAATCCGAAAAGCGGTCGGCAATCACCCAGTTTTGGGCTGCCAGCGCCGGACGGATGGTGGCAGCCAGATGATCAGCGCGGGCGGCGTAGAACAACAAGGCTTCGGCGAGCGGTGGGTGCGGCGCCTGTTTGCCACCGAGAATGAACTCGCGCAGCTGCTCGGCGAACGGCGAGCCGCCGGGTTCACGTGTCAGGATTGTGTCGATGCCGGCGTGCTTCAATCGCTCGGCCAGCAGCCGCGCCTGGGTCGACTTGCCCGAGCCCTCGCCGCCCTCGAACGTTATGAACCGCGATCGCGCCGGCATGGCTCCTGGCATCGTCATGGAATCCAGCTGAAGGCGCGCAGCGCCAATGTATCCAGTCCGCGCCGCCACATTGGGCTCGTCTCGACATCTTCGCCCGCGTAGAGTTGCACCTCGTTGCTGGCGTTCGACGAGGACGTGACCCGCAGCTTGGCGACGGCATCGCCCTTTTTGATCGGCGCTTTCAGCGGGTAGTTGTAGACAATGTCTGCCTTGAGTTTCTGGTTCGGCGGGAACTTCGGCAGGAACACGTTGACGTCGCCTTTGCCGGTCAGCGGCACGTACATGCTGGTGCCGCCCCAGACGCGGGCATCGCCGACCTTCTCGCCGGCATCGAACAGTTTTACTTCGGTGAAGCTGCGGAAACCCCATTCGAGCAGCTTGCGCGCCTCGTCCTTGCGCTCCTCGGCTGTCGTCAGGCCGTTGACCACGGCGATCAGGCGGCGTTCGCCTTGCTTGGCGGTGGCGACCATGCCGTAACCGGCTTCCTTGGTGAAGCCTGTCTTCATGCCGTCGGCGCCGATGTTGAGGAAAAGCAACGGGTTGCGGTTGATGAACTTGTGCGTGCGATAGCGGTACTCTTTCTGCACGAAGATCGGCAGATGCTCCGGGTACTCGCGTATGATGAACCGAGCAAGCACCGCCAAATCCCGGGCGGTGGTATGATGGTCGGGGTGATGCAAGCCGGTGGAGTTGGCGAAGCTGGATTTCTTCAGACCGATGCGCTTGCCTTCCTCGGTCATGATCTTGGCGAACGCTTCCTCGGAGCCGGCCATGCCTTCCGCCACGACGATGCAGGCATCGTTGCCGGACTGGATGATAATGCCTTGCAGCAACTCGTCGAGACGCGCCTTGGTATGAATCGGAATCATCATCGCCGAAGTGCCGGACGGGCCGCCGCCGCGCCGCCAAGCACCTTCGCTGACCACGAACTCGTCGGTGAGCTTGAGGCTACCGTCCTTCAGGGCGCGGAACAGCACGGCGAGCGTCATCAGCTTGCTCATGCTGGCGGGATACATCTGCTCTTCGCCGGCGACCTGGAACAGCACCGCGCCGCTGTCGGCGTCGATCATGTAGGCTTGCCGCGCTCGGGCTGCGAACTCGGTACCCTGCGCCAAAGCGGCTTGCGACGTTGCCAGGATTGAAAGAACAACCGCTATGCTCGAGAGGGCGCGTGCAACCTGCCGCCGAATGCGGCAACGCGGAATTTCATATGCAAGCCGGAAAAACATGGGCGACCTGAAGGGTTAAACGCTCACAGGACTCGATACCGCTAGAAGCGCGACACTATCCCCCGTCGGGGTTGCGGGCGTCAACCAGGAGTGGCGGTTATGCCCGTCCGACTATGTGCAATGCAACATGCAATCAATTCTGGTCGCGGACCATCACGGATGCTTGAGAGCCGATTTCATTGCCGCTCGCGATGACGCAATGTTCGCGGGCGAGCTCGACGCCGTGAGCAATGGGGAGCGAAAGTATGAACGCTATGATTGGCAAGTTGATAAAGTCGGCCGCGATGATGGCATTGGCAATCTGCATTCCGGCCGTGACTGTCGTCCATGCGGCGGACGCGAACCCTGCCTTCAAGCGCTTGGCGGCGGGTTCGACAACGACCGTCGACCATGCCGCCTGGGATAAATTGCTCAAAGCCTACGTGGTCTCTGGCGCCGACGGGCTCAATCGCGTCGCCTATGCCAAGTTCAAGGCGGAAGGCCATGCGGCGCTCAAGGCCTATGTCGCCGCTCTCCAAAAGGTCGATCCGGCTACCCTTGACCGGTCCGAGCAGTTCGCGTTCTGGGTAAATCTCTACAACGCGAAGACCATCGACGTGGTGCTCGACAAGTATCCGGTAAAGTCGATCAAGGACATCTCGCTCGGCGGCGGATTGAAGACGTTGATCAGCGGTGGGCCGTGGCAGGCCAAGATTATGAAGGTATCGGGCGTCGATCTCACTCTTGACGACGTCGAGAACACCATATTGCGGCCCATCTATCGCGATCCGCGCGTGCATTACAGCGTCAATTGCGCTTCGGTAGGCTGCCCGAACCTCGCCGTCGAGGCCTACACTGGCGGCAAGCTTGAGGCGATGCTGGAGGCCGGCGCAAAGGCCTTCGTCAACAGCCCGCGTGGCGCGCTGGTCGAGGGCGGTACGATCAAGGCGTCGTCGATCTACGAGTGGTTCCAGGCCGACTTCGGCGGCAGCGAGGCGACCGTGCTCGACCATTTGCGCAAGTACGCGAGCCCAGCGTTGACCGAACAACTCAACAAGATCGGCCGAATCGCACGATACGACTACGACTGGCAGCTAGCCGACGCGAAGCAGTAGCTTCAAGTTGATTGGAAACGATGATGACGGCGCAAACATCTTCGACCGGTGGCTGGCAGCGGTTCCTGCCGCTGATCGTGCTGGCAGCCGTGATGGTGCTGGTGTTCGCCATGGGTTGGCACCGCTATCTGTCGCTGAAGACAATTGGCCTCAACTACGAGGCGTTGAAGAGCTTCATCAGTAGCAATCTGTTGTTGTCGGTACTGGGCTTCATCGCCGCATATATCTGCGTGGTGGCACTTTCACTGCCAGGCGGTCTGGTCATGACGCTGGCTGGCGGCTTGCTATTCGGCTGGCAGATCGGTGCGCCCGCGGCTGTGATTGGTGCGACCATCGGCGCCACCCTGTTGTTCCTGATTGCGCGCTCGTCGTTGGGTGAAAGTCTTGCCGCGCGCGCAGGTCCCTCGATTGCCAAGTTGCGTCAGGGCTTCCAGGACAATGCCTTCAGCTACCTGCTGTTCCTGCGGCTGGTGCCGGCATTTCCGTTCGTCATTGTGAATCTCGCGCCGGCATTGCTCGGCGTGAAGTTCAGCACCTACGTGGCAGCTACCTTCCTGGGGATTATTCCGGGCACCACTGCCTATTCGATCGCTGGCGCCGGCCTTGCCAGCGTGGTTGAGGCGCAAAACAAGTCGTACAAGGATTGCCTCGCCAGGCTATCGCCCGGCGGTGGCCAGGTTTGCGACTATTCGATCGACACCAGCCAACTCGCCACCAAGGAACTGGTCATCGCATTCATCGCCTTGGGGCTCGTCGCGCTGATCCCCGTCGCCATCAAGAAATGGAGCAAACGTAATGCAGCGGCATAACCCCGAGCCGGGCCTTTCCATCGGTAAGCCGGCCGAGGAGATCACCTGCGATCTGTGCGTGATCGGCGCCGGTTCGGGGGGGCTGTCGGTCGCCGCGGCTGCAGCAGCCTTCGGCCAATCGGTGGTGTTGATCGAAAAGCACAAGATGGGCGGCGATTGCCTGAACTACGGGTGCGTGCCATCGAAAGCGCTGATCGCGGCTGGAAAGCGGGCGCACGCGATGCGAACTGCGGCGCCGTTCGGCATCGCCAACGTCGAGCCGGCGGTTGATCGCGCCGCCGTCCATGCGCACGTCAAGAGTGTGATCGCGGCGATCGCGCCCAACGATTCGGTCGAGCGGTTCACGGGCCTCGGTGTGCGTGTGCTTCAGACCGCTGGCCGCTTTGTCGACCGCTCGACGGTGATTGCCGGCGAAGCCCGCATCAAAGCGCGGCGGTTTGTCATCGCCACCGGCTCGTCGCCGGCGGTGCCGCCAATTCCGGGCCTCGCCGAGACACCCTATTTCACCAACGAGACGATCTTCGACAATCAGGGCCCGATGCCGCATCTGCTGATCATCGGCGGTGGGCCGATCGGCATCGAGATGGCGCAGGCGAACCTGCGGCTCGGTTCCAAGGTAACCGTCATCGAGGGGCTCAAGGCACTGGCCAAGGACGATCCTGAACTGACAACCATCTTGTTGCGTTCACTGCGAGACGAAGGCCTCGACATCCGCGAAGGCGCCAAGGTCGATCGCATCGATGGCAAGTCCGGCGCGGTGCGGATATCGGTCACAATCGATGGCAAGGCCGAAGTGATCGAGGGCACGCATCTGCTGGTCGCCACTGGACGCAAGCCCAACATCGCCGATCTCGGGCTTGAGGCCGCCGGCATCAAGTCCGACAAGCGCGGCATCACTGTCGGCCCGAGCCTCGTCACCAGCAACGCCCGGGTGTTCGCCATCGGCGACTGCACCGGCGGACTGCAGTTCACTCACGTCGCCAATTACCACGCTGGCATTGTCATCAAGCGCGGTTTGTTCCGGCTGCCGGCCAAGGCCGACAACGATATCGTGCCGTGGGTCACCTACACCGAGCCCGAACTCGCCAACGTCGGCGTGACGGAGGCACAGGCGATTGAGCGCAAACTCGACTACAAGGTGCTGCGCTGGCCCTATCACGAGAACGACCGCGCCCAGGCCGAACGGACCACACAAGGCCACGTCAAGGTAATCACCAGCGGCAAGGGCGTCATTCTCGGTGCCGGCATCGTCGGCGAGCATGCCGGCGAACTGATCCAGGTCTGGTCGCTCGCCGTATCGCAAAAGATGAAAATCAAGGCGATGACCGATTTCATCGCTCCTTATCCGACACTCGGCGAGATCAATAAGCGCGCCGCTTACCGCTATTTTGCCGCCTTTGGAGCCAATCCGAAGGTTCGTACGGTCATCGGCTGGTTGAAAAATCTTGGCTGATGGCCATCTTTGCCGGGAGGACATTCCGGCTCGCAAGGGGGCCGGTTCGCAAAGGGGGGACGTGGCGCGCGACACCGCAGAACCGAAAGCCATCGCACCGGAGCCGACGCTCCACGGGGCAAGCTGGTTGCGTGGCGTGTTCGCTGGTCCGCTGCGTCTCGGCCTGCCGGCCAAATTGCTGCTGCTGACCGGCCTTTTCGTGATGCTCGCGGAGATCCTGATTTTTGTCCCCTCGCTGGCGAACTTCCGCGTCAACTGGCTGAGCGACCGGATCAATGCGGCGCACTTGGCGGCACTCGCCAGCGATGCAGTCCCCGGCGGGGCGGTGCCTCCGGCGCTACGTAACGAACTGCTGGCGACGGCCCAGGTCAAAGGCATAGCCATCAAGCGGATGGGGCAACGCCGAATGGTGTTGCCGCCGGAGGAAGAACTGAAGATTGACGCGACCTATGATCTGCGGGTCGGCTCCAAGGCCGGGTTCGAGCAGGCGACCTCCAGGTTTGGGCTGATCGCGGACGCGATGGCGACGTTCACCATGTCGCCGAACTGGACCATGCGAGTGATCGGTCAGCCGTCGGCGCCACGCAGTGGTCAGTTGGCGTCCGCGATGCCCTATGCGCCGGATGATTTCGTCGAGATCATACTGCCCGGCGCACCGCTGCTCGATGCCATGTACCGGTTCGGACTGAACATTCTCGGCCTGTCGATCATCATTTCCGGTATCACGGCGGCGCTGGTTTATCTGGCGCTCAGTGGCCTGCTGGTCAGGCCGATGATGCGGCTCGCCCATAACATGATCCGGTTCGGCGAGAAGCCGGATGCCTCGCGCATCATCGAGCCGTCGCCGCGCGCCGATGAGATCGGCACTACCGAGCGTGAGTTGGCGCGGATGCAAGGCGAACTGGTCCAACTGCTCCAACAGCAGACCCGGCTGGCGCAACTGGGACTGGCGGTGGCGAAGATCAATCACGACCTGCGCAACATGCTGGCGACGGCGCAGTTGATGTCCGACCGGTTGGCGGCGCTGCCCGATCCGGCGGTGCAGCGCTTCGCACCGAAACTGATCGCCTCGCTCGACCGTGCGATCGGCTTCTGCAACGACACGCTGAAGTTCGGTCAGGCCGACGAGCCCGGCGCGCGCCGGAACCGGTTCAACGTGGCGCCGCTCGCCGAGGAGGTCGGGGAGGGCTTGGGGCTGCCGCGTGAAACCATGGGCTGGCGGATCGATGCCGACCCGAACCTCGAGATCGACGCCGATCGAGACCAGATCTACCGGGTTCTCAACAACCTCGTGCGCAATGCCGTGCAGGCGATAGAGACGACCGGCGAACGACCGGGTGTCATTACGTTGACGGCGCGCCGCGAGGGTGCCTCGGTGCGGATCGAACTCGCCGACAATGGGCCGGGCGTGCCTGAAAAGGCGCTGGCCAACCTGTTCCAGCCGTTCAAGGGCGGCGTGCGCAAGGGCGGCTCAGGCCTTGGCCTTGCGATCGCGGCCGAACTGGTGGCGGCGCATGGCGGTGAGTTGCGACACGTTGCCGGCCAGCCGGGAGCAGCCTTCGTGTTCGATATCCCGGATCGCGCCCAACCAGAAGCCAACGGGCGCTGACGGGACCTTGATCGCAGGCGCGCGGCGGGCCAAGGTGCGCCAACGTGCACGTCCTCCTGGAGTTTTCCCCGATGCCTGCCGCATTTGCCCGCGCCGGAGCGCTTCTCCGGCCATGACCCGTATCGGCTTCTATTCCGGCTCGTTCGATCCGGTGACGCTCGGCCACGCCGACGTGATCGCCCGCGCGCTCAGCCTCGTCGACCGGCTCGTCATCGGCATCGGCATTCATCCCGGCAAGACGCCGCTGTTCTCGGTCGACCGAGAAGGTCGACATGCTGAAGGCCGAGGTCAAGCCGTTGGCCAAGAAGGCGGGCGCCGCGTTCGCCATCGCAACTTTCGACAAGTTGGTGGTTACCGCGGCCGAAGAAGCTGGCGCCAATGTCATCTTCCGTGGCCTGCGCGACGGTACCGATCTCGACTATGAAATGCAGATGGCCGGCATGAACGGCGCCATGAAGCCGTCGGTCGGCACTGTGTTCCTGCCGGCGTCGCCCGGGGTGCGCTTCATCACGGCGACGCTGGTACGGCAGATCGCGATGATGGGCGGCGACGTCAGCACGTTCGTGTCCCCGAACGTCGCCAAGCGCCTGAAATCCAAGGCGGCCGGTGCCTGATCCGATGACGCATGCGGCGGCGATGGCTCGGGCTCTGGTATGCACCGCAGCCGGTTCCGCAGGTTTGATCGTGGTTTTGCGGCCGGTGCTGCAGCGCTACGCACTCGCCCGTCCCAACGCACGTTCGAGCCATACGACGCCAACACCGCAAGGTGCCGGTATAGCGGTGGTGGCGGCGGCGCTGACCGGCACGATATCAATGGCATCGCTAATCGGGAGCGGCACGCCTGGGCCGCATCTGCTGCCGTTCGTGCTGGCTATCGTCGGGTTATCGCTGATCGGTATCGTCGACGACATCCGGCCGCTGCCGCCGGGCGTGCGCATCGTTGGGCAGGCGATAGCGGCGGTCGGCTTGACGATGGCGTTGCCCGATGGCGCGCGGGCACTGCCGCTGCTGCCCTATTGGATCGAATTCGTCATCGCGGTGACCGGGCTGGTCTGGTTCGTCAATCTAACCAACTTCATGGATGGCATCGACGGCATGACGGTGGCTGGTATCGGGCCGCCACTCGTCGGCGTCCTACTGCTGTCGGGCCAAGCGCCGCTCGAATTCGCGACGGCGCTGGCGCTGATCGGCGCGCTCATCGGCTTCGCACCGTTCAACCGGCATGTGGCGAAGGTATTCCTTGGCGATGTCGGCAGCCTCGCCATCGGTGGCATCGCCGGCTGGCTCCTGCTCGGCCTCGCCTGCAACGGGCGCCTCGTGGCGGCGCTGATCCTGCCGCTCTATTATCTGGCCGATACGGGAGTGACGCTGTTCCGGCGTTGGCAGCGAGGCGCACAACTTTCTGAGGCCCATCGTGAGCATTGCTATCAGTTGGCGGCAGCTCGCGGGTTCAGCGTGCCACAGGTGATTTTGCGCGTGTGGATCGTGAACGGCGCACTGCTCGCGCTGGCAGTCATCGCTGGTACGACGCAACTTCTTGCGCTGCAGGTGGCATGTCTCATGATTGCCGGCGTTCTGGTCGCCTGGCTCTTGCACCATCTCGGCGGCGATGGCGTACCGTGATCAGGCATCGCCTTCGGACGCGACCGGTGTGCGAACGCGCGTTTCAAGCGCGTTGATGATCGCACCGGCGAGGCGTGCAGCCTGACCGAAACCGGTCAGCGACGGATTGGCGTCGATGCCGGTAATGCAAATGTCGGTGCCAGCGCCAACGACGTCGACGGCAACCATGCCGAGCCCGAGTGCGCCAGCCACACGGCAGGCCAGGCGTTGGGCCGCCTGGCAGTCGTCTCCTTGGGTAGCGACGGCCGCGCCGAGGACAACTAGAATGCGTGCACGTGGCTCGCCATCTGCAATTTCAGGGACTGGCAATCCGTTGGCATGCATCAGCATTGCAACGAGATAGGGGTTGCGAAGCCTTTCGATCGCTCCGGCCTCGTTGAGTGCGGTTGCTCCTGTCCGTTGCAGATGCAGGACAACCGCCGCCGCCAATCCAGGTGTACCGCCGGTGGCGCGGGCGATCACAGAATCGTAAGTCGCGACGGTTTCACTTCCGGTAAGCAACCGCATGCTCGCGCCGCTGAAATCGAGCGACAGCTGATCGAGCGGCAGGATGTCGAGGCTGTGACCGCGCCGCACCGCTTCCGATTGCAGCAACAGGTTGGAGGTGCGGGTTGGTTTAGTGGCGATAAGCGCGATGCGCAGTCGGCGCGGCGGCAGTTGCTGCGGCGGCAGTGCGGCATAAAGCTTGTGCGACAATCTCGGCTGCAGAAACGACGCTGCCGGATCAACCAGCATGCCGCCGCGTATCGCCTGCCGGCCAAGCAGCATGCGGTAGGCCATGCTCTCGCGATTGGCGAGCGTGGTTTCGATCTCGCCCCAGTCGCGCCCACGCCATCACGAGGCGGGTGCGAATGACAAAGCGCGCCTCGCGATCGCCGTTCGAACTGGTTATTTCGCGCCGGTCGACGATTGTCGCGGTGCAGTAGCGGGCAATATCCTCGCGGCCCGGGATCGGGTGGATGCCGAACCGCACCATCGGCGCCGCGGCCGGGCCAAAGGTTTCGATCTCGAAGGCGTGCAAGGCCGACGTCTTGGCGCCGGTGTCGATCTTGGCGCGGATCGCCGGCAAGCCGAGTTCAGGCAGGGCCAGCCATTCTTCCCAGCCAACGACGAACGGTGGAGTGCTGTCCGACGGTTTGCTCATCTAAGCCCGGTAGCGCAGAAGCTGCCTCGGAGCAATCGTCGCACGCTCTAGAGCGTGCGTGATCGCGGGTTTCGGTTAAAGTGGTGCCGGGCAGGAAACGGGAATGATGATGCGGGGCGAAGGCGTGCGGACGATGTGGGGCGTGGCGGCGGCCTGGCTGGTGCTCGCGGCGGCCGCATTCATCGCCTATCGCGCACGCTTCGACTATGCTTTCGAGCTGATCGAAATTCCGGCGGTTCCACTGGCAGTTGGCCTGATGCTGGCAGGGCTGATGGTTTTGCCTCTGCCTTGGTTGATCGGGCGGTCGAAGCAACTGGCGCCGGGCGAGGCCAATCGATTGCTGGTTTTCATCGTGGTCGTCGGATTGCTGCTGCGGGGTGTGCTGTTCGTAACCGAGCCGGCGCTGGAGGACGATTACAACCGATACCTGTGGGACGGCGGCGTCACCGCGCATGGTCTGAGCCCCTACGCGTTGTCGCCAGCGTCCGCGCTCGAACAGGGCGAAGACACCATGATCGGCCGGCTGGCGATGTCAGCCGGGGTCGTGATGGAACGGATCAACCATCCCGATCTCAAGACCATCTATCCGCCGGTGACGCAGGCGGCGTTCGCGCTGGCGCATTTCATGGCGCCATGGAGCCTTACGGCGTGGCGGCTCGTCTGCCTTGCGGGTGAGATGTCGACGCTCGCGCTGTTACTGATGTTGCTGGCGGATGCGCGGCGAAGTCCGCTGTGGGTTGCGCTCTATTGGTGGAACCCGCTGATCATCAAGGAGATGATCAACTCGGCCCACATGGAAGCGATATTGATGCCGTTAGTGCTGTCGGCATTGCTGCTTGCGGCACGCAGGCGGATTTTACCCGCGATCGGCATGCTGGGACTGGCGGCGGGCGCCAAGCTGTGGCCGATCCTGCTGGCACCGCTGCTGCTCAGGCCGCTGCTCGACCGGCCGCGTGTCCTGGCGGCTTGTGTCGCCCTGCTCGGCTTCTTGCTGACGCTGTGGGTGGTGCCGCCGCTGCTCGGTGGCATAGATGAAACATCCGGCTTCGTCGCCTTCGCCAACTATTGGCAGACGAACAGCGCCCTGTTTCCGGCGGTCGCCAAGTTCGTCGATGTGGCGATGACCACGCTGGGATTGCCGGTCGAAAGGGCCGGGCTTGTCGCGCGGCTTGGGCTCGGCTTGATGGTGGCAACGGTCGCCGTGGCGGTCTCAGTTCGACCCTGGACGAGCACGGCCGATTTGATGCACAAAGCCGGTCTCGTCACGACCGCATTGTTCCTGCTCTCGCCCGCTCAATTTCCCTGGTATGCCACCTGGATGATGCCTTTTCTCGCCTTCCGTCCGTCGTTGGCGCTGCTCGGTCTCACCGTGCTGCTGCCGATCTATTATACGTCGTTCCATTTCCTGGCGCGGGAGCAATACGACACATTTCGCTATGGACTGGTGTGGCTGATCTGGCTGCCGGTATGGGCTGGTCTCGTGGTCGAATGGCGGATGCGCCGTGCCCCGGTGGCCGGCAATGCGTGAGGGCAAGCGCATCGGCGTCGTGATACCCGCACTCAATGAGGCAGCGGCGATCGGTCGGGTCATTGCCGAAATCCCGGACTGGGTCGATCACATCGTTGTGGCCGACAATGGCTCAAGCGATGGCACTGGCGATGTTGCGCGCTCCGCGGGGGCAACGGTCATCGTGCAATCAGAGCGCGGCTATGGTGCAGCCTGTCTCGCCGGCATTGCCGCATTGAACGCGATCGATATCGTCGTGTTCGTTGATGGCGACTATTCCGACCATCCGGCGGATATGGCCGACCTGGTCGATCCGATCGCGAACGGCCGCGCTGACTTCGTGTTGGCGTCGCGGGCTTTGGGTGAACGTGAAGCCGGCTCGCTGACCCCCCAACAACAGTTCGGCAATTGGCTGGCCACGACGCTGATCCGATTGATCTGGGGCGAGCGGTATTCCGATCTCGGACCGTTTCGCGCGATCTCATCGCCAGCGTTGGCGGCGCTTGCCATGGCCGATCGCAACTTCGGCTGGACGGTCGAGATGCAGATCAAGGCGGCGGAGCAGCGACTGCGCATCATCGAAGTGCCGGCACGCTATCGCCGCCGCATCGGCGTGTCGAAAGTGTCCGGCACGATCAGCGGCTCGGTGAAGGCCGGTGTTAAGATCCTCTACATCATCGGCCGGCATGCGATGGCACGGCGGCGGTGACGGGGACTTGCCCTCTCCCCCGCCGCTTCGGGGGAGAGGGCAGAGGTCGGCTGCAAGCCGGCCGAGGGTGAGGGGCGGTCGCTTGCTCGAACCCAATTCAGGCCGTCACCAAGGTCGTTGTTGCTTGCACGGAGCGAGGTGCCGCCCCTCACCCTACCCCACTCCCCCTACGCGCCGAAATGGCGCTACGGGGAGAGGGGATAATCGCCACACTACATATGGATCACTTGTGCGCCAGCAGCCGATCGACCATGGCGCCGGCGACGCCGAGGTAGTTGGCTGGATCGACAAGGGCCGCGAGCTTGTTTTCGTCCAGGTGCTTGACGATGCCGGCTTCGGCCAGCAGTTCGGGCAGCAGTTTGCCTTGTCTGTCGGCGGCGCGCCGGCAGGCGGCGTAGACGAGGTCATGCGCGGCGCCGCGCCCGGTGTGCAGCGCGAGTTCCATCATCACAGCTTCAGCCACGATCAAACCGCCGGTGATGTCCAAGTTCCGGCGCATGCGTTCGGCATCGACGATCAGGCCGTCGAGCATGAAGCGTGCCTGATTGAGCGCGCCGGCGGTGCCGATGAAACTCTCCGGTACCGCAACCCATTCAAGATGCCATGGGCCGGTTGCTCGCTCGTGGTCGGCGAGCATGCCGTCGAGCATCAGCCCGGCATTCTGACGCACGGCCTTGGCGATGGCCGCGATCAACTCGCAGCTGATCGGATTGCGCTTCTGCGGCATGGTCGACGAGGCGCCGCGCCCCTGCACGAACGGCTCGAACACTTCGCCGATCTCGGTCTGCATCATTAGCATCACGTCGGTGGCGATCTTGGCGAGGCTGCCGGTGACGAGGGCGAGGAAGCCGACTGTCTCAGCGACGCTGTCGCGGGCGGAATGCCACGTCATCGACGGCACGCCGAGCCGCAGATCGGCCATCAGTGCGTCGTGCACGGCGAGGCCCTTGTCGCCGAGCGAGGCGAGTGTGCCGGCTGCGCCCGCGAACTGGCCGACGAGCACGCGCGGTTCGAGTTGCGCCAAGCGTTCGCGATGACGGCGGATCATCGAAAGCCAGACGGCCACCTTGTGCCCGAACGTCACCGGCAGCGCATGCTGCAGGTGGGTGCGGCCGGCCATCACCGTATCGCGATGCTTCTTGGCGAGGGCCGCCAGCGTGATGTCGAGGGCTTCGAGGTCGGCCTTCACCAACGCGAGACCGTCGCGGATCTGCAGGACCGTTGCCGTGTCCATGATGTCCTGGGTGGTTGCCCCCCAGTGCAGATAGCGGCCGGCCTCGCCGCAGTGCGGCGCCATCTGGTGCACGAGACCGATGATCGGATAGCCGACGTTGTCGGTCTCAGTCTTGAGCTTCTCGTAGTCGATCGGAACATCGGCGCCGGCCTTGACGATGGCGGCAGCCGCATCGGCCGGAATGACGCCGAGTTTGCCCTGCACGCGAGCGAGACCAACCTCGACTCGGGCTGCCGCCTTGATGAAGGCTTCGTCGCAGAACACCGCGCGCATGGCCGGCGTGCCGAAGGCATCACGATAGAGGATCGAGTTGAAAACAGGGGAGGACATGTGGGCTGCTCGCGAATTGTGAGGTTCGCGGCACAGGATCAGGGACGGCGGCGAAGATCAAGCAATTTGCCGCTCCGCCCCTCAATCCACCATCGCCATGAATTCCTGCCGGGTCATCGGGTTGTTGCGGAAGGCGCCAAGCATGCGGCTGGTGACCAGATCGGTGCCGTGCTTGTGCACCCCGCGCGTCGACATGCAGTGATGCGTCGCCTTGATCACCACCGCCACGCCCTGAGGTTTCAGCACCTTCTGCAGCGTGTTGGCGATCTGCGAGGTCATTTTCTCCTGGATCTGCAAGCGCTTGGCATAGGCGTCCACCACCCGCGCAAGTTTCGAAATGCCAACCACGCGCCCGGTTGGGATGTAGCCGACCCAGGCCTTGCCGATGATCGGCGCCATGTGATGCTCGCAGTGGCTTTCGAAGGGAATCGCGCGCAGTACGATCATCTCGTCATATCCCTCGATTTCCTCGAAGGTTTTGGTCAGCAGCGCCTCCGGGTCGGTCTCGTAGCCGACGAACCACTCCTGGAAAGCCTTGGTGACGCGGGCTGGCGTTTCCTTGAGGCCGTCGCGGTCGGGGTCCTCGCCGGTCCAGCGGATGATGGTGCGGAAGGCGGCTTCGACTTCGGCACGGGGTGGCTTGATGATTTTCGACTTGTCGGGCACTGGACGATCCGCTTCGAAAGTGGGGATGATTGGCTTTAAGGATGCAGGCTGACACGCACCATGCATCAAAACGCAAGGCAGGGCCAAATGGACCAGATCATTCTTTTGGGATCGAAGGGGGGGCCGGCGATCCGCACGCGCGGGCCGAGCCCGACTTCCCATCTGCTGGTGGTCCGCGACCGGATCTACGTGGTCGATTGCGGCCTCGGCGTGACGCGGGGCTTCGTCGACGCCGGCTTTCACCTGAATCGGCTGGCGACGATCGTGATCACGCACCACCACTCCGACCATAACCTTGAGTTCGGTAATCTAATCCATACCGCCTGGACGTCTGGACTTGCGACGCCGGTAAAGGTGTGGGGGCCAACCGGAATGCGGCGGATGACGTCGGCGTTTCTCGATCTCAACCGTTTCGACATCGAGACCCGGATCGTCGACGAAGGCCGGCCGGACCTCGCGGGCTTGATCGAGACCCACGACTACACCGCGGGGCCGGTTTTCGACGATGGCAATGTGCGGGTGACGGCGCTGCGCAACCACCATCCGCCGGTCACCGATAGCTTCGCGTTGCGGTTCGATTTCACCAATGCAAGGGGCGAGGCGAAATCTGTCGTCTTTGGCGGCGATACAACCTATTTGGCCGAGTTGGCGGAATTCGCGCGCGGCGCCGACGTGTTGCTGCATGAGGCGATGTATGGCCCTGGCGTCGATGCGCTGGTTGCCCGGGTTAAGAACGGCTCGCGGCTAAAGGAACACCTGATCGCCAGCCACACCATGGTGGAGGACGCTGGCCGCATCGCATCGGCCGCCGGCGTCAAGCGGCTGGTCCTTAATCACCTGATCCCGGCCGATGACCCGGACGTTCGGCCAGAGCACTGGCGGGCGGCCATCGCCGGCACCTGGAATGGCCCACTCGATGTCGGCCAAGATGGTCTCGTGATCGAGATCTGAGACCGGAATTCGGTATACTGGCGCCGATTCGGAGAGACGGTTCATGCGCCAAGCCACGTCGGAAACGAGAAGCGTCAAGCGGCTGGCGGTGATCGCGCCGGACGCGGCGAGCATTCTGCGGCAGCGTGGCGAGTTGCTATCCGATGTGCTGGCCCGGCGGCATAGTGTCCTGGCGTTGGTGCCGGAACAATCACGCGACGCGCTGCCGGCACTCAATGAGTGCGGCTTCGCGGCGACGACGTTTCCAATGTCATCGACCGAACCGCACCTATTCGCCGATGGCAAGACCATCGCAGCGATCTCGGCGGCATTGGCGGAATGGCGCGCGCATGTGGTGCTGGCGACCGGTGCCAAGACAATGCTGATTGGTGCGATTGCCGCCAAGAAAGCCGGCGTCAGCCGCCGGGTCGGGCTCGTGACGACATTGCCAACCGCGCTATCGGCGAATGCGGCCATCCCGTGGGGCTGGCGGCGCCTGATGAAAGTGGGCCTGCGGTCGATGGATGCGCTTGTCTGTCACAACGAAGACCAGCGGGCGCGATTGAAGGCGCTGGGCTTTTTACCGCCGATCGTCGAGGCGGCTGTCGTTGCCGGCGCTGGTGTCGATCTGGCGCGGAACGCCGCGCAGCCACTACCGCCTCTGGTTGCCAACGGCGTGACGGCGCTGAACTTCCTGATGATCGCGCGCAAGGATACGGCCAAGGGCGTCGTTGAGTTCTGCGAGGCCGCCCGGTTGGTGCGCGACAAGGCACCCGACACGCGCTTCATCCTTGCCGGGCCTGATGGCGACATCGCCGGGCAGGTCCTGGGCGGTTATTCCGATAGCGTGCAGATGCTGGGCGATCAGGCCGACGTGCGGCCGCTGATCGGCGCCGCTCATGTGGTCGTCGTGCCGTCGTGGTCGGAAGGCATGCCGCGCGTTCTGCTGGAGGCGCTGGCCGCCGGCCGGCCGGTGATCGCCAGCGACATTGCCGGCTGCCGCGAGGCGGTCGACGAGCGCGTCAACGGCGTGCTGGTGACGCCGCGCGAGGCGAGTGCACTCGCCGAAGCGATGATGAGCTTCCTCAAGCGTCCCGACCTGATCCCCGCCATGGCCCGCGCCAGCCGCACCAAGGCCGAGCGCCGGTTCGATGTGATGGCGGTAAACGCGAAGCTGTTGGAAGTGTTGGGGTTGTGAAGTCGAACGGGAGCGCGAAACGCGATTTTTGTAGGTTGGGTTAGGACGCCCACTTGGCGTCCGTAACCCAACAACTTTCGTAACACCACCCGTGGAATGTTGGGTTACGCGCCGAAGGGGCGCTAACCCAAACCTACGGCTCTCAGCGCTTGCTGTCACCCGACCAAGTCACTTGCCGCCACTGCTCCGAAACACGCCCAGCAATCGCGCGATCAGCCAGATCGGGATCACCACCACGGCGCCGATCAGGAAGTAGTTGATCAAGCCGCGGAAGGCGCCGAAGCCCATTTCGTAGACGTTGCGGATCATCAGTTCGAGCCGGTACAGCAGGTCGGGCGGCGATATGTTCAGCGCCTGCAGCACGATGCCGACCACGATCGAGATGATGACGAGGCGGACCAGCACACCCAACGGATTGCCGCCGAAAATCTGCTCGCGATCCATGTCGAGATGCTCCTTCAGTGCCGGCCGATCGAATGCGCACGCCTTGCGCTCGTCCTCGCGGTACCATAGTTCGCGCCTTGAGGCGACTGGAGACCGGTGTGGCGTCACGCGTGCGGAAAAAGCCTGAGGCGAAGGCGGCGGCATCGATATTGCCAACGGCGTTCGCCGCTTGGTTCGCCGAGCGCGGCTGGCAGCCGAGGCCGCATCAGCTGGCGCTGCTGGAGCAGGCCCGAGATGGCCGCTCGACCCTGCTGATCGCGCCGACCGGTGCCGGCAAGACGCTGGCCGGCTTCCTGCCGAGCCTTGTTGATTTGACCGATCCTGCCCGTCCGGCTGTCGAGGGCGCCGGCCTGCACACGCTCTACATCTCGCCGCTGAAGGCGCTGGCCGTCGACGTCGCCCGCAACCTGACGACGCCGGTCGCCGAGATGGGTCTACCGATCCGTATCGAGAGCCGCACCGGCGATACCTCGGTCGCCGTTCGCGCCCGGCAGCGCACCAAGCCACCGCAGATCATGCTGACGACGCCGGAACAGATCGCGCTACTGCTCAGCCATGAAGATGCCAGCTTCCTGTTTCGCGACCTCAAGGTCATCGTGCTCGACGAATTGCACGCGCTGGTTGCCTCCAAGCGCGGCGATCTGCTGGCGTTGGGATTGGCCCGTCTGCGTCAATTGGCGCCCGGACTGCTAACGATCGGACTGTCGGCCACCGTGGCGCGGCCGTCCGAATTGCGCGCCTATCTGGTGCCCCAGACGATGCCCGACAGCTTCGTCGCCGTCGGCGATCTGGTGGTGACCGGCGGCGGCGCCAAGCCCGACATTTCCATCATGGAGACCGACGAGCCGCTGCCATGGGCTGGCCACACCGCGCGCTATGCCATTCCGCAAATCTACGCGGCGGTGAAAGCGCACCGGCTGTCGCTGCTGTTTGTCAATACGCGCATGCAGGCCGAACTTCTGTTTCAGGAGCTGTGGAAGGCGAACGAGGACAATCTGCCGATCGCACTCCATCACGGCTCGCTCGACGCGGCGCAGCGGCGCAAGGTCGAGGCGGCGATGGCGGCCGGGCGACTGAAAGCCGTTGTGTGTACCTCAACGCTCGATCTCGGCATCGACTGGGGCGACGTCGATCTCGTCATCCAGGTTGGCGCGCCGAAGGGCGCGAGCCGGCTGATCCAGCGCATCGGCCGCGCCAATCATCGCCTGGACGAGCCTTCGCGCGCGATTTTGGTGCCAGGCAACCGCTTCGAAGTGCTGGAATGCCGTGCCGCGCTCGATGCCGCCGAAGCCAACGTGCAGGACGTGCAACTGGCTCACACCGGCGCGCTCGACGTGCTCGCCCAGCACGTGATGAGCATGGCTTGCAGTGGTCCGTTCGCGCCCGATGCATTGTTCGACGAGGTGCGCTCGGCGGCGCCCTATTGCGATCTCACGCGCGAAACGTTCGATCGTGTTGTCGATTTCGCTGCCACTGGCGGCTATGCGCTCAAGTCCTACGAACGCTATGCCAAGCTGCGGCCGACCGACGATGGGCGGTTGCGGCTCGCGCATCCAAAGCTCGCACAGCAGCATCGGCTCAACATCGGCACCATCGTCGACAGCGAAATGCTGAAAGTGCGTCTGGTGCGCGCCGGCCAAAAGCCACCTTCGGCCGATGGCCGGCCGGGTGGAAGAAAGCCGCTCGTCGGTGGCCGCTTTCTCGGCGAGATCGACGAATATGCGGCGGGCGAGATGACGCCCGGCGACACCTTTGCGTTCGCCGGTGAAATACTGCGGCTCGAAGGCATCAAGGACAGCGAGGTCTATGCCTCGCGCTCATGGGCGAAGGAGCCGAAGATCCCGAGCTACGGCGGCGGCAAGTTCCCGTTGTCGACGCATCTGGCGAGCCGCGTCCGCGCGATGCTGGCCGATCCGAAATCGTGGCCGGCGCTTCCCGTTCCGGTCGCCGAGTGGCTGCGGCTGCAGGCGCTGTATTCGAGCCTGCCCGGCGCCGACGAGGTGCTGGTCGAAACCTTTCCGCGCGGCGACCGGCACTATCTCGTTGCCTACCCGTTCGAGGGGCGGCTCGCGCACCAGACGCTTGGCATGCTGCTGACGCGCAGGTTGGACCGCGCGCGCGCAAGGCCGCTCGGTTTCGTCGCCAACGACTACGGCCTGTCGCTGTGGGCGGCGGGCGATCTATCGGCCATGATCGCGGACGGCCGACTGTCACTTGATAAGCTGTTCTCTGAGGATATGCTCGGCGACGATCTCGAAGCCTGGCTTGCCGAAAGCACTCTGATGAAGCGCACATTCCGCATCTGCGCGGTGATCGCCGGACTGATTGATCGGCGCCATCCGGGATTGGAGAAATCCGGCCGGCAGGTGACGATATCGACCAACCTGATCTACGATGTGCTGCGTCAGCACGATCCGCATCACATTCTGCTGCAGGCGGCATGGGCCGACGCTGCAACAGGCCTGCTCGACATCAAGCGGCTAGGTGAATTCCTCGGGCGCATTCGCGGTCACATCCGGCATCTGGCGCTCGATCATGCCTCGCCGCTGTCGGTGCCGATCCTGCTCGAGATCGGCCGCGTTTCGGTCGGCAGCGGCGATCAGCTCCTGCGCGACGCGGCCGAAGCCCTGATCGCCGAGGCTATGGGTGAAAGTCCGTAGGGTGCAATAGCGAAGCGTATTGCACCATCGCTCCCCTCGCTCGAAGCCGGCGCAATACGCGAAGTCGCTATTGCGCCCTACGCCCAGGCCGCGCCGCCAAGCGATTTCAGATCGCCAGGTTGCGATCGATCAAAACGCGGGCGTTCTCGGTCTTTGAATGGGCAAGGTCCGGCCCATAGGGTTGGCTGAGCTTCAGAGCGCGAATGGCGCCATCCTTCGAGCCCGAAATCATGTTGGCGGTGATCATAACCGCGCCGGCCGCCTGGTCGCCGGTGACGCCGATGCCGACGCGGGCATTGCGGATCAAATTCGATGTCGCGGTGACGTCGCGCATGTGCCTGCCCCAGCCAATCATGATGCCGCAGGCTGGCGCGTTCTCGATGGTGTTGCCGGTGACGACGGCGTCTGCCTCGACCGCGATGCCGTCGCCGCGCTTGTCGACTGGCTCCTGCTCGCGGCGGAACAGATTGCGGACGAGATTGCCTTGCACCACGGCCAGCCTGCCGCCCTCGTTGAAGTTTGTCACCGAAATGCCGGTGGCCGCGATGTCGACGATGTTGTTGGCAATCAGCGCGCCCTGAAAGCCGAATTCGGCATAGAGCGCGACTTCGCCGAGGCGTTGGCAATTGTTGGCGATCATCTGGATGTTGGAGGCGGCATTGCCACGGATGGCAGTAAAGGCGCAGTCGGCGATGCGGTTGCCGGTCACCATCACGTTGCCAGCGCGATAGACGTTGATGCCGTTGCCGTTCTGTCCGGTGCCACCGGCTAAGGCACGGATGCGCTCGATGCGGTTGCCGCTGACGATGGTGCCGTCTTCGCCTTGCTTCGAGCGCCAGACGAGAATGCCGTTGTTGCCGGCGTCGGAGACGGTGTTTTGGCCGATTTCGAGCCCGCCGGCGTCGTTCGAAAAGATGCCGGCTTCGGCGACGGTTCGGACGGTGCAGCCGTTGAGCTTGCCGGCGACGGCTGCTAGCGCGATGCCGTGCAGCAGGCTGTCCTGGACGATGAGATCGCGCACGGTCACGCCTGATGCGCGGCGGATGGTCAGCAGGCCCAAGGCGCGATTGGCGTCGAGTGGTGCCAACGCGCCGTCGAGGGTGAGGCCTTCGAGATGAAGGTTGTCGGCACCGTCGGCGAGCAGCATGGCGCCGCCACCCATCTGCCGCAGGATAGTCGTACCGGCTGAGCCGATCAGTCGTGTTCCCGGCCGCAGCAGGATCGTGCGCACGAGGAAGCGACCCGGCGGCAATACCAGAGGTGCCTTGCGGTTGGCGGCTTCGTCGATCAGCTGTTGCAGTGCGCTCGACTGGTCCAGGTCGCCGTCGGGCACAAGGCCGGTGTCATTGGTGGCGACAGCCTGCGCGCGTTCCGCCGGCTTAGGCTTGGCGAACGCGGCGCCGGAGGTCAGGCCCAGAGCAAGGCTTGCGGCAACCAGGCGGCGACGATCGAACAGCATCGACTACTTCCTCGGGCGGATTAACCCTGCCGAAGCAGATCCCGTGCCAGCGCATTTGCGACATGTGTCAGGGCCATCGCCGCAGGCTGCCGGCTGCAAATGTCCATTCCGGCGTGACCATCGATCCATCCGAAGTGGTGGCGTACCAAGGTGAGACAGTGGTGGCCGTGGGTTGTCTCAAAACGTGCATGTCCTGTGCCGGCATGAAGCTTTGCAGCAGCAGTATGCGGACCTCACCGGATGCCGGATTGCGGACCTTGTCGACAACGAGCACGGCATGACCAGGGAAGCCGCCCTTGATGAATACGTCGCCGATTTCAGGAGCGCTGCCGGGTTTGACGCGGGTGAGTTCTTTCTCAAGCGACGCCGTCCCGGCATAGGCAAATATCTGCGTCATGTAGCGCTTGAAAGAAGCATAGCCGCCGTCCGGCTTGCCCGTGGCCGACCATGTGCGTCCGTCCGCCGACGGCCGGTTGCCTGTCGACCAGCGCTCGAAATCGACCCGCGCACCGCTGGTGAAGTTGAAACCGATTTCGCGCTTGCGGTCCGCGGCAAAAAGCCATTCAGCGCGCAACCGCATGATGGCGTCGGCGCACTGCTGCAGATCGCGCGTGCCGACATCAATGTCGACCACGGCTGCGTGCACGTCCTGTCGCGGCTTGATGGCGCCGTTGAACAGCCGGACGGGTTCTGCGGCGGGCTTCATCGGCAGACCGCGCAGCCACGCCGCGAATGAGCCGGGCGGTACCGGATCGCGAATGAACTCCGATGGCGGTGCGAAGCGGGCGGCGAGTGTCAGCGATGGCTGCCCGCTTTTCCAGGCATAGCTCTCGGCGCGCGCGGCCGGCGTGCCGGATGCGAAGGTCAGCAACAGCGCAAATCCAAGATATAAGCGGCTCATGCAACCGGCTCCGGCTCGGGGACTTGATGCCTGGCCGAAGGTGCCGGCACTTTTGTGACGTGGATTTTCAGTTTGTCTCGGCATTCGCGAACCGTGCGATCGACAAGCCGTCGATCGGAATATTGGATCGGCCAGTCGTCACCAGTTCGGCCAGCACCTGGCCGACCGCCGGACCCAACTGGAAGCCGTGCGCGGAAAAGCCGAAGGCATGGAAGACACCGGGTGACGTTGAACTCGGCCCGATTACCGGAATGTCATCCGGCATGCGGGCTTCGATGCCGGCCCACGCGCGCATGATCTGGGCTTGCGCCATGATCGGGAACAGGGCGGCCGCTGTCTGCGCATTCTCGGCGAGCTTGGCGAAGTCGAGTTCGGTGCGGTTGGTGTCGCGGTTGGGGCGGCCACGGTAGCCGCCGCCGATCAGCACGGTGCCGTTGTCGTACTGTTTGAACGACAGCGTGCGGCCCTGCGCCCCGATCACCGGATGGACGAAGCGCGGCATGCGGGCGGTGATCATCAGCATCGGTGCGATCACTTCGAGCGGCACTGGCTCGCCCAATTTCGCAGCGATGCGGTCGGCCCAGGCGCCGGCGCAATTGACAATAATGGGGGCTTCGTGCGGGCCGCCGTCGGTTTCCACCCGCCAGACATCGCCAGTGCGCTTCACATCGTTGACGCAGACGCCTTCGATGAATCGTGCGCCGAGGCCTTCCGCCTTGAGTTTCATCGCCTGCACGGTGCGGAACGGGAGTGCCGCACCGTCGGTCCGGCAGATGATGGCGCCGACACAGTGCGGCGCGATCGCCGGCACCAGGGCGCGCAATTCTGGCCTGCTCGATGATCTCCTCATGCTCGAAGCCGAGCTGCTTCACTTGCGCGACGCGGGCACGCTGGACATCGAGTTCGGCCGTGGTCTCGGCGACCTTGATCTGGCCGTGGGATTCGAAGCCGCAATCGTCGTCGACCAACGCCTCGATGCGATGCCAGATCTCCATCGACACGACCGACAGCGGAATTTCGGCGATGTGCCGGCCGAGGCGACGCACGCCGCCAGCATTGACACCCGAGGCATGGCGACCGGCGTGATCCTTCTCGATCAGCAGCGCCTTGACGCCACGCATAGCCAGGTTCAGTGCCGTCGAGCAGCCCTGGATGCCACCGCCGATGACGATGACGTCGGGCTGCGTCCAGGCGGTCGCACTCACAACCGCACCACCGCTTTGCGGGCGGCATCGGTCTGCGGCAAGGCGGCGAGTTCGGCGAGCGTGATCGGCTTCACCGGCGGCCGCAGGCGATAGTGGCCGACTTCCGAGGGCTTCACGCCACGAGCGTCGGCGATCACTTCGGTCACCGTGGTGCCGCACAAGCGCCCCTGGCACGGCCCCATGCCGCAGCGTAGGAACGACTTCAATTGGTTCGGCCCTTCGACGCCGATGCTGACCGATTTGCGGATCTGGCCGGCAGTGATTTCCTCACAGCGGCAGACGATGGTGTCGTCGGCGGGAATGCGGAAAGTCTTGGACGGGCGATACATCCGATCGATGAAGGCGCGACCGCGCAGAGCATGATCGAGATCGCGGCGAATGGCGAGTTCGTCCGGCATGCCGGTACGATTGGGATCGATGGCGCGAACGGCAGCGATGCCGGCAAGTCGCCCGCGATCGGCAGCAGCCCAGCCACCGGCGATGCCGGCGCCGTCACCGGCAATCGCAATGCCGTCAATTGGCGTGCTGCCGAAGCTGTCGATTTGCGGCGTCCAGCACAACTGTATGTCGTCCCAGGTGTGGGGAATTCCGATGCTCATGGCGAGATTGGCATTCGGGATCACGCCCTGGTGCAACAACAGATGGTCGACCGGCATGCGTTCCAGTGCGCCCGATTTGCCGACGTACGAAATGCTGTCGAGGCGGCCGTCGCCATGGGCTGAAAGCGCCGTCACGCGATTGATCACCCGCGTCATGCGACGCACATAGGCCATCAGCTTGATGCCCTTGGCGACATAGTGCGAGCGGGCGAACTCGGGCGCATACCGCATCGCGTCACGACGGGCGCCGATGTCCGTCGTGTCGAGGATCGCTTGGATGGGGCTGCCGGCCTTCAACAGCTGATATGCGCATAGCCATAACAGCGGTCCGCATCCTGCGAGCACGACGCGGCCCTCAGGGACCAAGCCGGAGGCCTTCAACACCGTCTGCGCGGCGCCGATGGTCATGACACCGGGCAGTGTCCAACCGGGGATTGGGAACGGCCGCTCCATGGCGCCGGTAGCGAGGATCACGCGTTTGGCCGACAGCATGTGCGCGCTACCCGCCACCGATATGCCGATCTCGCGGTCGCGGCCGACGCTCCAGACCGTGGCGCGCGGGACGTAGTGGGTGCCTGTGTCCTTCAGATCGAGGACGAGATCCTGGCCGTCCCAGTAGTCGCGATCGAGGATGGTTTCGCCGCCAATCGGCGTCGAAGTTATGGCGCGATAGATCTGGCCGCCAGGGCCGGCGTTCTCGTCGAGCAGGATCGTCGATAAACCACAGCCGGCAGTAACCGCGGCAGCGGCGAGGCCAGCCGGGCCGGCACCGATGATGGCAACATCGTAGGCGGCATCAATATCGGCATCCGTCCTCATTTGCCGGCCTCCCGCCGCGTCTTCTGCGTTTCGATGCGCATGCCGTCGGTGACTTCGATCAGGCAACTTTGCCGATTGCCGACGCCGTCGATGGTGACGAGGCACTCGAAGCATATGCCCATCATGCAATAGGGCGCGCGCGGTTCGCCTGACACCGGCGACACTCGCGTCGCCTTGGCGCCCGACAACAGCAACACGGCGGCGACGGTGTCGCCGGTGCGCGCCGCGTGCCGCTCGCCATCGATCGTCACGGTGAGCGCCGCCGCCCCGGATTTGTCAGGCAACCTGCGAAACATCGGTGGTCCTTTTGAATCGCTTGGCCGAGAATGGGGCAAGGGCGGCCGTGTCGAGCGCGCCCGCCGCGATCATCGGCGCGACGGTGAGCGCATGGTTGGCGGCGAGCGTGACGCCGGAATGGCAACAGGTGACAAAGGCGCCGGGGTGGGTGATCGACTCGTCGTAGATCGGGAAGCCGTCCTGCGTCATGACGCGGATCGCGGCCCAGGTGCGTACGACGTTGACGTTGGCGAGCTTTGGGAACATGCGGACGGCGCGGTTCGCGATCATGGCGTTAATCGGCGTCGTCGTGCCCTCGGGCGTGGTGCGCTCTTCCTTGCTATCGCCGATCATCACCGTGCCCTCGTCGGTCTGTCGCACAGTGACGACGGGATGCTTGAGGAACGGCTGCAATCGTTCGGTGACGATGATCTGACCGCGCTCTGGCAGCATCGGCGCGTAGAGACCCACCATCGGCGCGAGCTTCATGTTGGCGTTGCCGGCGGCGAGCACGACTTTTTCCGCACGAACCTCGGCGGCCGTCGTTGTCAGCCGGAATAGGCCCTGCTCTTTGGTGATGGCGGTGACGGCATGGCGCGGCAGGTAGGTGGCGCCGAACTGCGCTAGGCCGGTATGGAGCGTGCGGAACAGCCGCAGCGAATTGACGTGGCCGTCGATCGGACAAAAGCTGCCGCCCACCACGTCGGGGCCGATGTCGGGCAGCATTTTCTGGATCTCGGTGCGGGTCACCATGACGGTGCCGGTATCTGTAGCGCCCGGCTGGTTGTGCAGCCGCTTCATCTGGGCGGCACGGGCTTCCAGTTCCGCATCCGACAAACATAGATGGAAGCCGCCCGGTCGCTGAAACGCGACGTCAAGGCCGGTCTGGTCGTGCAACAGGCCAGAGAAGCCAGCCCAGGCGTTGGACGACTTGACGGTCCAGGTCGCGTACTCGGGCATGCCGAGCCCCTTGCTCTGAACCCACACCAGCGCGAAGTTGCCGCGCGAGGCGCGGATCGCATCGTCGCCTTCGTCGAGGATCGCGACCGACTTGCCGAGCTTGGCCAGTCCCCAGGCGATCGAGGCGCCGAGCAAACCGCCGCCGACCACCGCGACATCGAATTCAGTTTTGTCTTGAATACCCATGCCTCACTCGTCCCGCGCGTGTCCTGACAGCAGCCGCTCGAGCCCGAAGGCGCGATCGACCACGACCAGGAACACGATTGTAACCGCAATCACCGCTGCCGACACCGACGTTACCAGCGGGTCTATGTTGTCCTGGATGTAGAGGAACATGCGCACGGGCAGCGTTTCGGTGCCGGGGGCGGCGATGAACACCGTCATCGTCACTTCGTCGAACGACTGGATGAAGGCCAGCGCCCAGCCGCTCATCACGCCGGGCAGGATCAGTGGCAATGTGATGCGGCGGAACACAATCCAGTCGGAAGCGCCGAGCGAGATCGCGGCTTGCTCCAATCGCCCGTCCATGCCGATGGCCGAGGCCAGAGTTAGTCTAAGCGCGAACGGGAACACCACCACGAGATGGGCAATCACGAGACCGGGAAAAGTGCCGCCGAGGCCGATCAGGGTGAAGAAGCGCAGGAATGCGATGCCGAGCACCACGTGCGGGATCATCAACGGCGACATCAGCAAGGCCATCAGCGCCTCGCGGCCGCGAAAGCGGTGGCGGGCGAGACCGAGCGCCGCCGGCACCGCGAGGGCAATCGCGAGCAACGATGAGATCGCGCCGAGCAGCAAGCTCGATTTGAAGGCGCGCAAGAACTCCGGGTAATCGCCGATCGCCCGGAACCAGCGCAGCGACAGGCCGTTGGTCGGGAAGCTCAGGTATCCTTCAGGCGTGAAGGCGACGACGCAGACGATCACGATCGGTGCCAGCATGAAGGTGACGAACAGTGCGTGGAAGGCGAGCGCCAAGGGCCCGTTGCGGCTCATCGGAAGACCTCGGCATAGCGGCGTTCGACCAGCCAGTTGGCGCCGGTGATGATCGCGATCAGCCCCAGCAGCAACAGCACGGCGACGACCGCGCCGAGCGGCCAGTTCAGGGTGTTGAGGAACTCGTCATAGGCGAGCGTGGCCGCCACCTTGAGCCGGCGGCCACCGATGATCGCCGGCGAGGCGAAGGCGGAGGCGGCCAGCGCGAACACGATGATCGCACCGGACAGCAGGCCGGGGATTATTTGCGGCAGGATGATGCGGGCGAGAATTGTCGGCTGCGACGCGCCAAGCGAGGCCGCCGCATTCTCGATTTGCGGGTCGAGCTTCTGCAGCGACGCCCATACGCCCAGCACCATGAACGGCATCAGGACGTGGGCGAGGGCGACGATGACGCCGCCTTCGGTGAACATGAAGGGGATCGGCGCGGATATCACCCCGAGGTTCATCAGCGCCTTGTTGACGACGCCGCTATTGCCACCGAACAGCAGCGCCCAGCCGAGTGTGCGTGCAACAACCGAAATCAGCAGCGGCCCAAGGATCACCAGCAGGAAGACGCCCTTCCAGGGTGCCGCCATGCGGTGGAGAATGTAGGCCTCCGGCGCACCGACTACAGCGGTGATAATCGTTACCAGAATGGCGATGCGCAGCGTGCGCGCGAACACTTCCAGATAATAGCTGTCGGTGATGACTTCGTGCCAGTTCTTGAGCGAGATGGTCGGCACTATGCCGGTGTACTGGCCCCACTCGTTGAGCGACAGGATGACGGTCATCGCCAGTGGCACCAGCACGATGCCGACGAACAGCAGTGCTGCCGGTGCGATCAGCGCCAGCCCGTTGCGGGACGATGGCTCGGCGGCGACACTCATGCGGGCGCAGGCTCCGTGCTCGTCGTCGGACGTAGGGCCATGTCGCCGGGCCCCCAGGTCAGATGCACCGTTTCGCCCTCGGCGTGGGCTGCGGCGCCGGTATTCTGGCGGATGACGGTGACCGGACCGGCGGCGGTGTCGATCTGGTAGAGCCAGTGATTGCCCTGGAAAATTCGCGCCTTCACCGTGCCCGCGAGGCTGTCAGCGCGAGCGTCGGTGAAGGTGACTCGCTCCGGCCGGATGGTCGCCTGCATGGCGCCGCGCGTGCTCGTGGTCGACGGCCAAAGACCGCCGCCAATGCGCACGCCCGCCTGATCGCCCACCGCTGCTAGCACATTGGTCTTGCCGAGGAAGTTTGCCACGAACGCGGACGCCGGCCGCTCATAGGCGGCATGCGGTGCCGCGATCTGCTCGACGCGGCCCTTGTTCATGACCACGACGCGATCCGACAAGGCCATCGCCTCGCCTTGGTCGTGGGTGACGAGAATGGTGGTGGTGCCGCTCGCCCGCTGGATCTGGCGCAACTCGATCTGCATTTCCTCGCGAAGTTTCGCGTCGAGGTTCGAGAGCGGCTCGTCGAGCAGCAGGATGCGCGGCTTGATGACAAGGGCGCGGGCCAGCGCCACGCGTTGCTGCTGGCCGCCGGACATGCGGCGGGGATAGCGTTCGGCAAACCCGTCAAGGCCGACGAGGTGCAATGTTTCCGTCACCCGTTGATCGCGCTCGGTGCGTCCGACGCCCTGCATTTCAAGGCCAAACGACACATTGGCGGCGACGGTCATATGAGGAAACAGCGCGTAGCTTTGGAACACGATGCCGAGACCGCGCTTGCTCGGGTGCACGGCAACCAGGTCGCGGCCTTCAAGCTCGATCGCGCCCGAGGTTGGTGCGACGAAACCGGCGATCATCTGCAGCGTCGTCGTCTTGCCGCAACCGGATGGCCCGAGCAGTGACACGAATTCGCCCTGCGCCACCTCAAGAGAAAGGGTGTCGACCGCGGCATGGTCGCCGAAGCGCTTGGTGAGACGATCGAGAACGAGGAAGGACATCGGTGGGACTTTACGTACGCAGGCCCCGGCAGGCGAAACCGGTGTGCGGGCGCGGCTGATCGAAGCGTGTGCGAACGACTTTTTATAGACCCGTTTCGAGCAGGCCACAAGTTGCCTCGGCCCGGAAGCCTGGAAGCTGGATCGGCCAGTCGTGCCTCAATCGACACGAAAACGCCCCGCCAGCGGCCAATCGGCCTTCCTGCCACAATTTTTGGCCATATTTGTCGTGTGATGGCGTCTGGGACGGCAAACATGCTCGTCGGGAGCACACGTGGGGTTGCTACAACGATCCATGGTTTCGGGCTTGGAACGCACGGCCGATCGGTCGTGGCGGTGCCGACCATGACGCATGTCATGGCACTGACGCCGGGCACGGAACTGGTCGGCGATTTCCGCATCGAAAGAGTGCTGGGTGCTGGTGGATTCGGCATTACCTATCTGGCCGAGGAAATCGCGCTCGCCCGCGTGGTCACGATCAAGGAGTATTTCCCGTCGGACTTCGCCGCCCGTGGCGCCGACCAGAGTGCGGTGCCGCGATCCAGTGACAGCGCCGGTGACTACAAGTGGGGCCTCGACCGGTTCATCGAGGAGGCGCAGACGCTCGCCCGCTTCGACCATCGCAATATTTGCCGCGTGTATCGTTACTTTCGGGCCAACAATACCGGTTACATGGTGCTGCAGTTCGAACAGGGCGCAAGCCTTAAGGGCTGGCTTAAGGGGCTCGGTCGCGCGCCTCGCCAGACCGAGATCGACAAGCTGGTCGCGCCGCTGCTCGATGCGCTGGAGGTGATCCACAAGGCCGAGTTCCTGCATCGCGACATCGCGCCCGACAATATCATGGTGCGCAAGGATGGCTCACCGGTGCTGATCGATTTCGGTTCGGCGCGTGGCGACATCGCCCGCCATTCGCGGACCGTCAGCGCGCTGGTGAAGCCGGGCTACAGCCCCTACGAGCAATATGCCGAGACCGGCGCGCGGCAGGGCCCTTGGACCGATTTCTACGCGTTAGCCGCGACGCTCTATCATGCCATCACCGGCAAGCGGCCGCCCGACAGTCCGTCGCGCATCGTCAAGGACGACTACATCAAGGCGAAGGACGCGGCGCTCGCTTCCTACCGGCCACGCTTTCTGGCCGCGATCGATCGGGCGCTTGATCTCGATATCGAGCGGCGGCCGAAGTCGGTCGTCGAGTGGCGCGGCGAGTTGCTGGCGCCGGAACCGAAGCCCGCGAAGAAGAGCTGGCTCGGCGAGGAGATCCAGCCGAAGCCTGAACCCAAGCCTAAGGCCAAGGCGAAAACCGTCGCTTTGCCGCCGACTGAAATTCTACCGTCGCCACCGGATGCACCGGGCCCCAAGGGCGGGATCCTGGATTTTTTCGAGGGGTTGAAGAAGAAGGCGCAGCCGCAGCCGACCGAGCCTGTGACGGAAAAGCTCGCATCGCCGCCGCCGCCACCCTCGGTGCAGGCTGCGCAGCCCGAACCGCTTGCGGTGAAGCCCGAACCGGTCCGGCCGCTCAAGGCCAGGGCGGCTATGACGCCGCAGCCACCTCCACCGCCGACCCGGATCGAGGCGCCGGCGGCAATGCCAAGGCCCCGCCCCGTGCGGGCGGGGCGTGGCCACTTTGGTCGCCGGGTCGCGGTCGTACTGCTGCTCGGTGCGGGAGTAGCCAGCGCCACTTTCGGATTGCGTGATCGACTGCCAAATCTGGAAATGCGTCGCGGCGTCGTTCCGACTTCAAGCACGACGCGGCCGGCGCTGGAACCGCTGGCGACCCTCGACATCAGGGGGCATACCGGCGGCACGATTGGGGTTGGCTTTGCCGGCGATCAGGTCGTTACCGCCGGCGCCGATGGTTCCTTGAAAGTGTGGAGTGGCAGTTCAGGCGCCCTGCAGCGCAGTATCGCCGGCACCGGCTCATCGATCAGTTCGCTCGCGGTTCTTTCGCGCCGGGCGGTCACCGGGCATGGCGATGGCAGTGCGATCCTGTGGGATCTCGACCGTGGCGAGCGATTGGCGACCTTCAAGCGCAACGAGGCCAGCATCTGGTCGGTTGCGTTCGCAGGCTCCGAAGGGCGGATTGCGACGGCCGGTCATGATTGGTCGGTCGTGGTTTGGGATGCGGCGTCGCCATCATCGCCACGGGAAGTTTTCGAAGGCCATGAGAGTGCCGCCCAGGCGGTGGCATTCTCGGCGGCCAAGGGCTTTGTTGCATCTGGCGGCGCCGATAAATTTGTCAGGCTTTGGAATGTCGAGACCGGTAGCCTGGTGCGCTCCTATAGAGGGCATAAGGACTTCGTGACTGCGGTGGATTTCTCGGGCGACGGGCGGCTGCTCGCCTCGGCTGATCTGGACGGTAGTATCCGGGTGTGGTCGGCGGCATCCAACCGCCATGTGGCGACGCTCAATGGCCATCGTGGGCGCGTCAATGCGATAGCGTTCGCACCATCGGGCGAGATGCTGGCGTCGGTCGGGGAGGATGGCGCGCTGCGGCTTTGGGATGCGCGCAGGGGGCACTTGCTTCGGCTGTTCTCGGCCGCCGGCGAACAAGGGGTTGGACTGAAATCCGTTGCCTTCTCCGGCAATGGACGGCGCATTGCCGTCGGCGGCGAACGCGGCGCGGTCAAGGTGCGCGACATCGAGGGTCCGGCGAGCACCGCGAGGGCCGGGCGGGAGTGATGTGCGAGTTGTCCGGTGAGAGAGCTTCTGCCGGGCGTTGATCTGCACAATCGGCGTGCGTCGTGCCTAGATCGTGGGCGCTGCCGCATGCTTGTGCAGTCGCTGGGAACGTGCTTCCTTCGAGGTGCATTTCGCCGGGTTAGCAGACGACTGGTCATGCCCCCGGCTGTGAATTCTCGAAATCGAGGAACGAACTCATGACGCGAAATAAGTCGAGATTGCTTGGGGCCGCGGTTGCCGTGTGCTCGGTCGCCAGCTTGTTTGCCGGGGCGGCCAATGCCCAGGAGAAAGTCCTGCGCATCGGCATGACGGCGGCGGATATCCCCAAGACCACCGGCCAGCCCGACCAGGGCTTCGAAGGCAATCGCTTCACCGGCATCCCGCTATTCGATGCGCTGACGCACTGGGACCTGTCATCGGCCGACAAGGCCAGTGTCGTGATTCCAGGCCTTGCGACCGAATGGGCGGTCGACGCCACCGACAAGACCAAGTGGACGTTCAAGCTGCGGCCGGGCGTCAAGTTTCACGACGGTTCGGCGCTGACCGCTGATGCGATCGTCTGGAATGTCGAGAAGGTTCTGAAAAAGGAAGCGCCGCATTTCGCGCCGGATCAGATCGGCGTCACCGTCAGCCGCATGCCGACGCTGGCAACGGCCAAGAAGATTGACGACCTGACCATTGAGTTGACCACCAAGGAGCCGGACAGCTTCCTGCCGATCAATTTGACGAACCTGTTCATCGCATCGCCGGCGCACTGGCAGAAGAAATATGACGCGCTGGCCTCGGTCACCGATCCGGCTGATCGGGCGAAGCAGGCCTGGGCTGCCTTCGCGGCTGACGCCTCGGGTTCGGGCCCGTTCAAGATGGCGAAGTTCACGCCGCGTGAGCGTGTCGAATATGTCAAGAACGCCGCTTACTGGGATCCAAAGCGCACGACCAAGATTGATCGTGTCATCTTGCTGCCGTTGCCGGAGGCCAATGCCCGCACAGCGGCGCTGCTATCGGGGCAGGTCGACTGGATCGAAGCTCCGGCGCCCGATGCCGTGCCGCAGATCAAGTCGAAGGGCTTTGTCATCTACCAGAACGCGCAGCCGCATGTCTGGCCGTGGCAGTTCTCGTTCGCCGAGGGCTCGCCGTGGCTCGACAAGCGGGTGCGCCATGCCGCCAACCTGTGCGTCAATCGCGCGGAATTGAAGGAAGCGCTGGGCGGCTTCATGGAGGTGCCGAAGGGTACAGTGCCGCCAGGACATCCGTGGTGGGGCAATCCCAAGTTCGACATCAAGTATGATCTGGCCGCCGCCAAGAAGCTGATGGAGGAAGCCGGTTTCAGCGCGTCGAAGCGCATGAAGGTCAAGACCATCACGTCGGCTTCGGGCTCCGGCCAGATGCAGCCGATCCCCATGAACGAGTACCTGCAGCAGGCGCTCAAGGAGTGCTACATCGACGTCGAACTCGACGTGATCGAATGGAACGCGCTGTTCAACAACTGGCGCGCCGGTGCCAAGGACCCATCCTCGCGCGGGGCGCATGCAACCAACGTTACGTTCGCCGCCATGGACCCGTTCTTCGCCATGGTGCGCTTCACGTCGTCGAAGACGTTGCCGCCGGTTTCCAACAACTGGGGCTACTTCACGTCGCCGGAACTCGACACTTTGATCTCCGCCGCACGTACCACGTTCGACGGCACGGCGCGTGACGCGGCGCTGGCGAAACTGCACGCCAAGATCGTCGAGGAAGCGCCGTTCCTGTGGGTGGCCCACGACGTCGGCCCGCGCGCCATGAGCGCGAAGGTCAAGGGCGTGGTGCAGCCGAAGAGCTGGTTCATCGACATGGCGACCATGAGCATGGAATAGGGTGGGGGAGCCAAGTAGCGGCTCAGCTTCCTTGAATCGTAGGTTGGGTTAGCGCCCTTTTGGGCAGCGTAACCCAACATCCCACGGGTGGTCGAAGTTGTTGGGTTACGGGCGCGATAATGCGTCCTAACCCAACCTACGGCCACCCCGCTCGCGAAGCGACGCGAACCGGCAACACCACATGCTCCTCTACCTCGCCAAGAGGCTGATCTACACGATCCCGATCGTCGTCGGCGTGGCGATCGTCTGCTTCATCCTGGTGCACATCGCGCCGGGTTCGCCGCTTGATTCCGTGCTGCCACCTGATGCCAGCAACGAACTGAAGCAGCAGTTGATGACGTTGTACGGCTTCGATCGGCCCTACCTGGAGCAATTCCTGCGCTGGGTGTGGCGGGCGCTGCATGGCGATCTCGGCACTTCCGTTGCTAGCAGCCGGCCGGTTGCCACCGAGGTGATCAAGGCGGTTGGCAACACCTTCATGCTGGCCAGCATAGCGACCATCATCGGCTTCATCCTCGGCTCGTTCTTCGGCTTCGTCGCCGGCACCTTCCGCGACACCTGGATCGATAAGCTCGCCTCCGCCATCTCGGTGATTGGTGTTTCGGTGCCGCATTATTGGCTCGGCATGGTGCTGGTGATCATCTTCTCGGCGACTTTGGGGTGGCTGCCACCGACCGGCGCCGGTCCAGGCGGCTCGGGCGACTGGTCTTGGGATTGGCTGCACATGCGCCATCTGGTGCTGCCGGCGCTGACCATGAGCGTGATCCCGATGGGCATCATCGCGCGCACCGTGCGGGCGCTGGTCGCGGAGATCATGTCGCAGGAATTCATCGTCGGGCTGCGCGCGAAAGGCATGACCGGGCTCGGCATCTTCCGGCACGTTGTCAAGAACGCAGCGCCGACCGCGCTCGCCGTCATGGGCATCCAGCTCGGTTATCTGCTGGGTGGCTCGATCCTGATCGAGACGGTGTTCTCGTGGCCCGGCACCGGTTTCCTGTTGAACTCGGCGATCTTCCAGCGTGACCTGCCGCTGCTGCAGGGCACAATTCTTGTGTTGGCGCTGTTCTTTGTCGCGCTCAATCTGGCGGTCGACGTGCTGCAGACCGCGCTTGATCCGCGGGTGGAGCGGCGCTGATGACCGTGACCTCAACCCAAACGATTTCGATCGAGCCGATTGTTCGTTCGCCGAGCTATTGGCGGACGGTCGCCATGCGTTTCCGCCGAGATCCGGTGGCGATGGTTGCGGCGGCGGTGGTGCTGGGGCTGATCTTGATGGCGATTTTCGCGCCGTGGCTGGTGCCGGACGACCCCAACAAGGGCATGACCTTGCGCCGCCTGAAACCGGTGGGTACGCCAGGCTTCATCCTCGGCACAGACGAACTTGGCCGCGACATGCTTTCGCGGCTCATCATGGGCGCGCGGTTGTCGCTGTTCATGGGAGTGACGCCGGTGTTCATCGCCCTGCTGATCGGCGGCGCCATCGGCGTCATCGCGGGCTATGCGGGGGGCTGGCTCAATACGATTTTGATGCGCACCATCGACGTGTTTTTCGCGTTTCCCTCGGTGCTGCTGGCGATCGCGCTGTCGGGCGCGCTCGGCGCCGGCATCACCAACGGGCTATTGTCGCTGACGATCGTGTTCATCCCGCCGATCGCGCGCGTGGCGGAAAGCGTGACGACCGGAATCAGATCGCGCGACTTCATCGAGGCGGCGCGCGCCAGTGGTGCCAATGCGCTGACCATCATCCGCCATCATGTGCTCGGCAACGTGTTGGGGCCAATACTGGTCTACGCCATGAGCCTGATCGCGGTGTCGATGATTTTGGCCTCGGGCTTGTCGTTCTTAGGGCTCGGCGTGAAGCCGCCGGAGCCGGAGTGGGGCTTGATGCTGAATACGCTGCGCACCGCGATCTATACCCAGCCGCTGCTGTGCGCGCTTCCCGGCGTGATGATTTTCATCACCTCGATCGCCTTCAACATGCTGACCGACGGTCTGCGCTCGGCGATGGATTTGAAGGCGTGAGCTTCGTCGGGTGCTTGCCTTTGTCGCCCCGCCGCCCCAACTTGTAGTGCATGAACGCACCCACTTCGATCTTCCCCTTCGACAACAGCTACGCGCGATTGCCGGAGCGGTTCTACGCTAAGCTGCCGCCGACGCCGGTCAAGGCGCCGCGTCTCATTCGCATCAACGAACCGTTGGCGCGGCAAATGGGGTTGGAGCCGGCGCGGCTATCGACACCCGAGGGTGTGGAGATATTGGCAGGCGCGCGTGTGCCGAGTGGCGCCGAGCCGTTGGCTGCCGCCTATGCCGGGCACCAGTTCGGCCATTTCCAGCCGCAGTTGGGTGATGGGCGGGCTATTCTTCTGGGGGAGGTTGTCGATCGCAGCGGCGTGCGCCGTGATATCCAGCTCAAGGGCTCGGGACCGACGCCGTTTTCCAGGCGTGGCGATGGCCGCGCGGCACTGGGGCCGGTGCTGCGGGAATACATCGTCAGCGAAGCGTTCGCCGCACTCGGGATTCCGACGACGCGGGCACTTGCAGCGGTTTTGACGGGCGAGGAAGTCTGGCGGGAAACGCCGATACCAGGAGCGGTGCTGACGCGGGTGGCGGCAAGCCACATCCGGGTCGGAACGTTCCAGTATTTCGCGGCGCGTGGCGATACGCAGGGCGTGCGCGAACTGGCCGATCACGTTATTGCCAGGCACTATCCCCAAACCACTTTGGCGCCGAACCGCTATCGCGCGCTGCTCGACGCGGTGATCGCGCGCCAAGCTGGGCTCATCGCGCAGTGGCTGCTGGTCGGCTTCATCCACGGGGTGATGAACACCGACAACATGTCGATCGCCGGCGAGACCATCGATTTCGGCCCGTGCGCGTTCATGGACACGTTTCATCCGGGCATGGTGTATAGCTCGATCGACCAGAATGGCCGCTACGCCTACGCCAATCAGCCGCGCATTGCGCAGTGGAACTTGGCGCGTCTGGCCGAGACGTTGTTGCCGTTGCTTGATGACAACGAGGATGCGGCGGTGGCCGAGGCGCAGATTGGCGCTGGCCGGCTTTGGCGCTCAATTCCAGACAGCCTATGAAGCAGGGCTAAGGCGCAAGCTCGGCCTGCTCGACGCTCGTCCTGGCGATCTCGAACTGGCGCAGGATCTGCTTGAGCGGATGGCCGCGAACGACGCCGATTTTACGCTTACGTTCCGGCGTCTTGGGCGATGCCGCGCTCGGCGCCGAACATGATCAGCCGGTGCGCGCGTTGTTCACTGATCCGACCGCTTTCGATGCGTGGGCTGTCAAATGGCGCGAACGTATTGCCGGCGAAGGCCAGCAGGCGAACGCGCGTCGCGACGCCATGCGGTTGGTCAACCCGGCTTTCATACCGCGCAATCATCTGATCGAGGAGGTCATCCGGGCAGCCGTCGATAAAGCTGATTTCGCGCCGTTCGAACGCTTGATTGACCGTGTTGGCTAGGCCCTACGATGATCAACCTGACGCTGCTAGCTTCGCCGAACCGCCGCGGCCCGAGCAAGTGGTGCACCAGACATTCTGTGGAACCTGATCGGGCTCAGTTGGCGAACGGCTTGCGGGCGTCGACGCTGACGGTCTTGAGTTGGCCCTTCGGTTCGCGCACGACGAGGCGATAGACGTAGCGGCCGCGCTCTTCGCATAATGTCGTCTTGACCACTTCGCCGCCGCTGAAAGAGGCGCGGGCGAGGTGTGAGATTTGTTCGACTGCAACCAGGGCTTCCCGGCGCACGATCGGCGCGGCCTCGGTCCAGGTGGCAAAGCACTTGGTGTTGTCAGCCATAGACGGAGTGCTCGCCGAGGCGCCTACCAGGATGGCAATAGTGATCAGGCGCCGCATGAGTTCGGTTCCACTAGTTTGGAACATGAAGATATGCGGCGCCACCTGAATGCAGCATGAATGGTGCAATGCAGCATTCGCGCCGCTCAGCTCTGGCTGGGTGCCGGCCTGAGACTGAGGCGCGACGTAGCGCGAACACGGCCATAAATCGTCATCAACGTGCCGGCGAGGCCGCCCAGGGCCTGGGCAACCTGGATGCCCTGGGTGCCCAACTGGCGCACCATTTCGCCGGTGATGTCGAGGCCAATGATCGGTCCCAGAACCGGAACCACGGTGGTGGCGGCGGTAATCAGCGCGCCCCACATGGTCATCGAACTCGCCCCACCATTTGACTGGAGTTGCGTCGGGGGTCGGGGCAGCATTGGTATTAGTCATGGTCGTGTCTCCCTTGGGTTGAGTGGTTGCAAGCGTGGTGGCTGTGCGCAGCGTGGCGTCGACGCGGGCGAGCCAGCCGCGGCCGAATCGCCAGAAATGGCCGAGGGCGCGGTAGCGGGTGCGCCTTGCCTCGGCGTAGCGTTGCAGGATCGTGGAGGTTGGAATGCCGGCGCAGGCGGCCAGTGTCGCCGGGCCGATCTCGCCATCGACGGTGGTGCCAGAGACTTCCTGCAGCATGCGGGCAGCAGTGCCGACGCCGTGATTGACGGCGGCATCGAAGTGCATCAGCGCGACCGCCGGTGCCAGAGCTTCGGCGCGGCATGGCCGCCAGTAGCGTGCTGAGTAGATCGCGCGGACTTCCGGCTTCGAGATTTCGCGCAACTGCTGGCGCAGGCCGGCAAAGGAAGCGGCGTCGAGCACGATGCCGCGATGGGCCGCAAGGGTCGCCAGCGTGATGCCGAAGTTCGTCGGACCGCCCGGATCGTACTGATCCTCGGTCCAGCCGCCTTCCATGTCGAGCACGTGGGCGAGCGCAACATCGAACAGCGATTGGTCGGCGCCGACCGAGGCCTTGGTTTCGGTGGTGCGATCCGCTGTCGCTGTTTCGATGGGCCAGCGCAGGCCGAGCAATTGATCGCGCGCCATCGCGGTGACGCTGACCGCATCGCCCTGATTGCCGCCGAGCACGAAGATGCGGGTTGCGTCGCTGTCGAGATAGAATGCGACATGCCCGGCCACGGGATCGCTACCGCGCGAGAACACCGCGACGGCCCCCAGTCGGCCCTTGGTGAGCGTCTCACCCCAGTTCAGATACGAGCGCGCCATTAAAGACCTGGAGCTGAGCAATCCCGCTCGCTGCAGCGACGCGCCGACGAATGCCGCGCACCACGCAATTTCGTCGTGCGTCGCGTCGGGATGACCGACGGCGCGGTAGAAATCCAGGATTCGCGGATTGTCAGTGCTGCCATTGACCTCGCGCTGGCCAATCTCGGCCCACGCCTGCTCCATCCAGGCCGGCTGCGGCATGGGTTTGCTCCCTGAAGTGGGTTGAATTTCAGATCACGGCTGAGCGCGTGGCGCCTCGGCCCCATACCGCGCTCATCTGGCATACGCGCACCGACACCGACGCTTGCGGCGCGCCGAAGTCGGCGATCTGCTGGGCGGCGGTGTAGATGGCACTCGGTGTCGACGCGGCGAGGCTACGCTTGACGGTCGCGCCGTCCATGATGTCGATCTCGTAGGCTTCGCTCGCTTCGAACAACGGCACCTCCGCCGCTGTCCAACTGTCGCCGCCGGAACGTGTCCGCCTGACCCAGGTGATAGCGAGGTCGTCGGCTGAGCGGGTGCCACGGATATGCACCGGGCTAAGTGGCCGCGTGCCGAGACCACGGAAGGCGTGTGTCGTCGCTAGATAATGAGCGGAGCCAAGATCCTGCGATGCAGGCCCGATTCGCCAGGTTAGCGGCAGGCCGATATCGCCGGCCGCGAGGTCGAGACGTGTCAAGCCGGTGCCCAGCATAACGAACGGCGCGCCGGCGGCGACAGGTCCGGCTGCCATGGCACTTTCCGTCCCGGCTTGCCCGCGCAGCAGATTGGAAAGCTCGTAGGTGTTGGGCGCCACCAGCTGCGCATTCTCGAATTGCAGCACTTCCCAGTCGTTAGCCGGCGTCCGCACC
This sequence comes from uncultured Alphaproteobacteria bacterium, assembly GCA_963732635.1. Taxonomy (GTDB): domain Bacteria; phylum Pseudomonadota; class Alphaproteobacteria; order Rhizobiales; family Hyphomicrobiaceae; genus JAKFWF01. The sequence continues at coordinate 136,281 of CAVTAL010000006.1, forward strand.
ACCGCTACGTTGGCGCCTGACAGCAGCTTCGTGCGCGCCACCGAAGTCACCGACGCGCCACTTGCCAAGACGACCCGCAATCGCGTCGCTAGATCGATCCGCCCTTCCGGCCCGACGGGTAGCGGGTCGAGCGTAACCCCGAGCGCGCTCGTCGCGTTGACGAAGCCCTGCAAGGTGAAGCCGGTGACATCGGGTGAACGATAGATCGCGAGTGCTCCCGGCCAGGGCGATTGCGCCGCCACGACGTAGCCGGCGTATTCGGGCTCGTCGCCGGTCAGCATCGGCAAGTCGAGCAACAGCACTTCCGGCTGGCCGGCTGGAACGATGACTGGCAGGGCAGCGGTTCGCTGTGGCTGCGCCGCGCGGGCGTAGACACGCGGATCGAGAGCGCGCGCCTCGACGGTTCGGGTGCCATGGTCGCCGATCTCGGTTACCCGCACCAGCCGCTGCTTGCCGGCGACATCGAGAACGAGTGCGTCGCCGGGCTCGATCGCGAGGCTGCTCGGTGGCAGGGCGAAACTCGCCCGTTCGCGCGACGCCCAGGCCTCGAACAACCAGCTTTCAGATAGCTCGGCGGCGGCATCCGGATCGAGGATGATCGGCAAGTCGGCTTGCGCCACACGACCGCTGGCGCCGGTCAGGCGGCGGGCTTCGGCTACCGCCTGTCGATAATCGCCCTCGCTGGAAACGAAGCTGATCTTGGCCGATGCCGGCAGATCGGTTTCCTGACCACGCGTCAGCGTGATCGGCGAAACGTCCGGCTTCAATTCGACGGCCAGATCGGTGTCGATGGTGATGACGGCGTCGCTGGCGCCGCGATGGCGCAGCTTGATTTGACCGCCGCTTTCCAGGCTGTCGAAGAAGAATGCCAGTTCCAGCGGTTGCAGCGCGTCGCGCGGCGCCATGATGCGGTCGATCACGTAGCCGGGCACCAGTGCTGCGAGCGCGGTGGCATCGAACGCATCGAAGGCGTAGTCGCCCATGATCTGCGCGACCAGCGCATCGAGACCGATCGATGCGATGCGGCCGTTGAGCCAATGGCCGAGACGCCAGTTGCCACCGTCGCCCCAAGTCGCCGTGTCGCTCGGAAATGCCGGATAGGGTCGCAGATCCCAGGCATAGACATGTGTGCGCTCGATCGCGACCATGCGACCGCCGTACACCGCCGAAACCGGGTTGAGACCGGCGACCGCGCCGGGGCTCGCCGGGTCGAATGCTTCGAGCAGTGCCTGAAGATAGCGCCGCTGCATCAGGTCATCGCGGCGGCCGGTCGAAAAATGCGGCAGAGCGGATTCGGTGCTCTTGCCATCGACGAAGGCGTTCGGCTGATTGGCGGCCTTGTCGACCGCGCCGCAACCGACTTCCATGAACCACACCGGTTTCGACTGCGGTACCCACGCCGTCGTGCTCGCACTCTCGATGCCGCCCGGCCGGTGCTTGTGGGTATTGAGCCACCAGGATTTCAGATCCTTGTAGCGAAACACCCAGGGCTTGCCGGCGCTGTCGGTGATCGGCGTGCGCGACTGCGTGCGGCGCGCCGCATCGCTGTCATAGTACCAGTCGTAGCCTTCGCCGGCCGTCAGGTTGCCCTTCAGGTAGGCGAGGTCGTGGATTGAGCGAATGCCCGCCGCCTGATCGAGGTGATCGCCGCCGTCGCGCCAGTCGGCGAGCGGCCAGTAGAGATCGATGCCGATGGCGTCGATGGCGGTCGATGCCCACAGCGGATCGAGATGGAAGTAGACATCGCCACTACCATCGGTCGGCTGATGGCCGAAGTATTCCGACCAGTCGGCGGCATAGGTGACCTTCACCGTCGGCCCGAGCACCGTCTTGACGTCGGCGGCCAGCTGCTGGAGTGCCGCGACGAACGGAAAGGTGGAGGCATTCGAACGCAGGGTCGTCAGCCCGCGCAGTTCGCTGCCGATCAGGAATGCCGACAGGTTGCCGGCCGCCTTGGCGAGCCAGGCGTAGTGCAGGATGAAGCGCCGGTATGACCATTCGGCCGGCCCGGAATAGATCACGTTGTCGCCGCTCAGCGCGAAGTGCGTCGGCAGTGCCGTGCCGATGAAGCTTGCCAGTTGGGCTGCGGCGGCCGCGGTTTTATCGGCCGTGCCGGGGCGTCCCGGTGCCGGGTCGCAGGTGATGCGGCCGCGCCAGGGATAGGCCGGTTGCGATGCACTGCCGTCGAGCGGATTGGGCAGCGTGTTGCCTTGCGCGACATCCATCAGGATGAATGGGTTCAGCGTCACGCTCAGTCCGCGCGAGTGCAACTCGCGGAGTTGGTCGACGATGGTCTGGTCGGATGGTGTGCCGCCATAGGCCGGCTGGCCTTGATACTGACTGACGACCGGCGCCGAAGCGCGCGTCAGCCCGGCGACCGCCCAGGTGAACGGCGCCGTTTCCTTCTGCGCCCGCTCGACCTTGGGCTGGATCTGGCAGACACCGCAACGCAGATCGGTGCCGAACCAGCTGGCGACCAGTGACACCGCACCGACGTTGGGCGCCTGTGCCTGCAATTGATCGAGCGCCACCATGGCGTCGGCAAGGCCGGTGCTGGTGTGGACGTTTTCCGCGACCCGTTCACCGGCGAAACCGATCCGCGTGACGGCGGATGTCGCGGCGAAGAACTCACCCGAACCCGGGATCAGCACGACGCCCTTGACGAGCGAAGCGAAGGCATCGCCACCGCGAAACACCTCGAACGATAGTTGCGGCAGCCGATTGCCGAATGGGGCCAGCGCCAACCGTTCGAACACGATGTAGGCGACGCCGCGATAGGCCAGTGCATCGGCGCCCAGGCGGGCCGCGATCAGGCTGTCGGCGGCTTGCGTTTCACTGCCGCGATAGAGCCGATAGGTGATGCCGGAGACATCGAGTTCCTGGCCATCGGCCCAGATCCGGCCGATGCCGGCGATCGCGCCTTCGGCCAGCGCCACCGCGAAATTGGCGTAGTAGCGATAGTCGGTCTGCGTGACCGTGCCGCCGCCCGAGCCGCCACCCTTGCCGCCGCCGCCGGCTTCCGTGGTGACGATTTCCTCCTCGAATTCGGTCGCCCAGATCACCTGTCCGCCGATGCGGGCGCGGCCATAGACGCGCGGGATCGGTGCGCCTTCGGTCGAGGTCGTGACCCGCAGGTCGGACAGTCGCGGTCCTGCGACGTTGCGCGATTGCCCCGACGGGCCGAACAGCGCCTGGTCGACATAAGAGCCGGCCAAAGCGCCGACCTGGGCGCCGATGGTTGCGCCACTGATGGTTGCGCCGAGCAGCGACAGGCCGGTCGGTAGCAAGGCGGAGCCGGCGGCGGCGCCAGCCGCGGCGAGAGCGAGCGTTGCCATGCGAATTCCTTGGGCTGAGCTTCAGTCGATGACGCCGGGGAAGGCGAATACGCCGGCGATGCGCCGCCGCCACCAGTGCCCGAGTGGCACCTCGCAGGCAGCAGCCCCCTCCATGGCGTGCACGAAGGTCGTCGGTGTAGCCAGAATGCCGGCATGTTTGGCTGGCACATCGGCGCGAAAGCGAAATATGAGAATGTCGCCGGGCAACATGGCGTCGGTGGTGCGCACTTCGAGATGGCGGCCGGCGGCGGCAAGCAGCGTCTCGCAGCCGGATGCCTCCGCCCAGTCGCGCGAATAGGCGGGCGGCAATTCCGCATCACGTCCGTGCAGCGAACGCCACACGCCACGCACCAGTCCGAGGCAATCGGCACCGACGCCATTGAGGCTCGCCTGATGGTGATAGGGCGTGCCGATCCAGCCGCGCGCCTCGGCGATGATATCCGTGCGGGTAAAGCGCATCGCTGTCACCCCTGCCGTGCGAACGAAGTGACGAAGTCGTTGCCCGGCATGTGCGGGAAGCCGCGAAAATTCGCGACATTGGCGAACCGATCGCGACAGGTCGCCAGGTGACGGTCGCAACCGGCGGTGATCGTGAAGGAATCGCCGGTTGCGGGGGTGGCGGCGAGTTCCTGCCACAGTTCGATCGTCACCACGCCGGCGCTCAGATCATGCAACTTGACCTCCATGTCGCGGCCGTTATTGACGCCGCTGGTGAAGGTCAGGAGGCCGCGCGCGAACCAGCCGTTGGCAAAGGTGTCGAGCCCGGAAGCCGCAAAGCCGCGCGCACTGGCTGCAATGGTGACGATACCGTCGCCGCGCAACAGCGGATTGCTCAACGCCACGCCGCAGCGTGCATCGCCGAGGTCGGCATCGCAGGTGTACTGATAGAGCCGCCCCTTCGGCTGGCCGAGATAGTGCGCGAGGCCGCGCACTTCCGCCGTGAAGGCGCCGCCGGTTCGCTTGACCTCGCCGAGCGAACCGTAGCGCATCAGCAGCCGTTGACTGACGTCCTGCCAGTTGACGCGGAAGATCTCGATGCGGGCATCGTCGAACGCACCGCCCGAAAGCTGCGCTTCGTCAAGACGACCAGATTGTAGCGCGCCCTCGACATCGAGATTGTCGATGCCGAGGCCGACCGCATCCTTGATCTCGGTGGCGGTGAAACCGGCGGCGGCCTCGAAGGTGGTGCCGTCGAAGGTGAGATCGCGGTCGTGGTCGGTGAAGCCGAGCGTGATGCCGTCGCGGCGGGTTAGCCGCCAGCACCAGCACAGCGTCGTGGCGCCGCTGTCGAGATGGGCCTGCAGGCCGGTCGGTAGGCTCTTCATAGCCGGACCTCGATGACGGGGATGTGTGGAATGGCGCCATGCCGGAAGCCCTGGACGTTGACCTCGAGCTTGTCGGTGTCGAAGCGTACCGGGCAGTCGAACTCGAAGCCGGCGCTGATGGATTGTCCCGCAGTCGGAATGTTGCCGGTGAGGAATGTGACCAGGCCCGTCGTGACATCGATCGTGAAGTGTGTGCCGAGCGTCTTGGGCGTGCCGGCGACGGCGACCTTCACGGTGCCGGCCACCGGCTTGGTGATGGTCCGCGTCCACGGCGCATAGGTCGTGCCATAGGTCTTGGTCAGCTGAAACGAAGCGAGGCTGCCATTGCCGGTGCCGATCACCTGGTCGAGGTTGCCGGGCGTGCCTTGCGGCGCGCACGACTTCCAGTCGGCGGCGTCGCGCCAGCGAAAGCCATGCAGGCGCCCGCGCCGTTCCTCGAAAAACGCGATGATGGCGTGCAGCGCATCGAGTGAATGCGCGCCATAGCCGGCATTCCAGCTGCGACGCGAGTTTGCCCAGCGGCTGTTGCGCTCCTCGGCGCCGGAGCCGAGCGCGACGATATCGGTGCGCCGCTCAGGTCCACCGTCCGCGCCGCGCGAAATGTCGAGCGGAAAGCGCACCTCGTGAAAGGCCATGATCGTAGTCCTCGCTCACAGATTGCGTTGGCCGAGTTGCACCGCGCGCGCCAGCATCGCCGCCACTTGTGTCTCGGAGCGGCGGAAGCTGTCGGCATCGGGCGTCGTGATGTTGAAGACGATCGGTCGCGCGTTGCCGCCGGTGTCGGCCTTGACGCCGAGCCGTCCGTCGGGGCCGCGAGCGAGCGGCATGATCGCCTCGGCGCCGCGTTCGCCGGCGATGCCGGTCTTGGCGCCGCCGAGTGGGAACGCGATCGGGCTTGAGATCACGCCGCCCGCCGCGAACGGTACCGGCAGGCCGCCCTGGAACACGCCGCCATTGGCGAAGGCCATGCTGCTGCCTGACAGCAAGCCGGAAAACGCCTGGCCGAGGCCTTGTTCGAGTGGCTTGAAGGCGGCGCCAAGCGCGATGCGGCTCAGCGACATTGCGAGCGTATCGATCGTATCGCTCAAGCTGCGGCCCTTGACCACGAGGCCGGTGAAGGCGTTGGTCAGGGCGGTGCCGAATTGTCGGCCATACTTGGTGGCGTTCGCCAGTTCTTGCTGCAACGGGCCAGTGTCGGCATCGATGGCGACGGTCCAGGTTTCGACGGGTGTGTTCATGGCGGTCCTGGGGAGTGGGTTCAAGCGTGGCGTCGTAGGGCGCAATAGCGAAGCGTATTGCGCCATTCCGCGGGTGCGGTGAGTTCCGCCGGCGCAATACGCGAAGACGCTATTGCGCCCTACGGATGGTCGGGAAATCTCGTCATCAGTTGGCTGAGGTCAAAGCGCGATGGCCTCGCCTCGGCAGGCGTCAACCAGCCGACGGCGGCGGCGAATTCGCGCGGTGTCATCGACCACAGTGTGGCGGGTGATAGTCGAAGGATGCCGAAGCCGGCCGCCATCACTTCGTCCCAGGGAAAGGGGCCGGCGCGCCCACCTCCGGGGACGATGCGTGATCGCCGGTCGCGCCGAATGTCGCCTGCAACAGGCGTGCGACCACGGCGACGAAGCCAGCCGCGCCGCCTTCTGACTGCATGCGCGCCACCGCCTCGTCGGTAATGTCGTGACCAGCGCCGCGTAGTCCGGCGGCAATGATGCTGACCGCATCGGAGGCCTTCAGCCGGCCGCTTTCGAAACGCTTGGCGAGCGCCAGCATGTCTGCATCACCGAAGGCAGATTCGAGTTCGGCCAGCGCGCCGAGCGTCAGGCACAGCTTGTAGGCGACGCCGTCGAAACGCGCGTCGATCTCGCCACGGTGGCGGTTTGCCATGTCTGGCGTGCTCCTCAGATCGCGGTGAAGGTGAGGTCGGCGGCACTTTCGAGCGCGATGTCGAAACCGATCTCGCCATCGTGCTTGCCGGTGAATTCGAGCGAAGAAATCTGGAACGCGCCCTGAACGACACCGAATGCCGGAATGACGATCTGCCAGGTCTTGATGACGCCGTCGAAGAACGCCTGCCGGATCGCGGCATCGGACGTCGCATCCTTGAAGATGCCGGAACCGGTCACCCGCGCGGTGCGCACCGAGGCGCCGGCCAGCAACTCGCGCCATTGACCGGCCGAGTCCTGGTTGGTGATGTCGACGGCCTCGGCGTTGAACGCGAGCGTGCGCGCGCGTAGTCCGGCGACGGTAATGAAGCCCGCCCCGCCGTCGTCGATCTTGAGCAGCAGGTCCTTGCCTTTTTGTGCAGCCATGGTGGTGTCTCGCAAGTTGAGGGGGAAGGGGAGAGGGCGCGGTGGAAGCCCCTCTCCCCGAGGCGCTCTTGGCGCGTACGGGGAGAGGGTTAGGGTGAGGGGCAGCCACAGGTGTGGAGCGAGCAGCCGCCCCTCACCCTCGGCCGGCCAAACGAGGCCGACCTCTGCCCTCTCCCCGCGAAGTGGCGGGGAGAGGGAAGTGTCTGCCAGACGGTGGCAGTCTGAAGCCTAAGCACCGTTCGAACGGCGGTGGCCCGCACATGGCGGCCGGCTCGCGGAACGCGTGTCGGCGCGTGCAACTAAAGAGCCTCGGTCACCGCGCGCAGGCGCAGGATGCCGTGCCAGGTTTCACCGTCGGCCTCGCGGCGCACGTCGGAGAACTCGTGGCGAATGGAAATCAGGCGGTGACCGTCGAGGGCGAGCGGCTGTTGGTCGAGCGCGGCCTCGAGCGCGCCCAGCAGTTCGTGCGCCGGCTTGCGACCGGCACCGCGGCTCCATGCATGCAGGGTGATGGCGTGCTCGTGGCCGTCGTCGGTGCCGGTTGACCAGTCGCGCACCGTGCTGCCGCCATAGGTGACATAGGGGAACGTCGGCGAGCGCGGCACGTCGTCGTAGATGCGCGGGCCACCGAGCACGGCATTGAGCCCGGCATCGGCGATGAGTTGGGCATGGAGGGCTTTCTGCAGCGCCCAGCTTGACGATGGCATGGTCTACCTCGGCGGTTCGTTGGACGGCTGAACGGGGGCGGCTGGCGGCGCGGCAGGTGTGCTGCGCGCTGCCTGCTCGGCAAGACGCGCGACCTGCGCGTCGGCGATGCGGCGGCCGAGACCTAGTACGCGAACGGCAAGCTTCATGGCGCCAGCTCCTCGGCGAGGCACACCAGCCGTCGGCGATGCGCGTCGCGTTCGTGTACGCCGTGAATTGCGTAGATCGTGGCGCCGTCGCGGAACCGCATGGCGGCGGTGATGTCGCTGCGCCAGCGGATCTCGATCTCGTGGCTGACGCGCGCCGCCTGGCCGTCGGCGGTGACGATTTCGCTCAGCGAGCGGGGCATGACGGCGGCCCATACGCCGCCCAGGCTGCTCCAGGTCTGCGCGGCGGCGGCCGCTTCGTCACCGCTGCGGACCGGAGTTTCAAGCGTGAGGCGGCGGCGCAATGCGCCGGTCGGTTGCAATTTCATAGCCGGCGCATCCGATAGGGTTCGATGAGGCCGATGACGGCATCGGGGAAGGTCGCGGCGGTCGCCCCGGCGATCACCGGCTCGCGGTTTTCATACCAGTGCGCGGTGAGCAGCAGGATCGCCTGCCGCAACGGTGCCGGCACGTCGGTCGCGGCGACGCCGAAGCCGGCTGAGAATTGGATCTCGATGCCAAGTGCCGCGACGCCGGGCTTTGGGAATCCGGTATTCACGGGTACGAGCCTCGGCGGCGGGCCCTGCGGGTCGAGGATGTAGTTCGCCGCCGTGACCGTCGTGAACGACAGATCGCTATTCTGGATACGGACGGAAGCGACGCCGATGAGTGGCCGCATCGGCAACTCGACAGCATTGCGCGGCCAGGCATCGAAACGCCAGGTCCAGCTCTGCTGGATGAGTGCGAGGCCGAGGATCGCCTCGACCTGCAATCGCGAGGTGGTGATCAGACTGGCGATGAAAGTGTCTTCCGTGGCCGCGTCGACGCGCAGGTGCGCCTTGGCTTCGGCAAGCGAAACCGGCTCGAGCGCCGGCGCGCCCGTCATCGTGAGTGACATGGGTGGAACCTCGTAAACAGGGGAAGAAGGTTGGGCGACAGCAGGTATGGAGCAGGCACCCGCCCCTCACCCTCGGCCGGCAAAAAGCCGGCCTCTGCCCTCTCCCCCGAAGCGGCGGGGGAGAGGGGAAGAAAGCGCTCACTTGCTTCCGGTCACAAGGCCGAGGCACCAAGGGTGCCCGGCGCGAGCGCCGCCCTCGCGGAGCCGGCCGCGCGCAGCGCGAACAGCCGGCGTGAGCGATCAAATCAAACCAAACCGAACTTCAGCAGTTTGATGGCATCGAAGTCCTGGATGCCGCCACCGACGCGCTTGGTCGTATAGAACAGCACGTAGGGTTTGGCCGAGTACGGATCACGCAGGATGCGCACGCCGACCCGATCGACGATCAGGTAGCCGCGCTCGAAGTCGCCGAACGCCACCGAGAAGCTGTCGGTGGCGATGTTCGGCATGTCCTCGCATTCGGCGACCGGATAGCCGAGCAGCAGCGGCATCTCGCCGGCCTTTGACGGCGGCTGCCAGATGTAGTTGCCGTTGCTGTCCTTGAACTTGCGGATCGCACCCTGCGTCGCCCGGTTCATGGTGAAGGTGCCGTTGGCGCGATAGCCGGCCTTCACCGCGAAGGTGAGGTCGATCAGCTTGTCGGTCGGCGTGGCGGCCGGGAAGCCGCCGGCGACGCCGGTCGCGAGGTAGCCCGAGTTGCCCCAGGTCCACGACGCGTTGGCGACCTTGGTGTAGCCGAGGAAGCCCTTCGGCTTGTTGACGCCGTCGCCGGTGACGAAGGCGGTGCCTTCCTGGTCGGCGAAGGCGATGCGGACTTCGTCGGCAATCCACTGGTCGATGTTGACGGCGCTGTCGTCGAGCAGCGCCTGCGTCGCCGACGGCATGGCGTAGAGTTCCATGGTCGGGAAGGCGAGCGAGGCCAACTGGGGGCTCGCGGTTTCCGGCCGTGCGGCGGTCTCGCCGACCCAGCCGGTGGCAGGACCCGAGATCATGAACGGTTTGTTGTAGACGTTCGACGACACCTGGCGGACGCCGGAGATGCCACGGATCGGCGACAGCGTGCGCACCGCCCGGTTGATACCGGCCTCGATTTCCGGCGGCACGGTATAGCCGCCGTCGGCACTGGAGCCGACCGATAGCGCCTTCTCCTCGAGCGACCGCAGCGAACGGATCTCGCCGGTGCGGATGTAGCCGTCGAACGCCGCCTTGTGCTGCAGGCTCGCGCCTGAACGCGCGGAGCCGCCGAGCTGCGGCCGCTGTGCCTTCAGCGCCATCTCGTCGAGCGCGCGGCGATGGCCGTCCATCGCGTCCTCGATGCGCTGCAGGCGGTCGGTGGTGACGACGTCGGCACCGGTCTTGCGTTCGACTTCGCCCAAGCGCTCGTCGTTGGTTTCCTTGAACTGCTCGAATGCGCGCATGAGATCATCATACTGCGCATTGATGTCGACGCTGGCCTTCACTTCAATCTGTTGGTCTTTCAGCATGGAGTTCCTCATCTGTAGGTGGAAATGGTTCGGTTGGAGGGTGGTTGGCGCAGCAGGTGGGCCGCCGTCGCCATCTGGGCTGCTAGCCGCGTCTGCCAGCCCGAGGCCTGCCTCGCATCGCGCAAGGTCTTGAGCCCCGTCAGCCCGTCGCGCATCACCGCGCGGGCCTCCGTTCGCGTGAACCCAGCGTCCTGCGTGAGCCAGCGTTCGAATTCTCGTTCCGTCGGCGTGGTGCCGGCGAAGGCGGATGCCTTGACGCTCGTGACGCGCGCCTCGGGCAGCATCGGGAAGGTGACGACCGAGATTTCCCACAGGTCGATTTCGGCGAGTGCACGGCCGCTGCTGCCGCTGCGACTGTCGCGACGGCCCTTGACGGCGCGGAAGCCGATCGACAGGCCGTCGATGGCGCGCGAGCGCATCAAGGCCAGAACCTCGCGCGCCTTGGCGACTTCGGTCGTCAACCGGCCGCGCGCATAGAGGCCGCGGGCATCTTCGTAGAGCCGTTCCCACACGCCGATCGGTTGCGCCGGATCGTGCTGGAACAGCATCCGCACGCCGCCGGTTCCGCGTGCCTTGAGGCTCGCCTTGAAGGCGCCGGGCAGCACAACGTCGCCACCGAGATCGCGGCGATTGAAGATGCTGGCATAACCCTCGAAGGTGCCGTCGAGCGACACCTGGCGGACGTCGAGGGCGTGAAACTTCACCTCCGCCGCCCGTTCGACGGGGGCGCTGAGCGATCTGTGCATGCGGGCTGGTATCCTCGTGTTGTCAGGCGAAAGCCGAACGGTATCGGCCCCGCGCCAGTGAAGGTGCGAGGGTGGGAGAAGTCGGCGGAGTTCAGTTGTCATACCAAACCGCGAAACCAATAACCTACGCAATTCATGCGCAGTCCCGTAGGTCGGCTAGAGCCCGCTTGCGAGAGCCGACATTCCCCGAGCGGTGCCAGTCGCGTCGGGTCTCGCAATTGGGCTCTACCCGACGAAGCGGTCAATATTTTCGCGGGCCGGTATCAGGCGTCAGACGTCGGATGACTGCTCGGACGGCGCTTCGCGGTCGGGCGCCAGGGCGTCGAGGTCGGGACGCAGTTCGAGGTGGATTGCGTCATCAGCCAGCAGCCAGTTCGACAGCGCCTTGTCGGTTCGCGTCGCCAGCGGAATGACCGTCTGCCGCCAGAACGATCGGTTGGCCTCGCCGTAGTTCGAATACGTATTGTCGGTGGGTCACCGGCGATACGATTTGAGATATCGCAAGCCCCTATTCATATTGGCCAGGATACCCCAAAAATAATTCGCGACGCAGATCTTCTTCAGTGTCCCCAAGCATACCATTCAATTCGTGGTAGTCATTGGGTTCGATGATGCCCCATTCCATCATTGCCGCGAGGTAGCCTTTCCAAAGCAGAATGCATGCCGCATTGTTGGCGTGGTGTCGTACGTGCGGTAAAATTCGGTTCTTGAGCTCTTCTTTGCTGGGTTTGCGCGCCATGACATTATCTCCTGGGGATCGAAAGATTGCCGCTCGGGGTCAGGATGGTTATTGATTGTATTCCGCTGCGGAGGTCCGCACCAAATGCGCGCTTAGCAGCTTGCTCCGCCGCCTCCAACGTCATTCCGGCCTGCTGTCTGGCATCGACGATGATGTCGCCGGCTTGTCCACGTCCGTTCATGATCCTGTTGGATATGGCACTCGATAAACCGTCGGCGTCAGTTCTGCCGACCCCCGACACGGTCTTGAGTTCGTAGGGCTTGCCATCTATCTTGAAGTCCGGTGTGCGGCCTGCACCAGTGGGCACGATCTCGACGTTCTTACCGAGGTCCCGCAACTCCTTGGCGAAGTTTTGCTCCGCAGGCGTAAGGCCGTCCAGTTTGCCCGTCAACGATCCTTGGCCAGGGCGCTTGGCGAGGAAGTCGGGTGGCTTGGCCGCTGGTGATGTTGAGGGCTGGGCAGCCGGAGGTTGTTTCGGTGCCGGCGCCGACGGTCCCTTAGGAATTCGCGGTGGCGCTGCGATTGGAGTGACGCCGCCATCCGGTGCGAAGGTGAAGCGGCCGGCTTCGTCGTGGTGCGGATTGAACTTGGCGATGGTCGCTCCCGCCGGCCCATATCCCGCCGCGGCGCGCTTTTCGTCCTGGGTCAGGAAGCTCGCGCCGTCGAGCCGTGCCCACAGCGCCTCGCGGTCGGGCGCCAGGGCGTCGAGGTTGTCGAGGTCGGGACGCAGTTCGAGGTGGATTGCGTCATCAGCCAGCAGCCAGTTCGACAGCGCCTTGGCGGTTCGCGTCGCCAGCGGAATGACCGTCTGCCGCCAGAACGATCGGTTGGCCTCGCTGTAGTTCGAGTACGTATTGTCGCCCGGCAGGCCGAGCAGTAGCGGCGGCACGCCAAGCGCCAATGCGATGTCGCGGGCGGCCATCTGTTTCAGCGAAATGAAGTCCATGTCGCGCGGCGACAAACTCATCGCCTTCCAGTCGAGGCCGCCTTCGAGCAGCAGCGGCCGGCCGGCGTTGCGCGCGCCCTGGAAGGTGTCCTCGAGCTCGCGCTTCAGACGGTCGAACTGGACCGGCGTCATTGTCTCGCCGGAGCCGTAGACCAACGCGCCGGAGGGCCTCGCGGAGTTGTCGAGCAGCGCCTTGTTCCAGCGCGCCGCCTCGTTGTGGATGTCGATCGCGGTCGCCGCCGCTTCGATCGGTGACAGGCCGTAGTGGTCGTCGAGCGGGTGGAACTGGCGCAAGTGCAGGATGCGCGGCACGCCGGCGATTGCTTCGCCGGCCAGCGTGAGGCTCTGCCCACCGGCGGTGTAACGGTAGGCATCGGCCCAGCCGTCGGCGCCGGGAATGATCTGGATGCGGTCGGGGCGCAGTGCGTACAACTCGCGGACCTCGCCGCCGATCGCCACCGCCTCGATGTAGGCATTGCCCGACACCAGCAGAAAGCCGACCAGGCCCTCGATCAGGTCGACCTTGGTGCGGCCGGGCGCCGGTCTCGCCAGCAAGTCTAGGATCGTGTGTTGGCTGACTTCGCTGTCGCCGTCGTAGAGCAGCAGCGGCACCGAGGCGGTGGCCTCGGCGATCATCCTGACGCAGCGATAAGCGACCGGGTTCTGCATCATGCCTTCGCGGGCGAAGCTCGCGTAGTCGCGCCCACTCCACACCGGCTGACGCAAGTTTTCGAGTGATACCAGCGACGCGGTGGCGCTGGCTTTCGCCGCCGTTGGGCGGGGAGAAGCGAACAGCCGCGCAAGCATGCGCGACATCGCGCCCTGCCGCGCGGGCTCGGCGTTCGGTGTTTGCATTTGATGTCCTCGGTGCTTTGCTCTCTCCCTGAGGAGAAAGCGGGAGGGGATGGCTGCCACACCACAGGTGTCATCCTCGGCCTTGTGCCGAGGACCCAAGGTTCAGCAGTTGCGACTTTGCCAGATGGCGTTTGCTCTGGCAGCGGAATACGTCTGCGGCTTCAGAACCGGTTGCAGGATGGGTCCTCGGGCCAAGCCCGAGGATGACAGCACGGGGGAGGCCGCACGGGGCACTCCGATGTTGGAGGTGCTCAGAGCGTCAGCTAAAGGATCAATGGCTTTGTGCAACCCTCACAGCATCCGCATGCCGGGCCTTGGCGTGGTCGTCAGCATCAAGTCGGTCAGGGCCCAGACCAGCGCGTCGAGCCGGTCGGGGCTGCGACTGCCGGCGCCGTCGGCGCCGAACGCACACATCTGTGCCTCAAGCTGGTCGAAGCGGCCGACATGGGCGACGCGACCCTCGGCGTAGAGGGCGGCGACCGGCTCGGCCCGCAAATACTTGCCGCGCGTCGCGTTGACTTTGGTGATCGGCACCGTGGCGTCGACCTGACGCAGCACCGACACCACCATTTCGCCGCCCTGGTTGGCCTCGGCGACGATGCGGTCGGCCCGGAAATCGTGATAGGCGGCGATCGCGGCGCGCGCCCATTCGTGCGGCATGCGACCTTGGATGGTGCGATCGGCAAGCACATAGCCGCGACCGTTCTCGCCTAGACCCGCGACGACAATGCCGCAGGCGTCGGACGATTGGGTCGCCGTCACCGGCGGGTCTAGCGCGACGACGATGCGGCCAAGTTCTGGAGCGGTCGAGATGCGGCCCTCGTCTAGCCAGTCGGGACGCCACAGCGCGCCGGCAAGTTCGGTGATGATTTCGCCGTCGAGTTCCTGTCGGCCAAGCGCGGTACCGGCATAGCGCCGCCGCATCTCGGTCATGAAAGACGCCGCTAGGTTTTCCGCGTTGGCGGCGGTCGCCGCCCGCGTCGTCACCGTCATCGGGTCGGCTAGCAACTTCGCCAGCAGCGGTATGTTGCGCGGTGTCGTGGTCACCAGCTGGCGCGGGTTCGGGCCGAGCCGGAGCGCGAACTGCAGCATGTCCCAGGTGGCTTCGGCGCGGCGCCACTTGGCGAGTTCGTCGCACCAGGCGGCGTCGAACTGCGGTCCGCGCAGGGCTTCCGGGTCCTCGCCCGAGAACAGTTGGGCGATCGCGCCGTTCGGCCAGATCAGCCGGCTGTTCGACGGCTCGAAGGTCGGCCGGTCGGCGTCGGTGTGCACCGACAGTAGCCCGGAGACGCCCTCGACCATGACGCTGCGGGCGTCGTGGTGGGTCTCGGCGACGAGGGCGATGCGGCGTGCCGGCGTAGCTGTGGCGTAACCGTGGCCGAGCGCCAGCGCGCGCACCCATTCGGCACCAGCGCGGGTCTTGCCGGCACCTCTGCCGCCGAGGATCAGCCAAGTGCGCCAGCCATCGCCCGCGATTGGCGGTGGCAGCTGGTCGTCACGCGCCCAAACCGGCCAATCGCCGAGCAGGCTCGCGAGCTCCTCCTTGGGCAACGCGCCCAGGATTTCCTCGAGCCGACGGTCGACGTCAGCGGCTGAGCCGCTCGCGCAGTCGCTTAATTCTTGCCGCAAGCTCGCGGCGCACCTTGTCCTCGTTGTCGCCGGCTGTTTCGGGTGCGCCGAAAGGCTTTCCGGTGGCGCCGCGTCCGGCGTGGGGTCCAGTGCCGGGTTCGGCGCGGCTGTTGTCATCGACGATCTCCGCTGCCTTGACCAAGGTTCCGATCGCGCGCGAGTGCCGTTCGTGATCGGTCGGCGACAGGGCGCCGCTCGCCAGAATGTCCATTTCGAGTTGCTCCAGTTTCAAGATGACAGTGGTGCGCAGGCGCCTAATCAGCGCGCCGGGCCGGACGCTGACCCGCACGGGTGGGCCAGTGGCTCTGCCATCGGCCGGCGAGGACGGTGCCGTGCTGTTGCGGGACCAGGCTCTGTCCCTGGCGTAGCGCTGCAGCGTCGTTAGTGTGATGTTGTTGGTGGCGGCGACCTGGATCGGGTCGGCACCGGGCGCTTCGTAGGCGCGCTTGAGCGCGTCCCAGTCGCGCGGCGGCGCTATTGGTCCGTTGTTGCGACTGAGCAAGTTGAAATGTCCGGTTTTGTCGATGTGGCGCAGGATAAGCGGTGATGCGCTTTGGTGTGGCCTCATTGCGGCTCACACAATTTCTGCGTTATACAGTATTAGTACCCGAAGAGCGTCGCGCTGTCAATTCGAAAAGCAATGCGGCAAATTATAAAAATTGGCGAATGCTTGGTTATGTTATGGAAGTACTCGCGCGCGCGTGAGCAATTCTAGTATAACACAGCCAACGTCAGCGTGGATAAGTTTTCCGGCGCACCCGAGGGCATCAATGCTGCGCCGCGATGCCCGGTTGCTGCCGTGCAGCATGGATTTATTGCAACAATTGTGAAGTGGCATATTGTCAAAACGTGGTTGACGTGAGACATTTAGGCACCGTTAAGTAAATCGTGGGTACAGTTAACGCTGCAGCGGGCGATCGAGTTATCAGATCGGCAGCGTTCGGAAGGTGCGGTCGATGCTTAAGAATTGGTCGAGCGGCTCGGATAGACTGGCAACTGCGGCACGAGCCGCTGGCTTTGCAATGGCAACTCCGGACGACCGCCCCGACGACGCTCCGTCCCCCGCTCCGAAGCTGCAGTGGAGCCCATCCGTCGCGACAGCATGGACCGCAGCTTCGCCTCAGCGCGCACTGGTGGTTTCGAGGCCACAAACGGCGTCCTATCAGTCGATGTTTCGCGATTGGGTCGCGGGCTTGAACTGGCGCGCGCCGGCCTGATCGGTCAACGGTTCGCGCTGGCAATCCAGCCGAGCACGCTCGCGAAGTTGTGCGCAATCCAGAAATGACCGCTATCAGATAATCTGATAACTGAACGTCTTGCCGGCGCATCGGCGAACGCAGCGAGCAGCGCTTCGACTGCCGCCAGCGGTACGTTGCGGTCCTGGTCGCCAATCCAGACTTGGCTCGGTGCAATCGTCGCCGCCAAGTTGATATGCCAGGGCCGGCTGAAAATCCTCATGTCGATCACCGGTCCGCGTGCGCTCGACGACAAGCCTTCGGCAAACGTGTTGCCGAGATTGATCGCGAAATCGGCATCACGCGCCATCATCCGGTCGGCGCCGCGCGCGCGGCCGGCTGCAATTTGAGTTGCGCGCAGCGGTGATCGTTTCGCCACCTGTCGCAGCAGGCCGAACGCGACCGGCAGTGCGCCCGGCATTCGCGGCAAAATCCGAAACGCAGTATGATGATAGATGCCGAGCTTTGGTCGTGGCGTAACGCCTGCAATCGGACCGACTGGCGACACCAACGCCGATGCCGTCACGCGGTAGCCGAGGCTTGCCGCCACCGCCGCCGCATATGGTCCGCCACCGGAAATGCCGAGCACCGCGAACCGGTCGAGCTTCAACTGATCGGCGATCTCATCGACGTCGGCGGCGAAGCCCGCGAGGCTCGGCTTCGACGGTGCATCGGTGTTGCCGTAGGACCAGCGATCGAGCGCGATCAGCTTCAAGCGATGGGCAATGGCCGCTTCGGTCGCGCCGCGAAATTTCAAGTGCGATCCCGGCGTGCCATGCAGCGCGATCACCGGATGCCCGTCAGCCGCGCCATAGGTCGCATAGCTGAACCGTCGGCCACAGGACAGCCGCAAGGTCGCCGCAGGTTGGTGTGGTCGTTCGATCAACTTCGCTTCCACTTCATCAGGCCGCGTGACCTCGACCGCATCTTACGTGTAAGACACGGGATATCACACGCCTTCGCAATATGCCCCAAGACGGAAAGCCCACTCGATGCGCCTCGCGCTACTGCTGATCTCCTGCCTACTGGCTGTTGTGCCTGCTGGTGCTGCATCGCTCGATGGCCTCGCCGTCGACGTCGTCAACAAGAGCGAGCCGGTGTTGTGCGCCGAGAAGGACAACGTCGCGCTCAGCTTCACGAACAACAAGGTCAGGAGTTTCCGCATCGAGGCGGCGCATCCGGTCTACGTCGGCATGCTGGCGCGCGACAGCTTCGAAGCCGACTGGACGGCTTGCGATATGTCGGCCGACCCGGCATTCAAGGCGCCGACGCCGCCGCGACGTACCACGTTCTACGAAGACATCGAATTGTGGGTGGTCGGCTACACGTTCCCGACCTTCTGGCGGCCGGCGACTGTGCCGGTGCGCATTGGCAATCGCGTCGAGACCGGCCTGCATCTCATTCAAGTCTGGCTGCTGCGTAACGACGGCGCCGAGGAGGTGCTGGTGCTCTATCCGCAAGACGGCTATTGGCGGCCGCGGCCGATGACGCCGGCCGGCATGCGCGCGACGTCCTACGGCTCGTCATTCCTGATCGGACCAGTGGAAGAAGAAGGCCGGCCGATCGTCAAGTTCAAGGAAGTCGTGTTCGACCCGAAGGCCCGCACCTTCACGCTTGCCTTCGAGCGCGGCGGTTCGGCGACATTGAAGATCGCCAAGGCCGACAGCAATCGCTTGGCGCTTGATGTCGCCTTCGACAAGCCCATCGACGGGCGGCCGTTCGCGATGATGCGTTCAATGTATATCACGGAATTCAACAACGACGTCGCGCGCATCGCAGTGCGCGAAAAAGGCGCCAAGAGCTGGCGCGAGGACAACATCATGAAGTTCGACCGCGCCACCGCCACCGACATCTGGGCCGGGCGCCTGACGCCCTCGCAGCACAACACCGCCTCGCCCGATCTCGTGTTCAACAGCTTCTCCGACACGGGCGAGCCCAAGCGGCCAAAGGCCGAAGCGCCGGTGCTGCCGAAGTAGGGTTGGAGGCGTTGGTGATTTCGCGATGGTCGCGTCGTTGCGCCCAGCGATATTCGACCGTCAAGGCTATGTGGCACATGCGGGCCCGAGTCACATCGTATTCGAGCATCGGCTTTGCCCGAAAGCGCTTTATCAACCGCATCATCGCAGTAGGAATCATTGCGCCATCGGCTGACCAGCCGTCATTGAATTAGCTGCACATACCAGCAGTATCCCAAGTTCCTCAGGCTTACTCATGCGCTCCCAATGGGCCTCGATAAAGGCAACATGGCCAGATTGGCCTGCTGCTTCGTCAAGTTGGCGGGACGTTCATTCACCGATCCACCTTCGAGGCTGCGAGGATAAAGACGCGACCGCCATACCAAGGTCTCGCACGTGAGCGGACCCGGCAAAAACATCGACGATACGAGGGACCAGCCTGTGCGACAGGTTCTGGTCAAACAGTAGCCTCACGCGAACGGCGCACCGACAAGGCGGCGCTCGCAGTCAGCTGCAAATGCCAAGCAGGCCCGAATATCTTCGATCGTCAGGTCGGGAAAGTCAGCGACGATTTCCTCGGGCGTCATGCCGGACGCCAGATATTCCAGTACATCATACACAGTGATGCGAAGCCCGCGAATGCACGGTTTCCCGCTGCGCTTGCCTGGTTCAATCGTGATGATCTTCGAATAGTCCATGGCCGATAGATTCGACGATGCTTCGGTGCCGGTCAAGTGCCATTTGGCGCTTTCGGGTCACGTGCCTCCGGGGCGATTCGACGTTGGCACAGAGCCAAGCAGATAACTGGTGTCATCCCGCATTCATTGCCGGGACCCATGCTGCCACGTAGTCGGCGCTCACGCGTCTTGGCGCGATGGGTCCCGGGGACAAGCCCCGGGATGACAGCGTGAGATGTTTGTACCCGGAGCAAGTCCCGGAACAATCCCGCCCTCAAGCCTTGCGGACGAACTCGGACTTCAGCTGCATCGGGCCGATGCCGTCGATCTTGCAGTCGATGTCGTGGCCGGCGACGCCGTCGACGAGACGGATGTTGCGCACCTTGGTGCCGACCTTGACGACCGACGACGAGCCCTTGACCTTCAGGTCCTTGATCACCGTCACGCTGTCGCCATCGGCGAGCACGTTGCCCATCGCATCCTTGATGACACGCGGGCCGTCATCGTCGTCGGCGCTGGCGCTTGCAGTACCCGCACTCCACTCGTGCGCACACTCCGGACAGATCAGCAACGCGCCGTCCTGGTAGGTGTACTCGCAGTTGCACTTCGGGCAGGCGGGGAGGGTGTCGGTGTTGGGCATTAGCGGTCGATCTCCCCGAACACGATGTCGAGGGAACCGATGATGGCGCTGACGTCGGCCAGCATGTGGCCGCGATTGATGTGGTCCATGGCGGCGAGATGCGGGAAGCCGGGAGCGCGGATCTTGCAGCGGTAGGGCTTGTTCGAACCGTCCGACACCAGATAAACGCCGAACTCGCCCTTCGGCGCTTCGACGCAGGCGTAGACCTCGCCCTCGGGCACATGGAAGCCCTCGGTGTAGAGTTTGAAGTGGTGGATCAACGCTTCCATCGAGCGCTTCATCTCGGCGCGCTTCGGCGGCACGACCTTCGAATTGGTCGCCGACACCGGACCCTGGCCTTCCGCCGACAGCAGCTTCTTGCAGCACTGGCGCATGATCTTCACGCTCTCGCGCATTTCCTGCATGCGCATGACGATAGCGATCGTAGCAGTCGCCGTTCTTGCCGATCGGAATGTCGAAATCCATCTCGGCATAGCACTCATAGGGCTGCGACTTGCGCAGGTCCCAGGCGGCACCGGCGCTGCGCAGGTTGACGCCGGAGAAGCCCCAGGCGAAGCACTCGTCGAGGCTCATCACGCCGATGTCGACGTTGCGCTGCTTGAAGATGCGGTTGCCAGTCAAAAGCTTGTCGATGTCGGCGACGACGTTCAGGAACGGGTCGCACCACGCGTCGATGTCGCGGATCAGTTGCTCCGGCAGATCCTGATGGACGCCGCCGATGCGGAAGTACTTGGCGTGCATGCGGCTGCCAGAAGCGCGCTCGTAGAACACCATCAGCTTTTCGCGCTCTTCGAAGCCCCACAGCGGCGGGGTCAGCGCGCCGACGTCCATCGCCTGCGTCGTGACATTGAGGAGGTGCGAGAGAATGCGGCCGATCTCGGAATAGAGCACCCGGATCAGCTGGCCGCGATAGGGCACCTCAAGGCCGATCAGCTTTTCGGCGGCGAGGCAGAAGGCGTGCTCCTGGTTCATCGGCGCGACGTAGTCGAGCCGGTCGAAGTAGCCGATCGCCTGCAGGTAGGTCTTGTGCTCGATCAGCTTCTCGGTGCCGCGATGCAGCAAGCCGACGTGCGGGTCGACGCGCTCGACCACCTCGCCGTCGAGCTCCAGCACCAGCCGCAGCACCCCGTGCGCCGCCGGATGCTGCGGGCCGAAGTTGATGTTGAAATTGCGGATTTCGGTTTCGGCCATTGTGAGGGGTCCGTAGAAGTGGCGAATAGGGAGTAGCGCAGTGGCGAGTCGGCGAGTCGGCAATCGGTCATTCAGGCATCTCCGAGCTTGTTACATTGCAAGTCGAGCGTTCGATCAAAGCGCCGGAGCATCCGTGCCGATCCCATCGGCTAGCGTCAGTGTGCACTCGATGCGACCGCAGTCGTTCGCTAGCCCAATCTCGCTCAGCGAGCATCAGGTGCGTTTCGAGTTCCTTGACCGAGCCTTGAGCGATCGCGTAGGAACTGAACTGAATGAGCCGTGTGCTGTTCCCTCGCCATAGCCCTCGGCGATGTTGGCCGCGTATCGACAACGCGAAGCACGACGGATCTGTGATGTCATTCCATAAATCTCGTCCTTCAGGAAATCCTGCAGTCGAGTCGATAGCAGGCTGACAGCAGAGCGCGATCGCCATGTTGCCAGACCATCAGACTCCTTGTAGCTATGCACGTGCGCCGCATCCGTCATCGTCACTGGGTTTGAAGCGACTACTCACATTCGCTACTCGCGACTCGCCGATTCGCTTCACTGCTTCGCCGCTTTCTCATCCCCCGGCAGCACGTACTTCGCCGCTTCCCAGGGGCTCTCGAAGTCGAACGAGCGGAAGTCCTGAGTCAGCTTCACCGGCTCGTAGACGACGCGCTTGGCTTCGTCGTCGTAGCGCACTTCGACGTGGCCGGTGAGCGGGAAAGTCCTTGCGCAGCGGATGGCCTTGGAAGCCGTAGTCGGTGAGCAGGCGGCGCAGGTCGGGGTGGCCGGAGAACAGGATGCCGTACATGTCGTAGGCTTCGCGCTCGAACCAGTTGGCGGCCGGATAGACCGGAATGACGCTCGCCACCGGCGTCGGCCTCGTTGGTTTCGAGCTTGACGCGCAGGCGCCAGTTCTTGCGCGCCGACAGCAGGTGGTAGACGACGTCGAAGCGGTTCGGCCGCGCCGGATAATCGACGCCGCAGATGTCGATCAGGATCTCGAACTGGCAGCGGTCGTCGTCGCGCAGCTTGGTCAGCACGTCGGTGATGTCGGCGCGGCCGACGGTCAACGTCAGTTCGCCATGGGCGATCGTGGCTGGCGACGAGCGCGGGGCCGAGCGCGGCTTTGGCGCTGGCTTCGAGTTCGGTGATAGATCGCAGCCATGTCGGGCAAGTCCTCAATCGACGATGAATAGCTTGGCGCCGCCCGTGGTGTGGGAGCGGTGCGGTTCGGCGCCGTCGGCAACCTGATAGCTCATGCCGGGCTTCAAGTACGAAAGTGCGGCTGTCTTCGAGCTCGGTGGTCAGCTCGCCTTCGAGGCACAATAGAATGTGCCCCTTGCTGCACCAGTGGTCGGCAAGATAGCCGGGCGAGTAGGTGACCATGCGCACCCGAATGCCGCCGAAGTTTTGCGTCCGCCATGTCGCCTGGCCGGTGGTGCCGGGATGCAGCGTTTCCGGAACCTGGGACCAGTCGGTGGTGCCGAACGGTATGTCGGACATTTTCATGGGCGAAGCTTTACCGCTCGATGGTGCCGGTACGGCGGATCTTCTTCTGCAGCAGCAGGATGCCGTAGAGCAGGGCTTCGGCGGTCGGCGGGCAGCCCGGCACGTAGACGTCGACCGGCACGATGCGATCGCAGCCGCGCACCACGGCGTAGCTGTAGTGATAATAGCCGCCGCCGTTGGCGCAGGAGCCCATCGAGATGACGTAGCGCGGCTCCGGCATCTGGTCGTAGACCTTGCGCAGGGCGGGCGCCATCTTGTTGGTCAGCGTGCCGGCGACGATCATCACGTCCGACTGGCGCGGCGAAGCGCGCGGCGCGAAGCCGAAGCGCTCGACGTCGTAGCGCGGCATCGACGCCTGCATCATTTCGACGGCGCAGCAGGCGAGGCCGAACGTCATCCACATCAGCGAGCCGGTGCGGGCCCAGTTGATGAGATCATCCGTGGTGGTGACCAGGAAGCCCTTGTCGGCCAGTTCGTTCGAGATGCCGGTGAAGTACGGATCATTCGGGCGCGACGACAGTGCCGGCGCCCTCCGCCAGTCTGTCGAAGACCGGCTGCGGGGGAAGGATCAATCCCATTCGAGCGCGCCTTTGTTCCATTCGTAGATGAAGCCGATGGTGAGGACGCCGAGGAACGCCATCATCGACCAGAAGCCGAACACGCCGACGTCCTTGAACGCCGCGGCCCAGGGAAACAGGAAGGCGACTTCGAGATCGAAAATGATGAACAGGATCGACACCAGATAGAAGCGGACGTCGAACTTCATGCGGGCGTCGTCGAAGGCGTTGAAGCCGCACTCGTAGGCCGAAACCTTTTCAGGGTCGGGATTGCGCACCGCGATCAGGAATGGCGCTACCAACAGCGCCGCGCCGATCACCAGCGCCACGGCCAGAAAGATCACGATCGGCAGGTAGTCGCGCAGCAGCAGGGTATTGAAGGCGGCGTCGGTCATGCTGGATCTCAACGGTGTGATCACGTCTGCGCTTTAGGTGTGCACAGGTCACATGTTGGGTAAACCAGCCCGTGCCGCGATGCAACCGGGGCGAAGCCAAATAGATGGTATCGCCAAGCGGACGCGGTGCCGCAGCCGGGGGAACGGCGTCAATTCCGATAAGCGGAGGACGACAATGGATTGGATGGCGCGAGAGACGGGACTTGAACCCGCGGCCTCCGCCGTGACAGGGCGGCGCTCTAACCAGCTGAGCTACTCCCGCAATCCAATCGTGCTCAGGGCGGCGGTACAGCCCCGGCGGTCGGTTGATACGGGAGGCCCCGGCCCAAGTCAAGGCGGGTATTGCGCGGCTTTGGCAAAAATCAGCGCGTTGACAGGCTCCTGGTTTCCCTTGAGCAATAGGAGCCATGAACCTCAAGCAGCTCGAGTATTTCGTCCAGGTGGCCGAACTCGGCAGCTTCAGTAAGGCTGCCAGTGTTCTCGACGTGGCGCAGCCGGCGCTGAGCCGCCAGGTGCGGGCGCTGGAGAGCGAGTTGAAGGAATATCTGTTCCTGCGCAACGGCCGTGGTGTCGCCTTGACCGAGGCCGGCAAGCGGTTGTTCGATCATAGCGTCGCCATCCTTCAACTCGTCGCGCATGCCCGCGAGGACCTGGGTGCCAGTCGCGACGAGCCGATCGGACGGGTGACGGTGGGGCTGACGCCGAGTATCGGCCGTTTGTTGACCGTGCCTTTTGTTATGCGGTTCCGGCGCGAATTGCCGACCGCCCGGCTGGCGGTGGTCGAGGGCCTTTCGACTCACATCGTCGAATGGGTGACGAGTGGCCGCGTCGACGTCGGTCTCGTTTACAACCCGGAGGCGCAGCCGGGTCTCGACATCACACCATTGCGGCATGAGGCGCTAGGCCTCGTCAGCCCGGCAGTGAAGGGCAAACGCAGCGCCGCCGAGCCGCAGCCGCTGCCGATGAAGGAGTTGTCGCGCTTTCCGCTGATTGTCCCCGAGCGGGTACATGCCATGCGGCGGCTGCTCGAGACCCAGGCGGCGCTGGCCGGCGTCAAGCTCGATATTGCCTGGGAGGTGTCGAGTATTCCTTCGATTATCGAACTGGTGCGCGCTGGTCACGGCCACGCGGTGCTGACCGCCAGCGGTGTCGCGGCGCTGGCCGGCAACGGCGAACTCGTCATGCGCCGGCTGGTCGAGCCCGAGATCGTCAGCGTGTTGTGCCTCGTCGGTTCGGCGGCGAAGCGGCCGACGGCGCTGGCCCAGCACACCATGAAGTTGCTGACCGTGCTGATGCGCGAATTGCTCGAATGAAAGCGCGGCATGCCCGCGCATGCCACGATGTAATAGCTGTTATAGGCGGTGGGTGGTAGCCGTTCGACGGTTCGACCGCCAGATTGACGGCATCCAAGATTGGTGAGGCTCGGGCTTCGATGCAAACGGCCATTCCCTGCCTGTTCATGCGCGGCGGCACCTCGCGCGGGCCGTTTTTCAACGCGAGCGACCTGCCGGCCGACATTGCCACCCGTGACAAGGTGCTGCTGGCGATCATGGGCTCGCCCGACCGGCGGCAGATCGACGGCCTCGGCGGCGCACACCCGTTGACCAGCAAGGTCGGCATCGTCTCGAAAGGCTCGAAGCCCGGCGTCGATCTCGATTTCCTGTTCGCCCAGTTGCAGCCCGACAAGGACACCGTCGACACCACGCCCAACTGCGGCAACATGCTCGCCGCCGTGGTGCCGTTCGCGATCGAGACCGGGCTGGTGAAAGCGCAAGGCGATACGACGACGCTGCGCGTGCTCACCCTCAACACCGACATGCAGTGCGACATCACCGTGCTGACACCTGGCGGCCATGTCGAATATGCCGGCGACGCGCGCATCGACGGTGCGCCCGGTTCTTCGGCGCCGATCACCATCAACTTCCTCGATACCGCCGGCTCGGTGGCGCCGGGCCTGCTGCCGACCGGCAATGTCGTCGACGTGATCGAAGGCGTTCGCGTCACCTGCATCGACAACGGCATGCCGCTCGTCATGTTCAAGGCGGGCGACGTCGGCCGCACCGGCTACGAGACCGTCGCGCAGTTGAATGGCGACGTCGAGTTGAAGGCCCGCATCGAGAAGCTGCGCATTGCCTGCGGTCACGCCATGCAGCTCGGCGACGTGACGAAAAAGAACTATCCGAAGATGACGTTGATTGCGGCACCGAAGACCGGCGGCAGCATCTCGACCCGCAGCTTCATCCCGCACGTCTGTCACGATGCGATCGGCGTGCTGGCGGCAGTGACGGTCGCGACCGCCTGCGTGCTCGAAGGTTCGGTGACGCAAGGCATCGCGGAGGTGCCGAAGGGCAACGTCAAGAAAATCTCGGTCGAGCATCCGACCGGCGAATTCAGCGTCGAGATCGAGGTCGATCCTAAGAACCCGCAAACCGTTACCCGCGCCGCCCTGCTGCGCACCGCCCGGCTGTTGATGAAGGGCGAAGCCATGATCCCGGGCGCGGTGTGGAAGGGGCGAGACAAGTAGGACGTAGGTTGGGTAAAGCGAAGCGCGACCCAACATCTTCGAGCACCACCCGTGGACGTCTGGGTCGCGACAATTGGGCTTGACCCAACCTACGAGCTGCAAGCCAGGCGACGGATCACAGCGGCGCCGCACGACAACGAAAAGTATACCATTGGAGGAAATCACGTGATCATCGACGTGCACGGTCACTACACCACCGCACCGAAGGCGCTGGAGGATTGGCGCAACCGCCAGATCGCCGGCATCAAGGACCCGTCGCAGAAGCCGAAGGTCTCGGAACTCAAGATCAGCGACGACGAACTGCGCCAGTCGATTATCGACAACCAGCTGAAGAAGATGCAGGAGCGCGGTTCCGACCTGACGATCTTCTCGCCGCGCGCGAGTTTCATGGCGCACCACATCGGCGACTTCCAAGTGTCCTCGACCTGGGCCGCGATCTGCAACGAGCTGTGCTACCGGGTGTCGACGCTGTTCCCGGACAGCTTCATTCCCGCCGCCATGCTGCCGCAGTCGCCGGGCGTCGATCCGAAGACCTGCATTCCCGAGCTGGAAAAGTGCGTCAAGGACTACGGCAACGTCGGCATCAACCTCAACCCCGATCCGTCGGGCGGTCACTGGACGTCGCCGCCGATCAGCGACAAGAGCTGGTACCCGATCTATGAGAAGATGATCGAGTACGATATCCCGGCGATGATCCACGTCTCGACCAGCTGCAACGCCTGCTTCCACACCACCGGTGCGCACTACCTCAATGCCGACACCACCGCCTTCATGCAGTGCCTGACCTCGGACCTGTTCAAGGATTTCCCGAAGCTCAAGTTCCTCATTCCGCATGGCGGCGGCGCGGTGCCCTATCACTGGGGCCGCTTCCGCGGCCTCGCCCAGGAATTGAAGAAGCCGCTGTTGAAGGATCACCTGCTCAACAACATCTACTTCGACACCTGCGTCTATCATCAGCCGGGTATCGATCTGTTGACCAAGGTGATCCCGGTCGACAACATCCTGTTTGCTTCCGAGATGATCGGCGCGGTGCGCGGCATCGATCCGGAAACCGGTTTCTATTACGACGACACCAAACGCTACATCGAAGCCTCGAACATCCTGTCGGCGGTAGACAAAAAGAAGGTCTACGAGGGTAACGCCCGCCGCGTATTCTCGCGCCTCGACACCGCTCTCAAAGCGAAAGGTAAATAATATGGCCCCTCCGATGAACAACCTCGGCATCGTCAAGCGCAACATCGTGCGCGCCGACAAGGCGGAAGTCGCGCGGCTCGCAAAGTTCGGCGTCGCCACCATCCATGAGGCGATGGGACGCGTCGGCCTGATGAAGCCCTACATGCGGCCGATTTACCCGACCGCGCGGATCTGCGGTCCGGCGGTCACCGTGCTCTTGCAGCCCGGCGACAACTGGATGATGCATGTCGTCGCCGAGCAATTGCAGCCGGGCGACGTCGTCATTGCTGCCTGCACGGAGGACAACACCGGCGGCTTCTTCGGCGACCTGCTGGCGACGAGCTTCCGGGCGCGTGGCGCGGTCGGGCTCATCATCGACGGCGGCGTGCGTGATGTGGCCGACCTCACCGAGATGAAGTTCCCGGTGTTCTCGCGGGCGATCAGCGCGCAAGGTACGGTGAAGGCGACGCTCGGTTCGGTCAATATTCCGGTCGTGTGTGCCGGCGCGGCAGTGAACCCCGGCGACGTTGTGATCGCCGACGCCGATGGCATCGTCATCGTGCCGGCGGCTAACGCGAAAATCGCAGCCGACGCCGCCGCCGCCCGCGAGGCCAACGAGGGCGACAAGCGGGCGCAATTGGCGTCCGGCATACTCGGCCTCGACATGTACAAGATGCGCGAGCCGCTGGCCAAAGCCGGCTTGAAGTATATCGATTAAAGGTTCGCGCCACCACATACCCAGAGACGTCATCCCCGCGAAGGCGGGGACCCAGTCAGGTTTCAGCACAACCGATGTCAGCGGCCCTACACATATCCGACAACATTCTCGCACTTCCACAACCAGTGAAGCTGCGGATGCTCGTCTGGGTTCCCGCCGTCGCGCTTCGCGCGCATTCGCACGACGCGGGAATGACGGCCTTGGGTGGGAGAGAGTGGTGGGCCAATTGCGAGATTGATCGCGAGGGCCTGTGCCCATGACCACCGCCCCCCAGCGCTGGCATATGGGCCTCGTCGGCTATGGCGAGGTCGGACGGATCTTGGCGGAGGACCTGCGCCAGCAAGGCGTCAAGGTCAGCGCCTATGACGTGAAGCTCGGCACGGCTGCCGCGTCAGCGCTCGTTGATCATGCCGCGACGATCGGCGTGAAGCTCGCTGCCTCGCATGTCGAACTCGCGAGCCTCGCCGACTTCATCGTCTCGGCGGTAACCGCGAGCCAGGCGGTGCCGGTCGCCAAATTCTGCGCGCCGGCGGTGCGACAAGGTACGTGGTTCCTCGATTTCAATTCTGCCTCGCCCGGTGCCAAGCAACGCGCCGCCAAGTTGATCGACGGCGCCCATGGCCGCTACGTCGAGGGCGCGGTGATGACGTCGATCCCGCCCTATCGGATCAAGGTGCCGTTGTTGCTCGGCGGCTCAGGTGCTGCCGAACTCGCGCCGTTGATCAACGCGCTGGGCTTCGCGTCGAAGGTCGCCAGCGACAAGCTCGGTGTCGCGTCGGCCACCAAGATGTGTCGTTCGATCATGATCAAGGGCCTCGAAGCCATGGTGATCGAGAGCTTCACCACCGCGCGTGCTTATGGCGTCGAGGATGCAGTGATCGCGTCGCTGCAGGAAACTTTCCCGTCGATCGATTGGGAAAGACAGGGCGCCTATTTCTTCCAGCGCGTCATCGAGCACGGCCGCCGCCGTTCGGAAGAAGTGCGCGAGGTCGCCGAAACGGTCGCGAGATCGGGCTTGAGCCGTGGTCGGCATCGGGCACCGCCGAGCGCCAGCAATGGGTCGCCGACCTCGCCGACCAAGGATTGTTCGGAAAGAGGGGCAGCAAGGAATTCGCCCGTAGCGCCGATTGGCGCGTCGAGGCCGATCGCATTCTCGCTCGCGTTAAATCCTAAGGATTGAGAGATGGTTGCGAAATTCGAAAAAACGCCGGGCTGGCTCGACTGGTACGCAGGCCCCTCGAAGCCGAAATTCAAGGTGCCGGCGGGTAGCGTCGACGCCCATTGCCATGTGTTCGGTCCGGGCGATGAATTCCCGTTCGCGCCCGAGCGCAAGTACACGCCGTGCGATGCCTCGAAGCGACAGCTCTATGCGCTGCGCGATCACTTGGGGTTTGCCCGCAACGTCGTGGTGCAGGCGACCTGCCACGGCGCCGACAACCGCGCGATGGTCGATTGCTTGCTGCATTCGAACGGCAAGGCGCGCGGTGTCGCGACCGTCAAGCGCTCGGTCACCGATCGGGAACTCGAAGAGATGCACGAGGCCGGCGTGCGCGGCGTGCGCTTTAACTTCGTCAAGCGGCTCGTCGACTTCACGCCGAAGGACGAGCTGATGGAGATCGCCGGCCGCATCTCCAAGCTCGGCTGGCACGTGGTGATCTACTTCGAGGCGGTCGATCTGCCGGAGCTGTGGGACTTCTTCACGACGCTGCCGACCACTGTCGTCGTCGATCATATGGGCCGCCCGGACGTAACGAAACCGATCGATGGCCCCGAGTTCGCGCTGTTTGAGAGGTTCATGACGCAGCATCCGAACGTGTGGTCGAAAGTGTCGTGTCCCGAGCGGCTGTCGGTTGGTGGCCCGCCGGCGCTCAATGGCGAACAGAATGCCTACCGTGACGTGATCCCCTTTGCCCGCCGCATCGTGGAAAATTTCCCGACCCGTGTGCTGTGGGGCACCGACTGGCCGCACCCGAACCTGAAAAACCACATGCCGGACGACGGCCTGCTGGTCGATTTCATCCCGCACATAGCAGCGACGCCGGAGCTTCAGCGCAAGCTGCTGGTCGATAATCCCATGCGACTTTACTGGCCGGAGGAAACCAAATGAGCAACGGAAAATCCTACCTCGACATACCCGGTACGACGATCTTCGACGCCGAACAGTCGCGCAAAGGCTACCACCTCAATCAGTTCTGCATGTCGCTGATGAAAGCGGACAACCGCACCCGCTTCAAAGCCAACGAACGCGCCTATCTCGACGAATGGCCGATGACGGAGGATCAAAAGCTCGCCGTGCTGGCGCGTGATCTCAATCGCTGCATTTCACTCGGCGGCAATATCTACTTCCTGGCCAAAATTGGCGCCACGGACGGAAAAAGCTTCCAGCAGATGGCGGGCTCGATGACCGGCATGACCGAGGAAGAATATCGCAACATGATGCTCGCCGGTGGCCGCTCGATCGAGGGCAACCGACACCTCGGCGAGAACGGCGACGCACAGCCGCAAAATCAGCCGCAAGGCGCTGCCGGCAAGGCACTCAGGGAGCAGAAGTGACATGGCCCGTATCACCGCATCTGTCTACACGAGCCACGTGCCGGCGATCGGCGCCGCCCTCGACCTCGGCAAGTCGGGCGAGGACTATTGGAAGCCGCTATTCGCCGGCTACGAGCCATCGAAGAAATGGCTGGCCGAGAACAAGCCGGACGTGATCATTCTGGTCTTCAACGATCACGCCACGGCCTTCAGCCTCGAGCTGATTCCGACTTTCGCGATTGGCTGCGCTGCCTCGTTCAAGCCGGCCGACGAGGGCTACGGTGCGCGCCCGGTGCCGACCGTGATCGGCCATCCGGAGCTTGCGTCGCACATCGCTTCGTCGGTGATCCAGGACGACTTCGATCTCACCATCGTCAACAACATGGATGTCGACCACGGCCTCACCGTGCCGCTGTCGCTGATGTGCGGCCAGCCCGAAGGCGTGGCCGTGCCCGGTGATCCCGTTCGCGGTCAACGTGGTGCAGTATCCGGTGCCATCGGGCCGCCGCTGCTTCATGCTGGGGCAGGCGATCCGCAAGGCGGTCGAGACCTTCGACAAGCCGCTGAAGGTTCAGATCTGGGGCACCGGCGGCATGAGCCACCAGCTGCAGGGCCCGCGCGCCGGCCTCATCAACGCGGCATGGGACAACCGCTTCCTCGACCGGCTGATCGCCGACCCTTATGGCTTGTCGCGCGTGTCGCACATCGAGTACGTGCGCGAGGCCGGCTCCGAAGGCATCGAACTCGTGATGTGGCTGATCGCGCGCGGTGCCATGGCCGACGTCGCCGGCCACCCGGGCGACCCGAAGGTCGTGCACCGCTTACCCACGTGCCGGCGTCGAATACGTCCGTCGGCCATCTGATCCTGGAGAACACTTAATGTCTAAGACCATCAAGGTGGCGCTGGCCGGTGCCGGCGCTTTCGGCATCAAGCATCTCGACGCGATCAAGCTGATCGACGGCGTCGAGGTGGTGTCGCTGATGAGCCGCCGTCTGGACGAGACGCAGAAGGTCGCCGACAAGTATGGCATCGGCCACG